>NZ_VCMZ01000001.1:1323159-2646318 GCF_006352475.1 Acinetobacter pullicarnis
GACATGCAGGACGAACCTTAGCGGTTGGCGATATGCTAAAAATGGTCAATCCTCTGCAACCCCTGACTGATCTGCCGCTTGCAGTTGCCGCAGCACGTGCCTTGCCTGAAGCGCTGATTCCTCAATATCGTAATGAATGGAAAATCGGAGTGTTATATGGGCCACATGGTGCACCTGATTTTTTTGCCGAAGATTATATGGCGGAGTTTTTTACTTCAAGTTGGACGGTGCATTTTAATTCCAGTCGTTTAGGCGTGCGTTTAGTTGGGCCAACCCCACGTTGGGCACGTGAAAATGGTGGAGAAGCGGGACTACATCCCTCCAATGTACATGATTGCGAATACGCGATTGGTGCGATTAATTTCACTGGGGATTTTCCCGTGATTATTGGCAAGGATGGGCCAAGTTTAGGTGGCTTTGTTTGTCCAGTAAGCATTGCCAAAGCTGAATTATGGAAAGTCGGGCAGTTAAAGGCCGATGATAAAATTAGTTTTTATCCTTTAAGTTTGGCACAAGCCAATGCTTTAGAACGCCAACAGCAGAGAATTATTCAAGATTTCTGCTTAGGTGAGATACAGGAGATTCAGCAGATCGCGCCCGATTTTACTGAGGGTCTAGGGCAAGATTCGATCGATTTATCAAATCAGGGCATCATCGCCACCAGAGCAGCGACCACAGTTGCGCCAATGGTCGTTTATCGTCAGGCTGGGGATTGCTATATCTTGTTGGAATATGGCGAGAATATACTCGATCTAGCATTGCGTTTAAGAGTGCATCGCTTGATGCAAATGTTAGAGGAGCAAGCCGTGCTTGGGGTAGAAGAACTGTCACCGGGCGTGCGTTCATTGCAGATTAAATATAATGGGCTGATCTTACCGCAAGCGTATTTGATTGAAACCTTATTTGAACTTGAAGATCAGATGGGCGATCTCAGTCAGATTCAGGTGCCATCACGGATTATTCATTTGCCTATGGCCTTTGAAGATAGTGCCACCTTGGGTGCAGTCGAACGCTATCAAGAAAGTGTTTGTGCCAAAGCACCGTGGCTGCCCAATAATGTTGATTTTATACAGCGCATCAATGGGCTAGCCAGTCGTGAGCAGGTCAAACAGATTTTATATGACGCCCATTATTTGATCCTCGGATTGGGTGATGTGTATCTGACTGCACCATGCGCCGTGCCGATTGATCCACGCCACCGTCTGCTCAGCTCAAAATATAGTCCCGCCAGAACCTTTACCGCAGAAGGCACTGTGGGGATTGGTGGCATGTATATGTGTATTTATGGGATGGATTCACCTGGGGGCTATCAATTGGTTGGGCGAACGCTGCCAATTTGGAATAAATTTAAAAAGAACAAGCAATTTGGTGATCAACAATGGTTATTGCGCTGCTTTGATCAAATTAAATATTTCCCCGTGACCGAGATTGAGTTGGAACAATGGCGTGCCGATTTTGCCCATGGACAGGCGGAAATTAAAATCGAAGAAACACAATTTGATTATGCAGCCTATTGTCAATTTATTGAGGCTGAACAAGCCAGTATTGCTCACTTTAAGGCCAATCAGCAAACTGCCTTTCAAGCCGAAGTAGCAATCTGGAAAGATGCTTTCACTGCCACGCTTGACGTTGATCAAGCACCCAAAATAGATGCAGACGATTATCAAGATTATTCCGCACTGCATGCCTGTATGACCGGAAATATTTGGAAGGTGTTGGTTGAAGCAGGGCAGCATGTTGAAAAGGGCGAAACGGTGGCAATTATCGAAGCCATGAAAATGGAGTTACCAGTATTTGCATCCGATGCAGGCATTGTAAAAGCCATTATGTGTAAAGCCGGGCAAACCGTACAACGTGGCGAAGCTCTGGTGTATATGGCGTAGGTGGATGGCTTGGGTGTGAAGACATCATAAATGGAGTTAACGGCAAATATGCGAGATAAACTGTATTATGCAGATTAGTATTTATCAGACATAATTGATTGATTATAATTATTTCGATATTTAGTATGAAAAAAGCCATTCGTATTATTTTTTTAATCAGTTCTATTTTTATATTGGCAGGATTCAGTATATTTAAACCGACTGAAAATGGTACGGAAGCCAGACTTCATAAAATAACACCCATTGGTTCTTCCATTGAACAAGTATTAAACATTTGTCAAAAGAAATATGACTGCGGCAGTGCAGAGCAAGAAATTGAACGAATTAGCCCACAATATTTAGCTGGAAGCAAAGGCCTCAATGTCGGTGAGCTAAGTTCTGTAGAATATCACTTAAGGTCTCGGTTTGATGTGAAGGCGTTTGGTACAGATTATCGTTTCGGGATACACGAGCGGATTAGTTTTCATCGAAGAAATTTATTGACTTGGGATCATTTTGTTGCAATCTGGCTCTTTGATAAAAATAAAAAATTAGTCGATATTAAAGTCTATCAAACGGTTTCTGACCGTTCATCAGCATATTAATTGACTGTTTTATTGAAAATGAGAAAGCAAATTAAATTTTCAACTACTTTTGTATTAGATGGTTGAATGATCAAACAAGGTATAGGCGTAACTTATTTAAATGAATAAACAGATTGCTTGTTCCACGAGGCATGTAGAGAACAAGCAAATAATTAAATATTAGCAACCTCAGCGTCAGCCTATTTCCAAAATTTCTTTTTAGAGGTTTTACCAATCCCCGGATTGAAGCTATTGGTTGGATCTAATTTTTGCATAAAGGCTTGGTAGTCTGCCGATGCTTGATACATATGCCCGACATTATGTTCAGCAGGGTATTTTGCGCCACGTTGCTCTAAATATTGCACCATGCTGTGTTTAAAGGCTTCAGCATCGTAGCCCGGTTTTAACAGATAGTCTTGATGAATCACATAACAAAAGAAGTGACCGCAACTTGAGGTGAGTTCGACTTGTTGGTCGAGTTCTGGCGGGAGTTCTAGCATAAACTGTTCATCATTGGCTTTGAGTGCAATGTCCAAAGCGACCAGTCTTTCATTAATATTAATGTTTTTGCTATCGCAGTAATAACCTGCACAGCCACCGACTGCAAAACGAATTAAAAATGCATTTTTGGCTTCTTTGGCATCGCATTTAAAATATTCACCCGATGCGGTATTGAAGAAATTCTGCATTAAATCTTCAAATTCTTTATTTTGTTCTGCATCAATTTTAATAACCAAATGATGGTCATATTTTTCATGAAAATTGGCGATTCTTTTTTCAATTCCATTCGGTGTCACACGGTTAATCAGCTGTAGTACGCGATCCACGGTATTGTTAGGTAAAAATGGAATTTTTTTAAAGACTTCATCTGCACTATTTTTTAAGCTTAAGATTTGCGGAATTTTATCTGGGCCTAAATAATCAATCACCTTATACATATGTTTGGCATATTGTACGGTTAAATCAAAAGCAGAACGATGGATGTATTCAGCTTGAATCGGAAGCTGGGATAAATTTTTGAGTAAATAGCGTCTTAATTCGACAAAGGATTGTTCATCATTGCTTCCAATATAAAAAACTTCTGTTGATTTTATTGCATCGAAGGTCGGTAATCGCACGGCAAATACAGCCAGTTTACCGGTGCTGCCCGAACACTCATGTAGATATTGAGGATCACCATTAAAACGAGTTGGTTCATTTGCATCGACCTGTCTTAATCGATCAGCATAGTCATCGGCCCATAACTTGCCTTCCCAGTCTGCCGCATCACCATAGTGATATGACTCTGTTTCCAAATTGGATAGTATTTCTTCTGGTGTAACACCAAGATCAATGCCTAAATGGTTGACCAACACCAACTGGCCATCTTCATTTATTTGTGCAAATAAAGATTTTTCTGTAAATGCAGGACCACGACGGATTAATGAGCCGCCAGAGTTATTACAAATCCCACCGACAACGGAAGCACCAATACAGGAGGAGCCAATGACTGAGTGAGGTTCTTTGTTAAAGGGTTTTAGCGCATTTTCAAGTTCGGTCAAAGTGTTTCCCGGAAAGGCTATGACTTGCTGGGCATTATCGAGTAGTTGAATTGCCGTTATTTTCTTTACACTCACAATAATTACATCACGATCATAGCCTTTATGGTGAGGGGTCGAGCCGCCAGTGACACTGGTATTGGATGCCTGCATTAATATAATAATATTTTGAGCGACACAGCATTGCAGCACTTGCCATAATTCGATTAAGTTATTTGGTATGACGACTGCTAAAGCATGACCAGAAGTTGTCCTAAAACCCTTACAGTAAGGATTAATTTTTGATTTTTGCGTGAGCAGGCTATGTTGGCCCACTATACCTTGTAAATCATTAAACAACTGCTGATGATCCTGAACCATATTGTTACCTTTGAATGCATATTGAATAAAACCTCAAAAGCATGTGCCATGATTACTTTTGAGGTTTTAGATGTGTAATGTATATCTAAGTTGTATTCATCAGTTTGTACTGATCTTTGCTGATGGGAATAGATGACGGTTATCCCGATTTATTGTAGCGAGATAATCAGTCATTCTCCTGTCTGCGTGGTATTCGATTAGCTAAGCTAGTTTAGCGAGCAATATTAAGCCAGCTCCTTTTTAACCTGATTGTGGGTTAAGTCCTCTGATGTTTGTGCCGCATACTCTGGTTTTCTTAACAGGATTAATGCCGAAATAGCGGCCAATAAAATCATTGGAATACTTGATGCAATCACGAAGATTTCACTTTGACCAATACTCAATAAATATCCAGCCACCAATGGGCCAATAAAGGCACCGAGACGACCAACACTGACCGCAGCACCTACACCAGAGCCACGCATTTCTGTTGGATAGTATTTTGCAGATAAAGTGTAGAGAATTGACTGACAGCCAATAATAAACATACCACAGGCAACTGCTGAAACTGCAAAAGCCATGAAGTTATTTGAAAAGGCTAAGCAGATCAGTGAAATTAAAACACCGAGATAAACACATTTTACAATGAGGCCTTTGTTGAGACGATCTAACATTAGCCCCAGCATTAATACGCCAATAAACCCACCCAAGTTAAAGCCAATTTGAATATAGCTGCCTTGTGCTTTGCTTAAGCCAATGCCTGAAATTAAAGTTGGTAACCAGTTTTGCAATAAGGTTAAAACCAAGAGTGTGCCAAAGAAACTGAGCCATAAACAAATCGTCACGACAATGCGATCTTTATTAAACAGTACATCCATCAGTGATTTTTTCTGCTTAATGATTTTTTGGTCCGTACTTAAATAGGCTTTGGACTCAGGTAATAAATAAATTAATACAGGAATAAGGACGAGTGGGGCGAGTCCACCGAAATAAAAGATATAACGCCATTCATGATCAGCTGTCAGTGATAATGCAACCACTGAGGTTAATATGCCGCCAATTGGCATACCGCAATACATTGAACTGACGGCCGTGGCTTTATATTTCTCTGAAACTGCTTCAGAAACCATGGTGATGACGATGGGTAAAGCACCGCCCATTCCAATGCCAGTGAGAAAACGAACCAATAATAAAATACTATATTCTTGAACGAATGGAGTGAATAACGACATCAAACCAAATATCGCAATACAGATAATTAAAACCTTTTTACGACCGATCGCATCTGCGTATCGACCTGCAATTAATGCACCGGGTAAGGTTCCTAATACGGCAGCACTAAACACCCATCCCATTTGACTAATGCTGAGTAGCATTTCGGCTTTCATGCGTGGTGCAGCCACGCCCATCGATTGAAGGTCGAAGCCTTCAATGATTGCAATCATAAAACACAAAATGAGTGTCGTGATCATCCTTTTTTTTGATGATGTCTGTTCCATGTCCATTTCCATATGTGCACTACACTCGATACATCACAATCAATCTTGATGTTGTTAATGCTTTAATTTTAAACACTATTTTATCGTACTCTGATTGGAGGTTATCAAAGTGCGATAGATTAAACAATATCAGGCAGCGTTACGTTTTGCATAATTCACGCTGGTTGTTCAGTCAAATATTGAAGTATTAAACAGATCAACAGAGTGAAATTATTATTTTTATTCTTAGCGCCGCAGCGACTTGCCTATGACTTGTTTAAGGTTGAGATGCGCGAGTATATGTGATCTAAGTTTATTGGTTGATACTTTCAGAATAAATATATAGTTTATATGTTCACTAATGTCAAGGTGCGGGTTTAGCACTCGATAATGGTGGTTTCTATAATATAAAGATCGATAATTTGTTTGATGCATTTATGACTCGAAAATAGACCATAGATGAGATGGTTGAATAATGATTCGGATGTGACTTATTTTTAGGAGTATTATCATTACGCTCAGCTTTACTGTCGCACTGCAGTTGTATTTAATCATTCAGAGATCATCTCAAAACAACTTTAAAAAATCATTTTGGTCTGAAGACCTAAAATTGAATATTTTTATTATTATTTTTAATAAATTTTTTTTCAGAAATTGGACATTTATTATTCGCTTAATTGTTACTTGTATTACATAAAAAAATCGTCATTTTTTTGATCGAAAAAGAAGTATTTTAAACAAAAAAACAACAATTATTCTGATCAAGGGAATTGCCAGATAGCCATATAGGGACGCACTTTGCTCGGTTTTATGAGCAAACTTCTATCAATGAGAAAAGGGTTTTTTAGAAACGTTACTATTCATATATTTTAGATATACTTTTATTTTAATTGCTGAAATTTATAAAAAAATCTGCTGGGTTCGTGTCTAAAAAAACATCAATCAATGCTTTACAAGCTTAAAAAAAAGCCTATAATCCGCCCCAATTTAGTCCATATGTGTGATCTTTTCACATTTTAGTAAGGTGTTCCATGAAAAAAGCCATTGTTTCTGCATTTGTTGTTTTTACTTCGTTACCTGTTTTAACACATGCAGCAACAGGAACTGCTTCTACCGAATTTAAAGTGAAAATTACGGTAAATGAGTCGTGTAAATTTACAGCGGCTCAAGATGTTCAGTTTAGCCCGGTAGATCGTTCTACCAACATGACCAGTACCGCAACGGGTCAGTTAAATATTACCTGTACTCTAAGTACGCCATATAAAATTGCTTTGGCAGGTAATGGCGAAATGAGCAGTATGACAGCTGGTTCACAGAGTAAAGTGCCATATACCTTATATCAAGATTCTGCAAATACCACTGAATGGGATGTAAAAAACCTATTATCAAGCACTGGTAGTGGTAAAGATCAGCTTATTCCTGTTTATGCAAAATTAGCAGGTAATACTAACGTTGAAGCTGGTGATTATGTAGATACGGTTGTTGCAACAGTAACTTATTAATTCGTTAGTTAGTTAGTTAGTTTATTTGGGAATAACGTGGCAGTTTATATGAACAAATTGGCTCAATTCATTTGTACTTTTATACTTTCACTCTATTCGCTGAGTGGGCTTGCAGCGAGTCTGCAAGTCGCTCCAATTTCTGTTGCCTTTGCTGCACCAGAGAAAGCCAAAGAAATTTGGCTAACCAATACGGGTGACCAAACCATTCGGGCCCAAACCCGTATTTTTCTTTGGTCGCAAGTCGATGCAAAAGATCAGCTAAGCCCGACCCGAGATTTGGTTGCAAGTCCTTCGATTACCGAAATTAAAGCCGGTGAAAAACAACTGGTTCGTATTATCCGCTTAACCCCTTCAAATACTGAAACAGAACAAAGCTATCGACTATTGATCGATGAATTGCCACGTTCAGATTTAGACAATCCACAAACAGGCCTACAATTACTTTTACAATATTCGATTCCTGTGTTTTTACAGTCCAATGAAAATATAAATCGTCGTAATGGACTGTCTTCTTTAGCTCAGGTTGGTTTTAGCTTTAAGAATCAACAGCTCATCGTAGAAAATAACAGTAAACGTCATATTCGCTTAAGTGAATTAACCTATACCAATCCAAATGGTGAGAAGATTTCATTAATCAATGGTTTAGTTGGGTATGTGTTGGTTGGTCAACGTATGCAATGGGATATTTCCCAGTCAAAGCAAATGCTTCCAAACGGAAAATTCGAAGCAAGAATCAATAACGATGGATTGGCTCAGACTTTAGTGATTCAATAAGTTTTAATGAAAAAACATGGCGCATTTTTTCAGGCACTCTGTTTTGCTTATAGCTTAAGTCATGCTGCCGTGGCCAGTGAGCCAGCCAAATCCAATCTTGATGCTGTTGAGCAGCAAACCTTATATTTAGCAATTGTGCTTAATCAAGCACCCAGTGCCGTATTGGGTGAGTTCATCCAAACATCCAATGACCTATTTATTGCTCGTGACACACTGCAGGCATTGCAACTAAACGTCAATCTTGCCGATGCGGCCGGACATGCTGGATTTATACGGCTCTCCCAAATTGCTGGACTCAATTATAAATACAATGAGTCTGCGCAGAGTATCGAACTGAATGTAATACCAAGTTTGCTGCAAAACACCACCGTTACCGGCTTTGTACCGATGGCAGCCGCGAAAGTAAATCCCTTGCAAATGAAGCCGGGAATGTTGATCAATTATGATTTTTATAGTCAGGCCACAGAGGACTTATGGTCGCTGAGTGGTTGGAATGAACTGCGTTTCTTTGGCTTTGATCGTGGAAGTTTTTTAAGCGTATCTGCCAATTATGCTTATAGTAAAACGGATCAATCAGAGCACTTCAACAGTCACATTCTAGATAGTTATTGGCAAAAGGATTTTGCAGATCGGGCTTTGACTCTAACCGTCGGAGATAGCCAATCTCGGGCTTTAGATTGGAGTCGCTCCACCCGAATTTCAGGGATTAAACTGGCAAAAAACTTTAATCTACAACCTTATCAAGTGACTTCACCGCTCGCGTCGTTTAAAGGTTCTGTACTATTACCCTCAACCGTAGATTTACTGATTAATGGGATTAAACAAAGCAGCAGTGAACTGCCACCAGGACAGTTTAATATTCAGACTGCACCGTCGATTACGGGTTCAGGCACTGCGCAGTTGCTGATTACCGATTTGAATGGCCAGCAACGCATTGTCGATTTTTCTTTGTTTGGTACCTCAAAGTTATTGCAACAAGGACTGTCCGATTGGGATATGAACGTGGGTGTAAATAAGCTCAATTATGCGGTTAAATCATTTAGTTATGGCCATGATCTACTTATAAATGCCAGTTATCGCTATGGTTTGAGCAACGACACCACGGTTGAGAGTCATACTGAGTATTCAAAGGATGTGGCCTTGGCTGGATTTGGTGTAGTACATCGCTTACCAAAAGCTTGGGGCATCTTAAATGGTTCCTATAGCTACAGTGAATTGGCACAGCAGGGGGGGCAGTCCTTTTCAGTGGGATATGAGTGGAATAATCGCTGGCTCAACTTTTCAATGAATCATCAACAAAGTGATGCTACTTTTGGTGATTTGGCCAGTGCGCTAGGCTATAGCTACAGTGATCGTTCAGACCATATCTTTGTTGGACTAAATACGGATTTAGGTCAGTTCGGGAGCAGTTATGTTTCCCAAAAAAATCTTGATCGAGAAAGTGAATATTTGATCTTAAACTGGTCCTATTATTTTCCTTCTAGAAGTTATTTAAGTTTGAATATGAGTCGTGATTTAAATGATCGTAGCAATACGTTTTTCATGTCTTTGAATATTCCACTAGATCGCCAAACCAATGCCTCACTAAATGCCCGAAAAGAAAAGGATCGTAATCGATACACCGCAGATATACGTAAGACGGCTGTACAAGATCAACCCGATTGGGGATGGCAGGCCAATGTTGATTACAGTGATACGCGTAATTATAGCTTTCAAGGTCAATTACAACGTGAAACGCCGAAAGGGCAATGGGATCTCGGCTTTCAAAATACCAGCATAAATAGTCAAGATTATCGAACCTTGATTGCTGGAGCACGTGGTAGTCTATTGGCCATGGACAGCCATTTTTTTGCGATGCGTCAATCGCTTAACTCATTTGCAGTGGTGTCTACCCAAGGGGTACCCGATATTCCTGTACGTGTGGAAAATCGTCTGGTTGGGAAAACCAATGCCAAAGGCTTATTGCTTCTCGATTCACTCAATCCATATCAACATAATGCGGTTACGATTGATCCATTGGATTTGCCATTGGAGTATAAAATTGAATCGACACAACTGGATGCAGTGCCGCAGTACTTAAGTGGTATTTATCTGCATTTTCCCATTTATAAAGTACGATCTATACAAGTCGTTGCTTTAGATGAACAGAATAAACCGCTGAAAATGGGTAGTCCGGTCTGGGTGCAAAAAACAGCACCAAATCTGGATGATGTTGAGCATACAATCGTTGGGCGAGATGGCGTAATCTATCTGGAAAATCCAGCGGTCTCTCAGATGTTCATCAATCAAGATGGCAAGCTTTGTCGTCTTGATTTACCAGACTTTTCAACACAATATGGCTATCTAGATTTGGGGAGCTTAAAGTGCCAAACATTATAAATAAGCAGAATACTAGACCTCCACAGCTTACTTTATCCGCTACTTGGTTGCTTGGCTTGCCTTTGGTATTGGGTGTGGCATTGCTGAGCAGTACATCAGCACAGGCTGGTGGTGCATGTTGGTTATCCGGCCCTGCTTTAAATTTTGGCGCTGTGTCTGTAGCGGGCAAAAGTAGCTCAACCAATTGGCAGGTTACCTGTAATCATTACAAGCATACGGAAGCTGTAAATGTGACACTTTGTCCTTTTGCGACTGTTGGTGGACTAGGATTGGCTAACAACAGACGCCAGATGGTATCTTATGCCGCTTGGCCACATTCCTTTTTAACGTATGATCTGTTTTATGACCCAGCCTTAACCCAACGGATAGATACGCAAGCCAGTGCTTCGACTTTAAAATGTATTTCCCAAAGCATTGCTGTGGGGGAAAATCAAAAGGTTTTTAATTTGCCGATCTATGGTTTTGTGTATGCTGGGCAGACTGTTGCAGCGGGCAGTTATCAAAATAATAATGATATCTCTGTGACCTTACTTTATGGATTGAGCCAGAATAAACCATTAAGCATGGAAGATGTACTAAGCACGCAAACAGGTAATCAGGCGACCAATGCCCTTAGGGTCACGACCAATTACGAAAATAGTTGTAATTTGATCGCGGCAACCGATCTAAACTTCGGTCAAATTAATGATTTATCTAAAGATATAAGCAGTTCTAGTGTTGTGACTTTGGCATGTCCGTTAAACACTTCATGGAAGATAAGTTTGGATCGTGGGGTAAATGCCAATGGCACAACGCGTCGTATGCGTAAAGGTTCAGATTATATTGCTTATGAATTATATAAAGATGCTCAAAATAGCCGAGCTTGGAGCAATAGTGTAACTGAACAAGGAAGTGGCAGTAATTCGAGCCAAAGTATTTATATTTATGGAAAGGTCGGGAAAAGTGCGATTGTACCTGCACCGGGTGATTATCAAGATACGATTACCGTCACTTTGACCTATTAATAACTAATTGCAACCGTCACTTTATCGCTGTATTGACCAGCAGGTACATTGGTATCGGTTTGTTTGACTTGCCCCCAAACCGGAATTTTTTGAGTATTACCTGTTCCAGTATTGCTATAAGCATCTTGAATATCATAGCCAAAGGGTTTGCTCTGATTTGCATCTTGATACAGCATATAGGGAATGCTGAGGTTATTGATCTTGGTGTTGATCATCAGGCGTGGACTTTGTAGCGCCACGCGATAAGGCGTCCCTTGGGTACATGTGACGGCTAAATTATTATTGGCATTGGCATCTTTTGAGGCGCGGTCAATCGTTCCAAAATCAAGCTCTGAACCGTCGGCTGTTGAAATATTACAACTTTCTTTAATGGTGATCCGGACATTAAATTCAGACGATTCTTGGTTGACTGCATAAATTGGGGAGGACACCACAACTAGCACAACAGCAAGTAAACTAAAACGTGTTAATTTCATACGGTGTCTTTTTATTACACATATTCATTCTTAATAGATTACTACGATTTTCGGTTAATTCCCTATAAAAATATATCGTTATTTTTAATAGGTCGTATAAATAATAATTTGGTTAGTCAAATGACTAAGTAAAACGGTGGTCTATCCGTTCTTTTTTTTTAGATCAATATTTTGAGCTGTATTATGTGTCATAGCTTTCACTGAATTGATCATAATCACAATAGAGTTATATTACTTGCTGTGTCCCTGAATATTTCTTCCAAAATAATCTAAAAAATAGGCTAAAAAGTGCCAGCGCAGCATAACCAAGTTGCAGAAAAATGCTGTATGAATGCTGTAAGAATGCTGTAAGAATGCTGTAAGAATGCTGTGCTGTAAGAATGCTGTAAGAATGCTGTAAGAATGCTGTAAGAATGCTGTAAGAGTAAGCCTAATTCATTTTTAGGTGAGGGGCGTTAAAGCATAAATTGTATGGCGTTCCATCACCACATACTGGAACGCCAAATCATGTACCCCATAAATTTTATGGGCTTGGGTTTGGATACTGCTGATGGATTTTTTCAATTTCAGCCAGTAATTCATCTGAGAGCTTAAGAGTAATACTGTCGATATTGGTTTTAAGCTGATCTAAGTTGGTTGCACCAATAATATTACTGGTCACAAAGCGTTGCTGGTTGACATAAGCCAAGGCCAGTTGCGCAGGATCTAGCCCATGTGCTTTGGCTAAGTCGACATATAACTGGGTGGCTTTCTCAGCATTTGCACTTTTATAGCGACCAAAACGTGCCCACTTGGTAATTCTTGCACCTTCTGGTAATGCACCATTTAGATATTTTCCAGTGAGATGTCCAAAGGCCAAAGGCGAATAAGCCAACAGTCCCACTTGTTCTTGTATCGCGATTTCTGCATTACCCACTTCAAAGCTGCGATTGAGTAAATTGTAAGGATTTTGGATCGAGACAATTCGTGCGAGATCGTACTTTTCCGCAAGTCTTAGGAATTGGCTCATGCCCCACGGGGTTTCATTGGATAATCCAATATGGCGGATTTTACCGGCTTTAACCAAATCATCTAACACCATTAAGGTTTCTAAGATGGGCGTGCTGACTTCATCCTCAATATGGTTATAGCCTAATTTTCCAAAAAAATTGCTGCTACGATCGGGCCAATGCAATTGATATAAATCAATATAATCCGTTTGTAAGCGCTTTAAGCTGTCATGCAGGGCCTGTGCAATATTGGCCTTGTTGTGGCGACTTTGACCAGCACGGATATGATCTGTCCCACCATTGGCTGATGATGGCCCTGCGACTTTACTGGCTAAAATCAGTTGGTCACGTTGCTTTGACTTTGCTAACCATGTCCCAATATAGCTTTCGGTTAAACCATAGGTTTCAGGTTTAGGTGGGACGGGGTAGAGCTCTGCAGCATCAATAAAATTAATGCCTTGGGCAGTTGCATAATCGAGTTGTGCATGTGCTTGTTGCTCGGTATTTTGTTCGCCCCAAGTCATCGTGCCGAGGGCGATTAAACTGACATCGATTTCGGTCGTGCCGAGCTTTCTATATTTCATGCTGCTTTCCTTGTCGGGCGCGTGTGATATTTTGCTGAAAATTTGAGTGAATCGTTTTACTCTATAATTTTGTTCAGCTTTTGTCTAAAACTTATTGAGAAAATTTAAAGATGGGGGCTAACCATGACTTTAAGAAAATGCTTTAGAGTGGAAGGGGATTTAAATCATTTTTTCCACTGAGCATCATCGAGTTGGTAAATAGCTTCATCACGACCTTCATTCGGGTCTTGATGTAAAAATGCAGCATTCCAAGCCTGAACCGTGGTTTTTAAAATAGGCGGGGTTTTAAAGGATTCAAACAGGTTGTTTTCTATAATGGCTAAATTACTGTCTATTTTTAATCGAAACGGAATTTTATATTGTTTTTTAATAATGACATCTGCTTCTTGAAAATTCCAAAAAAATATAGTCGGCTGTTGGGTAAGCGGTTCGATTATTCTTATGGTCGTCTTTCCTTTCTTTTCAGGTGTTAAACCATAATCATCTCGATGTTCTTTCGGCCCACCTAAACCCTGAGCAAAAACCCATAATGTGTTATTAAACGTTCCATCTTCATTTAAGCCAATACGAATCGCATTTGCCCACATTAAGCGCGTATTCTTGCCAAATAAATGTGTTGCAGCTGAACCAATACGGATATGTGTGCCAATAAAAACTTTATGGCCTTTGCTATCTTCAATAAAGCCCTCTGTATTGGGAAAACCATCTCCATAGACCAGTGAACTAATATCCATATATTTATTAATGCGCTCTATCCGAATCATAAACTCATGCCATACGTCTAAGGTGGGGACAAAAGTCGCACCTGTCATATCTTGTGCGGTTTGAGACAGAATAAATGCGTGGTTTTCACCGCCATAATAGGATTTAAAAATAAAACTGCGTGGACTTTCAAATTTTATTTCAGGAACATTAACGTTAAGTGTGCCTTTCGGTTTATATTTTTCATCGGCATAGTTTTGATCGTGCCCAAGTAGATTTGCAGGGAAAATATCTAAAGGCTTTGACGGATTTGATTCTATCTCAATTGTTTTTAGTTCTTTAGAGCTGCTTAATATAGGTAGGTCGATATTTGATCTTGACCAAACTCTTGAAGTAACACTTCCAGCAGGAATTTTGTCAGGAGAATTAGAATCATAATAACTATTTCCCAAAGAAAACCCACGATTATCACCATGAAAAAATAAGCCTTTTGCTTCAAACTGTCTATTCGGGTGAAATGAGCGTAGATTCATTTGATAGGCGGCAAGCGTAACCAGTTTAATCTGGACATCTTTGCGGTTTTTATTGGGATCAGCAGGTGTGGTCATGACCGAAGCTAGCGTGGTTGCCATCTCTTTAATCCTTTTATTGTTGTTCTAAATATTCTTTCAAATATTGTTGTTTTAGGGGGTTAAGTGAAATTAACAGTTGTTCTAATTCTTCTAAACTTTGCATTTCATAAATTCTAGATGCATCGATATTTTTACTTTCTATATTGGGATAGAGAACAGTAAAACTTATACAATTGAGAAGTTCTCCTTTTTTCGATTTTCATTCATATAGTCAGCCATAAACGCCTGTAAATCTTCTGTATTTCTCCAAATATCAGCACGACAAGTATCCCAGTAATAGACTGTTTTTAATTTGGCTTGCGCTTTGGTTAAAAAATAAAACTCAGCATCATTGGTTTTAGGATACAGTTTTTCATCAAAGATCATTTGCTTGGCTTGATTCTGTGTATCGATATACCAAGTCCAATCCACCTCTTTATCATAATCACGACCACCACCACCTTGATAGGGCATATTGCTGCGTTGCCCAGCTTTGTTCATGGTTATCCAGTAAACATTCCGGTTGGTGAAATTCATGCTTTTGGTTAAAACTTCATTTCTTAAAGCTTTCACCTTAATCAATCCATTTTCAGGGACTGTCAGAGAAACGCCTAACGGGTCAGGTTTTAAGTCTTGCCCATCTGCTTGGGAAAAAACCACAAAAACAGGACCAATAAATGCTTCAGGAACGAGAAATACAACAGCAGGTTTCATGGCATCTTTCCAATAATGAATCAGTTTAGTGGTGATGATTAATCCAACCAATAAACAGATCAGCAGCAGGAGGATTTTTTTCTCAGTTAAATTTATTTTTTTGATCATGGGTGGTTGCCATCTCTTTAATCCTCTTTATTTTGTTCTAAGTATTCTTTTAAATATTTTTGTCTTAACGGTATTATTTCATTTAGTTTATTTTCTAATTCAGGTACTGAATAATCACCTAAAAAATTCTCATAGGTTAGTTCTTTTTCATCCATCTTTTGATAAGAAACATTAAATTGCATGCAGCTAAAAGTACTAGATGGTTTAACTTCTTCTTTTCCAAAATACCAATTCTTTCTAGAATCCTCTAACTCTGTAACACTTGTCCAAATATCAGCACGACAAGTATTCCATGAATAAACTGTTTTTAGTTTTACTTGCGCTTTTGTTAAAAAATAAAACTCAGCGTCATTGGTTTTAGGATACAGTTTTTCATCAAAGATCATTTGCTTGGCTTGATTCTGTGTATCGATATACCAAGTCCAATCCACCTCTTTATCATAATCACGACCACCACCACCTTGATAGGGCATATTGCTGCGTTGTCCAGCTTTGTTCATGGTTATCCAGTAAACATTCCGGTTGGTGAAATTCATGCTTTTGGTTAAAACTTCATTTCTTGAAGCTTTCACCTTAATCAATCCATTTTCGGGGACTGTCAGGGAAACGCCTAAAGGGTCAGGCTTCAAGTCTTGCCCATCTGCTTGAGAAAAGACCACAAAAACAGGACCAATAAATGCTTCAGGAACGAGAAATACAACAGCAGGTTTCATGGCATCTTTCCAATAATGAATCAGTTTAGTGGTGATGATTAACCCAACCAATAAACAGGTCAGCAGGAGGAGGATTTTTTTCTCAGTTAAATTTATTTTTTTGATCATGGATGGTTGCCATCTTTTAATCCTTTTTATTGTTGTTCTAAATATTCTTTCAAATATTGTTGTTTTAGGGGGATAAGTGAAATTAACAGTTGTTCTAATTCTTCTAAACTTTGCATTTCATAAATTCTAGATGCATCGATATTTTTACTTTCTATATTGGGATAGAGAACAGTAAAACTTATACAATTGAGAAGTTCTCCTTTTTTTCGATTTTCATTCATATAGTCAGCCATAAACGCCTGTAAATCTTCTGTATTTCTCCAAATATCAGCACGACAAGTATCCCAGTAATAGACTGTTTTTAATTTGGCTTGCGCTTTGGTTAAAAAATAAAACTCAGCATCATTGGTTTTAGGATACAGTTTTTCATCAAAGATCATTTGCTTGGCTTGATTCTGTGTATCGATATACCAAGTCCAATCAATTTCTTTATCATAATCACGACCACCACCACCTTGATAGGGCATATTGCTGCGTTGCCCAGCTTTATTTAGGCTTATCCAATACACATTTCGTTTGGTGAAATTCATGCTTTGGGTTAAAACTTCATTTCTTGAAGCTTTCACCTTAATCAATCCATTTTCGGGGACTGTCAGGGAAACGCCTAAAGGGTCAGGCTTCAAGTCTTGCCCATCTGCTTGAGAAAAGACCACAAAAACAGGACCAATAAATGCTTCAGGAACGAGAAATACAACAGCAGGTTTCATGGCATCTTTCCAATAATGAATCAGTTTAGTGGTGATGATTAATCCAACCAATAAACAGATCAGCAGCAGGAGGATTTTTTTCTCAGTTAAAATAATTTTTTTGATCACTCGTCATTCCATTGATGATTGATGTCGTCATCACCTGAATATTTAAGTTCTAATTTTTCAGATTCTGTTGCTGTTTGAACCCACTGAGTTTGTTGTTTTTCATTTAAATGCGCATTGAATTGATAGCTATGTTTTGAATTAAACAGCTTAAAAGGCAAGTTTTGAATTTGCTCATCACTGATTAAATGAAATCCATGATTAAAGCCGTCAAAACTCGATATAGGTAAATTGGGCAAGGTACTTATGACCTTCGCACCATGCTCGAATGTGTGTTGGCCTGCAAACACTTTAAATTCTTTTGCTGTCTTTATGGTTATGCCATCAGCGGAAATAATAATCTGTGAACCACCAGCCATGGTCTGTCCTTTTATATTTTTTATGAACCGATATCTTTAGCACAGCATAATTAATTTTAAAATATGACTTCTATTGTTGTGGTGCAACGGCTGGCAGTGCTGTTGTGAGTATTTGAATTAAGCTTTACAACTGGTTTTACAGTGCAGCGGTGAAATGCTACAGGGTTGCTAGCTATTTCCAAAAAATTAGCCCACCACCATTTCCTCATTTAAATAAGTCTGCCTAAACTCAGAGGGGCGCATGCCAGCATGCCGTTGAAAGAAACGACTAAAATAGGCAGGGTCTTTAAAGCCAAGTTGATAGCAAATGTTATTAATCGCTGTGTCGGTAAAAATTAATAAGCGTTTGGCTTCTTGCATTTGCCGATCATAAATTAATTTTTTAGACGAAATATCGGCCAAGCGACGGCAAATATCATTCAGGCGCGTTTCGGTAATCGCTAAGTGTTCGGCATAGTGTGTGAGTGACCAATGTTGATCATAATGGCTCTCGATTAAGGCATTAAATTTACGGAAGATTGCCAGATCATCACCGCCATTTTTAACCCGAGAAGGCACGGCTTCAGCCAGACGCATCACCTGTAAAAAAATTAAATTGATTAAGCTTTTTAAGGCGAAGTTTTTGGCTTGTTTATTGGTTTCAAACTCGAGTTTTAATTCATTAAAGTAGGCTTCTAATAAATATAAATCTTTTAAATGCGGGGCATCGAGTTGTTGGTGATGCAGGCAAATGGGATGAATATGTTGGATTTTTAAATCGACTTGCAACAATGGCAAAATCGTACTTTGTTGCACGGTGAGTACATGCCCTTCACAACCGGGATCGGTAATAAAAGAATGTGCAACCGAAGGCGGAGTCAGAAAAAAAGCAGGGGCTTGGCAGATGTATTTCACATCATCTAAAAATACCCGCACCGTACCTTTGCTAAAAAAATGCAGTTGAAAATAACGGTCATGTCGATGCGGCGGCATATGCTGACCAAAAAATACCGCGAGTTTGGCTTGCGCTGCATAATGAATCTCTGCGCCCATATAGCGTTGATCGTAATCATCGCCCATATGTAAATTTGGGATCATTGCTGATTTCATACATTTACATCCATGATAAGTCTTGTTTTTATGCATCTATTTGAAAAAAGGCTTGCAATTAGTTTACATATTAAATATAAAGTTAATATATTAACTAAAACCTAAACTGTCCAGTGAAAAAGACTAGACTATTCGGAAGAGAGTATCAAATGGCGGATTCAAATAAACTTGATACACAGGGAAATATTTTTGGTATTGCTTTGAATTATAAGGATTTGTATTCAACGCTTGAAGCGCAATTTACACAAAAGCCATATGTCAAAGCACCGATAAAACCTGTGTTATTTATTAAGACACCCAATACCCGTAATACTTCAGGGCAAGTGGTGGTCAAGCAACAGGCAGACACTTTACAGGCTGGCCCGACAGTGGGAATCGTGATCGGGAAAAGTACCAGTCGTGTAGCCAAAAGTGATGCTTATGCGCATATTGCAGGTTATGTGGTGGTCAATGAATTAAGCTTACCAGAAGAAAGTTACTATCGACCTGCGATCCGTGCCAAATGTCAGGATGGTTTTTGTGCCTTGGGCGAAGCGGTTGCGATTGATCAGGTCAGCGATATCAATCAGCTGGAGCTACGTGTCTTTGTCAATGGTGCGCTCAAGCAAACTGGCCATACTTCCAATTGGATTCGTACACCTGATCAGATTATCGAAGAAATTTCAGAATATATGCCTTTAAATGCGGGTGATATTATTTTAACCGGTACACCACTCGGTCGTGTTGATTTACAGCATGGCGATGTGGTTCGTATTGAAGTGGATCAGTTGGGTGCGGTGGAAAACACCATTCAAGAGCAAGGGGTGTAAATCATGAAAACTGCACGTATCCGCCACAATGGTGAAGTGATTAATGTTGAAGTATTTGAGGTCGCAGACTCGGAAGCGTTACAGGTTAAACTGCCAGATGGTCAAGTACTGACTGAGCAACAAGTTGAATGGTTACCGCCTGCCACTGGTACCATGTTTGCATTGGGGCTGAACTATGCTGACCATGCCCGTGAATTGGCTTTTGAACCACCGAAAGAACCACTGATTTTTATTAAAGCCCCGAATACCTATACTGGTCACAACCAAAATACCTGGCGCCCAGATCAGGTTGACTATATGCATTACGAGTGCGAATTGGTTGCGGTGATTGGTAAGACGGCTAAAAATGTAAAACGTGAAAATGCACTCGATTATGTTGCGGGTTATACCTTATGTAATGACTATGCGATTCGTGACTTTTTAGAAAATTATTATCGTCCCAATCTACGGGTGAAAAACCGTCATTCAACCACGCCAGTTGGCCCCTATATTATTGATACTGCGTCTATTGCTGAACCGAATAATCTAACCCTACGCACTTGGGTCAATGGTGAACTTCGTCAAGAAGGCACCACAGCCGATATGATCTTCAATGTGCCATTTCTGATTGAATACATCTCATCATTTATGACCTTACAACCGGGTGACATGATTGCAACGGGAACCCCAGAGGGCTTGTCTGATGTGGTGCCGGGCGATGAAGTGATTGTTGAAGTCGAAGGCATTGGTCGGTTACGTAACTTTATCGTTTCGGAAAGCACTTTCTTTCAGAAATAGAAATCGCGTTTAAGCATTGGTAGCAGTCTATTGTTAAAAAATTGATTTTAAGTGAATAAAATCAAAAGGAATTTAAGCATGATTAAGCATTGGATTAATGGCAAGGAAGTTGAAAGTAAAGAAACATTTACCAACTATAACCCTGCAACAAATCAAGCCATTGGTGAAGTTGCCAGTGGTGGACAAGAAGAGATTAATTTAGCCGTTGCCGCTGCAAAAAAAGCTGCACCAGGTTGGGCAAAAACCCCAGCCAAAGAACGCGCGCGTTTAATGCGTCGTTTAGGTGATTTGATTGATCAAAACGTCGATCGCATTGCCGAACTGGAAACGCTCGATACTGGTTTGCCGATTCATCAAACCAAGAATGTGCTTATTCCACGTGCTTCACACAATTTCAATTTCTTTGCTGAAGTGTGTACCCGTTTAAATGGGCATACCTATCCCGTAGATGATCAGATGTTGAACTACACCATTCATCAACCGGTGGGGGTTTGTGGTTTGGTTTCTCCTTGGAATGTGCCATTTATGACGGCAACTTGGAAAACTGCACCTTGTTTGGCTTTGGGCAATACTGCGGTATTGAAAATGTCAGAGATTTCACCACTGACCGCCAATGAATTAGGTCGCTTGGCTTTAGAGGCAGGTATTCCAGAAGGCGTATTTAACGTGGTGCAAGGCTTTGGTGCCACCGCAGGTAATGCCTTGGTACAACATCCTGATGTCCGTGCGATTTCCTTTACGGGGGGGACGCTGACTGGTCGTAAGATCATGGAAACTGCGGGTCTAAAAAAATATTCAATGGAGCTTGGCGGTAAATCGCCAGTGCTTATTTTTGATGATGCAGACTTAGAACGTGCCATGGATGCTGCATTGTTTACCATCTTCTCGTTGAATGGCGAGCGTTGTACTGCAGGCAGTCGTATCTTCATCCAAGAAACGGTTTATGATGAGTTTGTGAAAGAATTTGCCCGCCGTGCGAAAAATCTAATTGTCGGTGATCCACAAGATCCGAAAACCCAAGTCGGTTCGATGATTACCCGTGCGCATTACGATAAAGTCACCGGCTACATCAAAATCGGAATTGAAGAAGGCGCCAACTTGGTCGCTGGTGGTTTAGAACGCCCGTTGCATTTACCCGATCACGTTAAACATGGCCACTTTATTCAACCCACTGTTTTCGCAGATGTTGACAACAACATGCGGATTGCTCAGGAAGAAATTTTTGGTCCAGTGGTGTGCTTGATTAAATTTAAAGATGAAGCAGATGCCTTGCGTTTGGCCAATGATGTTGAATATGGTTTGGCGTCTTATATTTGGACGCAAGACATTGGCAAGGCACATCGTTTAGCCGCAGGCATTGAAGCGGGGATGGTGTTTATTAATAGCCAAAACGTGCGTGATCTACGTCAACCTTTTGGTGGTATTAAAGCCTCTGGGACCGGCCGTGAAGGTGGGGAATACAGTTTAGAAGTCTTCACAGAAGTGAAAAACGTTTGTATCTCCATGGGTTCACATCATATTCCAAAGTGGGGTTAAGCCACCTCTCCCTAACCCTCTCCTTAAAAGGAGAGGGAACTATAAACGGTAAACTCCCTCGTCCTTAAAAGGAGAGGGAACTATAAACGGTAAACCCCCTCGTCCTTAAAAGGAGAGGGAACTATAAATGGTAAACCCCCTCGTCCTTAAAAGGAGAGGGAATTGAAAAACTGTAAACTCCCTCTCCCTTTGGGAGAGGGTTGGGGAGAGGGCTTAATCCTTGAGAGGGTTGGGGAGAGGGCCTAACCTTGGTCGAGGGCCTAACCAGCATTTATAAAAAAATTTCAGGATGAAAAAACCATGGGTAAATTAGTATTAGCTGCAAAAATTACACACGTACCATCCATGTATTTATCGGAATTGCCGGGACCGCAACACGGTTGCCGTCAGGCTGCGATTGATGGGCATATCGAAATTGGTCGTCGTTGCCGTGAATTGGGGGTTGATACCATTGTGGTATTTGATAGCCATTGGCTGGTCAACAGTGCATTTCATATTAACTGTGGCGAAAAATTCGAGGGTGTTTATACCAGTAATGAATTACCGCACTTTATTAAAGATATGGAATTCAGCTATGACGGTAACCCTGCGCTGGGCGAGATCATGCAACAAGAAATTGCCAAAACTGGCATTCGAGTACAGGCACATAACATCAAAAGTCTCGAACTTGAATACGGTACTTTGGTACCAATGCGTTATATGAATGAAGACAAACATTTTAAAGTGGTGTCAGTGTCTGCATTTTTAACCTCACATGAGTTACAAGACAGCCGTAAATTTGGTGAAGGTTTGGTTAAGGCGATTGAGCGCTACGATGGCAATGTCGCGGTGTTCGCCAGTGGTTCATTGTCGCATCGTTTTATCTGGGATCGTGAAGCAGCACGTGGCATGGATTCCTATACCCGTGAATGGGATCGCCAAGTTGATAAACATGTGGTGGGCATGTGGGAACGTGGTGAGTGGGCAGAATTTGTGGAAATGCTGCCTGAATATGCCGAATATTGTTATGGCGAAGGCGGCATGCATGATACAGCGATGTTGCTTGGCGTTCTGGGTTGGGATCAATACGACAAAGCAGTCGAGGTGATTACCCCAGCATTCCCAAGTTCGGGCACAGGACAAATTAATGCCGTATTCCCACTGCCTGATCATTTAGCCTAAGTAATACGATCCTAAGCAATAGGTTGAATCGTTTAGCCTAAGCACTATGACAATAGGCACTTTATCTAAACAGGTGAGTAGACAGTCAGCCTAGGCTAGATCGTCGCCTAAGCGACTTAAAGCAGAACAAGGACATACCAAGGAGCAGCTGCATGCCACATTTTATCGCTGAGTACAGTGCAAACTTAGAACAATCTGTTGATTTTCAAGATTTATTTGAGCAAGTAAATACCTTTTTAGGGGCTACAGGGGTGTTCCCTTTGGGCGGTATTCGCAGCCGTGCGATTCGGATGGATCAATATCGAATGGCCGATGCCAAACATGATTATGCCTTTGTACACATGACGCTTAAGGTTGGTGCAGGGCGAGATTTAGCAACACGGCAACGTGTCGCGACTGAACTGTTTGAAATTATTGATGCTTTCTTTGCCCCACTCAAAGCACAACGCTTATTGGCGATTTCTTTTGAAATGATAGAGCTTGATCCAGTACTGAATTTTAAATCCAATAATATTCATCAATTTTTGCAAGGACAGCACTAAGTCTGTTTCGCTCAGGAATCTTCGCTATGTTAGATAAAGCACAAATTCAAGACTTGGCCTTACAGCTCGATCAGGCCGAGCAAACTGGACAGCAAATGCGTCAGTTTTCTTTGCAATATCCTGAAATGAGTATGGAAGATGCCTATGCGATTCAAAAAGCATGGGTGGCGCATAAAATTGCTGCTGGCCGTAAAATGGTGGGGCATAAGATTGGCCTCACCTCACGCGCTATGCAGGTGTCATCGAATATTAGCGAACCCGATTATGGGGTGTTACTTGATGACATGCTGTTTCAAGAAGGCACTGACTTACCGATGTCGCGTTTTATCGTGCCGCGGGTCGAAGTAGAGTTGGCCTTTATTTTGGCAAAGCCATTATCTGGCCCAAACTGCACCATCTTTGATGTATTAAATGCTACCGATTACGTGGTGCCAGCGGTTGAAATTATTGATGCACGCTTGCATAACGTCGATCCTGCAACGGGGATCACCCGCAAAGTCTTTGACACCATTTCCGACAATGCCGCCAATGCCGGAATTGTGCTGGGTGGTCGTCCAATCAAACCAGATGCACTAGATTTACGCCGTATTCCTGCTATTTTGTATCGCAATGGGGTCATTGAAGAATCAGGAGTTTCTGCTGCGGTATTGAATCATCCCGCGAATGGCGTGGCATGGTTGGCCAATAAATTACATCCGCACGGCATTACCTTACAGCCCGGTCAGATTATTTTGGGTGGTTCGTTTACACGACCTGTAGCAGCACAAGCAGGCGATACCTTCCATATTGATTATGATCAGTTGGGTTCGATTTCATTCCGCTTTGTTTAATCGGGAGTTTGCAGATGTTGGATACCACGAATTATTTTAAGAAAAAACTCAAGACTGAACAGCAAATTGGCATGTGGGTGGGTTTGGCCAATGGCTATTGTGCTGAGATTGCAGCCAATGCCGGCTTTGATTGGTTGTTGATTGATGGTGAGCATGCGCCGAATGATGTGCGTAGTATTCTTGAACAATTACAAGCGATTGCACCCTATCCAAGCCAAGCAGTGGTGCGTCCTGTCACTGGGGATGTACATTTAATTAAGCAGTTACTTGATATTGGTGCGCAGACGTTATTGATTCCGATGATTGAAACGGCTGAACAGGCAGAGCTGATGGTTAAAGCCACCCGTTATCCACCCGAAGGTATTCGTGGGGTGGGGGCGGCATTGGCACGCGCATCACGTTGGAATAATTTGCCCAATTATCTTGATACAGCCGATGAGGAGATTTGTGTACTGGTGCAAATCGAATCGAAAAAAGGTTTGGAAAACATCGATGCGATTTTGGCGGTCGATGGCATTGATGGCGTATTTATTGGACCTGCCGATTTATCAGCGGCCTTGGGCTATCGCGGTCATCCGGGGCATCCCGATGTACAAAAAATCATTGTTGATAGCATTGCGAAAATTCGTCAAGCGGGCAAAGCCGCGGGGATTTTATCGGCAGATGAAGCTTTGGCACGGACCTATTTAGAACTCGGTACTGCTTTTGTTGCAGTCGGGGTAGATACCAGTTTGTTGATGAAGTCGATGACCCAGCTATTGGGTAAATTTAAAAGGCTTGAACAACCGACAGCACAAGGCCCCAGCGTTTATTAATGGCGATGTTCAAGCAAGATGTTCAGGCAATCCGATTAGCGAGAATTTAAAGCTATTCGTTCAATAAAATAGCCTAAGCAATGATTAAGCCCATAGATCAAGGCAGTGAGACTCAGGCAATCGTCATGATCACGCTGATCGATCAAAGTAACTCACCTAAGTCTATGAGAAAAGTCTTAGATCAAGGCTATAGGCCAAAACAACTGATCTAAGACAATCGATCTCAGTACTTGCTCCAATCAAGCTGTCAAAGTTAAAGGTCACAGTCATAAGTCAAAGGAAGATAATAATGCAACTTAACAATGCGAATTTATTTAAACAACAGGTCTATATCAATGGTGAATGGCAAGCTGCGGATCAAAACCAAAGCTTTGCTGTGACCAATCCTGCAACGGGTGCGGTGATTGCACAGGTACCATCGGTCAGTACGAAACAAGTGGAGCAGGCGGTTGAGGCTGCTGCAACGGCATTGCAAAGTTGGAAACTCACGACTGCCAAAGAGCGCTCCCTGCTATTGAAAAAATGGTATCAACTGATTATGGACAATCAGGAAGATCTCGCCACTATTTTAAGTACCGAACAAGGCAAGTCCATGACTGAAAGTCGTGGTGAAATTGCCTATGGTGCCAGTTTTATTGAATGGTTTGCCGAAGAAGCCAAACGCAGCTATGGCGATGTGATTCCACATGACAAACACGGTCGTCGTCTCGTCGTGGTGCGCCAACCTGTTGGTGTGGTGGCGGCGATCACCCCGTGGAATTTCCCGAATGCCATGATTACCCGTAAAGTCGGGCCGGCATTGGCTGCAGGCTGTACCGTGATTATTAAACCAGCCTCTGAAACCCCATTGTCGGCTTTGGCCCTGGTTGCGCTGGCAGAACTTGCGGGTATTCCCAAAGGTGTGGTTAATGTGGTGACGGGGAATGCCCGTGAAATTGGCGGGGTACTGACCTCACATCCTTTGGTTCGCAAAGTGTCATTTACAGGCTCAACCCAAATTGGCAAATTGCTCATGCAGCAATGCTCAGACAGCATGAAAAAAGTCAGCATGGAATTGGGAGGCAATGCACCGTTTATTGTGTTTGATGATGCTGATCTTGATCGAGCCGTTGAAGGGGCCTTGGCATCAAAATTCCGCAACAGTGGTCAAACTTGTGTTTGTACCAATCGCTTTTTGGTTCAAGCGAAGGTGCATGATGCATTTGTTGAAAAACTGGCAACCGCCGTGGCAAAACTTAAAGTTGCTGATGCCTTTACGGCTGGGGCAGAGCAAGGGCCATTAATCAATGAAAAAGCTGTGGAAAAAATTCAGCAACATATTACAGATGCCACTGCCAAAGGTGCCAAAATCGTTTTAGGGGGTCAGCGTCATGCACTGGGTCATACCTTTTTTGAACCAACAGTATTGGTGGACGTCACCTCAGATATGTTGGTTGCCAAAGATGAAACCTTTGGCCCATTGGCACCGATATTTAAATTTAATAGCGAAGCTGAAGCAATTCAAATGGCCAACGATACCGAATTTGGTCTGGCTTCTTACCTTTATACTGAAAGTCTAAGTCGTGCATGGCGTGTAGGCGAGGCCTTAGAATACGGCATGGTCGGGATTAATGAAGGGATTATTTCGACTGAAGTCGCGCCTTTTGGTGGGATCAAAGAATCCGGTTGTGGCCGTGAAGGTTCCAAATACGGCATCGAAGATTATCAAGAACTGAAATATATGTGCATGGGAATTTAAGCCTGATACTGACACTGAGATTGCATAGTCTAGTCCTGAAATCGGTTGACCGTTTAATGCAATCTCATGTGTCACTTTTTAATTCATCTTTTTTTTAAAGTATTATTTTCTTCCAGACAAAAAGAAAGCCCACTATATGTAGTGGGCTTTCTAGAATTTGGCTCTCCAACCTGGGCTCGAACCAGGGACCTGCGGATTAACAGTCCGTCGCTCTACCGACTGAGCTATTGGAGAATCTGAGAGCGATTATAGGGATTTTTTTTGATGGGTCAAGCCAAATTGAGCTTGAATGCATGTTTTGGCTGTTGTTTGCTTTATATTTAATCAAAATGTGATGAGGTGTACAAAAACAAGACTATTGGCTTTAACTCATTTTTCTTTATTGAGGTTGTGAAGCATTGTTGCTTGCGGATCAACGAGTTGAATTTATATTTTGAATTTATATTTTGAATATATGGCTACCATTTAGATATTTAGGATTAGAATCAAAAGAAATTTAATCAAATAGAGCCAAATCATGAAAGGTCAATGTGTCTGTGGGGCAACCCAATTTGAGTTAGCACTTAAAAATCATGCAGTGAACAGTTGTCATTGTTCTATTTGTCGTCGTCAGACCAGTGGTGTGATTATGACCATTGAAGTCGAGCCGGGCAGTTTGCATTTTGTCGAGCAAGAACATCTGGGGATTTACGACTCTTCGGCCTGGGGAGAGCGTGGCTTTTGTAAGCAGTGTGGCACCAATTTGTTTTGGCGCAGTAAAGATCACAGTTATACCAATATCAATGCCTTTGCACTAAACGAGCAGCCACAAGACTTGAGTTTAGCCATGGAAATTTTTATCGATAATAAACCTACGTTTTATGCTTTTGAGGGTCAGCGTAAAACCATGACTGAAGCAGACATTGTGGCAATGTTTAATCCAGCACCATAAGCATAATTATTTTAAATCGCAATGCATAGGTTTCGCTATTTGCGTGGTATCTAGGCATAAAAAACCGCATGTCAATGCATGCGGTTTTCTTTAAAGCTTGATGTAAATCTTATTTTTGTTCAGCAGCAATTGAGGCAATCGCAGCATCAACGCCTTCGATTGAATCTGCAGCCGCTTTAATACGTGCTAAGGCATCAACCAAAACTTCGTCTGCAGTCGCATACGAAATACGCATAAAGCCACCCAGACCGAATGCATCACCTGGAACAACGGCAACGCCTGTTTCTTCTAGTAACCATTCAGAGAACTCGGTGCAAGATTTTAGGCCTTTGGCACGAATCAATGGGCGAATATTGGCATAAGCATAGAATGCACCATCAGCAGGTAAACAGCTAATACCGTTAATTGCATTTAAGCCATCCATCACTAAATCATGACGACGTTTAAAGGCTTCAATCATTGGCTTAAGTACATCTTGTGGGCCATTCAATGCAGCTTCAGCAGCAACTTGTGAAATTGAAGTTGGGTTTGAAGTTGATTGTGATTGAATTTTTTTCATTGCACCAATTAGCTTGGCAGGACCTGCAGCATAACCAATACGCCATCCAGTCATTGCATAAGCTTTAGATACACCATTCAATACGATTACACGCTCATATAGATCAGGTGCAACGGTTGCAATGTTGTAGAATTCATCGCCCCAACGGATTGGTTCATACATATCATCAGAAGCAACATAAACCTGTGGATGTTTACGGAGCACTTCTGCCAAAGCTTCTAATTCTGCTTTGGTATAAATCATACCTGTTGGATTTGATGGGCTGTTTAACACCACTAGACGGGTTTTTTCAGTAATCGCTGCATCTAATTGTGCTGGTGTAATTTTGAAACGTTGGTCTTCACCACATTTCACAATAACAGGCGTACCTTCAGCAATAATCACCATATCTGGATAGCTTACCCAGTAAGGTGCCGGAATAATCACTTCATCACCTTTGTTAAGCAATGCTAACGCAAGGTTAAAGAAGGATTGTTTACCACCGCAAGAGACTAAAATTTGATTGGCTTGATAATCAAGGTTGTTGTCACGCTTGAATTTAGCAATGATTGCTTTTTTTAAGCCAGGCGTACCGTCTACTGCGGTATATTTGGTGAAACCATTATTAATCGCAGTAATGGCTGCATCTTTGATGTGTTGTGGGGTATCAAAATCAGGTTCACCTGCACCAAGACCAATCACATTTTTACCAGCAGCTTTAAGTTCAGCCGCTTTGTTTGTGACAGCAAGCGTAGGGGACGGTTTGATGGCATTGACACGATCAGAGAGACGTACGTCCACGGTATATTCCTTCTTATAGGGATAAAAAATAAAAGCATATTATTTTAGCTTAAAAAAGCGAGATCTTGGGCTGAAAATTTAAATTAATTCAGAAAAAAAGCTTTTTTAGAAAACTAAACCAATAAATTGGCTTAAATTGCAGATCTATGGCGATATAGGTTCGCATTTTTATCAAAAAAAACTTAAAATCTCCGCCAGAAGTAAATTGAGTAATGAAAATGTCGAATCAAAAAAAACCATTGGTAAAACTTCCTTTCCCAATGCCGCAAGCTGCTGAACAGTCGGAAGAAGATGTAACACACAATAATTTTCGCCCTAAACCTGAAAACTATGCGGACCGTACTTGGGCACCACCAAGAGGTACACGTCGTTCTTTTGGGAAGCGTTAATTTCAAAAGGCTAAATTATATTTGAGCAGGTTAGGTGGTTGTGTCAGACCTGCTGATTTATTTTTAAACTATAATATTGCTGTTTTTGTTGATACATCACCTGATCTGCACGTTTAAGCATATCTTCAATACTTTCACCTTGAATCGTGGTGGCATGTCCGATTGATAAGCTGATGGGTTGACTGGAGTAATATTGATTATCAATGCTAAGTAACTCCTCAATGCTTAGTTTTAAGTGACTCACATCGCTATCATTGGCACCCGGCATAAAGATAATAAATTCATCTCCCCCAACACGCGAAGCATTATATGGTGTGTTTCGAATACTTCGATTAATAATATTGCCTATGCGTCTAAGCAGAGCGTCTCCACTATCATGACCATAGTGATCATTGATATATTTTAAACCGTTCATATCAATGAATACCGCGGATACTGGACGTACTATATTTTTTTCTAGACGGTTTAATTCTTCGGTAAAAAATGAACGATTAAACAGTTTAGTCAGTACGTCATGCTTGCCTAAATATTCTAAATAGTTTTCTGCTTTTTTACGGGCAGTAATATCGGTCAATGCGATTTGTACCAGACTCCAATCATGTTCATGTCCTGGAAATACAGTAAATTGCAGCAATACGTTACGAATAGAGCCGTCGAGGGCATAGTTGATCGCTTCACGTTGATGATGAATCCGACCATCCCAAAGTTCGATTAACTGCTCCCTAAAGGTATGTAGGGTTTCATAGGCAAATATTTTATTTAAATTGAGAAATAAACTGGCTTTGTCTGGTGCTTTAAACAGTTCTAGGCTGGCTTGGTTAACATCAAGCAGTAAAATATCATCGATGCATTGCTGAACAAATTCGGGATGCACATCTAAAAAGGTTCGAAAATCTTCAATACCGATGTCGCGCAATTGATCTAAGTTGGTTTTGACACGACTAAAATCCTCTACAAATAGCGCGCAAGGTGAATAGGTGAATCGTGATTCTGCCAAGCGGCGTGCTTGTTGATAAGCACTAATATCTTCAGTGCTGATTAACACTTGGGCTAAATCCTGCTCATGGCCTGGGAGCACCACACCTCTGAGTTTAATGTCGAGTACTTGACCATGAAGGCTGTAGTTAATGGTGGTACTGGTAAACTCAGTTTGACCTTCCCATAACGCAACCAGTTCAGTGATATGGGTATTGAACATTTGCTTTTGAAAAATAATATCGAGGTTGTCGCGTAAATGTTGTAAATCTCGGGCAGCCAATTGATCAAGCGCTTTTTGATTGACCTTGACGATTTTTATTTGATGTGCGCACTGCGTTACACGTTGTAGATCTTGTTCTAAAAACTGACGAAGATCGGTGATGCCTTGTTGACGCCAAAGATCGAATTGTGCTTTTACGCAACTATAATCTTCCACCCAGAGTGGTATTGGTGATAAATCAAAAACTGATGAATCAGAAATATTCATTCTTGTAGACCTAGTTTGCTTTTTATTCAATTTTAGAAGGTATCGTATTTTAATAAAGCGTTATTCTAGAATATTTGTAAATGAAATAAAAGGTTAATTGTAATTTATAAAAAGTGTTTATAAGAACATAAAAGCCCTAAGATCCAATGATTTTAGGGCTTTTGTGATCATTCGTGTGAGTTTTCAACTGATCATGGTTTTATTTTTTCGCATGATGTGCCGGGCTTGGCGGTGCGATTTCCCGACGTCCTTGCCAAACATCAATAAAGTCTTGTTCGTTCAGATTATACAGTTCCAATAATGCCAAAATCACGCCACCCACAACCAGTGAATCTTCAGTTTCGGTTTTGAAATTAGGAATTTTACTGTTAATGGTGTGCAGAATATCTTGTATTTCAAAGACGCGATCGCGACCATTACTGTCAACGGGTGACATCGGGGTGTTTAAGACGATAGCGACAAGACTTTTTTCGGCTGCAGAGAGCTCAAGTTGTTGTACTGCAAGTTCAGGTTCTACCGCAAAAATCACATCAGGATCAATAAAGGTCTGTAAAAGTTTCTGATTTAATTTTGGGAGCGTTTTTTCAACAAATGGGCGAAATGATGCTGGAAAAATAACTTTTTGCCCAATGCCTTTAAACATCGGAGCAATTTCTTCGACTTTATAACCTGCAACACCACAGCCGACAGCCGTGATGAAGAATTTCATTTTTGGATGATGTTTAACGTAAATTTTAAAATCATCAATATAATGTTGAATCTGGGACAGTGGCATTTGCTGTAAATGCTCATTCATGGTTGGAATCGCAAAACTTTGTCCTGCCCAACCTCGGCCAACGCCTTTGGTTGCACCAAAATGTTGTAGAGCAATTTTAGCTGCGCCACCGGCATGTGTGCCTGCCATATTGCTACCAAATACAAAGATGGTATCTTCAGCTAAAGTCTTGATAATACTTTCATCGTGATAGTGATAGGTCATGGAGTTTACAGGCTGTAATGGTTGATTTCTCATGTTGCAATTGAATTGCAAGCGCGTCAAGTTTTAAATCAGTTTAATATAGTGTGATATATCATGCGATCATGCTTGAATATTTTTGGTAGTACCCAATCTAATACGACAGTCTGACGGTTCTCAGACAATCTAAGCCGAGTGCTAGATTTTTCCTTCGAATTTTTCAATATTGAGAGATAATCTGTGAGCGAAAACCAACCTTTTGAATTAGTTACTAACTTTCAACCTGCAGGCGATCAGCCTCAAGCCATTGAAAAACTGGTCAAAGGAATTCGGCAGGGTTCACATGATCAACTTTTACTGGGGGTAACGGGCTCAGGTAAAACCTACACCATGGCCAATGTGATTGCCCAGTTGCAGCGTCCAACTATTGTGATGGCGCATAATAAGACCTTAGCCGCGCAGCTCTATGGCGAATTTAAAGCATTTTTCCCCAAAAATTCGGTTGAATATTTTGTCAGCTACTATGATTATTATCAGCCTGAGGCCTATGTGCCTTCTTCAGATACCTTTATTGAAAAAGACTCAGCAATTAACGATCACATCGACCAGATGCGTCTTTCGGCAACCCGAGCATTATTAGAACGCCGTGATTCTATTATTGTCGCCTCAGTCTCTGCGATTTATGGTTTGGGCGATCCGAATGCCTATATGAGCATGTTACTGCATGTGGTGCAGGGTGATCGGATTAGCCGCGCTGAAATTATTCGACGTTTGGTAGAAATGCAGTATAGCCGTAATGAACTGGAGTTCTTGCGCGGTACTTATCGTATTCGCGGTGAAATCGTTGATATTTTTCCTGCTGAATCCGATCAACATGCGATTCGAATTGAATTGTTTGATGATGAAGTGGACTCGATTCGTTGGTTTGATCCGATCAATGGCAAAATGGTACGCAAAGTGCCACGGATTACGATTTATCCTAAAAGTCACTTTGTGACGCCAAAAGATAATTTACAACGTGCAATCGGTACCATTAAAGAAGAGCTTAAAGAACGTCTGGTATTTTTCCGTGAGCATGACAAATTACTTGAAGCACAGCGGATTGAACAGCGTACCCGTTATGACTTGGAAATGATGCAACAGCTCGGTTATACCAATGGGATTGAAAACTACTCACGACATTTGTCTGGGCGTCCATCTGGTGAAGCGCCACCGACTTTATTTGATTATTTGCCTGAAGATGCCTTACTGATTATCGATGAGTCACATGCCACCGTTCCACAAATTGGTGCGATGTATAAAGGTGACCGTTCACGTAAAGAAAATTTGGTGAATTATGGTTTTCGTTTGCCAAGTGCGTTGGATAATCGCCCAATGCAATTTGAAGAGTGGGAGCGGATTATTCCGACCACGATTTATGTCAGTGCAACACCGGCCAAATATGAATTAGAAAAATCGGAATATATTGTTGAACAAGTGGTGCGTCCAACGGGATTGATTGATCCAGAAATTGAAGTGCGGCCTGTACTGACGCAAGTTGATGATGTCCTGTCTGAGATTAATATCCGCAAAGTGCTGAACGAGCGAGTATTGATCACGACGTTAACCAAACGTATGGCCGAAGACCTCACCTCATACTTAAAAGAATATAATGTAAAAGTAGCCTATTTACACTCGGATATCGATACAGTAGAGCGGGTTAAAATTATTCATGAATTGCGCACAGGAATTTATGATGTGATTGTCGGGATTAACTTGTTGCGTGAAGGGTTGGATATGCCAGAAGTGTCTTTGGTAGCGATCCTTGATGCTGATAAAGAGGGTTTTTTACGTTCTGAGCGAGCATTAATTCAAACCATTGGGCGTGCTGCACGAAATATCAAAGGTAAGGCGATTTTATATGCCGATCGGATTACCGATTCGATGCGCAAAGCCATTGATGAAACCGCACGTCGCCGTGAAAAGCAGATTCAATACAATACCGAACACGGTATTATTCCACGCAGTGCCATACGCCAAGCCATTAAAGAAATTGATACTGGCGAGGTGTTTGAGGATGATTATGCCGAGGCATCTGGATCTGCAAAAGTTCGTGCGATTACCGCTGACGAGCATCATTTATTGTCCGATCCAAAGCTGTTGGCAAAACATATGGGCAAACTTGAGAAAGAAATGTTGAAGGCTTCCAAAGAACTGCAGTTTGAGCAAGCTGCAAGCATTCGAGATGAAATTGTGAGGTTAAAAGCGCAAATGCTGATGTAACAACCGTTGCACGGTGCCGCTTTGAATTTATTATAAAGTTCTTGTAAATTTAGTTCACAGTACAATTTCGATTGTGCTGTTTTTTTTCGCAAGATCACCTATGATTCACGCATGAATTAACATCAATTTTATGAGGTATAAGATGTTTAAGGGCATCGTCCTGTCTATCTTGGCTTCTGTTACTTTTGGTGTTTTATATTTTTATAGCCAATTGCTCGGTGATTTCGATAGTCTGCAGACCTTTGGCTGGCGCATTATTGCAACCCTGCCATTTTTAAGCTTGTTTATGTATTACACCCGTGAATTAAATTTGGTGAATACCGTATTTCAACGCTTACGTCGTCAACCCTATTTAATTTTAGCCTTGCTGCTGACCTCGGCTTTGTCGTCGGTACAGTTGTGGTTGTTCTTATGGGGCCCGATCAATGGTCGCGGCTTGCAAGTTTCATTGGGATATTTCCTATTGCCACTGGTGTTGGTATTGGCTGGCTGTGTATTTTATAAGGAAAAACTCAGCAAGTTCCAAATGCTTGCCGTTGCTTGTGCGATCTTTGGCGTGAGCCATGAAATTTGGCGACAGGGGGGTGTGGCATGGGAGACCTTGTTGGTCGCTGTTGGTTATCCGCTGTATTTTTTACTCCGTAAAGCTTTAAAAACCGATCACTTAGGTGGTTTTTGGTGGGATTTACTACTGTGCTTGCCCGTCGCAATTTATTTCACCCAGACCGGTACAGACGCCTACGTTAAATTCTTGAATTTTCCAATTTTATTTTTAGTGATTGCGGGTTTAGGCATTTTAAGCTCAATCGGGTTGGGCAGCTATATTTTGGCCAGTCGTTATTTGCCGCTGATTTTATTTGGCTTACTCAGTTATGTTGAACCCGTGTTGCTGGCATTTGTATCTATTCTCTTGGGCGAAAGTATCCAAGCAGATGAATGGTGGACTTATATTCCAATTTGGGTGGCAGTGTTTATTTTGGTGGTTGAGGGTGCATGGCATCTTTATCAGCAACATCAAAAAACCAAGAATTTGGCGTTAAATCGAGAGAAGCTCGCGCAACGACTGAATGATGAGACGCAATAAGCACATTTTCATCTGCTTTATTTAATTATCATTTGATGAATTATGACTATTTTCTAAATTAATGTCGTATTTAGTGCAAATAAGCTGCCCTTACTTCAGCTTTTGATACAATCTGCTGGCGATTTCCTTTACAATTGTCGTGGTTTAAATTGTAGCCTATTAGATATTAAATAGAGGACGTATCTGTGAGCAAAGACACCATCATCGCCTTACACGCAGAACACCAAGGTCGTTGGGCCAATCGCGAAGAAATCGCTGAACGTATGATTGCGTTAATTGGACAACTGTACCGTGAAAAAAATATTGTTGTTGCTGTTTACGGCCGTTCTTTAATCAATCGCTCTGTGATTCAGATCTTAAAAACACACCGTCGTACTCGTGTGTTAGATGTTGAACTTTCAGTTGTAAGCACTTTCCCAATTTTAGAAGCTTTAATGAATGTGCCAAATATTGGTACTGCTGAAGTTGACATTGGTAAGTTAGCGGTTGAATTTAAAGAAAAAGGCGGCGACATCAACGAATTCGTTGCCAATGCTGTGCGCAGTATTGAAGGCGGCAAAACTGAAGAAACATTAAAAGATGTCGTTCTCTATGGTTTTGGTCGTATCGGTCGTATCCTTGCACGTCTGATCATCAGCCAATCTGGTTTGGGCCGCGGTCTAAACTTAAAAGCAATTGTGGTACGTAAATCTTCAGATGGCGATTTGTCTAAACGTGCATCTTTACTACGTCGTGACTCAATCCACGGTACATTTGCAGGAACCATTTCTGTCGATGAAGAAAATGAAGCCATCATTGCCAATGGTAACTTCATTAAAGTGATCTACGCAGCAAATCCAAGCGAAGTTGATTACACCGAATACGGCATTGAAAATGCACTTGTGATCGACAATACTGGTATTTGGCGCGATGCTGAAGGCTTAAGCCGTCACTTAGAATGCCCAGGTGTTGCTCGTGTTGTTTTGACTGCACCAAGTAAAGGTGAGATGAAAAACGTGGTGTTTGGTGTGAATAACGCTGACATTCTCGATGAAGATAAAATCATCTCTGCTGCAAGCTGCACCACCAATGCCATTACACCGGTATTGAAAGTGATTGATGATAAATACAAAGTATTAAATGGTCATGTTGAAACAGTTCACTCTTTCACCAACGACCAAAACTTAATTGATAACTATCATAAAGCAGATCGTCGTGGCCGTGCTGCAACATTGAACATGGTCATTACTGAAACAGGTGCTGCAAAAGCGGTGGCGAAAGCACTTCCTGGTCTGAAAGGTAAGTTGACAGGTAACTCGGTACGCGTACCAACACCAAACGTTTCATTGGCGATTTTGAACTTAAATCTTGAAAAAGAAGTTAATCGTGAAGAATTAAACGAATATATTCGTCAAATTTCGATTAGCTCAAGTTTACAAGGTCAGATTGGCTATACCAATTCAACTGAAGTTGTTTCAAGTGACTTCATTGGCTCGCGTACTGCTGGTGTGTTTGATGCACAAGCCACCATTACTTCTGGTACACGTTTAACCGCTTATGTTTGGTATGACAATGAAGTGGGTTATAGCTGCCAAGTATTGCGTATTGCTGAACAAATGTGTGGTGTGAAATACGCTAAAATTCCTGCAGAAACGAATGCTTAATTTATAACTGCACGATCAAAAAGAGTCTCTTATGAGGCTCTTTTTTTTACCATAAGCAGCTGTGGCAGCTGTGAAAAATGCAGGAAATTAGCAGGTAGGTGATGTCATTTAATTAAAGTTGAATGCAGCTACTTTATAGTGATTTTTTTATTTAAATAAGTTTAAATACGACAACAAAATACTTTTTTCTTCTACATAAACAATTAGATACTACAACAAAATTTCAGACAGAATGGTCAAGGAACACAGCGCAAAGTGGTTAAACTGAGCATTCAGCTGTGTACACCAAGGAAAGTCCATTGAATATAAGAAGACTGTTAGGTGCTTTAAGTTTTATGGTGATTGCTGCACTATGCGGTGTGTTGATCGCTATTTGGATTTTTAAGCATTTCAATATTTATATTCCGCTTGAAAATCAGGCGGTCAATATTGATTTACAGGCACCTTTACAGGCCAAGGTGCAAATTCATGATGCGCTGGATGTTGATGTAAGTGGGAAAGTCGATGCGGTGATACCGATCCATGAAAAACTGAATATTCCACTGACTCAGACTTTAACCCCGCATGTATATTTTGATAATCGAGTGCCGATTAAGAGCACTATTCCTGTTAAAGAAGTTTTGAAAATTGCGCAAAATATGCCAATTGATACCAAGGTTACGGTAAAAGTACTTGGCCAAGATATTAGCTTGCCTTTAAAAGGTAATATTCCGATTAAACTGGATGTGCCAATTGATCTCAAGGTGCCGCTCAATCAAATTGTGCATCTCAAATTTGATGCACCGGTTAAAGCGGTATTAAAACAAAATTTACGACTTCCCTTGGATGCTACGCTCAATACCAACATTCCAATTAAAGGGCATTTGAATGTGCCAGTGAAAACCGCTTTGGCTGCCACGGTCGATGTAAAAAATACTTTGCCTGTTAAAATCCAGCAGGGGCAGTTAAAAATTCCATTAAATAGCGTGGTGTTATCGCGCACTGATGCGATACCTATTGTGAAGCCTAGCGTGTCGCAGGCTCAGGCGAATCAAAAGCAAACACAGATCGCGCCCCAACCGGTCAAAACACCATGATTATGTTTAGCTCACTCAGAAATATGCTACTGAGTTTTATATTGTTGGTTGGGTTGGTTGCGCTGTTATTTTGGCTCTATCTCAATTTGCAAGCATCTCTTTCTATTTCATCACAACGCGCCAGCATTCAGTTATCTAAGTCGTTGGCGACCACCATTCATGTCGGTAATCATTTGCAAACTCATGCTGTTGGCAATCTAGACACCATTATTGCTTTGGATCGCACATTACAATTGCCTTTAAAAGGTCGGTATTTGGCGGAATTAGATTTTGCTGTAGAAACTCCGATTACGGTGGATATTGATTATCAAACCAATATTAAAATTGAGAGCGTGATGCCCTTAGAAACCACAACAGATTTAGTTTATCAAAACTCTCTATTACCTAAATTTCCATTAAAACTTAATATTCCAATTAAAATGAATGTGCCATTTCATTTGAAACGACGTTATCGGCTTCCGATTAAAATCGACTTTAATGGCTTGGTTTATTTTGATTTTAACGAGATACTCGAAGTTCCCGTCAAGCATCAATTTAAGCCTATTCTGGCCATCAATGACCCTGTTCAAATGGATAGAATTGCTTCATTTAATGCCACGATGTATAACCTTAACCGTGACACAACTGCCAATTTAGAGATGAAAATGACTTTACCACTTAAAAATCTGCATCCCTAAATAGGCTTGAAGCTTGATTTTTAAGTTTTTTAGTTTTTGAATAGCGCGTGTACTTGGCTTTGAATCGGTGTGCTCGCGCGACCAAGTAGCTGTGCCAAATCCGTCGCATTTGAGTACATGGCGCCATGCGTGGCTTGCACATCGGCATCAACAATCACATCGACCAGTCCAGCCGGTAGCCCTGCACCAATTAAGGCTTGATGATAGTCATTGGGACTTAAATCTTGATAGATCACTTGTTTGGCTGCGGCTTCACCAATATAGCCAGCCAACTCTGACAAACTAAAGGCTTCACTGCCTGCTAACTCATAAATGTCATGTTCATGACCAGCTGACGTTAAAACTTTTGCGGCTGCTTCAGCATAGTCGTGACGTGATGCTGAACTGATTTTGGCATCTTGCGCAGCGCCATAAAGTACGCCTTGGGCTACAACATGTTGGATATTGGCTAAATAGTTTTCACTATACCAGTTGTTACGTAGCAAGCTGTATTTTAAGCCACTGTTTTGAATGAGTTTTTCAGTTTCACGGTGTTCGCCTGCCAAGCTGAGTGGGCTATGTGTTGCATTATATAAACTGGTGTAGGCAAGATAGGGCACACCGGCTATTTGGGCTGCTTCAATCACTGCACGATGTTGAGGAACGCGACGACCAATTTCATTGGCTGAGATCAGTAGTAATTTATCAATGCCTTGTAAAGCCGGAACTAAGCTTTCAATTTGATCATAGTCAAAATGCCGTACAGTAACACCAAGATCTTGAAGATGTTCGGCTTTTTGTGGATCTCGAACCAAGGCAACCACATTTACCTCTGGTGCTTGTTGACGTAATGCTTGAATGACAAGTTGACCCAGTTGGCCATTTGCACCCGTAATTGCAATATTCATGTGATACCTTCCTGTTGTTCATATAATAGACATGGTGATATGATCTTAGGCTTAAAGCTTTCTTTATGTAAGTACGTACCTAAAAGTTAGTAAGTTTCGTTTTGGAGAGAAATAATGAGCGCCTATGCGAACAGTAATTTGATTGGTCAAGTTTTGTCTAATGATTGCCCTTCACGGGAAATCTTGGAGCATCTCACTAATAAGTGGTCAGTGTTGGTTTTACGTTGTTTAAGTGAGGGGGTGCAACGTTTTAGTGAGTTAAGAAAACGTATTGAAGGGGTGAGTGAAAAGATGTTGGCACAAACCTTAAAAATTTTAGAACGAGATGGTTTTATTTTACGAACAGTCTACCCACAAGTGCCTCCCAAAGTTGAATATCAACTGACCATTTTGGGGGCACAGGCTGCGGAGAAGTTAAATTATTTAATTGCGTGGATTGAGCGCAGTTTGCCAGAAATTTTAGAAAATAAAAAAAACGTATAGGCTTAACGTTTAAAACGACGAATCGGATTACCACGCTCAACTTGCCCATGCTGTATATGTCGTGCAAGTTTTTGATCGGCTTGCGCTTCGTCAGCATATTGTTGCAACTTTAATGCGATCAGTTCGCAGGCGCGTCGTTTATTGGCATGCTGACTGCGTTCGGTCATGACTTTGACGCTAATGCCAGTTGCAATATGGGTCGCATGCACGGCTGAATCGGTGGTGTTAACGTGTTGACCACCACTTCCTGTAGCACGACATGCTTGAAAGCGAATGCTGTCATCGGCAGGTAAAAGTTTGGGAGCTTTAAACGCTGTAATGCCAATAAACCAATTTTTACGTTTATGTTGTGGCCGAAACGGGCTTTGAAAAGTCCACTGGATACTGCCGCACCAAGTGTTGCTCCATGCCTCAAGTTGCTCACCCTTGGCTTGCAGTAAAATGGAGGCATAACCTGCTGGGGTTACGATTTCTTCTATGCGGGTTAACTCGATTTGCTGTTGCTTTGCATCGGCTAAAAGCTGTTGATAGGTAAATTTGACGGCCTGTTCACATTCTGCTGGGCCTTGAGCAGCAGTTAATTGCATAAATAACATTTATTCGGTTCGATTATTCCATTGGATTTTAAAATTAATTTGGTGTTTTAACGCGGTCATTGTTGAGGGTGGTTTTATTATTAAGTGATTTAAATTAAGCACTTAAGTATAGTTTTTTTATGCTTGCGCAGGTATTTTGCACAAACTTTAAATAAAAGCCAGTCACTTGTCAAATCTGTTGCTATGCAAAAACATGCATTCATGCAGAATACTATTCGAGAAATCTTGTAAAATATGGCAAAATAGGCGGTTTAAAAATATTTAGAGGATTGGCAGCATGCGCTTTGTTGATGAAGCAGTCATTACCGTAGAGGCTGGCGACGGTGGCAATGGCGTAGCCAGTTTTCGCCGTGAAAAATTTGTACCCTTTGGCGGACCTGATGGTGGTGACGGAGGGCGCGGTGGTAGCATTTTTATACAAGCAGATGATAATGCCGGTACTTTAGTTGACTATCGTTATACCCGTCGTTTCCGTGCGGAACGTGGTAAAAATGGTTCAGGCGCAAACTGTGCTGGTCGCGGTGGTGAATCAGTCACCTTGTTTGTTCCAATTGGAACCACAATTGTAGATACAGAATCTGGTGACATTATTGGCGATTTGGTCGCAAGCGGCCAAAAAGTAATGGTTGCAACGGGGGGAGATGGCGGCTTAGGCAATACGCACTTTAAGTCATCGACTAACCGTTCACCACGTAAATGTACCCATGGTTTTAAAGGCGAGTTTCGTGAAATTCGCTTAGAGTTAAAGGTTTTGGCCGACGTTGGTCTATTGGGTATGCCGAATGCGGGTAAATCGACGCTGATTCGTGCCGTATCTGCAGCAAAACCAAAAGTGGCTGACTATCCATTTACCACCATGATCCCAAATCTTGGTGTGGTCGACGCGGATAGCCATCGTTCTTTTGTAATGGCCGATATTCCAGGTTTAATCGAAGGTGCAGCAGAAGGCGCTGGTTTAGGCATTCGTTTCTTAAAACATTTGGCACGTACCCGCATTTTATTGCATATCGTTGATGTGCAACCAATTGATGGTTCTGATCCTGCTTATAATGCCAAAGCCATTACCAATGAACTGGCGAAGTTCTCACCAACCTTGGCGAAATTGCCAGTGGTCTTGGTCTTGAATAAGCTTGATCAACTGGCTGAAGATACCAGAGATGAATGGTGTCAGCATATTCTCGATGAATTGCAATGGGATGGTCCGGTGTTTAAAACTTCTGGTTTGCTTTCAGAAGGCACAAAACCTGTGGTGTATTATTTAATGGATCAAATTGAGCAGCAGCGTGAGCGTGAACTCGAAGATCCTGAATATGCAGCAGAAGTTCGAGCCTTCCGTGAACAACTTGAAATTGAAACTCGTGAACAAACCATTGCAGCGAAAGAAGCATATCGCTTAATGCGCAAAGAGCAGCGTGAAGCTGGCTTGTTGCTAGATGATTTAGATGAATTTGAAGACGACGAAGAAGATGACGTGGAAGTTGTCTACGTTCGTTAAGTAGAGCTGAGGAACAACATGATACAAGTGGTAGATGGGCAACGTCAGCTTAAGGCGTGCCAACGGATCGTGGTTAAGATCGGATCTGCACTCCTCACAGCAAACGGGCAAGGTTTAGATCTCGAAGCCATTTCGCATTGGGCGAAACAAATTGTAGATCTACACCGCGCTGGTCACGAGATGATACTTGTGACCTCGGGTGCAGTGGCGGAAGGTATGGTACGGATGAAGTTGCCAAGTCGACCCACTGATTTACCCAGTTTGCAAGCCTGTGCCGCCATTGGCCAAATGGGCTTGATCCAAACTTGGTCGAGTGTTCTAGATCGTCATCAAGTCAAAACAGCGCAAGTGTTATTAACCCATGACGATTTAAGCGATCGTCGACGTTATTTAAATTCATGCGATGCATTGCAGCAACTAATTGAATGGCAGGTTGTTCCTGTCATCAATGAAAATGACACAGTGTCGACAGACGAAATCCGTTTTGGCGATAACGATACTTTGGCAGCGATGGTTGCAGGTCAAGTTCATGCAGATTTGTTGATTATTTTGACCGATCAACAGGGCATGTTTGATGCAGATCCGCGTAGTAATCCAGAGGCAAAACTCTTGTCTACGGTGCGTGCATTAGATGAGCAACTGTTTGAAATGGCAGGCGGTAGTGGTGCATTGGGGAGCGGAGGAATGCTCACCAAAGTGCGCGCAGCACGCCTTGCAGCAAAATCAGGCTGTCCAACCTTAATTGCCAGTGGTGAAAGTGATCGAGTCCTCGCACGCTTAATGGCGGGCGAAATGCTAGGTACTTTATTTGTCACAGACAATGATCGGATTACGGCACGTCAACAGTGGTTAGCAGCACATTTGCAAACGGCTGGACGTCTAGTGATTGATGATGGTGCCGTCAATGCCATTAAAGCACAGCATCGCAGTCTTTTGCCTGTTGGGGTGAAAGCGATTGAAGGTCATTTTGATCGTGGTGATGTGGTTGAGTGTGTTGATCAAATCGGTAAGCGTATCGCAGTGGGTCGCGTCAATTTTAGTTCGCGTTCTGCTGAATTGGTCAAAGGTCTGTCTTCAGACAAAGTTCACCAAGTACTTGGTGAAGCGCGTTCTTTAGAAATGATTCATCGCAATCATATGGCGATTTATTAATAACATTATTCAGCATTTAAGTTTTTAAAAGCTCGTTTCGACGAGCTTTTTTGTGCTTTGGATTTGTCTTTAAGCAAGTTTTCCTGCGTGACTGAGGATTGGTGGGAGTTGCTGATCCTCTCCAACCATATAGCGATGATCGGCCAAACTCAGCATTTCCAAGTCTTCTTTGCTATTACCATAGGCATAAACTTTTGCATAATGATCTAACGGATATTTCCGTTTAAGTCGAATTTGTTTTTGTGCTGAACTACAGTCAGGAGTAGAGAATCGTCCTGTGAGTTTATGCTCAATAATCTCAGTCTCAGTACAAATTAAATCGATATCGAGGAGTTGGCAAAAGCGCGTAAGATATAAGTCTAATGAGGCGGAAATAATAACAATATCATCACCTTGTTGCTGATGTTTTAGCAGTTGCTGATATAGGGGATGATTGAGCTGGGACAAAAGTCCTGCTGCATATTCATCTGCCAATGCTTGTATATCAGCTGCCGTAGCACCCGCAAACATGGCATGAAAAAGCTTTGGGCGCATTGCATGTGCAGGATAGATTTTTAAGTAATAGGCTTGAATCCATGGCAATATTTTTATGCCTTGCTTAACAATATGTCGTTTAGACAGGGCATAAAATATAAATCCAGTAAAGCTATCTTTTTTGCACAGCGTGCCATCAAAATCAAATAAGGCTAAGTTTTTATACGCTTGGCGCGATGCATACATGTGTCATACCGTCCATTTACCCGACTCGCATACCAATTGGTATTGTAATCTCGACTTAGTTTAGGGCCTGAAATAACGACCTCTGGCATGATCGCATAAGGGTGCGCCTTGCCCACTTTGTCTTTATACAGTTTATTGATTGCGATATAAGTTTGTGTTTTCTCAAAGTCTAAATCTTTTTCTTTTTTCAAGTCGCTACGTAGTTGTCTTGGTGTAATTAAAATATTGTTTTGAATGAATAGGTTGTTAATCGTTTTTTCAGTGGTTGAAACGATAGGTAATGGGTTTTCATTTTTATCATACGAGAGAAAATCACCATCTAAGCTAAGATCACTGTCCATCAGCTTATTCACCATTTTCTGCACTGCAGCATTGCGGCTTGAGTAAGTGCCTGAGTTAAAGTCCGCAAAACGATAAATTGCTTTGTCATAAGCAGCTGGATACATCATTAAGCGATGAATACCATAATACAATCCACCATATTGAGTGTACAACTCGTCACGTAGTTCGTTGGTGCTGATACTGGAGCGTTTATTGGCAAGTGCATAATTAATATGAACTTGCATTGAGCCTAAGGTGGTGATCGGATTCATCTTCTCAGAGAAATCTTGGCCCACAAGTTTTGCAGCACCTGTTAATGCACTGATATGATAATGCTTGGACATATAAGCAAAGATTTCACGATAAAGTACATCGAGTTGTTGCTCATTTTTGACTTTGCTAATTCGCTTATAATAGTTATCTTCAGGAGTTGGTTGATTTTGCAATACATCTTGAAAGTAATCTGCAAGTGGTCCACCAATCGTTTCACCCAGTTTTGCTTCAAATTTCTCTTGTAAACGCGTGCTTACTTCTTTGGCAGCTTTAGGGCCCAAGCCTGCGACATTTGGATTGGCAACAAAATTAGACTCTTGGTCCACGACAGCAATAATGGTGCAGATATTCTCTTTGCTGTTTGGGATTTTCAGCTCTTTATTAATTGCATCAATGTCTTTGGCCCATGAAGCGCGATCTTTTACACGACTTGGAATCAAACTGGTGATTTGTTCGGTGTTGAGCTGAGGATCATCCGTAGACCACCAAGAACCATTTCCACATGCTGTTAAGCTTAGAGATAGGCTGAGGGCATAAATGGGACGAAGCATCAGAGAATTGTATTTAAGTAGTTTCATATGAACGAAATAGCGCTCAACAAAAGTAGAAGACAAATATTGGCCAAATTATAGCTTGTTTCTATTATTTTGTTCGATTTTATATGTATCTCAATCTGGAACCAGTTATAAACTTTTGTAAATGTGGGTGTAATTCAACTAAAGTTACTTCTATTTGGGCTGTGAGACAATCTAAATATTTTCGCTTAAAGTCAGAAATGGCGGCTTTCTTCGTCATGCTGTGCGGTACATTTGACTGGAAAACTTCTGCATATATCAATACGGATCTAAGTTACAATTAGCTATATTTATTTAGAAAAACAGCGATATGCGTGATACTTATTTAGATACATGCAAAGGGGTTTTAATTTTTCTGGTGGTTTTTGGCCATTTTCTAGAGCGCATGATTGGTTGGAATGATGATGTAAATAGAGTGTTGGTGAGCACTGTTTATTTTGTTCATATGCCGGCCTTTATTTTTATTTCAGGGATGTTTTTTAAGGGTACTGATCTTTTTAAGAAAATCATTTATTTCTGTTCTTTGTTGATTCCTTTTCAGATCGTATATGTTGTTTTCGACTCATTGATTAGTGGCAATCAACTTTCCACGACTTGGTTGATGAGACCCTATTGGATTTTGTGGTATTTATGCGGAATGATTGCATGGACACTGATGATGCTACTCCTGAAAAAAACCGGCTTTCCAGTGTTGATTTCAATCATTTTGTCGGTATTGATTGGACTGTCACCCATCAATAATTACGTATTCTCAATAGGTCGCATCTTCACATTCTTGCCATTTTTTGTCATCGGTAGTGTCTATGGTAAGCAAATTGTACAGCTTGTCAAAGGCAATAAGCAGGCTGCAATTTACGGATTCATTGTGCTGGTCATTATTGCTTTAATCAGTCAGTTCAGTGGCTTGGCAAGCGGGTGGCTGTATGGCAGTCTGAGTTTTAAACAACTCGGTGTCGACCCGTTGACTGGTACGGTGACACGGTTATCTGTATTTTTAATTTCAAGCCTTGGTATTTTGGCGGTACTCGCACTTACGACGTTGTTCAAAGGGAAGTTGAATGATGCCTGTGTGAATCTAGGACAACATACCTTGGCTGTTTATTTGTTGCATGGCTTGGTCGTGATTGCTTTGGCGCGTTACTTGACGCTTCCCGATCAATTTTTAATGCGTTTATTGCTTTGTTTATGTTTATCAATCATTACTTGTGCACTGTTAAAGCTGGATATGTTTGAGAAGTTGATAAAAGCCGTTTCTTCAGTACTGATGAATCTAGTGAAATTTAAAACTTAATTTTTTCACATATAAGCATACTCTGATCGTTAGGGCTTAAAGTTGTGTTGAGTGAACTCGCTTGCACCAAAGAATAGATATTTTGCTTAGAAATACCTAAACTAGCCAGGTCCTTTCAAGGTCTCAGACTGACCAAGATGAAATTTTAAATAATATTTTCCATTTGCACCCCTTTGTAACTGTGGTGCAAGTCAAGTGCAACCACAACATACCCAATGCCATGCGTGTGAGATTAAACCAAGAGAAATGAGGTTAAGAAAATTGAGCCAAAACAACGTGATTGCTGAATTATTCGATAGATCAATCGATAGGAAGATTTGGGTCGCCCCGATGGCGGGTGGGATCGATAATGTATAATAGTTATTATAATTCAATGGTTTAGTTTTTTGTTGGCGGTGCAAGGTGTAAATACGGTGCAACCGCCATTGATATTCATTAAATCTCAATCCTAGGCATTCATAGCAACCCAGTCTTTCTTTGCAGTATTTTGAACACTCACCAACCATAATGCAACATCGCTTAAATGCGCATAAAAAGGCGAGTTGCGACCATCCGACTTAAATACAGGGAAAGGTAGGTTACATTTGTTAGCCCGCTTGTTTGCCTGAACCAAAGTTAGGTGGGGTAAGTAATCCGGGATTAACTCCTCCAGACTCACGACCGGTTTGCGATACTTCATTTGAAGCAGCCATACTATGTCAAAAGGATCGTCGATTTTTCTAACAACACCCATCACTTCACCTCCAACGCTTCAATCATTGCTTGCTTTATAACAGCATCATAAACATCACCAGCAATACCGCCACACACCTTGGCAGTGATTGCAATTATCTCGGCCATGTTGTCTGAGCATTCCTTTGGTACCAATACAAAACCCTCCGGCACAGCGTTCGATTTAGCTCTTAACTCATCACGCTCTTTGATCACCGCAGCACCGCGACCAAGAAGCTCATTGATACGGCCTTCTAAATCCCAAATTTGAGATGCCAAACCTTCGGTATGAGCTCGATCCAATTCTCTCTGAAGCATCACTAGCGCCCAATACTGGAAGGCCTTGTTTGGGCGATGCTTGTCTAGAAAATCAAGCGTATCTCTTGTGAACGGATGGTTCGTAGATCCCATTTTTTCTTTAAACAGTTCGAATTTTCTATCAAGATCTTCTAGCTTTTCAACATCCATCACGCCACCCTCAAATAACTAATATTAAATTCACGGCGGGCATCGATAAGCGTGATTACCGCCTGGCTTTTAAGTGAATCAATAAGACTTTTGCCGACCTTAAAGTACTGCCGAGAAAACAATTCAAAGCGCTCAACACAATAAGCATTCATTTCATAACTTGGTTCTACATCTTCGCCGTGAAATATCTTCGCTACATTCTGGCCACGCTTTAGAGTCACACAACCTTTCTTGCTATTTGGCTCATGGCCACCATTCAACATCCACTGGATGAATGGGGCACACAGATCAGCAGGGAGGTGATTAATAACCTTGATTACTTCGAGCTCCTTTTTCATGAAATCACCTTTTGCAGTGCATGTTTTTTGCTTTTAAGCCTGGCTAATAAAATGCAAGATGCGTTATTCAATGGTGTGGCTAATCGTCTAAATGTCTGGTTGTATCGAACTAACTCAGATCGACTTAATAAAACTAGATTCTCAATACTGCAGTCTGTTTTATCTAAATTTTTAAAAGCCACCACATGATCACTTGGTACCGGACCATTGTGCTGTACCCATACGACACGATGCTTCAGCTCAAAAGTATTTGGCTCTGCGGTTTTGATAAAAACATACCCATCCTTGCTGCAGATTCTTTCAAAGCCAATAGGTTTGTGGTTCCATGCATCCTGATTCTTTTTAAAGCTTCCACTATTTGGCTTACATCGGCCTTTGGTGCCAGTATTCCAAGAAGTAGCACCTTTAGCAAAAAGACCGGTGCGACCTGTTTTCCATTTCTTACGTGTACACAGTGCTTTAATTTGATCGACTGCAAGTTCTGTATTGAATTTTGAGTTAACTAATTCAGCTAACGCTTTTCGCTCTAAAGTACAGTTAGCTTCAATAAAAGCTAACTGCTCAGGCGTGTATTTAATTGCTACACCTTTGGCCATGATTCACCCGATTAGATTTTGTGGAATTTCCACAGCATCAATATTTTTAATCCCACGATATTCAGCAACAAGTTTTGCGGCACTTAGGCGCATATTATTGTTCTTGATTACCTGCTCACTTACTTTTTCAATTGCATCTGTACGCTGCAGCTCAGCTTCGAGATCTTCACCACGCAGATCGGGATTGCTCAATCGCTCAAGCTGTGCGAATAGAACCGCATTTAGATCGATAGGGGTACTCATGCAACTTCACCCTCAAGCACACGGCGGCGCTTCACAATCTCAGCCATAAACTTCGGCTGCATTTCGGGACTACGTGCACCCACATCAACTTCTAAAACATCCAATGTTGTTAAATCGACAGCACTCTTAATCCGATCCATCAGCGTAGGCGGTGCTTCAACATCAGCCGGTGCAAGCTCAATGAGCCGTTTATTGATTGCAACCAATAATGGTTTACGCTGTTCTTCGGTCCAGCTGCGTGTGTATGTGACAAGCGCATTTGCCTCAACCGGTGTTTTTGCAATAGCAGCGCGGGCGAGTAGGTCATCTAATATTTCGAGGCGCTTAATTTCTTCTTCATCAACCGGTGCACTCAAATCCGCCTCGACTTCAAGTGTCAATCGTCTTAATTCACTAATGCTTAATGATTCTTTGTGATTTTCATACTGGCTCATGATCAAGTGCCCAGATTCGCCGTGAAGCTGTTGAAGCTCAGGCAATAGCGCTTCAAGATCACCAATTGTTAAAGCTGCGGTAATACGGTCACGCAATGACTTTTCATGACTAAGCTGATTTTTAGCATCATCAAAAGTGACAAGGTTATCTTCTTGAATAACAGTTTTATCGACTGCAGTTATTTGGATACTGCTTTGAGATGTCTTTTCTACAGCATCATTTGATGCTGCAATTTGGACATTCTTATTAGCCACAACAGGAGCTTTAGTCTTGCGAGTAGCTTTGGGCTTCTCATGATTTGTTCCAACCGGAACAACCAATGACTCAGTACCAGCGTTGCGACCGAGTGCAATACAAAGTGCTTTAAATTGAAGTTTTGCATTTTCAACATCACGCTGAGCAAATCCGCGCTCGATCGCCGTATCTAACGCAGCGGTACGGCGATATTTATAGTGATAAATAGAGTCATGAGGCTGAATCACATAAACATCTTGCTCGTCTTGAATTTCTTCAAGCGTCAACGGCTTTGTAAATGTAATACCAGCAAGCGCCATGGTTTCGATCTTGATGCAAAACTCGTAACCGGTCTTAGCGAAAATGGTAGCGGGGAACTGCTCGATATCATCAAAATCCATCAATTCACCCACGGCACGGCATAGAATGTTCTTGCCGGCCAACATTGCGTTAAATGCATCTTGAGGCGTTAAAAGTGGTGTATTCATTTTCTATTCCTCAGTTATGGAGTTGATTTTGGTTTTGACTGTGATTCGGTGGTGGGGCAGACCAACCCATCTGATCTGCGCGAGCATCACAGGCACGTTGAATGGATTCGGCGTACTTAGTTGACCCAAAGGTGTCAATTGCTCTATCCAATGTTCCTGGCTTACTGGCTGAAGCAATTGCTTTGAGCGCATCTTGATAGCGTTGCTCGATTGGTTTTTGCTGCTGACCTTGCTGTTGTCTAATATTTGCTTGTGGTTGCATGTTTTGTTGAATTTGAGCCTGTGGCTTTTCTTCTTCTGGTAGATCTTCACCAGCATAGATATAGAGACCTAAACCATGTGCAGCGATGCCTTTCACCAAGCACCGCATCATCGCGCTATTCACATCAAAAGCATTTGGATTTGCGATAGCCTTATTACTATTGTTCATGACTGGCAAGAACATATAGATGCTTTTACCGAACATGGTTACATCGCAATGAACCATCATTGTTTTATCAGCAAAAACCATAGGGTCTCTAAATACCCAAACCGCTAAAGGATCGGCCTTCATAGCCTCGCTAACAGCAAAAGTCCATGACAAATAAGTGAAACGGCCTTTCTTTTCGGTATGCTTGTTGACATTGATTTTTGATAATTTCGTAAAATTATTTTCTAGTTCAGGTGTGTGCACCGTATTAGTTTGATTGGTTGTAGGCATTACGCAGCCTCCTTTGCACATTCACAGGTACCGCAAAACGCATAAGTCAAAGGACTTGGCGCATCAGATGGTGTTACATCTGATATATGCATTGGGATGCTTTGTTTTTTATGCGTCACAATCACAACATCACCAGTGCGATCCGAAACAACACCTTCTTTTGAAGAGAAGCGGGTAGATCGTGCATTGTTTGTTACTTTACAGAAGGTAACTTCATCACCAGCCTTGATAGCCGAGCGATCAACAGGGATGATCTTTCCACAGGTAGGGCAGTTATAATTTTTCATGACGCCACCTCAACCAAGCTATTCTTTTCGATATACGCCGTGATCAACTGGTTAATGCTGTAGTGATCGTTTGCGTCAGTGAAGTCAGAGAAGGCGTCCCCTGAAACTGTTGTGATGTTGATTGCGTCAAGGCTTGTGATTTCGACTGCCGTGTATTCAGAACCTGGTACGCCGTAGCTATCTGGATGCGCTTCGAATGTGAATTGCACATTTAGGATGAAGTCGTCGAGGTTGATAACTGCTGTACCGGTTGATGCACCAGTGATTGCAAGTGACTGAATAGAGAATTCAGCAGGGGCAATGTTTACTACTGGAGCAGGTGTGTTGTATCCAGTGAATTCAGGCTGATAAGCAAATGCTAATGCACCTACCGCTATCGAGCATGAAACAGCTGTCGCCGTTGCATAGTTGAAGATATTGGTTTTTACGTTCATAATGATCTCGCAGTTTTGAAAAGCCTCGATCTCCGTCTAAAGTTATCGGGGCTTTTCTGTATTTGGTGAGATCATTAAACCATTAGTTTAAATTGGTTGCAATAGTTATTTAAACCTTTGGTTGGTATTTTTTCAACTTTAAGTATAATAAGCAAAAGAAAACCCGCACACGGCGGGTTAGCTCTTTTCGATTATTTATTTCTTGTGAATAAGGATAACTGTGGCAACTATGGCCAAGATATCAACAAGCAGGAGAGAAGTTAGGAGGGTCATATTTAGGTTTGAGATTTGATTGATTTCAGAGCTAAATTATATCCCTTAAAGTGTATTAATATACATATTTATTGTTTTCAAAAGAAAACCCGCACTGGGCGGGTTAGATTAAGAGATACGGAATCTTAAGAAGCTTTAAGCATTTCAAATATTCTGCCAGCTCCTTCAATTTCATTGTTGCAGGTAAAAATATTTATATTGGATTTAGATGATATTTCACGCTTCAACATCTCGACATTTTCCTTCATTCTCGCCAGGACTTTAGGGGTAACCTGAAGGTCTTCATCTGTAGGCATTTGTAGTATTAAGTCATATCTAGATGAAATGTTATTAGTGTCGAGTATTTGTAAATCAACTAGGTTTGATTTCATTCTAATGATGGTTTGAGAGGTGCATACATTAAATTTTGCTGTATATCTTGATGTGTGGAAGCCACACGCAATTCTTATATCCCTACCCACTGGAATCTTTAAATCAAATGAATTTTCGTATGATGAATCTAGATCAAGCACAGCAGTCTTAATCCGCTTAGACCATCTTTTATCAACTTGCTCATTTTCAATACCAGCATCTTCATCATCAAACAGACTTTTTAGGGCCGCTGAACCAAGACTGGCTGACTTATAAAGAGCCTGCCTAATAATACCGTTTAGGTTTTCAGATAGTGCACTATGCCATACACTCCCAGAAACCCCATCAATGTTACTATAACCATCATTTTTGAGAATATTAGACTTAATTAGTTTAATTAAACCTTGAAACGATGAAGACTTTGAGCCATAAAGACTATCAATCACAGTTGGGTGAAGTGCATCAAAAACATTTATTTTTTTATCATTAGTCTTAATTACTATAAGAATGGTAATTTTCTCACCACTGTTGGGTATTGGTTCAAAATAAATTGACTTCCACTCAGCATAAAAATTTGGAGCTGGAGGAAATTTATCATTATTAAACATATTAACCTCCAAGCAAGTTCAGTTGAGCAGATTCTGGTGGTGTGGTTATAGCATCTTGTATAAGTGTTGCCAATACGGAATGTCGACTTATCAAAAAATTATTTATGCGCGCGATTATTAAATTATATTCTTGTGAAATATCTTTTGCTTTTGAAGCATCAAGAAGTTCATTTAAGGAGAGGGTGGATATATCATCTTGAATTACTTTTTTTATTTTTGACATTAGTTTATAGATATAGACTTCATTTTCACCTTTGTAGTGCTGAACAATATCTGAGATATTTCCAATTCTATTTGACTCACTGATAGGGCTTAGAGGATTTTGTTTGGGGTGAAAAGCCTTTTCATGATCAATGAATCTATATGTTTCACCATCATATAGAATGTTACTATTATTTCTATCAGGATTTGCAATTAGCTCATCAAAAGCAATCACCGAAGACAACCCTGTGTACTCGAGTATGCACTCCTCTCCTAATTGACTCTCAACTAAAAATCTTTCAAATGAAGGCATATCATACATTTGAGAGCCGTATAAAAATGTCGGTTGAGCAACTGCTATTTGCGGATGATTTGGCTCAACAAGGACAATAATTGGCTTGGGGATGGGTAATCCTAAGGATAAACCTATAATCGAACAAATAATTTCGATAAATAAGCCATCAGGGTTTCGACATTTTTTGATATATGCTGGAATTTCGCCTTTACTCGTAAGGACAAAGCCAGTCCATAGTGGGTTTGAGCCTTTACTACTAGAGCGCAAATCTACCAGCGCTCTTCCGTAAAGCAGATTTTCAGATAAGAAAGTATTAATATCCATAGGTTCCCCAAAAAACACCCAAGCTTCCAAAAGTCTTGCATCGGGTTCATAGTTTATTTATCTAGCCAGTAAAAAAGTCTGGGCAGCTTATAACCCAGAATACTTTTCCAAAAAATCATCTATCCATCCTTGTGCTACTTCAAGATTAGTGATGTCAGCCAGTTTTAGATTGGTTTCTTCTGCCTCGTTAAAGCCCTCAATAATAGCTTCAAAGATATTTGCTTCACTAATGACCTCGTTTGCCATTTCCGCAGCGTCATAGCTCTGTTTGGCTTTTTTAAGCGCGGCTATTTGTTTATCAATTCCTGCGCCAATTTTTTCTAACGCCAATTTAAAGTCTTGACGATTAATCGTTAGTGCGGTTTTAGACTTATTGAGTGTTGCGATCATTATGCTCTTCCTTCAAATTCAGTATTTTGGTTTATGTCGAACTGAGGTTTCTTGTTTATTTTAGATATCTCTATATAGGCCAACCACTTTACCAACAAGTCGACAATCCTCCGTCAGCTTAATGATTTGCTCAGGCCAATTCGGATTTAGGGGTTTTAGGTATGTGTTCCCACCCTCGATGATCAAACACTTAAATGTCGCTTCCGTATCACCAGAACAGGAAACAATAACCAGGTCATCGGTCTGTAGGTCGAAAGTTTGAATGTCAGGATTTACATATATTCTGTCATTCATTTCAAACTTGGGCGACATCGATACACCGGTAACAATTAAACCGTAGCCATTTGAACCACACTTCTTATTTGGTGGAAGCCACTCCTCAACTTCAGCATCTTTAATGACTACTTCAGTTGGAGAAAATGATCCTGCCGCAACCCAGGAGATAACAGGCACCGGTCTGCCATCAAGAAAAACTTTCTTAGTTAGGTCGATATTGTTATCAAGTTTTGTTTTATCGCCTACTACAAGCATTTCACCCGTTCCATCGAGTAACCACCCCGAATTTACACCAGTAAGTGCACTCAGTTTTTGTAGGGTCTCTCTACCTATCTGACCCTTTTTCCACTTTGAAGCTGCTTGAGCACTCAAGCCAATTCCTACAGAGGCTCCAGACCAAGATAGGCCAGCATGATCTAGGGCTAGTTGGATTCTTTCTGCAACGGGTTCCATCTTCATTTCACTATCAAACCTTTGGTTTAAATTATCTATTAAAAAGCTCTAAAAACAAATCAACCTAGGGTTGTTAATAACTTATACCTATGGTTTAATTAAATTATGTTTTTAGTTTAAGACGGTTTAAGATGACAAACCCCGTTAAATTTGCTTTTGATGCTGTTGGTGGCCGCTCTAAAGCAGCTCTATTACTAGGGCGCACCTATATGGCTATGAGTAAAATGGAGAAAAAAGGCCATCTCCCTCGAACCGAATACACAGGCGAAACCAATTATGCCAACACCCTAGCTAACAATAGCGGTGGGAAATTTACGGCACAGTGGCTTTTAGATAAAGCCAATCCCAATAACGAAGTTACACAGGTAACAACATGAGCAAAGTATCAATCGAATTGTCTGCAAGCGCACGCAATAACGAAGCGCTGATATTGCACACACTTGATTCAAGTAATCAAAAAATGGTGGCGGAATCGCTAGGTATAGATGCGAGCACACTATCTCGAATGAAGACCGATAAAAAAGATAGTAATAATTTAACTCAGGTTGAGTTTATAAGCGCATTTGCTACTGCTTTAGGATTGAAGCTGGTGAGTGAGCGTGATGTTTTTTGTTCACCCGAAATCGCTGAAGCAACAAGGGTTTATTTAAGTAATGCATTCAGCTCGCCTGAGTACATGCGAATTTTATTTAAATAAAAAACCACTTTCCTGCGTGAACAGAAAAGCGGTCGGTAATTCAAATGGAGTACAGATGAATATGAAATCAAATTTACCACAACACCCATGTAAGGGCAAATGTACGGCGTTTAAAGAAGAGCAGTGCAATACCTGCTTAATCGCCGTTGAAGCTGAATTCTTACCTGGTGACGTTGTTGTCTACTCAGACAGCATCGATATCAACTCGCTACACACAATCGAAGCATATCAGCCGAACAATCACTACTGGCTTGCTTGGGATCAACTTGTTCGTCGTGATCAAATTCGTAGCGCAACAACCGCAGAACTTAAAGCACGGCGCCGTTTGCCTGCACCTGAAATGCAAGGGGTGACAGAGTGAGTAAGTTTGTACCTAATTCATTTCAGGTTCCGAATGCTTTTGTTGACGAGGTCTTAGGTAAGATCTCAGATGCATCATGCAAGCTGTATCTTGTTATATGCCGTAAAACACGTGGCTGGAATAAAGAGATGGATTCAATCTCTTTAACCCAGTTTGAAGCGATTACGGGTAAATCTAGACCAACCGTAATCAAGTGTGTTCGTGAGCTAATTAAGGTTGGTTTGGTGGTGGAAATGGCAAGTACGTTCCACGGAAATACCTACAAACTTGGTGAAGAATCAAGCATCGGATTGGTTGTTAATTTTCCTAGTAAAAATATTTTACTAGATGGGAATCAATTAATTGCTAGTAAAAAATCTTTACCACTGCTAGTTAAAAATTTTAACTACGCTAGTAAAAATATTTTACCTTTGCTAGTAAAAATTCTTTACACACAAAGTATCACTATCAAAAACAACTCTACAAAGTTTAAAAAAATAAATAAAAAAAGTGAGCGTGTTTCTGAACCTGAAAAACAGGAAGTTAAAAACTCATTCGACGCCAAGTTGGTTGAGTTACCTGTGAACGTAAATCGTGATCTGTGGAACAGTTTTGTTGATATGCGCAACGGCTTGAAAAAACCACTCACTGAAAACGCTGTGAATCTTGTTCTGAAAAAACTCAACGGTTATGGCGAACTAGCAAATCAATCCTTGGAAACTTCGATCATTGGAAATTACACAGGGATTTATGCGCCAAAGCAGCAACTCCAGTCACAACAACGACCAAGCCAAAATCGCAACGTGAATGCAGCATGGGCCAATCAACCGCAATTCAGTGGACAGGCTGGACACACTGAAATACCTGAGGACTTCGCATGAACGCAATGACTCTGATCAAAAAAGGTTTTCAAGCAGTGGAAGCGTATTGCGCTATTCACCAAGTCGCAAAAGTTCAAGCCGGTATATATCAAATCTGCCCCAAGTGCGCCGTGTCTGATGTTGAAACCACGAATAACGAACGTCAAGCGGAAGTTGATCGCATCGTTCGTGAAAAACATTTTTCAGGTGCCATGCTTCCAGCACGTCATGCTGAATCAGGATTTAGAAGCTACAAGGTAAACCCAAACAACCAAGGCCAAGCGAATGCACTCAATCAGTGTGTGACATACACAAAATCATTCATAAGCGGCAGTAGATCAAACTTGATTCTTGTTGGTTCAACTGGTGTGGGTAAAACCCATTTAAGTTGCGCTACGGCGCGGACGTTGCTCAACAAGGGTATGTATGTTCGCTATATCACAAGTGAAGAACTAGCACAGAGGATCATGTCGGCTTGGGACAAGAACACAAAAGATCAGTCCGAAGAATCAGTGATCTATGATTTCACGCAATACGACCTGTTGATTCTTGATGAGTACGGATTGCATGACCGCGAGAAACGCCTTGAGTTGGTTCACAAGGTTTTGTATGCACGCTATGACGCAGGTAAGCCAACAATGCTGATTTCAAACCTAACGATTGCCGATCTCGAAAAGGATTTAGGCGACCGTCTCTGGTCTCGCTTTCAGCATGATGGATTGACTGTGGTTGAGTGCAATTGGGGTGATCAGCGTGTGGGTGGTGCAGCATGAAAAATAACAATTTAATTCAAAAAGTAGGTGGAATTGAAAGGGCTAGAGAGATTTTGGAGGGTGCGCCTGATGGGGCTACGCACATCAACCCGTCTGAATATTACTTTAAGGCTGTAATTGGTGGTGATTGTGAAATGTGGAATCCATATAAGCAAGTTTGGTTTCAAACGTATGTTTCCGTATTTGATACTTTTCAAACACTGGATGACCTCCGCACCGCAATCGAACTATCCGGAATTTCCGGACAGCTGGAGGTATTAGAGATGATTCACATTAGTCCGAGTTGCGTGGTGATTGAGAGATGAAATCTAAATTCGAAGCATGGTTCACCCAACAGTATTTTTATTCACAGCTTAAATACATTCACGGCGACCGTTTATTTGATTTCGATGGTGGGGTTGGGTACCGAAATTTAACCGCGCAAGTGGCCTATATGGCTTTCTGTGGGCGTGATGGGGAGTGTGTTTTGGGTGGTGCTCAAACTTCTGGAAATCAACCTGAAAGCATTGTGGTTGATAGGGCTGATGGTGTTGCTCGAACTATACGAGTTAAGTGCACAAAGTGTGGTCACTATCTAACGGGCTGCTACTGCTATAGCGATGTTCGCCATGACTCCAAATAACTTCCTGATCTGCATGATCATGCTCATCATCTTCGCCGTGTTTGCATCATCACAGTACGGCGTACATCACGCATTGGGGTACTTATGAAAATCGGAGATATTGTTCAATGCGATTCTGTTGCTGATGCGCCGTATCGCACAGTTCTGGGTGTAAAAACAGAAGATGGGCAGCAGTACATTTTAATCAATTTTGGCAACTGGTCGGGCTGGGTTCCTGTTGATGCTTACAAGCATGTTCTTTGTAACAGTGAGTCTAAATGAGTGAGCAGTATTTCGGTTGCTGAGTATCAAAAGTTAATTAAGTCGCAGCCTAAGGTTAAAGCTAAACGGCCTAAGCAGGTTAAAGCTGAACGAGTGGTGAGTGAGGGTGAAGCTACTCTCGCACAGCACTTGAAAGCACATGGCGTTAGCTTTGAGCAAGAGTTTAAGTTTTGCGTAGATCGTAAATGGCGGGCTGATTTTCATATTGTTGGCCACAAGTTACTTGTAGAGGTTGAGGGTGGGATCTGGTCAGGTGGGAGGCATACGCGGGCAAAAGGTTATATCGGGGATATGGAGAAATATAACGCGGCTGTAGGGCTGGGTTATCGAGTGCTGCGGTTTAGCACGGAGCAGGTTAAGAGTGGGTTTGCGGTTAATGGGATTAATGGACTTCTGGGGTAAGAAACGATGAATGTGGCAGTGACGATTATGCAGGCAACAGATTGGAAAAAGTATAGCTTTGAGGGGTGGTGTCGTCAGCTTGGTGCTTGGATCAATGGTGACAATGAAACAATGGTGCGAATTGTGAAAATCATGCCACTAAAACGAATCACTCAAAAACACAGAGAAAAATTACTCGCTATGTATATAGGTGATAAAAATTTGAAAGATCGGTTATGTGTGCGCCGTAAGGGAACATGTTGCGAATTAGATAATAACGAAGCGCGTGCAATACAAAAGCTTCTAATTGATCTGCAGTCTGTGGATGATGAAGTGGTTCAGGAGTGGATCGGGGCGATCTGGTGGCATTATGTGATGGGTGAATCGATTCGTGATATTGCAAAGAGTAATGATACATATATAGCCCAAATACAACAGGATATTAAATGCGGTTTAGCATTCATCAAATCTCGTTACCCGCATTTTCAGATTGAAAAGTTCACCAAGAGTATTGATAAGGATGCTCAGCCCGCTTGACTGAATATACGGGGTATGGCATATTCCTGTTATAGTGGACGAAGTTATAGTAATTCACTGGATAAGCCTCGCATTTGCGGGGTTTTTTAATGTGTGCAATTGTTCCAGGTAGTCTTCTAACAATAAAGAAATTATGCATGGCTCGCTGCACAGTAAAGTATTTAAATTTTCAGAATTAATTACAACAGATAAAGTTTTGATTAAACATCTAAGATATTGATTGTTAATTGATCGATTGAGTGGTTTTGTATTAAATAAGTAAATATATGTTATTGATGAACATCACATAATATGTAATATTTTCGACATGGTAGATAAGGCATAACGTCTACCAGAGTGAAGTTCACTCAAACTTTATAGTCCAATCTTTTATAAAGGGGTTGGGCTTTTTTTATGCACCCATAGCTCAGTTGGATAGAGCGGCCCCCTCCTTAGTTGTCACTTTTTTGAAATAATTGATGTGTGCTTTGGATGTTACCTCAATGAAAATATTATTATATTGAAATTATTTGCTTAAATTTATTTTTATGTGTTATTTTTTACGTATTACAATTAACTGGTGTTTTTAGTCGCTAAACTCAATGTAATCTCGTTTATAATCAGCAATAAGTTGGCTGCGTATTCCTTGGAAATCGGTGATTGGTTTCAGCTGCTTTTTCTTGAAAAAGCAGCTTTTTTTATGTCTAAATTTCAATTAAGCGTGCCGAATTAGATTTTTTTTAACTTTTATAGATGGTAGATTTTTTCTGTCTTTAATGTACACGCATACTCTAGATGGTTTGGATGATCATTAATAATGCAGTGGCTAACTTATGTTCTGCTGGGTGTGTGAGTTTTTAGGGGGGGCTAGCTATTATTTTATTGTAATTATGTGTATATGTATTAAACTTAACGACATAATATTAAATATATACATTAAATGGCACGCATATGGATAAAAAATTTACACTTTGCATATTACAGCAAATATATGAATTTATTTTAGCAGAAGAGGATGTTAACAAAAGAGACTCTCGTTTAAATGCGGTGAGATTTTTCTCTGAATTAAATTTAGGAACGAAATCATCTTTTAGATACGAATGGCCCTATAAGGTGTCTGGGCAGTTCGGTAATGTTGTGGTTATAGATCTAGAGGGTGCTCCCGATTTTTTTAGTAAAGACTTGTTTGTTAATTGGGCATATGACAACTTGAATTAATATTATAATGGAAATCCATATTTTACCTGCATAAAGAGAAGCAAGGTGAATAAAAACATATGGGATTATCCGTTTTAATTGGTGTGGTTATTGGCAGCCTTATAGGATTCTTTAGCTATTCACAGATTTTTGCTCGTTATGATGCAGTCGTTGCATCTTGTGTGACAGTAAATCAGGCAGTGGATAACAAATTGTTAACAATAGAACAGGTTAAGCAGTTGGGTGTTTTAACAGGTAATAGTCTTCGGGCTGATCATCAAACGGTAGCAAGTAAATTTAATTTATCAAACAAACAAATCATCAGTGCATCTAAAGATTCAGTTTGTAGTCAATTTCTTGTTGGTGTAAATCAGGCTAATTAAAAAATTATTAATTTAGTTTGATATGAATAAAGTCTTACTATTTTTTGTTTATTTGCATCGCATTTAAACTTATCGAATTCGATACCTTTAACCTCGCTACACGGCGGGGTTTTTATTTGCCTGAAGGAAAATGAAATGCACAAACCCAGTATCTAGAGTTTGCTGATTAGCTAAAGACTGTTTAAGCAAACACGTTTAGGCTCCACGAAAGAGGGCACAACCCACACAGTTCATCGAGTGTGAATAGGATGTGTAGGAAAGCAACAACCAGAATTGGGAGTGATGCCCCGCATTGAACTGAATGACGAAACCGAAAAATAAAGAATACTGTGCCTATTCAGTGGTTCTTTAAAGTAGGGAGTAGCTATGGACCACAGCATAGAACTTCTGTGGTAGCTAAGCGCCCATATTTGAAATAAAAATACATAAAATCAATAATTGATTTAAGTTCTTGTAATATAACGATAATTTGACATTTATTGCTGTCAGTGTTTTAATTACTAGAACAACTACTGATCAATAAAAGGAGTCATAATGGGCTTTCAAAATGAAATAAGACTTATGCCACGAGCCGGCAAGCAAAACGTACACCTTGTCGGCTATGTAGCAGATAAAACGAATTGCGCTATCTATGTAAAATCTTCCATTATCACTGATGGTGATGGCGCTATAGATAGACGTGAGGTTATGCAGATTATCTTGAGTAAGCACTCTGATGGAGCGGAGATATTGCTGCAGTCTGTTTGTGATCTAGGTCTACAGGATATTACTGATTAATGGTAATACCTACTAACCAGACCAACATCAGATCTGGGTAGTGCCACAAGTCAGGGATTTAATTTCTTTAAGTTTAAATCCTTGACAAAACCCCTAATATTTTTACCGACCCAAAAGGGTCTTTTTTTACGCCCAAGGAAAAAATGATGAAAATAAAAATGCTGGCAATCGGCTTGATTTGTGCAGTGTCAGTTGTAGGGTGTGCGCGTGACGCAGCAGTTGCATCGAAAAACCTTTCTTATGCAGCAGATAACTTTGAATTAGATCGCCGTATTGTTTTTTATAATGGCATTACTGGTGAGTACATTTTAACGATTGAGGGGAAATGTTCATTTGATGCCGTGAGTGAACGCAAGGTCGATGTGACTTGCAAAACAAGTGGTTCTGAATATAAAAAACACTCCCTTGGTATTTCTGACAATGTTACTTATTTTTCTGAGCAGTTGACTAGCAAAGGTGTGAGCGCCTATCACTACAAGGTTGCATTTAAGCCACAGTCTATTATTCCTGATATTGATCTGAAGGTTCAGTAGTCTATAGATCATCAGATTTCTGCTGCTTTAGTAGGCATTACTTATGCATTAATTTATGTTTTAAACATGTTGGTATTATTTGCTAATTAAAACATACATTTAGTATCTATTAATTGGTATTTTATGATGTTTTATTTGGGGTGTAAAAAGCATAAATTTCTAACTGTCAGCAAGGCATAAGTAGAAAAGAATACAATGCTGATTGTAAACTTTCACACCACCACCTTAGGGTGGTTTTTTAATGCCTAAATTTTAATTCCCCCGAATTCGACGGAATTAAACGCCGTGGACAATCATGAACATTCAAAAATACAAAGCCCTAACCAACAAGAAGCCCATCAAAACAAAACCAAGAACTAGGCCACTGCCTAAGGCAACACAGAAATATCTGGATGCATTTGAACGACTCAAGGAAATTCTTGACCGTATGGAAATCAAGTATGAAGAATACTTTCACTTCAAAAGCACAAAACATTGGCGTTTTGATTTACACCTTGTTGAATATCGAATGCTGATCGAAATTGCGGGTGGTCCATGGTCAGGCGGCCGCGGTGGAAAACTTGCTACCAAGGCTTGGAGTATGGATCGTTACGATGTGGCTGAAGAAATGGGATACAGGTTTATGCAGTTCATGCCTGCTGATATTGATATTGGCCGCGCAACTGCTTGGTTAAGAGGATTGAAGGCTCATGGAGCAGATCAGACCATTTCCACCGACTGACTTTATTGATCAGGCTGAGGAAGAAGAAGCAATTCGACTTGTGCCCGCCGTGGATCTAAAGGAGTGGGTGGTTGAGAACTTCTTGACGCTTGAAGGCACCTTACATAATCCTGATCACGACCATATTGCCGAGCTGCTACATGACAGTGAGCAATTCTTAGCATTCGCATGGGCATCATCGGCCGCCGTGGCCAAAAAACGCATGGTGTTAGGCCAGTGCGAAAAGGTGATGTTTAATCAAGGTGGATGGAAAAAGGCTCGTCAAGAACAACAGATGCGTGACTGGTTTGGATTCGTACCGATCTATTTAATTACTATCGACGCATCATTCTGTGAGCAAGCTTCTGACCGTGACTTCTGCGCTTTGATTGAACATGAGCTATATCACATTGGCGTTGAGCGTGATGAAGACGGCGACATTATTTATAGCGATCATACCGGCCTACCTAAGCATTATTTGGCCGGTCATGACGTTGAAGAATTTATTGGTGTGGTCAAACGTTGGGGAGCAAGCGAAAGCGTTAAGCGTCTTGTTGAAGTCGCACAGAATCCGCCGTTTGTACCCGATTTAGATATAGCGAAGTGCTGCGGCAACTGCGTAATCAATTGAGCCAATAGGCTCTTTTTTTTGCCTGCTTTGTTTTACGTAGTTTTACGAAGGTGGGTTTATGGCAATACTAAGAGAGCCTGTAAAAGTCTTTATAGTTCAGTCTCTTGCTTGCTTTGATACCCCCCAACAAGTAGCAGAGTCTGTAAAACAAAACTATAATATAGAAATTGAGCGTCAGCAGGTTGCCGCTTATGATCCAACCAAGATAACTGGAAAGAATTTAAGCAAAAAACTTAAAGAGTTATTTTATAAAACTCGTAAAGATTTCAATGAGAATATTGAAGATATCCCGATTGCTAACAAGGCTTTTCATTTTAAAGAGCTTCAGCAGATGTATAGCGACTTTGAGAAAAACAAGGTCATGAAAGCCAAGGTTTTAAAGCAGGCCCAAAGTTTAATTCAAATGAGTGGCTCAATAGCGAAAGGCGGGCTATCCGCCAAAGAAGAAATTGAGCTTGAGATTAAAAAGCTCGAACTAGAAAAACTCAAGCGTGAGGTAAATCCCCCAGAGGTTCGACCACCTGACGAGGATTATAAGGTGGTATTGCGACCTGACGAGGAAATTCCAAATGAGCCAATTCTTTAATCCTCCAGACGGCGCAGTAGAGTTAACACCAAAACAGGCGAATATCTATTTATGGGGTTGGCAGCCTGAGGCACGTTTTCGAGATGCGGTCTGTGGTCGGCGTTTTGGTAAAACATTTTTAGCTAAAGCAGAGATGCGCCGTGCAGCTCGTTTAGCTGCGAAGTGGAACGTGTCGGTAGAAGATGAAATTTGGTACGGTGCCCCTACATTTAAGCAAGCTAAGCGGGTATTTTGGAAACGGCTAAAGCAAGCCATTCCACCGTCTTGGCGTGCAGGTAAGCCCAATGAGACTGAATGTAGTATCACGCTTAAAAGTGGTCATGTTATTCGTGTTGTTGGTCTTGATAATTATGATGACTTACGTGGATCAGGCTTATTTTTTCTGATTATTGATGAGTGGGCTGACTGTAAGTGGGCAGCTTGGGAAGAAGTTTTAAGACCAATGCTATCTACATGTAAGTACATCGTGAATGGTGTGTACCGTGTTGGCGGTCATGTTCTAAGGATAGGAACGCCTAAAGGCTTTAATCACTGTTATGACACGTTCATGGATGGGCAGCCTGGGCATGAGCCAGATTGTCGTAGTTTTTCCTACACATCATTGCAAGGTGGAAATATTCCTGCATCTGAGATCGAAGTTGCTAAACGCAAGATGGATCCTAAGACGTTTAATCAGGAATATGAAGCAGGTTTCGAAAGCTATCAAGGTGTTATTTATTATTGCTTTAATCGAATAACGAATGCATCAAGTGAGACGGTCAAATCTAATGATGTGCTGCATATTGGAATGGACTTTAACGTTACCAAAATGGCAGCCGTGGTATATGTCCGCCGTGGTGAGACCATGCATGCTGTAGATGAGTTCGTTAATCTGTTTGATACACCAGCCATGATTGAGGCTATACAGAAAAAGTATCCTGATCACAGTATTGGCATTTACCCAGATGCTTCTGGAGAAAACCGTAAGTCAAGTAATGCGAGTGAAACGGATTTAGCTTTGCTAAGGAAGGCGGGCTTTAAGGTTCACGTGAACGCTAGAAACCCAGCAGTAAAAGATCGGATTAACTCAATGAATGGAATGCTCTGCAATACTGTGAATGAGCGCAGATTATTTGTGAATGTCACGGCGTGTCCGAATTTTACGAAGTGCTTAGAGCGTCAAATCTATGATGATCATGGACAGCCCGATAAAAAGGCGGGCTTTGATCACATGAATGATGCGGGTACATATCCAATTGCTTACCTCTTCCCAGTGGAGAAGAAGATGGTTGGAGTTCGGCGTATTCGAGGTATGTCTTAAACACTGCACCCAATTGGGTGCTTTTTTATGGGTATTTATATGGCAGTTACAGATCAACATCCGCAGTATGCTGCGGCAAAGAAAAGCTGGCAAACGATGCAGGATGCGAGTTCTGTGGCTGGCGAAGATACAATTAAATTAGCTACAACCACATATCTACCTAAGTCCGCAGGGATGATAGAAGCTGAGAAGCAAGATGGCTTAAATCGGAGCATATATGATGGTTATTTGATGCGTGCTCAATATCCGTTATGGGTGCAAGATTCATTACGTACGATGATTGGGTTAGTATCAAAACTTACACCCGATATCCAGATCAAAAGCTCACTGCTGGCACATTTAGAGCAGAATGCCACAAGTGATGGTTTTGGCCTTAAGCAGCTACTTATACGAGTGGTGGATCAGATACTTCAATCTGGTCGCTGTGGGATTTATATTGATGTCGATAGTGAGGGAAAACCTTACTTTGCACTTTACGATGCCTTATCAATCATCAACTGGAAGGAAAACAGCGTAGGTGGTCGTCGTGATCTAAACCTAGTGGTCCTTGAAGAGCAGTACAACAATGGTGAGGATGAGTTTGGGCACAACACAAGAACAGTTCGCCGTGTATTAAGGCTTGTTGAAGGGGAGTTGATTGTCCAGCTATACGATGGGAATAATATTGAAGATAAAACCCCGTCCATTGGAGATAAAAAACTTAACTTCACGTTGTTTGTATTTGCTGGTGCCACCGATAACTCGCCCGATGTAGGTACCATCCCATTACTAACCATGGCAAAGGCTGCATTAAAGTACTATCAGCTATCGGCAGATTACTTCCAATCATTGCATCACACGGCGCACCCGCAGCCATGGATTAGCAATATGGACGATGAAGATGATCTAAGTGTTACTGGTCCAATGGCAGCCTGGCTATTACCAAAAGACTCGTCATGTGGTTATCTTGAGATCAATGGGGTGGGCATCGATAAAACTAAAGGTGAGATGGATGCTCAGAAAAACGCTGCATTAGAAGCGGGTGCCAAGGTTATTGATACTAACTCGCAAGAGTCGGGTGAAGCCCGCCGTGCGCGTCAGGACGATCAGCATGCAAGTCTGCATAGTATTGTGACCTGTGCTGCTGAAGCAATCGAGCAGGCCCTTAAGTATGCGGCTCAGTGGCTTGGGCTTAATCCCGATGATTGCGTATTTACGGTTAAGCCTGAGTTCTCAAATAAATCTTATGACATTGAGCTTGCTAAGCAGCTGTTTGAAGGAGCATTAGCGGGTCGCAACTCATTCCAAACCTACTGGGAATACTTGGCCACTGGCAAGATGCCTGAACGGGACTATAAGGCTGAGTTGGATCTGATTGAGCAAGAAACAAATAACCGACCTAATGGTAACTACGTCCCGTATCAAGGTGTAGGTGATGAATAATCAGGCGTTGTTGCAATCAATCCTCGATGCAATGACGCAGCACAATAGTTATTTGCAACGATTATCAACTCAATCCGTAAATGAGATTTTACGAAAGTTCGACAAGCTTTCGATCACGGCGTTAAACAGTTTGCGAGATGCTTTGGATGAGCTAAGTGAAGCTGAATTAAGAGCATTAGCTGCAGCAACTTATACAACCCCACAATTAGTTGAGGTTCGAGAGATAATTAGGTCGTGGGGACAAGGTATAGCGACAGAGTTGCCCGCAATACTGTTGGATTCATCGGTGGCCTTGGCAGCATATGAGTCATCATATATTTATAAGCTGGCCAACAAGAAGGCACCGGCAGTCAGCGGCACCACGCTTTTAAATAAGGCGAAGAAAAAGCCCTATGCAGGCGGCCAACTCCTAAATCATATTTTCCCCAGTGTTGCGGAAAACTTAAGGCAGAAAGCTGAACGAGTTATTCGAAGCGGTATTGATGAAGGCCAAACGAATCAGGAAATCATTCGGCGAATTAAAGGAACCAAGAAGTTAAATTATAAAGATGGTCTCTTGGATCAGACGCGCAATACCATTGATGCTGAGGTGAGAACAGCCAGAGCGCATGTAAGTTCAGATGCATATCTAGAAACTTGGAAAGCGTTAGGGTTTGAACACACTCGTGATGTGGCCACACTGGATGGGCGTGTCACAATGTTATGTGCCAGTCGTGATGGTCGAGTACAAAAACTGGGTGAAGGTTATCAGCGTGTCCCATATCACTACCGATGTCGAACCGTGCAGGTTGGTTGTGATGCTGATGGTGAAATGCTTGGTCTACGCCCTTATGTCGCTGATCATCGCGCCGTGAAGAATATCCCTAATGATGAACGCGAAGGCAAGATCGGTCAGGTCAATGCCAATGAAACCTATACACAGTGGTTTAGTCGTCAAAATGAAAGCTTTCAGCGCGAATGGTTGGGTAATAAACGCTATGAACTCTATAAGAGTGGTGGTTATTCAATGGATAAGTTTATTGATCCGCTAAGTGGTGAGAAATTCACACTTAAAGAACTCCGAGTTTTGGATGAAGCAACATTTAAGGATTTAGGATTATGAAAGTAATAAGCCGCGGTATCCAATCTGAGTTACAAACCTATACGGCATCATGTGGTAAATGCGATTCTGTGCTTGAGTTTCAAAAGAATGAAGCGCGAGTTACTAGTGATCGAAATGAAACTATATATGTGGTGAATTGCCCAGTGTGCCGCAATGACATTTGGATTGCATCACACGCCTTGAAGCTAAAACTTATAGAGCTGAAATCTGATCCAAATAAAGGGTGGGATGATGCGCGAGATGCGATGTACCAAGCATCAAAATGAACCAAATTCAACTTAAGCACCTTCGGGTGCTTTTTTATTGCCTGAAGCAAAGCTAAGGGCGCAACCAAATCCGCTAGGCGGTTATTCAAGGAATATAAAATGCCAGACCAAATTGATTTAAACAATCCGGAAGTACAGGCAGCCATTCAAAAAGCAGCAGACGAACAGGTTCAAGGCCTAAAGGCTAAAAACAATGAGCTTATTCAGGCCAATAAGGACCTTAAAGCCGAATTGGGGGGGATTAAGTCTCAGCTTGAAGGTGTGGATCTTAATGCGGTCAAGGATTTACTTAGCAAAGCAGGTCAAGACGAAGAAACCAAATTAATTGCCGAAGGCAAGATTGATGAAGTTATTCAGAAGCGTACCGAGAAGATGCGCCAAGATCATGAAAAGCAAATGGCTGCTGTAACTGAAAAAGCGGTTAAGGCTGAAGCCTATGCAAATCAGTTTAAGCAATCTGTTGTTAAAGGTCAGATTGCCCAAGCATTTAGTGGAATTGGTGGTTTAGCCGAGGCTACTGACGATGTCACGGCGTTAGCTCTATCTCAATTTGCCATCAATGAGCATGGCAATGCAGTCATGATCGGTGCCGATGGTGAGCCAATCATTGGTAAAGATGGAACCAATCCATTAAGTCCGAAAGAGTGGGTAGAAAACCTCAAGGAAAACAAACCTTATTTCTTCCCGCGTGCAAATGGAACAAGTGCACCTGGTTCCGGTACCGCAGTTAAAAAATGGTCTGACTATTCAGAATCAGAACGGGCTGCAATTGCTCGTGAAAACCCAAATCAATTTCAACAGTTATTAAAGACAAAGGACAATTAATATGCCAGCAACCCGTTTAGCTGATATTTTCGTTGGTGATTACTACCAGGCGCTACAGCCAGTCAATTCACCAGAAAAAACCGCCGTGTATCAATCAGGCATTATTGCTAAAAATGATGCTTTAGATAGTGTGGCTAGTAATGGTCAAGGTACTTCAACGATTTCTTATTGGCAGGATTTAGATGCCAATGAAGAAGCGAATATTTCAACTGATGATCCGGATCAAAAAGGCAAAGTTGGCAAGGCCACTCAAGGCACCATGCGTGCACGTACCCTTTACCTGAATAAGCCCTATGGAACCGCGGATTTAACCACTGAATTGGCAAACAGTGCGCCAATGCAGCATATCCGTAACCGCTATGGGAAGTACTGGGAACGCCAATGGCAGCGTTATTTACTTGGTGCAGCACGTGGCGTTATTGCATCGAATATCACCAACAATGGTGGCGATATGGTAATTGACGCGGGTGCAACCATGACAGCCACGGCGATGCAAGATGCTGCATTTACTGCAGGCGATGCGGCAGATCAATTCGCTGCGATTGGTGTGCACTCTGTTGTAATGAAGCAGATGGTCCAAAAGGACTTGATTGAATATATCAAGGACTCGCAAGGTAATGTGATTCTTACTACCTACCTCGGCAAGCCAATCTTTATGGATGATGGCCTAACCTACGGAGCAGGTAAATACTTGTCTATGTTCTTTGGCTCTGGTGCATTTGGTTATGGCGAAGGCAATCCAACCAATCCTGTGGAAGTAGGGCGTGATTTGTTGGGTGGTAACGGTGGTGGTTCTGAAATCATTGTTGAGCGTAAGACTTACATCTTGCAGCCTGCTGGCTTCTCATGGGTTGGTGAAGATGATCCCAATAAAACCCCAACGATTGCCCAGTTTTCAGATTCAGCAAACTGGAAGCGTGAATTCGACCGTAAGTTAGTGCCTTTCGCAGCAGTGATTTCTGGGGCTTAATAAAAAAACTAAGCGGTTACGGCCGCTTTAGTTTGGAGTAAATACATATGAAAATTATATATACAGCGAATATTCCTGAAGTACGTAAACAAGATGCTTGTTATCGCGATTCCTTTTTAGGTGTTATCTCGGGTGCCACCTCAATTGAAATTGATGACGATTTCCCCGATGCGGATTTGGTTGATCAGGCTTATGCTTTCTTAGGCGCACAGCCATTAACTGCCACTGTGTCGGTAGGTCTTACGCCAGAGCTTCAAGCCGTCCTCGATGAAGCAAAAGCTGAATGTGAGAAAATTCAGGCTGAAAATGCTGATTTAATCTCTGATCTGAAAGCTGCTTTAGATGCAAAAGATCAGTTTCAAGCCAAACTAACAGAAACAGAAGGTCAGTTAAGTGTAGTGCAAGCTGAAAACACTGAACTGAAAGCCAAAGTTACAGAGTTTGAAAAAGCTGTTGTTAAAAAACCAACTGCTGCAGAGTTAAAAGCGGCTAAAGCTGCTGAAGAAGCAAAAGCAGCAGAACAACAACCGCAGGAATAACCTCATGAGCTTTATCACCCAATCCGAAGCAGAACAAAACGTCGATGGCTTTACCGCTTTATCTGAGCGTGATAAGGCTCAATATATTAAGAAAAGTGAAGCGTATTTAATTGCACGTAAGGTTAAGCCTTGCGACGATCCAAACGATGCACCTGAGCCACTCAAAGATGCTTCATATGAAATCATCAAAGGGATTATGGCTGGTGTGCTGTATACAGATAAAGACCAAGTACTTAAACGCAAAAAGGTTAAAGCCGATACGGTTGAATCTGAAAAAGAGTTTCAAGAAGGCTCTGTGGCCATTAGTGGATTAGAACAATACATCATTGATCTGATTGCGCCTTATACGAAGAAATCATCTGTACGTATGTTAAGGAGAATCTAGTGGGCTTACGTGATGAAATCCAAGCCGATATTGCAGAAGCCTTTAATGAAGATCTAGCTGACGCCGTGCATAGCTTTACATGCTCCAAAGCGATCAATAGCGGCGACTTTGATTTTGTGACACAGACTTATCCAGTAACGACTATAGAAACATATCAGGGGCGCGGTGTGCTGTTTGGTAGCTTTGCAAAGCAACTGGTCAAGCCGAGTGACTATCAGGCGGAGGATGCTAAAGCCATTGTGTTGCAAAATGAAGTTATGGCTGTACCGCAGATTGGTGATGTTTGGGACACGGTGAAGGGTAAATTTAAGGTGATTGATGTTGACGCTGATGCTGCCGATGTGACTTGGATTTGTCAGATTAGAAAGGTGTAAAGTTTTACCGGTTGTTATAGTATTTCTCTAAATTTAGGGGGATTTATGGATAAGAAGAGCTTAGAGGAAAAGATAAAGAATACTGTGTTTTGGTTGAGTTACGCCTGTGTTATATATCTTGTTATCGGGTTCTTATTTGAGACCGCTTGGCTATCTAAGCCATACTCGCTCAAGTGTGCTTTTAGTTTAATCAAGGATGCTTTGCTGGTTACAGCAGCTTTTCTTGCTCCTGTTGCTGCATTTGTTTTGTTTAGTGACTGGAGGGAGCAGCATATAGAAAAACTTCTCGAACAGGAAAGCTCTGAGATATACGCACTGTACATCGCCATAATAGATACTTGGGAGCAATATAGATTTGGTGTTGAGAATGATGAGCTTTTTACCCAAAGCACAATAGAATCTAGAGAAATAAAGCACTTTGGACTAATTGATCGGGTTGAAAAGGCAATTCAAAAAACTGAGCAACTTCAAAGTAGGGATATTAAGACGAAAGAATTCACCGAATTGGCTCTAAAGAGCTTTAAGGATATTAGAAACATAATTTTCGAGCTAGACATTTTAGGCGGATTTAAGGAAAAACAATTTAATCCACAAAAGTATAATTTTGAATACACTGATGAATTAGACAGCCAATTCTCATCTCGAATGGAATTAAATTACCAGGGGATGCAAGATCAGATGATGAAAGGTTTTATGGATGTTTACAGGAACAAGGAAAAGCTATTTTCATTGAGCACAGGCCTGAAAATACGAAATTAATCACAACCCACACCAGTGGGTTTTTTTACGAGTAAAAATTATGTCTTGGACAAATCCGCCGACGAATTTTGCGTTGCAAGTCTTGAAAGATGGCGATGAGCATTTACGGAAAGTAGCTGCGGAAATGCTGCAGCAAGTGATTATGGGTAGTCCTGTTATGGACGGGGCTTTTCGCTCAAACAATATAATTTCAATTAATGCACCAGATAATAGTGCGATTGCTGGTACTGGAAATACAAAACCCAAAGGCAGTCTAGATCAGAAAACATTTGATGATGGTGCGCAGAAGATACTGCAAGCAAAAATTGGCGACACAATTTATCTTCAGAACAATTTGCCGTACGCCGTGGCCTTGGAAGATGGGCACTCACAACAGACACCTCTCGGCATCTACTCAATCGCTTATATGAATACGGTGAATAAATTCAAATGATGAAACAGCAGCAAGCCGAGCTTGAAATATTCAAACGCATCGGCCAGTTTACCGCCGTGGATAAAGATAATTTACGCATTGAAAATCAGCCAACCCGTGATGGTATGCCATTCAAACCACCAAGCAATAAACCATGGTGTAGAGTTCATGTGAATTACGGCGATAGTGGGATTGCAAGCATTGGTAATAGTCCTGATATTCGGGATTATGGGTTTATCTCAATCCAGTGCTTTGCACCACTTAACACCGGTACGATTGTAGTCGCAGCCATGTGCGATGAGTGGCGTGAATTACTGCAGTCATACACCGTATCCCATCTTGAGATATATAAGGTCCATGCACCGCGAAGCATTGAAGATAAAGACTTTTACGCTAAGATAGTGAGAGCAGAATTTAGGGTGAACTAATGGCATTTAATCTTACACTTGAAGAAATTGAGTTTAAACGACAAGAATTAGAACAGCATTTAGCTGAGGTGATGAGTCGAGAGCTCACTGAGTGGCAACGAAAGAATTGTCTATGTGTGCAGGATGTGAATGTTCGACTTGCTTCGAATCACTCACTTGGCTCTGCAAAAACGAATATTGTTACTGGCGTAAGTGTGGATTTAGACTACAAGCCATAATTACAAAATAACTTATCCTCCAATCAAACCGCCCTTACTGGGCGGTTTTTTATACCCAAAGAAAAACCCCGATAGCTACAACTATCAGGGTTTCGATTTCCAGTTGAACGTGCAAGAACAAGAGGAAAGTAATCTGTGATCAAAGATACCAGTTTTTCATTCAGTATGCTAGGAGTCAAGATGAGTGTAATTAACTTAAGTCCTGAAAGTTTTGTTTATTTCTTTGTGTGCTTGGTATGCATTTATGCGGCAATAAGAGCAATCAACCTTGGCTTTAAGTACACAGAAAAACGTCTAAATTTACGATAAGAGCTATTTAAATCAGAGCACCCAATCGGGTGTTTTTTTATGCCAAAAATTAAGGAGACATTATGTCATCTGGAGCAAAGCAGGTCACACGATATGGTGTGGAAACAACAGTTGGAACGGCAGCAGCAAAATGGCAGACACTTGGATTTACGTCAAATAGTCTTGATGCTGCACCACAAACAACCGAATCACAAACAATCAAAGATACCCGAATTGCAGCGGGCACACTGGTTACTGGTGTAGAAGTTACTGGTGATATCGAAACTGAGTTCGCTTACGGCATTCAGGATGAATTATTGGAGTGTGCGGCCTTTAATAAATGGGCTGCAAATGTACTCGCTTTCGGTGGCACCACTCGAAAAACCATTTCTGTGGTACGTGGCTTTACTGACGTAGACAACTATCACCTATTCACTGGTTGTCACATCAATACATGGACACTATCGATTCCAGATTCAGGCATCGTAACGTCGAAATTCTCAATCATGGGAATGGGTCGTAAAGCGTCAGCAGTAGTACCAACTGGAACGGTCACGGCGGCAGTAGATGCGGTTCAATTCACAAGCGTATCTGTGGGCGATATCTTAATTGATGGCGCCGTAAAGGATGGTATGTGCGTATCGCAGCTTGATTTGACTATCGACAACTCAATGCAGATCCAAAAATGCTTAGGTAAAAAAGACAATAACGGCATCGGTGCAATTCTTGAAACACTTATGAAAGGCTCGGGAAGTGTGACAATTTCATGGTCCAAGAATACTGCTGAACTTTATGAAAAGCAGTTTTTGAATATTCCGATCGGGCTGTCGTACTCACTGGCTGATTCGGCCGGTAATAAATATGTGCTGGCACTACCTCAAGTGTTGCTATCAGCCCCATTGCCAAGCGGTGGCGGTGGTGATCTGCTTACAACTCAATTTAGTTTCACCGTTAAAGATGCGGCACCAACATTGACGCGTGTACCTGTAACTCCGTAATGAATCAAATATAAGCCCACTGCATTAGCATGGGCTTGGCTCTAAATTTGGAATAACAAAATGGCTTTAAAAGTAGCAATTCAAAAAAGTAAAGAAGTCGCATTGTGGCGTGAATATAAAGATGATGATGGCAATGTACTTGCTGAATTTAAGATTCGTGGCGATGGCTATAAACCGTATCGTGTTGCGTTAGAGCGTGCGAATAATCAGATTAGTGCAAAAGGCTTTGATGTTGCTGGTGCTGGTGATGATAAGCTGTTTCATGAGTTGTTGATTGAAGCAGCGGCATGTCACTTAATCGCTGACTGGAAAGGCATTGAGTTCGAAGAGGATGGCGCAATCATTGAGCCAACTTGTGGCAAAGAAACCGCAACAAAACTTCTGAGCATGGGCGACATCGGCATAGCTGTGTGGGTATTTGTGAAAACCCAAGCCCAAACTATTCAACAAGAAGCCGATACTCATGAGGCCGATATCCTGGGAAAGTCGACCACCTCTATAGATACCACAGCTCTGAATGGGACACTGAAAAAGCGCGTGAAATCTACAAAAGGACAGGTGTAAAGCCACCTGATTTTATTGAGCCACCTGAATATTCATACGTAGCAAACGCAATCCTCTCCGCTTACAACACAATTGCTCGATCAAGGCGCTATGAGCAAAGCACACCGCTTGCGCTAAGTCTTGCTGATATTGAATCTTACTGCGATATGTATGATATTCCGATTGATGTGCATATCTTTGTGAAAGCAATTCTAGCAATTGATGATGCATTTTTGGATGAGGTTTATAAGAAGGCGCCGTGAAGCGGTTTTTGATATTCGAATAGGGTTTAGTGAAAAAATTATAAATACCTTTAAACCCTTTAACGGTATCTTAAAGGGTTTAAAGGTATTCAGCTTACTGGATTTTTAAACCTATAGGATAGTTTTAACTTATTGATAATTAAAACATTGACCGAGATTTTTCACTATTCTCAGGAGCTGTAACCTTTTTAAAATCAGTTAGATAGGATTTAGATTAGTTCTTGTTTATGAACAATTATAGGTTGACTAATATCGCTTGTGTGATATTTTAATAAACATTAACCCATATTAATGTTAGTTTGCATTAATAGAGCGACTAGGAGTAGAGAATATGAATTACAACTTACTGGCTTCATGCTTAGCTGATGGCTACGGTATTGGGTAGTTTACAAATTAGATAAAATCAAGCATCCTGTACGGGTGCTTTTTTTGTGTCTAAGTTATGGAAATTGATAATATTATATTGTTAAGAACTTTGATTTTGGTAATTCCATTTTTGATTTTATTTGGTTTTTTCTATTCAAGAGTTCGAGATACTTTTTTTCTAAAACCGAGAACTGATATTCAAATAAATATTATTATGATCTGCCTAGCTATAGTTTTTATAGAAACAGTTTATTGGAATATTGAATTAAAGAATTACGAGTTTTTTGGATACGACCTAAATAGTTCGAGCGCGAGCGATGGCTCTAATATAATATTGATTTCATTGGGTATATTGGCTGCTGTTTTTGGTTGGTTATTTACATATAGGGGGCAAGTGCTGACAGCAACAAGAAGTCACTCCATTCAAACCTTGATGGCTTCAAGGTTATCTAATGAATACATGGAGCAGGTGAGGTTCGCGACAGAAGTATATAATAATTATAAAAATAATAATTTAAATCAAATTAGTCACGCTGAATTCAATGAACTAACGGGTGAAAAGATTGCGGCGATTCTTTACTTGTTAAATTATCTGGAGTTTATTTCTGTTGGCATACGTTTTGGCGACTTAGATGAAAAACTTATGAAGAATACGATGAAGTCAATAATAGGTGCAAATTACACTTTCTTTGAGCAAATTATTAAAGAGAAGCAGGCCAAGTCCCCGTCACTATATGAACACCTTACAGCCCTAAACAATAGGTGGAATGCCAAGTAATTTTTATTGGTAGTCAAAGCGCCTTAATGTGCAATGTAAATAAGATGAACCACCTCAGGGTGGTTTTTTTATATCCAATAAATCATAATGTTGTCACTTAAGAAATATTGTGATGACATGAAAAAAATACTTTTGATGGCTTTGGTGGTTGGGTTGGTTGGGTGTGGTAAGTCTCAAAAAGAGAAAGAGATGGAAGAAATGGAAGCACAGGTAACACAGTCGATGACAAAAGAAATTCGTGAAGGAAAAACATGGGACTACTACTCAACAACCAATAGTAGCGGATTGACTATTCAAACTTGGGCTTTAATTGACGAGGGCGCTGTATATAAATCTCCATACGCAAGATTGATTGTGCAAAAACTATCTAGCGGCATAGATAAGGTATCAATAATAGCTGAGCACACTGAATTTGGGTGTAAGCAGGAGTACTGCTCTTTTGTGGCAAAATTTGATGATACAGAACAAACATATACTTTTGATGCGTCAACATCATCGCCAAACAGGCAGGTTATTTTAAAGTTGTTGGATTCTGAGGTCCCGCAATTTATCGATATGTTGAAAAAGTCCAAAAAATTAACTGTTAGTGGCGGATTCTTTATGGTGGAGATGCCTAGCGCAACCTTTAATACAGACGGCTTAAGCAAACTAAAAGTATCCCCGTAGTGCTAATAAATAACTAGCCAGACCCACTTCGGTGGGTTTTTTATTACTTAATTTTCAGCCCACTTCCTGTGGGCTTTTTTACGTCTACAGGAAACTAGAATGACTCAAGAATCAAGACTCGTCATCGTTATTGACTCAAAGAATGCTGAAAAAAATACAGTAGCTTTGCGTGAAGAATTAACAAAAATTTTCAATGAGGGCAATAAGGCTAGCGGCTCCACCGAGCATTTTGGGGCTTCCGCCAAGTCTGCCGGCAACTCAGCTCAAGGTATGGCTGCAAGTGTTGGCACATCAACAAGGGCGCTTGATGAGCAGGCAAAAAAAGCTAGTGAAAACACCAATGCTATTAAGGAGATGGCTAAAGTTGTTGCGGGGTTTATTGCAATAGATAAGGGTATTGCGATGGCTGACGGCTACACGCAAATGGCTGCACGTATTCGTATCGCAACATCGAGTACAGAAGAATACAATCTCGTACAAAAGCGACTATTTGAGACCGCTAACACAACATATCGATCGCTAGCAGAGGCGCAAGAGGTTTATCTAGGTATTGAGTCATCAATTAAGCTCATGGGGAAGACCACAATACAAGCACTAGATGTAACTGATGCAATGTCATTCGCATTTACGGCAAACGCCACCGCAGCCGACAAGGCTCAAAGCGCCCTAAATGCTTACAGCAAATCACTTGATCAAGGTAAAGTTGGTAATGATCAATGGATTAGCATTATGCAGGCAATTCCAGGCATTGCATCCGATATCTCTAAGTACCTAAAAGAAAGTGGACAAGATGCCTTAGCAACTGAGCAGAAAGTTAGGGAGATGGGTATATCAGGCAAAGTAAGCGTGGGCTTGATGACTGATGCACTGGAGGCAAATAAAGGAAAATACAAAGACCTTGCTGATAGCATGGACAATAGTTTTAAGGATGGCCTAACAACTCTAACCAATAGTGTTACTAAGTTTCTTGGCGAACTAAATATGGCAACCAAAGGGACGAACACTCTTGCAGCAGGCCTTGGTATTCTTGGTGAGAATGTAGATAAGATTGCTATTTTAGGTGGTATCGCTGCATCTATTTATGCGGGGCGACTGGCTCAGGCATTTGTAATCTCAGCGCAAAAAGCAGCATGGAATACTGTTGCAATGGTGACACAAGCTGGCGCAATGACCACAGCAGCTACCGCAGCAAAAAACCTGTATTGGGCTCTTGGTGGGCCGGTTGGGGTGATTGTTGGTGTTGCAGGCACAGTTGCTTCGATGTATATGCTTAGAGACTCAGCAAAAGAAACAACCCCTGTTCTTGATAAGCAAAACAAGTCAGTTAAAGATCTCACTGAAGAATATGTGAAGTTGGACGAAGCGGCTCAACGGCAAGCTACCCGCGATCAAATTAATGAGATAGATGGATTAACGAAAACATACGACAAACAAGTCATTGCAATGACGGGGCTTGGTCGTGTTGTTATGAACAACACAGATTTAACGTTAAAAGATAGAGAAGCAGCCAAGTCTCTTTATGAGCAATACATAAAGGGGGAAATAAGTGCAGAGCAGTTTGCAACAAGCCTAAATAACCTAAGTTCGGTTAATAAGGAGCTAAAAGAGCGCATTGATAAACAGGCATCAGCAACTATTGACTCCAACACAGCCATGCAGCTTGCAATCAACATTCGAGATGCTTTTCTTGGAAAATCAAAAGAAACTGTAACAGCCCACGATAATGAATCTGAGGCAATTAAGCGCAAGAAGGCTGCACTTGATGCATTAAATGGTGTTAGCGAGGAACAGAATGCTAAAAATGAACTATGGATGCGCAATGTCAAGGCAGCAGGAGGCAATAAGTATGCTACCGAATGGGCGAACTTTATCGAGTCATGGAAAGACAAAAACAAACTTCCGCTTGACAAGGCTTTGGATGAAGGTCAGCTTAAAATTGCACAAAAAGAATTCTTAGTTGCTCAAGATCGCGCAAAACTACAGGATAAAATCACTCAAGCAGCCCAAGCCACAACCAAAGAACTCAAAGAGCAAGCCAAAATATCCAAAGGCCTCGGCAACGGCATGGTTAGCAACTCCCACTTAAAGGGCTTACCGATTAAAAGCGGTGAGTCAACATCTGGTGGTAAAGTCCGTGGTTACACGGCGGAATTTGCTCAGATTCTTGGCAAGGAGTTAAAAAGCTCAATAGGTGCCTTCACTGGCTTTAATGATAAATACCACCAAGGTAAAGGTGGTAAGCACCCCCAAGGTCAGGCGTTCGATCTGCGCCTAAATAATGGCGCAAATAGCGCCAATGTTGATGCACAAATCAAAGCTTTAGCTGATAAATATGGCTATGTAGTGAAGACCTTGGATGAGTATAAAAACCCATCCAAAAATGCAACTGGCGGGCACATGCATGTCAGCGTAACTGGTCGCAAAGGCGGCAGTAGCTCCGCCTCTGATTATCTCAAACAGCAAAAGGCCGACATCAAAGACCAAAAAGACGCAGAGCGCGAAGCCGAACAAGCTGCTAAAAACCGTGTTCAGCTTGAAATGAATGTTGCTGATCAGGTCACTAAAATCAAAATGAAACTCGCTGAAGACTTAAAAGAAGTCGACAAAGCTGGATTTAGTGATGATCAAGCCAAGGCGCTTAGGGCTAAGTACCAAGCTCAAGCCGACAGTGAAATTGAGCTTGCAAAGTTTGCTCTAAAAACCAAAATTGACGACTTCTCTGACTTTCAGAAAACAGAAATGCAAATGCTTGAAAAAAGCTATGCACAGAAGAAAGTCTATGCAATGCAGGATTTAGAGCTGAATGCTAATGAGCGCAAGGAGGCTGTAGCTTTACTTGAAACACAATTGCAGATTGAAAAAGGCTATTTAGAGTTAGCGAAAGAACAGCGCTTATTTCAAATGCGTCAACAATTCTTGACTGAATCGCAAGCAATGCAAGAGCGTTACAGGCTTGAAGAATTGGAGCTTGGAAAAATAAATGATGTTCAAGAGCGCAACTTTAAGCGTCAAATGAATCGGCTTGAAAAAGAGGTTGAGGCCAGAAAGCAACTGCAATCAACTGCAATCGCATGGGCCAACATTGAATCTCAAATGGGAGGGTCAACAGGCAGGGCGCAAGTCGAACAAGACCGCTTTAGTCGTACAGATGCATCACAGCAAGTGTTTGACGCACAAATGAATGGCGTGAATATGGGTGAACAGGATGCAATGGACCGCATTCAAGAACAAAGATCGCAAGACCTTATCACTCAGCAGCAATTTGAAGATCAGAAGACAGCAATTATTCAGACTGCCATGGAGACACGTCAGGCTATTTATGATGGGTTTTCTAATCGACAAATTGAAATTGAAAACGCCTATCAGCTTGACTCTATCAACCTTCAAATGACTCAAGCGCAGCAGTTGACTGGTTCATTTGCTGGGATGTTTAAGGGGATTTTGGGTGAGTCATCTAGCGCTTATCGAGCTATGTATGCGACACAACAAGCATTCGCGCTTGCTCAGGCAGGGATGAATATGTGGTCATCTGCATCCAAGGCATACAATGACTCTCTAAGTCCAACTGTATGGGGGAGAATGGCTGATGCTGGTAAAGCGATGCTCGACCAAGGCACATTCATTGCGATGATTCAGGCTGCAACCCCCCGAGGCTTCGCAACAGGCGGCTACGTTCGTGGTCCCGGTACAAGCACAAGCGATTCAATCCCCACTTTTCTTTCTGACAAAGAGTTTGTTGTAAAGGCTTCATCGGTCCAAAGTATTGGTGTTGATAATCTCAATGCAATGAATCAGACGGGGCAACTGCCACAAGTTCAGCGCGAAAGACGGCAGGCGCAGGCGATTGGTGCCGCAACTCTTGTGCAGCCCAAAATCACAATCATCAACCAGACTTCTCAACCAGTTCAAGCTGAAAGTGAATGGGATGGGAATGAGTTGAAAGTGATTCTGACTGAAATGCAAAAACAGAATGAGGCTATGGTTGATCAGAAGATTGAAAAACGCTTTAGGATGTCTGGGCGTCAAGGTTGGTAAATAAACTTGATGGATAAGCCACCTCGGTGGCTTTTTAGTAACTCCGCTTTGCCCCAAGTTTTTATATTGAATATAATTGTTTGATTTTAAATGTATTATTATTTGGTGTGAAAACTTGGGTATTTTTAATAATGTTGTGGTACGTTGTTGAATACATTAAAATAGTTGCTTATATTTTACTGTTTACTGCCACGTAGGCAGCTTAGAAAACTAGACCTTTCAGAGCAGCGAACGCGAACATGTTTACTGCCACGTAGGCAGCTTAGAAAATTCAGCAAAATAGTTTTAGGCTTTAGGCGGAGTTCACTGCCACGTAGGCAGCTTAGAAAAGCCTTTGGGCGAAAGATGGAAATCTTTGGTGGTTCACTGCCATATAGGCAGCTTAAGTAAAAAGCACCCTGGGGTGCAACACTAAACCGCCATCACGGCGGTTTTTTATTACCTGCACCTTTTAGCATTTTTCGTCACCGCAAGTATCTTAGTGTTTGCTTAATGTTTAATAGTGTTGTATAAAAAAAGAGCAACTTCAAGGAGTGAGCCATGATAGATAAAACTATAGATGTACTCGTATTATTGTTGTTCTTTTTATTAGCCACAACTATTTTATACCTAATAGGGCAATCAGTAGGCCATGATTTTACGGCCTTCAGGATTAGCTAAATAATAATCACATTATTTTAAACCAAAGCACCCTGGGGTGCTTTTTTGTTGTCTGCGCCGTGAAGCGGTTTTGCACAGCAAGTAAGCTCTCACGACAATAATTGGCGCACTTGATTGGTTGACTTCTTGACTTTTACAAATAAATCAAAATTGACGTCACAGTCGTTAGTGGTTATATTGTGTGGATAACCCTGTTATCAAAAGATCAGAGGGTGTTTTTGTCTAAGGAGATATCTCATGAGTTATGCAAGTGCTTTTATTGAGGGTATGCGCTCAGCTTTTGATTTTGCACCGAAACAGAAGAACCATAAAGCCAATTTTATTACACAAGCCAACACCTTGCAGGTTGATGTTGAGGTATCGAGTACTGTGGCTGGTGCTTGGATTTCTGTCGGCTCACACATGCGGAAAGCTGGAGATTCATATGTATCGAAGCACCCAGCACAAGAAAAGGCGACATTAAGTGCCAGACAGCAATAAGAAATCACCTAAAGTAAATCTTGATATAGAAATAAATACAAATCCTAAAGTCACCTCAGTCAATACAGGCGACCACCCTCAGTATCAAATGATGCAGGCTTCTTTTCAGTCTATAAAAACTCCATACCTTCCTCCTGAATTTCTAGAGGCTTATGACAAGGTCTTACCTGGTGCATCCCGTGAGATTTTTGATTTAATCCATGAAGAACAAAAGTTTCAGATGGAAATAAAGCGTAAAGAAATGGAGTTTACTGAAAGGAGTCTTGTTCGTGGTGAAACCATTGATGCAGCAAATATTAGAGAGCAAGATTCCCTAAATAGCGCAAGAAATAGGGAAATAGATATTAAGGCGCGAGGTCAGTTGTTTGCCTTTACAATTACAGTGATCTTGCTGTTAGCTGCATTTGGCTTTGCCTATCTAGGGCACATAATTCTTGCTGGTTCATGCATAGGGATTATTGTTGCAATGGCTGTGGTAATGTTTTTACAAAAACCATTTGGGCATGAGAGTGCTGACGGATCAAAGGTTAATGGTAGTGATACCAAGTAACTAATCACACCTTAAATGATATTCAAGCCCACTCACCAGAGTGGGTTTTTTATTGGAGAAAATAATTGAAATCAAAACTTATCGCCGTGGCCATCGCAGTTTTAATTGCGGTGGCCTTTTTAATTCCGATACTGCTCATTGAAGATCAATATCAATTGGGTTTTGCCACGGCGTTTGTGCTTGGCTTGAGTCTTTCATTATTGATGGGACGAGGTTTTAAACGTCAATCGAAAGGAAGAGAGATTGGTGATGCGGTTAAAAGAATCATTGCACAAGAACAGAGGCAAGGTGGATCACTACGCCATAAATAGGTTAATCACATGAGCGACAGACTATTTAATTATGAATCCGACCTAGAGGGTAATAGCGCAACGAACCAATTTAGCGTGCTGACTTCAAAGTTCGGTGATGGTTACGAGCAAAATACCAGTGTCGGAATCAACAACAAAAAGGGCCAATGGGCATATCAACGCACAGCCTATTTAGCTGAGATTGAAGCGATCGAAACATTCTTCGATGACCACAAAGGCGCTGACTCGTTTCTTTGGAACCATCCGACCGATGGCGAAGTTCGGGTTAAGACCGATGTTCAATATCAGAAAGTTAACCTAGGTGGCGACGTTTGGCGCATTTCAACCACCTTCTTTCAATCATTTAATCCGTGAGAAAAATATGGCTATTCAAAAATTTAATCTAGGTGCCGAGCCAACGGGTGAAGGTGGCGATGTTGACCGAGTATCGTGGGAGAAGGCTAGTGCTAATTTTAAATATCTTGATGAAAACAAGCTAGGAAAAAACGAAGCGGCTGGAAGTGCTAAAAAGTTAGAAACTCCATTTTTGCTCAACGGTGTTGAAGTTGATGGCTCTGCAAATATTACAATCCCAACAAGCGATATCACAAAAGAGTATGTAGATACTGCTGCCTCGACTGCTGAGAGCAATGCTAAAACTGCAGCAGCACAAGATGCATCAGGCAAGGCGAATAGTGCGCTCTCCAGCTCAAAATCATATACAGATCAGCAGATTGGGAATATTGGGACAACTCCGATCAATAAAGGGGGGACTGGAGCGACTAACGCTACATCTGCACGAACAAATCTTGATGTTTATAGTAAGACAGAGGTAACTCAGGCAATTTCAAATGCAAAGCCGCCTGATACTGGAACCACCCCAATTAACAAGGGCGGTACAGGTGCAGATACAGCAGAAAAAGCCCGCACAAATCTTGATGTGCCGAGTAATACTGATTTAACACAAGCAATTGCAGCAATCCCTAAACCACAAACATACACACTACCAACAGCCTCAACAACTACTAAAGGAGGTGTAAAAGTTGGTACTGGCTTATCGATTGCCGCTGAAGCTCTATCCATTCAGTTCGCATCGCAAACGGAAGCGAATGCAGGGATTGATGACGCAAAAGCAATTACATCTAAAAAGATGAATGAAGCTGTTAAGAATCAATTGAATGCAACTGGATCAGCACCAACGTTTGCTTGTCGAGCATGGGTGAATTTTGAAGGTGGCACAACACCGATAATGAGAGCCAACGGCAATATTCTTAGTGTATCTCGCGCGTCAACTGGAGTATACACTGTGCGCTTCTTGACACCCATTTATTCGGATTACAGCGTAGTCCACGGGTTAAATGTGAGTTCGTCAGGTAAAGCGGGTGGGGCGCTTTCAATTTCAAATATGACTAGCTCAGGTTTCGATGTAAATATTTGGAATAATACGTGGAATCCAAGTGATCCGTATATGGCATCTTTCGGAGTATTTAGTAAATGAAAATTATATTCAAAAATAATGGCTCTATTTGCATCATAACTGCATCAAGTGAAGCGCTTGAAACAATGGCACTTGAAGAAATTGCAGCACAAGCAATTCCAAAAGATGTTAAATATTTCATCGTAGATAGCACCACTTTTCCCGATGCACCAACAGAAGCTTGGGAACTCTCAGATAGCGGTGTAATTACCGTTAATCAAGAAAAGCTCGCACAAATTAAAATAGAAAACTATCCAATGCTTACGGGGCGTCAATTTCACATGACACTTGTAATGAACAGTCTTGAAGATAGTATTCAAGCTGCAATCAATGCAATTGAAGATCCGATGCAACGCGCAATCGTTAATATCGAGTTCAATAAAGCAAATGGTTACAGACGCATGGGTACGTCAGTTTTATTTATGCAGAAAGAGCTAGGCATGTCGGATGACGAGTTAAATAAATTATGGGAACAAGCATTAGCAATTCCAGACTAAACACAAATGCACACGGCGCCGCGATTAGCGGTTTTTTTACGCCCAAAAAAAGGTGAAGCATGGGATTAAATAGCGATTTTCAAAAGCTGTATGTTGATGGTCTCGTAATGCTTTACGAACTAGATGCAAGTAAATTAGGGGCAGGCATCCTCCGTTTTCATAGTCATATTTCATTTGAAGACTGGGAGCGTATTTATTATTTCTCAGGTAATACGGAAAGATTGTCGGGGGATATGAGTAGCTACTCAGGCAAAGTTTTAAAGATCGGAGATAAGGTTAATTGGCGCAGAGATATAATTTGGCAAGGTCAGACATTCGAGCCAATGGCGCTAGATGTCTCAGGTCTTGAAATGCGGAGTGATGGCAAAGCCTCTGCGCCCACTTTAAGCATGGCTAATAATATCAATGGTATCCAAGGTGCCGTATCTGCTTACTGTTTACGATTTGGTGATTTTGCAGGGGCTAAACTTAAAGTCATTGCGACCTTGGCCAAGTATCTGGATGCGGCCAATTTTAGCGGTGGCAATGCTTCAGCTAATTCCAATGAGTCAAAAACACAACTTTGGTTCATTGAGCAAAAGACTTCCGAAAATGCTACTGCTGTCACTTTTGAATTATCAAATCCCGTTGACTTTGAGGGCTTAAAAATTCCAACCCGTCAAATCTCTAATTACTGTGGTTGGGAATATCGCAGTGAAGAATGTGGCTATATCGGTGCAGCAATGTTCACAAATAAAGATGAACCCACAGACAACCCTGCTTTAGAGGGTTGTAGCTTTAGAACCTCAGGATGCCGTTGTCGTAACAATGAGGTGCACTTTGGCGGGTTTCCGGCCTCAAGCATGGTGTAAATATGAAACTTACAAAGAAACTTAAAGCAGATATCTTGGCGCATACCGAACAGTGTTACCCCGCAGAATGTTGTGGGGTCATCATTTTAGGGCAATACATCGCATGTCGAAACGTGGCTGAACAAGGGCAGTTTGAGATTAATCATGAAGATTTAGCGAAGGCGGAAGATCATGGAGAGATTGAGGCCTTTGTGCATTCCCACCCTAATGCGACTGCACGTGCTTCCGATCTGGATTTGCTGCAAATTGAATTACATCAAAAGCCATGGGTAATTTGTGCATGGCCAGAGGTGGAGTTTCAAATTCATGAGCCTTGCGGCTATCAAGCACCATTGATTGGCCGTGATTATCATCATGGTTATCAAGATTGCTATTCGATTGTTCGCGATTTCCATCAGCGTGAGTTGGGTATTCAGCTTATGGATTTCGAACGCCAGGATGATTGGTGGAGTGATAAGAATCATGAGTCACTTTATCTTGAAAACTTGAATGCAGCGGGATTTTATGAAGTGAATGAACCACAGTATGGCGACATGCTGGTGTGCAATGTTGGACGAACTGAGCATCCGAATCATGCAGTAATCTGGCTCGGCGATCAGTGGCAATTGAAGTCAGAAGAAAGTACCTCGTGTTTTGGTGGACCACTCATTTTACATCACCCCTATGGGCGTAAATCAGTACGTGAAATCTTTGGTCAGCAATGGCAAGAACGTATTGTTAAAATAGTGAGACATAAAAATGCTCAAAACAATTAAGTTGTACGGCGTCCTTGGCAAGAAGTTTGGCAAAGAATTTAAACTTGCTGTGGAAAGTACACGTGAGGCTGTAAAGGCATTATCGGTTCAAGTGCTAGGCTTTGAGCAATTCATGCTGACAGCGCATGAGCAGGGCCTAACTTTTGCTATCTTTCAGGATGAAAAGAACATTGGTGAAGATCAGATTGATTTTGATACGGGTGCCGAGATTATCAAGATTGTACCGCGTGTGATTGGCGCGGGTGGTAATGGGGTATTACAAACTATTCTTGGTGTTGTGATGGTCGTTGTGGGTGCGGTGATGAACGTGTATGCGCCTGGTTCTGGGTATGGGGTAATGGCTGCAGGTGCAGGGATGCTGGTAGGTGGTGTGGCAATGATGCTCATGCCCAAAGTGAATGAGCAGGATCAAAACCAAGATGGTAATAAATCAAACTTTGGTTTTGGAGGTGCAGTCACCACTATTGCGCAAGGTAACCCAGTACCAATCCTCTATGGTCAACGTGAAGTTGGTGGCTTTATCGTCAATGCGGGCCAATATGCTGTCGATACGTTTAGTTCTGCTGACGCAGGTCATACCGGTGGAGGCGGAGGTGGTGGAAAGAAATAATATTGGGGAATATCGAGGCGCAATAAGCGCCTTTTTTAATGCGTGGTGAAAAGTATGCATGAAGTTGTAATGGGTGCCAAAGGTGGCAGCAAAGGTCAAAGACAGCCTAAGGTCGCTAATGATACTACTGCCTCAAAAACGTATGCGCGTTTGCAATACGGCATGGGGGAGGGTGAGGTTGAGGGGTTAGCGAAGGGTCTTAAGTCTGTTTATCTCGATGATACGCCTGTTGAAAGTGACAGTGGGGCAAGAAATTTCGAAGACCTTATACTTAATTTCCGCACTGGTACCAATGACCAAACCTATATGGAAGGTTTTGAAAATATTGCGTCTGAGTCTGCGGTCGGTGTTGAACTTAAGAGTGGTACACCGTGGGTGAAAGGCCTCACGAATCTAAATCTTGATGCGGTGATTGTGCGTGTGCGTTTTGGGGCACTCAAACAACAGGATCCAAGTAATGGTGATGTGACGGGTGTAAAGATTGACTACTCAATTGAGGTGCAAACCGATGGAGGTGCCTGGGAACTGGCACTTGATGCACAAATGTCAGGTAAGACCGCACCAAATTACGAGCGTACGCACGAGATAGTATTACCTAAGGCAAACAAGAGCTGGTTGGTTCGTGTCACACGTAAAACACCAAACTCAACCTCCGAATACGTCAGTGACAAGATGTATGTACAGGCGATTACTGAAATCGTTTATATGAGAATGGCCTACCCAAATACCGCATTAATTGGTGTGCAATACGATGCCGAGCTATTCTCAAATACCGCCAAACTTGCAGTAGAATTAAAAGGTATCAAAATCAAGGTGCCGACTAATTATGATCCTGTATCTCGTACTTATGTCGGGATGTGGAATGGCTTATTTAAACGTGCTTATACTAATAATCCAGCATGGATCTATTACGACCTCTGTACTGCCAAACGCTATGCATTAGGCAATCGCTTAACCGAGCAAATGGTTGATAAGTGGTCTCTCTATCGACTTGCTCAGTACTGCGACCAAAAAGTACCAGATGGTAAGGGTGGAGAAGAACCCCGCTTTACTTGTAATGTTTATATTCAAAGTGCTGAAGCTGCTTTTGATATTTTAGGAAAACTAGCAGGGCTCTTTCGTGCGATTAGTTATTGGGATGGCACCTCGATTGTCTGCGAGGCAGATCTACCGCAAGATACCTATTTTACGTACACATCGGCAAATATTATTGGTGGCACTGAGTCGATTGACTACACAGGGACACGATCACGCGATCGGCATAATGTAGTTAAGGTTGCTTGGGATAACCCACAAAATCGATATAAAACTGAATATGTATTTGTGCGTGATGAGAGAGCAATTTCAGAAGATAAAACAGTAAAAATGCTGGAGCTTGAAGCATGGGGTTGCACATCGGAAGGCCAAGCACAACGGACTGGCCAATGGGCCTTAAAGTCTGAACAACTTGAAACTCGAACTGCTACATTTAAAGTTGGTTTAGATGGTCATATCCCCCTACCAGGTAAAGTAATTGAAATAGCAGATCCCTTGCTTGCAGGTCGTGCTAATGGTGGTCGTATTGCAGCAGTATCAAAAGATCGTAAAAGTATTACGCTTGATCGCGATGATGTGGTGTGCCGTGCTGGTGATCGATTGGTTGTAAATGGTGAAGATGGTAAAGCTCAAGCACGAATTGTGTCTAGCATTAAAGGTCGAACTATCTCTGTTGTTGCTGCTTTTGATTCTGTTGCAGCTCAAAATATATGGGCAGTAGATGCGAAAGACCTTGCAACCATGAAGTTCCGTGTTATTTCAATTGCGCAGAACGAACAACATCAATTTACGATCACAGCGCTGCAATATAACGAGTCTAAGTTTGATGCAATTGATCGCGGTGCATTTATTGATGATCGTCCGATCTCAATCATTAACCCAACTATTCAGGTGCCAGTTGAATCGGTTACGATTTCAAGTGAGCAAATGGTGCAACAGGGCCTAGCGGTTGAAACGATGGTGATTAGTTGGTTGCAAGCGAAGAATGCAACTAAGTATCAGGTTGAATGGCGTAAGGACGATGGAAACTGGATTAAATTGCCGATTACTGGAAGCAACTCTGCTGAAGTATCCGGTATTTATGCGGGTAAGTATGAAGCACGCGTGATTGCTATTTCGGCATTTGAGATTTCATCTTTACCAACATATTCAAAACTAACCGAGCTCAAAGGCAAACAGGGTAGGCCGCCAAAGCTCGCATTCATTAAAGCTACTGGTATCTTATTCGGCATGCAGTTGAATTGGGGCTTTCCAGCAACCGGGGCGCTTGATACCGCTTATACAGAGATCGAAGTAAGCCCGGATGGTAAATCAAATATTGCCCAACTAGGGCTTTTTGCTTATCCAACCACAACCAACACAATCCAAGGCATGCAGCCAAATTTAACGCAAAAATATCGTGGGCGCCTGATTGATCGCATCGGAAATAAGGGTGATTGGTCGGAATGGGCAACTGGTACAACTGTCGTTGACGCAACAGATGTTCTTGATTTACTCGATGGTCAAATCTCTGAAACCCAGCTAAGCCAAGGCTTGAGAGATAAGATTGCTGATATTTCTGACAATGAAGCTTTTATTGATATTCAGCAAAAAGTTGATGACTTGGAGGCGCAATACTATTTGCGAATGCAGTCGGGTAAATACTTGTCGGGCTACGGCTTGGGCACAAATGGCAAAACCTCAGACTTTATTATTCATGCTGATCGCTTTGCTATTGCTGCACCGACAGATATTACAAATCCCAATGCTAAGCCAAAATATGCATTTGTGTATCAGTCAACATCTCAAACCCTGCCGAATGGCACTGTAGTCCCTCCTGGTCTTTATTTAGATAGCGCAGCAATTGGTCGGATTGACGCGGGTAAGATTTATGCTGAAAACTTGAATGCGATTACTGCTGAGTTCGGGGAGTTTGTGACGTACAAAAACCCGAACAATAAGACTGGTGCAAGACGAGTGCAAAAAGGGCTTGTTGTTGAGGTTTATGACGACAATAACGTTTTACGATACAGAGATGGGTTGTGGTAATGGCTGATTTGGATAGAGCAGGCATGCAAATTGATATTGACGGAAGTGGGGTTATGGATGTATTTAACCCCTACCTTCCAGTTACTTATGTTCGCAGCAGAATAGCCTTACCCCAGCAAAACTCAAACAGCAACTATGAAGCGAGTTTTGACTTCTCTGTGCCTTCCGACTTAGTTAATCCTTACTTTTGGGTGGAGAGTGGCAAAACCTCCAACGCTGGGTATTTTTATTACTTTACACCACTGGGTGGACTCAACTGGCGGGTAACGCTATGGGGTAGGGTTAGATATTACCTGGATTCAAATGGTAGAGTGTACTCAACGGATGCCGCATGGACAGAGCCATTAATGAAAAATGATATGTTTGTAGTTGTTGGGGGTTTTCGTGGCTAAGTATGTTGAAATACGGAACGCAAACGGCAATGTTATTATTGATGATGAGTATGCAATACCCAAGTTTCTGATGAGGGGTAAACTCATAACAACAGATTCTGTTGGCAAACGCATATATCTGATCGACGGAAATACGTTTAAGTATTCTAAACTCAGGCCTGTAATGAGCTTCACAACGCTCAGAGAGCTGGGATTCGATCTCGACACTAACGCAATCAATGTAGATTACGTAATTTACAACTTAATGTTGTTTACTCGTACATCATCTGAAATACCATACTTCGCAAGTATTTCATATGCGAAATACGATGGTGATCCGCTTTACTATCTAAATATGAGTTGCGGCACGGATATTCCTAGTGTGGAAATCGAGTACTGCATTTATACGAGCTTGCCGATGATTCCATGCAAGTTTGGTGCGCAAGCATTTAATGCCTCAGGTGAGCTTGTATTTGATGCGATGCGCGGCTACATGCAAGTTGTGGGAAGCATGTATGGCGGGGTAAATGTAAAAGCCAATCCAGCGGCCACATATAGATTTTCAGTCCCTATGGGGCTTGATGCTAAAAATCTATTTATCTCACACAGATCAACCTTGCCTTTTTACTCAGCGTACAAAATCGGGTCTAATGGTGTGGGTTATGGAGAAACTTACTTCTACCCACGTATAAGAATGGAGGGATCACAAACAATGGTTGTGGAGCTTGTACAACAATATAATGTAGACGGCAGTAATAGCGCAAAGTCGTACTCCAACTACTACGAGAATGTAATTTACTGCCCATATCGAGAAGGCCCACGGGTGTCTGGAGTTTAATTTTTTAAAAACACAGCCGCGAAAGCGGTTTTTTTACGTCAAAAATTTGGGGAAATATATGTCTGAAAAAAGTGCAGCACTTGCTGAAACTGCATCTGCTGCAAGCACTGCAACAAAAACAACTGTGGGTTTCAGCAGCTTCGGCTTTGCGGCTTGGTTCGCACAGTTAGATTTTATCGCTGTAATCAGTATATGTGTTGCTGTAATCGGCTTGATTATTAGTGTTTGCAATTTCTTTGTAAATCTATTTTTTCAGCACAAGAAGAATCGTCGTGAGCAAGAAATACATGAACTTGAAGTGAAAAAACGACGGGAGCAATGCGATGTCAAAAAATAAGGTTATTGTTGGTTTTCTTGGAGCTTCGGCTCTTTTTTTTGGCTCATTAATTGGTTATGAGGGCTTTAGCTCAAAGCCATATCTAGATAGCGGCAAGGTGCCAACAATCGGTATTGGCTCTACTGTCTACGAAGACAAAACTAAAGTCAAAATGACGGATAAGCCAATCACCAAAGAGCGTGCAATTGAAATTTCAAAAGCCCATATCTCTAAAGATGAAGTGTCGTTTAAAAAGTCACTCGATGGCGTGAAATTATCTCAAGCTGAATATGACGTGTATTTAGACTTTAATTACAACTTCGGGCAAGCAAACTGGAACCAGTCATCTATGCGTCGACGACTGCTGCAAGGGCAACATCGACAGGCATGTGATGCATTACTGAAATGGAAATACGTGGCTAAAAAAGATTGCTCAGTTCGCTCCAATAATTGTTGGGGTGTGTGGCAGCGACAACTTGATCGTCATCAAAAATGTGTAGGTGCTCAATGACTTGGATTCTGCTCAACAAGCGCATATCTCTGATTATTGCGCTTTTTTTATGTCTGCTGATCAGCCTTTGTTATGCGAATCTCTTGAAAGGGCAACTCAATAAGGCTGCAACTGCTCAAACCAATGCTGTAGCCAAAGCAATCAAACCTTATGAAACTGCAATTGCGAAAGCTCAAACCGAAAAGGCTCGACTTGAAAAGCAATACTCAGAAAACTTATTAAAGGCAGAACAAAATGCTATCGAAAAAATCAAAGCTGCGAATGCTGATGCTCGTTCCGCTGATCTTGCTGCTGACAGCCTGTCAAAGCAACTCGATAAAGCAAAGCGCAATTTGCCCAGTGCTTCCACAAAAACCATCATTGAGTACATCGACACAGGCTCAGACGTACTCAAGCATTGCGTTGCAGAATATCGAAACATGGCGAAATCGTGTGATGCAGAGCGAATTGATAAAGAGCGATTGAGTGGGGCGTGGCCCTCGGATTGAGGGTTATTTTATTACAGCAATGCTTGTTTGAACATTGGTGTTAGTAATTTATTACCATATTCACTCAGATGATCACCATCACGATAAATGGGCCTTCCTTTGAATTCAGCAATACATCGGCCTGTTTTACATAAGATGGCTGCTGGATCTAATATCTTCACGTTACAAGATCTGGTTATCTCTTGAAAAATATTATGTACACCACTAGATCTCTGCTGATAATCAGATAAGGTAATTGAAGAGTCGTCTGACTGATTCATTAGAATATTTTTAGCTAGGGTTTTAGGGACATTTTTGCCCATTTCAGGAATAGGTAGTAGTGCATAAACTTGATAGCTTGAAGTTAGAGGGCATAGTGTTTTTTCTAGCTTATCGGAGAATAATGCAAATAAATCTTTCTGAGACCTAAATTTAATCGAGCCAAAGTACAGGGGAGGGAGATTGTTGTTTTCAATTTTTTCAGGGTCATTTTCATTTTTTAAATAAGCGACCCATCTTCCGGAGACTATAAGTGGGGTATTGATATATTTATTCTTATTCTCTACGAGCCATTGCATTCTTTGTATATTTAAATCATGACAAAACACCTTATCATGATAGTTTATTTTAGCATCAATCACAAAAGGGCAGCCAGCCGTGACTATTGCAATAATACCTTCTTTTTTTAAGTTAAATGAAGCTGCTACAGCTGTCGTGATGGCATCAGCATGACTGTCGCCAACAATGATTGCTTTAATGTTTTCGGGATTACCGATCACACATTCATATAGTGTATTGTTTTTTAGTCTCGAATCACACTCATAAGGATTAGAATCATCTACAGCATTAAGAATTTCCTTAATACTATTTGAGTAAAGAAATTCCATGCCATTGGTTTTTTTTATAAAAAGCCCCAAAGCAAGTATAAATAGAAACATATAAAGTGGTTTCACTTTATATATATCTTTCCATGAGCTAAAGCTTTGGAATTTTATCTTCTCAATGAATTGATAACTCAAGTATCCTAGGAGTATGGAGAGCGGAATACCACATAGCCACCAGTGTTGTATTGAAAAATATACACCCGCTACAACAATAGGCCAATGCCATACATAGATAGAATACGACCATTTACCAATATGATTGAAAAATGGATTATTGATGATCGGGTTATTCTGAAAATTACATAAAATAATAAGATATGTGCCAAATACAGGTAGTAATGCCATGTAGCCTGGCCAAGGCGTATGTTCTGAAATAATGATGTAGGAAACCATAATTAAAGAGATCCCTGTAAGTTGTAGCAGGGCTTTCTTTTTAACGCTCTGTATTGTAATTGGATACAAGAATGCCAAACCACCAATAAGCATTTCCCATGCACGACTGGTCAGTAGAAAGTAGGCAGTTTTACTGTCTTTTAATGTTGCATAAACGCAGTAACAAAAACTTAAGATACATAATACTAAGACAACCTTCTTAATATTTTCAATATTTAGAAATCTTTTTAGCAGTAGAATGATTATGGGAAAGAATATGTAGAATTGCCATTCAACTGAAAGAGACCATGTGTGTAGTAGCCATTTTGTTTTTTCACCGGTATCAAAATAACCACCTCCTTTTGCAAACAATAAATTTGATGTAAAGGTTGTACTTTTTTGAATCTGCTTACCAAGTTGCTCAAGATCGGTTGGTAGAAGATAAAATATTCCAAACATTACAAGAACAATTGAGAGTGCAGCTAATACGGGAATAATACGATTGGCACGTGCATTATAAAATTTGAATAAGTTAAACGTATTTTTTTCGACACCCTTAAAAATAATGGAAGTCATTAAGAAACCGGAAATGACAAAGAAGACATCAACACCAGCAAAGCCACCAGGCAGCCATGTCGGATTAAAGTGGAATAGTACAACCGCAAGAACAGCAATTGCGCGTAGTCCATTAATATCGTATCTAAATGACATCCAGTTCTCTTAAGTAAAAATACATTTTTGAAATTAGGCGCAATTCTAATATCTTTAGAAATTAAACTCACTCATTAGATTCATATGTTTTTAAAATAGTACGATAACAAAAGGCTGTACAAAATTAATAGCCTCATCACCAACAATACCAGCTAATCTAAAAACGCCGTGCCCAGAACTTCGAGAAATTGAGTCGGGGCAGGGTAAAGATATTACTCTTTGGGTTGTTGAGTTTATTGGAAAGTATCAGGATTGCAGAGTTAAACACGATGCTGTTATCAAGACTCTCGATTAAGAGCTATGAAGCACACTTAATCAATGTAATCCCTAAACTCATCGTTATCACATGATTTAAAGTCAGTAGGCCAAGAAGATGTTGTCTTACACAACATTCTAAATTGCTCTGGTGCATCTTGGTTAACCTTAACAACTTGAATCTGTACATTAGCTTTTAAATCATTGAGATTTCTTAAGTCATCTGTTAGATAGCGTGGGTAATACCCGAGATTAGTTTTCTGAACATGATCTAGTAATAGCACTGCAAGAGGGTCGTTGATATTATTATCTTCAAACACATAATCAATTAGATGGCCTGCTTTTAAACTAGAGATATAAAGTTTTTGACTTTCATCGAGATATCTAATTCCACTGACAAAGAAAGTGTTGAGATAACTACCATTTTCATTTTGAGGAAGACTTATTACACGATAACTATCAGTGGCTTTTTCTCCACCCGAAGCAGCCAATAATTCTAGATAGTTGGCTGATGTTTCAAGATTGCACCATTCATATAAAGCTTCGTGCTCTGGTCTACTAGAGGGTGGAATCCTATTTTTAAGAAAACTAAATAGTTCCCTGGAAGAGTAGGATTGAGTTTTATCAACCATATTGGGGAAGCCATGAAATCTCGAATTACTAGCTCCTTTTGTGTAGCTTAAAATATAACCGCTTGATAAATCATAAATAATTTTAGCAACAGCATGCCACATTCTTCCGCTATGAGATTTATCTTGCCAAAGAATAAAAACTGTGTTCATGAAGGTAATCCAAACTTGAAGTATCTAATTAGTGATTTTGATAGAAGTTCTCTATGATAGTACGCTTGTTAGATTTTATCATCTCAAATGCAAATTTTTTTGAGATTTGACTCATTAGACTTGCTGGTATTCTTTCGATTACACCCAAAAAGAGGATATCATCTACTAATTCAAGTCTTTTTACCCACTCGCGATATGCTAAAGGGTGATACCTACCCATTTCAGACAATGCTTGCATTACCTTTAATCTCGACTTTTTTTGAGTGTTCAGGAAAAACCATGATCTTGCTTTTGCGGAGTAGGCTTTTACAGAATATTGGTGGTCATGTGTATTTAACCTTTCCTCTTTCTCTTTATCTGTAATATTTTTTCCTAAACTTGCCCCATGATCGAATGTTAAAGCTAAATGAAATGTTCCATCAATTTTTTGAATTGCTCCCCAGTTTTCATTGTGCCTATCTTGATTGGATATTAGTGCATCAAGCATCAAATAACCGATAAAAAACTCGCTTGCTGTTTTTATATTTGGCAAAGAGTCAAAATCTAATGGCTTCTTACATATGATATTTTCAAGAACATCGTAAACTTGATCTATTGTTTGATGGACTTGGACTTCAGAGTCATCGGAGTTAAAGCTCTCCAATAATGAATTCCCTAAAACTAAACTTTCGCCGCCATCATCAGAAATGAAATTTTCAGACATAACACCTCTAAGCCCATTAAAAATTGCAAGTTCATAATGAAGGTGTGGTATGGAAAGTATTTTAGCTATTTCACAAGCGATCTTTTCTGAACAGTCTTCACCATATCTATAATGATCGCTTCCATTCCGAGTTACTTTGATCGATTTATACAGATAGCGCTTCTTTTGGGATATATACCAAAATTTATGTTTAGTACCCAATGATTCAAGGTGATCCTCGAGCATGTTAGTCAAGTTTGTAATTAAAAACTCATCTGTTTTAGACATATATTTATAAATATGGAGTTTATGTAAATATCTATAATACATAATAATCTTTATCTACGTACAATATTATTATTGTAAAGGCTAAAGCAAATGAATATTAATTATTTAGCATTTGATTGGGAGCATTGAGGCATCAAATTATCACACGCTAATCATAAATTAAGCTTGCAACAGTCCTAGGGTTTCCAGCTATCAATTTTATCTCTCAAATCTCTCCGTTTTCACCAAATGCTTCCCTTCATCAAAATGGTAGCTACCAAAACTATCAACCCAAACACTCAGATCAGTGTCAAAAATATAAGTGCGTGTTTTTAATTTCTTCACGGCGCTCAAATCTTTAATACCAAAATGCGTAGTGCCTTCAGGCAGCTCAGACCAATCAATTTTAGCATTACCTATAAACCAGTCCTCCCAAGATAATTGAATATCATGAGCATGAAAACGGCTATCGGCATTACTGAAGGCAAATGGATTTCTACTTTGCAATTTTTTCGCATGGATCCGCTTAAAGTACTTATTATTTTGATGGATCTCAATAAATAGGTCCAAGTGTTGTTTAATAAAAGTGAAAGGTACATCTATCTCAGAATCATTATCGAATGCGTCACTTTGATCCGATGAGGCGATATAGCGCTGAGTCTTGCTCCATTCTTTATAGAAGTTGTCGTAACTTTCCTCAGCAACACGCATTGCATCCTCAAACTCTAAACGCACACCACGTTTTTTAAGATTTACATAGCGTTTGAGCGTATTCCATGACTCATGCAATGTTATGGTTTGTAGCTGTGGAATAGTGAGTCCATCTTCAGCATAGCGAGTTGCAGCTTCATGCCTTAGGTCATGAAAACGAAGGTCATTAATTCCGCATGCACCACATGCACGTGTGAAGTAGGTTGATACGGTCGAGGGATTTACAGGAATTAGATAGTTTTTATCATAACCAAGATCAAGCATTCTTGTGCGTATATTTGGTTTCATGAATTCATCGATCATACTAACAGCCCTTGGTTCCATGTGGGCATACTTATGATTACCTAGAGATCCTTTTGGATTTTTAGCATCACGTACAAGCCACTGCGTGTTTATGTCGTCGTAATCATTTAGCTGCAAGGTGCAAATTTCATCTTCACGGCGGGCAGTATAGATGGCAAACCACATAATCAAGTGCATCGGTGTTGAGTTTTTAACCCTACGCCAACTTTTATAGAAATGATTGGTAAGGATTTGGAGTTCTTCTGCAGAGGGTAATCTGTCGCGCTGTTTGGATCTCGTCACAATGCGAGATTTCTGCAGACCGATTAATGCTTTCTCATACTCAATTAAAACATGCTCAAGTGGTTCACCCCAAACAAATTCAGCATGGACCAAGACTGCTTTTATATGGCTCATATCTTTTAGGACTGTAGAAGGGGACACACCATCAGTACCTTTTACTGGATCACCCTTGCGCCGTGATAAAGCGTGCTCAGAAAAGTCTTGTCGAGTTAAAGAATAGATATTTTTCTCGGAAATACTTAAACTAGCGATATGTTTTAGTGCTCCCGATTTTGTCCTTGCAAAATTATCCGCTTCATCTAAATACTGAAGAATAAATTCCCTAAGTGTCTTTTGTTTTAATTGCACCTCGGGATTTAGCATTTTTTCAGGATTTCGCTCAATTTCTGCTTCAGTACGCTTGATCCATTCATCAGCCAAAGATTTTTTGCTGAATGTTTTAGATAACGCAAAATCTGGGTAGTTAGTACGCTGGACGCGAATCTGAGCTCTATACTTAATTGTGCCGTCTTTTAACTGACGTTTTGTGACTGTGCCCATCGATTTGCACCATTTGTTTTCTGAGGTGCAAATATGGTGCAACTGATAGGCATAAAAAGTCAATAAGAGTAAACTAAACGAAGTTAAACGAGGTTAAGAAAATTGAGTCAAAACAAGGTGATTGCTGAATTGTTTGATAAAACAATAGATAGGAAGATTTGGGTCGCCCCGATGGCGGGTGTCACAGATCGCCCATTTAGAACGTTGTGCAAATATTTCGGTGCAGGGCATGCAGTCAGCGAAATGATGACCTCAGATCAGACGCTGCGCATGTCTAAAAAGAGTTTGTATCGTGCCAATTTTGATGGTGAAATTGCACCTATTTCGGCACAGATTGCAGGTTCAGATCCTATCGACTTGGCTGAAGCTGCACGTTATCAAGTCGCTAATGGTGCGCAAATCGTCGATATTAATATGGGCTGTCCAGCTAAAAAGGTCTGCAATAAACTTGCAGGTTCAGCCTTGTTGCAAGATGAAGATTTGGTCGCACGTATTTTGGATGCCGTGGTTGACGCTGTTGATGTGCCAATAACTTTAAAAACCCGATTAGGTTTTTTAAATGGCACCGAAAATATTTTACGTGTTGCAAAACAAGCAGAACAATCAGGTATTGCGGCCTTGGCTCTGCACGGTCGTACGCGTGAGGATATGTATTTAAATACAGCACGTTATGAATTAATAAAACAAGTGAAAGCAGAGATCAATATTCCGCTAATTGCCAACGGTGACATTGATAGTCCAGAGAAAGCGAAGTATGTGCTGGATTATACCGGTGCTGATGCCATTATGATTGGTCGTGCGGCACAGGGGCGACCGTGGATTTTTAGAGAGATCGCACATTATTTGAAAACAGGTACTCACTTGGCTGCACCCGATATTGCAGAGGTGCAACAGGTTTTACTGGGGCATTTAAGTGAGCTTTATCAATTCTATGGTGAATATTCGGGCTGTCGTATTGCGCGTAAACATATTGCTTGGTACACCAAAGGTTTACATGCCAGTAATGAGTTTCGTCAACGTATGTATCAGGTCGAATCAACCGCAGCACAAGCGCAAGTCGTTGAAAGCTACTTTAATCAACTGCTGGAACGGGGCAAGATTATGAGTGATGTCCAAACTGAATCAGTGAATTTATTATCTGTTTAAATGGAAGAGTGTGTGTTTCTTAATGCTTAATCGATGGGTAAGAGAACCATGCATAAATCAGTCATAACGCTGTTGCACTATTTTAGAACACTTAACCTGAGATTGTGATCAAAACTGAACTAGGTTGGGTGAATATGGTGCATTTATGGTAGCACTCAGTATAATAGCGCATATTGAAACCGTTATCGAAGAATGATCAACTAAGCGATTTATGAATTCTATCACTTTTAAATATATTGGTATGAGAATTGCTTAATAACGGCCAACAACTCAAACGCACTTGAAAAGTGCACATAAATTCACTGGAGCAAAATGAGCATGGCGAACAAAGTCCTTCAACTCATACAAGAAAGTGGCGCAAAATGGGTCGATTTTCGCTTTACTGATACCAAAGGTAAAGAGCAGCACGTCACATATCCTGCTGACTCTATCGATGAAGACACTTTTGAAGACGGTAAAATGTTTGACGGTTCTTCAATTGCTGGTTGGAAGGGTATCGAAGCATCGGACATGATCTTACGTCCAGATGCTGAAAGCTGTTTCCTTGACCCGTTCTTTGCAGAAGCAACTATCGTTGTTACTTGTGATGTAATCGAGCCTTCTACAGGTCAAGGTTATGAGCGTGACCCACGTTCAATCGCACGCCGTGCAGAAGAGTATTTAAAATCAACTGGCATTGGTGATACTGCTTTCTTTGGTCCAGAACCAGAATTTTTTGTATTTGACGAAGTGAAATGGGACATCGATATGTCTGGCGCTCGTTCGACTATTATTGCTGAAGAAGCAGCATGGTCAACGGGTAAGGACTACGAAGCAGGTAACTCAGGTCACCGTCCACGTGTTAAAGGTGGTTACTTCCCAGTTCCACCCGTTGATTCTTCACAAGATATGCGTGCAGAAATGTGTGCCAAAATTGAAGAAATCATGGGGCCTGGTCGTGTTGAAGTTCATCACCATGAAGTTGCATCTTGCCAACTTGAAATTGGTGTTAGTTTCAATACCTTAGTACGTAAAGCAGATGAAGTTCAACAATTCAAATATGCCGTTTGGAACGTTGCTCATCAATATGCGAAAACAGCTACGTTTATGCCTAAACCAATGGTTGGCGACAACGGTTCTGGTATGCATGTACACATTTCGATTGCTAAAGATGGCAAAAACTTGTTTGCAGGCGATGAATACGCGGGTCTTTCTGAAATGGCATTGTATTTCATTGGCGGTGTGATCAAACACGCACGTGCATTGAATGCAATCACCAACCCATCGACTAACTCGTATAAGCGTTTAGTACCGCATTTTGAAGCACCAATTATGTTGGCTTATTCTGCGCGTAACCGCTCTGCATCAATTCGTATTCCTTACGTTTCTAGCCCTAAAGGCAAGCGTATTGAAGCACGTTTCCCAGATCCAATGGCAAACCCATACTTGTCATTTGCAGCATTGTTGATGGCCGGCCTAGACGGTATTCAAAACAAACTGCATCCTGGTGAAGCAGCAGATAAAAACTTATATGATTTACCACCAGAAGAAGAAGCAAAAATCCCAACCGTTGCACACAGCCTAGAAATGGCTTTGGAAGCGCTTGAAGTGGATCATGAATTCTTGCTTAAAGGTGGTGTATTCACTAAAGATATGCTGAATGCATATATTGAATTGAAACAAGAAGAAGTACGTCGTTTAAATACTACGACACATCCTGTTGAATTTGATATGTATTACAGCCTGTAATCGATCAATACAAAAGACCCTGCTCCGTGCAGGGTTTTTTTATGTGTGCAGCCATACGCGGATTAAAGCTAATTTTTTCTAAAGCTTAATTAAAGCGTGCAATGGGAATACTATCTAAAAATATGGTTTAAAAGCGCCCAGTCATTATAACTATTGTGAAGTGGTGAATAACCTTTTCTCTTTAAGCCGCATTCGTGACGAAGTGATTTTTTTAATAGAATGAACGGTCTAAAAAGCTATGCTTGAAATCATTAATCACTCCATCTTTGCGAACAAATAATAAGGTTATAATTGATTTTACTTAAAAGTATTTTATAAACACCTTTTAAATATTACACACTTAATACATTCAAAAAAAATTAAACCAAGGTATATTGATAATGCTAATTAATTTAATGGATGCTTAAATGAAAAATAAAATATTATTTTTATCTTTAATGACGACAATATTGTTTACTGGCTGTGCGGTAACAAATGACCACACCAAGTGGAAAGGTGTAGGCTTAACTTTTAGTGCAAATATTCAAGATTTAGGTGATGGAAATTATCTTGCTGCTGTAGAGGCTGCTCCAGGAGCTGGGCGTAAAAGCGGTGCAGAAGGTTATGCCTTAGTCAATGCAACAAAGTTTTGTGCTGAGCAGGATAAAAATGCGAAAGTTTTAGATACTAAATTAAGCTCACACCTGCAAAATGGTGTAGCCAAAATTACATTTAAATGTATCTAAGCTAAAATATTGATGGATCGTCAGTAAAGCAATCAAATGAAAGTTTCGGCTTTCATTTTTATTTTAATATGATCTTTTCGCTACAAGTATTAGGCGATGATTAACTTTAAATAGAATTTTAGGAAAATGATCTTTATAAAAATAGGCAAAATAAAAAATAACAACAGCGAATAAACCTTTGCGAAATATACCATTTATGTCGTCGTCATGCGCTGTAGGTGCTATGTGTCAGAGCTTGTAAATTAAGCCAGTGGCAAATTTTTATGCGTAAACTTCCAATCTTAATGGGTGAAAACGTATGACTACCGTTTCGATTCATTAAAGCGTAAAATACGCAGCTCTTTTATCATTTTAGGGTTAGCTCTCTGTGCATAGTCATTTAAATGTCGATCAATTAGTCATGGTACGTGACCGTCAGCGTTTAAATCGATTGCGTAAAGGCAAAGACGCCAATAGTGAGCAATATCAAAAACTTTTTGATCAATCAAATCATAAAGTGCGTGAAAGACAATCTCGTCTGCCCACCATTAAGCTCAATCAAGATTTACCTGTTTCACAATATGCTGAGAAGTTGATTGCCGCAATTCAAAAACACCAGATTATTATTGTAGCGGGTGAAACAGGGTCGGGTAAAACGACACAGTTACCCCAGATTGCAATGTTAGCTGGTCGTGGGTTGACTGGCCTGATTGGCCATACTCAGCCAAGACGTTTGGCTGCACGTAGTGTGTCGCAACGTATTGCAGAAGAGTTGGGTGAAAAGCTTGGCAAGACCGTTGCATTTAAAGTTCGTTTTAATGAAGAGGGATCGCAAGAGTCGATACTTCGCTTAATGACGGATGGTATTCTTTTAGCAGAGCTTTCACATGATCGATATTTAAATAAATACGACACCATTATTATTGATGAAGCGCATGAGCGTTCACTGAATATCGATTTCATCATGGGCTATTTAAAGCGACTTGTTGCTAAACGCCCAGATTTAAAAGTGATTATCACTTCTGCAACACTCGATGTAAATCGATTCAGTCAGTATTTTAATGGCGCCCCAATTTTTGAAGTCGAAGGTCGTAGCTTCCCTGTGGAAGTACGTTATCGTCCTATCTCTGAGCTGAGTATTGTGGGGAGTGATGATGATGACTTTGATCAATTTGAAGAAAATCTACCACGGGCTGTCGTGCAAGCAGTTGAAGAATGTTTTAAAGATGCTGCGGAAAAAGGCCATCCAGAACATGCAGATATTCTAATTTTTTCCAGTACCGAGCAAGAGATTCGTGAACTTGAAGAAACCCTGAAAAAGTTCGGCCCGAAACACACACAAATCTTAACCCTATATGCGCGTTTGGCATTGAGTGAACAGCAAAAGATTTTTAATCCATCTGGTGGTGGACGCCGCATTATTATTGCAACCAACGTCGCAGAAACAGCGTTAACCGTTCCGAATATTCGCTATGTCATCGATAGCGGTTTTGCACGAATGTCACGTTATAACTATCGTTCTCGGGTGCAACGTTTACCGATTGAAGCAGTATCACAGGCTGCCGCAAATCAACGTAAGGGGCGTTGTGGCCGTATTGCACCTGGGGTGTGTATTCGACTGTATAGCGAAGATGATTTCCAAGGTCGCCCAGAATTTACCGAACCTGAAATTAAACGGACCAATTTGGCTTCTGTTATTTTGCAAATGCAAAGTTTGGGTTTGGGTGCAGTTGAGTCCTTTGATTTTATTGAGCCACCCGATCATCGTTTGGTTAATGATGGGCGTAAACTGTTAATTGAATTAAGTGCTTATAACGAGAAAAAAGATGAGCTCACCAAAATCGGTCAAATGATGGCACGGATGCCAATTGATCCGCGCTTGTCACGCATGATCGTGGCTGGGGCACATTTTGGGGTGTTGAATGAAATCTTGATTATTGTTGCGGCCTTAGCTGTACAAGACCCAAGAGAGCGCCCAGCAGACAAGCAAACCCAAGCGGATCAAAAACATGCTTTATTCAAACAAGCTGATTCGGACTTCTTGTTTTATATTAAGTTGTGGGAAGCTTTGACCACTGGCACTGAAAATTCAACCGAAAATAAACGTCGGCAGTTTGCAAGGCAGCATTTTCTAAGTTGGTTGCGTTTGCGTGAGTGGAAAAAAACCCATGAGCAATTAATGGATTTGGCGCAATCTTTAAAGTTCACTTTAAACGATAAACCAGCCAATTATGAAAACTTACACCGTGCTTTACTGACTGGCTTGCTGTCTTTTATTGCCAATAAAACCGATGATAAAAATGTGTATATGGCGGTACGTCAGCAAAAAGCACGAGTTTTTCCAGCGTCAACCTTGCATAAAAGTAATACAGCTTGGGTGATGGCTTTTGAAATGGTTGAGACTTCACAGGTTTATTTGCGTGGTTTGGCCAAGATTGAACCTGAATGGATTTTATTGGCGGCACCTGACTTATTAAAACATCATTATTTTGAGCCACATTGGTCGAAAAAAAGTGGGATGGTCAATTGCTACGATCAAATTTCTTTATTTGGTTTGATTATTGAACCAAAACGCCCAACCAATTATGAAAAAATAGATCAGCCTGCAGCACATGAAATATTCTTAAGAGATGCTTTAACCACTGGGAATCTTGGGATTACGCCACCATTTTTAAAATATAACTTATTAAAACTTGAAGAAGTTGAACGGGTTGAAGATAAGTTGCGTCGTCGTGATTTGGTGGTGGATGAAGAAACGATTTACCAGTTTTATCTGAGTAAGGTGCCAACTGAAATTGCCAGTCGTCGTAGTTTTGAGGATTGGCGTACGACGGTTGAAGCTGAGCAGCCGCGTTTTTTATATGTGGAAAATGATGCACTTTGGCTAAATGATCGTCCAACTACTGGGCAGTTCCCTGATTATTTGCACAATGGTGAGCTGCGACTGGCAGCGAGTTATTTGTTTGACCCAAGTCATGAAGAAGATGGTGCAAGCGTTAGAATTCCGCTGCAAGCTTTGGCACAGGTCGATGAGGATATTTGGTCATGGGGTATTCCGGGATGGCGACAAGATTTAATTGAAGCCTTGCTCAAATCGCTACCTAAGGATAAACGCCGTAATTTGGTGCCAATCCCAGATACTGCACGAAAGCTGATGCAAGGGATTCAGTCTGTGCAGCCATCAGAACATTTATTTCGTTATTTGGCTTTTCAATTGCGTGGTCATCAGATTACGGCACAAGACTTCTCTTTAGAACGTATTGAACCTTTTTTGATTCCGCTGATTAAGGTGATTGATGAAAAAGGGCGAATCATTGAAAAAGGTCGTGATTTAAGTGAGTTAAAAGCCAGATGTCGTACTGAAACCCATCGAGCAGTCAAACAACTTAGTGGTGAGTTCAGTACTTTTCCAGACAACTTTATCTTTGAAAGTGCCCAAAAGGTCACTGGCGTGGTACTCAAGCAATATCAAGCACTGGTGCCATCTAAGCCATTTAACCTACTGAGTGCAAAGAGTATTTCATCTGTAGTCATTCAAACATTTAATGATCCTGTTGAGGCGACACAGCAACACCGTGAAGGGATTATTGGTTTGGTTTATATGCAGTTGGGTGATTTGATTCGCCAATTGAAAAAGCAAATTTCCAAACAACTGGCTTTGGCTTATTCACCTTTAGGTGATCGCGCGCAATTAGAACAAATGCTGATTTATGCGACATTGCAGATGTCGATTCAGAGATTACCGTTGCAGCAAGCGGATTATCAAACTTTGCTGGTGCAGGTAAAAAAAGAATTTCTGAGTCATGGTCAAACAGCATTACAAATGATGTCGGAGATTTATATTCAATGGCAATCGATTCGACACAAGTTGTTAATGCTAGATCAAGATATTTTTGCCAAGAGTATTGATGATATTGAAGATCAATTGGACTTAATGAGCCTATCTGATTTTATTTATAGCAAACCGCATGAAATCTGGTTGGAATATCCACGTTATTTAAAAGCATTAATTCTTCGATTAGACCGTTTACCCAATAATTTAAATCGTGATCTTGCTGCAATTAAAGATATTGATCCTTGGATGGATAAATTATTTAAGTTTAAACATGATCTACGTTTAACAGCTTTATATTTCATGACTGAAGAATTACGCATTTCACTATTTTCCCAACCAATGAAAACCAAAATGCCAGTTTCGAGCACACGTCTTCAAAAGTTATGGGATGATGTGGGAATCAGTTAATATAGAATAAGTTTTATAGGGCAAGGAGTATTGCATGGGCATTCGTATTACAGGTACTGGTTTATTTCACCCTGAACATGTCATTAGTAATGAAGAGTTGGTTACAAGTTTAAATGCATATGTGGATCAATATAACCACGATCATGCTGACCAAATTGAAGCAGGTGAAAAGACCGCCTTACGTGGCTCAAGCGCAGAGTTCATTGAAAAAGCTTCTGGGGTGAAATGCCGATATGTTATTGAAAAAACAGGTATTTTAGATCCAAAGCGCTTGCGTCCTTATTTGACTGAACGCAGTGATGATGAACTTTCAATTCAAGCTGAGTGGGGGGTGACTGCTGCTAAGCAAGCGATGCAAAATGCGGGTGTGACTGCTGAAGATATTGATGTGGTTATTTTGGCATGTTCAAATTTACAACGTCCTTATCCTGCTGTCGCAGTTGAGATTCAGACTGCTTTGGGGATTCAAGGCTATGCTTATGATATGAATGTGGCTTGTTCTGCGGCCACTTTTGGTTTAAAGCAAGCCTATGATGCGATTCAGTCTGGAGCGCGTCGTGTCCTTTTAGTTAATGTTGAGATTACCTCTGGGCATACGGATTATCGTTCACGTGACTGTCATTTTATTTTTGGTGATGTTGCGACCGCATCGGTTATTGAAAATACAGAAACCAAGACAGGTTTTGAAATCTTAGACACCAACTTATTTACCCAGTTCTCAAATAATATTCGGAATAACTTTGGCTTCTTAAACAGCAGTGAAGATGCAGTTAAAGATGATAAACAGTTCCGTCAAGATGGGCGCAAAGTGTTTAAAGAGGTCTGTCCACTGGTCGCTAAAATGATCACAGCGCAGTTAGAAAAGAATCAAATCTTACCTTCACAAGTTAAACGTTTCTGGTTGCATCAAGCCAATGCCACCATGAATGAATTGATTCTCAAACTGGTTGTGGGTAAGCCAGCAGCAGAAGCTCATCCAGAATTGGTGCCAATTATTCTCGACGAATTTGCCAATACGTCTTCTGCGGGGGTGATTATTGCGCTTCATCGTAGTGCTGATCAGGTCAATGATGGCGAATATGGGGTACTTTGTTCATTCGGTGCTGGCTATTCGGTTGGTTCGATTTTGGTACAAAAACGTGTTGCTTAAACAAGGTGTTATTAGAAAAATGGGTGACTTAAATAAAACTATTTAAAAAGTACCATTGTTGATTAAAAACTGCTCCCAATATGGGGGCATTTTTTATGCAACTTAATTGGTGGGCTTAGAGGGGGGAGTTTTTAGGTTAAACCGACCCAGTATTGCTTGGTCAGATGGTTAATCATGCTTCTTTTGTTACGGAGACTCATTTTTTATGAAATTATAATTTGAAAAACTTGCATGTTTGCTGAAAGCCCATTAAAACTAAATGAGCTCTATAAAAAAGGATTGATTATGAAGTTGTATTATTCACCGGGCGCATGTTCTTTGGCTTCTCATATTATTTTAAATGAAATTAACGTAGATTTTGATTTGGAGCGTGTTGATCTATCTACACATATCACAGAAAAAGGAAAAGACTTTTATAGTATTAATGCGAAAGGGTATGTGCCAGCATTGGAGATCAATCCGGGGCTAATTCTGACAGAAAATGTCGCTATTTTACCCTTCTTGGCGCAACACGATCCTAAGCAAGATTTGATTCCACCTTCAGGCCTAGGGCGTGCCAAAGTGCTTGAATGGCTTGGTTATTTGAACTCTGAATTGCATGATGCTTACGCAGTGTTTTTTGCTGCGAAGTTACAGCTGAATGAAGAAGAAAAACAACGTGGCTATGCAACCCTTGATAAGGTCTTAACCTATATTGAAAACTATCTGGGTGAGTCAGATTTCGATTATTTGGTAAATGATAATTTTGGCCCTGCAGATGCCTATTTATTTGTGCTCACCAATTGGTCGAAAGTCGTTCAGCATGACCTTTCTGCATTTAAAAATATTTTGGCATTACGTAAAAAAGTGGCAGTTCGTCAATCTGTGCAAATTGCGATGCGCGATGAGGGCTTAATTCCTTAAGCGGTTAAAGTTAGTCTAAATTTTCAATAAAAATGAGGCATTTATATCTGCCTCATTTTTATTGAACAAGCCTATTTAGCGCTATTTCTTTAAATCATGTTATTTAAAGAAATAGCCAGTTTCTGGTGAGCTTGCATTGGCAGCCATACGTTTGATCGGCATACGGCCCGCCAAATAGGCTTCGCGGCCTGCTTCAACTGCTTTTCTCATCGCAGACGCCATTAAGATTGGGTTTTGTGCAGCAGCAATCGCAGTATTCATGAGCACGCCATCACAACCGAGCTCCATCGCAATCGCAGCATCACTTGCGGTACCAACACCAGCATCAACCAGGATCGGAACCTTGGCATTTTCTTTAATAATCGATAAGGTATGTGGGTTTAAAATACCCAAACCTGAACCAATCAGACTGCCTAAAGGCATAACTGCAACACAGCCCATACTTTCAAGTTCTTGTGCCACGATTGGGTCATCTGAGGTGTAAACCATCACTTCAAAGCCATCATCAACCAAGACTTTGGCTGCTTTTAGCGTTTCGGTGACATTGGGGTATAGCGTTTTTTCATCACCCAATACTTCAAGCTTGACCAGATTGTGACCATCAAGCAGTTCACGCGCCAACATGCAAGTACGCACCGCACTATTCGCATCAAAACAGCCTGCCGTGTTAGGCAGAATGGTGTATTTTTCTGGGGGAATCACAGACAGTAAATTAGGTTGATCTGGGTGCTGACCGATGTTTACTCTGCGAATGGCGACTGTGACAATTTCTGCCGCACTGGCTTGGATTGCCAAACCAGTTTCAGTCAAATCCTTATATTTCCCAGTACCGACCAGTAAACGAGAGTTAAAACGACGGCTACCGATAATAAGTGGTGTATCTTCCATGCAAAGCTCCATATTAGCCGCCACCGACGGCTTGAATAATTTCAATTCGATCTTGATCAGAAATAGGGGTGGTCTCAAGTTTGCTTTTTGCAATGATCATTTCATTGGCTTCAACAGCAAACCGTTTGCCATCTAAGGAAAGTGTTTGAATCAATTGCAGTAAGTTCGTGCAAGAGGTGTCTTGAACCAGACCATTTAAATAAATTTGCATTACAGACCTATTTAACAACGAAAAACTATTTAGGGTATCGGAATGCATTCCAAGCTAAAACCAGCCAGCCTAAAATCATAAATGCACCTCCAATTGGGGTAATTGCACCAAAGATTCGAGGAATGCCTATACTCATTAAGTAGAGCGAGCCGCAGAATAAAAATATTCCAATTTGTAGACAAATAAAACTGAATTTTATAGGGAGGCGCGGGAGGGTTTTGGCCATGATACCTAAGGCAAGTAGCCCAAGTGCATGATAGAAAAAGTAGTCAGTTGCTGTATGCCACCATGCAAGTTGCTCAGGTGTGGCAAATGATTTCAATCCATGTGCACCGAAGGCACCTAAAATTACAGCAAATGTTAAATTGAGTGCAGCGATAGCAATCCACATAAGCAAGTATTGTCTTCATCAAATTGTGCCCAACTTTAGCATATATTCTTCAGATGAATAAAGAAAAACAATCTAAGCTATGTTGAAATCGAAGGAGAAAATAAAAAGGCCGTCATGCAGACGAATGTATGATGAAATATTCCGAATGCATAACAACCTGGTGTAGCTTTAAATTAATTTGAGGACATGGCGACTTTAATTTTTTCCATCGCATTTTTTTCTAACTGACGGATGCGTTCAGCTGAAACATTATATTCTGCGGCAAGTTCGTGCAGCGTCGATTTATCATCATCTAACCAGCGACGTTGTAAAATCGTACGTGAGCGATCATCGAGTTGATCCATCGCTTCATGTAATGCTGTGTTGCTTTGTGTCTCATAATCCTCGTTTTCAACCAATCGCGCAGGGTCATAGCGATTGTCTTCGAGGTAAAGCGCTGGAGCAACATAACTTGGACCATCATCATCGTCCTCACCTTGTGCTTCAAATGCAGCATCATAAGCCGTCAGGCGTCCCTCCATTTCGAGTACTTGCTCTGCTGTTACGTTTAATTCATCTGCAATGAGTTGTGCTTCAGCAAGGGTAAGTTTTTTACTCGATTTTTTTAGGCTACGTAAATTAAAAAATAATTTACGCTGTGCTTTGGTGGTTGCAATTTTAACGATTCGCCAATTTCGAATGACGTACTCATGAATTTCAGCTTTAATCCAATGCACCGCAAATGAGACCAATCTGACTCCCATACTTGGGTCAAAGCGTTTAACGGCTTTCATTAAGCCTAGATTGCCTTCCTGAATGAGGTCTCCTTGAGGTAATCCATAACCCGCATAACTACGCGCAATATGAACCACAAATCGGAGATGGGACATTACCAGCATCTTTGCCGCATCTAAATCTTGATCATAAAAATAACGCTCGGCTAATTCTTTCTCTTGCTCGGGCGTTAAAATAGGGATTTGATTGACAGTGCTAATATAAGCACCAAGATTGACGCCTGGCGCAGATAAGGACAGGGGCATCAATTGATTGCTGCTGTCACGCATGTATTCTCCTTATCGGATGAGCTTTGTATTGATACCAATGAGATCATCTTAATTAGATTAATTGCGATTGGTAAGCAATTTAGGGTAGAGAAATGTAAAACAATCTACAAATATGGATGTATTTAGTTTAAGTGGAAATAATTAAGATTCAATGAGGTAATGAAATTCGTGTGTTGAAGTCTTACTTAAATGGCAGCTGATCTGATTGATTTGACAGTAGCGCAAAATATCAATCTCACTATGTGGATCAGACGAGCGTAGCAAGAATTGTTGCTGAGGTTGTGCGTTTTTAAGTTCACGTTTCAACATGAGCAATGGCATTGGGCAAGGTTTACCTAATGCGTTGATATCAATGAGCTGAGTCATTACCAGTGAGAACTCGACCTGTTTAAAAATGGGTTTTAGTATAGCTGAGTTAGGTCAAAATAAGCAGCCATTGCGCTTAAATTTTAACTTAACTCCTTCACTTTACGACTTATTATATTAGGATGGCTGAAAGACTAAAATCACTAAATAATTTTTATGAAAGAATTCTATAAAAAAATCTATTAATTAGTATTGACCCATGATAAGCTCGGCTAGTACTTGGGCTTTACGATAATACAAAAATTGTTTTAAACCCTACTACTAATGGATGTAACCGGGATTTTGTTAATAGTTTTACAGAATGATTACAAGCTTTGAAATTAATAAATATTTTAAACACTTGTTTGCTCTGCTGTTTGCAACACCGGGTGGTCCTTCTATCTTAATTACAGAGGATTAACTTATGACAGCTCGCGAACAAGGCGTAGTGAAATGGTTTAACGACACTAAAGGCTTCGGCTTTATTCAACGTAGCGGTGGTGATGATGTATTTGTTCACTTCCGTGCGATCCAAGGTGATGGCCATCGTTCACTACGTGATGGTCAACGCGTTGAATTCAGTGTTGTGCAAGGTCAAAAAGGTTTTCAGGCTGAAGAAGTTCAACCTCTAGACTAATTCCCTCGTTTAATTACAAGGGTTGCGCTCCAATTTCGATGAATTGGGGCGTTTTTGTTTATAATAGCGTATATTTTACGTGACTGACTGTGTAGAGCGTCCATTTATGTCTGGTTTCCAAACCCTGAATTTACATCCGCAACTAAAGCAAGCGATTGATGCTCTAGGGTTTAAACAAATGACCCCAATCCAGCAGAAAGTGCTTACATATACACTTGCGGGCCACGATGCAATCGGGCGTGCTCAAACCGGAACTGGTAAAACTGCTGCATTTTTAATTAGTATTATCAATGATTTGTTACTTAATCCGATTACAGAACAACGTTATCGTGGTGAGCCACGTGCCTTAATTTTGGCACCAACACGTGAGTTGGCAATTCAGATTGAAAATGATGCTAAAGATTTTGTTAAATTTACCAATCTCAATGTCGTGACCTTGGTGGGTGGCGTTGATTTTGATAAGCAAAAAAAACAATTAAATGAAAATTTTGTCGATATCTTGGTCGCGACACCAGGACGTTTAATTGATTTTACTGAACAGAAAGAAATTTGGTTAGATCAGATTGAATTTCTGGTTATTGATGAAGCTGACCGTTTACTGGATATGGGATTTATTCCTTCAGTAAAACGTATTGTGCGTTATTCACCAAGAAAAGAGCAGCGCCAAACGCTGATGTTCTCTGCAACGTTTAGCTATGACGTACTTAACTTGGCACAACAATGGTTATGTGAGCCAGTGACTGTTGAAATTGAGCCAGAAAAGAAAACCAATGAAGATGTAGAACAACGTGTTTATGTCGTTGCAAAACAAGACAAATATAAGTTGTTGCGTGAAATCTTAAAAGATGAGCCGATTGAAAAAGTGATGATATTCGCCAATCGTCGTGATCAAGTGCGCAAACTTTATGAGAATTTAAAAAGAGATGGTTATCGTGTGGTCATGCTTTCGGGTGAAATTGCACAAGACCGTCGCTTGAAAATGCTAGATCAATTCAAGAATGGTAATCACAATTTAATGATTGCAACAGATGTGGCAGGACGTGGGATTCATGTTGATGGCGTTTCACACGTGATTAACTTTACTCTACCTGAGCAATCAGATGATTATGTGCATCGAATTGGTCGTACAGGTCGTGCTGGTACACAAGGAGTGAGCATAAGCTTCCTGTCAGAGGATGATGCGTTTTATTTGCCTGAAATTGAAAAAGCAATTGGGCAAAAATTACCACTGACGCGTTTAGATGGTTATTGCTAATATCAGTTGAATGATACTGCTGACTGCTGTTAAAAACCCGAAGATTGAATCTTCGGGTTTTTTGTTAGGATCTATGTGAAAATTAAATCATTTCAAGTGATGAGTGTGCTTTTAACAATTAAAGACACGCAAGATCTTTGAGTAATTATCTTGGGCGACGTCCGCGACTCTTGGTGTTGGTGCGTGTTGTACCATTGGTTTTACGACGTGGTTTGTCTGCATCGTCCATTTGCCAAATACGTGGTGTACCGCCACCTGATCTCTTTTTCGCTGGTTTTTCACCACGCTCTTCATCTTTTGCTCTTGAGAAGTGTGGTTTAGCTTTAGGCGAATTTTTCTTCTCAAATGAACGACCTGTATATGGTTTATCTGCAGGCACATCTTTGAAGTCTGGGTAGAGCAACGGTTCAATTTCTGTTTGCTCACCAGGTTGTAAATTCAGGCGAACCAAGTCAATCGAACCGATTTTGGTCCGGATTAGACGTAAGGTTGGGAAACCTACAGCAGACGTCATACGACGGACTTGGCGGTTACGTCCTTCACAAATTTGAATTTCAACCCAAGAGGTAGGAATGTTTGCACGAAAACGGACTGGAGGGTTACGTTCCCACAACCACTCAGGTTCACTAACTTTGTCGGCTTTGGCAGGGAGGGTGATGCCATCATTGAGTTCTATACCACTACGTAACTTGGCTAAAGCTTCTTCGGTAATATCACCATCAAGTTGGACTAAATATGTTTTAAACTTTTTGTTAGCTGGATTGGTAATGAATTGATTTAGACCGCCATGGTCAGTAAGAAACATCAAACCTTCAGAATCAAGATCTAAACGACCTGCAATTCTAAGACTGGGATCATTGATGAAATGAGTCACAGTTAAGTGCGTCTCATCTTCTCGAAATTGAGAGAGCACATTAAAAGGCTTGTTGAGGATAACAACTTTCACGATAAACACCTAATAAATAAGAGTTTTAAAATTCAGACTGGGTAGGTTACCCGTAAAGATACCCGTTTTGGTTCGGGTGAGTAAAAATAAAGCCCACTATATGGGGGCTACTATATCAGATTCCGTTTTATGCTCTTCAATTTTATTTTGAACATAGGATGAATACTTGCTAGTTCCTTGTCAGTAAGCTGAATCGGTTGGCTAATATCAACAGTATTTACCATGCTGTAAAATTTATCTTTCCGTATAACCAATGCCAGCTCTGATGCTAATGAGCTTCAGTCACTATATTAAGATTGAGCAATTAAGATTGAGCAAGCGTAGGGCGATAAAGCAAAATGGCTTAAAACAATAGGGCCAAGGCTCAATTCAAACGATTAGTTGTGAGCTACGAAGCATCTAGAGATGCTTCGTTCGTGTCTATTTCAAGTAAAAACGAATTAGATTGCTGTTTTTCAGATGAAGCTAGCCTTTTGCATCAGTTTTACTTGCCTTATACTTTAGCCAGTTGTTATCCATGGAATCTAGATGAGCATTAGCCTAATTTTGAATATTGTCATATTCATATTATTAATTATATTTTTGAAAAAAAGCAGTAAAAGTCATTGGAGTCTCGCACAAAAAGTTTTTGCTGGTTTATGTCTTGGCGTTGTGTTCGGCTTTATTTTACAAGCAGTCTATGGTGAAACATCAACAGTATTAAAAGACTCAATTTCATGGTTTAACATTGTTGGGAATGGTTATGTCAAGCTGCTGCAAATGGTGGTCATGCCTTTAGTATTGGTATCAATACTCAGTGCGGTGATTAAGCTACACAATGCTTCTTCTCTTGGAAAAATAAGTGTTTTTAGCATTGGGACCTTATTGGTGACCACGGCAATTGCGGCCTTGGTTGGTGTTGGGGTAACCCAGTTATTTGGTTTAAGTGCAGCAGGCTTGGTGCAAGGGACGCAAGAATCGGCACGCTTAGATAAAATTAATGCAGATTATATTGGAAAAGTAACCGATCTAAGTGTTCCAGATATTTTTCTTTCGTTTATTCCGACCAATCCTTTTGCTGAACTGACAGGGGCACATCCGACCTCGATTATTAGTGTCGTGATTTTTGCGACATTTTTAGGCATTGCTGGCATTCAATTAATTAAAGACAATGCCGAAAAAGGACAGCGGATTATCCTCGCCATTGATACCTTACAAGCATGGGTAATGAAATTGGTGCGGTTAGTTATGACCTTAACACCATACGGTGTATTTGCCTTAATGACCAAGGTGGTGGCGAGTTCAAATATTACCGATATCATTAATTTAGCAGGCTTTCTGGTTGCATCCTATTTAGGCATTGCAATTATGTTCGCAGTACATGCCTTGGTGCTTAGATTGAGTGGGGTTAATCCATTACGATTCTTTAAAAAAGTAATGCCTGTACTAACCTTTGCATTTACCAGTCGTTCAAGTGCAGCCAGTATTCCACTCAGCATTGAAGCACAAACCCGTCGTTTGGGTATTCCAGAATCAATTGCTAGTTTTGCAGCTTCCTTTGGAACCACGATTGGTCAAAATGGTTGCGCAGGTTTATATCCAGCCATGCTTGCGGTAATGGTGGCACCAACGGTTGGGATTAACCCATTCGATCCAGTGTGGATTGCAACCTTAGTGGCTGTGGTGACCTTGAGTTCGATTGGTGTTGCTGGTGTGGGCGGTGGTGCGACCTTTGCGGCATTGATTGTCTTGCCGATTATGGGCTTGCCAGTCACTTTGGTGGCGCTATTGATTTCAATCGAGCCTTTGATTGATATGGGACGTACCGCGTTGAATGTCAGCGGTTCAATGACCGCAGGCATGGCGACCAGTCAATGGATGCAGCAGACAGATAAAGATATTTTACTGTCAGATCGTGAAGAGCTGCTGAATCATCGTTAAATGTTGCTGTTGGCGTGAACAGACGAATCGATGGCTTGTGTGCTGGAAAAGTAACGTGAAGGACTAATGCCAAAGATTCGTTGGAACATGTTGCTGAAGGCTGCGGGGTTTTTAAAACCCAAGCTATAAGCAATATGATGAATCGGCTGTTGTTTGATGAGTTTTTCAAGGCTCAGTAGCACACAGGCATGTTGACGCCAAGTCGAAAAAGGCATGCCAAGCTCTTGTTTAAATAAGCGACTAAAATGACGTTCACTCAGATGCAGCTGCTCAGCCAGTTGTAAGGGGGAAACATGGATGTTAGGTGCTGCGAGAAAGTTCTGACAAAGCGCCAAGAGTGCAGGCTGTTGCGGTAAGGGCAAATGCAATTGAATGGTTTCGGCTTGCGCCAACTCACAAAAAATTAAATCAAAAATCAATTGATCATGCATGGAAAATGGCGCAGTTAGTTGCGGTGCTTTAAGCAATAACTGACGCAGTAATGCTGAAATCGACAAGACCTCACATTGGGTTGACGTCCGTGGCAGCTGTGTTGGACAAATATAAAGGCTACAGGTGCGTACCTTAAACATCGTGAGTTTATGTGGCACATTGGGGGGAATCCAGACCGCACGTTCCGGCGGAATAATCCAATTACCATGCGGTGTTTCAATTTGAATAATCCCTTCTGCGCCATAGAGCAGCTGCGCTCGTTGATGCTGATGGGTTTCAAGGACTTGATAGGCCGAATAGTTATTTTCAATCGCAATAATACGATGCTCAAGATGCTCAACGCTGTGAATCGATACCTGTTGCATAAGCATGTCCGATTGAAGTAGCTAAATGCGGAATATAGCAAGTTTTAAGTCAGTAGCGCTGATTAAACTGCATTTATTTCCACGCATTATTTTACTTGGGCGTATCAATGGAACTGTATTTATTAATGTTATTGGTTGGAATTTGCAGCGGTATTTTAACTTTATTGTTTGGCTTTGGTGGGGGATTTATCATCGTCCCGTTGGTTTATAGCACCATTCGCTTTTCGACCTCAATTGATTCAATGGCTTATGTACTGGCATTTAAGAGTGCAGTCGCAACTTCATTATTATTGATGATCGTTAACGCAGGTATGGCGAGCTATCAACAGCATAAAAAGGGCAATATTCCACAGGGTTATATTTTTCCTTTGGCTTATTGGATCGCGCTTGGGGCGATTTCTGGAACAGTACTCGCGCTCTATAGTCATGCCGACCTATTAAAGTGGTGCTTTGCGATTTATTTATTGATCACCATTGCGGAATGTATTTATCGCAAAGCACAGCAGCGCCATCACAGTGCTGCTACAGGCCAAGTACGTGCTTTAACTGGTGCTGAAAAAACGGTTGGGGGATTACTGATAGGTAATATCGCTGCAGCCCTTGGGGTGGGGGGCAGTGTGATGACGGTGCCGTTATTTCGTCGTTGTGGTTTAGATATGCGTGGTGCGGTGGCTCTGGCCAATCCCTTGAGTTTGCCTGTGGCAGTGGCGGGTTGCTTCAGTTATGTGGTGGTTTATTTATTTAATCCGATTGATTTAGGAACACATTTTATAGGTTTGTTTTACTTGCCTGCGATGCTGTGCCTCGTGGTGGGTGGCTTTATTGGGATGCGCTGTGCAATGCCGTGGGTGGGGCGTTTGTCTAATCGATGGCATGAATGGGGCTATATTAGCTTGTTATCAGTGGTGTTTTTGGTGATCGTTTTTAATTGAACTCGATTTATTTTTAAACGCATTTTCGATCTGTACACAATTTCTGTTTTCATCTGTATCTATATTTGCCGAGTGGGGTTCGGCACAATAGCGCCATGATCAAGGAGATGAATATGAAGATGTACCAAGTTGATGCTTTTAGCAAAGTGCTGTTTCAAGGCAACCCTGCAGCGGTATTGGTGTTAGACCAATGGCTCGATGTTAGTCTGATGCAAAATATTGCAGCTGAAAACAATTTGGCTGAAACGGCTTTTGTGAAAAAGATGGATGATCAGAATTATGCAATCCGTTGGTTTAGTCCTGAAGTTGAAGTGGCTTTCTGCGGACATGCGACCTTGGCCAGTGCCTTTGTCTTATTTCGAGATTTTACCTCAGCCAAATGCATCAATTTCCATGTGAAAGACTTAGGTATATTCATTGTTCATCAAGCTGAAGATGGCAAAATTCATATGAATTTTCCAATTCGCCGTCCTCAGCGCCTTATTGAATATCCTGAACTGATTCATCAAGCGATTGATCGTCCCATTGTTGAGGTCTATCTCAATGCACAGGCATATATTTTGGTCTGTGCCACTGAAGCAGATGTCAGGGAAGCACAGCCAAACTTTGATGTGATTCGCAGCTTGGCAGGGCCAGATTTATTACGCACCGCGATTACTGCTGCGACGATCAAGGAGAGTGAGCCAAGTTTAGATGTTGCGATTACAGCGAATGCCGCAGACTATGATTTTGTCTCACGTTATTTTGCGCCACATATTGGTATCGATGAAGACCCAGTAACGGGTTCATTACATACGGGCTTAGCACCGCTTTGGGCGGAGAAATTAGGGAAAAATCAGTTGGTGGCATTCCAAGCTTCAGCGCGTGGTGGTGAATTACATTGCGTGATGAAAGAGAATGAGCGAGTTGAAATTTCAGGCTACGCCAAACTGTTTATGCAAGCTGAAATCATTGTTGAATAAGTGATTTTAAATAGCCTAAGTATTGTTATAAGTCTGAGCTAAAAGTTAACTTATTGATACGTCAATTGTGCCCATGTCAAAACCTTTGGCATGGGCTTTTATATGAATGTTTTTTGACGGTTTTTTGATTGGTTTTTGATTCATTAAGAGGGGGGAAGAATAAGATTCAATTTTAAATAAATTAAAATTGAATCAGTTGTTTAATTTTTTATTGATGTGTTTGAGTGGATGCTGAACTGGTTTTAAGCTGAAATTGCTGCAAATTAAGGCTGAGTTGTTGAATTTATGTGAATTAAGCCATTTTCTTTTCAAAACTCTACTATTCAATTGATTTAGGGTTTCTTAATATAAAAAAATTGTTTTTCAAAAAACCCTTAAGTTAGGAAGCTTTATGTTGATGCGGTTAAAACAACTTACATTTTCACTTTGTATTTTAGGGATCAGTGCCAGCAGCATGGCACAAACGGTTTTGGTTAAAAGCGACCATAACATCGAAGAATATAAATTGGATAATGGCTTGCGGGTGATTCTGGCGCCAAACGATAAAGAGAGCAAAGTCTTTATTAATACCATTTATTTAACCGGTTCATTAAATGACCCTAAAGGTAAAGGTGGCCTAGCGCATTTGCTTGAGCATTTAGCATTTAAAGGTACGAAAAATATTAAAGATGACGAATTTCAACGTCGTTTAGATCAATACACGCTGATGACCAATGCCAGCACAGATTATTACTCAACTAAATATACCAATATCGTCAGACCAGAACAGAAAGCGCTCGATCAGATTATCCATCTTGAAGCTGAGCGTATGGATAAATTGGTCTTACAAGAAAAGTTTGTACCATCAGAAATTGCGATTGTGATGCGTGAGCGTGAAGTGCGCATGGATCAACCTTTTTCAGTCATGCTTGATCAGATGTGGAAATCAGCCTATGGCAATCAATCATTAGGTCGTTTACCGATTGGCGATCTAAACGAATTACAATCGATCAATATGCAGGAATTGAATACGTTTTACCGTAATTGGTATGCCCCAAATAATGCCATTATGGTGATTAGCGGAAAATTTGATAAAAATGCCGTATTAAAACAGATCGATCAGCAATTTAGCCCAATTCCTGCACGTAAGGTTCCAGCCCAAGCTCAAGTGCCACTGCTCGATTCAGCTAAATTGGAACAACGTCAGTTTAGTGTGCAGAAAGGCAGTGATTTAGCCAAATTTAATATTTATATGAATGGCAAAAATGACAAGATTAAAACGACGCTGGCATTAACCCCATATCTATATACCTTACAGCCGAGCGGTCATCTGTATTCAAGTATGGTGGAAACAGGCACCAGCACCAATGTTCAAGCATCGACTTGGCTCGATCAAGATTTCAACGTGGTGTTTATGGGGGCAATTTATGCACCGAACCATGATGAGAAAAAGGTGACGGCAGATTTGATCACTGGCGTTGAGCAAAATCAGCCATTTAATGATGTGGAATTGAAGCGCGTTAAAAACTTATTCCAAAATCAAGCAGATAGTATCGTTAATGATGCGACTGCGATGGGGTCGGTTCTGAGTAATTATGCTGTGTCTTCACAGGGCAATTGGGATCAATATTTTACAGATCTGAGTGACGTACAGGGCTTGAGTGTAAAAGAGGTTAATCAAAATCTTAAACAGTTCTTGGTGCCACAGCATCGCGTCAGTGGTGATATTTCACCAACACCTGAAGATCAGAAAAAAGCCCAAGAGCAGAAGCAAGCAGCAGATCAGCCGAAAACCCTTGATCAGGCTGAAAAGCCAGCACCGTTGAAAAATGTCAAAGTTTATAAAGCCGAAGTTGCGCAATATTTAAAACGTTCTGAACAGCATCTTAAGGCAACTGAGCCGAAAATCCAACGGGGTCAATTGGCCAATGGCATGCAATATGCCTTATTCCCAACGGATACGCGTGATGATAAAACCTATGCCAGTATTCAAGTGAATTTTGGTACAGCTGAGTCGTTGTTTAATCAAGGTGAAATTGTTGATTTTACAGCATATCTACTTTTAAGAGCCTCCGAGAAATATAGCCTACAAGATATCGCAGATAAATCGATTGATGCAGGTGGCATGGCGGTTGCGAGTGCTGCAGGCACGGGCATGAATATTCAGATTGTGGCCAAAAAAGAGAAATTTGCAGATTTCTTTGCCTATATCGTAGATGTGATGAAGCAGCCCAAATTTGAACAAACGCAATTTGATTTGATCAAGTTGCAAAGTTTATCGAGTTTAAATCGTCCTTATACCGAGCCAGAAACGGTTGCTGCTTTGACGATTTCACGTTTAATCGAGGTTTATCAGCCGGGTGATTTACGTTATCACTTTGAACCTGAGTTAGCGAAGAAGCAGATTGAAGCCGCAAGCCAAGCTCAGGTTGTCGATTTATATCAAAAATTCTTTGCGATGAATCATGCACAGATTGCCATTACTGGTCAGTTTGATGCAGCTGCGATGAAGAAAATGCTGGAAACCGACTTTGCCCATTGGAATGGTCAGCAACGCTATCAACGTCTGAGTGGTGAATATAAGCAGTACCAAGCACAGAAAGTCCATGCTTTGGCAGAGCAGCGTGAGTTTGGTAATTATCAAGCTTTATTGACCTTGCCTGTAGGTGTTGATAATTCTGATGCTGCGGCACTGATTGTGATGAGCTATATTTTGGGTGATTCACAATTGTCATCACGTTTAGGTCAAGAATTACGTGAAAAAAATGCCTTGGTGTATGGTTTCGGCAGTAATCTGAGTCTTGATTCTTTTGATGACGTCGGGGCGCTAACCATTCAAGCCAACTATACTGCTGGCAAGTCTGCTGAAGTTTCCCAAGTGGTTGCTAAAGTACTCAATGACTTACTCAAAAAAGGGGTCACTGAGCAAGAATTGGAAGCAGCAAAAGCCAGTATTATGAAGCAACGTGTCACGTCCTTAGAAGATGATCGCAATATTCATCGAATGCTGCTTAGCCAATTAGAGCGTGGTAAAAATCTACAAAGTCGTCAAGTCCGTGATCAGGAATTTGCCAAATTGCGTAAGGCAGATGTCGATACCGCGATTAAGAAATATATTAAGCTTGATCAGTTGGTTGAGGTGATGTCGGATCAATACGCGCAAGCGCCTAAGCCAGTAGAGAAATAATTGAAAGTTTAAGCGATAGGCTAGGGGGATTAAATCGCCTCAGCTGAAGCGGTTAACTTAAACAAAAGCCAGTTCCTATCATGCGGACTGGCTTTTTTATGGCTGCATCGTTGTTTATCTGGATGACCTACAGGTTTTTTCCAAGAATATGCATTTGGCTCTGCTGGGTTGTCGCAACGAATAGTATGTTTTTAATCAAATGCATGCCACAGCGTTGATAAAAGCTTTTGGCTGCTGGGTTGGATGCAAGTACTTCCAACCAGATAAAGCGATCGCCGTGTTGCTTAGCCAAGTCTTCAATGTGTTGAAAGATCGCCTGACCATGACCTTGCCCAGTACTTTGTGGCAGTAGATATATTTTATTTATTAACGTGCCTATATGTGCTTCATCTGGGATCTGCTGAGCGTAGCTTAATTTAACTAAACCAATGGCTTGCGTCGTTCGAATGATGAACCACTCGATATTTTCTTGCATCAAGCTGAAGTGAAGGGCTTGAAGGCCATATTCTGCTTCTAAGTATTGCTCTAGCGCTGTTTCTGAATTCCATACATCAGCAAAATGATGTCGGTAACTGCGACCCCCTAAATCATTAAGCAGCGCAATATCGTGTTCGGTCGCAAGGGATAGGGTTAGCGCCATGATTTTCTCTTTGCATGAAATGGTTGTTGAACGTCGTGACCGAGCGTGCAAAAAATTAAGCCCGATTGGGCTTAATTGAATAACTCAAATTATAATAGCTTAATGTGTGTGGTCATCATCATGTTTATGCGTATGAAAATCTTTATTTTTACGGAAACGGAGATAGTTTTCAAATTGCTCACAATACTCTTCATAGTTGTCTTCAAGCATCATTTGAAATTGTTGCAAGATGTAGCTCATGACTTGGTCTTTGGCTGCACGCATTTCTTCGCCATCTTTGAAGTTATTGGCCGCTACCCATGTGTTAAAACGGGCTGTACCAAACAGCATTGCAGCACTGACTTGGCCACGTAATTCTTCTGGCTTAGGCGTTTCGCCTTTGGCTGGACGACAAAACTCGTTGGCTTGTTTAATAAACGCATCAGCACGTTCAAAAAAAACAGCATTTAAAGCTTCTTCTTCGGTGACATCCGTAGCCACTATTTTTTCAGACATGACTTTTTCCACAAATAAAATACTGATCTATTATAGGCAAAGCCTTGCTCAAACAGAACCTTTGTCTTATGCTAAAAATAGCCTAAGTAAACATAAAGATGGATCTGTTATGCAAGATGCGATTGCGGTACAAAGTCTGAAAAGCGATATTGCACTTTTACGCCAAAATATTTGGCCGCCCCAACATCTGGCCAATGTTGAAGGTTTACCGATTTATTATGCCAATGCAGCAGAAGCCGCACATTATGCTGCGCAATGGTCGGGATTGATTGAGCGGGCGCAGGCGTTATATCAGCCATTCATGCAAGATGAAGTGGTTGATGCGATTCACTTGCCCAGCCATTTAAATCTACCGTTATTTTTCTTTCATGTAGATCGCATTCGTATTAATAAAACCCCAGCGAAGGAATCTAAAACCTTTCGCGGAATTGCCAGTCTGGTTGAAAAATGTGGTCAATTTGAGCCAGATGAAATCCGCGCGATGCAACATTGGTTAGACAGTGATGATACGGCCGTCTTAATTGCACACCGTGAATTTATTGATTTAAGAACCTATGTGTTTCAACATGGTCAAAGTGAATACACTCGAACCCGTTTTTATGTGAATGGGGTAGTGCTGAGCACAGAGTCTCATTTTGAAATTGTTGACGCACGAGATAAACCCCGCAAACAACGCAGTGACAGTTATAAAGACCCGCTTGCGGATAATAAAACATGGAAAATTTATGCGAAGAATCGTTAAACGGAAGTCCGCATGAATATTATTCAAGGTACCCACTATTGGCGTTTAAGCAGTTGTATTTCTGAATTTAAAAATGGTTGAAAATGAACACTTTGAATCAAAGTGTTCAACAGTATAAACAAGCAGTAGCAAACTAAAATAAAGAGAGCGCGATGCTCAAAATAATCGTCTACTCCAGATCAATTTGACTGGAATAATAAAAAAGGTGATTTGATGCAGTTGCAATGGCTAAAGCCTTATTTTGCGGTCTGGAATATCCTTAAACAATATTATAAAAAACCACAAATGCTGATGTACTTATTGGCCATTTTAATTTTATTTTCCACACTACTGTCGGTTTTTCTACCTTATTTGATGAAGCAAATTGTTGATATTTCTCAGTTAGATCAGGAACGCTTAAGTTCTCAACCGTTGTGGAACTGGAATAACTTGTATGTCTTGGCAATTGCCTATGTTCTGGGTTGGTTGTTTAGCAATATCCTGCTGACATTCATACGTGCACAAGTGAGTACTTTGGTTGTAATTAGTCATGCAATCTATGCCAAACAATTTGCAGATCATCTCATTGACCTTGATGCGCTGACTGAAATATCAGCTAAAAAAGCATCTGAGTAGATCAGCGTTTAAATTAAAGCTGCTATGTAATTTAAGATTTTTGCTACAGTCAGGGTCGATCTTGAACTGCACCTGCAAGACTGGGCTTCAATTAACTGTATCGTGGATTTATATTGGAGGTTGGTATGCGGTCAATAATGAATGACTATTAATTTAATTTTTAGTAAAATTTTATTTAAATATCAGCCTAATTAATTTCTTGTTTTTCAGTTGTTTGTATTTAGCTTTATTTTATTTTTTGATAAAAACTACTTATTATTAATAATGTTTATTTTGGTTTTTCTGCATTATTTTTTTAATTTTATAATGATTGTTTGGTATTATTTTTTGAAATAAAAAACCAACATTTATTGCTGGTGGTGATTGGGTTTTGTTATTTTTGAAATTTGACAATTCAAATAACAACATATTTGAATGTAATTTATATTTAAATGTTTGATGTCAAAGAGAAATGATTTTTTTATTTAAATTTTTTATTGATTTTAGATTTTACCAATTGTTTTAAAATACAATTAATGTCTTTTTGATAAGGGAGTTGTAATAAGTATTTATGAGTTATTTTATTATTGAAGTGTAAAAAAAATATCATAATTATTTTTTTTAAGTGAAAATTAAATCATTGCTCGTTGAACTTCTTTTTAATATGTTTTAAAAAACCATAGCTTGTATATATCGATAATTTATTGTTGATTAAGTTTTTTTGTACTTTGAAAAACTTTTTTTAAATATATAGATTTTATCGATTTCTTTTGCTGTGTTTAAATTTTATTGAATAAGCTGAACTTGTAACTGATTTTAAATTTTTCTTCTTTTAGGTGAGGGTTCTATGAAAATGGCAGCAATGGTCAAAATATGCTTGGCACTAATAGGTCTGGTGACAACAATGCATACTTTTGCAGCGCTAGTTGAAGCTGGAGTGGTTAAACTTCAGGGGACAATTTATAGTGCTACTTGTACTGTCACAGTCAATGATCAAGCACTTATTGATGGTACACCTGTTGTAAATATGGGGCGATATCCAAGTAGTATATTTAGTTCCAGTGGTGCGATTGTCGGTGGTGGAAAAGGGAATGGTCAAATAAAAATTGCTGCTCAAGACTGTCCTGACCAAGGTACTATCGAGCTAACTTTTGATGGTAATGTCTATCCAACTGATAATCGATTATTACAATTAGATGCTGGTGAGAATACAGCAAAAAATCTTGGGATTGCATTATATCGAGGTGCAGCAGGAATCGGAGAGCGTATTAGTTTTAATAAAGTGTATCCATATAAAGTAAATGGCGATAAAAATTATAAAATTGATTTCATTGCTGCATATATCTCGACTGAAGATGTTGTTGTTGCAGGTTTAGCGAACTCAACATTAAACGTTAATCTAGCCTATAAATAATGAATAAAATAAATCATTATGTGAGGTTGGTTTTTTGAATGTGATTTGGGGTGATTTTAAATTCAATGATGGCTCAATTTAATATTTATGTGTTGTACGGAGTTTTAGTTGAGATATTTAGTTTAGATAAACTGTATTAATAAGTAGCATTTATATGGTTTAAAATATTTTCGTGGTTTTATTGGTGTTTTCATATTCATAGGCCACGGATGAAATTTACAGTCCAGCAATGACAAAAAATATGCTGTTCGCTAGCGGAACGGCAATGGGTATGCTCTCGGCTATTGAGGAAAGTGGTGCAGTTAAAACTTCAAGGGGGAATTTATAGTTCGACTCGGACGTGAGTTGTCAACGATTAGGTGCTTGTTGGTGGGGTGCCACTTTTAAATATGGGGCGATATTCAACAAGGCCCTTTAACAGCACAAGCGTGGGAGTAGTCTTGTATCAAGCAAATATCATCGCAGATACCAACCAACTCGATCCTAATAAGAGTTATTGCCATGCTGTTATTGATGGAAAGTCTCATGAGGTGACTTGCCGCGCAGCATATATATCAACTGTAATAACGATTGCTGCTGCTATTGCAAATGTAACAGTAGGTATGCAATGAGTTTATAGATAATTTTCTCAATCTACCTATCAGATATTATTTAGGTACACAGTTGTTCGCTAAACTTAAAGAATAGATTGAAACCACTAAAGATAAGGTAGGCGTAATTTATATAAGTGGAAGAATAAACGAATATTATTGTGGGTAAATATTTTAACCTTTATCTATCTTAAAAATAATGCTTAATTTTTTAGAATATAAGTGTCTTTTTTTATGTATTTCTTAATGTTTTAGTGTGGATATAGGGATTATATTTTTATAATCAGCTAAAGGTAATGATAGTGTTGGAGAGTATTTTGCTTTCATCAGTATACCTCTAATTAAATGGTATATGATTTACATATAAATGATTATCAATAATTTTCGTTTTAAGGATTTTATTCTAAAGTTAGTAACTAAGTATTTCATTGTTATTTTGATTGTGCTTATACTTAACTTAAATGAAGTGGTATATGTTGTATGTTGATTCTATTTTATTGATTTATATTAGGTTGTGGTGGTTGTGAATCGGTTTTTTTAATATTTTATTTTTTATTGGGTATATATTTCTTGTATTATCTTTTATTGCTGAATTGTAAAAATAATATCAAATTAATTAATTTTAGTAGAGAATTCAGCTGTTACTAGTTTGATTTTAATTTAAGTGCTTTTCTTGATATATAAAAAATTATTTTCATAGAGTTTTTGGTTTTTCATATTATTGAAATAACTTTAAACCTCATTTTTAGTTTTGACTAGTATTTAATGAATCGAACTTAGTGATCAATACTTAAATCTTTTATTTTAAGCAGGCCATATATGAAACTTACAGAAATGACAAAAATATTTTTAGCAACATTAGGAATGGGGCTAGGAGCAAGCACGTTTGCTGCACCTTCCCAAAATGGGATAGTTAAACTTCAAGGAACTATCTATAGTTCAACCTGTACAGTAACAGTGAATGATCAGCTATTGGGTAATGGCACACCAATTGTAAATATGGGGCGATATTCAACAAGTTCATTTGGGAATACTGGGAGTATTGTTGGTGGTAAAAATGGAAATGGAGAACTAAAAGTTGTCGCTTCTGACTGTCCAGATAGTGGTACTGTAAAGATGAAATTTAGTGGAACTGCAGTAAGTACAGATGGAAATGTTTTGGCTATTGATAGTGATGGTGGGAAAGAAGCACAAAACCTAGGAATTATAATCTATCAAGGAAAAGATTTAAATAATCCGCTAGCTATTAATAAGGAATATATCTACAACCTAACTGGTGGTGATAATAAAGAGTATGTACAAGACTTCCGTGCTGCATATGTATCAACTGCAGATACAGTAACTGCAGGTTCGGCTAATTCAACAATGAATGTAAACATGGAATATAACTAATATTGCGTTAAACATAAACCAAAATATTTTGGTTTATGTTTTTATATTTTGATTCATGGGGAGAATGAATAGGATGAATTTAAATCTCAAAAAGCAAATATTTGCTTTAGTGAGTTTGGTTTCAGCTCAAAGTTATGCAGGTATTGGTTTAGAGACAACGCGTATTATTTTCAACCAAAATGATAAGAATGCATCTGTTACAGCCTTTAATACTGATGCTAATACTGGATTTTTACTTCAATCCTGGGTAGAAGGGGTCGATAGAAAGCTGTCGCCAGATTTTGTCGTGACACCACCATTGATGAAGTTGGGTCAAGATAAAAAAAATACCTTAAATATCTCTAAAGTTGCAGATTTATCAAATAATAATGTTGAGCAGTTATATTGGTTGAATGTTCGTTTTATACCGCCAGGTAAGGAAAACAGTGAAAATGTTTTACGATTTTCATTAACGAATCAAATTAAGTTAATTTATCGTCCCGAAATTTTAGAGAAAGTTGATTTTAGTAAGGAAGTGAAAAAAATAATATGGACAGTAACCGGAGATAAATTGGTGGTGAATAATCCAACTCCTTATATTATTAATTTAAATTCAATCAATATTGATGCGCAGCCTGTAGAGGAAATTACCTACTTGCTTCCACAGACTGAAACGAATTTTAAACTAAAATCGAAAGCTTCTGTAAAACCAAAAATTGAATTTTCTTATATTAATGATTATGGTGCTGTTGTGAAACTAGATGTGGACCATTAATTATTATTTTTATATAAATACTTATTTTTGATTTTAATCAATAAATATTCAGCACTAGGTTTTAATGACAATGTATAAATATCATGTCTTTTTAAAATTTCAAATGGTATTACTTACTTTGACCTGTTCCATATCATTGAATAGTTACGCGGGGGAGTACTTTGCCCCAGAATTATTGATGTTAGGAAGTGGTGAGAAAGAAAGATATACCAACGAAGATTTAGCTATTTTTGAAAAAAGTGATATTCCTCCAGGGGTGTATGATCTTGATATATATATTAATAAAAGAAAATTGGAACATAAGAGTGTTGAATTATTTTTGCTAAAGAATGAAATTGGTAAGGATTTATTAGTGCCATGTTTGACTCAATCTGAATTAACAGCATATGGTATCAAATTATCGAATAACTTTTTAACTGAAACAGTTAATAACGGTTGTGTTGATTTATCGATAATTCCTTACCTAAAAACAGAGGTTGATTTAGAAACACTTTCTATAAAAATAGCTGTACCTCAAGCAAATATAGATGAAAGTAGATTGGTAAATTTTGAAAAAAAATTTTGGGATAATGGAATTCCTGCACTTTTGTTAGGTTATGACTTTTCTCAGTTTTCAGCACGCCAAGATGGTAAAACAAAAGAAAACTATTATGGCAATATACGTGCAAATATAAATATTGGCGCATGGCGTTATGAAAACTATTCTGTTTTGACCAAGAACTCAGGTGAAAATACAGATTGGAATACGATTAGTAATACCTTAAGTACGATTATTAAACCTATTAATAGTGATTTAACGATGGGGAATACTTATACATCATCCTCAATGTTTGATACGGTTAAGATTAAAGGTGCAAAACTCAGTTCTAATCTACAAATGTTACCTTCTGCTTACAGAACCTATGCGCCAAATGTTCAAGGTTTAGCTGATAGCGAGTCGGTTGTCACGATTACTCAAAACGGTAACGTGATTTATAGAAAGTCCTTGCCAGCAGGCCCTTTTAATATTACTGATTATTACCCAATGGGCAGTGGTGGTAATTTAAATGTGAATGTTACTGGTACTGATGGTCAGCAAAAAAACTTTATCGTGCCATTTTCATCAATGGGGGTCTTTGAACGGAAAGGCAATTATCAATATAGTTTTGCTAGTGGTAAATATGATAGCTCAGGCGACCGTGATGGGACTTATTTGAATCAGTTAAATTTTCATTATGGATTAACAAATTTTGTAACGCTCTCTGCTGGTGCACAAATCTCTAGTCCGTATAAAGCTTATGCACTTGGGACTGGATTAAATATGGGAAGTTTCGGCGCTGCTTCTCTTGATATGGTTCATGCTCAAACTAAAACATTGAGTCGGAGCTTTAATGGTAATTCATTTAAAGTAAACTATAGTAAAAATATTCTTCCAACCAATACCAATCTAACAATTGTTGGTTATAAACATTTTGATGATCAGTATTATGGATTTAATGAGGCAATGGCATTAGATGATAATTTTGATCGGGATGTGAGTAAATTAAAAACTGAATATACTGCATCTATTAATCAAACCCTTCCCAAGAAATGGGGGCAATTAAACTTATCCTCTACGGTATATAACTATCGAAATGGTCAAGATAATACAACCATAAATATGGGCTACTCAAATTCGTATAATCAAATTTCCTATAGTTTATATTATAATTACAATAAAGGGCAGAAGTTCGGGTATGTCGATGACCTTAAAGAAGACAGTGATTATAGTCTTGGGCTGAGTGTTAGTTTCCCACTTGATTATGGTCGTATTAAGAACCCAATATATGCTGGCTATTCGGTATCTACCAATAAAGAAAATTATACGGTACAAAATTTAAATGTGAATGGTTCTTCTGGTGAGCGTCAGCAAATCTCATGGGGGGTATATCAAGGCTATGATCACAAAGGTAATGATTATTCAGGTGGATTGAGTGGGACATATCAAGCACCTTTTGCCAATATGAGAGCGGGTTATTCATATAATGGCGATCTAAAAAATACAAATCTAGGCATCAGTGGTGGTGTCGTCGCCTCAAAGTACGGGCTATTATTTAGTCAGCCTTTACAAGGAACCAATGCACTTGTGGTTGTTGATAATGCGAAAGGTGTTCAAGTTCAGAATTCGATTAGTGCAATTACCAATAATGCAGGCGTAGCGTTAGTCAGTGGTTTACAACCTTATCGTGCCAATACCATTACACTTAATAATGGAACAATTCCTGAAGACATTGAAATCGAAAATACCGTTATTAATAATATTATGCCGACCCAAGGTGCTTTGATTCTTGCAAATTTCACGACTGAAGTCGGTTATAAGTTGCTCTTAAAGGTGACGGATGAAGCAGGGAGAGAGGTACCCTTTGGTGCTCAAGCCAGTGTGAACCAGGGGCGGCCTGCAATTATTTCAAATTTTGGGCAACTTTATATGTTAACTCATCAAAAAAAAGGCAATATTCAGGTGCAATGGACACGTGATGCTCATAAAGAATCATGTGAAATATCCTTTGACCTTGAGAAAGCCAAGGTGGTCAATGGTCTCTATATGATGCCTGTTGTATGTAGGGATAATACTCAAAGCATTGTACTGAATAGTGGGACGTAATTATGAGAAAAATTTATAAAGGTTTATTTATCGTCACTGCTTTGTTTGCGTCTAATTATGCTTTAGCCAATTGTTCGAACAGTTACGGAAAGCCAAATACCACCAAGATCGAAATGAACGGGATGATGCCAAGTTATGCATTAACAGGTCCATTAAAACAAGGTGACTTAGTTACTCGAGTAACTGTTGATTATAAGCCATCTAAAACGGATAAGTTGAAATGTACGCCTGACTCACAAGTCTTGCTTAAAATGCAACGTGCTAATTATGCTGCAGTTGATTATATGGGGGAAGTTCCGGTCCCTCATGCATATTACATTCATAAGGATGCGAGAGGAAACTCAAAACCAGATGACCCCTCAAATGATTGGATCTATACAGTGCAATTGCCAGATGGTGAATTTTTTTATAATAATCAGTTCGGGAATCATGGTCGTGAAATAAACGTTCCTGAATCTGATGATTATGGGCCAAAGCAATTAATTATCTCATTATATGCGGGCAAGGATAATCCGACGACACCACTGACTTTTGGTAGTGCAGGTCAGGTGAGTTTTATGGCACATATTCAATTAAATGGTTGGTCATCTACTGATAGTGAAGGGTTGATATATTCTACAACAGGGACAATTACTCCTGCTCCTATAGTCAATATTTGCAGTCTTGATGTTGGCTCAAAAAATTTGACTTTTAATTTACCTCGTACTGCCAGTAGTGTGTTTCAAAAAATTGGTGATGTGTCTGGTAATGTGACTGAAAATCTAACCGTTGATTGTAGTGGCGAAATGATTGCGAGTATGAAACTCAGTAATGCAAACTTTATACAGGATATGAATGGAGAAAATACCATCATCAAGCCTGCTAAAGATGGGCAAGATTCACAAGCGCTTGGGGTTGGATTTGTTTTGTCGAGTGATGGACAGCGAATAAACAGTGAAGATTTTGTGAAAATACCACAAGTGATGGGCAAAGGAAAAACCAATATACCGATCAAAGCAGAATATTATCGCTTTGGCTCAGATATAAAAGCAGGCAATGTTGAGGCGACTGCAGATTTTACCGTGACGTTTAATTGATTAAGTCAGCCTCACCCACTGACGCTTGCAGTGGGTGGCCTAGGATGGTTTATTTCAAGAATTTACGGCTAACCAAGAACTGCTCAGTGGCTTCAAGCAGTTTTTCTGCATAGGCCTCTTGTTTGGCGGTGAGCCAGCCCAAGGCAAACCAGTCACTGGCTTCAAGTTCACTTTCTTGCAAGTAAGAAGCGGATGCCGTCAGAATATGATATTGCTCCGCGGCTTGCTGTGCATCTTGCAAAGACTTGCTATATTTCTGCAAGTTTTTTACATCATAAATACTGGTCAAGAGTGGGAAGCTAAATTTTAGTTCATTGAGACGCTGTGCCAATTGCGTAAGACTGTCCAAAGCATTTAGATCGACTGCGCTCAAGCTGTCTTGTAAAAGCTTATATTGCTGTTGCAAAGTATTCTGTGCGAACTGTTTGAGGTCTTGCTTTTGCACCTTGCCCGTTGGGCTCAAACTAAACATCAGCAAATCCAAATAATGCTGCACGTTTTGTGTAGATTTGACTAAATTAACCAGTTTTTCTTTGCCATATAAAATGTCTTGATCTAGGCTGGCTGCTGTTTTGGGGTTTTGCAATAAAGCCGCCAAGGTATGCTGCATATGATCGAGATGTTCTAAGTGGCCAAAATAGTCTTTAAATGCACCGAGTTGCTGCAACCATTTTACCGAGATTCCAGCACTCCAATCTTTTAAAATAGAAAGACTTAAATACAGGTGTTGCAATGCCAACTGTGCTTGCTGGACATGTTCGGGAGTGGCGACGCCTGCTGAAATTGCCGCGATATTGGGCAATAAATGCTGCAATTGATTGGCGATCAATAACCGAAGGTTATAATCCGCGCTTTCTTTTTTATTGAACTGAAATGCGCTTTCCAAGGTTGCTGGGCTCACGTCGAGCTGTTGCAATAATAAATTGCCAAATTCAGCCTTGCTACGCACATCTAACCACAGTTGATATTTTTTGACCCACTCATAGCAAAAGTTCAACAGGCTTTGCAACGATCCTTGTTTTAATTCGAATTCAATTTCATAAACCTGATGTTGCGCATCACCACTGCGAATTTCGCCAACATCAAGGCTAATTTCAATTTCTGCATCTTCAAATTGCACCATTTTTGCGGTGCGTGTAATGTCAGTTTCAAATTGCAGTTGAAGGCTCTGCTGTTCTGCCCCCAGTGCTTGATTGAGGATCTGTGCTGCTTCTGCATGTGCTTCATAAGCAGCGAGGTCTAGACCATCTGGTGGAGTTTCACCCAATTCGAGATTATGTTCAAAACGATGCAGATGGCTTTTACCTGCAGCTTTTAGGGTTTGAACCCATTGCTCGCCTTCACGTCTTTGGCGTAGCGCAATGCCTTGTGCAGCTAATTTACGATCTGCGGTATCAAAATATTTCGCTTGTAATTGAAGAGTTTCAGCGCCTTTTGAGTCGATTGCCTTCAGCAAAGCATTGCGGCGAGCTGCTGCAATCTGAAACTTTAATTCAATCTCAACCATGGTGAAATCCTAGAAATATTATTAAATCATTATTTAAAAAAGCAGTATTGGTCAATCGCATATTACTTCAACCAATCTAAACAACAGGAGTGTAGCTGATTCAATAAGATAAGAAAGCTTCTCCCTGTATTGAAATTGAATCATCGTTGGCGAAGCCCGTCCAATTGTCTTTAATTTCGGCAAAATTTAGATTAAGGTAATTGGGCTGTCATTCGCAAGATGATCAATAAAATCATCATCAGCCAGACGATCGGCACAATAACAAAGAAACCATCAGGAGAACAAAAATGAATGCTGTTGTTGAAGTACCACCCACCGCTGAAGAACCTCAATATCGGTTACCCATTAAAAAATATTCAGAATTTTATCGCTTTTATTTGACTGAACACCGTAATATCAACAGCCGTCGCCTACATACACTCGGCAGCAGTATTGGGCTTTATTGCTTTAATAAAGCATTACGTCAAGGTAAAGCCAAATATGCTGTTTATGGCATTGTAGCGGGTTATGCCTGTGCATGGGTGGGGCATTTCGTTTTTGAAAAGAATAAACCCGCCAGTTTTAAGCAGCCATTGTATAGCTTTATTTCAGATTGGCGGATGCTGTCCGATATTCTACGTGGCAATTTAAGCTTAAAAGATCGTAGCTTAGATAAAATTGAAAGTTAAGACTGCTGATCAATAAGCCCGTATTGAGCATTGCCACGATGACTTGTTATTTGGGGACGCCCTTGCCACTAAACTTGGTTATAATCGTTGAATATTCAGGTTTTGGAAGCATTTGATGCGTGGCTTATATTTAATTACCAATGATGATCCGATTCAACAACTGTTGACAAAATTACAGGCAGCCTTGGCAACAGGGCAAGTTGCGATTCTGCAATATCGCCGTAAAAAGGTGCAGCCCAGTGCACAGCCACCAGAAATTGAACAGATCAAAGCTTTATGTGAGCAATATCAAACCCCATTGGTGATCAATGATGATCTAGATTTCGCAGTTCAATTTGGTCTCGGGGTGCATTTAGGTCAATCGGATGGTGAAGTTGCCGATGCGGTGGCACGTTTAGCACAAGGTGCAATTATTGGTCGGACTTGTGTGGGTTCGCTAGAATTGGCTGAACAAGCCATTCATGAGGGCGCAAGCTACGTGGCTTTTGGAGCAATTTATGCGACCCCGACCAAACCTGAAGCGGGTTGTATTGGCATTAGCGTGTTGCAACAAGCGCAACACGCTTTTGATGTGCCTATTTGTGCCATTGGTGGTCTTAGCGTTGAGAACTCACAACCGGTGATTGCAGCGGGTGCAGGACTCTGTGCGGTCATTAGTGATATATTGGCGCTTCCCGTGGAAAAAATTCCAATGCGTGTTAATGCATGGGCAAAATTATTTGCAGAAAACATCTAAACCGTCGTTCATTAATCGTTGTTGAAAATATTTAGTTTTCTATTCAATACACTTAGTTAAGTTGGGTAAATTCATGAGCTTATCTCCAAAGCAAGAGCAGTTGTTTAAACAAGCCAGTAAACATATTCCAGGCGGTGTGAATTCGCCGGTACGTGCTTTTAATGGTGTGGGTGGTACGCCAGTTTTTATTGAAAAGGCCAAAGGGGCCTATTTGTATGACGTTGATGGTAAACGTTATGTTGACTATGTTGGTTCATGGGGGCCAATGATTTTGGGGCATGCGCATCCAGATATTATTGCTGCTGTACAAAAAGCCGCTGAAGATGGTTTGAGCTTTGGTGCGCCAACGGTATATGAAACCACTTTGGCCGATATTATTTGTGAAATCATGCCGTCGATTGAAATGGTACGTATGACCAATTCAGGTACAGAAGCCACCATGACCGCAATTCGTTTGGCACGTGGTTATACTGGCCGCGATAAGATTGTCAAATTCGAAGGTTGTTATCATGGGCATTCTGATTCGCTGTTGGTGAAAGCTGGGTCTGGCATGTTGACTTTGGGTGAGCCGACTTCAAAAGGTGTACCTGCAGATTTTGCGAAACATACCATTACCTTGCCATATAACGATATTGAAGCGGTCAAAGCTTGTTTTGCTAAATTTGGCGATGAAATTGCTGGGGTGATTGTCGAGCCAATCGCAGGTAACATGAATTTGGTTAAACCAATTGTGGGTTTCTTAGAGACTATTCGTGAACAATGTGATGCTTACAAAGCCGTATTTATCATTGATGAAGTGATGACAGGTTTCCGCGTGGCATTGGGTGGGGCACAAGCACTGTATAACGTTAAACCAGATTTGACCACATTGGGTAAAATCATTGGTGCTGGCTTACCTGTCGGTGCATTTGGCGGTAAGCGTGAAATCATGGAATGTATCGCACCACTTGGTGGGGTTTATCAAGCAGGAACGTTGTCAGGTAATCCATTGGCAATGCGTGCTGGGATTCGTATGTTTGAACACTTGCGTCAGCCGAATTTCTATGTTGACTTAAATGCTAAAATGACCAAGTTACTCAATGGTTTACAGCAGGCAGCCGATGCTGCTGGTGTCCCATTTAGAACTGAACATGCTGGTGGTTTATTTGGAATGTATTTTACCGATCAGCCTGAAATTACCAGCTTTGAGCATATCTTAAAGTGTAATGCTGATGCCTTCCGCTTATTCTTCCATGGCATGTTAAAGCGTGGTGTCAACTTTGCGCCAGCGGCATATGAAGCCGGCTTTATCTCGATTGCCCATAGCGACGAAGATATTGAATTTACCATTCAAGCGGCAACTGAAGTCTTTGCCGAAATGAAAGCGGCTGAAGTCTGAAAGAGCGTTTTGAGCAAGACCATTTAAAGCTAAACTAAGTTTTGGCTGTATTAGAAAAAACAGTTCGGGCAGATGCTGCGCGAACTGTTTTTTTATGCGGATTTAAAAGGGTATTGGTTATTCAAAAATTTTCTGTGCTGCTTGGAAAGGCAGGGTGATGACATCAATCGCAACGGCAAATGGGAACAGCACCAGTTTTTGTAGACCGCCTTTTGCTGTTTGACGAGAATGGGTCTGAGATTCAGTGGTGTAAATAGAAACACGATACGGTTTGCTGAGTGGCTGCATTGACGATTGTAATGTACTCATGTTGTTGGCCACTGGGTAAACCACACCTGCAAGTGGAATATTAAAGCAGAAACGTTGTGCATCCATACGTTTATCACTCGAAGTGGTACATTCTTCAGCACCATTTTGAATGAAAAATTCTAAATCTTTTTTGCTAATGTCTTGCTGTAATTTGACATACGTTAGCGGCAAGGTGCCGGTGAAATTGCCATCATTTAAGGCCGAATTAAAAGTTAGGTCTTTATTGATTTGGATATTTTTAGGGTCTAATTTGGTAATTAAACGAACAAATTGTCCACCGCCTTGAGTCAAGATATAACTGTTTTTCCCACCAGCAATCACCACACTATCGATCGGGAGATTCGGTAAAGCTTGCGCGGGTTTACCAAAAGCAATCACAGTGTCTTCAACTAAATTAATGCGAGAGGTACTGGTATAGGTGCCGGTCTCTTTTTTCATTAATGTTGAGGTTGCACATCCAGCTAAGCCTAAACTTGCGACTGTGCCGATCACTAAAGATTTTTTTATGGTTTGCAACATGCATTTTACTCTTCTAAGGTTTCTTGTTGTTTATAGCACTTCCATCCAGATAAGTTAAGTGATTGATATTGTATTCAGATACAGCACGAGACGGTTGCATTCAGATTTACAATGGAGGGGGTTTGATATTACAGGCAGAGCGGAGCGTTAATGGGAAGATCATCAAAGTCAAGCTTCGTGATCGACGATTTAAAACATAAAGTTTGTGCTTATGCATTGTAATTTAAGGCTAAGCTTTTTATCATGGCTCGCTTGTTGTGCATGATCTGCTTGGAATCGCCTCTTGAGTAATTTTCTAACTGAACACCTGATTCATCGTGATGACGCATTTATGGTGATTCACAAACCTGCAGCGTTGCTTACCGTACCTGGGAAAACTCCTGATCTACAAGATTGTTTAATCAATCGCCTGTTGGCAGAAGAAGCCCAAACGCTCTTGATTCATCGTTTAGATCGAGATACCTCAGGTATATTGGTATTTGCTTTGCATAAGGCAGCACAGAAAAGTATCTCGAATCAATTTCAACTGCGCCAAACAGATAAAACCTATCAAGCTTTAGTTGCCGGCCACCTTCAAGGTGAGGGAACGATTGATATTCCAGTCATTTATGATCCGACACGCCCACCATTGCATATGGTCGATGCCAATGAGAAAAAGCCTGCTTTAACCCATTGGAAAAGTCTAGAGCAGTTCCAAATAGATGGGCAGCCAGTCAGTCGTATTGAACTGACACCGATTACGGGTCGCTCACATCAACTTCGCGTGCATATGCAATATCTTGGTCATCCGATTCTTGGCGATACGCTGTATGCGACGCCCGAACAACAGCAGTTGGTGTCACGTTTATGTTTACATGCCCAGCAGTTGAGTTTTGATCATCCTGAGACTGGGCAGCGGGTTAATTTCTACTGCGAAGTCCCATTTTAGGTAAATACTTTTAAACACTCGTCGAATACACTCACTATTTCGTGAGGTTTATGTCAAAATATATGGTTGCAAGACGCTTAATTGTGCTTAATTCATAAAATCATTGAATTTGCGTTAAGCGTGTTAACTCAGAGAAAGGTGGAACAAATTGCATCAGTTTGCTATAGGTCAACGTTGGTTATCGGACACAGAAACAGAACTTGGGTTAGGTGTACTTATAGATGTTGATGAGCGCTCGATCAGTATATTATTTCCTAAAAGTGATGAAACTCGAGTTTATGCGCGTAACAACGCACCTTTGTCGCGAATCGTATTCAACATCAATGATGAAATTCAAGATCAAGAAGGCACGCTTTGGATTGTTGAATCCTTAGACGATCAACGCGGTGTAATTCGCTATAACGTGACCCGCACCTTGAGTACGGGTGAACAGCAACAAAAAGCCCTCAATGAAACGCGTATTGGTGCACAGATCCAATTGTCACGTCCATTAGAGCGTTTGTTGGCCAGCCAAATTGATTATAAAGAATGGTATGACTTGCGTATTGAGGCTTTACAACTCAAAGCCAGTATGCAAAACAGCCGTTTGCGTGGTTTGATCGGTTCACGTGTGGGCCTGATTCCGCACCAGTTATATATCGCACATGAAGTAGGTCAACGCTTTGCACCGCGTGTATTGCTTGCCGATGAAGTGGGTTTGGGTAAAACCATTGAAGCTGGACTGATTATTCATCAACAGCTAAAAACTGGACGTTCAGAACGTATTTTGGTGTTGGTGCCAGATTCCCTACAATATCAGTGGATGATTGAAATGCGTCGCCGTTTCAATCTGCAATTCTCTTTATTTGATTTAACCCGTACTGCGGCCATGAAAGAGCATGACCCTGAACTCAATCCCTTCTTGTCTGAACAATGCATCATTGCCAGTGTTGACCTGTTGGTCGATCATGATGATCTCCGTGAGCAAGCGGTTGAAGCCGGATTTGACCTGTTGGTGGTCGATGAAGCACATCACTTGATGTGGAATGAAGAAGAGGGCGGTAATGACCGCTATGACCTGATCGAAGAGCTCGCAGAGCAAACTGCAGGGGTACTGCTCCTGACAGCAACGCCAGAGCAACTCGGGGTAGAAAGTCATTTTGCTCGTTTACGTTTACTCGATCCCCAACGTTTTAGTTCGCTTGAAAACTTCCTTGATGAAGAACAGCAATATCAACATACCGCACAAATTGCTGAAGTGTTGATGTCTGACCAAGCATTAGAAGCAGCACATTTTAGTGCGATTGAGCAATTGCTCGGTCATGCGATTGAAGACCAACCAGAACAGCGTTATCGTGCGATTCATGAATTACTCGATCGTCATGGCACAGGTCGTATTTTATTCCGTAATACTCGTGAAGCCATTCAAGGTTTCCCAGGCCGTGACTGTTTGCCTGCACCAATTCCAGCACCAGCACATTGGTCAATGGATGGTAAGTTGCGTGAGCAAATGTGGCCAGAAGAAAGTCAATTGGATGGCAGCTGGTTAGAGTCAGATCCACGGGTGACGTGGTTGATGGAAGTTTTACGTAAAGACTTAAAACATAAGAAAGTATTGCTGATCGCCCGCAGTGGCCCAGTGGTTGAAGCCTTAGAAAATGTATTACGTTTACACGCAGGCATTCGCACAGCCATGTTCCATGAAGGCATGAGCTTGTTGGAACGTGACCAAGCAGCGGCTTATTTTGCTGAAGATTCTTATGGTGCGCAGATTTTACTGTGTTCTGAAATTGGTTCAGAAGGACGTAACTTCCAATTTGCCTCTGACCTGATTTTATTTGACTTACCATCAAATCCAGATGTGTTAGAGCAACGTATTGGTCGACTCGATCGTATTGGTCAAGAAAATCGTATTCAAATTCATGTGCCTTATCTCATCGGCACTGCGCAAGAGCGTATGTTCCGTTGGTACAATGAAGGCCTGAATATTTTCACCAATATTTCTCCGACTGCACAGACTTTACAAGAAAACTTTATTGTCGACCTCAAAGGTTGCTTACTGGGTGACCTCGGTCAACAGTTCGAAGATCTTTTGGAAAATGTCAGCTTGCAACGTGAAGCTTTAGAAGCTGAACTACAAGAAGGCCGCGATCGCCTACTCGAATATAACTCTTGTCGTCCAGTGGTGGCGCAGGAAATCGTGCAAGCGCTTGAAGACTATGATGATAACAGTACTTTGCCACAGTTTATGAAGCGCTTTATGGCATCGACCAATATTGACTTTGATGAGCAAAGCAATGGTACGGTGATCATTAAGCCAACTGAGCAAATGCAAGTACAAGGTATTAGTCTCGATGAAGATGGCATGACTGTGACCTTCTATCGTGACCAAGCGTTGGTGCGTGAAGATGCACAGTATCTGACTTTTGAACATCCCTTTACCGAAAGCGTAATGGACATGATTCAAACCCAATCTTTTGGTAGTACCAACGTGGCATTACTGAAAACCAATGCCTTAAAGCAAGGTTCAATTCTGCTTGAAGTTTGGTTTAAAGTAGATGTGGTTGCACCGAAGGCGTTGAACTTGCCTGCAAGTTTACCGACACAGTTGATCCGCGTATTGCTCAGTGAAAATGGTCAAGATTTATCCTTGAAAATTGATCCTGAAATCATCAAGCCTTATCTAAGTCATTTAGATGGCAACAGCAGTCGTCAAGTGGTCAAAGCGCGCCGTGACATCGTTGAACAACGTTATGCACAAGCTTTAGAGATTGCAAAACAGGCACTTCCGGCATTACAGGAACAGGCGAAATCGATTTATAGCAGTAAATGGCAATATGAGATTGATCGTCTGACCTACCTCAAACAATTCAATCCAAGTATTCGCGGTGATGAAATTCAACGCCTAGAGAAATTCCAACAGGAAGGCTTGAACTTGTTAAATGGTCTTGCGGTAACGCCAGAAGCGATTCGAATTTTGGTGGTGGTGAAGCCTTAATCAAATCGTGTTTAAGTGATGATTGCAGTGTCTGGTTATTAAAAGCTTCTTCGGAAGCTTTTTTATTGCCTAGCGTATTTTTCATCTAGATGGTTTTATCATGGGTAGAATATAAGCCTATGCTTTTCAATTCAATTTCGTTAAATTTAATACATGATCATCCATCTAAAAAGTCGGTCTATCCATGCAAACACTTGCTTTTGAATTGAGTAACAGTCAACGCCAATATTTGGGTTTGATGCCTGTAGAACCGCATTGGGAGTTGGTGGCGCTGGCAGGCAGCTATGTTTATTTTGATGGCGATGTGATTCGTAAAAAGATCAGTATTACACCGAGCAGTTATTATGAATGTGAGTTGAATGAAGTCACTGCGGAAAATAGAACCTTACTCATGCCGAAAACTGCGCGAGGAAAACCTAAAAAGTTAAATTACACCGCGACTTTATCGTTTAGCCCATTTGGGGTTTATTTTAAGTTTTCATCGAGCTATCTCTGCATTGCAAACTATACGACACAAAGCACTTTTTATGATGAGCAACTGCAAGACCAAACATTGGATGATTTGCAGGTCTGGTTAGCAGATTGGATCGGTGCATCTACAGCACAAGATTTAATCGAGATTGACGGCTTTAAAGCTGCCAAGCGCAAACATCAAAAAATAAAGGCAGGTGATTTTTTTGCCTTTAAAATCGGCCGACGAGAATGGGGTTTTGGTCGTATTTTATTGGATATTGGCTTGCTCAGAAAAGATAAAACCTTCAAGGCAAATAAAAATTATGGCTTAAGTCATTTGATGGGGAAGGCTTTGATCATTAAGGTTTATCGCCATATTCAGTGTGACAAAGCAATCGAGTTGGATCAGCTTGCAGCAATGCAAAGCATGCCTGCACAAGCGATTATGGACAATCAGTTTTATTATGGCGAGCACCCGATCATTGGGCATTTGCCGCTACAAGATGCCGATTTGGAAGATCTATTAATTTCTTATCATCCAAGTATTAGCGGGGAGGATAAGGACACCGTTTATTTGCAATATGGTTTGATTTATAAAGAAATGAGCAAAGCCCAGCATCAGACCTTGATTGATGCTTGGACTGGTAATGCTTTGGTGCACGAGCATCGATATTTTAGAAATGAAGGGATTGGCTTTAGTATTGATCATGACAGCAATAGCGATTATTTAAAGCAGACGCGTACTGATGGTGCGGAAGTGGATTTCGCTGAAAGCAGCTTAGCATTACACAGCGATGATCTCAGAGATCCAAATTTATATGCAGTGAAAGCCGAAATATTTAAAGCCTTCGGACTTGATGCAGCGTTGAGTTATGCAGAAAATTTAAAGCTTTTTCAGTTGGAATAACACTGGGCAGAGGAGGCTGACATTCCACTGTAAAGCCATGGAATGCGACTCCTCTTCATGCCAGCAGAGGGTGCGCTTTAAAGTAGACTCAAATCATCTCGGCTTCTTTAAGTTCAAGTTTTAGATAGGCATAGAAAATGGGGGCAATAATGAGTCCTGCCAAGCCAAAGATGGATTCACAAATCAGCATCGCTAAAAGTACTTCCCAAGATTTTGCACGGATTTTGGTGCCAATAATTTTGGCATTAATAAAGTATTCAAGCTTGTGAATAATTACTAAATAACTGAGTGAGGTGACTGCAACCGCCACAGAGATACTTAAACCAGAGAGGGTGATTAAGGTATTTGAAACCAGATTTCCCATAATCGGGATTAAGCCAAATACAAAGGTTAAAATGGTTAGTGTTTTGGCAAATGGTAAGTGCACATCGAATAATGGCAAGATCACATGTGCATAAACAATAAATAAAATAGTATTAATGGTCGAGATTTTAACTTGAGCGAAGACTACATTTTTAAATGAAATAGACAAGTTGTCGATGCGTTGTATCAGTGCACGTAAAAACATTGGCTGACTTTTCGGCTCATGTAGCTGATTTAAAGAAACCAGAATCCCGATAATCATCCCGATCACCATGGTTGCAAAACTATGTGCTAACTCAGTACCGGTATGTTTTAACGTGGTCATATTTTCTCTTAGAAAACTGAAGAGATGATCTTTAATTTCAGGCAGACTGTAGGGAATAAAACTTGGAATATACTGTACGATTTCGAGTTGTAGGGTTTGCAGCGCAACATCGACACGTTGACCAATCATCGCACCTTTATGGCCTTGTAAATCGACCAGCACAAAGCTGATTAAACTACTAATTGCCAATGCTAAGAATGCCACCACAATAATACTCAGCACAATACTGATACTTATACGTGCACGCAGCCCACCAATATATTTCTCTAAATGATTACCTAAACTACTAATGATTTCATAAATTACAAAACCTGAGAAAAAACAGGCAAGTAAATGCATGGGAATCAGCAAGATTAAAAAAACTGACATCAATATATAGCTGGCGATGATACTTTGGTGATCATTTAAAATTTTCATGCATCGTGATCCCGAATCGCAGAAGGGAGAATAGTCAAAGGTTAATACTTAGTTGCCAACACTATACAAGATGCTTAGGGCTGATTACGATAAAGTTTTTAATTTTTTAATGCAGCGAATCTTGCCCTTGAAAGGGTGAGTATTGGCATTATAACTTTAGCTTTAAAGGGGGCACTGCAAGAGGTGAGCAAGATATGGCCTTAAATCTCATTGGACTCGGCTTTTATCAATATGTCGTGCACCTTCTAAAATCATACGGATCATAATCATGGTTTGTTCAGCCACTTCTAAACGCATTTTTTTAGGCATATCGATGACGTTTGCACCCATATTAAATACCAGCTGGGTGATGGCTTTAGCAACCAATTCTGGGTGTACCAAATGACTGCGGTTTAATTTTTCTAAGCGAATTAAATCGTCTTGTAATTCTTGTTGGAAATAATTGAGTTGTCGATCAACGGCTTGTTTATAAGGAACCGAGCCAGTATAGCCTTCTCGCAGCAATAAACTTAAGTTTCCTTCATCTGCATCCAATTGTTCAATAAAAACTTCAACAGAACTGCGAATAATACTGTTTTGTTTTGCTGCTTCTATACGTGCATGTTGCAAGATCCGACGCAACACAATTCCTGAGCGGTCAATTAATTCGATCGCGAGTTCATCAATATCTTTAAAATGTCGATAAAAACTATTGGGTGCAATGCCAGCTTCTCTGGCCACTTCTCGCAGACTTAAAGCAGAAATACTTTTTTGTGGGCCGATTAAATTCAGTGCAGCTTGGAATAACTCGTCTTTGGTAATCGTGGCTTTGCGGCCTACTGTACGTATTGGTTTCCGCTCTTGGATGAGATTAACCTCAAGCGCAGGCGCTTCAATAGGGGTACTGATAGGCTTTGTATTCATATTTTTCGCGAATTTTAAAAGTGCTTTGACAGTATAGCCGTTGCATCTGAAGTTGTGAAATGAATAGATACAATACAAACGTATATACAAATATATATACAAGTGTATAATAATTAAAAATCAAGCCAAGGTGCCTCTATTATGCAAGTGCGAGACAACAGCAATAGCCCAAAAACACGTTTGTTTAATACTGTAATAGATCATCACGCTGCAGATTTCTGGTTGCAGAAGCTCAATCCGCTTTGGTCGACTGGCCAAGCCTTGGGCAAAATCATAAAAAAGCAACAGATCGCCAACGACATGATCAGCCTAACCATTCAAACCAATCGTCATTTTCGTGCAGGTTTGGCGGGACAACATCATCCAGTCATCATTGAATGTAATGGCAGTCGTTATGAACGTACTTATAGTTTGACTGCACTCAATCCACAACAGGTGGTGTTAAGCGTTAAAAAAGTAGCGCAGGGTGTGGTTAGTGGTTGGTTGGTTGATCAAGCACAAGTAGGTGATATTATTGAGTTCGGGCGGCCTTATGGCGATATGAGTTTAAACAATATACAACCGAATTTAGTTTTGTTGGCTGCTGGCAGTGGGATTACACCAATGTACAGCTTGCTCGAAAGCTTGGCACAACAAAAAGATTTTGAGCATAAAAATGTGCAATTGTTGTATTGGGTTAAAACATCGGCAGACAGTGCCTTTCAAGCCTATTTTGAGCAATTGAGCCAAAAACATCCTCAGTTTCAATTTCAAATTTTCTATACCCAAGCAGAAGCAGACGAGTCGGCAATGACCGCAGCAGCGTTGCAGCAACGAATTAATCCAGCACATGTGGATCTTGTGGGTGACGTTGCAAATAGCAGTGTTTATGCCTGTGGCCCATCGGGCTTTGTTGCCAAGGTGGAAGCACTATTTGCACAGAGTCCCGATCTTAAAACGGAAGCCTTTAGTCTCAGTCCAATGGCCAATGATGCCACTGGGACGGTCAGCATTACCTTGAGCAAATCCCAAAAGACCGTGACTATTGCTAAAGGCCAATCGATTTTAGAAGGCTTGGAACAACAAAATATTCGACCCACTTATGGCTGTCGCATGGGGATTTGCAATAAATGCGTTTGCCCTAAAGCACAAGGCGCCACCAAAAATTTAGTCAACGGCAGTGAAAATACTGAACCAGGCAACTTACTTAAGCTCTGCGTCAATTCTGCCCAAACCGACCTTATTATTGATCTTTAAGCGAGTTCCTCTTTATGAATATGCCAGCTAAATTGCAATATTTTAAAAATGCTAAAAATCGTGAACTGAACAATGCAGAATTGGCTGCACTTGCAGAAGAACTCGATGCAATCAAACAAGAAGTGTTGGATGATATTGGTGAACAAGATGCCAAATACATTAAAAAAGTCTATGCCACTGTTCGTTATAGCGGTGCATTAGGTCGCGCCTGTTTATTTGCGGGTTGGTTCCCACCGGCATGGATCTTGGGCACAGGCTTATTGGGCTTTTCAAAAATCTTGGAAAATATGGAACTGGGTCATAATGTCATGCACGGTCAATATGACTGGATGAATGATCCACGTTTTAATGGTCCAAACTATGAATGGGACATTGTTGGTACTGCAGACAATTGGCGCCAGACCCATAATTATAAGCACCATACCTATACCAATATTAAAGGGATGGATGATGATATCGGCTATGGTCTCGTGCGTTTGTTCCCCGAACAACGTTGGAAAGCAGGCTATTTATTACAACCGCTGTATAGCATTCCATTTTGCTTATTGTTCCAATGGGGTGTCGCGATTCAAAATCTAGAAATTGGTAAGGTACTGTTTGGCAAAAAAACTGCAAAACAGCTCTATCAAGAATGGAAGCCAACAGAAAAGAAAGTGGGACAGAAACTGTTTAAAGATTATGTGTTTTTCCCATTGATTGCAGGTCCAGCCGCACTTCCAGTGTTTACTGGCAATTTAGTTGCCAATGGTATTCGTAATGTTTGGACTTTTAGTATTATTTTCTGTGGTCATTTCACCAAAGATGTTGAGGTTTTTCCTAAAACCGTTTTGAAAAATGAAAGCCGTGGGCATTGGTATATGCGTCAAATTCGGGGTTCATCGAACTTAACTGGTTCTGAGGCATTCCATATTTTGACAGGACATTTAAGCCATCAAATTGAGCATCATTTATATCCAGATATCCCAGCACGTCGTTATCGTAAAATGGCACCTAAAGTTGAAGCGGTATGTAAGAAATACGGCCTAAATTATAATAATGCCAGCTTGTTTAAACAGTACGGGCAAGTGCTCGGCCGTATTGTCAAATATGCCTTCCCTTTTAAAAAATAAATCCAATCTATTCGTTCTAAGCTAGGGGCTACCAGGCAGAGAACGAATGAGTATTTTGATTATAAAAAACCATGCAATGGTAACATTGTCATGGTTTTTTATATTTTAGCGCTTTTGTTTTAGCGCGTGCTTTTTTACTGGGCACATAGCAAAATCATTTAAGATTGGTTAGATTATTCATAATGAAGACGTCGAAGCATGCGTATGAAAAGCACATTACAACAAAATATAGAAAATACAGCCAACAAGCGTATTGTGAGCCAAACATTAGCTCAGATCGAACATTGGCTGCGACAACATGCCCCCAATCTTGCAGCAGATTCACTTCAACCTGGGGTAACCGCCCAGCAGCTTTTAAATCTTGAAAACCGCATTGCAAAACCATTACCAGATGCATTTAAAGCTCTTTATCTATGGCATAACGGACTGAGTGATCAAGACAATTGTGGCAGTCTATTTTATGCCATGGATTTTTTTTGCATTGAACAGATTGAAGAGCTGTATATAAAAAAGTCAGATATGGTTGATGCGTTGGTGGGGCTTAAACGCGCACAATCAGGCATTGATGCACACAATGCTTTCAATTCAAATTGGATTAAATTTGTTGGAGATGGTGCAGCAGCAGGTTTGTATCTCGATTTAGCACCGACGGCACAGGGGCAATATGGTCAAATTATTTTTATTGATGAACAAGATGAAATCGCATGGATTGTGGCAGATTCTGTACAGCAATTGATTGAGGGGTTTTATGCGGATTTACAGCAGGGCTGTTATCAATTAGATGAAGATGCTTTAGAGGATGGGCATGAGTTTTTGCAATGTGATGACAGCATCGACTTAATCAACTGGCAATATAGCCAACGTTGGAAAAATCGGTTTAAGGCATAGGGAAAAATACCTTCTCCCGTTGGCATAGGTATCTACACAAATATTTAAGAAATGTATTTAGTCGAGATATGTAATCTATTTGAGCTTAATACACGATATTTAAGTCCTGTTTAGATTTGGAATTTAGAGCTGAGTGCAAATTTCATTGTATTTCAGAAATACCTAATCTCCCCTAACCCCTCTTTTCCAAAGAGGGGGACTTTTTGGGGAATTCAAAGCCTAGTATATGCTACACAACGCTCCTTCCTTAGAAAAAGGAAGGTTGGGATGGATTGCTTTGAATCGTAATCCATATATCAAAAGATGTGTAAATACCTTCTCCCGTTGGGGGAGAAGGTTGGGAAGAGGAGGGCTTATTTAAATTGAATGCTTCCTTCAGCATTCACCGTGATTTTACTTTCTCCAGCAGCAACGTCTTGCGCCATACCACCTGCACTATCAGCGGAAGAGAATTTAGCGCGTTGCATCATCATCACTGGCTGTGCATACGAGCGATTGGTATTGATATTAAGCGTCACCAAGTTATATGAAGGCTTGTTCCACGCTTGGCTTAAGAGTTGCGCGCGTTGCTGGAAGTTCTTTGACGCTTCCGTGATCAGTTCATTTTCTACTTTATTGCGCTGTTCATCTGACACACTAAAGTTAATGGATTGGGTTTGGAAATTTTGTTGTAGTTCACTAATCAGCTGACTTGCTGCTTTAAAGTCTTTACTTTCAATGTTTACTTCAGCACGACCACGCCATTCTTTTAATTTGCGATTGTCATTGTCATACACTGGATAGGTATTTTGTGAGCCTGTTTTGACTTTAACTTGCGGATATTTTTTCCCAAGGGTCATGGCTTGATTCATTAATTGATTGATTTCTGCGGCGAGTTCCGCAGGTTGTTTGTTATTTTTTTCAATAAAAAGCACAGCATGCATTTCATCATTGGAAACTTGGCGAGTGGCTTCTGCTTGGATATTGGCAAGATTGTAGTTGAGCGTCTCAGTATTCGCGAAAGTGGTATGGGCAAGGCTGCTACCAATCAGTAGAGCTGAAAGTGCAAGTAGACGCATGATGTTATCCTTAGTATTTGAAAGTAGACGGAATAATGCTAATCATAACTTATAAAGAACTGATGCAGCTATTGTGGTAAGTTTGTAGCATTGTTCAAAATATTTTAGATACAGGTATTTGTAAATAGTTATTTGTTATCAATTGCTTGTTAACTAAGTTTAGAATTATATCGGATGAATAAAAACTTAAAAAAGCAGGCAATTGAAAATGAGGGTTTTCTTTGTGTTGTCACATAGTATGATGATAATTAGGTTATTGTGATAGGTCAGTGTTTTTTCCAATTAAAATAATGGTTAATAACTGCATTAAGCATATATATTTTACTGGAAAAAACGGTATTATCGCGCTCCTATCTATTGGGATCTCTTTATACAGCGTATCTCATTAGTTTTATATAAAGCACCGAGTCAACAGACCACAAGTCACCCGACTTATTTCTATCAACCCATATCAGAGATGGTAATTCGATATGAGCGTTACTTCTGTAAACCCTGCCTCCAATTCTACTAACGAATATTATTTGACTCGCCAAAGTCAGATGGAATCAAATGTTCGTAGTTATCCACGTAAATTACCGTTAGCGATAGCGAAAGCAAAAGGCTGCTGGGTTACCGATGTTGAGGGTACAGCGTACCTCGATTGTTTAGCTGGGGCAGGAACTTTGGCTTTAGGCCATAATCATCCTGCGGTCGTTCAAAGTATTCAAGACACACTTGCAAGTGGTCTTCCTTTACATACTTTAGATTTAACAACACCTTTGAAGGATGCTTTTAGCGAAGCATTATTGGCGTATTTGCCAGGTGGTCAAGCAGCCTATTGCTTGCAGTTTTGTGGTCCATCTGGTGCAGATGCCACTGAAGCTGCGGTGAAGCTTGCAAAAACTTATACAGGTCGTTCTTCTGTGATTAGCTTCTCCGGTGGCTATCATGGTATGACTCACGGTGCTTTGGCAATGACGGGTAACCTCAGTGCTAAAAATGCAGTGAATAATCTTATGCCAGGCGTGCAGTTTATGCCGTATCCGCATGAATACCGTTGCCCACTCGGCATCGGTGGTGAAGCGGGTGTAGATGCACTGACTTATTATTTTGAACAATTCATTGAAGATGTCGAAAGCGGTGTAACTAAGCCTGCTGCGGTTATTCTTGAAGCCATTCAAGGTGAAGGTGGTGTGGTTAGTGCACCGACCAAATGGTTGAAGAAAATCCGTGAAGTGACGGAAAAACACAACATCGTACTTATTCTTGATGAAGTTCAAGCGGGTATTGCACGTTCAGGTAAAATGTTTGCCTATGAACATGCTGGTATTGAGCCTGATGTTGTGGTGATGTCTAAAGCCTTAGGTGGTAGCTTACCGCTTGCAGTGCTTGGTATTAAACGTAAATTTGATGCTTGGCAGCCTGCGGGTCACACCGGAACCTTCCGTGGTAACCAATTGGCGATGGCAACGGGTTTAGCGACGCTCAACATTATCCGCGAGCAAAAGTTAGCTGAAAATGCACAACAACGCGGTGATTTCTTGCAAGCTGAATTGAAAAATCTTGCCAAAGACTTGCCATGTATTGGCAACGTTCGCGGTCGTGGTTTGATGATTGGCGTGGAAATTGTGGATGAACGTCAACAGCCGAATCATTTGGGTGCTTATCCTGCCGATTCACAATTGGCTGCTGCTATTCAAACCGCTTGCTTTGACAATCAGTTGTTGCTTGAAAAAGGTGGTCGTAACGGTACAGTAATTCGTTTACTTTGCCCGCTCATTATCACTCAAGAAGAGTGTGCTGAAGTGATCGTGCGCTTTAAGAAAGCCGTTGCTGAAGCATTAGTCGCAGTTCGAGGCGCGTAATATGGTTGATTTTGCAGAACATCGTAAAGCTTTGCTCTGCAACGATGCCCAATCCATTGCTGACTATGAGTCGGCAATGGGAGAGGCGGTGAATGCCGTCTCTGCATGGTTGCATAACGATAAAATGTATACGGGTGGCAGTATTAAAGAACTTCGCAGTGCGATTTCTTTTCAACCCTCAAAGCAAGGCCTCGGTTTGCAGCAGTCGCTGAATCGCTTGGTTGAGCTCTTTCTGAATAAAAGTTTAAAAGTCCATCACCCACATTCTCTTGCACATTTGCACTGTCCAACCATGGTTGCCAGTCAGGTTGCAGAGGTATTGATCAACGCCACCAACCAATCAATGGATTCTTGGGATCAAAGCCCAGCGGGTTCATTGATGGAAGTGCAGTTGATTGATTGGCTACGCCAGAAAGTGGGCTATGGTGCAGGTCAGGCGGGCGTATTCACCTCAGGTGGCACGCAGTCGAACCTCATGGGCGTGCTTTTGGCACGTGATGCTTGTATTGCCAAAAACTGGAAAGACGAGAACGGTAAACCGTGGTCTGTACAGCGTGATGGTATTCCAAGTGATGCCATGAAAAACGTCAAAGTTATTTGTTCTGAAAATGCACACTTTTCTGTGCAAAAGAACATGGCAATGATGGGTATGGGTTTCCAGTCTGTGGTCACTGTTCCGGTCAATGATCGTGCGCAAATGGACGTCGATGCTTTAGCAAAAACCATGGCACACCTTCATGCTGAAGGAAAAATTGTGGCATGCGTGGTTGCGACTGCGGGAACAACCGATGCTGGTGCCATTGATCCACTGCAACAAGTACGTGACATCACCAATCAATATGGCACCTGGATGCATATTGATGCAGCATGGGGCGGCGCACTGATTCTGTCGAATGATTTCCGTTCGATGTTAGATGGATTGGAATTGTCAGATTCAGTAACTTTGGATTTCCATAAGCATTATTTCCAAAGCATTTCTTGTGGTGCGTTCTTATTAAAAGATGAAGCAAATTATCGCTTTATGCACTATGAAGCTGAGTACTTAAACTCAGCTTATGATGAAGAACACGGGGTGCCAAACCTTGTGTCTAAATCATTGCAAACCACACGTCGTTTTGATGCATTAAAACTTTGGATGACGGTTGAAGCCTTAGGTGAAGAGCTTTATGGTTCAATGATCGATCATGGGGTGAAACTCACCCGTGAAGTTGCAGATTATATTCAGTCTGCAGCCGATCTCGAATTGTTGCTTGAGCCACAATTTGCTTCGGTGCTATTCCGTGTGGTACCAGCGGGTTATCCTGCTGAATTTTTAGATAGTTTGAACCAGAACATTGCAGATGAATTGTTTGCACGTGGAGAAGCCAATATTGGTGTAACCCGCGTCGGTCAGGTTCAATCACTGAAAATGACAACGTTAAGCCCAGTGGCAACATTGGACAACGTTAAAGCCTTGCTCGATTTGGTTTTGGCCGAGTCAGACCGCATTAAAGATGCCATTCAACAAGGGACGTACGTCCCCGCAATTGACTAAGCATGAATGCATAAAAAAACTCAGTCTTAGGGCTGAGTTTTTTTATGCAAATTTTTCGTCCTAGAGTAGTTTGGGAGTTATGCTTGAATACGACTGTCGAGCTATTTGGTTTTCACCAGCATCTCATTTTGCTCTTTAAACTTTTTCAGCACAATATAGGATTTAATGTGGCTGATATCCGCACAAGCCAATAGTTTCTCACTAATGAAACTTGACAGATGATCAAGATTTTCAGCAACCACTTTTAAAATAAAATCGGCATCACCACTCAAAGAAAAGGCCTCAAGAATTTGATCTTCATTTTCGATCAGATCATGTATGGCGTGTTTGGGATTGGCGCCGTGGTTCTTGAGGTTGACATGAATCATGGTGGTAATTGAAATTCCAAGCGCATTTGGATTTATTCTTGCACTGTAGCCTAAAATAATACTTTTTTGTTCAAGCACTTGTCTTCTGCGGGAACATTGAGAGGCAGAAAGGCCAATCAAATCGCCAATTTCTTGATTGGTGAGCCTACCGTTGCGTTGTAACGCATGAATGATTTGCCAATCAAACTTATCCATTGCATGAAATTCCTTTGCGATACACATTCTGTGCATTTTTTTAAATTTATGACTCTATTATGCACGAATATACAAAATGAATTGACCTATTCTGTTTATAACAACAATTATTTTGCAGGGAAGTAGAAATGTTTATTGAGATTGGTTGTTATTTAAATCAGCGTCTGGCTGAGCTTGGTGTACAGCATCTTTTTGGTGTGCCAGGTGACTTTAATTTAAGTTATTTAGAGCAAGTTGAAGCAGATGCTAAATTGGCATTTATTGGCAATTGTAATGAATTAAATGCAGCCTATGCCGCAGATGGTTATGCGCGTATCAATGGTTTTGGTGCTTTACTCACCACCTATGGTGTAGGTGATCTCAGTGCTATCAATGGCGTTGCGGGCGCATATGCAGAAAAAGTACCTGTTGTGGTGATCTCTGGTATACCGCCATTACACGCTGTAGAACAGGGCGCATTACTGCATCACACCTTGGTTGATGGCAATTATCAAAATATTTTAAATTGTATGAAAGAGTTCAGTGTTGCTCAAACGCGCATTACCCCTGCAAATGCTGCTGCTGAAATTGACCGGGTATTGCGTCAATGTTGGATTGAACGTCGTCCAGTCTATATCCAACTTCCTTCTGATATTACGCATGTCAAAATCGATGTCGATGGTCGTACACTAGATTTGTCTAAACCGAAAAGTGATCCAGAGGTGCTTGCACATGTTGTGCAGTTACTCAGCGAACAGATTAGCCAAGCCAAAAATCCTGCATTACTGATTGATCATGATGCACATACCTTCCAAGTGACGACATTGCTGGGACAACTTGCAGAAAAATGTGGCATTCCTTATGCGTGTTTAAATACCACCAAAAACACCATGGATGAATCCTCTCCATTATATGCCGGCGTATATGTCGGTGCTGTGGGGCCTGCAGCAACCAGAAAGTTGATTGAACAGTCAGATTGCTTGATTGGGATTGGTGTGCGTTTTAGTGATGTTGGTTCCGCTTACTTTACTCATCGTATTAATACAGATCATTATATTGAGATTAAACAATATGATGTCACGATTGATCAAGAAAACTACCCTGGGATTGAAATTCAAGAACTGTTAAGCAATTTGCTTGATCAGGTTGCTGTGCGTAAAGTCTCTAAACCGACTTTAGCGGCACCACTGGCCGCGAGTACTCCTGTACCTGCAGAAGAAGAGTTAAAACGTCCATTGACACACTTGCAATTGTGGCAAGAAGTGGGGCAGTTCTTGCGTGATGATGATGTGATTATTGGTGAGGTAGGCACGTCAAATTCTGCGTTATCGAGTATGCGTTTACCGAAACAAGCCCGCTATATCTCACAACCACTTTGGGGATCAATTGGTTATACCTTACCAGCATTGCTCGGCAGTATGGTCGCTGCACCCAAACGACGTCATGTGCTGTTTATTGGGGATGGTTCGATTCAGCTGACCATGCAAGAGTTGTCAACTATTATTCGCGAAGACCTAAAGCCGATTATTTTTATTTTAAACAATGGCGGTTATACCATTGAACGTCTGATTTTAGGTGAGAACGCGAAATATAACGATGTTCAAAACTGGAAATATACCGAGATGGTTAAGGTCTTTAATGGTCAAGGTCAATACGATACATTTATGGTCGAAAATTTAGCTGAGCTCAAAGACACTTTAGCGCAACTTTCTGAGCATCCCAATCTTGCCGTGGTCGAGTTAAAGCTAGCTGCAATGGATGCACCAAGTAATCTAACCAAATTTGCAGATTTGGTTGCACGTTATGATTATGGTGATATGACCTATCAAAAACTGAAACATCCTCAGCAAGATACCGAATATAAAAAGGCGATTGCATTCTAGTGGGTTGTTTAGTAAACAACATGATTTAAGACGCGCGATTTAGATATCATCTATTACAAGTAAAAAGTTTTTTGTTTTTTTCTTGGACCGTAGTTTTGAGATATCGAAATCGTCAGTCTTATTTTATCTGCTATCACTGGAATGAAGTCGTGTGATTATCGGCTCAAATAATGCATTCAAAACACTTAATTTAGATTAGCATTGAGAAGTAAATTACAATTCTTTCTTCAATTCGAAGTGTATTTGTTTTTAATTAAGATGTAGAAATACATGGAATTATATTGTATTTTTAAACGTCAGCAGTTAGGATTCAAGTGTGCCAAACAGAGGATGTTTGGAAAATAAATTGGTATAGAAAACTTGGTTAGCTAGATTTGCATAGGGTTGAAAATAAGCTGATCGCGCATACATGACGATCTTTTGTGTTGAGTTATGATTCAATGCAAAACGTATAAGTCAAACTCCATCCTAAGTAGAATCAAATAAATAATTGATTTGTATAGATGAAATGGATGCTGTCGGTTTTGTGCTGTAGTGGTGAATAATCTTTTAAGCATAACTAACCTGAGTAAAGGAAGCACATGCAAGCGAGATAAAAACAGGAACAAGGCTTTAAAGTTCTGTTTATATGAATGATAAAATGCTGTAATGGAATTTATAGCAAGTTAGGGAAAATTATGGAAATTGAGAAATCTAACGGTTTAAAGAAGGATTTGACGAATCGTCATATCCAGCTGATTGCACTGGGTGGTGCAATTGGCACAGGATTATTTCTAGGGCTTTCACAAACCATTAAATTGGCTGGTCCTTCAGTGATTCTCGGTTATGCCTTGGCAGGTGTCATTGCATTTTTAATTATGCGCCAACTTGGTGAAATGGTCGTTGAAGAGCCTGTGAGTGGTTCATTTAGCCATTTTGCACATAAGTATTGGGGCAGAATGGCAGGCTTCATGTCTGGCTGGAATTACTGGGTGCTTTATGTGTTGGTGGGCATGGCGGAACTGAGTGCCATTGGAACCTTCATGCAATTTTGGTGGCCAGAGTTACCGACGTGGGCATCTGCATTATTTTTCTTTGTCTTAATTAACGGGATTAACTTGATCAACGTACGTTTCTTTGGTGAAACGGAGTTTGTCCTTTCCTTGATTAAGATTTTTGCCATTTTGAGTATGATTGCTTTTGGTGCTTATTTGCTGTTTAGCGGAACAGCAGGTCCCCAAGCGAGTGTATCGAACCTATGGCAACTAGGTGGCTTTTTCCCGAATGGTGCACAAGGGTTTATGATGGCGATGGCTGCAATCATGTTTGCCTTTGGTGGATTAGAGTTAATTGGGATTAGCGCGGCTGAAACCAAAGATCCGAAGAAATCAATTCCGAAAGCCACCAATCAAATTGTTTATCGTGTCTTAATTTTCTATATCGGTGCGATTACGATCCTACTCAGTTTATATCCTTGGAATCAAGTTGCAGAAGGCGGTAGTCCATTTGTCATGATTTTCCATTCGCTTGATAGTAATGGGGTTGCCAACGTATTGAACTTTGTGGTGTTGATTGCGGCAGTGTCGGTCTATAACAGCTGTGTATATTGTAATACACGAATGCTGCATGGTTTGGCAGAACAGGGCAATGCACCCAAATTCTTAACCAAAGTGAATACACGTGGTATTCCAATGAATGCTGTGCTGATCTCATCAGCAGTGACCGCATTGGTTGTGGTGATCAATTACATGATGCCAAGTGAAGCATTTGGTTTCTTGATGATGTTGGTGGTTGCTGCACTGATGATCAACTGGTTGATGATTGCGATTACCCATTTGAAATTCACCAAAGCAATGCGTGCTGCCAATCATCAAACCTCATTCAAAGCCTTTTGGACGCCATGGACTAACTATTTAACCATCGCCTTTATGTTCTTTATTTTGTTGGTGATGAGTTTAACTGATGGTATGCGACTGGCTGTTTATTTAATTCCAATTTGGTTGATTGCACTGAGTATTGTTTACTGCATCAAAGTTAAAAAAGTCAGTAATCAAGTGAGTGAAGTGACGCCAGAACACTAAAAGCTTGCGTTGCAATTAAATTTTGTTTTACTCCAGGTCGCTTCGGCGGCCTTTTTTTGTCTGAAGATGTGAGGGTGGAGCGAAGGCCTATTGAGAGGCGCAAGTTTAAGCGGTGCCTTAAAGCAGAGGCGAGTTAAATAGGTGGTGCATTCAGCACGATGTTGTAAGCTTGTTTAATATCGAAGATGTTAAACATGACAATTGATTCTGATTGAACTTTAAACGATTTGAAATGGCATAGCTAAAACCGTATTTGTTTTTAATGGAAGATGGTATTCCACAGCAATATTTAAAAAAATGCTGAAAATAGCCTAAGAAATCTAATCGTTATAAGCATGCTCTCTACCTGCAGCTAAGTTTTTCTCGATAAAAAGTTTGCAATTTACAATGCGTGCGAACGAAAGTGAAGGCATAAGTATTTTAATCTTTGGTTTATTTTGTTTATCATAAGCAATTGATTAGTATTGGTATTATTTAAAGTTTCATGTCTTTTTTTGTATTTGAGGGTTGTTAGGTGTTTTGTGGTGAAGGGTCATTTAAAATACATCATAAAAGCGTCACACAACTGTCACCTCATTGTCATATTTTAAAATCACAATGCATTGAACTTAGAGACATCATTACAAAAATGATGCTACTCGACATCACTTCATGAGTAATTAAGAGAGAAAAGAATGCGCTTAAATAATATCGCACTTGCTTTAGTCGTATCAGGGGCAGCTGTTGCAAGTACAGCGAACGCAGCTCGTGAGACCATCCAAATTGCTGGATCTTCAACAGTACTGCCATTCTCAAGTATTGTTGCTGAAGAGTTTGGTAACACTTTCCCGCAGTATAAAGCGCCTGTTGTTGGTTCGGGTGGTAGTTCTGCAGGTCTAAAACAGTTTTGTTCGGGTGTTGGTGATAACACCATTGATATCGCTAACTCATCACGCAAAATAAAAGATACAGAAATTGCTGCATGTAAAAAAGCTGGCGTGAACAAGGTATTAGAAATTAAAATTGGCTACGACGGTATTGTGTTTGCATCTAACGCAAACAAAGCTGCGTATAAATTAAGACCACAACACGTATTTGCTGCATTGGCTGCAGAACTTCCTTCAAATGGTAAGTTAGTTCCAAACCCATATACTCGTTGGAATCAAATTGATAGTTCATTACCAAATGAACCAATTACTTTGGTCATTCCTGCATCTAACCACGGTACGCGTGAAGTGTTCCAAGAGAAAATGGTTGAAGCTGGTTGTGAATCTTATGATTACTTCAAAAAATTAGACAAAGATGCACAGAAAAAAGCCTGTTCTACTTTCCGTAAAGACGGAAAAGTAATTGAAATTGCGGGTGATTACACTGAAACATTGGCACGTTTAAAAACTTCGCCAAGCGCAGTGGGTGTTTTTGGTCTAGGCTTCTATGATCAAAACCGCGATAAATTACGCGTAGCATCAGTAAATAATGTTTCACCTTCTGAGCAAACTGTTCTGAATGGTACTTACCCAGTATCTCGTCCGCTATACTTCTATGTGAAAGGCGAGCATTTGAAATCAATCAAAGGTCTGCCAGAATTCACTGAATACTTCTTGAGTAAAAAAGTTTCAGGTAAGGGTTCTAAACTTGATAAAGCAGGTTTGATCTCAATGTCTGATGCTGAACGTGCCAAGGTACTTGCAGCATTCAAAGCAGGTCAAGGTGTAAAATAACTTAAGTAAATCCGTGGCTGATGGCGGGCGACTACCATCAGCCTTTAGTGCTAAGCAGCGTTTTTTCAAAAATAATAAGTGAAAAAACACATTGGGGAATACATGAATCTGCTACTTATTGGTGTGTTATTGGCTCTTGTAGCAATTGCATATCAAATTGGACTCAGAAAAAGCCGAAACATCGCTGGTAAAGAACGTAACTCTGCTGCATTGCACTCGCGTCCAGGATATTACGGCGTGTTGGTCGCATTGTGGTGTGGTATACCAGCATTTCTTATTTTGGTTGTTTGGAATTTAGTTGAACCGAATATTTTAAAACACTTGGTTCTTGATAATATCCCTGCAAATGTAGTTGCATCGCTAGATCCATCTGAACTGCAAGTCATGGTTGAGCGTGTCAAATCAATTGCATCTGGTTTTGGGGTAAGTGACCAAGCACAAGTATATGAACTCGCAGCAGCAGCTGAATTACAAAAATTTCAAACCGTTGGCACATTTGCGAAAATCGCAGTTGTGTTTTGTGCAGCATTGTTAGGCTTAATTTGGGCAAAAAAGAAAGTTGGCCAATCATATCGCGCACGTAATCAAGTTGAAAAAGCCATTAATTTGGCCTTGGCATTGTGCTCAGGCGTGGCGATTTTAACCACCATTGGCATTGTGATGTCAATGTTTAGTGAAGCCATGCGCTTCTTCAATTTTGTGAGTCCAATGGATTTCTTCTTCGGTACTGAGTGGAATCCAGGCTTCAGCACTTCGGGGAATGCTGAAGGAAGTTATGGTTTGCTACCATTACTTTGGGGCACATTGATGGTCAGTGTAATCGCCTTATTGGTGGCGGTGCCTGTCGGTCTCATGATTGCCATTTATTTAGCAGAATATGCGTCACCACGCCTTAGAGCTTGGGCAAAACCGATTATTGAAATTTTGGCGGGGATTCCGACCATTGTTTACGGTGTGTTTGCCTTAATGGTGGTTGGTCCGTTCTTCAAATTTATTGGCGATACGGTTGGGGTTAATATCAATGCAACCAGTGCACTGACCGCGGGTTTTGTGATGGGCATTATGATTATTCCATTTGTATCGTCACTCTCAGACGACATTATTACTCAAGTTCCACGTTCATTACGCGATGGTTCTTTAGGCTTAGGGGCAACCAAGTCAGAAACGATACGCCGTGTAGTAATGCCAGCAGCATTACCAGGGGTGATTGGCGCATTCTTATTGGCAACCTCTCGTGCGATTGGCGAAACCATGATTGTGGTCTTGGCAGCAGGGAATAGTCCTTTGTTGCACGTTAATCCACTCGAAGCGGTATCAACCGTCACCATCACCATTGTCAATCAATTGACAGGGGATACAGATTTCGCAAGCCCGCAGGCCTTGGTTGCATTTGCTTTGGGATTAACATTGTTTGTTATCACCTTAGGCCTAAATATTGTTGCACTGTTTATTGTGCGTAAATACCGGGAGCAATACGAATGAGTACCTCAAATTCATCTTCAGCGGGTCAAAATACATTCGATCCTCGCGCCGCAGCTGAATTGCGTGAAAAGCGTAAGGCTACAATTCAAAAAACATTGGCAACGCGTCATCGTAAAGAAAAAACCTTCCGCATCTTTGGTTTTAGTGCGGTGATGATTGGGCTGGCTTTCGTGGCCTTGCTATTCAGTAGTATTTTATATAAAGGTTTACCGGCTTTTTGGCAGGCGAGCGTTTCAGTTCCAGTTTATTTCGATCCGAAGATTATTGATGTCGGTCCGAAGCCAGTACAAACCAAGGATGAATCTCCAGCACAGTATCAAGAGCGCTATATTGATTGGCAAACCAAAATTGGTATGGTCGATTGGGATAGCATGATTGTGAATGCGATGATTGCGAAAGATCCAGCATTGGCAAAAGATCGTGATGAACTTGGTAGTATCTATACCAGTTCAGAAGCATATCGCCTACGTGACATGCTATTCAATGATCCTGCATTGTTAGGTAAAACGGTCAATGTTAAGTTTTTAGCCGATGCAAATGTCGATGTTTGGGTGGCTGGCAATATTGATCGCACACTCCCAGATCAGCAACAGCAACTCAGTCCTGAATTGCGTAAAGTGGTTGATCAGATGCACGATCAGGGTTTACTTGAACGTACCTTTAACATGCAGTTGTTTACCAATCCAGATTCGCGCAGCTCTCCAGCAACGGCAGGTTTGGCGGGTGCATTCATGGGCTCTTTGTTCATGATGTTGATCGTGATCTTTATCTCGATTCCAATTGGTGTCGCCAGTGCGGTCTTTTTAGAAGAGTTTGCCAAGAAAAACTGGCTAACCGATGTAATTGAAGTCAATATCAATAACTTGGCAGCTGTTCCTTCGATTGTATTTGGTTTATTGGGTGCCTCGATCTTTATTGGATGGATGCATTTACCGATTTCAGCGCCTTTGGTGGGTGGTTTAGTATTAAGTCTAATGACTTTGCCAACGGTGATTATTACCACGCGTGCATCACTTAAAGCGGTACCACCATCTATTCGTCAAGCCGCACTGGGTCTTGGCGCCTCACGAGTGCAAACGGTATTCCACCATGTATTGCCATTGGCTTTACCTGGGATTTTAACCGGTGCCATTATCGGGGTTGCACAAGCTTTGGGTGAAACTGCACCATTGCTGTTAATTGGTATGAGTGCATTTGTTGCCAATGTTCCAATGTCTCCTTTAGACCAATCAACGGCATTGCCAGTACAAGTTTTCTTGTGGCAGGGCAATGAATTACGCAACTTCTTTGAAGGGCGAACAGCGGCTGCAATTATTGTATTGCTGGCACTGATGATTGGACTAAATAGCTTTGCGATTTGGTTACGTAAGAAATTTGAAGTGCGTTGGTAAAAGAGGGCACACTATATGAATATTGTTGAAACTAAAAATTCCTTAGAAAAGGGCAAATCCGTGAACCAAGATCACTCACAATTTACAGCGACTGAGTCCGAGCCTAAGCGCCAAAGTACTTCTTTTGTTTCACAATTTGATACGCCATCTTCAAATAAAAAAGAGAAGAATACGACGGTTAAATTGAGTGCAGAAGATGTCCATGTTTATTATGGAGATGCTGAGGCAATTAAAGGGATCGATTTACAAGTCTACGAAAATGAAGTGATTGCCTTTATTGGCCCTTCAGGTTGTGGTAAATCGACTTTCTTACGTACGCTGAACCGCATGAACGACACCATCGATATTTGCCGCGTTACGGGCAAAGTCACCTTAGATAATCAGGATATTTACGATCCGAATCTCGATGTGGTGTTACTTCGTGCACAAGTCGGTATGGTTTTCCAGAAGCCAAACCCATTTCCAAAATCTATTTTTGACAATGTCGCCTACGGTCCAAAACTGCATGGTTTGGCACGTGATAAATACGATATGGAAGAAATTGTAGAAAACAGCTTGCGTAAAGCAGGGCTGTGGGATGAAGTCAAAGATCGTCTCAATCAACCGGGTACGGGTCTATCTGGTGGTCAACAACAACGTTTGTGTATTGCACGAACCATTGCGGTGAGCCCAGAAGTGATTTTGATGGATGAGCCCTGTTCGGCACTTGATCCAATTGCAACGGCAAAAGTTGAAGAGTTGATTTCAGAGCTATCACATCAATACACCATTGCGATCGTGACCCACTCAATGCAACAAGCTGCACGTGTTTCTGATCGTACTGCTTATTTCCACCTGGGTGATTTGATTGAGGTGAATGCAACTGAAAAAGTATTCACCCAACCTGAGCATCAACTTACCGAAGCCTATATTACGGGCCGATTCGGTTAATATTTGATATTACATAGAAAAGAGCCGAATGGCTCTTTTTTGCTTTTAAGTGAATTAAAATGAAAATCATATTGAAATTAAATAGGAACAGCCTAATCTAAAGACAATAAGCATATTTACGAGTAAAAATCATTTATGTTATTTCATCTGCCCAAACTCCCTGCTGAAATTCGTATCAGCCATTTAAATGCACGTGTGAATGAGCAAAGAAAAAAAATTGCACAGACAACCTGTTCTAAATTTGAATTGCTGCAGTTTAGTCAACAGTTGTCCAAAGAAAGTCGGGTACGCAGAAAAAACAATCAAAAAGTTTATGTATTGGACTTTAAAGGGGATATGCAAGCCTCAGCAGTAGAGAATATCAGAGAAGAAATTACCTTGATTTTGGCAACGGCCAAAGCTGGGCGTGACCGTGTGATTCTGCGCTTAGAGAGCCCAGGTGGCATGGTGCATGGCTATGGCCTTGCAGCAGCGCAATTGGTGCGTTTGCGTGATGCAGGCTTTCAGTTGACCATCTGTGTCGATAAAGTCGCTGCTAGTGGTGGCTATATGATGGCGTGCATTGGTAGTGAAATTGTGGCGGCACCTTTTGCGATTATTGGTTCGATTGGTGTAGTGGCACAGGTGCCAAACTTTAATCGCCTGTTAAAAGAACATCATGTCGATTTTGAGTTATATACTGCGGGTCAATTCAAACGTACTGTCACCATGTTTGGTGAAAATACCGAAGAAGGTAAGCAGAAGTTTGAAGAAGAACTGCAACAAACCCATGTGTTGTTTAAACACTTTATTGAAAAATATCGTCCAAAACTCAATGTTGAAAAAGTGGCAACAGGCGAGCATTGGTATGGTCAAGATGCCTTTGATTTAAACCTGATTGATAAACTACAAACCTCAGATGAATATTTACTGGGTCTACTGACACAGCATGATGTCTACGTGATTCAAACCCGTCGTAAACCGACATTGGGTGAGAAACTGGGTCTTCAAGCTGCCCAATTGGCGGATGGTCTTGTACCATCGGTCATGAATAAAGTATTTGAAAGTTTAGCCAAGGCCAATCAGTCATTGGTTCAACTTCGAGATCCTAAGCTTTAACAGTGTCCTTAAGCCGATTGTTAAAAGTCTTTAAGTGAATCACTATAAAATTTTAAAATTCCCTCTCCTTTAAAAAGGTGGGGGAATTTTTTCAAAGGGCTGTCGTGTTATGAATATCGTACAAATAATCAATCAGCATCACTTTGCGTTAAAGCGCGCCATTGAACAGTCGTCAGTACAGCAGCGTAAAAGCCTCGTCGCTGCAATTTTTAGCTTTTATCTTAAGTTGCCTTACTTTAAAGAAACGGTTGAAAAACACTATCAAATCAAGCTAGATCAGCAGCAAATCTTAGTAGATATTGCGCAAAACAAGCTAAGCGATTATCAAGCTAAAATTCAACAGGCCAATGCCCTTGTCGATGAATATGCCAATGATTCTGAGCATGGTTATGAGGAGTTGGAAGCGCTTGAAACCATGGCACTCGATGGCTTTTTTATGCTGTTATCCGATCAGCATGACGCGCAAAACCTGATTGGCTTGTTCAGTAGTATTATTGAAGTCCTCGATTATTATGAAAACTTTTCAGATGATCCGAGCTATTGGAATGGTGTTTTAGCGCAAGAAATTGCATTCCAAGAAAAAATGATGCTTGAGATCACCTCTGAGAAAATTTTTGATGAATCCACTTATCGCGAACGCTATCAGGAGATCCATTTTACGGATCTCTAATCAGCTGTGTCGCAAAGGGGTTATTTCTTTGTCGCGATAATGCCGTAGCCCCAATGAATGAAGCCAGCAAAACAGGCACCGATAGTCGCGACAAACATATCCTTATGTGCGTCCCAGATATCGCCTTGTTGGCCATTGTAGTTTTCAGCATCTTCTGGGGAGAGGTGAAGCGCGATTGCCCATTCGATCCATTCATAGATCAGACTGGTTGCCATCACAAATTGAATCACCAATAAGCTGCGCTGAAATGTGGTGATATTGGGCAACCAACATTCAAATAAACGATTGAAAAATGGATAGAGCAACAGGCCATAGCTAAAATGGACCAGTCGATCATACATATTGCGCTGCCAACCCATCAGTTGATCGAGGTTGAAGCCAAACAGGTTTTGCGTCCATTCACTATAAGGCACATAAGAATATAAATAGTGCGCTGCAATCACATGAATTAACAGGAAAAATAGGTAGCAGCAGAAGCTAAAAAAGCTGAGACCGTACTTGCGTTGACAGACAAATAGGGCGATCAACATCAATAGCGTACCGAGTTGATGCAACAAGTAGTCTGAAAATTCTAAGGGATTAATACTGGCGATGATAATCGCAATCGCCAATACCGCCAGTACAAGCAAGTGTTTAAGCTGGAATTTGTAGTCAAGCATGCTGTTCTTAAGTTTCAATTTTCAAAGGATTTTATAGCGATTTGTGCAAAATAGGAACATAAAAAAACCAAGCCGAAGCTTGGTTTTAACGATTCAGTGAAACCAAATCAGATTGATTTAAAGTTTAGCAATCAAGGCTTTTACTTGTTTTGCTTGTTCTGCTGCATTACCGGTATAGCTTGCAGGCGTCATTTCAGCCAAACGCGCACGATCCGCTGCAGGGACTTGTAGCAGTTCATCACCATTGACGAAATCAACCATCATGTCACGAGTCATGGCTTGGCCACGAGTCAGTGCTTTAAGTTTTTCGTATGGTTTTTCAACATTGTAGCGACGCATTACCGTTTGAATCGGCTCTGCCAGAACTTCTTGTGCTTGATTTAAATCTTCTAAAATGCGGTTCGCATTCAGTTCAAGCTTGCCCACACCTTTTAAGCATGCATCAAAAGCAATTAAACTTTGTGCAAAACCAACACCCATATTACGCAATACAGTGGAGTCAGTCAGATCACGCTGCCAGCGAGAAACTGGGAGTTTTTCACCAAGATGCGCCAAGATTGCATTGGCAATCCCAAGGTTACCTTCTGAGTTTTCAAAGTCGATTGGATTAACTTTATGTGGCATGGTTGAAGAACCCACTTCGCCATCTTTAAGTTTCTGTTTGAAATAACCGAGTGAGATATAACCCCAAACGTCACGGTTAAAATCAATCAAAATCGTATTGAAACGACGGAGCGCATCAAACAATTCAGCCATATAGTCATGCGGTTCAATTTGCGTGGTATATGGGTTGAAGCTTAAACCCAAGCTTTCCACAAAGTTTTGTGCATGCGCAGCCCAATCTAAATCTGGGTAAGCAGAAAGGTGGGCATTGTAGTTACCAACAGCACCGTTGATTTTGCCAAGCAATTCAACTTGATTGAACTGTTTGACTTGACGTGCAAGGCGATACGCCACGTTCGCCATTTCTTTACCTAAAGTGGTTGGGCTTGCTGTTTGACCGTGGGTACGTGACAGCATCGGTTGATCCGCATGCACTTCAGCCAAATGTACGATGGCATCAATGAGGCTTTGCATGCTGTTGTTCATGATCTCGCGACCACTTTTGAGCATTAAAGCATGTGACAAGTTATTGATGTCTTCTGAGGTACAGGCAAAGTGAATAAATTCACCAATGTCATTTAGCTCACTTAAATGCGCAATTTTTTCTTTTAGAAAATACTCAACCGCTTTTACGTCGTGGTTGGTGGTACGTTCAATTTCTTTAATGCGATTGGCATCTGCTTCTGAAAATTCAGTCACAATGGCATCAAGTGCGCTGTCTGTTGTCGCGCTAAAAGCTGGAACTTCAAGGATTTCAGGATGTTTGGCCAATGCTTGTAACCAACGAACTTCAACCGTTACACGTGCATGAATGAGACCAAATTCAGAAAGAAATGGGCGCAAGGCATCACATTTGCTAGCGTAACGTCCATCGAGTGGAGATAGTGCTGTTAAAGCATTCATATTGCTGTCCTAAACTGTGCAATTAACTTCAAAATATGCCCGCAGTATCCTGCTTAAACCACCTGATACTGTAAGCGAGCGAGTGCTTGAATGTCTTGGAGTAACTTACGTTTACTCCAAATCATATTCCATGAACTGCCACCAAGTTGACGCCATAAATGCGCCATTTGTAGCCCTGTAAATAAAGTGGCACGGATGCGATTGGTGTGTGCGCTATCTTTAAATGCCTCAGCATGACCACGCACCATAATCCGCGGATTAATCTGTCCGGCAGTATCGATATAGGTTTGTGCTAAATTGGCAAGAATACTGGGATGGGTATAGTTATTGTCGAAGAAGGAAAGCTGTTTTAGGATTTTCTGTTGAGATTGTTCAATGATTTCGACGAATTCGGGATTACGATAAACCTTTTTTTCCAAGGCTAGCAGTGACATGGCATAGGTCATTGGAAGCTTGGCATCAGCCATTTTGGGGAGTTTTGATTTGGGCGATGGGTTAAAGGGATGGGTGATACTGCTTTCTAGAGTTTTGAGGCCTAGGGAAATATCAGCAAGCTGATTAAAGAAATCCATGGTTTGGCTAGAAGAGTTTTCCGCAGCACGAATGTTCAAGCTGGCTTTGATCAGATGTTCAAAATAGAAATTGCCACTTTCACCTGTACCTTGTCGCCCTGAAATCGCAGTCATGTGGGTGAGCTGTGTTGCTTGGAACACAGCGGCCAGTGCCAAAGCACGATTTTGACGATCGTTCAGAGTCTGAGGCTGTTGAAAAGGGAATAACTCAACCATGCCTAATGTCCTTTATACAAAATGGGGTTTAGCGACGTTGGTGTGATGAATTACGCCACCGCCTAAACAAACTTCATCTAGATAGAATACAACACTTTGTCCCGGTGTTACGGCACGCTGCGCTTCATCAAACACAACATGTACGCCATTTTCATGTGCTGGATCTTGAAAAATGGTACAGGCTTGATCCGGTTGGCGATAACGGGTTTTGGCTGTACAGCGTAACCCTGTTGCTGGAATATTACTTTCACCTGCGACCCAGTCAATGCGTTCACTCCAAAGCTCAGTACTTTGCATTAATGGATGTTCATGACCTTGACCAACCACCAAACGATTGCCCGGAATATCTTTGTAGAGCACGAACCAAGCGCCTTCTTCAGCACCTTTTAGACCGCCAATGCCAATGCCACCACGTTGTCCGAGGGTATAGTACATTAAGCCATTATGATCACCAATCTCTTTACCATCGTCTAAGACGATTTTTCCTGGCTGAGCAGGTAGATATTGTTTAAGGAAATCATTGAAACGGCGTTCACCAATAAAGCAAATACCGGTAGAGTCTTTTTTCTTGGCGGTTGCGAGCTCTAATTCTTCTGCGATTCTGCGCACTTCTGGTTTTTCGATTTCACCAACAGGGAACAGGGTTTTATCAATTTCACGGCCATGTACGGCATGTAAAAAATAAGTTTGGTCTTTGTTTTGATCAAGACCACGCAATAGCGGTGCATATTGCTCCCCTTTGCTATTGAGACTTGAGGCACCGCGTCGTGCATAATGTCCTGTCGCAATAAAATCTGCGCCCAAGTGAATGGCATGATCGAGAAAGGCACGGAATTTAATTTCTTTATTACATAAAATATCTGGGTTTGGAGTGCGACCAGCGGCATATTCTGCTAAGAAATGCTCAAAGACACGATCCCAATATTCCATCGCAAAGTTTGCCGTATGGAGTTTGATGCCAATTTTATCGCAAACTGCTTGTGCATCTGCTAAGTCATCCATGGCAGTGCAGTATTCCGTTCCATCATCTTCTTCCCAGTTTTTCATGAAAAGTCCTTCAACTTGATAGCCTTGTTGAAGTAAAAGTGCTGCAGAAACAGATGAATCTACACCACCTGACATTCCGACGATGACACGTTGTTGCATAAAATTAAGCATCCAATTGAGAGGTAAACGGGAGGTTGTGGTGCTCATAGATGAGCGAGAGTGGATAACGTTGTCCACTTAAAGCATCTTGAATGGCTTTGATCACCAAGGGACTACGCGCACGCGCACTGGCTTGTAATTCTTCTAAGTCCATCCAGCTGATCCCAATAATATCGGTATCGAGTTGTGCATCGTGGTGATGCTGTATCGGTTCGGCAAGAAAACAGAAGCGATAATAGGTACGATCTGGAAACATGGGTGGGGTATAGGTATAAATCCCAAGCAATGCAGTGATCTTCACTGCATAACCCGTTTCTTCCATGGTTTCGCGCACAGCAGCTTGGATCAGTGTTTCAGCACACTCGACATGACCCGCAGGTTGATTGAATACAGCATGCGTAACACCTTTGGTATATTCCTCAACAAAGAGAAATTTACCATTTTTTTCAACGACAGTTGCGACTGTCACATGGGGTTTCCAAGCGGTCATTCACAAGCACCATGGGATAAAAGCGCTATTCTACAAAACTTAACTGTTTTTGGCTATGTTTCACAAATTTAACTTTGCAGATATTGCTGGGCAACTTTGACATAGTTTTGTGCTGAATAAGGCAGAAAGGCAATTTCTTCGGCTGTCAGTGGGCGTATTTTTTTGACCGGGCTGCCAACATATAAATATCCACTTTCCAAACGCTTACGTGGTGGCACTAAACTGCCAGCCCCAATCATGACATCATTTTCGACAATCACATCATCTAAAATCACGGTATTAATACCAATCAAAATACGATCACCGAGATGGCAGCCATGTAAGGTGACATGATGCCCAATGGTGACATCCTCACCGATAATTAAAGGTGAGCCATTTGGCTTACTGGCATTTTTATGGCTCACATGCAGCATACAGTGATCCTGCACATTGCTGTTTTTGCCGATTGTAATACTGTTTACATCGCCACGGATCACTGCAAACGGCCAGACTGAAACATTTTCAGCCAGTGCGACCTCACCAATGACTACGGAGAGGTCGTCAATATAGCAAGTGGAATCAATTTGGGGACGATGCGCTAAATACGGACGAATATTTTTTTTCATGTAAAAGATCTCAGGGCGAAAATGGCGCGACAAGCGCTGGCTAGACAGCAAAGAGAAAAGCATCCGTATAATTCAATACGGATGCTTTATGTTGGGGCTCAAATGTTTAATGCTCAATATCGAAAATTGCGTTGCATGGCAATCTAAGGCTCAGAGCTTAAAATAAGTTACTAAAAAACAATTTGATATGGTCAATCATGCGCGAGAAGAAACCCGCCTCTTCAACGGCATTTAAGGCAACCAATGGTTTTTCAGCAATCACTTTACCATCTAAGGTTGCGATCATTTTACCGACCACTTGACCTTGTTTAAGTGGTGCATTTAAATTGGGTTGTACTGAAATTTGGGTTTTAATTTCATTGGCCTGACCGCGTGGCAAGGTGACATTAAAGGCTTCAGCTAAGCCGACTTTAACGCTATCTTCGGTACCAAACCAAACTTTAGGACTGCTCAACACTTGTTTGCCCGGTTGTACTGCGACGGTTTCAAAGTTTGAATAGCCCCAAGCCAATAATTCACGAGTTTGAGTTGCGCGTGCTTGGATTGTTGGCGCACCAAAAATCACCGAAATCAGACGCATCGGACCACGTTTCGCAGAAGTGGTTAAGCAATAACCGGCTTCTTCGGTATGACCGGTTTTTAAACCATCTACACTTGGGTCGGTATACAGTAAGGCATTACGGTTGCCTTGTTTGATCCCATTGAAGCTAAATTCTTTTTCAGAGTAAATCGGATAGTATTTTGAGCTGTCACGAATAATATGCTGTGCCAACAATGCCATATCTTTGGCCGTTGAGTAATGGCCTTCAGCTGGCATACCGGTTGAGTTAATAAAGTGGGTATTGGTTAAGCCTATACGTTTTGCTTCTTGGTTCATGCTGTAGGCAAATGCACCCTCATTGCCGGCAATATGCTCCGCCATGGCCTTCGATGCATCATTACCCGATTGAATAATAATGCCGCGTAGCATTTCGAGTACGCTTGCAGTTCCATTTAGTGGCACATACATACATGATTCGGTGCTGCTCCCACGGCACCAAGCAGATTCATTCATACGAACTTTTTCTGCTTCGGTGAGTTCACCCTTCAATAATTTTTGTTCAATAATATAACTTGTCATCATTTTCGTCATTGACGCTGGTGCAAGTTTTTCATTTTCATTTTTTGAAGCGAGGATTTGTCCTGTTTCATAGTCCATTAAAACATAAGACTTATTGTTCAGTTCTGGCGGTGTCGTTAAAACAGTTGCTGCATAGCTAAAGCTTGGTAATAGTATTGCTGCAGCAATGGCACATTTATGGATCATTCTCTGTAATTCCGATAACTTTTATGGGTGTAATAGGCTTTGCATTTTAGGTGAAAGCTGAGCCGACTTCTACGAAGGAGATCGGCATATCGCTAACGAATTGTAACTAACTTATTTATACGCCTGATAGTTGATAACATTTTGACAAATCGCAAGATTTGCCTGATCGCCAGCTTTTTTTGCATCTTCACGTGCTTCTAAAAGTGCAGGTTCAAATTTGGCTTGCAGGCTTATACTTTTGAGCGCAGCAACTGGATTTTTAGTTTCTGGTAAATAGTCTTTGACAAGTAAGCCATAACCTTTGGCAAAGTCTTGTCCTTTATCAATCAGTTTTGGGCAGATTTCAGAAAGTACATAAATCGCAGCTAATTCTTCCTGAGTCACATTTTGTTGAGTGACCTCGATATTCTCATCCTGTTTTTCGCTGCTGTCACTTGCTGCATAAGCACTTGAAATAAATAATGTTGAAGTACTAAATAAAGCAACAGTTAAAATATTGCTCAATTTTGAGTGCTTGAGTTTCAAAGACATCATAGATATAGCCTAACTTAACTAAATGATTTGTTTAGATTAAACAATTCTTATTAGAAAGTAATGCCGGAAATGTATCGTTGATGTAGGTTTTGCCCTGAATATTGAATAATTTTTTAAAAACAAACAATTTTATAGCGCATGCGCGCTGTGGGATTGCATTTTTTATGACCAAATGGCGGTGGTGTCGGCAAAACTTGCGTTATGATGTGTGGATATTGGGTGAACCTGCATCACTTTCTCTGCATCAATGCTCAGCTGAGTTATTTTAAAATGCGAAAAATGTGGGAGCGCGTTTAAATAAACAGTCAATAAAATCGAGTAGATCAAGTGAATATTTTAATTGCAAATGATGATGGTGTTTTTGCACCGGGTATTCAAGCGTTGGCCGAAGCACTTAAGCCGCTTGGGCGAGTGGTTGTGGTCGCGCCTGAAAGTGAGCGCAGTGGCTATTCGAGTGCTTTGACTTTAGATCGGCCGTTACGTCCCATTCAAATTGCACCAGATATTTGGTCTGTAAATGGCACACCAGCAGACTGTGTGTATTTGTCCATGAATGGCATGTTCGATTTTGAATTTGACCTGGTAGTCAGTGGAATTAACAGCGGTGCAAACTTAGGTGACGATGTTTTGTATTCGGGGACAGTGGGGGCAGCATTTGAAGGACGTTTAATGAAACATCCAGCGATTGCGGTTTCTTTGGCTGGCCCCAATGTGCGGACTTACGAACATCCTGCGGATTATGCACAAGCTGCGCAATGGGTACATGATTTTATTCGCAGTGGTTTACCACAAGTGCCACCACGTCATATTTTAAATATTAATATTCCAGATGTTGAGCAGATCCAAGGGGTGCAACTGACCTATCAAGGCCGTCGTCTACAGTCGAAGCCAATTACCAGTCATGTTGATCCACGTGGTCGTCAGGTGTATTGGATTGGTTTGGCAGGCGAAGCTGTAACCGATCCGAAAAAAAGTCAGCAAAACTTGCAATCTGATTTTTTCGCAATTGCAAATGGTTGTATCAGTATTACACCGATCCAAATGGATGCTACAAATTACGAGGTTTTAACCACTTTGGCACGTCAGTTTCATGCAAATTGAACCTGAGCCGTGTAAATATGAAGCGTTGCAGGACATGAGTGTTATATGTTTGTGAAAATGTGCGCTAAAACGAGGAAATAGCATGCATTTTTGCTAACCTTAACGTCAATTGAATTTTTATTTTATGAATGTAAGAGAGGGGAACCCATGCTTTTGGCTCGAACGCAGCATGTTTTTGGCTTACCGAAGGTCTTGATTAATACAATTTTATTGACCACTGCGGTAACAGCAACATTAGCAATAACAGGATGTGCATCCAAACCTCAAATGAATACGCAGACGCGTGCGATGAACGCACCTGATTTTTATACCGTTCGTGCTGGGGATACGCTAAGTGGTATTGCAACACGTTATGGTTTGAACTATATCAGCGTGGCGGAAATGAATGGAATCTCTGCGCCCTATGTCATTTATGTGAGCCAATCAATTCGTCTAAAAAAATCGGGGAATAGTTATAATCAGCCGACAACGGTTGCCACAAAACCACTTAACACAACTGACAACCAGATTCAACGTCAACAAATTACCTTGCCAAAAAATCAACCGAATACCGTGCCTGCAACGGTAAAACCAGTGGTTCCTGTGAATGCCCAAACCAACTCAGGTTGGTTACGTCCGAGTACGGGTCCAGTGATTGCTAACTTTAATTTGGCGAACAATATTAAAGGGATTCAATACGGTGGTAATCAAGGCGATCCAGTCTATGCATCTGCAAATGGGCAAGTGGTTTATGCCGCAGATGGCTTAAAAGAATATGGCAACTTGGTCTTGATCAAACACGCGGGGGGCTACATCACGGCCTATGCGCATAACAGCAAAATGCTGGTAAAAAGTGGTGACAACGTCACTGCTGGTAAAAAGATTGCTGAAATGGGCTCTAGTGGAACAAATCGTGTTATGCTCGAATTTCAGATGCGTTTAGATGGCAAACCTATCAATCCTACAAATTTATTGCCAACTAAATAAATATTTTCAACGCAAAGCATAAATTAATTCGTATAATACAATGAGTTGCTTCTATGAAAATGTTTGAAGCATTTCATGGTTTTAGAGGGAAATTTATGTTAGATCAACTTCGAGCAATGGGTGTTTTCGCTTGTGTTGTTGAGAAAAGTTCGTTTAGTGGCGCTGCCCGTGAACTTGGAATCACCACAAGTGCTGTGAGCCAACAGGTACGTTCTTTAGAACAGGAAATGGAAGTCACACTTCTACACCGTTCTACACGACGTTTAAGTTTGACTGAAGTTGGACAAGCTTTTTTTCATAGCTGTCAGGAAATGCTCGCTGCTGCTGAACGTGGAAAAATCCGAATCAATGAATTGCGTGATGATTTAGTCGGTGATCTACGGATTTCAACTACACCAGAATTGGGCGCTGTACATGTTGCGCCTGCGTTATCACATTGGATGTCAGCGCACCGTGGCCTCAAAGTTCACTTTGAGGCAGATAATAAATTTGTTGATCTGATTGAGGAAAAAATAGATATCGCGATACGGATGTGCGCGAAAATCGAAGAGTCAGCTGAACTTAATTCAATGGTTTTGGCAAAAGTCGATCAGGTTTTGGTCGCATCACCAAGCTATCTCAATCAAAGTATGCCTATTTCTCGCCCAGAAGATTTGATTAATCATGATTTAATTCCAATCAATAGCATGAAGAATTATCAGCATTTATCATTTCAACATGCAGCAACCAAAGAAGCTGTATTCTTAGATATGACCAATCGTATTGAAACCAATAACGTTTTTGTGGCGAAGTCTTTATGCCAAAATGGACACGGAATCGCGCGACTGCTCTATTTAGATGTACAAAAAGATTTAATGAGTGGGGCGTTGGTTGAGGTTTTACCTGAATGGCGCTTGCCTGCATTCTTATTGACGGCAATGACGTTAAAAAGAGAAGCAGCACCAATGAAAATTCAGCGTTGCCTTGATGCATTAAAACAATACTTTAGCCAGCTTCCTGGTGGCCGAGTTTATCAAGAAGTATCTTAATCTCAGTATGTTGGGGTAGATTAAGATAAAATAGAAAAGCCGCAATAAGCGGCTTTTCTATTTTATCTATTTATAGAATCAGACAGAAATGAACATGCGAAAAAGCAGATCAACGCACCGCGCCAGCCTGCATAAATCAGGCTAGCCGGCATAATCAAACGCTTAAGCGAGAAACTCACGAATCGCAGGCACTAAGCGTTGTAGTAAATCATCGGCTTGTTGTTGATCCATGTTCAGTGCAGGCAGTAGACGAACCACATTACCCGCCGTGACATTAATCAGTAAGTGCTTTTGATCACGCGTGATATCGACTAATTCAGCACAGTTTTTAGGTAACTCAATGCCGATCATCATGCCAAAGCCGCGCACAATAACTTTTTGCTCCGCCAATTGAGTACGGAGTTGTTCGACCAAGTAATTGCCAATTTTTGCAGCATTTTCAACAATATTTTCTTTTTCAATCAAATCAATCACGGTATACACAATACGTGAGCCGAGGGTCGTACCACTATAGGTTGAACCATGGTTACCCGCAGTTAAAATGCCCGCACCACGTCCTTGGGTCATAACAGCACCGATCGGGAAGCCGTTACCAAGGCCTTTGGCAGTGGTCAGCACATCAGGCACGGCTGAGGTATGCTGATATGCAAAGTACTGACCTGTACGACCATTACCGGTTTGGATCTCATCAAGCATCATTAACCATTGATGTTGATTACATAAATCACGTACTTCTTCTAAATAAGAAAAGCCTTGTGGTGCGGTATTGATCCCACCTTCGCCTTGAATAGGCTCAAGTAAAATCGCAACAATATCTGGATGTTGTAAGGCTGCTTCTTGGATCGCAGCAATATCACCAAAAGGTACACGAATAAAGCCTTCAACCAAGGGGCCAAAGCCTTCTTGTACTTTTGCGTTGCCTGTTGCAGAAAGGGTTGCAAGGGTACGGCCGTGGAATGAGCCTTCAGCCACAATAATTTTAGGGACAGTAATCCCTTGCTGGTGACCGTATTTACGTGCAACTTTAATCGCACCTTCGTTGGCTTCAGCACCACTATTGGCGAAGAAAATCTCTTGCATACCCGACACAGCAGCCAGTTTTTGTGCTGCTGCAGTTTGCCAAGGAATCTCATAGAGATTACTGGTGTGGATGAGTGCGGCAGCTTGCTCAGCAATGGCTTCAGCCAAGACAGGGTGCGCATGACCCAGTCCACAAACCGCAATGCCTGTTAATGCATCGAGGTATTCAACACCTGTGTCGCTATATAAATAAGAGCCTCGGCCTCGGACAAAGCTGATCGGCTGACGGCCAAAGACTGGCATCAAATGAGAAGGTTGATCAGGTTGAACAGGGGCGAGATGAAGGTCGTTCATAATGAGCTCTTATCTGTAAGGTTAAATGTGAAACTTTATATAAGCAAAAATGGCAGCAAATTTAAAGCCTAAAGCGAAATATAAATGGAATTATTGCTTTAGAGATACTGTTTTGATTCATTTTGGGTATAATGCAGCTTAGAATAGTTGAGGATTGATCAATGACTGAACAAGCACGTGATACTGAAGCGTTAATTCGTGACCAAATTGCTAAACATGCCGTACTGCTTTATATGAAGGGTACCCCACAGTTTCCACAATGCGGTTTTTCTGCGCGTGCGGTAGAAGCACTGAGTCAAATTGGTCGTCCTTTTGCTTATGTTAATATTTTAGAAAACCAAGATATTCGTACGATGTTACCGCAAATCGCTAATTGGCCAACTTTTCCACAATTGTGGATTAATGCTGAATTGATCGGTGGTAGCGATATTATGCTTGAGATGTTCCAAAATGGTGAACTGAAAAGCCTGATCGAACAGTATAGCCCTGCACCAGAGGCTTAAGTCTACGCACGGCGAAAACGCTAAACGAGACTGAAAAAAAACGAGCGATCATATCGCTCGTTTTTTTGTGTCTGGACATCAAGAAATAAGTATATTTATTGCTGATCGCTAGACTTTTTTCTCATGAAGGAGGGCATATGCTAAGTGTTGCGCTGCAAGCATTCCCCCCTCTTTTTTCAAAGATTAACCCGCTATGCTGCAAGGGGGGAGCTTGAGTGGTCTCACTCAGCCTGAGGTCGTTGGCGTACTTTCAACCGCAGGACTGCTGGGTTTTCTGCTCCGTTTAGGCTTGATTCCTGCTGCCGCTTTTTCGGCAGGGGTGTCGACAGCAACTGGATCTGGCACTTCACTTTTTTCAGGCGCAGGACTGCTGGGTTTTCTGCTTCGTTTAGGCTTGGCCACAATCTCAGTTTTTTCGGCAGGGATATCGACAACAACTGGATCTGACGTTTCAGTTTTTTCAGATTTCTCTGTTTTTTCTGACTTTGCCGCCTTTTCTGCTTTGGCTGCTTTCTCGGCTTTGGATTTTTTCTTCTTTTTCTTTTTCGGAACGATTTCGAGTTGTGCCCCGTCTTCGATCGCTTGCCAATATTCGAGTTGCGCCATTACCGCAGCATAGATTGAACCTTTGCAATAACGACCTTTTTTGTCGAGGTTGCCGACAGGGCGGGCCATTAAAATTTCAAGGGCTTGATCAATGGTGTTAACTGCTTGAATGTGGAACTGTCCAGCTTCGACAGCATCAATCACATCTTGACGTAGCATCAAATGTTGCATGTTTTGCCGTGGAATAATCACACCTTGCTTGGCAGTCAGTCCTTGCAATTTACAAGCATCAAAGAAGCCTTCAATTTTTGCATTGACGCCACCAATGGGCTGTACTTGACCCAATTGGTTCATTGAACCGGTTATCGCCCAAGACTGATCAATCGGCAGTTGGCTAATTGCTGAAATAAGCGCTGAAAGCTCAGCCACCGTCGCACTATCACCATCGACTTGACCATAACTTTGCTCAAAGGCAAGTGCAGCAGAGAAATGTAAGATCTGTGCGCGGCCAAAATGGGCTTTTAGGAAGCTAGACATCAACAACACGCCTTTGGCATGTAGAGAGCCACCCAGTTCGACACTGCGCTCGATATCGAGGATATCCCCACCACCTTGATAGACTGAGGCGGTCAAGCGCGAAGGCAGGCCAAATTCGACATCGGCATATTGAATGACCGAGAGTGCATTAATCTGACCAAGGCGATGACCACGGGTTTCAATCAATTGCGTACCACGCGACAGATCTTGCCAATACAGCTCACGTAAATAGCCTAAGCGATATTGGCGATGTTTAAGTGCGGTATTGATATGCTCTGCCGAAACCATTTTCTGCCCAGTCTGTGCAGCATGGTGATGTGATTCACGAATTAAATCACCTAGCGTCAATGCATGTAGGGACAATGAGCTTTGGTCTTCGGCTTGACGGCTTGAATCGGTGAGCAGGGCTGCCAATGCAGAGCGATCAAAGGGCAACAACTTATCTTGTTGCACATAATCGGCAATCAACTGCATATAGGCTTGTTCGTTGTCTTCATTGCGTTGCAAGGTATCGGTAAAATCGGCACGGATTTTAAATACACTGCCAAGCTCAGGTTCAAGCTCTAAAATTTCATAGTAAATTTCAGGTTCAGCCAACAGCACCACTTTCATTTGTAGTGGAATGGCTTCAGGCTCAATTGAAATACTGCCCGTCAAAGTCAGCATATGCTCTAAAGACGACAGTTTTAACTGACCTGATTTCAAGGCGCGTTTTAAGCCTTGCCATGCATAGGGCTGTTCCAGTAGTTGCTCTGCTTCTAAAATGAGGAAACCACCATTCGAACGGTGCAATGCTCCCGGTCGAATGAGAGTGAAATCAGTGGTGATGGTGCCATTGTGTGTGAATTGCTCGACATGACCGAGTAAATTGTAATGGGTTGGGAAGTCATCGAAGATGACCGGTGCACCCGAGTTAGCACGGTTACTGACCACCACATTACTTTGATAACGTGAAGGAACACGGTTGAAAAGGTTAGATGAATATTCTTCTTCATTTTGATCTAAGATCAACTCAACATTGTCGATAATATCATTGGCATAGTGACGTAAGTATTGCTCTAGGCCTTTGACATCTTCAAACTTGCTGAGAATCGCATCGGTACGCGGTATCACCACTTGTTTGGCGATATCACGATTTAGTTCTGAAACTTGATCACGCGCATCTTCTTCTAAATGCCCCAATTGCGAACCGAGACGTTCCAGTTTTTTATCCATGTAACGGATTTTAGAGGCAATGTCGGCACGTTCTTTGGTGGTTAAGGCATTGATTTCTTCTTGAGAAATTTCCTGTACCTTTTCATCTTTGTAATGAATTGGCACAAAGCAGTGCTCATTGTCTTGGCTAATTAATTTTAAATCGAGATCTTCACCTTCTTTGGTGAGTTCAATTAAGGCCAGTTGCTGTTCTTTGCCTGTAACCAGTCGAATGCGTTCAATGTGATTGTGATAGGTTTCGGCACTAAAGCGTCGTTCCAGTTGCTTTACGATGGTTTGCCAAGTTTGATCCAGTTGGGCTTGGAACTTATTGGCTTGACCAGCAGGAAAGCGCAGTGCGATGGGTTGGCGGGCATTTTTAAAATTATAAACATAGGCCCAGTCATCTGGCGTCGGCATATTCTTGGCATGTTGTTGTAGCAAGCGCTTGATCATGGTGCGCTTACCTAGGCCAGCAGTCCCGACTGCAAAAATATTATAGCCTGAGTAGGGCAGTGCAATACCGGCTTCAACTGAAGCGCGGGCACGGTCTTGCCCTAAAAAATTATTCAGTGGTTTTAAACGACGTGTCGAACTTGGAATCGAATCAAAAGCGGGTGTATGCGTCAGTTGAGCTGCTTTCAGTGCTGTTTGAGTTAAAGTACTGTGGATAATTGGCTGCTCAAAGACGCTTGGTAATAAATTTTCATGAATAGGCAGCGATGTTGTTATGGTGGTCGCAAGAGTATCTGAGTTAATTTGATCGTGTTTCTGGGCCACAGGTGAAATCCAAAACTAAAGTACGGTTGAAAAGTTAAAGGTATACAGGTTTAAGCAAAAAATTCAAGCAATGCATGCGGAATAATTGTGATTTCACTAGGATTGAGCGCAATCAATGCATAAAAACATTGAATCTCTGTGGATTAAAAGGTTGAATAGCACTATTTAATTTGTGACGAAAATAACAAGCCAATGACAACGCAACGTTCAAGTTGGGCATCTGCCTTTAAGGCATTTTTAGATCGCCGTGCCCTGATTATGCTCTTCCTCGGATTTTCTGCTGGGGTACCGATTCTACTTATATTTTCGAGCCTATCTTTGTGGCTTGGCGAGGCAGGCATTGATAAAAGTGCGGTGACATTTTTTAGTTGGGCAGCGCTTGGCTATTCTTTTAAGTTTATTTGGGCACCACTGGTGGATGAGTTGCCTGTGCCATATTTAACGAAAAAATTAGGTCGTCGTCGAGCATGGCTATTCATTGCACAGTGCATGATTATCTGCGCGATTTGTATTATGGCATTTACCAATCCAGCCTTAAAACAACCGATTAATTATATTTTAAGTTTTGCTGGCCTACATATTCCAATTCATATAGAAAATTGGTCTATTGTGCAAATGGCGATGGGTGCCGTATTGCTTGGTTTCTCCGGTGCAACCCAAGATATTGTGATTGATGCTTATCGTATTGAGTTGGCCGAAACTGAAATGCAGACGATTTTGGCATCAACCTATAATGCGGGTTACCGTATTGGCATGATCACTGCGGGCGCGGGTGCCTTATTTCTGGCGGCGTATTTAGGAACGGCCAAAGGCAACTATATTTACGAAGCGTGGCAATATACTTATTTAGCGATGGCTGGGGTCATGCTGGTGGGAATTATCACCACATTGTCTATTCGTGAACCACAAGTTGATCGCATTTATAAAGAATATAAACGCACAGATTATTATCGCCTGATTCTGGTGTTTATCTCAGCGCTACTGAGCTTTATTATTTATTATGTTTATTCTGCAGATCTATTTGATGCCATTCAGGCAAGTTTAAATATCAAGGACAGCTTCTTAAAGTTTATCTTTGAAGCCATTCGTTTTATCAGTGCTGGTGCATTGGCTGTTCTCGTTGCTTTTCTTCTGGTGAAAAAAGGTGTTGTAAATCAGCAGATGGCCTATGAAACTTGGGTTAGCCCTATTGCGGATTTCTTTAAACGCTATGGCGCCAAGCTTGCATTGGTTTTACTCTTATTAATTGGTTTCTATCGCATTTCCGATATTATCGCGGGTGTGATTTCAAATGTGTTCTATCAAGATTTAAACTTTAGCAAAGAACAAATCGCTGAAGCCGTTAAAGTTTATGGGGTCGTTTTTACCTTGATGGGCGGCTTTTTGGGTGGGTTGTTGGCGCAACGCATGAACATTATGAAGCTGATGTTTGTCGGTGCAATTTTGGCCAGCTCCACCAACTTAATTTTTATTGGATTGGTTAAGTCAGGACAACCCTTGTCTGACGTACAGGTTCAAATTGGCTCAAAAACCTATCAGGTTGCACCAGATGAGGTTGGGTATTTTAAACTGAATGTGGATCGCGAGGTGCTCTTACAGTCCAATCAAGTTGAGGTGACAACACAGTTTAAAGATGATAGTGCTTCTAAATTTAGTACGGTCTTGCCCTATTTAAAGCAAAGCAGACAGGCACAGATTTTACTGTTGCCAATCACACCCAATCAGCAGCTTTCTACTGCTGATTTAAAACAAAGTGTGGTGGTGAAGGGGCAGTTGAATGGTGTTGATTTAGCAAAAATAAATAAAGATCAAAGTATTGAGTTTGTGCTTGATCAGAAAAAATATCCTGCAAAAGTAGATGACCAAGGTGGCTTTAGTGCTGCAATTAATGGTGAGGCTTTAGCCAAAGCCAAACATAAGCAATTAACTTTGAGTGTTACTGATCCTGTTTTAAAGGGTGCTGCAGAAAAATTGGCGTTAAATTATCAAGTCACCAATCAAACCCAGCAGGATAAAATCTCGATTGATGTACAGCCACTGACCGCTGTTGCTTTCGATGCCGCAGGGCCTGTAGAAATTCAAGGTAAAGTGATTAAAGCTTACAGCTCACTTTGGCTGTATTTTGCGATTATTCTAGACAATTTGGCTTCTGGTTTTGCGGGTGCTGCATTTATTGCATTTTTGTCGAGTCTGACCAGTGTGTCATTTACTGCGGTACAATATGCGATTTTCAGTTCATTAATGACACTGACACCTAAGATTTTGGGCGGATATTCGGGAACAATTGTGACGAATATTGGCTATCCGAAGTTCTTTTTTATGACCACTTTGATTGGTATTCCAATTTTGATTTTAGTGGTTTGGGTAGCACGATTGTTAAAAGCACATTCAAATACGACATCAACGAGAGGTGAATAATATGCGTATGCTGCATACCATGTTGCGTGTAGGCAACTTAGAACAGTCTTTGGCGTTCTATACTGAGGTGCTTGGTATGACCTTACTTCGTAAAAATGATTATCCTGAAGGGCGTTTTACCTTGGCTTTTGTGGGCTATGGCGAAGAACAGAACCATACCGTTCTAGAGCTTACCCATAACTGGGACACCAGCAGCTATGAGCTTGGGAATGCCTATGGACATATCGCGATTGGGGTTGATGATGCCTATGCTGCCTGTGAAGAAATTAAGGCGCGCGGTGGTAAAGTGGTTCGTGAAGCAGGGCCAATGAAGGCTGGCGTGACAGTGATTGCTTTCGTTGAAGATCCGGATGGTTATAAGGTTGAACTGATTCAACAAGACCAAAATGCACGCAAGTAATTGATTTAATGAAGTGTGTAGTAAATAAATATTGAACATTTTGTTCAAGAAATAGCTTTATCTATCAAGCTTAGTAAGATACAAGTTTATCAAACGATAAAAATATCTTGCTAAGCTTTTTTATCGCTATAACAAATACAGGATGTAATCATGTTAAAACTCTTAGCGCTCGATCGTTTTACCATCTCACTGTTTATTATGGTGGCTTTGGCAACATTCTTGCCAGTACATGGTCAAGCCGCGAGTATTTTTTCGGTTGTGACCAATATTGCGATCGCAATACTGTTCTTTTTACATGGGGCGAAGCTATCGCGTCAGGCGATTGTAGAGGGGGTTTTACACTGGAAATTGCATACCTTGGTTTTTGCAATTACCTTTGCACTCTTTCCATTGTTAGGCCTGTTGGCGAAGCCGATTCTTGAGCCGATGTTAGGACAGCAATTGTATTGGGGCTTTCTGTTTATGTGCTTTTTGCCATCAACCGTGCAGTCTTCAATTGCCTTTACCTCAGTTGCGCGTGGTAATGTCGCAGCAGCAGTATGTAGTGCTTCCTTTTCCAACTTAGTCGGTATGTTTATTACCCCAGTCTTGGTTAGTTTCTTTATCTTTGGTCAGTCAAAACATAATTATGATCCGACTTCATCAATTATTGAAATTACCTTATTGCTGTTGGTGCCATTTATTGCAGGTCAAGTACTGCGCCCATACGTTTTTCCATTGATGCAGAAAGCTCCAAGCATTGTACGAAACTTTGATCAGGGCACAATTTTATTGGTGGTATATGGTGCTTTTAGTGGTGCTGTTGTCGCTGGTTTATGGCATCAAGTCAGTGGGCTGACTTTGCTGTATTTGACTATTGCATGTTCAGTTCTACTCACCATTATCATGCTATTGTCGCTGTATATACCCAAATGGTGTGGCTTCAATAAAGCTGATCAAATCACGGTGTTTTTCTGTGGTTCAAAGAAAACCTTGGCCAGTGGCGTACCGATGGCACAAATTTTATTTGCAGGCCAACCTTTGGGCATGATCGTGCTACCGATTATGATTTTCCACCAAATTCAACTGATGGTGTGCGGTATTATTGCCAATCACTGGGCGCGTCAGCAGGAGCAAGCAGAAGAGCAACTTGCACAACAGCCCGAAGATTCGGTGAAGTATTAACTCGCATTCACGATTTAGTTGGCGTATAATCTTGCCCACTTGTTGTGCTTTGCCCTGACACGAATGTCTCGGTGGGCCAAGAGAAATGGTCTGTTGTGGTGTTGATCTGCTGATTCTATGAACATGTTCTTTGAGTTGGCGTTCCTTGACTTGAATAAGTGTTACTTAAAGAGTCGAGAGTGATCAATTGCGATGACAGCTGAACCTTTCTTCATTAGGAGTTAATCGACCATGCGCGCCGATATTCACCCAAAATACGAAACACTTGTTGCAACTTGTTCATGTGGTAACGTGATTGAAACCCGTTCTGCAATTGGTAAAGAAACCATTTACCTAGACGTATGTTCTGCATGCCACCCATTCTATACTGGTAAACAAAAGAATGTGGACACTGGCGGTCGTATCGACAAGTTCAAACAACGTTTTGCTGGTATGTCACGTTCTATCAAACGCGACTAATCCACAGCGTAAAAAGAAACGGGCATTTGCCCGTTTTTTTGTGCCTGCGTATTTTGTCTTTGTGCATTTGTTCGAAGGTTTGCTTGTAATTCCTATATTGAATTTCACTTACTGAAGCATCAATCATGGTGCAATTGAAACATAATCATGGTCTAACGCGCGCTTTTATTGGTGAGAATATAGATACTTTAAGTGGAGTTCTCACTGTTATTTTCGCATAACACCTTTTATGTTAGGTGGGGTTGATTATCGTCATTTTTGATCCCAAAAGATTTTCTCCATGCTTGAGGGCTTGTGCCATATTTTTCACGAAAATTTTTTCTAAATGACACGGTATTATTAAAACCTGAAAGCTCGGTTATCTTTTCGATAGACAAGTTTGTCATTTCTAAGAGTTCGCAGCTTAATCTAATTCTTTCAGTATTCAGCCAATCGACTAACGTCATACCTGTAGCTTTCTTAAAATGCCGTGTGAACGTTCTACGTGTCATATATGTCCGTTTAGCTAGGCCTTCAATCGTATGTTGTATAGCTAAATTTTTTCTTAAAAAATCAAGTAACAGATTAATTTGTGCATCTTGGCTCGATTCTGCTACTGGCTGTTCAATAAATTGAGCTTGTCCACCTTCACGATGAGGTGGTATGACCATTACTCTAGAAACTTTATTCGCAATTTTTGCATTATAGATTTCACGTACCAAGTACAGACAGCAGTCTAACGCTGCGCCTGTTCCAGCAGAGGTGACAATTCTTTGATCTTCTACATACAGGGCATCACGATCAAGCTGAACCTGTGGAAATCGCTCACTGAAATCTTGTTCAGCCATCCAGTGCGTAGCTGCTTTTTTATGGTCAAGTAAACCAGCATATGCCAATGCATAAGTTCCATAGCATAACCCTACGATTCTAATTTTAGTCTGATATGCCCAATTTAGAGAATCAATAAGTACTTGTTCAGGCTTGTGATTAAAATCATCCCATCCCGGAATAATAATGAGATCCGACTCTTTAATAAGTTCGATTCCAGCATCAGGGATAATCAGTATAGATTGTTCTGTTTTTACGGGTTGGCCATCTATAGAAAAAATTTTAAGGTCAAATAAAGGTTTATCTTCAATTTTAATATTGAAGATAATGTGGGGAATAGAGAAGTGAAATGGATTTATATTTGGATAAACGAACAATCCAATCACTGGTATTGGTATAGCCATTTAACCTACCTCTCTAAAATAATGAATATAGCATGTTGTCCCAATAGTTTCGATGATTGTCCTTAAGGACAATTTTTTTGTTTGATGATTTCTCTCATGATTCAAGTATGACTAAATGATTGGATCTGGAACATGAATAAAATTTTAAGTAGCTCCGTTATTGCACTCTCTCTAGTAATGGTTTCAGTCAATTTATATGCGAATGATAAGATGGTTCAGCGAGATACCTCTAAAGTTACGCATATACAAGAAATTCGCAATGCAACGATTAAAGTAACCTATGCTGATACGACCTTTTTAATTGATCCAATGTTTGCGAAAAAAGGGTCCTATGAGGGTTTTCCAGATACTCATCGTAGCTATTTACGTAATCCATTAGTCGATTTACCCGTCAAGCCTGAAATGATTTTAGAAGATGTAGATGCGGTGATCGTGACCCATACACATTTAGATCATTGGGATGATGCAGCACAAACCGCTATTCCGAAAAATATACCTTTGTTTGTCCAAAATAAAGAAGACCAAAAAGTCATCCAATTACAAGGTTTTAAAGATGTTCGTGTATTAACACAAACAACGTTTGAAGGCATTAAACTGACTAAAATTGGTGGTCAACACGGGACTGATGCCATGTATCGTATTCCTAAACTCAAAGCTGGATTAGGTGAAGCAATGGGTGTGGTATTTGAAGCTGATGGTCATGAAACGGTTTATGTGGCTGGTGATACCATTTGGCATCCTGAAGTTGATCAAGCAATTCAATCATTTAAACCAGATGTGATTGTATTAAATACAGGTAACGCTTTGGTTAATGGCTTTAAAGAATCTATTATTATGGGAAGAGAAGATACACATCGCGCAACTCAGAAAGCACCAAATGCTAAAGTGGTTGCTGTCCACATGGATGCAATTAACCATATGTCAGTAACACGTGTTCAGCTTGCAGAATATGTAAAAGACACTGGGATCCAAGATAAAGTCCTGATTCCAGCTGATGGTGAAACCCTTTCATTTTAAGTAGCTTAAAGAAGTGGAATTCTTCCATTTCTTTAAAACATAAGCCAGAACAAAGCAAATATTAGTTAAATAAAGGAAAAGATATGTCAAAATCAGTTTTATTAGTTATCGACTTACAAAATGAATATCTACCTACAGGTAAATTACCATTGGTAAATATTGAACAAGCTGCTGTTAACGCAGTAAAAGTAATTGCTAAGGCTCGTCAAGAAGGTACTCAGGTGATTCATGTCCAGCATATTGCGAATGCTGAATCTCCTATATTTGAACCTAACTCAAACGGTATTGAATTTCAGGAGATAGTTAAGCCACAAGCAGATGAAACTGTGGTTATTAAAAAAAATATCAACGCGTTTTTAAACACTACTCTCAAAGAAATTTTAGATACCAATAAAGTGACTGAGCTCGTCGTGATCGGTGCTATGAGCCATATGTGTGTTGATGCTGCTGTTCGTGCTGCTTCTGATTTTGGTTATAAGGTAAAAGTGATTCATGATGCTTGTGCAACGCTAGGCTTAGAATTTAATGGCGTCAAAGTACCTGCTGGCCATGTACATGCAACATTAATGGCCGCTTTTGAATTTGCATATGCTCAAGTTATATCAACTGAAGATTATGTTCGCTAAAGATTAAGATTATCTGAAAATAACATAATGCGCGTTATGCGAAATCATGCTTTTATTAAAATATAAATCAATATCTTAAATACTTTATGGAAACCCTAATCACAAGACTAGGGTTTTTAACATCATTTAGATTGTTCTACGATTAATCCTTGAGCAAAGTTTCACACGACTCATTTGGTCAGTGTGAAAATAGCTAGGCTGATCGCAGATGAACAACACCTGTTGTGTTGTCTTTGGGCTCACTCGTTACTTTATCCGCGTTTGGTTCAGTTTAAAGTTGTTAGTGTTGCAACAAATTAAGCAGGGAACGGTATTGTTCAGGATCGCTTAAAGCAAAATTAAATTGCAGTACACTTTCAGTGATCAGTAATTTTTTAGTGAGCTGAATTTCGAAGTATTGATCCGCCAGATTTAAAATGAGTGGCGCCTCTGCATTAAATTCTGCAAGGTTTGGAAGGATCAAAGAAAAATTACTGCGACCAAAGGATGGCTGAAATAAAATTAAACTGGGGATACTCTGTGCAGACTGCTTCGTTGCTTGGTTCGCAAATTGAAGATAGCAGGCTTGTAATTGTGTGGCCAGAACCTCCACGCCAAAGGCATAGCTGTTCATTACATACTTCTTTTCCCAACGAATTACACCCGCTTTCCAATGTTGATCTGTTTGTTCTTTAAGTAGAATAAACTCACCTGTATTGAGCAATTTTGGTCGTTCATTGGGAAAATGAATACGATAACCCTGTGCACTGATATCCAGCACATTGGTGATATGAACTTGAATGGTTTCACGATCGAGGGTGGGGAGTAACAGTGTTGGCTGCTCAGGTGTATGTTTTGCTTGGGTTAAATGATAGTGTGCCGCCTGCACACTAAAACAGATTTCAAGCTGTGCTGAATGTTCAAAACGTTGATGTCGACGTTCAGCATGGTTGGTGCCTAAGATATTTTGAATATGAAATTGCAACGCTGGGGTTAAGTATTGCGTTTCAATCTTGGACATGGAATTTGAATTATATTGAATGGTGTTGTTGATATGCTCAAGTAAATCTTGGGTGCAGAGAAAAAGATTGGCATTCGAATCGCGTGGTCTTTTCTGTTTATAAATGGGGGGGCTGTCTAGATTGGTGTCAATGCTATAGCGTGAAGACAAGGTTTCTTCTTGAGTAACTTGCACAAGATTGACCCATTCACCGGTGCAATGAAATAACGCTTCGGTTTCAACTGGACGAACTTGATAGGTATATAAAATATTGAGAAGTAAGGCTTGTGCATAAACATGGCGTATATGTTGTAGTGAGTAATTACTGCCTTGTAATTGATTTATATTGACCAGTTGCTCACCATTTTTACAGGCGAGTTGATACAACATATGGGTGCTGAGCCATTGATCAACTAAGCAATGATCATAGTTTTTTTGCTGTAGAACCAACAGTCGGGAAAACAGTCGTAACGCATAAAAGCTGGAAAGCTGACGAACATTTTTTAAACTACGCTTTAATGTAAATTTAAAAAATGCTCCCTTTAAGTCAGTGAGTTGTTGATGGCTACGATAGACCATATCCATATAGAGATGAATGAAACGGATACGAATACGCAGGCAGAGTTCAATCAGCTGGTTTTTACGATCCGAATACGGTGCACTCAATTGCAGGGCATGATTGACCAAGATGATCAGTACATGTTCGATAAACGGATGTAAAACTTGAATTAAATCGTAGCGCAAAGTTTCATTGCATTTGAGCTCAGTCAATTCATTGAGCGCATTTAACAAGGCTTCGGCAGTATCTCCCAGTTTGTGCAAAGACAAAGTACCCATCCACACGGTTAGTGCTTTGACCGATGTATCACAAAAACTTAATGATGTTCGGTTTAATACTGTTGGCGTGTGAAACGATGCAGGAAGATCTTTGTTAGCCATGGTTTAATGACGCTCTAAAAAGTATTTGTGCCATAAAGTGGGGTTTTGTTGTTTTCACCCGCAATTTCTCTCACCAATTTAGGCACCAAATAGCCCGGTAAACTTGCGAGAAGTTCTTGATAGATTAGATCAATTTTCTCTGGCTGCATATCAAAATGATGTGCGCCCTGTACCTTATCCAGTACATGTAAATAATATGGCATGACTTGAGCTTGAAACAGGCGTTGACTCAGATCAACTAGGCATGCTGCGGAGTCATTGACTTTATTGAGTATAACGGCCTGATTGAAAACCCAAATCTGTTGGGCAGCCACGCGTTTTAACTGGGCACAGGTAAAATCATCTAATTCATTGGCGTGATTGGCGTGTACCACCAAGACGATTTGAAATTTTCGATTTGCAAGCAGTTGCAGAAACTCATCATCAATACGATGTGGAATCACAATGGGTACCCGAGAGTGGATGCGCAGGGTTTTAATTTGTGGAAGGGATTCTAAGCGCTCAAACCACAATGCTAACTTTCGATTTGACAAGGTCAGCGGATCACCACCACTTAAGATCACTTCATTGATTTCAGGGTGGTCTAGGAGGTACTGCTGCATGGCGAGCCAATCATTCTCCTTTGGCAAGTTGGCCTGATAGGGAAAATGACGACGGAAACAATAACGACAATGCACCGCACAAGCCCCAGTTAAGGTCAGTAAAAAGCGCGATTTATATTTATGCAGTACGCCAGGCAATTGATTGGCAGCTTCTTCACCGAGAGGATCTGTGACATAGCCCGCATGTTGTTCAAGTTCTAAATGATGTGGCAGGACTTGTAGCAGTAGGGGGTCGAGTGGATCACCGACACGCATTTTATCGACGAAGGCTCGTGGCACACGCAACTTAAATTGTGAACTGGCTAAGATTGCCCCAGACAGTAACTGTGCTGGAGAAAGTTGCAGAATATTGAGGAGTTCAGCAGGGTCAGTGATGAGATCACTCATTTGCGCTTGCCAATTTTGCGTTTTAAATAAATAGTTGGTCATGCCACAGATAAAACAGTAAAGATGAACGGTGGATTATAGACAATTCATCACCGAATTGCTTGACCACCACAGCCGAGAAGCCAGCAGATCGGACTTTCTGGCTTTAGTCTGATCAACTACAACGTAATAATGCATCCAAGTGAATTAAAATGATTCATCTTGGCTAAGAATAGCGCTAAAATTACCAAAATTTTTTGCGGCTAACGGCGGTGATCTTCATTTTGCCGTTGCTTCATGATGTATTGCTCATTTAGAATACTGCCTATCACGTTCCGTTTTGCGCGGATACAATTTTTTTACTGTGGCGACCCTGTTGATGAGGTTGCGCAGTTCATTGAATTTATTGATTTAAATTTTAAAGATGGAGTGTGCCATTCATGGCTTATTATTCTACAAATGACTTTAAGCAAGGCCTAAAGATCATGCTTGATGGCAACCCATGTTCAATCATGGAAAACGAATACGTAAAACCGGGTAAGGGCCAAGCCTTTAACCGCGTAAAATTACGTAATCTTCGCAGCGGTAAAGTATTAGAAAAAACCTTCAAATCAGGCGAGTCTTTAGAAGGCGCTGACATTGTTGAAGTAGAAATGAACTACTTATACAACGATGGCGAACTATGGAACTTTATGGATCCAGTAAGCTTTGAACAAATTGCAGCTGATAAAATTGCAATGGGTGATGCAGCTAAATGGTTGAAAGATGATTCGAACGAACTTTGCAACGTGATGTTGTTCAATGGCGTTCCATTAAACGTCAATGCACCTAACTTTGTGGTATTGAAAGTTGTTGAAACTGACCCAGGTCTACGTGGTGATACTTCTGGTAGTGGTGGTAAGCCAGCGAAGCTTGAAACAGGTGCTGTGGTACGTGTTCCATTATTCGTTCAGCAAGAAGAAAATGTGCGTGTTGATACCCGTACTGGCGATTATTTAGAACGTGCATAACTGTTATTAAATCGACTATGATCGAAGGGGATGATGAAAATCATCCCCTTTTTTCATTCTAAAGTCTAAGAGGAAATTTGTTTTACAGGGAATAGAGTAATTAACCAAGTATGTCATTCAGGCATGTATTGAATAAAAACAATGGCATCATTTGAACAGACCAAAGAACTTAGAAATAATAGATGAGGTGTGAATGGAAAATATACAAAAAAAACCAACAACGCTGTCCAAGTTTATTTGGGGCATCGTTGCATTAATTGGTGCAGTATCTTTTGGGATACTTGCGGTGAGTCGTGGTGAGCATGTCAATGCAGTATGGTTGGTGTTAGCAGCCATCTGTGTGTACAGCATTGCATACCGATTTTATAGTCTCTTTATTGCAACCAAAGTTTTTGAATTAAACGCCAGACGTTTAACCCCAGCACATCGCTTAGCCGATGGTCTAGATTATGTACCCACCAATCGATCTGTGTTATTTGGTCATCACTTTGCAGCGATTGCCGGTGCTGGTCCGTTGGTCGGTCCAATTTTAGCGGCACAAATGGGTTATCTCCCTGGGACTATTTGGTTATTGGTTGGGGTGGTTCTAGCTGGTGCTGTCCAAGACTTTTTAGTGTTGTTTATTTCAACGCGCCGTGATGGCCGTTCGCTCGGTGAAATGGCAAAACAAGAACTCGGAACGGTACCCGGTATTATTGTGATGCTGGGTGCACTTGGGGTGATGGTTATTATCTTGGCGGTTTTGGCCTTGGTGGTGGTAAAAGCCTTAACCAACAGTCCGTGGGGGGTATTTAGTATTGCTGCGACTATTCCCATTGCAATTTTTATGGGCATTTATATGCGTTATATTCGCCCAGGAAAAATCGCAGAAGTCTCCATTATTGGTTTTGTATTGATGATGGCGGGGATTATTTATGGTGGGGACGTTGCGCAGCATGCCTATTGGGGACCGTTCTTTACTTTAACAGGAACACAACTCACTTGGTGTTTGGTCATCTATGGCTTTATTGCCTCTGTATTGCCAGTGTGGTTACTACTCGCACCGCGTGATTATCTATCTACATTCTTGAAAATTGGGGTAATTGCCGGCTTGGCGGTGGGTATTATCGTCGCGATGCCAATGTTGAAAATGCCTTCAGTGACGCCATTCATTGATGGCAGTGGTCCAGTATTTTCAGGTTCCATGTTCCCATTCTTATTTATTACCATTGCTTGTGGTGCAATTTCTGGTTTCCATGCCTTGGTCTCTTCAGGAACCACACCGAAATTGGTCGACAAAGAAACGGATATTCGTGTGATCGGTTATGGCGGCATGTTGATGGAGTCCTTTGTTGCCATCATGGCCATGATCTGTGCCACGGTACTGGAGCCAGGGATTTATTTTGCGATTAACTCACCAACGGCACTATTAGGGACCACCGTTGAAAGTGCTGCTGAAGCGGTACGTACCTTGGGCTTTGTGGTCACCCCTGAAACCTTAAGTTTACTGGCGCAAGAAGTTGGGGAAAACTCAATCTTATCGCGGACGGGTGGCGCACCGACCTTTGCCATTGGAATGGCGCATATTATTACTGAAATCTTTAATGATCGTTCAATGATGTCGTTCTGGTATCACTTTGCGATTTTATTTGAAGCCTTGTTTATTTTGACTGCTGTTGATGCAGGTACCCGTGCATGTCGCTTTATGGTGCAAGACACCGTAGGCATTGTGATTCCTGGGGTGAAATCATCTAAATCATTTGTGGGCAATATGTTGGGGACCTTAGTGGCTGTGGCCGCGTGGGGTTATTTTGTTTATCAAGGGGTGGTCGATCCACTTGGCGGAATCAATAGCTTATGGCCATTATTCGGCATTGGTAACCAAATCTTGGCAGCAATGGCATTGATTTTAGGTACGGTTATTCTGTTCAAGATGAAAAAAGAAAAATATGTTTGGGTCACCATTATCCCAACGATTTTCTTGTTTGTGACTTCGATGACGGCCGGTTGGCAAAAAATCTTCCATGAAAATCCGAAGATTGGTTTCTTGGCACAGTCCAATCGTTTTGCCGATGCAATTGCACGTGGTGAGTTGTTAAAACCTGCAAAAAGTTTCGCTGAAATGCAGAGTATTGTGCTTTCAAATCAAATCAATGCCGTACTTTGTGGCTTCTTTATGATTGTTGCTGTGGTGATGATTCTTGCTTCTATTGGGGTGATTCGTCGTGCCTTGGCCAGTAAAACACCAACAGTGCATGAAGCAGAAGCGATTTATAGCGATGAGCCAGATTCAAGCTTAGGCAGCAAATCTTAAGTAATACGTTTTAGGTAATCAGTCTTAAGTAATGAGTCTTAAGGAGAATATTGAATGAAACTGAAATTTGCTAAAAATGGTAAAGCTTTGATGTACAACATCATCAAGATGACCATTATGTCGCAAAAGAAAGTGATTTTTTCACCAAAGAATTGGTCACGGATTGCGACTTTATGGACACGCTTACAGCAAAGTTTTAGATTGATGGTGGGTGTGCCTGACTATCAAACTTACTTAAATCACATGCAGCAGCATCATCCTGATTTAGAAGCGATGGATGCCAAAACTTTTTATCGCTACTGTGTCGATGCACGTTATCCAAGTGCGGGTGGTGGTTTAAAAAAATGTCCTTGTTAGACTGCATGCTGTGTTAAGCAATAGGTCTTAGAAAAGCAAACGGCTGATGCGATGCATTGGCCGTTTTTTTTATGTTTAAAGCAGAAGCATTTTGATTGAAAATACGCGATTAATTTAACTATTGATGGCACTTATGTTATGTTTATCACCATTTATTAAGTGATCGCTTGATGAAAATTAACGTTTTATTGATTTTCATATTTATAACCATATTGACCGATGACAACTGACTTTTAATGCGATGAAAAAATTAATCCCCCTGATATTTACTAGTGTGTTCCCCAGCTTTGCGTCAGCAGCAGAAGCATTAATGTGCAGACAAAGCTATGATATTTTTAATCAACAATTCGCTGATCAAAAGCACTTCATCGAAACAAAGGATATCGCAGGCTATCTTCGGTTTACTCAACAAATTACTTATTCGGCCTTATTTAAGGGCATACATGCTGATCAAATGTATTTATTCGGAGAGTGGAAAGATAAAACCCAAGTTGAAGATATGGTTAAACAGGTCTTACCCCGTTATACGTTGGATCGTAGAAACTACCGTTTGATACACAGCCAGTATATGCAGCCAAAAGCCAATTTTATGGCAGAGGTTGGCGAACTGTGCATCGTCCCAACAGTTGAGAAACTCAAATATGATGGGCATGTGATGAACGTGCGCTATGATACGATTTTTGTGCGGAATCTTGTGACCAATGAATGGCGTTCATTTGCCTATTCTGGCATCGAAACAGCAGAAGACTTTAAGCTATTTTTCCCCAATTTCCCAAAACAGATCAAACTGGCTCAGAAGAAGATCAATGGTTTGAATCAAGCTGAATTTTATCGAATCAGCCATATCAAAAAGTTACAACAAGAGGGTGAACCGATCTCAACGGCAATGCAGCAAGCCATTCAACAGCAATACCAACAAAGAAGACAACTGCTCAAACAAAATGGTTATTAAAACAGCTATGTATGCTTATTAAAACAATGTGGCGGCTTAGATTTTAAAAAGCTTATTGGGGGATTGCTGGAGTGATGAAAGAAGGGATGTACAGCACTGTGCGATGAGGTCGTTTGAGTCTATTAGTTAAACTTATTTAAAATTTGAATGAGATAAAGGTGAAGAGGCTCATTTTCGATAAATCAAACTTGCCATAAATCTTGTGGAATAAAAAATATCAATAAGTTGTTATTTAAAAAGAGTATTCAAGATCATGTTGGTAAAAATAGATATTAGTAAAACTAATACGCCACTTTAAAAAATATCTCTTTTGGGGGTATTTGATTTCCTTTATCTTAGTGCTCATGGATGATTTGATGAGTCTTAAAATAACTTGCTCGATCTAGCACATTGCCAAAAGAGCAATAATAAAAATTCTCATCAAGCCTGCTTCAATCATTAAAGGTAGGAAAAGGATGAAAAAAGATCAATCAAAACGTGCCGCCGCCGCTGCATTTATGGGAACCACCATTGAGTTCTACGACTTTTATGTTTATGCCACTGCCGCTGCTTTAATTCTCGGGCGGGTATTTTTCCCTGCAACCGATCCTGTGACGGGCACATTGGCTGCATTTGCAACTTTTGCTGTTGGTTTTATTGCTAGACCACTTGCTGGTGTGGTTTTTGGGCATTTGGGCGACAAACTCGGTCGCAAGAAAATGCTGTTATTCACCATGGTGCTGATGGGCTTGGCCACAACCGGCATTGGCCTGATTCCAAGTTATGCTTCGATTGGGGTTTGGGCGCCGATTTTATTAGTTGTATTTCGCTTTTTACAAGGGATTTCTGTTGGGGGCGAATGGGGTGGCGCGGTATTGATGGCCAGTGAACATGCACCCAAGAATAAGAAAACTTTCTTTGCCTCATTTGCACAACTCGGCAGTCCAGCCGGCTTAATTTTATGTTTATTGGTATTTAGGGGAATTAGTGGTTTAGATGAGCAAGCCTTTGCAGAGTGGGGCTGGCGTATTCCATTTTTGCTTAGTTTCCCATTAATGGCAGTGGGCTTCTATATTCGTTTGGGCGTTGCAGAGTCGCCTGAATTTGTCAAAATGCAGAAAGAAAATGAAACTGAAAAGTTTCCAGTCAAAGAATTACTTAAAAATTATTGGCCGCAGGTCGTCTTTGCAGGTCTGACCATGACCATTGGTGCAGCAGGCTTTTTCTTTACCAATACCTTTATGATCACTTATGTGACGCAATACATGGGAATTAGTAAAGCAACGATTCTAAATGCATTGTTCTGGGTCACTGTTTTTCAATTTCTAACCATGCCGGTTGCTGCTTGGTATGCAGAAAAAATTGGGACCTCGAAGTTCTTATTTTGGACGGCTTTACTGTGTATCGCGATTCCATATCCAATGTTTATGTTGGTACAAACCCAAAATATTTATTACATCACTTTAGGGATTACCCTTGCTGTGATTAGTTTATCGGCCTTATATGCGGTTGCAGCAGGGTTTATGGCAGAAGCATTTCCAACCCATGTGCGTTATTCAGGGATTTCGATTTCTTATCAGATGATCGCAGCACTGGCTGCAGGCACAACCCCATTTTTGGGCACGCTATTGGCGAAAGAATATGCAGGTGAGTGGATGCCGCTGGCTTTGTTATTTAGTTTCTTGTCTTTGCTGTCATTGATTGGTATTTGTGGAGTAACGTTATTGCGGAAAAAGCAAATTAAACAAGTGCAATTTCAGCAAGTTCAACCTGCTCAAATCGATTAATTAAATGGAGTTATTTAGATGAATCTCAAGCATGTCGTTCAACCCGTAGAATGGGAAGCCCGTTGTCAACTTGCAGCCTTATACCGATTGATCGCGTATTACCGCATGACCGATCTAATCGATACGCATATTAGTTTAAGAGTGCCAGATGAACCGAATCATTTTTTAATTAATCATTATGGTGTAGCTTTTGACAAAATGCGTGCCTCCGATTTGGTCAAAATTGATCATGATGGAAATATTGTCGAAGCCTATGATCAGGCAAAAATAGTGAATGTTGCAGGTTTTGTGATTCATTCTGCATTACACCATGCACGAGAAGATATTAACTGTGTTGTGCACACGCATACTGCAGATGGAATTGCCGTTTCAGCACAGAAAAATGGCTTGTTGCCTATTTCACAACATGCGTTGAAATTCTATCAACGTTTGGCCTATCACACCTATGAAGGCATTGCGCTGTCTACGGAAGAACGTGAGCGCTTGGTGGCGGATATGGGCACACATCGCTGCATGATTTTACGTAATCATGGTTTGTTGGCGACAGGCAATACGGTGCAGCGCGCATTTCATGAAATCTATTTCTTGGAACGTGCTTGCCAAGCCCAGATCAAAGCCTTGAGCAGTCCTGATTTAATTTATCCAAGTCCGGAAGTCTGTGAGCATACGGCCAAGCAATTTGACAGTCCGCATGCTGAACCGATTTTAAATAATGCTTGGAATGCAGCCCTGTCACTGATTGCAGATCAGAAGGAATCGTACAGTTCATGATTGTCATTGCCTCAAGTGTGCCCGACGTTGAGCAAATATTGCTGGATGCATTCCAGCAATATGCCCCAGCGGATTCGTTTTGCCGTGCCGATAGCCCACATGCGCTATTGGCAACCACAGCCGCATGTTGGTTTCCAGATCTTGAGCAACTTAAAAAACTGCCGAACTTAGCCTTGGTTCATTCAATGGCAGCAGGGGTTGAACATTTAGATTTAGAAGCATTGCTTGGGAAATATCAGGTTTGCCGCATTGTGGATGAAAGCCATAAACAAGGTATGTTCAGCTATTTGCTCTGGGGCATTCTTTATTATCAGCGCCATTTTGATCGCTATTTGGAAAATCAAAAACAGGCGATTTGGCAACAACTTCCACAACAGAGCGAAGCGGCAACTGTAGTGGGCATTATGGGGCTAGGAGAGCTTGGTGCTTATGTTGGACAGAAATTGGCAGCGCTGGGCTATACCGTTTTAGGTTGGTCTAGATCTGAAAAAGCCTGTACTGGCATTCAGTGTTTTACGGGTGAATCTCAATTTGATGATTTTTTATCACAAACGCAAATTTTGATTAATTTACTGCCGTTAACTGAACAGACCAAGGGGATTTTATCCAATCAAACCTTTAAGAAATTACCGCAAGGTGCAGCGGTGATTAACAGTGGTCGTGGCGCACATTTAAATCCAGATGATTTATTGGAACAGATTAAAGCAGCACATATTCGTGGGGCAATTTTGGATGTTTTTCCAGAAGAGCCCTTAGATAAAAATCACATATTGTGGCACAGCGATCGTGTGGTGATCACGCCACATATTGCCTCACATGCTTCACTCAAAGCAGTGGTTGAGCAAATCTTAGCGAATGATCAACGACTGATTGCAAAACAGCGTTTAGTGAATCAAATCGACTTAGCACGAGGGTATTAAATGAAATCTAATGGACAAAGATTGTGGCAAAGCCTAATGGAAATGGCGAAAATTGGTGCAACAGAAAAGGGCGGGAATACCCGTTTAGCACTGACCGACCTTGATGTCGCAGGTCGTCAGTTACTGATTCAATGGGCAAAAGAAATCGATCTAAGCATTTATTATGATGCGGTAGGCAATTTGTTTTTACGCCGTGAAGGCACTGCTGCGGTTGATCCAATTGTGATGGGCAGCCATTTAGATACCCAGCCAAAGGGCGGACGCTTTGATGGGATTTATGGGGTACTTTCAGGGCTTGAAGTGATTCGTTGCTTGCATGAACAGAAATTACAGACACATCATCCAATCGAATTGGTGGTGTGGATGAATGAAGAAGGGGCACGCTTTACCCCAGCCATGATGGGATCGGCAGTTTTCACAAATGTATTTTCTTTAGCACAGGTCTTGGCAACCACGGACAAGGAAGGCGTGAGTGTGGCATCGGAGCTTAAACGCACGCAGCAAATTGGAGATTTGCCATTCGCGCGACCTTTTACCGCTTATTATGAAGCGCATATTGAACAAGGTCCGGTACTGGAAAACAGCCAAATCGAAATCGGTGTGGTGACCGGTGGTCAGGCCATTTTATGGTTAGATGCAAAAACGTCTGGAAAAGCTGCACATGCCGGCACGACGCCCATGCAAATGCGTAAAGACAGCATGATTGCCACTGCAAATATGATGGCGCAATTAGAAGCGATGGTACTCGAACAATTTCCAGAAGGCTTAATTACATTTGGTGAGATATCGGTGCCAAACTCTTCGCGGAATACCATTCCTGCCACGGTGCAGTGGAGCATTGATTTACGTCATCCTAATGATGACTTGCTGTTAAAAATGGAACAAGAAACGCAGAAAATCATTGATGCTTTGGCAGAAAAACGCGGTGTCAGTGTCGATGTTTCACGGCATTGGCATAATCCTGCAACTTATTTTGATACGCAATGTGTGGCAACAGTACAAGCAGCAGTGACTGAACTTGGTTTTAGTCATCAACATATTGTCAGTGGCGCAGGTCATGATGCGATTAATCTGGCCAAACATTGTCCAACCACCATGATTTTTATTCCATGTGAAGGTGGTCTAAGTCATAACGAAGCTGAAAATATTAGTGCAGCACAAGCCGAGCAAGGTGCAGATGTATTGTTAAATGCCATCTTAAAAGCAGATCAGCTTAGAGCGCTTGCCAAAGTCAGTTAAACCTTTTTTTTTAAAGATTGAAAAATGAAAAGTTCAAAGTTTTAGCAAATTCTTGGCTAAAGCTTTAGGGAAAATTTAGCCAAAATTTAATGACTTAAGGAAAAAACATGCAAATTTTCTTTCATCCAGAACAGTTAAAACATCGCCCAATGAGTTATTTGTCACGCGGAAAAATGCGGGAGCCACAAGAAAAACCAGAGCGTATGTATGCAGTTTTAAAAGCAATTGAAGTTATGGGGCTCGAAGTACAAACGGCTCAGGACCATGGAACAGCACCACTGCTTGGGGTACATACCCCAGGTTATCTCGACTTTTTAAAAAATGCCCATGCGGAGTGGATGAAACTTCCAGACGACTGGGGGGATGAAGTGCTGTCCAATGTTTTTATTCGTGAAAATAATCGTGAAATTGGTATTTTGGCCAAGGCTGCAAAGTATTTGGCAGATGGCAGCGCCCCAATTGGTGCAGAAACCTGGACTTCAGTGTATTGGTCGGCACAGACCGCACTTTCTTGTGCAGATCAAATACTTGCCGGTGAGCAGTTGGCCATTGGATTAACACGGCCAGCAGGACATCATGCACGCAAAGATGCTGCGGGTGGTTTCTGTTATGTGAACAATGCTGCAGTGATTGCTCAATATCTAAAGCAGAAATATCAGCGTATCGCGATTATTGATACGGATATGCATCATGGCCAAGGTGTTCAAGAGATTTTTTATGATCGTGATGATGTGCTCTATGTTTCGGTTCATGGTGATCCCACCAATTTTTATCCTGTCGTGGCGGGCTTTGCAGATGAATACGGTACGGGGCTTGGTTTTGGATTTAATAAAAACTATCCAATGCCGCATGGCACTGATGAGGCGGGCTATTTTGAATATGTCGATCAAGCCGTTGATTATGTGAAAATGTTCCAGCCTGATGTGGTGGTACATGTCATGGGCTTTGATGTGTATGTCGATGATCCGCAGGCGAAATGTAGTGTCAGCAGTGCGGGGTTTAGTCGGGTTGCAGAAAAAATTAAAAGTATTGGGGTGCCCACGGTGAGTCTGATTGAGGGGGGCTATTGTATTGAGCAATTGGGAGAAAACTTTAAGCATTTTGTGCGCGGTTTTTCAGCTTAAATTAGCAGGATGATCATGAAGAATGACAGGATGGAGTGAGGTATTGGAAGTAATTGGACGGCTTTAAATACCTAGGCTTAAGGGGGACTTAGGATTAATTCAGACGAACCGAAGCTGTAGCCAGCAAGTTAAAGCAAGTACGGCATGACTATATTTATTTATATACGCTTTAAAATCTGACTATACTCGAAGCGATTTAAACGGATTTAAATTTAAATGTTAGGGAGTAATACAAGAATGCGTGCAAATACCTTGGTCGATAAATGTAATTGGTCTTTGTTGCGGATTTTTCGTGTGATTGTCCAAGAGGGAAGTTTAAATAAGGCAGCGGTCAAACTTTGTTTGACGCAATCTGCAATTAGCCAAAGTTTAAAACGCTTAGAAGAGCAAATTGGAGAGAGTTTAATTGTTCGCACCGGCGGTAAATTTTATTTAACCGCTGCTGGCGAAGTAGTCTTTGAAGCAAGTTTGGCGATTTATAATCATTTAATGGATTTTGAGCAGCGCCTAAATACACAGAAGAATAGTGTTTCAGGCACCATTAAATTGTTGGTATTAAGTCGAATAGAATCTTTTCGTTTTGACAAGGTATTGCATGATTTTCATCAAAAATATCCACTGGTAGATTTTCAAGTGGATGTGCATAAAAGTGCTGAGATCCAACAACTGATTTTACAAAAAGTGCCTGCGTTGGGTATTACACTCAGTCGTCATCTGCATCCCAAGATTGTTTATGATGCTTTACTGAATCAAAAATATGCGCTGTATTGTTGTGAAAGCCATCCACTCTACAATATGGAGATTCACAGTGTTGATGAAATCATTGATCATGGATTTATTTCTTTTCAAAGCGATCAGTTAAATGATCCCTATTCACCACTCAATGAAGTACGAGAGAAAATCTTAGAGAATAATAAATTGCTGGTGACCACCAATAACCTAGATGAAGTCATTCGTTTTATGGAAAATGGTTTTGGTTTTGGTTTTTTACCAAAACATGTGGTTGCAGCCCGTCCAAATCCCAAAGCTTTTAAACAGCTCCCACCGCTGCCCTATATTAGTATTGTTCCTGTGTATTTGGCATGGAATAAAGAGCGCGAACTTTCATTGGTTGAACAGTATTTTATTAATGATCTAAGGGTGGCATTTAACCGAGAATAACAACAAGAGTGTTGCGCAACCACTGCGATTGCGGCACTAAGCCACCTTAGCTATATTATTTATCTTCTATTTAAACTGGATTGATTATCGCGCGTATAAAATACGATTTATAGACAAAACAATAAAAGAAATCCGTTAGCATGTTTGAGTTATTGAAATAAATTATCCAACTGCTTCACAGGATAATTGAATAAAAAACTTTATAACTTTAAAACTTTTTATGACTTATATTTAAGAAATTGGAGAACTGAGCATGTGTACCCGTGTTGTATATCTTGGTGATGATGTAATGACCGCACGTTCTATGGACTGGAAAAGTGATATTGGCACCAATTTGTGGACATTGCCACGCAATGTGGCACGCAATGGTGCAGCTGGTGCGAACTCGATTGAATGGACTTCCAAATATGGCAGTGTTGTGGCTTCGGGTTATGATATTTCCACCACAGATGGTGTTAATGAAAAAGGTTTGGTCACCAATTTACTTTGGTTGGTTGAATCTGAATATCCAAAAATTAAAAAAGGGACTCAACCACAGTTAAGTATTACTTTATGGGCGCAATATGTACTTGATAATTATGCAACGGTTGCTGAAACAGTCGCAGCACTAGAAAAAGTCCCTTTCATTGTCGTCACCAGCCAAGTTCCGGGTGAAGATCGCTTGGCGACATTACACTTATCGATTTCTGATGCGACGGGTGACAGTGCCATTATTGAATATATCAATGGAGAGCAGGTGATTCACCATGACCGCAGTTATCAAGTCATGACCAATTCACCGACCTTTGATCAACAAATTGCACTGAATTGCTATTGGAAACAAATTGGTGGCACCACCATGTTGCCTGGAACCAATCGAGCTGCGGATCGTTTTGTTCGCGCTTCATTTTATGTCAATGCTATTCCGCAACATGCCACAACCGCACATACCTTGGCGAGCGTTTTTGGTGTGATTCGTAATGTATCCGTTCCATTTGGCTTAAATACAGAAGAAGAACCGAATATTTCTTCAACGCGTTGGAGAACGGTGATTCAACATAAACAGGGGCGCTATTTCTTTGAGTCTGCGGTATCACCGAATGTCTTCTGGGTCGATTTAGCCGAGATTGATTTTGGAGATGGGATTACTCGAAAATTAGATTTAGGTGCAGATCAATCTAATATATATGCAGGTAAGGTCAACGCATCTTTTGTAGAAACCAAACCTTTTACGTTTATGAGCGTCGCATAAGCGAATACGATAGATGCTTAGGGTTTAAATGAGGCACCTTTCGAGGTGTCTTTTAATATCGCGTTCTTTAATGCGCTAAACCTTGAGCTATCTGGGTTATATGACGGAGTCAGTACAGATTAAAGCGGATGGAATCATCCAAATCCATTGATGCACTCGAATCACTTAACTTGGGTTTTAGAACCTCATAGGGCACATGTTTAGTTTTGGCTTTCTAGAATCGATTATATTTAAACCATTCAAAGCAAGCACTGATGCAGCGCTTGCTTTGGAGTAGGCTTAAAACGATTTAGTTAATTTCAAAAGAATACAGGGCGGTTTTATCTTTAAATTGCTCAAATGTATAGAGTGTATAATTCAATTGGCTATAAGCACGTACATATAAATAACCTCGGCTTAAATCGGTTAATGCCGTCCATACCGTATATTCACGCGCTACTATTTTCTTGGTCCCTTGTTCACTGATCACCACGCTGATATTTTTAGGGCGATCAAAGTTATTCATCACATGCGATAACTCAATAATTTGCTCATCTGGATTATCGACTTGATTGGCAAAACTTGAATAATAAAATGCTTTGACAAAACGCCCAACGGAAGTATTTGAAGAAGGCAACGCCGCAGAAGCAATACCACTATCGGGTTGTAATAACTGCATACCACCGACATTACCCATCGCAGTATCAATATTGGTTAAATGTGAATAGTTATGCAAATTGGTGAGGTGCCAAGGCAGTTCAGGACCATTGGTCATTACACCTGTTGGATTGTCATAAATAGCAAGCTCACCGTTTTCAACCTCAATGACTAAGCACGCACCTGTTTTATCGTAAAAGATAAAGTGGAAAGGCGATTGAATTCCTAAAACTTCAATCACTGCTGACCAAAAATCGACCTGAGCAAGATTGTCTTTAATCTCTTGAACGGTTGCGAAATTTGCAAGGCCCCATTCTCCAATGGCTTCATAACGTACTGAATTTGGATATTGTTCAGCTGTGAGCGTTTTAAGCCCTTTGTTGTGGTACATATTTAAACTAAATGAAAGACCTGCAGCATTGATACCTTCTAAGCAATCATGCATTTCATCTGCACTTTGCGGCATGGTTAATGCCATGATTGGATATTTTGCCGTATATTTTAGCCCCAAAGAACCATCCGGTGCTTTATGCTGAAATGCATGGCCGACTGGAAAATAAGTGAAACTTGAGATAAGTGGCGACTCCTCAAATTCTAAAGTTCGACCATGATAAATATTTCCTTGTTTATCTTTAATACGTAAAGATGTACAGGCAAAAGCAACATTGGGTTGAGGGTTATTCTGTGTCATTTTCTGTGTTCCTCGATGGTCTAATTATTTAAATGAACTGTTTAACATGTTGAGAATTTCAACTCTTGAAATCTGACCCTATGAATAGATCAAAGTTTTTCATCATTAGATTTAGCGTTATTCAAAAGTATAAAATTAAAGCAAGATTTCACATTGGTGATCTGGTGCAGTAATTTTTGTTTGGTTATTTATACCTGATATGATGTTGCTGAATATAGTAGTACGTTAATATGAATTATTTTAGATTTTAAATAAAATGCAACAAAAGTTTAGTGACTGAATCCAGCTCTATAGAAATAGAGATCAACAACATAAATTGAGTTAATGGGAGTCATCTATTTCTAGGCATCTGTACTCGTATAATGCTTAGCCAAAATTAAAATAGAAGATGTCATTTAAACTTATTTTAAAATGTTCGTCGCGCATATCGCGATTTGTCCAGTACATTTATTTGCAGCTTTTTAGTTGAAGTTGCGTGAGTAAAAATAAATCAATAATACAGCGCATGAGCGCAATTGTTGAGCGTCAAGCAAGACTGTTTCGGGTGTATTTAAGCGGTCTTTAAACTGAGGCACGATTGAAAGCTAGCTTTGATCTAAGAATATTTTAATTACATGTTGAATATGCTTTTTCATGGCATTTTTTGCTGTAGGCCCATCTTGTTTTTGTATTGCCGATAAAATTTCTTGATGTTCTGCTTGTGAACGAAATGCCATATCTTCGGAAGTGTAAAGGCTGCGAAGGCGACTAAACATTTCAGTATAATGTTGGCTCAATAAAAACTTTAGAAAATAAGCATAGGCATTATTTTGACTGGCTTCAGCAATGCGAATATGAAATAAACGATCGCCAATATGATCGGTTGATTGCTCTAGGTTATCGCTGACATTCATGAGAAATGCTTCTTTAATGGCGGCCAATTGCTGCTCATTGCGATGTAGCGCAGCCAACTCAGCCAAATACGGCTCAATTGCTAAACGCGCTTCTAAAACCTCAAATGGTGTAATACTTTGCTCTTTTAAATGCGGCAATAACAACGGATGAATATCAGGGCTGATAGCGCTGACTTCGGATGATGCTGGCAAATTTGCTGTTGTTTTTCTCTGTACACGACAAAAATAGATAACTCATTGAAATAATGTCATAATAATTGTTTTCTAACGACGAATACTATGACACATCTCAATGAGTTATATCTTATCTTAAACAAATATCTAAAATGGAACAAGTCACATTTAAAGTGCTTTGCGCTCATCATGCTTGTGATTATTTTAAAGCAAACATGTAATCTTTCTTCTGCATCTAAAGCCTTGCCCATCAAGTGCTTACCACAATCATTTTATCGACGTATGCAGCGCTTCTTTGCAGGTCAGTATTTTGATTATCGTCAAATTTCTCAGTTGATTTTCAATATGTTTTCATTCGACCAAGTGCAACTGACTTTAGATAGAACCAATTGGAAATGGGGAAAACGAAATATTAATATCCTGATGCTCGCAATCGTTTATCGTGGAATAGCGATACCTATCCTTTGGACATTGCTTAATAAACGTGGAAATTCAGATACGAAAGAGCGTATTGCTTTGATTCAACGCTTTATAGCCATTTTTGGTAAAGACCGTATTGTGAATGTGTTCGCAGACAGAGAGTTTATCGGTGAGCAGTGGTTTACATGGTTAATTGAACAAGACATCAACTTCTGCATTCGTGTTAAAAAAACTTCATTGTCACCAATCATTTAGGAAAGAATCATAAAATTAGTGATTTATTTCGCCATCTTAAAGTTGGTCAAATTGAATGTCGTAAACGACGGATTTTGGTTGGTCGGGTGAAACTATATATAAGTGCACTACAGTTAGAAAATGGAGAGCTTTTACTCGTCGTTTCTCCTCAGTTTAATGCCAATGCTATTCAGGATTATGCATTACGCTGGGAAATTGAAACCTTATTCAGTTGTCTCAAAGGACGCGGGTTTAATCTTGAAAATACGCGCTTGACAGACCCTAGACGAGTGAAAAAATTGATTGCGGTGTTAGCTATAAGCTTCTGTTGGTGTTACTTAACGGGTGAATGGCAACATGATCAAAAAAAAGTGATAAAAATAAAGAAGCATGGACGACTCTCAATGAGTTTATTTCGCGATGGTTTAGACTATGTTCAAATGGCGATTCAGCGTTTAATTGGTTTTGGGAAAAAAGAAGAGTTTAAGGAAATTTTGGCAATTTTAAGAAGGCAGAACCCTGATAGGATAAGGGTTCTGTGAAATTTGTCGTGTACAGAGGTTGTTTTTAAAATATAAACGCCACTGCCCAATTTAACCTCAACAATGCCATTGACCTCTAAAGCAATAATCGCTTCACGTACAGAGGTTCGGCTCACAGCAAATAATTGTGCAAGGTCTCGTTCTGGTGGGAGTTTAGAACCTACGGGGTAAATTCCATTTTTTATATCTTCTTGAATTTTATTGAAAATATTTTGATAAATACGCGTCTGTATCATAAGAAATTAACTTTCGATCAATGAGGCTTGCGGAAAAATATAATCTCACATATTTTGGTTGGACCGATTGATTTTGGCTAGACCAAAATGAACTGGTCTTCATTATAAAGTAAAACAAGGACAAAATATGCGACTTGCCAATAAAACATGTGTGATTACCGCAGCGGCTCAAGGAATTGGTCGTGCCACAGCACTGGCATTTGCCCGACAGGGGGCGACAGTCATCGCCACGGATATTGACTTTGCACAACTTGAACAGCTTAAAGCTGAGTGTGAGCAAATTCAAATTGAATTTTTAGATGTAACCGATAAACAAAAAACTCAGGATTTTGCAAATAAATATAAAGATGTGGATGTGCTTTTTAATTGTGTAGGTTGGGTTGCTGCAGGCTCTATTTATGAATGTGATGAAAATGATTGGGAGAAATCTTTTAAAATTAACGTAGATTCAATGTATTATATGATTCAGTCACTATTACCAGCATTGCTTAAGAGCGGAAATGCTTCAATTATTAATATGTCTTCAGCAGCCTCGAGTATTAAAGGGGTCGCAAATCGATTTGCGTATAGTGCAACCAAAGCAGCCGTTTTGGGGATAACCAAAGCGATTGCCGCAGACTATATTACGCAAGGGGTGCGTTGCAATGCCATTTGCCCAGGCACGGTTGATTCGCCTTCATTACATCAACGTATTGCAGCACAGGCTGAACAAGAAAAGCGTTCTGTCTCTGATATTTATCAGCAGTTTGTAGCACGTCAGCCGATGGGGCGGATTGGAAAAGCTGAGGAAATTGCTGCGTTGGCAGTGTATTTGGCCAGTGATGAATCGGGCTTTAGTACCGGGACTTTCAACATGATAGATGGTGGTTGGTCCAATTAATTCAAATATGCTAAGGATAGAGCAATGAAATTATTACGTTTTGGTCCAAAATCACAAGAAAAGCCAGGGGTCTTAGATGCACAAGGGAGAATTCGTGACCTGTCTGCTGTGGTAAGTGATATTGATGGGGCGGTATTGGCGCATGATCTAGATAAAATTCGCCAGACAGATCTCAATCTTTTACCCCTTGTCGATGCTGGGGTACGGATTGGTGCTTGTGTTGGCAAGATTGGTAAGTTTATCTGTATCGGGCTGAATTACTCAGACCATGCCGCTGAGACGGGTGTTGATGTTCCGGCAGAGCCTATTATTTTTAATAAATGGACCAGTGCAGTGGTTGGACCAAATGATGATGTTGAAATTCCATTAAATTCGGTGAAAACCGATTGGGAAGTGGAGTTGGGCGTGGTTATTGGTCAGTCAGGTCGCTATATCAAAAAACAACAGGCCATGGACTATGTGGCTGGTTATTGTGTGATTAATGATGTTTCTGAACGTCATTTTCAATTGGAAGGTACTGGTACTTGGGATAAGGGCAAGGGCAAGGGCAATGACACGTTTGGCCCGATTGGCCCTTGGTTGGTGACCAAAGATGAAATTACCGATCCACAAAATTTAAATTTGTGGTTGGAGGTCGATGGTCATCGTTACCAAAATGGCAATACCCGCACGATGGTTTTTGATGTTGCCACCATTGTTAGTTACTTAAGCCAATTCATGAGTTTACAAGCCGGGGATGTGATCGCGACCGGTACACCACCAGGTGTGGGGTTGGGACAAAAACCACCAGTTTATCTCAAAGCAGGGCAAATCATGCACTTAGGTATTGATGGGCTGGGTGAACAACGACAACAGGTGATTAACGCAGTCGGCTAAGCTGACAGCAAATGAATTTTTCGCACTCAGCCATAAGCCGAGCAGCGCTTATGGCAGAGACTGATTGCCTAAATAGAATCAATTGAAACTCTAACTGACATGACACGACATTGTTGGTGCAGCACCTTTGTGCTTAAAAATAAAAACTAGCGTTGAATAGATAAATTAAAACAATTTTCTCAACACGTTAAATCAATCAAAATAAGGATATCGCATGATAAAAATAGTTGATATGGAAGTTTTGGACATCCGTTTTCCAACCTCACAACATTTAGATGGTTCGGATGCGATGAATCCAGATCCTGATTATTCAGCAGCCTATGTGATCTTAAAAACGGAGAACCCCGATCTAACAGGCCATGGCCTGACCTTTACCATTGGCCGTGGGAATGACGTTTGCTGTGCTGCAATTGCAGCGATGCGCCATTTGGTGATTGGTTTGACTATTGAGGAGGTAAAGCAAAATCCAGCCTTGATGTGGCGCACGCTAACTGCTGATAGTCAATTACGTTGGATTGGTCCAGACAAAGGTGCAATGCATTTGGCTACGGGGGCTGTGGTCAATGCGATTTGGGATTTGTGGGCAAAAGTTGAAGGCAAGCCAGTATGGAAAATGGTTGCAGATATGTCACCAGCACAGATCGTGAATTGTATTGATTTTCGCTATTTGAGTGATTGCATCACGCCAGACGAAGCGCTCGAACTGTTGCAAAAACAAGCAAAAGGCAAGGATGAACGGGAGCAGATTTTAAGGGCGGAAGGCTATCCTTGCTACACCACTTCAGCGGGTTGGTTAGGCTATAGCGATGAAAAATTAGCGCGCCTGTGCCAAGAAGCAGTGGATGCAGGCTTTGATCATATCAAGCTCAAAGTGGGACGTGATCTTGCGGAAGACAAACGTCGCGTCAAAATTGCCCGAGCGATTATCGGACCCGACCGTAAGTTGATGATCGATGCCAATCAAATTTGGGAGCGTGATCAAGCGATTGATTGGGTGCAGCAATTAGCTTTTGCAAAACCGTGGTTTATTGAAGAACCGACTTCCCCAGATGACGTTGAAGCACATCGTGCAATTCGTCAAGCGATTCGCCCAATACAGGTTGCAACTGGAGAAATGTGCCAAAACCGCATACTTTTTAAACAGTTTATTATGCGCGAAGCAATTGATATTGTTCAGGTCGATGCGTGTCGTATGGGGGGAATGAATGAATTACTTGCCGTGCTATTAATGGCCGCGAAGTATCAACTCAAAGTTTGTCCGCATGCGGGTGGTGTTGGGCTATGTGAATATGTTCAGCACTTATCGATGATTGATTATTTATGTTTCTCAGCGAGCAAATTGGGCAGAGTCACTGAATACGTGGATCATTTACATGAACATTTTATTGATCCCTGCGTGATCAAAGATGCTGCCTATATGCCACCACAGCGCGCAGGTTTTTCGATTGAGATGAAGGCAGCATCAAGAGCTGAGTTTTTGTTTAAAGCTGCAGAAGCTTAATTGTGTGAAGAGTATCATCGACGCTGTTTAAAACGATTTACTTAGGATGAGTATGAATTTTAAAAGGATTCATATCAAAGGGTAACGGGTATGCATACGATCAAAGATTTGACGTTTTTTGAACGTCCAGAATTAAAACAAATTATAAAAAAAGTAAAATTACGCTTAATCCCCTTAATCGTTTTAATGTTTGCTTTGGCGATGCTCGATCGTTCCAATGTCGGTTTTGTTAAACATTATATTGAAGTCGATGCTGGGATCAGTGCCAGTGCTTATGCACTCGGTGCCGGTATTTTCTTTATTGGTTATGCCTTATTTGAAGTCCCAAGCAATATCATGCTACATAAATTTGGTGCACGTTTTTGGTTAAGTCGCATTATGGTGACTTGGGGAATCGTCTCAATCTGCATGGTGTTGGTGCGCGATCCATTGAGTTTTTATGTGTTACGTTTTTTGCTGGGTGTGGCTGAAGCAGGCTTTACCCCTGGCGCTATTCTATTTTTAACCTATTGGTTTCCAAAAACTTTTCGAGGTCAGGCCTATGGTTGGTTCTATTTAGGTGTGCCAATTGCACTGATGCTAGGTGGGCCATTTTCAGGTTGGTTATTAGAGTCGAGCTTTACCTTGGGCTTTAAAAACTGGCAATGGATGTTCATTGTGCAGGGGATACTCACGGTTTTGGTCGGCATCGTGGCTTATTTTGTGTTGGTGAGTCGGCCTGATGATGCGAAGTGGTTAAATCCAGAAGAAAAAAATCTATTGAATCAGGCTTTAATTCTTGATCGTGAAATCTCGGCAGAAACTGAACTGACTGGCAATGACAACGTTTTTCGGGATTGGCGTGTATGGCGTTTCGTATTTATTTACTTTTCAATTCAAATGAGTGTTTACGGTATTTTATTTTATTTGCCAACCAAGTTGGCGCTGTTACTGCAAACTAATGTTGGCTTAGAAGTCGGTTATTACAGTGCAATTCCTTGGGTATGTACTTTAATTTTATTACCGATCATCACGCGCTATGCCGATCGTAAGGCCAATTGGACCAAGATGGCAATCTGTATGTTAAGTTGCGCTGTTTTTGGCATTGTTTCTTCCACGTTAGTGACGCATCTCTTTGGTTTTCTGATCTTTGTTTCTATTGCGATTGTTGGATTTATCGTGGTCCAGCCGATTTTTTGGAATATTCCAACCCAGTATTTATCTGGAAGGGCGATTGCGATTGGAACGGCACTGATTGGTTCACTTGGCAATTTGGGTGGCTTTGTTGCACCGAATTTAAAGAACTATTTAGACAGTTATTGGCACAATGATATTGCGGGTTTATTGGCCTTGGCTGCAGTTGGATGTGTTGGGGTAATTTTGTTATGTGCCTTATTGTTTGATCAACATAAAGAAACTCAGCACCCATTGCCACATGTAAATGACCCAGCGCAGTAGCATTCAATTAAATTTGGATGGCATAAAAAAACCAGTGCACATCGGCACTGGTTTTTTGGGCTTTGAATACTTAGCTTTCTTGCTGGATCCCTGCAACCAACCATTCTTCGGTTGAAGCAGCGGGCTTACTAAAGTGCCAAACCTCAGCAAATGGCTGTGGAAGACTATTTAAATCTTCGCTCACTGTACCGGTAAAACGTACGCTTACGACGTATTGACCATTTTCAGTTGAGCTACCTGCAACCATCGCGTTTAAGTTCGAAAACTCAGCAACGTCTTGGTCTTGATTCGCCATAATATCGCGATACATCGATTGATAGAGATCTGGTGTTAAATAGCGACGGATCTCTTCAATGTTACTCGCAGTGTTCATTGACTGAATATGATTAAAACGCTGACGAGCGATACGCAAGAATGCCGCAGGTTCAGTACCATCTGGAAGTTGGCTACCGCTTTGGCTAAATGCGCCTGCTGCTGGTGCCGCGCCACCACCTACAGATTGACCAAAAACATTGGTTGTGTCATTTGATCCACGACCTGTTGGTGGGGTCTGGCCAAATGGCGAAGCATTCGGACCAGAACTGTTTGGCGCATAGGGATTAGACGCTGCTATTTTTTTTTTTGCTCCGAATTTACGGAATAGAAGGAAAGCAGCACCAGCGATTAACAGCAACCAAGCCCAGCTTGGAATACCACCTTTTTCTTTCTCTTGTTGTACGGCTTGTTGATCAGCCGCCGCATCTGTTGCTTGGCTCGCAGGAGCTGCATTATTGTCATCTGCCATTGCGTTCGCAGCAACCGCACCAATTGCAGCACCGGCAACACCAGCAGCAACCATACCGCCAACACCTGGACCAGAACGCTGTGGAGCGGCTTGTTGTGGTGCTGGTGCTGGGCGAGCTTGTTGGCTAGATGCATTTGAACGGCTCATACCGTGACTTTTACCGCCACCGGCACGTTTTGCTTCTGCTAAAGGAGCAACCATTAAGGCAGCCATTAATACACCTGCCATCAAACCACGCTGTCGTACTTGCATCACATTTACCTTTGAAAAGATATAAAAAATAGAATCTCTATTTATGCGGTCTTTTCCGCATAATTTCAACAGAAGAATGAAAGTATTTAGCAAAATACCCGAATAATGTCGCGGATTAGGTGCTGATTTCATCACAGAGCTGCATGGCTTCATGTAACGCCTCATGTAAACGCGCTACAGAAATAATTTGCACACCAGCAACTGGTTTTTGCGGTGCATTGCCTCGCGGTACAATAATGTACTTAAACCCGTGTTTAATCGCTTCTTTTAAGCGCTCTTGACCATTGGGTACTGGGCGAATTTCACCAGACAAGCCGACTTCACCAAAGACTGCCAGTTGTTGCGGTAGCGCCTTGGAACGTAAGCTGGATGCGCAGGCCAATAACACAGCCAAATCGGAACCTGTTTCGGTGATTTTAAGACCACCGACCACGTTGACATAGACATCTTGTCCCGAAGTTTGCACACCACCGTGGCGATGCATCACGGCCAACAACATATTTAAGCGATTTTGATCGAGGCCTAGGGCCACACGACGCGGTTGCCCATGTGCATCATCTACTAAGGCTTGGACTTCAACCAACAATGGGCGCGTGCCCTCACGGCTAATCATCACGACTGAACCTGGAATGGCTTCATCATAGCGACTTAAGAAAATGGCAGAAGGATTGGCCACTTCTTTGAGGCCTTTGTCTGTCATCCCAAAGACCCCTAATTCGTTGACTGCCCCAAAACGGTTTTTAACCGCGCGAATCATACGATAGCGAGAGTCAGATTGACCTTCAAAATACAGCACACAATCGACCATATGTTCAAGCACACGTGGACCAGCCAAAGCCCCTTCTTTGGTGACATGGCCCACTAAAAATAGCGCAGTGCCACTATTTTTGGCAAAGCGAGTGAGCAGAGCAGCCGATTCACGAATTTGTGAAACACCCCCCGGTGCAGATTGTAGAGTTTCGGTATAGAGGGTTTGGATCGAATCTAGAATGGCAACGGCAGGGCGTTGTTGCGCCAACACTTCACAGATGCGCTCAACACAGGTTTCCGCCATGACTTTGAGTTGATCGGTGGGAAGATCTAAGCGTTGCGCACGTAAGGCCACTTGCGATAAGGATTCTTCACCCGTGACGTAGAGCGCTGGACTGTTGGCCGCGGCCATGTGGGTTGCGGTTTGTAATAAAATGGTCGATTTGCCAATCCCAGGATCACCGCCAATTAAAACCACTGAACCAGTAACCAAACCACCACCAAGCACACGGTCAAATTCACCAATACCCGTGACCAGACGCGATTCACGGCTGACCGACACTTGATTAAGCGTGGTGACTTTGGCAGATTGGCCTGCATAGCCGCCACCAGTATTGACTTTGGCGCGATGGGTGACAGTTTCAATATGGACTTCAGACAAACTGTTCCATTCTCCACAGTCCGAACATTGACCTGACCATTTTGGGTGGTCTGTTCCACATTGTTCACAGCGATAAATGGTTTTAGCTTTGGCCATAGAGATTGATTCAGCAGCGATAAAGATGCTGCAAACTATACATCAATTGTAGGCGTGAATCAGGCAATTACAGGATTTAAAAAGTACCCTATTCATTTTTCTAGGGCGGGGTGCTGTGTATCAAACTCAGTACGATCTTTAATGCAAGAGCCCCTCTTGGGAAAAGAGGGGCTCTAGAGAAGGTCAGGATCAGGGGATCTAATTTTTAATACAACTCACCTGTTTTACGTTTGTCGATGAAGTCTTTGGTTTCTTTAACAATCACACTCGAAAGTAATAACAAGGCAATTAAGTTTGGCACAGCCATTAATCCATTGAAGGTATCTGCAAATAGCCAGACCAAGTCTAAGGTTGCAATGGTGCCAATAAAGACCGTGATGATATAAATAATGCGGTAAGGCAGTACAAATTTCTCACCGAGCAAATATGAGGCACATTTTTCACCGTAATAACACCAGCCTAAAATGGTTGAATAGGCGAAGAAGATAATCCCAAGTGTGACCACCCAACCGCCAATCCCCGGTAAGAGTTGATCAAAAATACGCGTGGTGAGTACAGCACCGGTTTCTTGGCCAAAGCTATTGCCTGCGACAATATAGCCCATCACCAAAACAATACCGGTGATACTACAAACGATGATGGTATCAATAAAGGTCCCCGTCATTGAGACTAAACCTTGACGTACAGGATGATCTGTTTTTGCAGCGGCAGCAGCAATTGGCGCAGATCCCATACCCGCTTCATTGGAGAAAACACCACGTGCCACACCGTAACGAATTACAGCACCAATCGCACCACCCGCCACAGCATCACCAGTAAAGGCATCAACGAAAATTAATTTAAGTGCAGGCAACACTAAGTCAATATTGGACAAAATAATTGCCAGTCCACCCAGCACATAACCCACTGCCATAATCGGGACAATAATAGAAGATGCTTTCGCGATTGATTTAATACCGCCTAAAATCACCAAGGCTGAGAATAGGGTAATGACAATGCCCGTGATCCAGGTTGAAACGCCCATACTATTTTGAACGGCCAAAGCAACAGTATTGGATTGGACCGAACTGCCGATTCCAAAGGAGGCCACGGTGCCAAAGAATGCAAATAGCAGTGCCAACCATTTTAATTTTAGGCCGCGTTCGATGTAATACATCGGGCCGCCTGACATTTGGCCTTTTTCATTGTTAATGCGGTATTTAACCGCCAACACGCCTTCACCATATTTGGTTGCCATACCAAATAAAGCCGTGATCCACATCCAGAAAACGGCACCCGGACCACCCAAAACACAAGCGGTTGCAACCCCTGCGATATTCCCTGTACCAATGGTTGCGGACAAGGCTGTCATCAGTGCTGCAAAATGTGAGATGTCGCCTTCGTGAGTGTGGGCCTTGTCATGTCGACCGAAGACTTGTTTGAAGGCAAAGGGTAAGAGTCTAAATTGTAAAAAAAGTAATCGAAAGCTGAGAAATACACCGGTACCCACCAGCAGCACCAACATATAAGGGCCCCAGACCCAGCCACTGAGTGTTTCCATGATTGTTTGTAAGTTTTGCATAATATCTTCTTCTAATTTGATCCAGTTAAATGTTGCTCGCTTCTTGCTTAAGCAACTGTTATGCCATCCTTGAAGCATCTCCCTGTTGTTTGGGGTTAAAACATTTTTGATTATTTTTTATGCATTTAATGCCTGTTTAACGGCATTGTTTTTTCGGCGTTTGAAAATCGTAGTATTCCGTCAAAAAAAACAAATATCAATACTTTTATTCGCTAATAATTCTTTAAAAAGAATGGTTTGTTTTAAAAAAAATCAAAGGCTTTTTGCTATAACTGTTCTGAGGTGGTTCAGCATTAATCACTTAGGTTTAAACTATAGTCTGAAAATGTTTAATTTTTTTTTGTTTTTTTCTTAATATGCGCTAACGTAGCGCCTTAGTTCCTAAATCGAAATAAAAAATGTCAAACGGAAATTCTACGCAACCACCTGAAGCCGGAGAGCTTCAACGGAGCCTGTCCAATCGCCATTTGCAGTTAATTGCTATTGGTGGATGTATTGGGACAGGATTATTTATGGGGTCGGGTAAAACCATTAGCCTCGCAGGACCTTCAATTTTATTTATTTATATGATCATTGGTTTGATGATCTTTTTTGTCATGCGCGCGCTTGGCGAATTGTTGTTATCAGATTTGAGATATAAATCTTTTATTGATTTCTCTACGGATTTAATTGGGCCATGGGCCGGTTATTTTGTCGGTTGGACCTATTGGTTGTGTTGGATCACCATTGGGATCGCAGATTTATCCGCAATTATTTATTATCTACAGTTTTTTAATGGCGGAGAGACTTTTTCGCCCATTGAAGGGGTAATGATCAGTGTGGCGGCCATCTTCTTTATTATGGGGCTGAACTTAGTCACGGTGAAGATGTTTGGTGAGGTCGAATTTTGGTTCGCCTTGGTCAAGATTATTGCCATTCTGGGACTGATTGTACTTGGGGTATGGATGGTCTTTACGGGCTTTACTTCAGATGCAGGTGATGTCGCGGCATTTAGTAATTTATGGAATTATGGGGGCATGTTCCCAACAGGCTTTAGTGGCTTTTTAGCCGGCTTCCAAATTGCAATCTTTGCCTTTGTTGGGGTTGAGTTGGTCGGTACCACTGCGGCAGAAACCAAAGACCCTGCAAAAAATTTACCGAAAGCGATTAACTCGATTCCGATTCGTATTATTGTCTTTTATGTGTTGGCGTTATTTGTGGTGATGTCAGTGACGCCTTGGAGCCATATCGATCCTAAGGTCAGTCCTTTTGTTGACTTATTTACGCACGCAGGTGTTGCAGCTGCAGCCATCATTATGAATTTGGTGGTGCTGTCTTCTGTGATGTCGTCAATGAACAGTGGTGTGTTTTCAACCAGCCGTATGCTATTCGGTTTGGCGTGTGAAAAACAAGGCCCAGCACCTTTTGCTAAATTAAATAAACGTGCGGTACCTGCCAATGCACTTTACTTCTCAACACTGTGTTTATTGCTGGGTGCAGCTTTACAATATTTCGTTCCTGACACGGTAAAAGCCTTCACTTTGGCAACCACCTTATCCACGATTTTATTTATCTTGGTGTGGCTGATTATTATGTGGAGCTATATTATTTATTATAAAACGCGTCCTGAGTTACATCAGCAATCCACCTTTAAACTGCCTGGTGGTTTATTTACTTGCTACGCGGTAATCGCCTTCTTTATTGGCGTGATCTATGTCTTGTCATTAGAAGCGGATACCTTCCAAGCCTTAAAAGTCAGCCCAATTTGGTTGGTAATTTTGGCGATTGGTTATTTCTTCTTTTATAAGAAGCGCCAAAAGTAAAACCTCATGACCAAATAAAACCAAAACACCAGCCGCGCGCTGGTGTTTTTTTGGCAATTGTCTATGTTTTTGCTTTAAATATTGGGAGAGTTGATTTGAACAAGGTATAATTGCACAAATTTAAAATTTGGGTGATCAGATGCGTCTTGTCTTATGTGCGATGAGCTTATTGGCTTCATCTTTGCTGTTGGTTGGTTGCGGTCAATCGGGTGCTTTGCAGTTGGCAAGTGATCCAAACCTCGATAAACGCGCACATTATTTGTTGCAATCGAATCCTGTAAACAAGGCAAATCAAGCCAAAGTGGAACAACGAGCAATTCATCAGGCGGATGCAGCGCAAGCGACATCTGAAACGATCGAATCTAAATAAACGATTTATATGACTTTTGAAAGGAAAACTTCATGGGGTTTACTCGCGTTGATGGTGTTTTGCATGCAGAACAATGCTCACTAGATGATTTAGCACAAAAATTTTCTACGCCGTTGTATGTGTATTCTAAAGCAACATTGCAACAAAATTATTTGGACCTCGATCAGGCATTTGATTTTATCGATCACCAAATTTGTTTTGCGGTAAAGTCCAATTCTAATTTGGCGGTACTGCGTGTGCTGGCTAAATTGGGTTCAGGTTTTGATATCGTGACTGGCGGTGAACTGGCACGGGTATTGGCGGCAGGCGGAGATCCAAGCAAAATCGTTTTTTCTGGACTGGGAAAAACCGAAGCCGATATTACCAAAGCACTTGAAGTCGGCATTGCCTGTTTTAATGTTGAATCTTATGCCGAACTGGATCGCATTGAAAAAGTGGCTGCGCGTCTTGGGCAACAAGCGCCGATTTCATTACGTGTCAATCCAGATGTCGATGCAAAAACCCATCCCTATATTTCGACGGGGCTAAAAGAAAACAAATTTGGTATTCCTTCTGATGTTGTTTTTGAAACCTATCAATATGCGGCTACTTTGCCACATCTTGATATCATCGGAATCGATTGCCATATCGGTTCGCAATTAACAGAAACCCAGCCCTTTGAAGATGCTTTGGATCGGGTGATCCAAATGATTGAGCACCTGAAAGGCTTGGGTATTCAGTTAAAACATATTGATATTGGGGGGGGACTCGGGGTGCGTTATCAAGATGAAACCCCACCAAGCTTTAGCGAATATGCCAATTCAATGCGTCCAGCTTTAGAAAAATTGGGCTTAAAAGTCTATATGGAGCCGGGGCGTAGTATTTCAGCATTGGCTGGAGTCTTGCTGACACAAGTGGATTTGCTCAAACCCACCAATCACCGTAATTTCGCCATCGTTGATGCAGCAATGAATGATATGATCCGCCCATCGTTATACGAAGCCTGGATGGATATTCAAAGCGTCAATCACAATACACAAGTTGAAAGTAAGTCTTGGGATATTGTCGGGGCCATTTGTGAAACGGGTGATTTCTTGGGCAAACAACGCGAATTGGCATTAACAGCGGGTGATTACTTGGCCGTGATGGGCGCAGGTGCTTATGGTTTTGTCATGAGTTCAAATTACAACAGCCGTGGCCGTGCAGCAGAAATAATGGTTGATGGTGAGCAAGCCCATGTCATTCGCGAACGCGAAACAATAGAATCTTTGTGGGAAAATGAACATTTACTGCCTGAGGGGTAATTCGAGATGTTATTAGAATTTACTAAAATGCATGGCTTGGGCAACGACTTCATGGTGGTTGATTTGATTAGCCAGCGTGCCTATTTAGATGCACTCACGATTCGTCGTTTAGCGGATCGTCATTTTGGTGTGGGCTTTGATCAATTACTGATTGTAGAGCCACCTGATTTTGCCAATGTCGATTTTAAATATCGCATTTTCAATGCAGATGGTTCAGAGGTTGAGCAGTGCGGTAATGGTGTACGTTGTTTTGCCCGTTTTGTGCATGATCGCCACCTCACCAACAAAACCAAATTTAAAGTACAAACCACTGCTGGCATTGTTGAACCAGAATTGGGCCCAAATGGTTGGGTTCGAGTGAATATGGGCATGCCAAAATTTTTGCCAGAAGAAATTCCATTTTTGGCAGATGAGGTTGAAAACCTATATAGCTTAACCTTGGCTGATAATGAAACGATTACCATCGATGTAGTGAATATGGGTAATCCTCATGCAGTGACCATTGTGCCGGAAGTTCTCAAGGCAGATGTGGCGAAAATGGGACCGCAGATCGAATCGCATTCGCGCTTTCCGCAGCGGGTCAATGCTGGGTTTATGCAGATTATAGATGAGGGACATGCACGTTTACGCGTTTTTGAACGTGGTGTGGGTGAAACCTTAGCTTGTGGTACAGGCGCATGTGCTGCTGCAATTTCGGGTATGCGCCGTGGTCTATTGGGCAGTGCGGTCGAGATTGAGTTGGCTGGTGGTAAGTTACAAATTGAATGGCGTGAAGGCGATGTGGTCTGGATGACCGGCCCAACCGCAACGGTTTATGAAGGCCGTCTCGATTTACGTTACTTCCAAAGTTAAGTCTTGCTGAACCTAAGTACGATCAAGCTGAAGAGCTGTTAAAGTGATGTGCTTGTTGTTGAACTAAACTTGCGCGTTTTAAGCTGTGCTGATTTCAGTTTGAACGTTGAAAATGAGCGCCGTCATTTACGGCGCTTTTTTATTTTAGCGATAGCTAGACGAGGACATCGAAATGCAAGCGAAAATAAGGGGTGCAATTTACGGCTTATTGGTCGGTGATGCCGTTGGCGTGCCTTATGAGTTCAATACGGCAGCACAACTTCCCAGTTATGCCGACATTGAAATGACACCGCCCAGCGATTTTAATCGAACTTACGCAGATATCCCCATTGGCACTTGGTCTGATGATGGTGCTCAGGCCTTGTGCTTACTTGCTTCGTTGTTACACGCCCAAGATTTTGATGCCACTGACTTTGCACAACGTTTACTTGATTGGTATCAAGTGGGTTATATGGCAGTTGATGCAAAAGTATTTGATGTTGGTATACAAACCAGGCAGGCTTTGCTGCGTTTTAGCCATGGCGCGGCCATTACAGAAATGGCAGCTACAGATGAGTACGCCAATGGCAATGGTGCATTAATGCGTTGTTTACCATTGGCTTTATGGCATGTTGGCAGTGATGAACAGTTGGTTGAGCTGGCTGGTCAACAGTCGCATCTTACTCATGCGCATTTACGTTCAAAAATTTGTTGTGCATTTTACTGTTTATGGGCGCGTTATTTACTTCAAGGCCTGTCGGTCAATGCGGCATGGTCAGCGAGTCAGTTGCGCTTAAATGTGATTTATCATGATCGACCTGCTGAATTAAACGAAATGCAGAACTTTATTTTTCCAGCAACAGCCAACGCCATTGCTGGAAGTGGCTATGTCGTCGATTGTTTGCATTCAGCTAAATTTGCATTACAGCAGTCTAATTATACTGATGTCATTAAAACCGCCATTGCACTGGGCAATGATACTGATACCACGGCTTGTGTCGCAGGTGGTTTGGCAGGCATCATATTTGGTGTTTCTGGAATCCCTGAACATTGGTTGCTTCAGTTGCGTGCAAAAAAAATGGTTGAGCCTTTGCTTGAAGCGTTAATGCTGCATTTGGCTGTATCAAACTAACTTTATATCTGTTTTGATCAGCATCATATTGGTCAAAACACTTTAATATTTAATCGTAAATAAAAGGACATGAGCATGGCGATAGACCGTATAGACTGGCATGCCGATTCGGCAATCGAAGAAGGCCTAGATTGGGACAATGCGGGTACGCATATCGGCATTTATTTGGCTTGGATTGTTCAAAATAATTTGGTCGGTGAAATTCATCTAGAAGAAAGTCCAGAAGAGTTACAGCTACTCAAAGATCGAAAAATTACGGGTCGTGATTATCTGATTGAACTCTGTGATGAGAAGTTTTGGGAAGAAGATCTCAATGCAGAAGGCTTGGCATTTACCCAATATTACTATGAAGGTGACGCGATTTATTTTGGCGATTATGAAGAAGTTTTAGCGCAACATGCAGCAGGCATCTATCATGTGAAAAATACATGGGAAAATTATGATGTCATGGCCAAGACCATTGATGAACGTTATCAAGCGTGGAAACTTTCCAAATCAATAGAGAGTAAGTAAATAGAGCGCTGGGTGGATAGAATGAAGCGTTCGGGATTGCTCTTGTAACGCTTTGATCTTCGAAGGAGTGTGGTGGATGAGTAACCCGCAATATGGTGCGATGCAATTACTCTCAATCTGGTTAAAAGATCGGAAGCTTCAAAATCAATCCGAGCACACCCTCGATGCCTACTTTCGGGATGTATCTGGTTTTATTGCATTTTGTTATGAGAAAAACATCGAATTAAAACAGGTTGAAGCTTCGGACTTACGAGAGTATTTGGCATTTAAAGTCGAGCAGCATCAGCTTAGTTCGACCAGCCTGCAACGCCATTTAACCTCTATTCGCCAATTTATGAAATGGGCGGAACAAGGCAATTATTTAACCATCAATCCCAGTGATGACTTACAGCTAAAACGGCAGCCACGTGCATTGCCGGGAATGGTTGATGTTGAAACCATTAATTTCATCCTAGATCAAACCGCCCCTGAAAAACCGCTAGAACAACAATTGTGGTTGCGAGACAAAGCCATACTTGAATTACTGTATTCGAGCGGATTGCGTTTGGCCGAAGTGCAGGGCTTGGATATTCGCGATATCGATTTTGGTCGCCTATTATTGCGAATTACGGGTAAGGGCAATAAAACCCGAATTGTGCCATTTGGTGGTAAGGCCAAAGACAGTCTGATTGAGTGGTTAAAGATCTATCGTATTTGGCAAGGTGAGTTTAAACCTGAGTCTGCGGTGTTCATTAGTCAGAAAGGTGCACGACTCAGCCCACGACAAATTGAAAATCGGGTGAAATTTCAAGCACAACGTGCCGGTGTCAATGTTGACTTGCATCCGCATTTACTGCGGCATTGCTTTGCCTCACATATGTTGTCGAGTAGCCGAGATTTACGTGCCGTACAAGAAATGTTGGGACACAGCAATTTAACCACCACCCAGATTTATACCCATCTTGATTTTGAGCATTTGGCACAGGTCTATGATCAGGCGCATCCCAGAGCCAATAAGAAATAAGGCTTAAAGGGGGCTATTCAGCGGTGGAACATCAAAATCAGTTTCAGCTTTGAAACTGATTGCGTTCAATTCGATAAAGCTTATGTTTTAACAAAGGGCTATCTGCGGCTAACTCTGGGTGTTCAAAGTCTTGCATAAATTGCATGCCTAGGCGTTGCATGACTTTTTCGGAAGCAGCATTGTTATGTGCGGTAAAAGCCACCACGTGTTCGAGTTGCAATTGATCAAAGGCAAAAGTTAAGCAGGCTTGTGCAGCTTCAGTGGCATAGCCTTGCTGCCAATAGGCTTTGGCAAAACGCCAGCCGATTTCAACACACGGTGAGAAACTAAACCGAGTTGGTTGAGCATGCAAACCGACAAAAGCAATAAATTGTCCAGTTTGTTTGAGCTCGACGGCCCAAAATCCCCAACCATGTGCTGCAATTAAGTTTTTACAGCGTTCAGCAAGATGATTGCTTTCATCTGTTGTCAGTGGATTGGGAAAATAGCGCATTACTTCTGGGTCGGCATTCAGTTCCGCAAATGCGGCATAGTCCGAGGTTTGCCATTGTCGAAGCCTTAATCGCGGGGTTTCAAGTGTGGTGATCTGAATATGCGTCATCAAGTATTTTCTCGTTCCACTGTTGTGCGTTGCAACATAGATTAAGTAAGGTTGTTGAGCAATTCAACAGATATCTTGGGCCTACGACGGCAAAGCAAATGAAACGAGCGCTTGCTTTGATTGTAAAGTATGCATTCATCTAAAAGCTTTGGTTTTAATTGCAAACCATTCAGTCACACTTTATCTAAACTGACATTTATATAGCAGCGGATTGCATCTGCTTGCGAAAATGCCTGGCTTGGGGGCAAGCATTGCTTAAAACAGCAGCATTCATGCGTAAAAGCTTAGGTGTGTTATAAAATTGTGATAAATCAATGATTAAAATATAGGTTGCTATTTGGGAAAAGACTTGAGTTTTGCGGTGTTTTTAAAAAATGAACGGGCGGTTCAAGAATTTTTACGCTTTTTTACAGGTGTTTGGTAATTTGTGGCTTGACCGAAATGCCAAACACATAGCAAGATAGGGCACCTAAAAAATTGAAATGAAGCGTTATTATAACGTTTCTCAATATTTACTTTTGCTAAAACAGCCGAGGATTACATGAAGGCTCTTGTTGCTGTAAAACGTGTGGTTGATGCCAACGTGAAAGTTCGCGTAAAACCGGACAACAGTGGGGTTGACTTAACCAACGTTAAAATGTCAATTAACCCATTTTGTGAAATCGCAGTGGAAGAAGCGGTTCGCTTAAAAGAAAAGGGAACTGTATCAGAAATTATTGTTGTTTCTATCGGTCCTAAAGAAGCACAAGAGCAAATTCGTTCTGCGATGGCGCTTGGTGCAGACCGTGGTATTTTAGTTGAAACTGCAGACGACATTGGTGCGCTTGAAGTTGCTAAAATTTTGAAAGGTGTTGTTGAGCAAGAACAGCCGCAACTTATCCTTTTGGGTAAACAAGCGATTGATGATGACTCAAACCAAGTCGGCCAAATGCTTGCAGCACTGATTGGTGCTGGCCAAGGTACTTTTGCTTCTGAAGTTAAAGTTGATGGTGACAGCGTTCAAGTCACGCGTGAAATCGATGGTGGTTTACAAACTGTTGCGCTTAAATTGCCAGCAATTATCACCACTGACTTACGTTTGAACGAACCACGCTATGCGGCGCTTCCGAACATTATGAAAGCACGTAAAAAACCACTAGAGACTAAATCTCCAGCGGATTATGGCGTGACGGCTACAACTAAACTGAAAACTGTGAAAGTTGAGCCACCTGCAGAGCGTAAAGCAGGCGTACAAGTGAAATCTGTGGATGAGCTTGTAGAAAAATTGAAAAACGAAGCGAAAGTGATCTAATACAGAAGGATAAAAATCATGAGTATTTTAGTTATCGCTGAGCACGACAATAAGACACTGAACGGTGCAACTTTAAACGTTGTTGCTGCAGCTGAAAAAATCGGTGGTGATATCACTGTATTGGTTGCAGGTTCAGGTGCTCAAGCTGTTGCTGATGCTGCTGCAAAAGTTGCGGGCGTAAGCAAAGTATTGCTTGCTGACAACGCAGACTATGCAAACCAATTGGCTGAAAACGTTGCTGCTTTAGTTGCAGATGTGGCTCAGTCATATAAATATGTTTTAGGCGCTGCGACTTCAAATGGTAAAAATATTTTGCCACGCGCTGCGGCTTTACTTGATGTCAGCATGATTTCTGACATTATTGCAGTTGAATCTGCAAATACCTTCAAACGCCCAATCTATGCGGGTAATGCGATTGCGACTGTACAGTCTGAAGAAGCAATCATTGTGGGTACAGTACGTGGTACGGCTTTTGATCCAGTGGCAAGCGAAGGTGGTTCTGCTGCCGTTGAAGCGATTGCTGATGCTAAAGACGCAGGTGTTTCTAAATTTGTGGCTGAAGAGATTGTAAAATCTGAACGCCCTGAATTGACTGCTGCTCGCATCGTTGTTTCTGGTGGTCGTGGTGTGGGTTCTGGTGAGAACTACCATGCCGTACTTGATCCATTGGCAGATAAACTGGGTGCTGCTCAAGGCGCGTCACGTGCTGCGGTTGATGCTGGTTTTGTACCAAACGATATGCAAGTCGGTCAAACAGGTAAAATTGTTGCACCAGACCTTTATATCGCTGTCGGTATCTCAGGTGCGATTCAGCACTTGGCAGGTATGAAAGAATCTAAAGTCATTGTTGCCATCAACAAAGACGAAGAAGCACCAATCAATGCAGTTGCTGACTACTGGTTAGTCGGTGATTTGAATACGGTTGTACCGGAACTCGTTTCTAAGCTTTAATTTGCTGATCCGATTTTCAAAAAGCACGCTGCATTCAGCGTGCTTTTTTTTGTTTTTAAAAACATTGAGCCGATAAATAGGTCAAAGTACATGCCGAGAAGAGTGGTTTGATCGGTGCATTATTTTTGTTTTTTAAACGATGAAATTTCTAATAAATTTAAGTCCGCTATTTTTGCTGCAACGCTTTTATTTGATGGGTTTGGCTTGGTCAATATAACCACAAAGAATGATTCAACTTGAATGTAGTTTTAGCCACAAAGTTAACAATTTATGCTATAATTTTTTGCTGTATTTTTTGATTTTAACTCATTATTTTTGAGTTAATTTTTTTAGCGTTAACGACATAAATCGAGCAGCTAAACCTGCTGGTAATAAGGAGTATGCATGAGCGTATCGGAAACCAGACCGATTGCCATTGAAGATGAGCTCAAGCACTCATATTTGGACTATGCAATGAGCGTGATTGTGTCACGTGCATTACCAGATGTGAGAGATGGTCTAAAACCTGTTCATCGTCGTGTGCTTTTTGCTATGCACGAGCTCGGCAATGACTATAACAAAGCCTATAAGAAATCTGCCCGTGTTGTTGGTGACGTCATCGGTAAATATCACCCACATGGTGACTCTGCTGTTTATGAAACCATTGTCCGCATGGCACAAGATTTTAGCTTGCGTTATCAATTGGTTGACGGTCAAGGGAACTTCGGTTCTGTCGACGGTGACAGTGCAGCGGCAATGCGTTATACCGAAGTGCGGATGCGTAAGTTAACCCATGAAATTTTGGCGGACTTAGAAAAAGACACCGTTGATTGGGAAGACAACTATGATGGCTCTGAGAAAATTCCTCAGGTCATGCCAACCCGTATTCCAAACTTGCTCATCAATGGTGCTGCTGGTATTGCGGTGGGTATGGCGACCAATATGGCGCCTCACAACCTAACCGAAGTCATTCATGCATGTTTGGCTTATACTGACAATCCGAATATTTCAATTGAAGGCTTGATGGAGCATATCTCCGGTCCCGATTTCCCTACAGGTGGTATCATCTACGGTAAATCAGGTATCGTCGATGCTTACCGTACAGGTAAAGGTCGTCTGCATATTCGTGGTAAATACCATTTTGAAGAAGATCCTAAAAATGGCCGTACTACCATTGTATTTACTGAGATTCCTTATCAAGTCAATAAAGCCCGTACTATCGAGCGTATTGCCGAGTTAGTGAAAGAGAAAAAACTCGAAGGTATTTCAGAGTTACGTGATGAATCCGATAAAGACGGTATGCGTATCGCTATCGATTTAAAACGTGGTGAAAATGCGGAAGTGGTGGTCAATAACCTATTCCAGCAAACACAACTCGAAAACTCATTTAGCATCAACATGGTTTGTCTCGATAATGGACAGCCTAAGTTGATGAACTTGAAAGATATTGTTGCGGCATTTATTCGTCATCGTCAAGAAGTGGTGACGCGTCGTACTATGTTTGAACTGCGTAAAGCACGTGAACGTGGTCATATCTTAGAAGGTTTAACAGTGGCTTTGGCCAACATTGATGCCATTATTGAAACCATTAAAACTTCTGCAAATCCTGCTGAAGCGCGTGAGCGTTTACAGACTGGTGAGTGGGCAGGTGGTGGCGTCATGGCCTTGCTTGAAAAAGCAGGTTCAGTTTCAGTGCGCCCAGAAGTCATTGACGGTGAAGATCCAAAACTTCCGTTTGGTTTAGATGGCGAGATTTATCGTTTATCACCAACCCAAGTCAATGCAATCTTAGAACTTCGTTTACATCGTTTAACAGGTCTAGAACAAGACAAGTTACATGCTGAATATTCGGAAATTTTGGCACAAATCGCTGAGTTGACAGCCATTTTAAATGACTTCAACTTATTGATGAATGTGATTCGTGAAGAATTAGCCTTGATTTTGCAGCAGTATGGTGATGGACGTCGTACCGAGATTATTGAATCTCGTATCGATTTCTCACGTGAAGACTTGATTCCAGAAGAACAAATGGTATTGACGGTTTCTCAAACCGGTTATGCCAAAACGCAACCGCTGTCTGACTATGCTGCACAGCGTCGTGGTGGTCGTGGTAAATCTGCAACTTCGATGAAAGATGATGATTTCATTCAACATCTAATTGTGACTTCAAGCCATGCCACGGTACTTTGCTTTACCAACGTCGGTAAAGTGTATCGTCTAAGAGTGTTTGAAGTACCGCAAGCGTCACGTGGTGCCAAAGGTCGTCCAATGGTCAACCTCTTGCCACTCGATGCAACAGAAACCATTACTGCAATTTTACCGGTGATTGATGCACCGAAGAAATTCATTGAACGTGTTGCCGAATTTAAAGCCTTTGTGACTGCAAATGCTGCGGTATTGCAAAAAAATGAAGTGATTCAAGCGCATTTTGCTGCACTAGAAGCGGCATTGCTCGAAACTGAAGAACAAGCTGAATTAACCGATGTCCTGATGGCAACCTTAAAACAGCTCGGTCTTTCACTCAGCACCACTGACTTAGATGATGCAATCATCGAAGACTTTGCACAGCAAGCTGAAGCACTACGTAAAAACTATTTCGTATTTATGGCGACAGCAGCAGGTACGGTTAAACGTGTTGCACTCGAACAATTTAGTAACGTACGCTCAAACGGTTTACGTGCGATTGAATTGAACGAAGAAGATACCTTAATTGGCGTGACCATTACCGATGGCGAACAGCAAATTATGTTGTTCTCTAACGAAGGTAAGGCGATTCGCTTTGCTGAAGGTGATGTTCGTGTCATGGGACGTACTGCCAAAGGTGTACGTGGTATGCGCGTTGCACTTGCGGTTGCCGCAGCGGAAGAAGCTGAAGAACCAGAAGTAGATGGCGAAGAAGAAGATGTTGCTGACACCAATGTGGTCAGTCGTATCGTTTCTTTGGTGGTTGTACCTGAAACGGGCGAAGTGCTGTGTGCATGTGCCAATGGTTATGGTAAACGTACTCCAGTTGGCGAGTTCCCAACCAAAAAACGTGGTGGTAAAGGCGTGATCGCCATTAAAACCTCGGAACGTAATGGTGAATTGGTTGGTGCAGTGTCGATTGATGAAAGCAAAGAATTGATGTTGATTTCTGATGGCGGCACCTTGGTGAGAACCCGTGCATCTGAAGTCGCGACCACTGGGCGTAATGCGCAAGGTGTTCGTCTGATTCGCTTGGGTAAAGAAGAACTCTTGGTTGGTGTCGTTTCAATTGAAGCGGTTGAGGAAGAAGAGTTTGTTGAAGTGATTGAAGGTGAAGAAAATCTCACTGAAAGCACCGATGCAAATGAAATCCATGAAGTTGAAGTTCATGACATCGAAACCCAAGAAGTTGATACTTCTGATACTGATGAAAAATCGACAGATGAGTGATTTTTACTGAAGTACCTTGTAATACAGAAAGGACGCTACGGCGTCCTTTTTTTAGGTCTGATTGACTGCGACTATATAAGCTAAGATGATCTGCATAAATACTGATTTTCTCGTTGCACTGTTATACGCTGGAATTCAGATACGCATATATGATATTGACTGCTTAAGCATTCCACCGCGAAGCGGATGGAGCGAGGTTGCAACGCAGATATAACGATAGGATTTCTGAAGCGATATAACTCACTATGAAAAAAATACTTCTAATACTAATACTTAGCCTAAACCTCAGTGCATGTGATCGCATCGTCGATTTTGCCTTTGATAAGCTAGGCATCTCTGATATTCGCTCGACAATTGAGCAAGATGAAAAAGCAGGGGAGCTCTATAAAGCACTACATGAACGCAATACAGCGCAGATCAAGGCGCTAGTTGCAGCCAATGTGCAACAAGACTTGCAAGCCAAGCCTGAGATGATGGAACAACTTTATAGGCTGATTCCAACCCAGCCTGCGACCCGTATGGAAATACAGACTACCAGCAAGTCAATGACCACGAGTGATGGAAAAACTACATCAGTTTCATATCTTTATGATTATCCAAAAATGTCACTGTTATTTCGGGTGGTATTTGAAGGGCATGATGGAGGGAGCAAAATCGTCGGTTTCTTTATCACCCTGCATCCGAAGGAAAATGCTGATGTGGTGCGACCAAGTCGTGAAGCTGAAGTCGTCATTCCAGCAGAGCGCAATGCCAGCGATGTGGTTGAAACGGATAGTCAAATCATTAGGGTTTAAATACGAAATATTGCGTGGTGAATCAGCACTTCATCTAGAGGGTGATTAGGTGGTTGCATCGGTCAGCTTTACAATCACCCGCTTCTTCGCTTTGGATATTAAACTATTCAGAAACATGCGTCTAAATAACAACAATAATAAAGAGATACAACGGTTTTTTTAATCCGATTGTGGCGAAATAGACGGGTCTTCAAGACCCCAATCAATAAGAGTCAAACAATGCCAACGACAATAAAAAAGACAATAAAAATGATCGTGTTGCTTAGTCTAAGTTTTAGTCTAGTTGCTTGTGAACGTATTACGGATATGATGGAATCTTTTATGGCTGATCAAAATAACAGTGAGCTGAAACCACAACCAATAGCCGTATCCGCAGCACAAGAGCAAAAAATCCAATTGCTCTATCGTGCCTTACAATCCAAACAACTGGACGTGGTGAAGCCATTATTAGATGCGAGTTTACAGCAGCAGATCAAGCAATCGCCTGAAATTATGCAGCATATTTTTCAATTGGTACCGAGTGAGAAAGCAGAGCATTATCGAGTGTTTACAACACTGGTATCGACGACACCATCCGTTGGAAAAGTGACAACAGCAGTTGCACTCTTTGAATATCCAGCAGCTGTGATTGCAGTAACTGTCGTTTTTAAGGGGGAGGATGGGGGAACAACCATCTTGGCACTGACGATTGATCAGGTTGATCAAACCATCTCCTCCAGCAGCATGGATCAGATCGAACTTGATCTCGCAACGTTGGCAAAAAAAGATGACTGAAGAGACGGCTAAAGCTAGGCTTTAACCATCATATTGAGTGACTTACAAGGTATCGTTGGCTTTGATGCTGTAGTTTTTTTGCATTTCAGTGTCGAAGTTACCTTCCCATTTGCTGATCACAAGGACCGCCAAAGCATTGCCAATAACGTTGACCACGGTACGTCCCATATCAAGAATACGGTCAATACCGGCAATAAAGGCTAGGCCTTCAAGTGGAATACCGACACTACCTAAGGTGGCGAGTAACACCACAAAAGACACACCGGGCACACCCGCAATGCCTTTAGAGGTAATCATTAAGGTTACGACCAAAACCAATTGTTGGGTGAGGGATAGATCGATCCCATACAGTTGTGCAATGAAAATCGCAGCAATACTTTGATAAAGGGTTGAACCATCAAGGTTAAATGAATAACCAATGGGAATTACAAAACTGGTCACCGATTTGGGTGCCCCGTAAGCTTCCATTTTTTCCATCATACGTGGCAATACAGTTTCAGAACTGGCGGTGGAAAAGGCCAAAATCAGTTCATCTTTTAAAATTTTAATCAGGGTTAAAATATTAAAACCACAGAACTTCGCCACAAAGCCTAAGATAACGAAAATAAAGAAGAAAATCGCACCATAGACCACAACTGCAAGTTTAAGCAAAGGCAGCAAAGAGCTAAAGCCAAAACTTGCCACTGTTGCAGCAATTAGACCGAATACACCAAATGGTGCAAACATCATGATCATGTGGGTGACTTTGAACATGGTTTCAGAAATGGACTTTAAAACATCCAGTAATGGTTGTTTGGTTTCACGGGTAAGTGAACCAAGACCGATTCCGAATATCACGGCAAAGAAAATAATCGGCAGCATCTGCCCACTGTCCATTGCTGCAAAAATATTCGAAGGAATGAGCGAGAGGATGGTATTGACCAAGCCATGTGCTTGATTGTTGACCTGTTGAGTGGTTTGCTCATATTGCGAAATGTCGGTTGTGGTCAGCGTGGACATATCAATCCCAACACCGGGTTGGAATACATTGGCCGCAACCAGTCCGACAATAATCGCAATGGTGGTAATCACTTCAAAATAAACCATGGTTCTAAAACCAAGTTTACCCAAGCTCTTGGTTCCTCCAGCATTTGCAATGCCCAAAATCAACATTGAAACGACCAATGGAATAACGATCATTTTGATTAAATTAATAGAAATACTGCCCAAAGGATGCAGTAAATTATTAATTAAGGCTTCGCGATATTCAGTTGATTCGTGAAGAAAGGCGCCAACTGCGACACCAAGTATAAGTGCAATTACAATTTGCCAGGCTAGGCTGAGTTTCATTTTTTTCATGCAGCGCTCATACAATAAACTGTGCTTAAAAGAAATTTCTCTATTTGATACTTACAATTCATCATTCCGTTGAATAGCTGACGATAAGCATAGAGAGTGTGGAAAGTACGGTATTTTGCTTGAATTTTTGTGATGAACCTAATTAATTATTAATAATTTATTTAAATATATGAATATTATTAAGTTAAAGTTGTTAAATTTTGGTGATTTATATCACTCTATTTTGTGTTTTTCTCGGTATTCAAGGCATATTTCTGCATTTATGCAGCTGATTCGAAGACTGGGTGAGCGGAAGTCAGCGCTTCGAATCAGTTGGAACTGGATTATTCTTGCTTGGCGGTGATGCGACTGTAACGCAAACGGTAATACCCCCAGAGCAATAAAATTGCGCCAAGACTTGCCAAATAAATCAGCTTGGGGATCACTAGGAGCGTGGGAACACCCATTTGATTAAGCTGAAGGAACATTTGAATAGCTTGCGTTGAAGGCAGCACCTCTCCAATCCACTGTAACCATGCTGGCATTGCAGCGTGCGGCCAAGCAGTTCCAGACAGTAAAAAGATCGGAACTGAGCTAAATACAATCACATGGCCACTGCGTTCAGGCATATCTAAATAAGAGCCAAACACAAAGCCAAGCCCAATCACACAGCTAATATAAATGGGCACAGCCAGTAACATGCCCCAGAAGTTGCCGCCATGTGGGTAGTCGTAGAGCCAGAAGGTAAAACCAAATAAGTAGAAACAGCCCAAGCAGCCGATGATAAAGATTGCGCTAAAGCAGGCCCAAAACTCAGTTGCAGTTGGACGCCAAGCGTGTTGGCGATATCCAGCGATTAACATTCCCATACTCAGTAAAATGGTTTGGTGAATAATCAGCGCTGCAATGGCAGGAAAGACATAGCTACCATAGCCAGACAGGACATTAAACAGTGGGATGCTGTGAATGGAAAGTTGTGGCTCAAATGCTGTAGCGTGTGAAAATTTCTCTAAATGATTGGCTAAACTCTGTTCAATTGATAGCGCCAAGCCTTTACCGATTTGACTGGTTTTAATGAAATAGGCAGAACTCAGATATAAACCGATCCCGCCGACTTCACCACGCGCTAGGCTATTCGAGAGATTATATGGCAACAGTAAAATCGCATCGGCTTGCTCTTGTTTGACCATCATTTCTGCTTCAGCAAAATTCCCGGTGACTGTTGTCACCTCAAGGTTGGGACTTTGCCGAATGGTTTGAATGATTTGAGCGGTCAAATCGCTGTGTTCTTCATCGACAATCACAATGGGAAGTGAGGCGGCTTGTTGCGCTTGGTAGGCTGAAGGGTAGAAGAAACTATAAAACAGCACCGAGAGCAGTAGGCTGCTCAAAATAGCTTTACTTTTGACAATGTCCTTAAAGGTTTTCAACAGATAAAACATAAATGTTTTCATGCTGTTGCTCCTTTTTTATAGCGATGGAGCATCACCAGGCAGATTGTGGCAAAGACACTGCAAAAAATAATCAGGATCAGCAGCATGGGCAGCGAAGTGCTGATTGAACTGCCCATCACCCATTGCTGAGTTTGCAGTTTTGCATAAGTGGTATAGGGAATAAGGTCAGACCAACTGCGGGTAAATGCACTGGCATTGTTGACAGGTAATGTGACTCCGGCAAAACTCAGTGAAGATCCGCCATAGATTGCGATAACCCCAAAACTTTCAGCTAAGTCTTTAATTATCAGGACGGTCATCGCTGCCATAAAGCCATAGGCTGCATAAAAAATAAATTGCGCCAAGATGATGAGCCATAAATGCCCAGCGATAAACCAGTCACGATATTCTATTAACCAGAACATCCATAGCCAAGTCCATAGACTAAAAATAAGGACATAAACCAAGATTTTCGAGCTAAGCGCGGTAAATATTCCATAGTGTTCAAGCCAATGCTGTGCTTTGTTAAACTTAAACTCTTGCCCAATTGAAAATGCGACACAGCAACCCAGTAATAAATGCAGGATCGCTGGAATGGCAAATAATTCTAAGTAGAATTCATAGCTCATGCCCGGGTTATACAGTACTGAAATCTTAACATTCGGTGTGGAAACATCGGCATAGGGGATGCTCTCTGCCAAATACTCCTCACCCAAATAATCTGAGATGGCTTGAACCACGCTCATACTCATGGCAGAGGAAATAATATTGCCCACACTAAAATAACTCTGGTTGTAGGCAACGGAAATACCAGCATCTTTGGCCTGAACCAAGCGCTGTTCTGCACCACTGGGGATATGCACATAGCCCCATACTTTATTTTGATTGAGCCATTGTTCGGCTTCATCGATATTGTGGGTTACCAGGTCAATCTTTAGGGATTGGTTTTGGCTTAAATATTTTTCAACATTGCGACTGAGTTGACTCTGATCTTGGTCAATCAACGCAATGGGTAAATGCTCAGCCTTACCTGAGTAAAACATCGCACTCATCATGACGATAATCAGCAGGGGAACCACTGTCACCATGCTGAGGTCCCATTTATGCGTGCTTAAATAACGCAGCTCTCGCAATATGCCAGACCACATTATTTTGTCTCTTGTACTTTAAACAATACACTCATGCCTACTTTTAACTCAGGAATGGCCTGTATTGGCTCTAAATTTAGTTTGAAGCTGCGTATGTCATAACCACCTGTTTGACGTGTGGTTTTAATGGTGGCAAAGTCACCTTCCGCATCGATATGGGTGATTTTAAAGGCTGCATTTTTTTGTAGGGCAGGAATATAACCCTCTAGCGTTTTGGCTTGATACACAGATGCATATTGGTCTTCACGCACGTTAAGATTGACCTTGATTTCAGCATCATCAATTAAGCTGAGTACCGGCACAGCCATTGCCACCAATTCAGAGACATTGCCATAAATTTTAGACACAGTGCCATCGACTGGGGCAAGCAGTACCGTTTCTGTCTCTAATGAATTTGCTTCGGCAACCGCAGCGCGGGCAATATCGACTTGTGCATTCGCAGTCGATTTTTCTTCTGCGGTGCTGCCGCGTTTTAGTCGGGCATATTGCTGATAAGCTGCTTCAGCCAGTTGTTGTGACGAAATAGATGCTGCATGCATTTCATCTCGGCGTTGTCTTGAAATGACCCCTTCTTTATATAAATGTGCGCCACGTTGATAAGTGGTCGCAGCCAATTGTGCTTGGGCTTTCAGGCTTTGCCAGTTGGCATAAAAGGTTTCGATATTCTCTTGTTGTGAACCGCGATCGGTTGTGGATTGCAGGGCAAGGGCACTTTGGAGGAGGCCGAGTGCTTGCTGCTTTTTCGTTTCTACTTCAGGGCTATGCAGCCGAACCAGCAATTGTCCTTTTTTGACTTTTTGCCCTTCATGCACATAAATCTCATCGATACGACTTGGGACTTTGGTGCTGATATGAATGGTTTCAGTTTCTACACGTCCTTGAATTTCGATCACTTTCGGTTGATAACCTTTCCATAAGCCATAGGCGATAAAGCCTAAAATACAGATCAACAGCAATAAGATGAACAGTTTGAGCTTGGCTTTTTTCTGATTGGGAGGCGTGTCATCTTGCTTGGTTTCATCTGCTGGCGCTGTTTTTTGCGCAGCTGCTGGTGCAACCGTTTCAGCTGCATCACTGGCCGGCTGTTTCTCGGTCACTTGTGGCTGCGCTGACGGCTGATCTGTCTTGTGATCTGTGTGATCTGCGTTGAGATTGTTGTCACTGTTATTCGTTTTATTCTGGTCATCATGTGGCTGAGTCATCTATTTTTCCTCGCAATCTTAACGAATAAAGTGAGTATTGGGCTGATTTACATAGCTTTGAAATGAAGCAATCGAACCATGGCTCTGCAACAAGGTTGCCAAAGACATCACATAACGATAGGCATTTAGTGCCATCTCACTGTCTAATGCATTTAACATATTTTGTGCATCAATCACTTCAGTCGCAGTCCCCATACTTTCTTTATAAGACAATTCTTGGATGCGCAAGTTTTCTTGGGCAGCTTTGATATTGCGTTGCAATAAGAGATGGGTGGCTTGTGCGGTGTGGGCTTCGTTATACGATCGGTAAATGATATTTTCAATTTCTTGTTTGGCGCGTTCGGTTAGCAATTCCGAGGCATAACGTTGTAATTCGGCAGCTTGGATATTTTTATTGGAGTCAATTCCAGAAAACAAGTTGTAGCGCGCCATCACCCCAACAATCCAATTGTTCTTGTCATCTAGACTATATTCACCGAAAGCAAAAATACTGGGTTTTTTGGCGGCACTCTGAATTTTGATATTGCTATTGGCCAGTTGGGTATCCATCTGCATTTTTCGAATCAGTGCAGACTGTTCTTGATAGCTTTTGAGTAAGCTCATCAAACTTTGATTTTGGGTGGAATTTACAAAGAGTGGCGTGGTTAAACGACCGACTTGCTGGGTTTGTAAGAGGTTATTTAGTTGAAACAGACTCGATCTTAAGGTGGAATCTGTATTTTGCAGCAAACGTTCGGCATTGTTTTTGGCAACTTCAAACTGCATGCGTTGGCCTTTATTAATAAAGCCCTGACGTTCTAATTTCAGCGCATTGTCATAATGACGCTGCACGGCATCAAAGTTAAAACGACTTGATTGCATTAATTTTTGTTGAAGTTGTACATTAAAGTAGGCTTGGATCAGCTCAAAGCGTTGCAGGTCTTGCTGTTGTTGGGTACTCAGTTGACTGCGTTGGGCTCGAATATTTGCCATTTCTTTGGTGGTGCTGGTGATTCCGCCCGTATAGATCGGCATCATCACTGAAACGGTTGGCCGTATCACTTGATCTTCAAGTGAAATATTGGCTTTGTTGGGAATCATGCCCACGCCATCATGAATGGCTTGACCGATACCCGCTTTGATCGGGCCTTGAATATCATTTGGAATATTTCCCGATTGATCAATTTGGTTATTTATATTCTGAGACAAATTGTTGTCTAAATTATTTTTAAATTTTTCGAGCGGGACATCGACTTGGCTGTGAAAAGCATAGGCGCGAACATTGAGGTCAACACGTGGTAGCCCTAAACCTTTCACTGCCTGTGCCTCAAGTTGTGCTGCTTGTTGTAGGGCTTCACTGGCTTGAGAGCTAAAAGATTGAGTGAGAAAACTTTGTTCTGCTTGGGCATAACTTAAGTCTTCAGCATGTGTAAATGCACAGACTGCCAAACCAAGCGCAGCGACAAGGCTACGCTGTAGGGTACACCATTGAAATAATGCATTTTTATCGAATGCAGGATGAATTTTTATTGGCATTGACTTCAAGATCCTACGCAATAGTGCTGCTCTTTGTTTAAGCTGAACCCAGCCGTTGAAAAAAAGTTAATTAATCAAAGTGTTATTTAAATGTGTTGCTTCGAAATTTTCTAGCATAAACAATAGCATAGAATGCCATTCTGAATCAAAGTTAGTATATTTACTCTATACTTGATTACGGAGATCGCTGTTAACGAGGAATTATCCGCCAGTTGTCTGCTATATAGAAACTTGATCCTTGAAAGATAAGGCAAAAAAATAATTTTAAATGCAGGAATGCTGCGGAAATACTAAAAAGATCAAGCAAGGTAATTGATTTAATGAATTTAAATGCCAAACAAGATTGATATAACAACTGCGAATAATCCAGTAAACCTAATGTAACGCCGTGCAATTTATGGTTAAATGCAGTCTTTCATTTTGTCCATCGTTATAAAGGGAAAAATCATGCGCGCGTACAATTTCTGTGCTGGTCCTGCTTCACTACCTACTGCCGTTTTAGAAAGAGCTCAACAAGAAATGTTGGATTGGCATGGTAAAGGCTTATCCATCATGGAAATGAGCCACCGTAGTGCCGATTATGTTGCTGTGGCTGAAAAGGCTGAGGCAGACTTACGCAAATTAATGAATATTCCTGAAAATTATAAAGTGCTGTTTTTACAAGGTGGTGCTTCTTTACAGTTTTCAGCAATTCCACTGAATTTGTTGGGTAAAAATAAAAAAGCGGATTATATCCATACTGGTATTTGGTCTGAAAAAGCACTCAAAGAAGCGCAGCGTTACGGTGATATTCATGTGATTGAAGCCGGTACGCAAGTCGATGGCAAACTTGCTATTAAAGCGCAAAGCGAATTGCAGTTCTCAAATGATGCTGCTTATTTGCATTATGCTGAAAATGAAACCATTGGTGGTTTACAGTTTGATTATGTGCCAGAGACGCATCTTCCTTTGGTTTCAGACTTGTCTTCAAGCATTTTGTCCGCGCCACTTGATGTTTCAAAGTTTGGTTTAATTTATGCGGGTGCGCAAAAGAATATTGGGCCAGCGGGTCTTACTTTAGTGATCGTGCGTGAAGATTTACTCGATCAAGCCAATCCAGAAATTCCATCAATTTTAAAATATGCAGCACAAGCGAAAAATGATTCGATGGTAAATACTCCATCGACGTATGCTTGGTATCTTTCAGGTTTGGTTTTTGAATGGTTGCTTGAACAGGGCGGGGTTGATGCGATCCATAAAATCAATCTTGAAAAAGCTAAACTGCTGTATGGCTATATTGATTCAAGTGATTTTTATCAAAACCCGATTGCGATTCCAAATCGTTCCATTATGAATGTGCCCTTTACGGTTGCAAATTCGGATTTAGAGAAATTATTCGTAAAAGAAGCTGAAGCAAACCATTTGTTAAATCTCGCTGGCCATCGTTCAGTCGGTGGTATGCGTGCCAGTATTTATAATGCGGTGCCGCTTGAAGCTGTTCAAGCCTTGGTCAACTTCATGGATGACTTTGCAAAGCGTAATGCTTAGAACTTAAGCGCTCGCGATAAAAAAGCCCTCAGTTCATTCACATGAGGGCTTTTTTTATACATGCACGACTGTCGTCAGTACTGCTCAATTTGGTTTAATGGGTTGCTGCGATTAACTGGTTGGAAACAAACCTAAAAAGTGAATGATCATTGCTGAGAGAAACATGCCGAGTACAAAAAAACAGCAGGCAGCTTTGTCTACACGCATATGATAACGGCGGTCTTGTTGAATTAGACTGGTTGAATGTTCTGGTATAATTTTCATCTCAGAGCCTAGATTATAAAATTATTGTTAAATGTAACTTGGTTTGGTTATTTTTTAACATATTTGAAGCTTTAGATAAAGCAAAATTTTAAATATATTAAAAATTAGCCAAATATCTAGATTTATTATGCCTTAATCAAAACAAAAATTTGAATTTAAAATAGCAACTTTGAATAAAATATGTGGATAACTTTTATAATATATAACTCTGCCGATTAAAATATCCACAGCTCAAAATAAAATCATAGTTTACTAATATTTAAGTGTTTGAATTTAATCTTATAAATTCCACTATATCAATTCCATCTTTGCTGGGTTGCTGAATTTTTTGAATTTAAAAATAATATTGGGCTTAAGCATTTTTCCAGAATGATTGGGGCTGTACTTAATCCAAGCATTGTTTTAAAGCATAAAAAATTATGTACTTCCACGTGTAGGCATTAATGTTTTGAATGTTGTTGCATGACTGTTGAAAAAAATTATTATAGCGAATGTATGCAGGATAGAAATGCGGGCATGTATAAACATCGGTTAAACACAGGTTATTCGATATTGGCGAGGCTCAAAATAAACTCGATTTAAACCAGAAGGCAGTAATGACTGATTGGCAATAAGAGCGTTTGCAAAGCCTTTTTGTTTTTCTAGCAAAAGTTGAAAAATAAAAAGGCTTTGCATATTGTTAAAAGAGCGCTATTCCTACATTACTTCAGCGCTACTAAAATTATTAATACGGCCTACGGCCAGTTAAACTGCGGCTGCTTCAGCAAATAAATGTGCTTGAATCCAAATATTACCGCGGATGTATTGGTTGATTTCAAAATCATGTTGATCGGATTGTTGGGTTGCAATTCGAATTAATGTCGCCGGATGATTTTCATCTAAGATTAAAGTTACATCGTAGAGTATATATTTTTGTTGCATAAACTCGGTATGGCTTTTACCAACAATTTTCCCTTGAAACCAGGCTTCATCTTCTTGTCCCATGGTTTCACCATAGAGATAGGCCACCATTTTAGAAAAATCAACGGTTACGGGTTCTTCATCTTCCGGTGTTTTTGCTTGCCAAGCATCAATTTGTTCTTGCAGATTTGGGGGGGCAACACCGTCATTTTCGGCCAGAATTTGATTTAAGGCACGATGATGCTTAATTGAAGCGGGGTCATCCACGATGATTTGATCGTGATCTGCTACTTTTTCAAGTTGATAGGCCCAAGCATTGAGTTGTACTTGATAGTTTTGATCTTTTTTATAGTGGGCTTGATTCACGCTATACAGGGTGTCAAAAGCATAGACGGTACTTTGATCATTGAGTTGTAGTTGTAGCACCGCTTGGGTGTTTGATTGACAACGAATAATTCGAGTCACTTGCGCATTGAGGGCATAGGGACTGGTGAAGCTCGGAAAAGCGGTCTTGACCGCTTTCGGCTTTTGCGATTCAACCGCAATCACTTGATTGACTTGAATATCCATTCCCGCAGGACCTTGGATCAGCCACAGATCCTCATTCATTTCACATTCTTTTCGGCATAGACCCATTGGAGAGATGGGCGAATCGAGACTTAGACCTAACCATTTCGGTACTTCAGTGCTGGCTTGCGAAGTCAGTAGCGTCCAATGTTCAATATGGCTGCCAAAGTTCTGATCTTCTATAAGTATAGTTTCTGGTCTATTTTGATTGTTCATATGCTCGATTTAAAAATTGAGTGAATTATTATATTAAATCGAGGGTAATTTACTGATTTCAAGTCTACAAACGCAATTTAGCCAAGGTATTTGCTAAACTAGCATTATGCTGACCGTTTTAGGAACCATTTGTGCTGCATTTTAAACTCTGGGTTGATGCTGACGCATTGCCTAAAATATTGAGAGAAATTATTTTACGCGCTTCGGACCGTTATCATTTGCAAGTCAATTTTGTCGCAAATCAAGATATCGGGATTCGGCCGTCGGTTAGAATCAACTTTATTCAAGTATTGAGTGGAGCAGACCGCGCTGATCAGGAAATCGTTGAGCGTATGCAGCAACACGACATTGTGATTACCCAAGATATTCCACTGGCGGCACAGGTGATTGAAAAAGGCGGTGTTGCAATTAATCCACGTGGTGAGGTCTATACCGAAGCCAATATTAAAGCACGTTTGCATCTACGTGATTTTATGGATACTTTGCGTGGTGCAGGGGTGCAGACTGGTGGACCACCACCAATTTCAGAACGTGATAAACGTGAATTTTCTAGCCATTTAGACCAAACCATTCTTAAACAAAAGCGTAAAACACAAAGCTAAAGCGCTTTTCTATACGTCTCTGGATACCAACGCATGCCTTCTCAGACAAACATTATGTTGACCTATGGATTATTGGTTTTCATTTGGTCGACGACGCCATTGGCGATTGTTTGGAGTGTGAGCGACCTACATGTGATGTGGGCCTTATTACTGCGCTTTTTTATTGCCTTGCCACTGGCTGGGCTATTATTGATCGTGTTAAAAGTAAAATTTCCGCTGGATCGTACCGCTTGGCACAGTTATGTGGCAGGTGCTTTTAGTTTGATGGGATCACAGGCCTTTACCTATGCCGCCGCACAATATCTCAGTTCGGGCATGTTGGCCTTGATGTTTGGTTTGGCCCCGATTATGGCGGGCTTGATTGGACGTTTTGGCTTTGGACTGCGTTTGCAACGTCTGCAATGGTTGGGAATGTTGGTGGCGGTGTCTGGCTTGGGCATTATTTGTTTGGGCAGCGATCAAAGTCAACAAGTGCATCCATTGGGCATTTTGTTGATGTTGATCAGTGTATTTAATTATGCGCTCTCGATTTACTGGGTTAAAAAAGTCAATGCGGATATTGAACCCGTCGCGCAAGCAACCGGCTCAATTTTTGTGTCGACCTTGGTTGCCTTGATGATTTTACCGTTTATTTGGCAACATGCGCCCGATCATTTTCCTTCACTCAAATCGAGCTTAGCGCTACTGTATGCAGTGGTGATGGCATCGTTGATTGCAATGTTCTGTTATTTCAAACTGGTTCAAAATATCAAAGCCACGTCATTGTCATTGACCACTGTGATGACCCCGATGTTGGCCATGTTGTTTGGGGCGATTTTTAATCATGAATATCCAACGGCTTGGGTGTTTTTGGGGGCAGCAGTGCTGATTAGTGGCTTGGTACTGTATTTTTATCAAGATATCGTCGCCAGCCGTAAACGTGCGCATCGCCTCAAGGCAAAGATTTAACTTGTTGCAGCGCGTATTTTGGCAATTTATTGATCCTACAGATTAAATTGTTCTAATTCGTATTCTAAGGCCGGATCAAATTGATCTAATTCAACAACTAGTAGAAAATAGCGTGGCAGTAAAAAACGGATCTGCAAGATCATGTAGCGCAAGCGCATCTGCAATGATCTCTGCATCAATCCTCAAGGCAACATCAATAGCACAGAGCACTGACCTTGCGTCGTACTCGATTGATGTTGTGATATTTTCATAAAAACACCTCGGACTAGATTGGTATGTTTAAACCTATCTCGCTGTATATTGGGTTGAGATATACTCGCGCACGGCGTAGCAATCACTTTATTTCTTTTATTGCCTTGGTTTCAATGATCGGGTTGACTTTGGGCGTGGCGGTGTTGATTACCGTTTTATCTGTGATGAATGGCTTTGACCGTGAATTGAAAAACAGGGTGCTGGGGATGGTTCCTCAAGCGACTGTTTCTTCGACCGCGATCTTAACCGATTGGCCAGTGCTTGCGAATAAAATCAAACAGCATGAACATGTTGCAGGCGTTGCCCCATTTACCCAAATGCAGGGGATGTTGACCGCACAAGGTCAAGTGTCTGGCATCATGGTCACGGGGATCGAACCAGAATATGAAAAACAGGTTTCCATTATCCATGAAAATATGGTTGAGGGGAGTCTAGAAAAACTGAAAAAAGGTGAGTTTGGGATTGTTCTCGGCAAACAAATGGCAGACTCATTGGGCCTCAGCCTGAATGACAATGTGACCTTGGTACTGCCAGAAGCAACCCCATCTCCAGCTGGGGTTGTGCCACGTTTTAAACGTTTTAAAATTGTCGGTATTTACAGTATTGGTGCGGAAGTTGAATCAACTTTGGGTTATATCGCCTTAAATGATGCTGCGACCCTATTGCGTCTGCCCGATGGCGCGCAAGGGATTCGGATGAAGTTGGATGATATTTTCTTGGCACCGCAAGTCAGCCGTGACATCGTGAAAGATCTACCACCAAACTTCTATGCAACGGACTGGACCTATACCCACGGTAATTTGTTTAGTGCGATTCAAATGGAAAAAGCCATGGTCAGCCTGTTGCTGTTCCTGATTGTGTTGGTGGCTGCATTTAATATCGTATCTTCCTTGGTGATGGTGGTGACGGACAAAAAATCTGATATTGCGATTTTAAGAACTCTGGGTGCATCGCCTGCCACCATTACCAAAATCTTTATGGTGCAAGGCACAGTAATTGGGGTGGTGGGTACTGTTGCTGGTGCAATCTTAGGGATTGCATTTGCATCAAGTATTAGTGGTCTGATCGAGTGGCTCAATAATGCCTTCGGTTGGCACTTGTTTGATGCTTACTTTATTAACTATTTACCGTCCTATCTCCGATGGCAAGATGTCACACTGATCGTCTGTGTTTCATTGGTGCTTAGTTTTCTTGCGACGATTTATCCAGCCTTACGTGCTGCCAAAATTCAACCTGCGGAGGCATTGCGTTATGAATAAGGTGGTATTAGAAGCAAAGAATATTGCAAAACACTTTACTGATGGAAAGTCGACGGTTGAAGTGATCAAAGGCTTATCGATTCAAGTGCATGCCGGGGAGTTTGTTTCGATTGTTGGTGCCAGTGGCTCTGGTAAAAGTACTTTGTTGCACATTCTAGGTGGCCTCGATCGCCCAACTGAAGGTTTGGTGATGTTGAATGGTCAACGGTTTGATAGCCTCAATGAAGCAGAGCGTGGTTTTCTACGCAACGAACATTTAGGCTTTGTTTATCAGTTCCATCATTTGTTACCCGAATTTACTGCGCTAGAAAACGTTGCGATGCCATTGATGTTACGTAAAAACGTCAACTTTAAGCAGGCAAAGCAACGCGCTGAACATTTGTTAGAACGAGTAGGTTTGTCACATCGTTTGACCCATCAACCAGGTGAGTTATCCGGAGGAGAGCGGCAGCGCGTTGCTTTAGCCCGCGCTCTCGTCACTGAACCGAAATTGATGATGGCAGATGAACCGACTGGGAATCTAGATCGTAAGACGGCAGCCAATATCTTTGAATTGTTGACTGAGTTACAGCAAGAGCTAAATATGGCGATGCTGATTGTGACCCACGATGAGCAGTTGGCAAAATCGGCTGATCGTACTTTACATATGGAAGATGGTCTGTGGGTTGAGCACTAGGCTGCGTTAACAAGGTCTGACGGATATCATCTGATATCCAATAGAAACCGATCAAATTGATATGAAAGCCCATGTAAATGGGCTTTAATTTTTTGCATCAAAAAAACATTGCGGCTCAACATGGCAATTATAAAAAGACGCACTGATCGACTCTATATATGACGCACACGACTCAAGTGTGTTTGCGTGGTCAGCCTTAAGATGACAGCTCTGTTCATGCTGCTAATAAGCTGGATTGCTGGGATCAGTAGCATGGGCATGTCTTGGGTCAGCCAGCTCCAACCGATAATGTTCGCGATGCTTGGAATCAGTTTGATGTTAAGCATATTGCCTCGGTTTGATTTGCGAAGGATGCACAGCCCGCTCTGGCGATCTATCCGTTTATGTACTTGGATGCTGAGTATGGCTTTGCTTGGTGCGGTCTATGCAGATCAAGCCTTAACCAAGCGTTTGGCGCTGCGTCATCTTACACAGCAACCCGTGACTGCGATTATCTATGTGGATGCGATTGCACAAAATGCCCAAGCCGATCCCAATCGTTGGCAACATCTGGTTTGGGTACTCAATCAACAGCGTGTGCCGGTACATTGGCGGATCAATTATCCAGCCAAGGCACAACAAACGCCACTGCTTGGCCAGTATTATCGGGTGACGGGTCAAGTCAAAGCGGCACACAGCTATGCAATCGCTGGGGTGTTTGATCAAGAGCGCTGGTGGTTGCAACAGAATATTATGGGGAGCTTGCAGGTAGAGACCATTCAATGGTTGAGCCCTGAACAAGTCGCAGCATTGGGTTATCGGGACTTTGTGCATCAACAGCAGTCCTTATTTGCACGAATGGCTTTGCAGGTTGCAGTACAGCGACTGAGTTTTAGAGATTTTATTGCGACACATCCATTCCAAAATTCAGGGTTATTGCTGGCTTTGTTGACAGGGGATGAGAGCTTACTTGCAGCAGATACACAGCAATTATTTCAAAGGCTGGGTATTTCACATCTGTTGGCCATTTCAGGGCCACATGTATTGATCTTTGCCATGCTCTTCTGCTTTGTGTTTATGCGATTGCTTCATTGGCTTTGTCCATTACTTTTACTGCGGATCGCCCGACCTTATTTATTGGTGTTGCCATTCTTACTGTGTGTTTGGTTCTATGCTGCATTGGTCGGTTTTGAAATTCCAGCCTTACGCACCTTAGTCAGTGTGCTGTTGATCAGTGGATTTTTGCTGATGAAGCAGGCCCTAGCACCGCTCAAGATTTTGCTGATCAGTGCCAGTCTTTTATTGTTATTTGACCCCTTTAGTGTGTTGTCTGCTGCATTTTGGCTGTCGTACGGGGCTTGTTTTATTTTGCTGCGGGTCTATCAGTCTTTGCAAATTCAGCGTACCAGAAAGCAACCTGCACACACGACATGGCAGTCATTTTGCTCATTTTTGTATCTGATGACCCTGTCGCAATGGAAAATTTTTATTGCGTTAGCACCGTTGATTATTTTGATGTTCCATCAAATTTCTTGGCTTGCACCGATTGCCAATTTTATCGCAGTACCGATGATTGGCAGTTTAATTGTACCGATTGAGGTCTTGGCAGCCAGTATAAGCCTGTATTTCCCTCGGTTGGCTGTGTATGGATTTCATCTTGCCGATTGGCTGTTACAGGCGTTGTTGCAGGGGCTTTTGTTTCTCGATCGTTATGCGCAGATAGGGCAGCAATATTTTGCCTTTAGTACTTGGCAAATCATAGGTTTAAGCATTGTTGTGGCGATGCTGTTGCTACCACAAGGGCTATTGCCACGTGCATGGATTGGCCTCGGTGCGCTGGCCTTGGCATTTTCACATAAATCACGGTCCGAATTTGAATTGAATATTTTAGATGTCGGCCAAGGACAGGCGATCTTTTTGGCTTTGCCGAAGCAGCAGATGATGATTGATGTGGGGGGTAAATATAACGAACAGCAATGGGGTATTGGTCAACAGGTGATTGTTCCCTATTTAATGGATCAAGGGATTTCGAGTTTAGATCTTGTGATTTTGTCACATCTGGATCAAGACCATAGCGGTGCTTTTGATTATATTCGCCAAGTTATTCCAGTGCAAAAACTGTATTCAAGTGAAGATGATCCACGCTTTGAAGGCATAGATTTTAATTATTGTTATGCAGGGCAGCAATGGCATTATGGGCAAATCAAGATAAGCGTGCTTTCACCACAGCAAGATCAATTGCAGCAAGCGCATCAAGATAAAAATGAACATTCATGTGTGATTTATATACAGGTACCGCAAGCAACACCATTTCAGAATTTTTTGATTATGGGCGATGCTGGTTGGAAAACAGAATATCAACTGTTACAGCAATATCCCGATTTAAAAGTCGATATCTTAGTGCTGGGTCATCATGGTAGTCGGCACAGTTCTTCTTATGCCTTTTTAAAACAGTTGCAGCCCAAGTGGGCCGTAGTTAGTGCTGGCAAGGACAACCGTTATGGGCATCCGAATCCAATGGTATTGGCGCGTTTAAAAGAGCTGTCAATTCCTGTATTGAGCACCATTGAATACGGTTCTGTTCAATTTTACTTGGATCGGCAGCAGATGAAGTGGCGTGTATATCGCGATCAACGGCGTTGGCTCAAGCAGCAACGCTGAAATGCATTGTTGCTATAGAGATCAACATACGGTTTTGATCTTACGTTTAACGCTCCAATGATGCGGTCGTTTCAATGTCGGCTACGGTGGTATCGATTGCTTGCTGTGCGAGGGCGAGTAGGGCTAAATGTTGTTGTTCGGCATGCTCGGCACGGACTTGAGCGACCTTGGCAATGGCTTCTGCTTTGGGCAGTTGATAAATATTGCCTAGGCTTGGATTGGCTTTGAAGCGTTTATAGCTCCAGTGATAATGTTCAGGATAGCGTTGGATCAACTGTTCTAAGCTGTGATGAATAATGGCTGTACCCGCTTGGGCGTTGACCTGATAGATATTTTCGTCAATTGGCTCAATATACATATGAAAATCTGAGCTTTCATTGCGTATTGCATAGATGAGCAAAGCACGGGCTTTGGTTTTTTGAATAAGCTTGGCACTTAAACTACTTGATGCCAAGGGAACACCAAAGTAATCGATCATCTCTCCACCGACATTTGGGGTATGGTCTGGCAAAATTGCAGTGGTGCCACCTTGTTTGAGTGCCTTGAAAATTTGACGTACCCCAGAATCATCGGTTGGCACGAGAGTGGCACGTTCACGGCTTCTGGCCGCACGTACAAATTGATCGGCCTCTTCATTTTTAATGGGTTTATACATAATCGTCATTTGACTATATTGTGCTAGCCAAGCATTCATCACTTCCCAAGTTCCAAAATGCGGCACAATCAACACCAAGCCTTTGGCTTCCGCAAGCGCTGCATGCAGATAATGCTCACCTTCAACTTTTGCGATTCGGGCAATATTTTTTTCATTGCTGCTGCCCCAAATACTAAAAAACTCCATATATGATTGCAGCTCATTGCGGATCGCAGTACGGGTAACATATTCGCGCTGTTCGTGATTGAGTTGATGTAAACAAATTTCGATGTTGAGGCGAATGGTTTGCGAGGTTTTTGTAATATGCAGTAAATTGACAATAGCAGCCAATACACGCGCAAACAGGCGTGAAAATAAAATTGATCGGCGACTAAAAAAGTGAAGAAGTCGTCTGGTTGTATTTGATTGTTTTATAGTCATTGAGAATCAAAACTTATTTCTAAAGAAAATAATATGGTGAATATCCGGATATTATAAGTTAAATCGTATGGATTAAACAGTTTAGAGAGAAAGCTTGTATATAATGTCGGCTTAACTCTTATTTGGATTGTCCTTATGTCCGATTGGCCACCACAAACACAGAATGAAAAGAGCAAAACCCCAAGTGCTGGAGAAGAATGGCAAATTTTAGAAAAAGCCGTTCTCGCTTCAGTCGAGGAACAACGCCGCAGTCGTCGGTGGGGCATATTTTTTAAATTCATCACCTTTACTTATATTTTGATTGTACTGGTGTTTATGATTAAAGCTTGCAGTATGTCCACGGTAGATGAAACGGCCATGTCCAGTTCAGATGCGCATTTAGCCGTGGTTAATATTGTGGGTACCATCGATTCGGGTAAACAATCCGTTAATAGTACAGACACCATTAAATCATTAAAACGTGCCTTTGAAGCGAGCAGCAGTAAGGCTGTTGTGCTGAATATTAACTCTCCAGGTGGCTCACCAGTACAGTCCGATGATATTTGGCAAGAGATCACTTATTTGAAAACACAAAATCCAGATAAGAAAGTTTATGCTGTGATTGGTGATATGGGTGCATCCGGTGCGTATTATATTGCTTCCGCTGCCGATGAAATCTGGGTGAATCCTTCAAGTTTAGTGGGATCAATTGGGGTGATTATGCCCAATTACGGTATTTCTGCTTTAACGCAAAAGCTGGGTATTGAAGATCGTACGATGACTGCTGGCAGTAACAAAGATATGCTGAGCATGACTAAGCCTATTCCAGCGGAGCAAAAACAACATATTCAAGCCTTGTTAGATAATGTGCATTCACATTTTATTGCTGCCGTAAAAGCAGGTCGTGGTAAAAAACTGCAATCAGATGATCCAAATATTTTTTCTGGCTTATTTTGGACTGGTGAACAAGCGATTAAATTGGGCCTTGCAGATAAGCCTGGCAACATTGAAAGCTTAAAGCGTGAACTGAAAGTTGCAAAAACTGTGAACTATACAGTCGAACGTAGTCCATTCGATTCGATCTTAGGTCGTGTAGGATCAGAAATGGGGCAGAGTCTCGGTGAGTCAGTAATGCAACGCCTTGAGACACAGCAAGAAGCCAAATTGCAATAAGTCAAAGTTGTAGATGAAAATAATGAATAGTACAAAACCCGTGATTCATTTTGCGCACGCCAACGGCGTGCCATCCAAGGTCTATCAAAAGTTATTTGATCAATTGAGTGATCAATATGAGGTCGTATATGTACCATTGATTGGGCCAGATAAACGTTATCCGATTACCAATCAATGGCCACATTTGGTGGATCAGATTATTGATAGCATGGTTCAGCAGGGTAAAGGTCAGCCAGTGATTGGTTTAGGCCACTCTCTGGGATCGGTCTTAACTTTAATGGCGTCTTATAAACGTCCTGACTTGTTTTCACAAGTGATTATGCTTGATCCGCCTTTAATTGTGGGGCGGCATGCTTTTGCTTTTCATATGGCAAAGTTATTCCATCCTAAAACAGTGGATAAATTAACCCCTGCTGGACTTTCGGTACGACGCCGTGATCATTGGGATTCTCGTGAGCAAGCCAGTGAATCATTACGTCCTAAAGGTTTCTATAAAGACTTTGATCCAGACTGCTTCCAAGCCTATATCGATTTTGCTTTAACAGAAGATCCTCTGCGTGGTGGGGTAACACTAACCATTCCTAAAGCCGATGAAGTTGCTATTTTTAGAACCAATCCCTCCTTGTGGTGGTTGCCGACACCGAAGCCTAAAATGCCCGTGCATTTGCTGGTGGGGCAGAACAGCGCATTTTATAAACGTGGCTTTCCGCAACTGACTCAACGCAAACTCGGCATTCCATTTCGTGTGACCGAAGGTGGACATATGTTCCCACTTGAGCATCCAACCGAAGTCGTGGCGTTACTGAAAAGCTTGATTCAGCAGCAAGCAACGACTGCAAACGAAGTGTCCTAAGCCTCAATAGCGCTAAGCTAATAAAGTAAAAACCCTCATTGCACGCAATGAGGGTTTTTTAATGGGGCAGATCAGATCTTGCCGCAGACAAGCCGAATGGCTTATTTTTTTGCTTTGGCTTTAGGATCGAGACTTGGATCTTTAATTTCAACATAGGTATTGGCACGAAGCTCACGAAGCCACCCGTCTAATTCAGAATCAAACTGGCGTTCACCCAGTGCTTGGCGTGCCATACGTTGTTGATATTCTTTGGTCATATCTTGTTGGCGAGTATCGGTCACTTGAAGAATATGCCAGCCAAATTGTGTTTCGAAAGGCTGACTGACTTGACCCACAGGAATTTTTTGCATGGTTTCGTCAAATTCAGGCACCATCATGCCTGGGCTAACCCAGCCGAGGCTACCACCATCGCGTGCAGAACCTGGATCATTCGAATAGGTTGCAGCCAAAGTCGCAAAATCATCTCCAGCATTAATACGGTTATAAATGCTTTCGATCATTTGTTTGGCATTCTCAGGTGTCACCACCTCAGAGGTTTTGATCAGGATATGGCGGGCTTGGAACTGTGGTACCAAGGCTTTCTGATCGTTGCTCTTACGCTCAAGTAATTTTAGGATGTGAGTGCCATCTTGTACTTGAATGAGTTCGCTGGTTTGACCAGGATTCAATGGCGTCACGCGTGCAGCTAGCTCAGGAGGAATATTCGATAAAGGTCTAAAGCCCATATCCGCCGCTTCAACCTTGATGTTTCCAGTACTGTATTTTTTGCTAATCGCATCAAAGTCATTGCTTTCATTTAATGCCGCTTTAACCGTAAGTGCTGCTTTTTTTAATTCAGCAGGGGTCGCATCACCCGAGACTCGGAAATGTAGGACATGTACTTGACCGCCAGTTACTGCTTGGCCTTCAGGCGATTTTAAGTAGTTTTCTACATCTTGATCACTGATTTTAATCCGTGACATGACTTGTTGTTGGCGTAAGCGCTGAATTTGCATATCGGTAGCAACACGCTCACGTAATACGGCATAAGTACCTGGTGCAACAGTATCTAATTTTTGTTGAAAAGCGCTTAAACTGTTACTGCCTGATTGAGCCGCAATTTTAAGCACAGCATCATTGAGTGCATTTTCATCAACTTTAATACCGTAGCGTTTTACTTGCTCAAGTTGTGAGTGTTGTAATACCAACTGGTTTAAAATTTGGCTACGTAAAATCTGCTCATCTGGGATTTGTTTGTTTTGCGCATTAAGCTGATAAATCGCTTCAGCGACGCCTTGCTCTAAATCACTTTCTAAAATTGCACTGTCACCAACAATGGCAATGACTTGGTCGCTAGGTTGGGCAAAAACTGGCATTGCTGCAGCAATGACAAAGGCCAAAGTGGTTGCTTTAAAGAGTTTTTTTAAATTGTGCGTCTTCATTAATGTGTCCAAGATTGATTTACTTTATCGTAGCCGAGAATCCGATTTTCCATGAGAGAGCTTAGTTTGTTGTTTAAGTTCCCGAGTCCTTTTAATGTAAATTCGGCCATAATTGCGCGTTTTGGTTTAACATTTGGGTCATTAACGTTATCTAAATCGTTATAATATGAACGCCCATAAACAGAAACGCCCCAACAACACGATTCATAATTTACACCGAGTAGATATTCACGAGCAACATTGTTCTCTATATCGTATTGCAGGTTCCCCATAATACGCCAGTTATTTTTAATTGGCTGTATGAATGAAGCCATCACTTGGTCATAGGCCAGTTGATGGCCGGGTAGGTTGTCCCGATAGAAATAACCGATGTTATAGAGATTACCTTGATCACCGGTATAATACACTTGGAAATCGCGCTGTGCGTTATTCCCATTCGATAGCCATGCAGCATTGGCTGAAACACTATAGTGGGTTGACAATTGGCTTGAGAGACTTAAGATTGGGCCCGTGCGTTTTTCAGTGTCAAATTTATCACCTTTGTTCAGCGTGACTTTACGATCTGAAAAATAATGACTTTGACCAATACTGGCTCGTAATCTTTCTAGGCCAACGGGGTCAAATAAACTATAACTGATCCCCAGTGACAAGAAGTTATTGTCTTCTAGTCGGTCATGGCCATAAAAACGATAAGGATTAAACAGCTGATCATAATTCATTGACGCGGTGGTTGAGTCAAAATTTGGATAGCCATCCTGATTTTTATATTGTGAATAGGCGTAAAATGCACGTGGAGTAATGGTTTGTAAGAAATTCCCTTCACGTTCAAAGGTCAAACCAGTATCCAAGGTGAATTGCGGCACCACCACCGATTTATTTTCTGAATCAGAAGTAAAGCTGGTGTTTTCCTTAGTTTCTTGGTCATAGAAAGTATTTAAGGTTCTGACCGAAACTTCCGGGATTGCAAAGGCCCAGGTGTTGCGGAAATTATAACGTGCCGCAAATTGGTTATATAACCGTGTACCATTGGGTTGAACCTGATTGTTTGTATTTAGACCATTTGAGCTGTCTGGATTAATATTCTTTCTAAAGTAGGCCGTGTCGTTATTAAACTCATATTCAAAGCCCAAAGGATTGCCCGTGACATAATTGACCAGCAACTGTGGAAGACGTGCATATGGACGGTCAATTTGGGGAATGCTTTTATCTAAGGTTTGGAAGTCTTCAACTCGAAGTTTGGCATTTAGGCCAGGAATTCCATTGCCATAGTTGAGTTCCCAAGCACGACGTTGGTTTAATTCTGTTTTTGAGTTTGGATTGTTGTCTAAGTCGGTGAAGAAATCTTTATCAGAAACGTAGTTGTATTCGATATTACTCGACCATTGGTTATTGATTTTCCAATAGTGCAAGACATGTAAATCTTTACGGTCGTTATCGTTATAATCACGGTCTGAAGGGAGATATCCACCCCAAATTCGACCTGTACCAAAGTTTTCAGTTAAATAGCGGAACTCACCATTTAGCATTACCCCACGGCTAGAATACAGCAGAGGTGTAATGGTCGCATCATAGTTAGACGCTAAGTTTAAATAAACCGGTGCCCCAACTTGGAACCCCCCCTCATTGCTATAACCGAAGGAAGGACTGAGTAGTCCAGTGGTTCTGCGATCATCAATCGGGAAGTTGAAATATGGAATCGCAAGAACGGGGATGTCTTTAATATAAAGTTTGGTGTTTTTTGTGGTACCACGGCCAGTTTCTTCATTCAGCTCAATTTTTTTGGCTTGAATTTTCCATGTCGGCTTTTCATCTGGCGGGCAGGTGGTATAGCTAGCATCATCTAACACCACAACACTGGGTGAGACGCGTGAAATATTTGCAGCCTGACCATGTGCTTGGGTTTGTTCCGAAATATAAAAACTATTTTTTAATTGACCCGTTTGATCTTTTAAGTTGTAAGCAATTTGATCGCTTTGCGCAATCAGGCCACCTTGTGCCAGCTGTACATTACCTTTGGCATTGGCAAAGGTTTGGGTTTGATCAATGGTGATTGCATTGGCACGAATCATTCGACCTTGTTGGTCGATAATGACATTACCTTCAAGAACGGAATCACCGTTTGGGTTGTAATAGGCATTGTCGGCAGTAATCACTGAACTACCGTCGCTGGCAGCAACAGTTTCACTTTCTAAGCTAAAAGGGGTGACCCAAGTGTTTTGACACCAACGGCTATTCCCCGTGCTTGACTCACGAATCTGTGCCTGCGCGGAATTTTTGTCGACATAATATTGCGCGTAGAAATCTTGGCCGGGGTAGCTTTCTTTGATTGCTGCTTTGAGCTGTTGATTATCAGGGTGCAAATCTTCTGGGTTAGATTCAGCATAGCTTGACAAAGAACTACCGCAAAGTAGGGTCAAAATAGCAGTCGCTAAAGGATTAAATTTAAACTGGTGCTTCATTTGTCTCATTAACCAAGTATGCAAATCGCAATTAATTGTTCTCGCATCATAGAGAAAAAGTAGATAAGTAGCTACACTTAGCACTTCAAAAAATCAGCCTGAATTAGATTTAATCGTAAATGAATACACAACGCGAACATTTAATCGAACAATGGGTGGCATCTGTACTCGATTCAGATCAATACCAAATCAGTTTTTTAGCTGGCGATGCAAGTTTTCGCCGTTACGCACGAATCCAACTGAATAATAAAACATTTATGCTCATGGATGCACCCCCTGAAAAAGAAGATTGTGCACCCTTTGTGAAAATTGATGAATTTTTTGATCTGCATGGTGTGCGTGTTCCGCATATTATCGCCAAAGATTTACAGTTGGGTTTTTTATTACTTGAAGACTTTGGCGATGTCTTGCTGAGTAGTCTGCTCAATGCAGAAACTGTAGATCGTTATTATCAGCAATGTTTTAAACAGTTGGTCCAATTGCAGGCGATTCAAAACCATGCCGATTTCCCAGCGTATTCGTATGAGAAATTATGCAGTGAAATGCATTTGCTGACGGAATGGCTATTGCCTGCCTTGCACGTATTACCCACTGCTGAAGAAACACAGGTGATTGAACAGGCCTTTGATTTTCTAGCGAATGCTGCGTTGGCTCAGCCACAGGTGATTGTACATCGTGACTTCCATAGCCGTAATTTGATGAAACTCGCCGACCAAGATGAATTGGGGGTGATTGATTTTCAAGATGCGGTGATTGGTGCAGATACCTATGACTTAATCTCATTGACCCGCGATGCCTATGTGCAATGGGAGCCTGCGCGCGTTTATCGTTGGTTTAATGAATTTTATGACTTGTTACCTGCATCGGCAAAACAAGGTCGTGACTTTATTCAGTTTAAACGCGATGCAGATCTAATGGCAGTGCAGCGCCACATTAAAATCCTCGGTATTTTTGTGCGTCTTTTTGAGCGTGATGGCAAATCGGGTTATTTAAATGATCTACCACGGGTGATGTGGTATTTACTGCAAGAAACGCAAGAGATTGCTGAATTACAAGCGTTTATTGGATTTATGCAAGCACGGGTGATGCCCGCATTTGAACAAAAATATGGCAAGTATCAAATGGTGAGTGTATGAAAGCGATGATTTTAGCGGCGGGTATGGGCAACCGTATGCGTCCGCTGACTTTACATACGCCCAAGCCCTTGCTCCCAGTTGGAAATAAGCCATTAATTGTTTGGCATATTGAAAAACTAAAAGCGATTGGTGTGACCGAGATCGTGATTAATACGGCCTGGCTTGGTGAAAAACTGCTTGAAGCATTGGGTGATGGTTCGCAGTTTGGGGTGCAGATTTATTGGTCACATGAAGGCGAAGGGCTTGAAACGGCAGGCGGTATTATTAATGCCTTGCCTTTGCTGGGTGATGCACCGTTTATTTTGCTAAATGGTGATGTTTGGACCGATATGGATTTTAGCGGATTGCTTGAGGTTGAGTTAGCCGATAACTTGGCACATTTGGTCTTGGTCGATAATCCCGCACAGCATCCCGATGGTGATTTTTGTCTCAGCCAAAATCGCGCTTATTTGTTTGAGCAGCAACAACCCGGTGAGCATTTAACCTATAGCGGTATTGCGGTTTATTCTCCACAATTATTCAAAGGTTTAGACGCTGGTAAGCGTGCGATGCTGCCGATCTTCAAACAGGCCATGCAAAATAAGCAAGTCAGTGCTGAAAAAATGCAAGCAAGATGGGTTGATGTGGGGACGCCAGCGCGTTTAGCTGAGCTAGATCAGCAACTTTCTGCCAGCATATAAGGTCAAATGCATAATTACTCATCATTGAAGGGTGTTCCACGCGATAGAAATCGGTATACTTCGAACTAATTCTTATAAATGTTGCGTATTTATGCATCCTTTCTTTCAAGCTCTAAAGCAAGACAGTCAAAAGCTTGGCCTACAGCTAAGCGATGAAGCACTGCAAGCTTTACTCCAGTATCAAGACGCTTTGCTTTTGTGGAACAAAGCCTATAATTTGACCGCAATACGTCAGCCGAAGGAAATGTTAGTTAAACATTTACTCGATAGTCTAAGTATCTTAAAAGCTTTGCCTGCTGGACGTTTGCTCGATATTGGAACCGGTGGTGGTATGCCGGGCATGATCGTTGCGTTGACGCAACCTGAACGCGAATGTGTGCTACTTGATTCAAATGGGAAGAAAATTCGTTTTCTTACTCAGTTTATCGCCGATTTAAAATTAAAAAATGTAACGGCAGTACAAACCCGGGTTGAAAATGTAGAGAGCATTCAAAGCCTCGGTCAATTTGATGTTATTACCAGTCGTGCTTTTGCATCATTGACTGATTTTGTCGATGCCTCAAAACCGTATATGCATGCAAACAGTCAGATTGCAGCCATGAAAGGTCTGGTACCACAAGAAGAAATTGACGCCTTAGCTGGACAATGGCAATGTGAAACCATCGCATTGACGGTCCCGCATTTAGACGAACAACGACATTTACTGATTTTAAAACAAATTTAAGACTTAATTAGGATTGGGATTCGCATGGCTCAAATTATAGCAATCGCCAACCAGAAAGGTGGCGTTGGTAAAACTACGACAGCGGTTAACTTGGCAGCTTCGTTGGCTGTATTGAAAAAACGAGTTTTACTGGTCGATATGGATTCCCAAGGGAATGCGACCATGGGTTCAGGCATTCAAAAAAATGATCTGCTGTATTCAATTACCGATGTGATGCTGGGTGAAGTGCCACTGAGTACGGCAATCTATCAGTCTGAAGTGGGTTATAAAGTTCTGGGTTCTAACCGTGATTTGGCCGGTGTGGAACTTGTAATCGCTGAGCAAGAAGGCCGTGAATTTATTTTACGTGAAGCGCTGAAAGAAGTTGAAAAAAACTTTGACTATATTTTAGTGGATTGTGCACCGAGTTTAAGTTTGATCACCGTGAATGCTTTGGCTGCAGTCCAAGGTGTGATTATTCCAATGCAATGTGAATATTATGCATTGGAAGGCTTGGCTGATTTAACTCAAACCATCGATAAGATCCAACAGGCCTTAAATCCTGCACTGGAAATCGTAGGGGTGGTGCGCACCATGTATGATGCGCGAAATGCACTGACTCGTGATGTTTCTGCCGAGTTGGAGCAGTATTTTGGTCAAAAGCTTTATGATACCGTCGTACCACGTAACGTACGTTTGGCTGAAGCACCCGCACATGGCTTGCCGATTATCTATTTTGAAAAAAGCTCGAAAGGGGCGATTGCCTATTTAAATTTGGCAGCAGAAATTTTGAAAAAAACCACAGTGAAAAGGAAGTAAAACATGACCATTAAAAAACGCGGTTTGGCAAAAGGTCGTGGTTTAGATGCATTACTGGGTTCGATCCAAAAAGAAAAACTTCAGCTTGAAGCACAAGGCGTTGATCATGGTCAATTAAAACAAATTGATGTTGGTCAGTTAAAACGTGGTGCCTATCAACCCCGTCGCTTTATTCACGAAGCAGATTTGCAAGAATTAGCCGCATCGATTGAAAAACATGGTGTGATGCAACCCATCGTGATTCGACCCGTCGATGATGCAGAGCATCCTTTTGAAATTATTGCCGGTGAGCGTCGTTGGCGTGCGGCACAATTGGCTGGGCTAAAACAAGTGCCTGCGATTGTGCGTGACCTCACCGATCAGGTGGCGATTGCATTGGCGCTGATTGAGAATATCCAGCGTCAAGATTTAAACCCGATTGATCAAGCCATGGCATTACAGCGCTTTCATGAAGAGTTTGGTTTAAGCCATCAAGAAATTGCCGATACCGTGGGAAAAGCCAGAACCACCATCAGTAACTTGTTGCGATTACTCAGTTTAAATGATGATATCAAACAGTTGATGCAAGAAGGCCAGCTGGATATGGGGCATGCACGGGCCATTCTGAGCTTAAAAGCAGAGGCACAAATGAAAATTGCGCAGATTGTGATTGAAAAATCGCTTTCTGTGCGTCAAACCGAGCAATTGGTGCGCGAATGGAATGCGCCTAAGCAACCTGCTGCCAAAGCATCATTGTCGAGTGACTTGGAGCAACTGACTCAACAGCTTTCAGAGCGCTTTAGTGCCAGTGTTAAAATTGATCACAACAAGCAAGGTAAGGGGAAGTTGGTCATCCATTATCATTCTTTGGATGAGTTAGATGGAATTTTAAACATCTGTTTGCCTGAAAAATAAAAGTAACCACCGACTTTAGATGTCTCTAAAGCCGGTGGTCATAACAGAAAAATGCGATATTACAATCACCTTTGCACAGCTATTGATAAGCAAGGGTGAGCAATAAAACAATATGATCACAAGATTGCACGCAATTAAAGTCGTGATAAACTCGGCAGGGTATTGCGAACGCATTTGCAATTGCTATCGATTCAAGATGCTACTGATTTATTATTAATCTGTGTACCGAAGTTCCTTCTCGAGGTTATTAACGAGTGAAACAAGATTTTAAGGTTTATATTCGCCTACTGGCTTATTTAAAGCAGTATTGGGGAGTAGCACTGCTGATTCTGCTTGGTTTTGGGATGAATGCAGCAACAGAAGTATCTGTTGCCAAGTTATTACAATTCATTATCGATGCCATTCAAAACGGTAACCGTGAAAATCTGGACTGGTTTCCTGCATTAATCGTTTTATTGATGTTTATCCGTGGCGTGGGATTGTTCATGGGGGGCTATTTTACCGCCGTGATCTCCAGAAGTCTGGTGTTTCAGATGCGTCAAGAGGTCTATGCCAAGCTTTTAAGACTCCCGAATCAATATTATCTCGATAACTCTTCCGGTCATATTACCGCCAAAATTATGTATAACGTGGAGCAAGTGACTGCTGCCTCGTCAGAATCATTAAAGGCGATTGTCAAAGATGGTTTGATTACCGTGGGCTTGCTGGGTTACTTGTTTTATAGCAATTGGCGTTTAACTATTTGTATTTTTATTTTCTTGCCGATTATTGGTTTGCTGGTACGCAAAGCGGGTAAGCGTATGCGTAAGCTGTCGATTGAAGTGCAAGATACCATGGGTGACGTTAACCATGTGGTACAAGAAAGCATCAATGGGCAAGCTGTCGTGAAAAGCTTTATTGGTGAAGCCAGCGAGCAAAAACGCTTTTTCCACCATTCTGAACAAAACTTAAAACGCAGTTTGAAAATGGTGGTGGTGCAAAACCTCAACAGTCCCGTGGTGCAATTGGTGATTTCAATTGCCATGAGCTTGATTGTTTGGATTGCGCTGCGCCCACAGATTTTTGGTGATACCACTGCCGGTGAGTTTGTTGCATATATTACCGCTGCCGGTTTATTGGGTAAGCCGATTAAAAGTTTGACAGACGTCAATGAAAAACTACAACGTGGTCTTGCTGCTGCACATTCAGTGTTTGAGCTGCTTGATTTGCCGGAAGAGAAAAATACTGGGACACAAACACCGAAATTACGTGGTGACATTAAATTTGAGCAGGTCAACCTAACTTATCGTGGTGATATTCATGCGATTCGTGATTTCTCACTGAATATTCAAGCGGGACAAACCGTGGCTTTAGTGGGGCGCTCAGGTGCAGGTAAAACCTCATTGGTGAATATGCTGACTCGTTTTCAAGAAATCAGCACAGGGCAGATCTATTTGGATCAAACCCCGATTCAAGAGATTGAATTAGAATGCTTGCGTTCTCAAGTTGCGATGGTTAATCAGCAAGTGGTGCTCTTCGACCGAACAGTACGTGAAAATATTGCCTACGGGCAGCTTGAAGGTGCCAGTGATGAGGCTATTGTTGCAGCAGCAAAAGCAGCCTATGCACATGATTTCATTATGGCTCTGCCACAAGGTTATGATACTCAGTTAGGTGCACAAGGTCTGTCTTTATCGGGTGGTCAACGTCAACGTGTTGCAATTGCACGTGCGATTTTGAAAAATGCCCCGATTTTAATTCTAGACGAAGCCACCAGTGCCTTGGACAATGAGTCAGAACACTTTATTCAAAAAGCTTTTGATGCCGCGATGCATGATCAAAATCGGACCACCTTAGTGATTGCTCATCGACTTTCAACCATCGAAAATGCGGACTTGATTGTGGTAATGGACAAAGGACAAATTGTAGAGCAGGGTACACATCAACAACTCTTAACTCAAAAAGGTGCATATTATCAATTGCATCAAAGAAATTTTGAGGAATAAGTGATGAGCATTGCGCAGCATTTGCAAAATGCTTGGCAACGTCAAGCCAAGTGGTTGATTGTGCTGCGTCCTTTGTCATGCTTATACCGTTTTGGTTTTCTGCTCAACCAGCAACGTTATCAGTTGGGTCTTAAAAAAAGTTATCTCGCACCAGTGCCTGTGATGGTGATTGGTAATATCACCGTGGGTGGCAGTGGGAAAACCCCATTACTGATTCAATTGGTAAAATATCTGCAAGCAAAACAGATTCGAGTCGCTGTAATTAGTCGTGGTTATGGTGGTCGAGGGCCTTTTCCTGTTTTACTTCAGTCAGATTCATTACCGGAAATTGTAGGGGATGAACCTTGTCAAATTGTACAAGCAACAGCTGTAGCGATGGCTGTTGGTCCCAATCGCCAAGCCAATATTGAGCTGTTGTTACAACACGGTACGTATGATCTGATTATCAGCGATGATGGCTTACAGCATTGGGCCTTACAACGCCAGCTTGAATGGATTGTGTTGGATAATCAGCGTGGTTTAGGCAATCAAAAATTATTACCTGAAGGCTATTTGCGTGAACCGCCTTCGCGTTTGCAACACAGTACTGTAATTGAGCATGCACAGGCGCCTACACAAGCGCTCAATATGCATTTGGCCGTTGCAGCACCCTATCTTTTGCAGACCATCCCCAATCAACCCGCCCAGTTCGATGCCACATTGCATTATTGTGCTTTGGTGGGGATTGGTTTTCCGCAACGTTTTTATCAAACGTTGCGGCAGATGGGGGTGAGTCAATTTCAGCCACATGAATTTCCAGACCATCATGAGTATGTGCTTGAAGATTTAGATTTTGCGACTGGGCTACAGATCATCACCACTGAAAAAGATGCAGTGAAACTCAAAGCGCTATTACAACATTATCCAGATTTTAAGCGCCCAATTTGGGTGGTGCCTGTGACAGCAGTCTTGTCTGATGCCTGTTATATGTTGTTAAATCAACAGTTACAGCAATTGGGCATAGGGATTGATTAAGTAGATTTGCGCATTATATTTTAACGCGTACTTTAATATTGTCTTTAACTCGAATTTTTGAATTATATTTTTAAAGGTTTTCGCATGAAACACATCGTTATTCCTGCACGTTATCAAAGTTCACGTTTACCGGCTAAACCCTTGTTGTTAATCCACGGTAGACCGATGATTTTGCGTGTGGTTGATCAAGCGAAAAAAGTTGAAGGTTTTGATGATTTATGTGTTGCAACGGATCATCCACAAATTTTTGAAGTATGCCAAGCCGAAGGTGTAGATGTGGTCTTAACCAGTGCCACTCATCCTTCTGGCACAGATCGCTTAAGTGAAGTGGCGGCAATTAAAGGTTGGGATGCAGAAGATATTATCGTCAATGTGCAAGGAGATGAGCCCTTAATTCCTGCTGCATTGGTGCGTCAGGTGGCTGATTTGTTGACCAATCAGCCGCATTGCTCAATGTCTACCCTGTGTGAACCGATTCAGCACTTAGATGAGTTTCAGCGCGATAGTATTGTTAAAGTGGTGATGTCGAAGTTTAATGAGGCACTGTATTTTAGTCGTGCAGCAATTCCTTTTGAGCGAGATGCACATCTACAGGCAGCAGCAACATTACATCAGCAAGCCTATCGTCATTTGGGGCTTTATGCTTATCGCGTTGGTCTATTACAACAATATGTGACTTGGGAGCAGGGTGCATTAGAGCGTCTAGAGAATCTAGAGCAATTGCGCGTCTTGGAAAATGGCCATCGTATTGCAATTGATGTGGCACAATTCAGCTTGCCACCGGGTGTCGATACACAGGCCGATCTTGATCGATTAAATGCAATGCATTTCAGTCACTTTAACTAAACCAAAGCGAAGAGACTCCTCTTGGATAGTAATAATTCACAAGTGTACCCATGGCAACAACAGGTTTGGAAAACGCTTACTGGGCGTTTTCCAAATGTGGGTCATGGGCTATTGTTTTATGGTAAAAAGGGCTGTGGCAAGCATGCTTTTGCCCAATACTTTCTGACGTGGTTGCTGTGTCTGAACAAACAGCCTGAAGGTGCTTGTGGTGAGTGCAGCAGTTGTCTTTGGATTAAGTCGGATACTCATCCTAACTATGTCTATCTTTCAACCGATGATGACAATAAAAAAGCCAATGCCAAAATTAGAATTGATAAAATTCGTGATTTATTGCCCTTTGTGCAGCAGACCGTAGATGGTTGGCGCGTGATCGTGATTGATCCTGCTGAAGCCTTGAATATCGCATCGTCTAATGCTTTGCTTAAAACGTTGGAAGAGCCTGGCGATCGGGTGATGATTATTCTATTGGCAGAGCATTTTTTGAAATTACCTGCCACGATTCGCAGTCGTTTGCAGCATTTTGCCTTAGATCGAATTGAACCTGATCAGGCACAGCAATACTTACATGCACATTTGCCTGATTTGCCAAATGATCAAGCCAAGTTATTGTTAAATTTGTCCAATCAAATGCCCTTGTTGGCGATAGAACGTCATAACGCAGCATGGTTGGCACGTCGTCATGAGTTTGCACAAGACTGGCAGAAATTGGTGGCTGAAAAAAATATGCCGCTGTTTTATGCCACTAAGTGGAACAAAGAGCTAAATTTCGCAGACTTTATACAAATGTTTGAATATTTGTTGGCAGATTTAATGGCATTAAAACTCAATCATGTCACCAACAATAGCGATATAGATCTGCGGCCACTTGCTGAATATTATGCATTGGAGAGTTTGTTCAATCTCTACGATGAATTGCAGCAAGCCAAGCGTAAATTACAGCAAAACGTACAAAGTAATCTTTTAATGGATGATTTGTTTATACGTTTAATGAATGTTTCATAGAATTAGGGAATGATGATGCAAAGTGGGATGGCCGATCTAACGCAACTTAATCTTCGAGACACTGCCATGCTACATGCATGTTATATGCCTTTTGTGCAGCGGGGCGGTTTGTTTATTCCATCGCAACAAAGCGTTAAAATGGGTGAGCACATTGTCGTGAGTACCACTTTGCCGGGGCAAACACAGCTGGTTCAGCTTGCTGGCAAGGTTATTTGGATTTCACATAAGGCCACAGGTCTTAAACCTAAAGGCTTTGCAATTCAGTTGGGTGGTGAGAAGTCTGAGTTTTATCGGCTTGAAATCGAAAAAATACTGGGTGTCGCTCATTTATCAGATCGTCCAAGTTTTACATTATAACCATTAAATATATAGGTACTTAGCGTGTTTGTAGATACACATTGCCACTTAACCATGCTCAATTTAGAGGCTTATGACGGCAGCTTAGATGCCGCGCTAGCACAAGCCCGTGAAAATGGTGTGTCCAGATTTATGGGGATTTCAGTGGGTTTGGATGACCATATCGCACTTGCAGAAATTGCAGCACGTCATTCCGATGTTGGCTACAGTGTGGGTGTGCATCCCTGTGAAGATGTCGCTGTGATGCAACAGGCGAGCGTAGCGCGTTTGGTGGAACTGGCACAGTCGGACAAGGTCTGGGCTTTGGGGGAAACGGGTTTAGATTATTTTCATAGCACAGAATATATTGCCGAACAGAAAAAATGTTTTTCAAGACATATACAGGCATCCAAGCAAGTAAAGAAACCAGTGGTGGTCCATACTCGTTCGGCCAAACATGACACGATTGATGTGATTCGGGCTGAGCAGTCGACGCATGGGATTTTGCACTGTTTTACTGAAGACTGGGAAACTGCAAAAGCCGTCCTTGATTATGGTTACTATATTTCTTTTTCAGGTATTATCTCGTTTAAAAGTGCGCAAGACTTACGAGATGTGGCAAAACAAGTGCCTTTGGATCGTATTCTGATTGAGACAGATAGCCCTTATTTGGCACCTGTACCGTATCGTGGCAAAAGTAATGAACCAAAATATGTCCCTTTTGTAGCGAAAGCGCTTGCTGATGTATATGATATGACACCTGAGGAGATTGGGTTTATCACTACCCAAAACTTTGATAATCTTCTAAATTTTAAATAATGCTGTTAAGCGCATGACCGTTAAAAGTGAGTAAGCCGGTGAAGATGGATCGACAGGCTCAGTTTAGAGCACGAGAAGCATTAATATTTCAAGTTGCAGAACAATTGCTGTTGGAAAATGGCGAATCGGGGATGACGCTTGATGCGCTCGCTGCTGAACTTGATCTTGCCAAAGGGACGCTGTATAAGCATTTTCAAAGTAAAGATGAGCTGTATATGTTGCTGATTATTCGCAATGAGCAGATGCTACTTGAAATGATCCATGATGCAGGAAAAGCTTTCCCAGAGCATTTGGCTTTTTTTATGTTGCATCATTTACATCATCCTGAGCGAACGGTGTTGTTCCATCAAATCGAAGAACGCTTGTCGATCACAGCGCAAGGCATTCAAGATTTATTCTATCAACTCTATCAAGTGCGTAAACAACGTCTACGCCTGATCATTGGCTTGACTGAAAACTATTTAGCATCGCAAGAAAGTGTGATGTCAGTACGTGATTATTTGGCCACGATCTGGTCGATTACCCATGGTGGTGCTGCTATTTTAAATTCAAGTTTTTATCAGCGTTATTTGGGTGCACGAGATACCTTGCGTATTGCACTGATTGATCAAGCACTGGCTGTTCCAAACCTGATCTCTCCAGAACATCAACCTGCTTAGTCAGAGACTTATGAATAACCGACCAATGTTACACAAACAAGCCGGTTTTACCCTGATCGAAGTCATGGTTGTGATTGTGATTGTGGGTATTTTAGCTTCGTTGATCACCCTCAATATTGATGGGGTTGATCAACGTAAAGCCATGCAGGCCAGAGAGTTACTGGTATTGGATCTGAAAAAAATTAATCGCGAAGCCAACGATCAAGCCCGTGTGTATGCAATGCAAACGCAGGCTGCGAGCAATGTCAGTCCTTTTCAATACCGTCTACTTGAATATCAAAAACAAAATGCGCCAAAAGCATCTTCTAGCATACAAGCGCGGCCAATGTTGAGTCTTTATCAATGGCAAGATGCAACGGAGTTCCCCGTACGACAACTCCCCGAACAAGTATCCTTTGTGATTGAAGCACAACAACCCCATTATGCCGAGAACAGCCAAACTGAATTACTCAGACAAGATGCCCCAACGTTGATTTGGTTTGGAAATGGCGAAGCTAAACCTGTCATGATCCAAGTGTATTATGCACAAAGACCGATTGGTGAACCAATCACAATAGATCATTTGGGTAAAGTAGATGCGCAATCCTAAGGGTTTTACCCTGCTTGAGGTGGTGGTTGCTTTGGCGATTTTTGCAATTGCAGCAATGGCATTGACCAAAGTGGGCATGCAATATACGCAGTCCACCTCTAATGCAATACTTAGAACCAAAGCGCAGTTTGTTGCGCAAAATGAAATTGCCAGTATGCAAATTAAACGCGAGTGGCTAACAGGCACCCAGTCTAAGCAAGTGACTGCGCAAGGGGAGAGCTGGCAAATCGATAAGAAATCTGAATCGACCATTAGCCCTAATGTGCAAAAAATTGAAGTGCAAGTGAGTTTATTTGATACGGAAGCAGACAAGGTCGGCACTGGAATTACGCATCTGGTATTTTTTAATTATCCAGAAAAAGATAAAAGCCTATGAAAATAAAAAAATCCCAAGCCGCTTTTACTTTGGTTGAGTTGTTGGTTGCGATTGCTATTTTTGCCATTCTTTCGGCACTTGGATGGAAAGTCTTTGACTATTTAGGACAAACCAAAGCACGCAACAGCATACATGAAGAGCATTTGTCACAAATTCAAGAAGCCTACCAACAGATCCAACGCGATATGCTGCAAATAATTGCCGTTGGTGCCAATGTTGATGGTAGTTTGAAACCTGCATTGCAGCTTGATAATCAATTGCTAAGCTTTAGCAAAACAGGAGTGACGGATCCCTTAAAACAGGGGTTAGCACCAGATGAGCGGATTGAGTATCAGTATAATGCCGAGCAAAAAACCATTTATCGCCTTAAATATACACATTTAGACCGCACTGCTGCGGAGCAACCGTTGTCAAGTGTGCTACTCAAGAATGTTGAGCAATATGAAATTACCTTGCTTGATCCGAATGAATTAAGTCGCTGGCCTGAGTCCGTAGTGAATTTAAATGACAATCGCGCTTCTGTAAAATTACCGCGCGGCTTAAAAATAAAAATGAGTGTGAACGAGGTTGAATATGAATGGATATTTAGCCTGTTGAATACGAGTTTTATCAGCAAAACTGGACCGTAAAGCATGAATAAAACACATGTTGAGAAAAGTGCATGAAGCAGCAAAAGGGTATTGCATTAATTACGATCTTGGTCATGGTGGCTTTGGCGACGATTATTGCTGCGACGATTGCAAAGCGCCAACAATATACGCTTGAAAGCACAGCTTACTTAATGCGTCAAAATCAATCTTTACACTATGCTAAAGCTGCTGAGGCATTTTATTCAGAGCTTTTAGTGCTCGATAGCGAAACCAGTGCGGAAGCAGATTTCTTACAAGAATCTTGGGCACAACCGATGCCACCATTTCCAGTCGAAGATGGGATCGTTTCTGGGCAGCTTGAAGATGAGTCTGGCAAGTTTAATTTAAATAGTTTGCTGAAAGCAGATGGCAGCCCCAATCCGCAGATGCAAAAAGTATTTGAGCAACTGTTACAACGTGTGGGACTACCAGCAACGCTGAGCCAAGCGGTAATGGATTGGCAGGATGCTGATGATTTGAGCATTGGGCCGATGGGGGCTGAAAGTCAATATTATCAAGGTTTAACCAAGCCTTATTTGGCGGCCAATCGCCCATTTCAAAGTGTTGAAGAGCTGCGTTTGGTGCGTGGTTTTGAAGCAAAGAACTTTGATTTGATCGCACCTTATTTGTCGGCTTTGCCCGATGTTGAGACAAAAATTAATATCAACACCGCACCAGCATTGTTGCTGGCGAGTATTGATGAAAAACTAGAGGTCAATCGTGTTGCTGACACCCTAAGTCAGCAGCAAGCCAAACAGGCACATTTTGCGAAAGTCAGTGACCTACTGGAAACACCTGCATTTAATCAACTGGATGCTGCTGCAAAAACATTGGCCAATAATGTACTCGATGTAAAGTCAGCGTTTTTTAAGGCCAATATCGAAGTGCTGCTGAATCAGCGGAGACGACAATTGAGTAGTCATCTTATTCGTAAAGATAAGCGAGTGCAGGTCTATTCACGGAGCCTGGCACCGTTTTAGCTAATCCTATGATTAACTACTCATATCTGCATGAAATGGTGTTGTAAGCCTGTTATACTTTGGCTTAATTGACAGCAGAATTAAATTTAATTCGAATCTTGGTGAATTTGTTCTATAATCAATTTTTAACGTTTTGTTGATATAATTGGCACATGTTAATTCGTAAGTTATTTAAGTTCGAAAACGCACATATTGTACGCAATTGCAGCTCTGATCGGTGTAAGCGCTCTATCCATGGGCATAGCTATAAAGTTGAATTATTACTTAAAGCTTCTAAGCTCGATCATGGCCAAATGGTGTACGACTTTGGTTTGCTAAAAGGGATGATCAAAGACATTTTTGATAGCTTTGATCATGCAATTTGTTTTTGGCAGCATGATGATTCAGCCTATATTGAGGCGTGTAAAACATTTAGTGCACGTTGGGTCGCTTTACCTGTATCGCCATCCGCTGAACAATTTTCACGAATCTTCTTTTTTCTTGCACAAGAAATTATGAAGTCGACGGTTACTCAAAATGGTGAGGGCGACGTCGAAGTTTATTCGGTAATTGTGCACGAAACAGATACAGGCTATGCGCAAAGTTTTCAGGAAGATATTGAAAATGAGCAAATGGGCTTACTTCGTCTGGATCAAATTGTTTTCTCAGATCAAGTGGTTGCAGAATGGTCTGACCCAGAGATGTATGAGAAATTGAAGCAAGGGATTAAATTTATTAATCCAGAAGTTGATTTACAGGTGAAAGTCTAGGCACTGGCCTGGACAACACAACCATGGATTTAGGATGTTATTAAAATGAGCTTAACTGAGCAGGAACAAATAAAACTGAGTCAAGTTCGGTTAGATCAAAGTTGGAAGGCGGCTTTAACGGAATTTTTGTTAAGTGAAAAAATGGATCATTTGCGTGAATTTCTTCGTCAAGAAATATCCGAAAATAAAACCATATACCCGCCAAGCACAATGATTTTCAACGCTTTGGATAGCACGCCATTGAATCAAGTCAAAGCTGTGATTATTGGGCAAGACCCATATCATGGACCTGATCAAGCGCATGGGTTGAGTTTCTCGGTACAAAGAGGGGTTGCGGTACCGCCTTCTTTACGTAATATTTTCCATGAACTGCAAAGTGATCTCGCTATTCCAATTGCAAAACACGGCAATTTAAGCAAATGGGCTGAACAAGGTGTTTTGCTGCTTAATAGTGTGCTGACCGTTGAAGCAGGACAACCAACCTCACACCAAAAACAAGGCTGGGAAGATTTTACCGACACTGTAATTGATGTGTTAAATCAACAGCGTGAAAACATTGTCTTTATTCTTTGGGGCGCGTACGCACAACGAAAAGGACAACGTATCGATCAGAGCAAGCATCTGATCTTAAAAGCAGTACATCCATCTCCCTTAGCCGCAAACCGTGGTGGCTTTTTTGGTTGTAAAGCTTTTTCTAAAACAAATCATTATCTGAAACAAAATGGCATTGAGCCAATAGACTGGCAGCTGGACGCATGACAAATTTACTTCAAAGCAATAATTATCATCCTGATTTGATCATTGAAGAAGCCCGCAATGGTTGGCGCATTATTCGGCTGAATCGTCCGAAATCACTTCATGCATTGGATGAATCAATTGCGACTGCATTGTTAAAACTATTTGAAGATTTTCATCAAGATGACAGTGTTAAAGCGATTTGGTTAGATTCGACGACACCAAAAGCCTTCTGTGCAGGTGGTGATGTTCGTAAATTAAGACAATTGGTCATTAATGACGAAGTCGATGCTGCAAATCGTTTTTTTGAGCAAGAATACTCGCTGGATTTACTCTTACACAACTATGCTAAACCTGTGGTTGTTTGGGGTGAAGGTTATGTCATGGGCGGTGGTTTAGGCCTGTTTATGGCAGCACCATTCCGCTTAGTGACCCCATTTTCACGTTTGGCGATGCCAGAAGTGAATATTGGACTTTATCCAGATGTGGGCGGTAGCCGCTTTTTGGCAGACCGCGGTCCAATCGGCTTGTTTACCGGCTTGACGGGTTCAATCATGACGGCTGCGGGTGCATACGGGATTGGTTGGGCGACACATATTTGCGATGCACAACGTGATGTGGTTTTGCAGAAACTGGTTGATATCGACTGGGAACATTATCCAGCAGGGGATTTTCGTGCCTTGGACGATACCTTAAATGGTATGCATCGCCCAGTACCACCTGGTCCATTACAAAACTCACTTGATGTCATTCACAGTGTTTGTCGCGGTGTGGATTTCGAACAAGACTACAATGCGATCATTGGCTTAAGTGATGCGCGCAGTGATTGGTTGCGTCAAGCCAGTGAAAACTTGCAAAAAGGTTCACCAAGCACAGCTGCAATTACTTGGTTGTTGTGGCAGTGGGGCAGACAGGTGCATCCATGGCAAGAAGTTTTTGCGCTTGAAGAACAAATTTCCAATTGGAAATTACGCCATCCCGATTTTGTAGAGGGTGTGCGTGCACGTTTAGTTGATAAAGACTTGTCTCCAGAATGGGAGGAAGTTGAATCGATGACATTACCTGGTATTTTGGCGAAAAATCCGCCCGTCACGAATATCGAGAGTTGGAATGATTTACTCAAACTTTATCACGTGATCTAAATTGTAATGGTTGATACGTTAAAAAACTTAGCAGATGACATTGATGCAGATGATGAGTCAACACGTATCGATGAGCAGTGGATGCAGCTTGCATATGAGCAAGCTGCATTGGCTGCTGCACAAGATGAGGTTCCTGTTGGTGCGGTTTTAGTGAGCCAAGGCCAAGTGATTGGACTGGGCTATAATTGTCCAATTGAACGGCATGATCCAACGGCACATGCTGAAATACAAGCACTGCGCCAAGCCTGCTTAGTCGGTCAAAATTATAGACTGCCACTGGATACAACCCTTTATGTAACTTTAGAGCCATGCACCATGTGTGTTGGCGCTTTGATTCATGCGCGAGTGACGCGGGTGGTATTTGCCACCACAGAACCGAAGGCTGGTGCGCTGGTCAGTAGTCGGCAGTTATTAGAGAGTGGTTATTATAATCATAGTTTTGCGTTTCAAGGCGGCTGTTTACAGCAGCAATGCGCCACACAACTTTCTACATTTTTTAAAATGCGACGAGCACAAAAAAAACAACAACGTTTGGCAGAGAAAAACGCCTCGGCAGTAAAATAAAAGGCTTTACTTTGTGAATCAAATATTGACAATTGGTGTTGTCAAAAAAATCAAGCTCACTGGGAAAGTTATGGAATCCATTCAAATTAAAAAAGAATTTAATGCACCTATCGATCAAGTATTTGAATTACTCGCGAAGCATGCAACTTATAATCTGGTTTTCGCACCAGTGCAATTGCGTCGTATTAAAGATTCAAGCGATCCAGAACGCCCAGATGGCCTAGGTTCGATTCGCCGAGTTGGATTGGGGCCGATCAAGTTACTTCAAGAAGAAATTACCCGATTAGACGTTAATCAACGCATTGAATATAAAATCGTAAAGAGCCCCTTAATTAAGCATCATTTGGGGATTATTGAATTTCAAAAGATCGCTGAAAATCGCACTTTGGTGACTTATACGATTGAATTACAAACACGTTTGCCTTTTGTGGGGAAAATGATCCTTGCACAGCTGAAACAGGCGATTAAACTAGGCCTTACTAAATTGGCGAAATCCTTCGTCTAAACAGGGGATACAATGACAACGCATATTATTACCATTGATGGCCCAAGTGGTTCTGGCAAAGGAACTTTGGCAGCGAAACTTGCGGTGCATTATCAGTATCACTTGTTGGATTCAGGTGCGTTATATCGATTATTGGGCTTGTCATTGCAGCAAAAAGGTTTATTGGTCAACATCCAAGATGAAGATGTGCTTAAACAAAGCGTTACAATTGCTACGAATTTAGATATCCAATTTCAAAGCCAAGCAGCACAAACAAAAATAGTATTGGAAGGACACGATGTCAGCCAACAAATTCGTACCGAAGAAGTTGGCGCGTTTGCATCAAAAGTTGCGGCAATTCCTGAACTTAGAGCTGCTTTGTTCCAACGCCAACGTGATTTTGCACAAGCGCCGGGCCTTGTTGCAGATGGTCGAGATATGGCAACAACCATTTTCCCAGAGGCGATTGCCAAGATTTACTTGACCGCTTCCGCAGAGTCTCGTGCAGAACGCAGAGTAAAACAGTTGCAGGCTATGGGTCTCGATGTTAAAATGAGCGACATTTTGGGTAATATCCAAGCTCGTGATCAGCGCGATACGGAAAGAACTGTAGCGCCGCTTAAACCAGCATCTGATGCTTATATCATTGATAGTTCTCAACTCAACATTGAAGAAGTCTTTAAGCTCATGACTGGTTTTGTTGATGAGCAATTAGCCAAACCTTAAATATTATCAGCAAATGCATAGCTTGATCAGTCTTATATGGACTATGTAAATGCTTAACTGAACCGGCCTTGTCTGATCCAAGACCGCTGACTTTTCTAGGTATATCATGACCGAATCTTTTGCAGCCCTCTTTGAAGAAAGTGAATTAAACCTCAACGTTGAAAAGGGTGCAGTCATCCAAGGGATCGTTGTTAGCATCGACTCTGATTGGGTAACCGTAGATACAGGACTAAAATCAGAAGGTGTTGTTTCACGTTCTGAATTTTTAAATGAACAACGCGAACTTGAAGTTCAAGTTGGCGATACTGTAGACGTTGTTGTTGAAGCACTTGACAACGGTATGGGTCAAACAGTTCTTTCACGTGAAAAAGCGAAACGTGCTGAAACTTGGACTAAACTTGAAAAAATCTTTGAAGACGGCGAAATCGTTACCGGTATTATTTCTGGTAAGGTTAAAGGCGGTTTCACTGTTGACATCGGTCCAGTTCGTGCGTTCTTACCAGGTTCTTTGGTAGACACTCGTCCAATCCGTGACACTACACATCTTGAAGGCAAAGAGCTTGAGTTTAAAGTTATTAAACTTGATGCTAAGCGTAACAACGTTGTTGTTTCACGTCGTGCTGTGATGGAAGCTGAATCTTCTGCTGACCGTGAAGCACTTCTTTCTCAACTCGAAGAAGGCCAAACAGTTACTGGTACAATCAAGAACCTTACCGATTACGGCGCGTTCGTTGATTTAGGCGGTATTGATGGTCTACTTCACATTACAGATATGGCTTGGAAACGTATCAAGCATCCTTCTGAAGTTGTAGAAGTTGGTCAAGAAGTTACTGTTAAAGTTCTTAAATTTGACAAAGAACGTAACCGTGTTTCACTCGGTCTTAAACAACTTGGCGAAGATCCATGGTTAGCGATCATGAACCGTTATCCTAAAGGTTCTATCGTTAAAGCACGTGTAACTAACTTAACTGACTACGGTTGCTTCGCAGAAATTGCTGAAGGCGTAGAAGGTCTAGTACACGTTTCAGAAATGGATCACACGAACAAAAACATCCACCCATCTAAAGTTGTTCAGATTGGTGATGAAGTTGATGTTATGGTTCTTGAAGTTGATGAAGAACGTCGTCGTATCTCTCTCGGTATCAAACAAACTCGTGCTAACCCATGGGAAGAGTTTGCTAAAGCGCATGAGAAAGGCGAAAAAGTTTCTGGTACGATCAAATCAATTACTGATTTTGGTATCTTCATCGGTTTACCAGGTGGTATCGACGGTCTAGTACACTTGTCTGATATTTCTTGGAACGAACAAGGTGAAGAAGCGATCCGTCGCTTCAAGAAAGGCGATACTGTTGAAGCCGTTATCCTTTCTGTAGATGCAGAAGGTAACCGTATCAGCCTCGGTATCAAGCAATTGAACAACGATCCGTTCAATGATTTCTTAGCAACAAATGAACGCGGTGCTTTGGTTAAAGGTACTGTGACTGCTGTTGATGCTCGTGGTGCTACTGTTAAATTAGCAGACGAAGTAGAAGCTCAATTGAAAGCTTCTGAAATCAATCGTGACCGTGTTGAAGATGCAACTAAGTTCTTAGAAGTTGGTCAAGAAGTTGAAGCGAAGATCATTAACGTTGATCGTAAATCTCGCGCAATCAACTTGTCGATCAAAGCGAAAGACGAAGCTGAAGAGAAAGAAGCAGTTGCTAATTTGCGTCAAACTACGACAACTCAAGAAAATGGTCCTAAGACTATTGGTGACTTGATCAAAGCGCAAATGGGTAACTAAGTTGATGTAAGAGAAGTATTGTTAAATGTAATTAAATAATACTTTTTATACGAATACTGTTAAAGGTAGCGTGGTATTTAAACACCACGCTACCTTTTTGTATTTAAACAGGTTATTATTTATTTTATTGCTCAAGCAGTATGATAATTAGAGAGGTCGTAGATGACTACTGAAGCATTAAATAAGTCTGATTTAATAGAAAGAATCGCTATCAAAAACCCACATTTAGCAGAGCCTTTGGTTGAAGAAGCTGTTAAAATCATGATTGATCAAATGATTGCATCACTTTCAGCTGATGATCGAATTGAAATTCGTGGATTTGGTAGTTTCGCACTGCATCACCGTGATCCTCGTGTTGGGCGTAATCCTAAAACAGGTAAGTCGGTTGAAGTTTCAGCGAAATCAGTTCCACATTTTAAACCAGGTAAAGCATTGCGTGATGCGGTTAATGAGTCTGCTAACTTATAAAACTTAATAACAAGAGGTGCGTATGCGTTATATTCTGGTTTTTTTACTTATTGTGATATTTGGCTATGCTTTAGCGCTTGTTTTGCAAAATGGTACTGAGCTTCCGGTCGATTTGTTATTTGCTCAGATCCCAGCAATGCGTTTAGGCTTATTACTCTTATTAACCTTGGCTATTGGCATTGTGCTTGGTCTGTTAATTGGAGTGCAAATTTTCAGAGTATTCCAAAATAGCTGGGAAATTAAACGTCTTCGCAAAGATATTGATTATTTACGCAAAGAACAAATCCACACTGCACAACTTGCGGCGGCGGAAGCTGCGGCAAATATAAAACATGAAAAAACTGTTTTAGATATTCACCCAGAGGATAAAACCTCACTCACTTAATTATTATATTGATTAAGTCTTTTGGTGATCAACGCTCTTTACTGTGTATTCAGTGAGGAGCTTTTGATTTTTTGGGGACTGAGTTTTGAGTTTGATTTAGTTTGAATGATTCCATTTATGGCTAAAGCTGTCAGTACTGCGTTGAGAATTCATGGAAATACGAATTGAAAATAGTCGCCTAAAATACAGTGCACAAAAAATGATGAAGTTTTTATTTTAAATAATCAGTATTTAACCTGTATCCATGCAGAATCAAGCGAATATAAGGGCTATGCTTTAAATCCACTCCATTATAAGAAAACATTTCAATTTGTGCAGATTCAAAGTATTGGATTCAAGGGGCAGCATATTTTGATTGCGGTGACAGATGGATTGATCGTTCCTAGAGAATTAACCAGAGATGATGTTTTAAAGATTCGTAATTTTGTCGAGCAAAACCATCCACATTTAATCAATGATCAGAATATGCAACCTTATATTCAGGACCGTAATCATTGGGATCTGATTAAGTTACTTGCTGGTGGTATTTTTATTTTAGCTGCTACAGTCATTTATTTCTTAGCAGACAATGGACGAGACCGCTTTAAAACCGTGCTGTGTATCGTGGTTATGTTGGGGATGCTGTTGTTGTGTCTGGGCTACATCCGTTATAAAAAAAGCAAATAGGCGAAATTTTCAACTTTAACGGTATTGATGGTTTTACAGTACGCGACAAAGCCCTTTATAATGCATCTACTTTTTTTGTGTGATGGATGTAAAGACTCTTGAGTATCATTGTTGCCCTAGATGTACAAAGCCAATATGACGCTTTAACCATTGCAGATCAATTAGATCCATCACTATGCCGCGTTAAATTAGGCAAAGAAATTTTTACCCATGTTGGTCCTTCCGTTGTCAAAGCATTACAGCAGAAAGGTTTTGATGTATTTCTAGACCTAAAGTTCCACGATATTCCAAATACGACCGCACAAGCGGTTTGTGCTGCTGCAGATTTGGGGGTGTGGATGGTCAATGTACATGCCTCTGGTGGCCGTAAAATGATGGAAACCTGCGTGGAGCGCCTGAAAGCTGGCAATTACAAGACCCAACTGATTGCAGTAACGGTCTTAACCTCAATGGGGCGTGAAGATTTACGTGATATCGGCTTAGATATCGAGCCTTCTGAACAGGTTCGCCGCCTAGCCAAGCTCACCAAAGAATCGGGTTTAGATGGTGTGGTTTGTTCAGCACAAGAAGCCAAAATGCTACGTCAGGATTTGGGTCAGGATTTTTCTTTAGTCACACCGGGTATTCGTCCAGCTGGATCGAATGCGGATGATCAAAAACGCATTGTGACCCCACAGCAAGCCATGCTAGATGGTTCAACCCATTTGGTGATTGGTCGTCCAATTACCCAGTCAAAAAACCCAAGCCAGACGCTCAAAGATATTTTAGCCACGCTATAGACTTTGACCTTAGCAAAATGTAAAAAACCAGTCTGTTGATCGACTGGTTTTTTTTATGGGTATTACACGGAAGTGGTGAGTTGCTGCGCTAAGCTTGTATTTTAAAGCGCTGCGAGGATGCTGACGGCAATTGGGGCCAATATTGAAAGTACAAAGCCACTGACCATGGCATGCGGTATAAAGTCATTGCCACAGGCCTGTTTGACCATCGGTAAAGTGACATCCATCGCAGTTGCACCCGCAGATGAAATAGCAGAACGTGGATAACGCCAGCCAATCATATACATAAACAAAATCGCAAAAATTTCTCTAAATAAATCATTCATCAAGGCAATACTGCCGAGTTGTGCATTTTTAAGTTCGGTCACCACAATACCGGTCATCGAATAGAAACCATAGCCTTGTGACAGCATAATCAGGTCTTTTAACAGGACGTGTTTGATGATGAGTGCGCTGGCCAAAGCCCCCAATAATGAACCAATAATACAGGCAACTGGAACCAATAAAATCTTCCAATTTAACCAAGAACGATCAAGCGGAGTATAGGCCAGGTCAAGTCCGATCAGGAACATAAAGAGCAAAAGCAGTTGCCAAGTACCAATATGAAGATTGATATTAAAATGACTAAACAGCTGTGCTAGCACATAACCTATGAGTAGCGCGACAAAGGCATAACTGATATTGAGTAATGACTTAAACATGAGTGCAGATGAAATTTTACCTTGCATTGGCTGATAGCCAATCAGTTTAAAAAGCAGATAGCAACAGAAAAAAGCCCCAAGCGATGTACTGAATGACAGAATGAGTGCAGTAGATAAAATTTGATTTGGATTTTTCAGTGCTTGCAAAGTTTGTGCAAATTCCATCGAAATTGCAATCAGCAGAATATAAGTAAAGTACGGTAAAATCTTAAAACCAAATCGCTCAATGGGCGTCGGGATTTTTTTAGCGAGAACAAAACCGAGGAATAAACAGAATAAAAGTTGGAAAATTAACCAAAGCGATTGCATAACTTATAATCAGCAGAAAACTGCTGCTGATTATAAGCCAAGAAGTACTTAGGCTGCGCTATTTTGTGCAGTTAGGAGGCCGAGTAAGTGATAGTTTTTGGGATTTAAATGCTGTGTTGCACGCCAGTATTTCCAGGTATAGCTAGGCCACAGTGCAAAATTCTTCCCATCCTGTTGTTGATACCAACTGACACAGCCAGACTGCCAAACGGTATGTTGAAATTGTTTTTGCAGACGCTGATTAAATTGGTTTTGTGTTTCATCGCGCACCACCACCGCTTGCGCGGCATTTTTATCGACCATTTCAATCAGTTGTAAAATATAATCGACTTGCGCTTCAATCATAAAAATCACGGAGTTGTGACCAAGCAGGGTGTTGGGGCCAAGCAATTGAAATAAATTGGGAAATTGTTTGGTCATAATGCCATAAAAGCTTTCTGAGCCAGCTTTCCACGCCTGTTTCAGTTCTAGGCCGCCAAGGCCAAAGCATTCAAAGGATTTGAGGTAAATCCGTGGATCGGTGATAAAGCCTGTGCCATAGATGAGGCAATCCATTGGGCGGGATATTCCATCTGCGGTGACAATACTGTCTTCGGTGACTTCTTGAATAGCCTCACAAATTAATTCAACATTGCCACGATTAAAAGTGGGGTAGTACTGGTTGGAAATTAAGATCCGTTTACAACCCAATACATAGTCAGGGGTTAGCTTTTTTGCAATGTTCTGATCCTTGACTTGATAGCGAATAAACATTTCTGCCAATTTTTGCCCATATTTCATCAGTTTTGGTTGGACAATGGGCACAACACGGACTTCATTCGACCAGTAGAGACGTGCCCGATGAAACTTGCGAAACCAGTCGAGATGCTTAAATAAATACTGCTCTAATCGACTATAGCTTCGCTCATCTCGTGGGATTACCCATGCCGCAGTTCTTTGAAATACATAGAGTTGTTGGGCTTGTTTCGCAATTTCTGGAATGTATTGAATGGCGCTTCCACCGGTTCCAATTGAAGCGATGGTTTTATCATCAAGGTTGTAGTCATGCTTCCATTGTGAGGAGTGGAAGACTTGGCCTTTAAATTTTTCAATGCCTTTGATTTTTGGGATTTGTGGCACATGCAAAGGCCCCGATGCAAAAATAACGTACTGACTTTCAATACATTCCCCATTTTTGAGTAATAGACTCCAGCGAAAGCGCTGTTCATCATAGTGGGCACTGCAAACTTCTTTATTGAATTGAATGTACTGTTTTAACTGATATCGTTCGACTAAATCTTGTATATAATCAAATATTTCAGATGCCTCCGCATAGCGTTTACTCCAGTCGGGTTTTGCTGCAAAGGACAGAGAATAGAGATGTGACTGTACATCACAGGCTGCACCTGGATACTGATTTTCACGCCAAGTCCCCCCAACAGCATTGGCTTTTTCTAAGATAATAAAATCATTGAATTGGGATTGTTGAAGGCGAATCGCCATACTGAGGCCGCCAAAGCCTGCACCGATGATGACAATTCGGGTTTTTGTCAAGTTTTGCGATTGAGATATGCGCTGAGTCATGTTTTATTATCCTTCTATTTATTTTAATGTGTTTAAGCATAAGTGGTTTATAAATCAATGGATATGATCAATGCAACGCATTATTGGATGAGTTCGGCAAATCGGAAAATGAATGATCGGGCAGTAGGCTTTGTATTCAGATTGATGATTTAATGATGAAGCGTTCTATTCTTAGTTTAATCTATTTAATCAAAGGGATGCGTCAAGCAGGTATTGAGGTTGACGCACGTTTAGCCCGTATTGGTATTTCAGTCGATGCACTGGATCCGAGTGCAATTTTGCATTCGAGTATTGAATGGAATATTCAAAATATTATTGCACAGCGCGTTGCACCTGAACTTGGGTTGCAGGTCGGACAACATTATACCTTGGCGGGCTATGGCCCTTTATTGATGCTGCTGCTCAATTGTGATCGTGTTGAAGAGGCTCTGCATCAGGTGGTTAAGTTTCAGCAATTAACCCATTTATATGGCAGTTTATGGCTTGAAACAACGGCTTCAAGTATGCAATTGAATTATCAAGCCATAGATCAATTTACTGAAATTGGGCGATTCCGTGCACAATGTGAAATTGCAGCCACCTTTAAATTTATACAAGATATTTATAAAATGATGAATTTGGCTATCCCCGTGATTCAGGTCAGTTTGCCATTTCCTCAGCCAGAACATATGCTACAACTTGAACAATACCAAGATTATTATGGACATGATGTTCAGTTTGATGCAGCAAGTGCTCAATTTTCGATAGATCGTCGGGCCTTGAGTTTTCATATTCCATCCGCAGATGCAAGTACTTGCAGACTGTATGAGCGAAAATGTATTGCAGAAATCGCACGATTAACCGGTCTTGCTCAGCCAGAAACTTTGGTTGATCACATTCGAGATTTTTTAGATTTACAAGTTGGCATTTTGCCAAGTATGGTGCAAACCGCACAGGCATTGAACTTACCTGAACGAACTTTGCGCCATCAATTGCGTCAATTGCAAACCAGCTATAAGCAGATACGTGAACAGTTGATACAGCGTAAAGCCTTGGTTTTGATTCGCGAAGGATCATATCCGATGGCTGAAATTGCGGTAAGACTGGGGTATTCCGAAACTGCGGCATTTAACCATGCCTTTAAACGTTGGTTTGGGGCAAGCCCGAGTCAGTATCGGGAATAGCCTAAGCTCAATCGGCTGTCCGCAGCCTATATGTTAAAGTTCCATCAATCCGGCGAATATTTCGCTATACTTCCACTAGCCTATAAAAGTACAGCAACGCTATGTTAGATCAGAAATCCGCATTAAATACTGCTTATTTACCGTCTTCACCTGCTGAGCGCTACGCACAAGCCATTTCTACAGGAAAATTTTTACCTGATGAGGCGCAAGCTGAAGCCGTGCGAGAGTTAGAGCGTGTATGGCAAGAACTGTTAAATCGCTATAAAGCATCAAAAAAAGCATTTAGACGTTTTCGTCGTCAAACATCGCCACGCGGGGTATACATGTGGGGTGGCGTAGGTCGCGGTAAAACGTGGTTAATGGATCAGTTTTATGAATCAATTCCATTTCGACGTAAAACTCGTATGCATTTTCATCACTTTATGCAGTTTGTGCACAAAGAGCTGAATAAACTCTCGGGTCAACGTAATCCCTTAGATCTCGTTGCTGATCAAATCTATAAAGAGGCAGTCATCATTTGTTTTGATGAGTTCTTTGTATCGAACGTCACAGATGCCATGATTTTAAGTGATCTATTTCAAAAGTTATTCCAGCGCGGGATTACTTTGGTGGCAACATCGAATATTGCACCAGATGGACTATATCGCGATGGAATTCATCGTGATCGTTTTATACCCACCATTGAGGCAGTGAAACAACACTGCGTGGTGCTCAACGTAGATGCTGGTGTAGATTATCGCTTACGGGTGTTAAAACAAGCACAGTTATTTAAAACGCCATTAACCCATGAGCATAATCTCTGGATCACTGATCGTTTTACTGCATTGACCCAATCTCAAACGGTATCGGAACAATCGATTATTATTAATAATCGTATTGTGGAAACGCTTGGTCATACTGAAGATGTGTTGTGGTGCGAATTCTCTGAGTTGTGTTTAAAGCCACGTAGCCCTGCTGATTTTATTCAAATTGCCAATATTTATAATACGGTGCTGGTGAGTAATGTTCCGCATTTAACCGATCACTTATCGGAAGGAACGCGTCGTTTTGTTTATTTGGTCGATGAGTTTTATGACCGAGGCGTCAAATTACTGTTAACTTCCGAAGACAATATTATCGAGATTTACCAAGGTCAGAAATTGGCATTTGAAATTGAACGAACGCGTTCACGTTTACTTGAAATGCAGTCAGATGAATACCTACAGGCTGCGCATCGTCAAATTAATGCCAGTGAATTGCACGTTGAATAAATGAAATGAGATGATTTTGTCTAGCACGCTTCGGCGTGCTTTTTTATTTCTTGGTGCGTTTTATCTGTGGATGTCAACTTTGGTCTAATTTTTAGATTTTCGGAAGCTTATACACTGATGGAGTTGGTCGCCATATCTTGTTGAATATCAAAGTATCACAAATGATTTAAAGCCAATTTGTCAAGCAAAGTTTATTAGAAAATGCTTACTATTTAGGATTGTGATAGTACTATTCAGCATAGGATAAATAGGTATACTGAGATCTCTTGTTATAAAAAATAGCCATATCAGGAAAGACAATGACTGCACGTATTCAAAAAGGTAAGTTAGCGATTGCTAAAGAACTCTACGATTTCATCGAGAACGAAGCGCTCCTTGGTTCTGGTTTAGACAGTGAGACATACTGGAAAAACTTTGAGCAAGTTGTTGTTGATCTTAGCCCCAAGAACAAGGCATTGCTGGCTAAGCGTGAAAAAATTCAGGCTCAAGTTGATGAGTGGCACCGCAATAACACATTCGAACTCGGAGCTTATAAAGCTTTCCTTCAAGAAATTGGTTACTTATTACCAGAAGTAGAAGATTTCACAATCAGCACAGAAAATGTAGATGAAGAGATCGCATTACTGGCTGGCCCTCAATTGGTTGTTCCTGTACGTAACGCACGTTACTGTATCAACGCAGCCAATGCACGTTGGGGCTCTTTATACGACGCACTTTATGGCTTTGACGTCATTTCAGATGAAGGTGGCGCAGAGAAAGGCAAGGGTTATAACCCTGCACGTGGCGCTAAAGTTATTGCATTTGCAAAGAATTTCTTAAATGAGACATTCCCACTTGCGCAAGGTTCACATGCTGATGTGAGCAAATACGCAGTCGATGGCAATCAACTTGTTGTAACGCTAAAAGATGGTTCAACCACGACTGTTGCAGATACAGCCAAATTTGTGGGTTATAACGGTGAGGCTGCAAATCCAACTGAGCTTGTGTTCAAAAATAATGGTTTGCACGTTATTGTTGAAATCGATGCCAACAGCCCAATCGGTAAAACAGATGCAGCAGGCGTAAAAGATTTAGTACTTGAAGCTGCTGTTACCACGATTCAAGATTTAGAAGACTCGATTGCTGCGGTTGATGCAGAAGAGAAAGTCGAAGGCTACCGTAACTGGCTGGGTCTGATGCAAGGGACGCTCGAAGAAAGTATCGAGAAAAATGGCAAAACAGTCACACGTACCTTAAACAAAGATCGCACACACAAAAACTTGGATGGTGGTGAAACCTCTATTCATGGTCGTTCATTGATGTTACTGCGTAACGTTGGCCACTTGATGACCAATCCTGCAATCTTGGTTGATGGTGCTGAAATCTATGAAGGCATCATGGATGCATTGATCACACCATTGTTGGCTTTTGCCGACATTAAAGGTCAAAACCAAGTGAAGAACTCGCGTACGGGTTCGATGTATATCGTTAAGCCAAAAATGCATGGTCCAGAAGAAGTGGCATTTGCGGTTGAACTTTTTGAGCGTGCAGAACAAGCGTTAAATCTTCCAGCCAAAACCTTGAAAATCGGGATCATGGACGAAGAACGCCGTACTTCTGTGAACTTGAAAAACTGTATTGCGCAAGCCAAAGATCGTACCATTTTCATCAATACTGGCTTTATGGATCGTACGGGTGATGAAATTCATACCTTTATGGAAGCAGGTCCATTTGTTCGTAAAGGTGAAGTCAAAGCACAAATTTGGTTCCCAGCATATGAGAACCGTAACGTGATGGTTGGTCTACAAGCAGGTCTACGTGGTAAAGCACAGATTGGTAAAGGCATGTGGCCAAAACCAGATATGTTACTTGACATGTATAACAGCAAAACTGAACATCCTGATGCAGGCGCAAGCTGTGCATGGGTACCTTCACCAGCAGGTGCGGTGATTCACGCGATTCATTATCACCAAATTAATGTGGCGCAGCGTCAGCAAGAGTTGTTAAACACCAAAGCACTTCCTTTGGATGATTTGTTAACGCCACCATTGGCAGCAAATACCAACTGGACTGAAGAAGAGAAAACCAAAGAACTTGAAAATAACTGCCAAGGAATCTTGGGTTATGTGGTTCGTTGGGTCGACTTGGGCGTTGGTTGTTCTAAAGTACCCGATATCAACGATGTTGGTTTGATGGAAGACCGTGCAACCTTACGTATTTCTTCTCAGCACGTTGCCAACTGGTTACGTCATGGCATCGTAAGCCGTGAACAAGTTGAGCAAGTGATGCAGCGTATGGCGAAAATTGTTGATCAGCAAAATGCCAACGATCCGCTGTATACCGCAATGTCACTTGATTTTGACAACAACATTGCTTTCCAAGCTGCTTCAGACTTGATTTTTAAAGGTGCTGAACAACCTTCTGGTTATACAGAGCCGTTGTTACATGCTGCACGTTTAAAACTGAAAGGCTATCAAGGTGACTAAGCTTTAAGCATGTATTCTAAAAAGGGCTTCTCTAGATGAGAGGCCTTTTTTATGTCCAAAAATAAATGTGATCCACTGATTAAGCAGCTAAAAAATATAAATTTTATTTGAATATTTCAGCTTGACCTAAGGTTAACCTGAGGTTTTATAGTGGTGCCACTTGCTGTTGCCCACCTCATTTTTATTGAAATAGTCAGTAAAAAAATCAGGTGAAGCGTCAACGTCATATTGGGAATTATCATGCCACTTTTTGTTCAGACACTGCTGCAAAGCTCCAAGTTATGGTTATTTTGCCGTTGCTTAATGGCTTTGTTATTCCTTTTTTCTGGTTTTGCCAAAGTGATTAACGTCGAAGCAAGCTTTGCAGAAATGCAAGCGGTCGGCTTGTCACCGGCATGGCTGTTTAACTACGCCAGTGCATTAATTTTATTATCAGGTAGTTATTTTATCTTGTTCAACAAAGCAGTCTGGTTCGGTGCTGGACTACTGTCTGTATTTTTATTGCTGACCATTGTCATTGTGCATCGTTTTTGGGAGATGTCGGGGATGCAGGCGGTGATCTCGTTGTACTTCGCCTTAGAGCATCTGGCTGTGATTGCAGGCTTAATTATGGCAGCCATGCTCAGTCATTCTCGCAAACTTTTGCAGCAACTTGAGACAGGAGTGATTGCCTAATGAACATGATCACTCGAAAAAAACGCAATATTGCCCTCATTCTCAGCGGATTATTATTGAGTGCGCTGCTGCTCTATTTCTTTTTCAAGCCGGATCAGCCAGCGGTTGCGGCCTATGCATACCCACCGGTTAAAGTAGCGGTTGCCACGGTTGAATCCCGTGAAGCACCACGCAGTTTGACCGCTGTGGGGGAGCTGGAAGCAGTGCGTCAAATTCAAGTCGCATCTGAAGCATCTGGACGTGTAGAAAAAATCTATTTTCAATCGGGACAATATGTTCATGCTGGGCAAATACTTTTAAAGCTCAATGATGCGGTTGAACAAGGTGAAATTGAGCAACTGAAGGCCAAATTGAAACTGCACCAAGCCATCTATAAGCGCGGGCACGAATTGGCTGAGATGAATGCCGTGGCCAAAGAAGAAGTTGAAAATGCCTTGTCGAATCGTGATGTGACTTTGGGGCAGATTAAACAGTTAAATGCCAAAATTCAGCAAAAAGTAATTCGCGCACCATTTGCAGGAATGATCGGGATTCGCAAAGTCCATCAAGGGCAGTACATCAATATTGGCGAGCCGATCGTCAGTCTGGTCGACACGCAAAACTTGTTGGTCAACTTCAATTTAGATGAGCGAATTGCACCACAAATACGCCAAGGGCAAGCATTAAAAGTAGCGCTAGATGCCTTTCCGAATCAGTCGTTTAATGCGCATGTGACGGCCATTGATCCACTCATTTCAAAATCCAGAACGGTACAGATTCAAGCGCAATTGCCAAATAGTGAAAACCGTTTTAAAGCCGGTATGTTTGCCAGCGTCATCTTAAATCAAGATCAGGCCGAAACGGCGCTGATGATTCCTGAAACGGCAGTAACCTATACCGCTTATGGTGAGACGGTCTTTGTTGCCACAATGACCGATGGCAAATTGCTTGCACATAAGATTGCCGTGAAAGTTGGAGAACGTGCAGATGGTTGGGTAGAAATTAAGCAGGGTCTGAAACAAGGCGATAAAGTCATTACTTCTGGGCAGTTAAAACTGAGTGATCAGATGCCAATCGAGGCGTTGGCGACGGATACTTTAAATCAGACTGCAAAAGCTGCACCGATACAGGAGCCGAATGTATGAGGTTCACCGATTTATTTGTAAGGCGACCTGTATTGGCCTTGGTAGTCAGTACTTTAATTTTACTGTTTGGATTTTATGCGTTTGATAAATTACCGATTCGGCAATATCCCTTACTTGAAAGCTCAACCATTCGCATCAGTACTGAATATCCAGGTGCCAGTGCAGAATTAATGCAAGGCTTTGTGACACAACCGATTGCACAAGCGGTTTCAGCGGTAGAAGGGGTGGATTATTTATCTTCATCTACAGTACAAGGTCGCAGTACGGTAACGCTGCGTATGGAGTTGAATCGTGATTCAACGCAGGCACTGACCGAAGTGATGGCCAAGGTCAATCAAGTCCGATATAAGCTTCCACAGCGTGCTTTTGACCCAGTGATTGAGCGCTCCTCAGGTGAATCTACCGATGTGGCCTATATTGGTTTTTCCAGTGAAACCGCTAGTTTGGCTGAGCTGACCGATTATTTATCACGCGTGGTCGAGCCAATGTTATCGAGCATTGAGGGGGTGGCCAAAGTACAAAGCTATGGTGCGCAACGCCTGTCAATGCGCATTTGGCTAGATGCCGATCGGATGGCAGGACGTGGCATCAATGCTGCCGATATTGCGCAAGCAATTCAAAGCAATAACTATCAAGCGGCACCGGGCCAAGTCAAAGGCGAATATGTGGTGTCGAATGTTAATGTTTCTACTGATTTGACCAGTGTGGCTGAGTTTAAAGCCTTGGTGATACGCAATGATGCCAATGGCATCGTGCATTTAAAAGATGTCGCAACGGTTGAGCTTGGAGCGGCATCCACAGAAACCAGTGCGATTATGAATGGTAAGCCTGCGGTTTTCTTGGGTTTACAAGCAACACCACGTGGAAATCCCTTGGTGATTGTGGATGGAATTAAACAACATTTACCTGAAATTAGAAAAACCTTGCCGCCTGGTGTCAGTGTCGATTTGGCTTATGAGACCGCACGTTTTATTGATGCCTCAATTAATGAAGTGGTACATACCTTTATTGAAGCTTTGATCATTGTGGTTTTGGTGATTTATCTGTGTCTTGGTTCATTCCGCAGTGTGATTATTCCAATTGTGACGATTCCACTATCGTTGCTGGGTGGAATGGGAATGATGCTGCTGTTCGGTTTTAGTATTAACTTACTGACGTTGTTGGCGATGGTTCTGGCGATTGGTTTGGTGGTTGATGATGCCATTGTGGTGGTCGAAAATGTACACCGACATATCGAAGCAGGGAAGTCACCGGTTGCAGCCGCATTGATTGGTGCGAGGGAGGTGGCTGGGCCAGTGATTGCCATGACCATTAGCTTAGCTGCGGTATATGCACCGATTGGCTTAATGGGGGGCTTAACGGGTTCTTTATTTAAAGAATTTGCCTTTACCCTTGCTGGTGCAGTGGTGGTTTCAGGAGTCGTCGCATTAACCTTATCACCGGTGATGAGTTCTTATTTGCTCGATGCCAAGCAAAATGAAGGCAAAATGGCACGCTTAGCAGAGCGTTTCTTCAATGCTTTAACAACCAGTTATGGCAAGGTGCTAAATTACTCACTACACCATCGTTGGATGAGCGGATCGATTGCAGCGGTGATTTTAATCAGTTTGCCATTTCTCTATCAGATGCCAAAAAAAGAATTGTCGCCTGCAGAAGATCAGGCCAGTGTATTGACTGCAATTAAATCGCCACAACATGCCAATCTCAACTATGCCGAAAAATTTGGCTTAAAGTTAGATCAGATTTTTTGGACCTTACCTGAAACTGCAAATACGTGGATTATTAATGGTACAGATGGACCCGCTGCTAGTTTTGGGGGAACCACTTTAACGGCGTGGTCCGAACGTGAGCGTGATGGCACTGCGATTCAACAAGATTTGCAAGCCAAAGTGGGAGAGGTTGAGGGCAGCAGTGTTTTTGTCTTTCAATTACCAGCATTGCCCGGTTCAACGGGCGGCTTACCGGTACAAATGGTGCTACGGACTTCGCAGGATTATTCGGTGCTGTATCAGACCATGGAGGAGATTAAGCAGAAAGCACGTGAAAGTGGCTTATTTGTCGTAGTCGATAGTGATCTCGACTATAACAATCCCGTGGTACAGATTAAGGTTGATCGTGAAAAAGCCAACAGTCTTGGTATTCGGATGCAAGATATTGCGGAGTCCTTATCGACCTTGGTGGGGGAAAACTATATCAATCGTTTTGCGATGCAAGGCCGAGCCTATGATGTGATTCCACAAAGTATTCAAAAACAACGGATGAGTCCTGAGGCATTGGCCCAGCAGTTTGTACGGACTGAAGCAGGACAATTGATTCCATTGTCGACTGTGGTCTCGATGTCGATGCAGGTTGAACCGAATAAACTGACACAGTTTAATCAGCAAAATGCAGCAACCTTTCAAGCCATTCCGGCACCGGGTGTCTCGCTGGGTGAAGCGCTCAGCTTTTTAGAACAGGCGATTGCAGATTTACCCGCGGGCTTTAGCTTTGATTGGCAAGCCGATGCCAGACAGTATATGCAAGAAGGCAATAGTCTGATGCTGGCATTTCTCGCAGCACTGGTGGTGATTTATTTGGTCTTGGCAGCGCAGTATGAAAGTCTGCTCGATCCACTGATTATTTTAATTACTGTGCCATTGTCGATTTGTGGGGCACTGATTCCCTTGGTATTTGATCTTTCTAGTGTGAATATCTATACCCAAATTGGTTTGGTGACCTTGATCGGGCTGATTAGTAAACATGGTATTTTGATGGTTGAGTTTGCCAATGAACTACAAGTCAGCGATCACTTAGACCGCCGTGAAGCTATTTTGCAAGCAGCAAAAATTCGGTTACGTCCAATTTTGATGACCACCGCCGCAATGGTCTTTGGTTTAATTCCATTGTTATTTGCCACGGGTGCCGGTGCGAATAGTCGTTTTGGGCTGGGTGTGGTGATTGTTTGCGGCATGTTGATTGGGACATTATTCACTTTATTTATATTACCGACCATTTATAGCGTATTGGCCAGACAACATGCGGCTTTGTCAGAAACCAAACGCTATAAGGAACTGGCGAAGCTCGATTGATCTGGCTTGCTTGAGATGAAGGTATAAAGTCAGTAACATCGTGGTGATGTTGCTGACTTTTTAGATTGCAGCATTGTTGGTTGTGATTTAAAGCTTAAAATTCAAGCTGATTTGAAGAGCTTTGCATAAATTTGACTTAGTTTAATTTTCGCAGTTCTCTGCAATTCTAATTATTAATTAAATGAATAGTGGTGGGTTATATTGAGTGCATGTTCTATAGCAGAGGTAAAACAATGACGATGAAAATGATGAATGATAATGGTGTTGACCGCACTTATTGTCAGTAAACGTGGCATCTACTCCAAAGCCTTCATTCTATATATTGGAGCGATATAGGATGAAGATTAAAAAGACAAATACACAATATTAAACGATATTGAAAACAACAAGATGATGGGAGCCTGCGGGCTCTCTTTTTTGTATTGCAGGTTAGGCTTTAGGCTGCTGAGTTGCGTAGCCTAAAGCGCTGACTTAGATTGGATTGGTGAAATCGTATTTATTCGATTTCATGCACTGCATTAAAGACTTCAATCGGTTCAATTCGGATCATCTTTTTACCAAAACTGCGTAACCACCAAATCAACTGTGAGGTGAATGGTACGGTGGCGCTAACTTTATATAAATCCTCACTGATCTTTTCGATGGTTTGCTCTTTGCTTAGTTGGCTTTCACTAAAATATAAAGCATCCGCTTCTTGCATATACAGCTGTAGATCGATATTGCGGGTGGGCTGATTAAAGTCAACTCTAAAACCAAGTGCCCCAGAATCGATATATTCATCAATTTCAAAATCGACAGGGTGCATGGCGCGTAATTCTAAAACTTTGGCGGATTTAAAACGATGTAGTGCAAAGGTTTGTACATCTGATTTGTCATGACGGGTACAGATCAAATAAATAATCGGACCTTTTTGAACCAAGGCCAGTGGATTGAGCGTGTATTGGCGGTCTTCGCCGTGCGCACCGCGAGAGCGATAGCTACATTCAATTTGTTTGTCCTGAAGGAGTCCTTCATAAATGGCTTGCTGTGCATCACGCTCAACGGTAGGTGGAATCAGAGGTTGAGTAGCAGGCACGATACGAACCCGATTAATCCATTGGCGAACATTATTGTGAGTTGAAAGATTGCGACGTGCCAAATCAAACCAAGGATTCATTTCCTCGACCAAACTTGGCGGTAATAAATGTTTTAAGTGTTCTTCAACCATCATAAAGGTGACGGCTTGCGAACTGGTCATATGTGGCAAACTTTGAATTGGCGCATCGGACTGCCAGCGCCAACCTTGGGGAACTGCTTTATTATTTTCAATTGGAAAACGCTGTGAAATTTGATTTAAATCACGTTGAATCGTGCGCAGGCTAATATCAATGCCTTCACGTTGCAAGGTTTCTTGTATTTCACGCGTGCCTAACCATTTTCCCGTACCAAGTCGAGAAAGGATTTGCCACTGGCGATATAAACTGTTCGAGGTTTCTTTTTCTTGTGAAGACATAATAAAACTAAATTAATTAATCAAAAAGGGAGGGGTGAGATCTACAGCGATACAATAGAAAATATCCGCTATTTTAGCAAGGGTTATCCTTAAAAAGCTTTTTGAGGATTTAAATAAAGCCATTGAAATTGAATCAGCATCATTGGCCAAATGCAATTGGCCAATGATGGAAGAATAGATTTAAGTTGAATAATTTTAATCTGATTAGATTTTTATTCATTTATAGGCAGCGGATCTATTTTAATAACGCTGTGGGCGCTGGCTGAGTCTACACAGTAATTCATAGCCAATCGTTCCATTGGCTGCAGCAACATCATCAACCAAACGCTGTTTACCCCACAATTCAACTGGCTGTCCAATCTCAACGTTTAAGCCCGTAATATCAATGGCGATCATATCCATGGAAACGCGACCCACCAGTGCAACGGCTTGGCCATTGATACTGACATAGTTTTGTTTGGAATAGGCCCGTGGATAACCATCGCCATAGCCAATCGAAACAATGGCAATTTGCATATCATGTTCAGCTTGAAAGGTTGAACCATAGCCGACATATTCACCGGCTTGAATTTGATTGGTGGCAATAATCGCTGCATTAAAACTCATCACCGGGGTGAGTTTTAATTGATCTACCGATTGATCCGCAAAAGGCGAAGCGCCGTATAACATAATGCCAGGGCGGACATAATCAAAATGTAATTCTGGCCATTTATAAATCGCGGCAGAGTTACAGCACGAAGCTAAAATCGGGGCACAAGCTGTTTTAACCTCTAAGAACTGTTGGACTTGCAGATCATTGAGTGGGTAATCACGATCAGCATTGGCAAAATGCATGGTCAGTACACAGTTAAAGCCGCGGCTTTGCAGATCTTGAATAATCGCGATAATTTCAAGATGTTTGAAACCTAAGCGATTCATCCCACTGTTGAGCTTGACCCAAACTTTAAGCCCTTGTGCCTGATAGGCGTCTTGGTGCTGGATTAACCAATCTAATTGTTGTTGCTGATGAATCACAACTTCAAAGCGATTGGCAATGGCAATTGGCATTTCGTCTAGCGCAAATACACCTTCAATTAAGGTGACATCGTGTTGATCGCCAACGTCGCGAATTTGCAAGGCTTCGGCTAAGCAGGCGACACCAAAGGCATCGGTTGCATTTAAGGCTGCGAGGCAGTCATGCAGCCCGTGTCCATAGGCATTGGCTTTCACCATGCTGACGATTTTAGCTTGTGGGGCAAGTTGTTTGACACGGTTGAGATTCGATTGCAGTGCTTCACGATCAATAGACACTGTTGCTTGGCGCACCCTGACGACTCCTTAGAGAATAATAAATTAACCTAAAAAATAGAACGATTCCCAAGATGAATGCTAAATTCAAAGTACCAAATGCCTGCTTAAAATGCGGATCTAAGCTTGAATTTATACATGTTTTTGGAAACAGCACTATTGTAGACCCATCATGTAGAAATGAACATTGGAGGATGGGGTTTATTTGAAAAGTGGGCGATGGGGGCTGCCCTCACTTTCAGCAATTGAGCGTCGTTGCAATGATCTGAAAATATCAACGATGAAAAAATATGTTGAAGCAATGGGAGGAGAACTCCGCATTGATGTTGAACTTCCCACAGGAAAACATATTGGCTTTAAGGTTTGAGAGCGGCACATATCCTCGTCATATCGCTTCTTTTAAATAAGGGGGTTTTATATGTGCAAAGCGCTATCTGAGCAAAACGCCCAATGCAGTGCATCAGGCGTTTTAAATTAAACTTAATGGCTTGAAACTCGCTTTAGCGCGATCCCACTTAGATCAGTGAGGGAATCACTTTGCTAATGGGGACTTCAATCACTGTCGGTCGATTTTGTTTGAGTGCTTCTAGACAGAAATTAAATAATTGATCCGTGGTTTCTGCACGCTTGCCAATACAACCATAACCTTTGGCCAAAGACACAATATCTAAATCTGGAATATCTAAGCCAGGCACATTCGGTGTGTCTTGGCATTCTGAAAATGCTTTTAAAATGGCATATTCTCGGTTCACCGGAACAATATAAATAATGGGTAAACGTTGTTGGTTCGCGGTCCACATGCCTTGAATGGCATATTGTAATGAACCATCACCAATCATCGCGACCACTGGACGATTTTTTCCATTATCGCGTTCAGCCAAAGCGATCCCTACTGCAGCCGGGACATTCCAACCTAATGAACCACTTGCGGCCGTATAAAAGCCATCATGAAACGTAACAGGCCATGCGGTATGTAGCTCGGCAATATTAGATGGCGACTCTTCCATTAAAATTGCATTTTCTGGTACCGCTTTTCGGACTGTTTTAAAAACATCCAAAGCGGTTAATACCGTATCCGTCGTTTGGGTATTTTCTGCGACAGCATGGGGTGCCATATGATGTGGTAGTTTATGAATAGCGGGTTGTTGACGGTTTTCAGGTACGGTGACCATTTCAATTAAAGATGATAATGCCAAAACCGGATTACTGATTAGACTATCTCCTACAGGTGCGCGTGCCGCTTCTGCTGGGTCATTGGTAATATGTAATAAGGCTAAACCTTCGGGTAAATAGTCACCAGCAACATAAGGGTAATATCTAAAGACAGGTGCCCCAATGATTAAAGCCACATCATGGCCTTGAAGTTTTTCTGATAATGGCTGCGTGGCAAAGGGTAATCCACCAGCATAAAGTGGATGGTTCTCAGGAAAAGGGGTTCTTTCTGAAGCGGGTGCAGCCCATACTGGAACTTGCATTTTTTCCGCCAGCGCAATTGCTTCTTTCCAGCCATCGTGCTTGCTAATGTCAGCGCCATAAATCAACACTGGGTTTTTCGCTTGAGATAATTTGTCTGCAAACTGTTTGAGGCGTTCAGGGTCGGCTGCAACTTTATGAGCAACGCTACGTACCACTAATTCACCTGTAAATTCTTGATTCCAATCATCTAAAGGAATTGATAAAAAGACGGGTCCAGCAGGTTCTTGGATTGCCATTGCATAGGCGCGCATAAAGGCCGCCGGTACATCTTCCGCACGTTTGGGTTCATAGCTCCACTTTACAAAGGGTTTAGGCAGTTCTTCTGGATGCGTGTTGGTTAACCAAGGCTCCATCAATAACATTTCACGGGTTTGGTTACCCGCAGTGATGATTAATGGGGTTTTATTCATACTGGCAGTAAAAATATTACTCATTGCATTACACATACCCGCAGCAGTATGTACGTTAACGAGTCCAACGCTCTGTGTGGCCTGTGCATAAGCATCGGCTGCTGCAACGGCAGATGCTTCTTGCAGAACTTGTACATATCTAAAATCACTAGGAAAATCTTGTAGAAAAGTTTCTTCTGTCGAGCCGGGGTTACCAAAAATAGTCGTAATATTTAATTTTCTGAGAAGTTCAAACGTGGTATCTCTAATGGTCATCATGGTTTATTACCTATTTATTTATCAAGAATTTATCATTTGGATTTTAGATACAATCATATCAATTGCATTTTTATGAATAATGCCTAGCTGCTTATCTATATATTGAGATGATAAAATTTGCTCATATCAGTATATTTATAACCACCTTAAATATATTACTAATCATGAAATATATTTAATATTCTATAAATTCTGGGCTTAATTCATGGTTAAGTTTTGTTATTCATAAACTATTTTATTGATCGTATTTAAAGCATTTTAATGTTGATTTTAATTTGTGGTTTGCAGAAAATACCATGACTGAAATGGGCATCACTATTCATTTAATTAACATTTAAATTTAAGCTGTTATAAATAAATAGCTTAAATTAATCGATAGATTCTTGGGTACAGCATAACAATGCTGTATAAGCTTGATTAAATGATTCGTCAATAAATTAGGAGATAAAGATGGGCGCGTGGTCACATGAACCATTTGGAAATGACACTGCTTGCGATTGGAAATCAGAGCTGGAAGGAAGTACCGATTATGAAGTGATCGAACAGGCGTTTGATCAAATGATCGAAGATGATGATGAGTATCTCGATGCCGATTATGGGAGTGTGGTACATGCTGCTGCAGAGGTTTTGGCGAAGGTCTTAGGACAGGGCACTCAAAATGAGAGCTATCCTGAAGGAATAGATGAATGGATCGCGACATTAACCAGTAAACCTTCAGCAGCATTACTGCAAAAAGCGGTTGTGGCTTTAGACCGATTGCTGAGTGAAGAATCAGAGCTGAATGAACTCTGGGAAGAAAGCGGTGAAGATTATCCGCTGTGGAAAGAAAATATTGCAACATTAAAAGAGATTTTAATCGCTGGTTAAAGCGATTACAGCAACGGGGCATTTATTATGCCCCGTTGTTGATCTAGGTCATGCTAGGTTCTGACCTAGATTAGGTGATTGTTGTGGGTTAGTAATATGAGTTATGTGGCTAAGCTCAATTGCACAGATTAACTTCTATTCATCGTCTTGGTATTGTGCATAGAACTCAGGAGACAAGTTACTAAAACGGGTGTACTGACCTTCAAATGCCAAACGTACCGTACCAATCGGTCCATTACGTTGTTTACCAATAATAATTTCAGCAGTACCGGCTTCTTTAGATTCCTTGTTATAAACCTCATCACGGTAAATAAACATAATTAAATCGGCATCCTGCTCGATCGCGCCCGATTCACGTAAGTCAGACATCACGGGGCGTTTGTTCGGACGGTTCTCTAGCGAGCGGTTCAGCTGTGACAGTGCAATGACAGGACACATCATTTCTTTGGCCAGTGCTTTTAAACTTCGTGAAATTTCACCAATCTCACCGACACGGTTATCGCCCATGCCCGGCACTTTCATCAATTGTAAGTAATCGACCATGATACAACCCAACTTGCCGCCGTGTTGTTTGGCAATACGGCGCGCACGGGCACGTAACTCCGTTGGTGGTAGGGCCGAGGAGTCATCGATATACAGATGTTTTTCTTGAAGTTGTAAAATAGTACCGGTCACTTTAGACCATTCATCACCATCCATTTTTCCTGAACGTAAATGGCCCTGATGGACTTTACCGTAGGCTGAAATCAAGCGCATAGCAATCGAGTCTGCGGGCATCTCCATCGAGAATACCAACGCAGGCAAGTCGCAGTTAAACAGTACGCTTTCAATTAGGTTCATCGCAAGGGTGGTTTTACCCATAGAAGGACGTGCAGCCACAATAATCATGTCTCCGGCTTGCATGCCTGAGGTTTTATTGTCGAGCTCAGTAAAGCCCGTGGTTAAACCGGTAATACTGCCTTCCATTTGTGAAAGTTCATTTAACTTATCAAAAACCGTGGTCATTACCGAGGCAATCGGCTTTGGCCCTTGCGCCTTTGCGTTGTTGTTATGTTGTTCCGCAATGGAGAAAATCGTGGTTTCAGCCAAGTCCAAGATTTCACTGACTTCACGGCCTTTGGTGTCATAGGCATTTTGTAGAATTTCATTACCAACTTTAATCATATTTCTTAAAGTTGCGAATTCTTTAATTTTTTTGGCGTAGGTTTCAAGGTTATAAAAGCTAGAAGGCGAGTCCGCCATCAATTGCATTAAATATTCCTCACCACCAACGGCATCGAGCAAGTTTTGTTTAATTAACCAGTCATTCACCAATACCGCATCATAAGGTGAACTTTCTTGGGCAAGTTTTTCAATCGCGCGGAAAATATATTTATGGCGCGTTGCGTAGAAATCATTTTCATTTAATACGTCACTGACTTGCTCAAAGGATTCGGCAACCGTCATCAGGGCAGCGAGCACGGCTTGTTCAATTGACAAGTTATGCGGTGGCGTACGAAATTCCTTTAATGGCGCAGATTCAATGGCTTGAGTGCCAGAATTAAACGGGCTTGAGGGAATAGTGGCAGTAGCCTTAGACATAGCAGACCTTGAATAAATGACAAAAGAGTGAAGACAACAGCAAGCGATATGGGAACACAATACGGATTTAATCGTATGATAATAAACCGCTAAAAGCAGCCCAGTTATCGGTGACTTATCTTAATGCAAAACAGATGAAGTTCATAACTGAAAAAAGAGATGCTTGGTCAATTGTTGTAGAACAGCGGAGAAATTAGACGCCTTATTGGGGCTGCGCTCCGCGGTGGAATAATCATTGTTCGAATAAAGAGATGTTGCGACCTAGACTGGTTGATGGGGGCAAATTTGTTGATCTCAATTGTAATCGCTCAATCATTCGCTCCAAGTCTGCATCCATGCCAGATATTCGGTTTGATAAGGATTGTCGTTGAGTTGAATGATCATCTTCTTGAGTTTTTCCTGATCAAACTCATATTCACTGACGCTAAACATTAGAAAAACATCTTGTTGGACCAGATTGTAAAAGAAGTTTTCTTGTTTAAGTTTTAGCAGCACCTTGAAGCAACAGTCAAACAGGGTTTCTCTAAAGAGATTAAAAGCTTCGCTTTCGATATATTCACCATCCTCATCATATTGCAGGCATTGCTCTGATGCAGCATAGACTTCGGCAGAAATTTGATTGAAGGCAGCGTCGGCACCCTGCATTTCATATTTCCATTCTGCTGGTTCAAATTGATAATAGATTCGGTCTTCGGCAGCATCATACGCTTTTAATGCCGTTTGAGTATTGGTCGATGGGCAGACCGTCATCGCGCCTTCATCGCTATATAAAGCAAAGGCATAAATACCTTCTGCGCCGTGTTGTAAGTGCATTTCTAAGAATGCTTGTTTGGTGGCTTGTTCGATTTTTTGTTGAAGTAATTCAAAATTCATAGCGTATTTCATTGTGTGGTTTGCACTTTAATGATTTTACACGATATGGGGAGGGGGAGTGTGCGTTGTTAGGCTAAATTTAGGCATAAAAAAAGAGCATGCGGTAAGGCATGCTCTTTTTCTTGCTTGAAATTACTCAGATACGATAGTAACGAGAACTTCAGCAACAACATCATGATGCAATTGGATTGCGATGTTGAATTCGCCAGTGTGACGAAGTGCGCCGTTCGGTAAACGAACTTCAGCACGGTCAACAACTAGGCCAGCATTGGTTAATGCATCAGCGATATCACGTGTACCGATTGAACCGAAGAGTTTACCTTCATCACCAGCTTTCGCAGTGATTACGATGTTTACTTCGTTCAATTGATCAGCACGCGCTTGAGCAGCTGCTAAAATATCAGCTTCTTGCTTCTCAAGTTCAGCACGGCGAGCTTCAAAAGCTGCTGTGTTTGATTCAGTTGCTGCAACTGCTTTACCTTGTGGGATAAGGAAGTTACGGCCGAAACCGGCTTTAACTGAAACTTTATCACCAAGTTTACCAAGGTTTTTAATGCGTTGTAATAGAATAACGTCCACAGATCACCTCACTTATGATTGTCAGTGTAAGCGATCAAAGACAAATAACGCGCTTGTTTAATAGCTAACGCTAATTGACGTTGATAACGCGCTTTAGTACCAGTAATACGGCTAGGAACAATCTTGCCGTTTTCAGTAACGTACTGTTTTAAAGTGTCGATATCTTTGTAGTCGATATATGTTACGTTCTCAGCTGTAAAGCGGCAGAACTTGCGACGACGGTAAAAACGTGCCATTGATGTTCTCCTTATGCTTCAACAGAGTCTTGAACTTGTTGTGCTTCTTCACGTTGAGCTTTACGCGCACGCTTTTCTTCAGCACTCTTAGCAAGCAATGACTCTTCAGTAATTGCGTGCTCACGACGAATGACAAGGCTACGAATAATTGCATCGTTATAACGGAACAATTCTTCTAGCTCATCAAGCGTAGTTTGATTACATTCAATATTCATTAGAATGTAATGCGCTTTATGAATTTTATTGATCGGGTAAGCCAATTGGCGACGGCCCCAATCTTCTAAACGGTGAATTTGACCTTCAGCGTCTTTGATGTGAGAGATATAGCGTTCAACCATACCAACCACTTGATCGCTTTGATCTGGGTGTACTAAAAGTACGACTTCGTAATGACGCATTGTCAGCTCCTTACGGATTATACAGCCCTTAAGCAAATGCTTAAAAGCAAGGAGTCACAATTGATTAAATCAATTGAGCCGCAAAAATTGCGAAGCGTCATTATAGGTAAAATACTGTTGGATTACAAACAAAGATTGGCTTTCTTTTTAGCCAATGGCCTGAATATTGGTTTGGCTTGCAGTTTAAAGCCCAATTGATCAATTAAAATGACGGATCAGTCTTTAAATGGACCTCAGTCGTTGCGAGATCAATTGGGATATGTATTAATGCAACTTTAAAATGAGCTGTCACGTTTAAACGTCAATACAGCTGCCAAAAGGATAAAATGCCCGCCATGAAAAACACCAGTCGTGAACATTTAGAATTGATTGAGAACTATCTTGAATCGGGTTATGAAGAGGTTTTTGTCGATTTAATTTCTGGCCGCACCGATATGGTGATGGTGGTCGATTGGCGTGAATACGATGAAGAAATCGTGCAGTACTGCGAGGATATTTTAAATACCAAGCTGTTAACCGCTGAAACAGTCGATAGTGATAATGCCCAAGGTTTTGAACTGACCATTATTTATAAAGATCAGCGTGTATTGGTCCCTTATCAAGGCGATGGTGCGGATCGTGATACCACTATTATTCATCTCAATCAAATTTTAAAAGCCGATTATGAGATTCGCCTATGTAATGCATCACTGGGCTCAGATACCTTACAGTTTTTACCACTTGCAAATTCGACTTGGGAAAAACTAGAACGTCGTTGGGGGCGTCCTGCGCTTGAAAACTGTTTTACTCCAATTGAAATGGACAGTTGTTTCTTTGGTTAATCCGTAGCGCGATTGGGTTTTGCATCTCGTAATAAAAACACCACGTAGCCCTTAAAGTTAGAATCTTGCTCAAACTGCATCTCGTTTGACCAAATACCATGCTGTACCACCCCAATTTTAAAGGGCAGATTTAAAGCGGAAACCCGTTTTAAATAATCTGCATAATTGGGAATGGTGGTGGTGCCTTGGTAACTTTGTAAAATTAACTCATCAATATTCTGTCTGAATATATTTAAACTGTCTGCGTCATTGAAATTGGTCCAGTCCAGTAATCCAGTAATGCTTAATTTATACTGCTTGGGCAACTTTTGCCGCAATTGCTGCAGGAACAGTGCATATTGCTTTAGATTTTGGGTTTTACTATCAAAATCAATTTGTAGACCTAGAATCTGATTACCTTGATTTTCCCATTGCTGCATCCGACTGAATATCGCTGCCAAATTTTGTTCATTCCAATCTAAATGCCGTGCACGAAATACCAACCAGACTTTTTGATGGGGAATTCGTAGCACTGCAACCCCTTGTGGCGTGAGCACCGATTGCTGTTCATTTTTAGCCGTATGAATCTCACCTTGCAGAATATAGAGCTCTTTGGCTTGACTCAAATAGGGCGCAGATCGAATATTTCCCCAAATCCAAAAAGCATCATAATCATTGGCATTGACGATGATTTTTTGGCGCGTCACAGCTGCAGGCAGCTTTGGTACTGTTGTGTCTTGGGTTGAGCTGTTTTGTGCGTTGGCCGAACCATTCGGCTGACAAGCGCTTAAAACCAACAGTGCACACAGGCCGAGACTGCGTACACCACTCGCTAGATAATCAAGGTACATGCTGGCTTACCAGTAATATTTCAAAGACTTGGTCCAGTCCATATGGGGATAATCACGTTTTAGCTGATCAAACCATTGTTTACGGGTCGACTTGGGTACTTCTTGGTCTTGGCAGTCATTGAGTGCGGATGGGGCATAGCATCGAACTGAGCGATACAGCGCATAAGCGTGTAAATCACTTTTGCCAGATTGCTTAATCACGTTTTTATAGGCTTGTCCACGGGTATAAATGGGGCCTGAAAAACTCGGTGTTTCTTGTTCTTGCTGGGTGGTGCGTAGCAAGTCATAGGCCTGATCACTGCGCATATACTCACCCAAACAGATTTGTAGTAACGGATCTTGGGCTGATTTTTCGAGCTGACCAGTTAATGTTTGTAGGTTTGGGCAACGTAGTTGATCCGTGATGGTACTGCCATTCCAAATAAAATTGGCAAAAGGCGGTTGTTGTTTCAGGGCAGTCGTTGGACTGTCATAAGACTTATATTGTGCCGCATCTTTGGGGAGGTATTTTAAACTTTGATTAAACAAACTGTAGTTTTGATGAATTAAGGCTTTGCTGAGTAAGGTATAGCTTGCGGCACGTTGTTGATCTGCAGTGCTTTGTGATGATTCAAGGATTTTTTGCAGCGAATTTTCGTTGGCAAATTGAGTAATAAATTCACGTTGTAAATTGGCTTGGCTGATTTTTGCGGAGCGACCGATATATGCCGCATAATCTTGGCGTTGATTTAAATGTTTAAACAGGGCAGTTTCAAATAAACCACGTTGATTGTCATTTTTAGCCTGAGCCAACAGTGCAGTCCAATAGTGCTCGGCTTGTTGCGGCGCTGTCTTTTCTAATATTTGCCCTTTTAAAAAGGCTTGGCTTAGCCCTAAGCTTTGATTTAAATCTGGGCTTTGTTTGGGTAAATATGCTAATGCAGCCGCCGCTTTGTTTTGCACCAGCATTAAATGTGTGGCCTGTAAATATTTAAATAATTCAGGTTGCGCTTTAAACCATTTTTGCTGTGCCATTAAATTGGCCCAAGTAAGATCTGTGGCATTGTGATCATTAAGACCATAACGATCTTGGCGCATCTGCATCAGATCCCAAGTCGCCAACAGGAGCGGATCTTTAAGCAAACTGGCATCAAATTTTTCACTTTGGAAAATACGGCGGTCAATTTCAGCCGGCAATTGCTGCATATCTAAATTATAAAGTTTCGATTTCGGGTTCTGCATTTGCCAGACAATTTCATTAATCAGTAAATCTTGGCGGCCAGATAACCAAGCTGCACGACGCATAAAACCACGCGCACTTGCAGCATATTCACCATTGGGATACAGCTTTAAATAGTCATTGATGTATTCAGCACTTCGGTTAATCGCATTTTGATCCATGTCATTGAGATTAACATCGCCATATTCACCAGTACCTGTTGCATAAGCATCGTTTAAACCACTGCGAATCAACATGTAGCGTGCGGTTTCTTTGATCCATGGATCTTGTGCAGCGCTTAATGCTGAATATATCTCTGTTGCTGTGGAAAAGTTAGCATTATAAAAAGCAATACTGCCATTTAAATAAGACGCATATTGTTGAGTGGTTTGCGTCCAAGTGGGATCGACCGTGATAAAGCTTAGTTTTTGGTTACATTGATTGAGTTGATCGCGCGCTGTCTGCAAAATTTGTTTTTCAGCAGCAGGGATTTTAGCATTTGCTTTTACTTGCTCATTAAAGCGTTGCTGACCAGAGGTGATACTGCTGCAGCGTTCATCAAAGTCAGTATTTATCGTTTGTGGTTTACGTTGATTGGGAATTTTGTTGGTTGCACGTGGCAAAAAACGATCGACTTCAAAAGGAACTGTTCCATATTCAGCATCCCACAATGCTTCATTCGCGCTAACACTCCCTAAACGGGCAAGCCCCAGCTCATTCAGCAGCAGCAGGGCATTTACTTTATTGTCATTGGATGGCACTAAAACGGGAAGATTACTGCATTGATTATAGCTGCTAATATTCAGCGCTAAACTTGAATAACAAGCATCTCCACCCCCTGCAACGGCATGCGTTGTGCATACAAGCATCAATGGCAAGAATGAGTAAGCAAGCGTTTTTGCAAGATAAGTCTGTTTCATTGTAATGACCGCAATGAGGAGTGTTTTAGTAACTTATCATCATAGCAATAGAAAAACTTCAAAGAAATAAAAAAGATAGCTTTGAATTGAGTTTTCTATTCAATACCACTCAATCATGCAATAACTTGATCTGCTGCGCGTAAACAGATAATCGATAAGCGAGGGAAGGGCTAAAACTGAAATAAAAAAAAGATAGACTTAATGTCTATCTTTCTTTTAAAAAATTGGGAAATGTGGTGCGGGAGAATGATAGCTAAAGCCAAAACTAATACTGAGTACTGTAATTAAAATTACAGAATAAAGAAAATAGCCTCTTGCCCAACGCTGATCATCTTTGGCTTGAAATCCGATAATAGATAAATAAATCCAATAACCTGAAAGTAGGTTAAAAATCATCAGAAACAAAATATTGGTATAGCCGAAGCAATACAACCCATTTAAAACTGCCGTAAATAAAATCACATAGATCAATGACTCAACCTTGGTACGTTGCACGCTTCGTGCGACGGGTAAAATCGGGATATTTGCGCTTTTATAATCATCAAAGCGGTAAATCGCGATTGCCCAAGAATGCGGCATTTGCCAAAGTGCATAAGCGAGGAATACCAATAACGCGGCAACATCGAACTCATTACTGACAGCGGTATAACCAATTACAGGTGGACTTGCACCTGAAATACTGCCAACGATGGTTTGATGAATCGAGGTGCGTTTGGTCCAAAGACTATAAAACAGCACATATACGATAAAACCGAGTACAGCAAAACCAAAAGCATAAGCATTGACAAAAAACCATAACATCGAAAAACCAAGCAAACCTAGAACCGCTGCATACACCAATGCGGCACTTTGCGAAATGGTTTTTTGAACCAATGCACGGTTTTGGGTGCGTTGCATTTTAGGGTCAATGTCTTGATCGATGACATTATTGACGACACATCCTGAAGCAACAACCAGCGTTGTTGAAACAAGTGTGATAAGGAGTAAGAGGAAATCCACTGAGCCTTGAGCGGCTAGAAAAAAGCCGCCCAAGGTGGTAACAAAGTTACCAAATAGAATTCCTGGCTTCGTCAGGAATAAATACTTTTTTAACATGATGATCAGTTTAGATCATCATGTTGGAGTGTAAGTAGTTCATGATCCATACCGAACCAACCAAAAGTACAGCAATGGTGAGGATGGTATAGATGAAAGCAATCACGTTCCAACGTTGTTCGGCTGAAGAGTTCATATGGAGGAATAACACCAATTGAACCAATACCTGAGCAACTGCGGTAATTGCGATAGACGCAACAATCGCACCACGGCTAAACGAGTCTGCATTCATCACCATATAAAATGGAATGATTGTCAGCAATACAGAAATGATAAAACCAATTGTGTATTGTTTTACGTTACCGTGAGAAGCACCTGATGCATTGTGATCGTGACTCATTATAGAACTCCCATCAAGTAAACGACGCTGAATACACAGATCCAAACGATGTCTAGGAAGTGCCAGAACAAGCTTAAGCATGCAAGGCGACGTGTATTTGCAGTCGTTAAACCATACTTCTTGATTTGGATCATCAGTACGATCATCCACACTAAACCTGAAGTCACGTGGATACCATGGGTACCGACTAAGGTAAAGAATGCAGATAAGAACGCACTTGTCGTTGGACCGTGACCAGAATGAACTAAATGAGAGAACTCATATAGTTCCATACCGATAAACGCAGCACCAAAGACCCAAGTGATGGCAAGCCATAACAACACCTGGCCTACATTTTTCTTGTAGGATGCCAAGACAGCAAAACCAAAAGTTACAGAGGAGATTAAGAGGGCAAATGTTTCAGTTAAAACAAAGCCCAATGAATCACCAAACAAATCTTTTGCACTTGGAGTTCCAGCTGGAATATGGCTGCTTAAAACAGCGAACGCGATGAAGAGTGTCCCGAATAAAATCAAGTCACTCATCAAGTAAGTCCAAAAACCAAAGACGGTGATGTCAGTATCATCGTGATGATGCTCATCGTGTCCATGGTTGTCGTGATGAAGTACTTCAGCCATTTCCTTAGTCCTTCTTCAAGTGTTGTTCAAGTAAAGCATAACGCTCATTTTCGATACGTTCTACTTCAGCTGCAGGCACATAGTAGTCAACTTTTTTCGTGAAAGAGCTGACAATGAAGCTAACGATTGTAGCAACGAAGCTAACTACCACTAACCACCAAATATGCCACACCAATGCAAAGCTCATAAGTGTAATCAGCATTGCAATAACAAAACCAGCAGCACGATTGGTTGGCATGTGAACGTCTTCGTATTTCGTCGGACGTACATACGCAACACCATTTTCTTTGTCTGTCCAGAAACGGTCGATACCGCTGCATTCAGGCACGTGTGCGAAGTTGTAGAAAGGTGCAGGAGATGAAGTTGACCACTCAAGGGTACGTGCATCCCATGGATCGCCTGTGTAGTCCATATTGTCTTTGCGTTGTAAGAAACCAACGATGACTTGCATAAGGAAACATGCGATACCAATTGCGATGAGAACAGAACCGAATAGCGCAAGTGCTAAGTACGGATCCCACTCAGGGTTGTCATATGTATTCAAACGACGTGTCATACCCATGAAACCAAGGATATATAACGGCATGAATGCAAAATAGAAACCAATGAACCAGAACCAGAAAGCGGCTTTACCCCAAGCTTCATTTAGTTTCCAACCAAACATTTTTGGCCAGTAGTAAATGATCCCTGCGAACATACCGAACACTACACCACCGATAATTACGTTATGGAAATGCGCAATTAAGAATAATGAGTTGTGAACCAAGAAGTCAGCAGGTGGAACTGCCATAAGTACACCAGTCAAACCACCGATACCGAAGGTAACGAGGAAGCCGAGTGTCCATAGCATTGGTGTTGTATAGGTGATGCGACCTTTATACATGGTAAATAACCATGAGAAGATTTTCACGCCCGTTGGGATCGCGATAATCATGGTCATAATACCAAAGAATGCGTTGACGTTTGCGCCAGCACCCATGGTAAAGAAGTGATGCACCCAAACTACGAAAGACAGAACAGTAATTGCAACTGTCGCATAAACCATTGATTTGTAACCAAACAATGTTTTGCGGCAGAAGGTTGCTGTCACTTCCGAGTAAATACCAAAAGCAGGTAAGATCAAGATGTATACTTCAGGGTGACCCCAGGTCCAAATCAAGTTCACATAAAGCATTGGACTACCGCCAAGCTCATTGGTGAAGAAGTGGAAACCGAAGTAACGGTCCAAAGTAAGCATAGCGATGGTTGCTGTTAACACAGGGAATGCAGCAATGATCAATACAACAGTACAAAGTGTTGTCCAAGTAAAGATCGGCATGTCCATGAGTTTCATACCAGGCGCACGCATTTTGATAATGGTTACAAAGAAGTTAACACCTGTTAACAACGTACCAAGACCAGAAGCCTGTAATGCCCAAATATAATAGTCAACACCAACACCTGGAGAATATTGAATGCCAGACAGTGGAGGATAAGCCATCCAACCTGTTGCAGCGAATTCGCCCAGTGCTAAAGAAACCATAACCAATGCTGCTGCACCCGCGAACAACCAGAAACTCAAAGAGTTTAGGAGCGGGAAGGCAACGTCACGTGCACCGATCTGTAGTGGTACGATGATGTTCATCAAAGCAACAACCAGACCCATGGCCACGAAGAAGATCATGATCACACCATGCGCAGTAAAAATCTGGTCATAGTGTTCAGGGTGTAAATATCCTTCGCCACCACCGCTCGCAAGGAACAGTTGTAAACGCATCATAATTGCATCGGCAAAGCCACGTAGCAACATAACGATGGATACGAAGAGGTACATAATACCAATTTTTTTATGGTCGACTGAGGTGAACCATTCATTCCATAGGTAACCCCATTTCTTGAAATAGGTAATACCTGCAAATGCAGCGATTCCGCCAAGGACCATAAAGAGGATCGTAATTTGTACGATTGGGTCGTAAGGTAATACATCCCAGCCTAATTTTCCGAACATGTCTTATTCCCCTACAGAAGCAGTCGACTGATTAACATTGACTTGAGTTTCTGCATTATCGTGAGGACCTGCTGCTTGCGCAGTATGATCAGCACCATGATAATTACTCATGTATTGGTTAATAACAGATTCGAACAATTTAGGTTCAACTGAAGAATAATACGTCACTGGATGTGGCTTCGTTGGATAGACACCATCAGCTTCGATTTTTGCTGCTTCAGCTTTCTCTTCTGGCGTTACGGCACGAGCAACAATCGCTTCGATCTGATGTATACCACGATGACCATCACGTAAGGTTGCAAATTCTGCTTGATCTAAAAGACCTTTTTGAACTGCATCTGCATTCACAGTTGCACCATTACCCGCTTTGATAGCAGCAACCCAATCTTTATATTCTGTATCAGTCACGCTGTACGCTTTGAAACGCATTTGTGAGAAACCATATCCACTGTAGTTTGAAGAAAAACCACGGAATACGCCAACATCGTCGGCTAAGAAATTAAGGTGAGTCTGCATACCCGCCATCGCATAAATTTGACCAGCTAACTGTGGGATGAAGAATGAGTTCATCGTAAAGTTAGAGGTTATGCGTAAACTAACAGGCGTCTTCTCTGGGAAGCGCATTTCGTTAATTGTGGCAATATTCTCGTCTGGATAAATAAATACCCATTTATAAGCTTCAGCAACGACTTGAATATTTACAGGTGCTTTACCATCAGCTTTCACTGGACGATACGGATCATACTGGTGAGAACCCCACCATGTTAATCCAGCTAGAATAGCAATAATAATGACCGGTACACCCCATACAACGATTTCAATCTTTGTTGAGTGTGCCCATGTCGGTTCATAGACTGCTTCTTTATTCGACGCGCGAAATTTCCAACCAAACCACAATGCCATAAGAACAGATGGTATAACCACCAAAAGCATTAGATAAATCGCAGTCATCATCAGGTTACTTTGACCTGCTGCGACTGGACCTTTTGAGTTTAGAAGTACTAAGTCACCACCACATCCTGTTAAGAGTGCGGCAAGCGTTGATAAAGACAATACAGCTAAAATTGTTTGTCTCATTTTACAACCTCGGTGAAGAGTCCCATTCCCTAAAAAAACTGGGCTAGCGATTCAAGTGTCAAATAATGAATACCTATTTTTTTAATAAATACCTTGATATATTGACACCGCTACGTTGTACGGCATTATGCCTTATATAGATAAACTTAGCTATACGTAAAGTGGCTTTAAATATAGGTTGAAGATACTAAGTTGGAATGAAATAGGAAAAAGCTGGTTATAATAATATTATTATTAAATCAAAGTGTTGGCGTTAAAAAAGGATGATAAATCATCCTTTTTTTATTTTAAGTTAGAGCTTTACAACTTTGGTTTTAGCCAACTTGTCATGTAAGGTTTGACGTTGTGGGTTAAATGCAAACACAATATCGATGACTGCAATGAAGGGCATTAGATTAAGTACCATCAGTGAGATATTTAAAATAATAAACACCAAACTACGTAATATGAAGACCTGATTTAAACTTGCCTTACCATTGGTTTCTGCATCGACGATTTTAAGCCCGAGCATTTTTTTACCAATACTTTGTCCTGTTTTGAACAAAAGAAAGGCTTGGACAGCCAACATCAGTACGATATAGACCGACATTCCAATAAATGCTTCTTGGGTAAACAATAAATGCACGAGTTCTGTTTGGAGCTGTAGCGCTTGGGCTGTGTCCGTAACCGTGAGGTATTTGCCTTGAATTTCGAGAAGTTGTAAGCGTGAATCAACACCCAAAAGTAAATAAGGAATAAATGCAGCGGGTAGCCATAGCAGTAAATCAAGTACTTTGGCGAAAAAGCGGGTGCCCAGACTGGCAAGAGGGAGTGCGCCAGCATTTTGTTTGATTTCACTACTGCGATGTGCCGTATTAGGCGTTGCTTGTGCTGTTTGGGTATTCGGTTGGAAAGGGGGCGTTGCAGCAGGTGTTGCACCTGTTGGTTCATACACAAGTTTCCCTTGGGTCAATTCACCTAAAGCTTTCCATTCATTCATGCCTTGATGCCATGCTAAATCGGTAAGGAGTACCTGCTGAGAGGCCAACATTTGATTGATTTGCTCTAGGCTATATGGGCCAGCTTGTTGATTATTGCGCGCCAAGTAAATTTGCATAAAACTTTTATCTCAAAAAATATATTTCTAAAAGACGATGGTTAAAAAAAAAGACCCACGAATGGGTCCTCTTTTAACATGTTTTATTTGTCTTGTTTAGTCTTTTCTTCAGCGAGGAAGAACCAAGTGTCTAGAACAGAGTCTGGATTTAAGGAAACTGAGTCAATTCCTTGCTCCATTAACCAAAGCGCTAGGTCAGGATGATCTGACGGGCCTTGACCACAAATACCAACATATTTGCCAGCTTTACGACATGCATGAATCGCCATTGAAAGCAGTGCTTTAACCGCTGGATCACGCTCATCAAATAGATGAGAAACAATACCAGAGTCACGGTCTAAACCAAGGGTCAATTGCGTTAAGTCATTTGAACCAATAGAGAAACCATCAAAATGTTCAAGGAATTGCTCAGCCAATAATGCATTGGTTGGTAATTCACACATCATGATGACTTTTAGGCCATTCTCACCACGTTTTAGACCATTGAGTGCAAGCAATTCAATGACGCGTTTTGCTTCAGCAACAGTACGCACAAATGGGATCATGATTTGAATATTGGTTAAGCCCATTTCGTCACGGGCTTTTTTCAATGCACGGCATTCAAGTTCAAAACAATCACGGAAATTGTCAGAAACATAACGGCTCGCACCACGGAAGCCCAACATTGGGTTTTCTTCTTCTGGCTCGTATAACTTACCGCCAATCAGGTTTGCATATTCATTTGATTTAAAATCTGACATACGAACGATGACAGGTTTGTCTGCAAATGCAGCTGCAAGTGTTGAAATACCTTCAACCAGTTTTTCAACATAGAACTCGATTGGAGAAGCATAACCCGCAGTACGTGCAAGGACAGCAGCACGTGTTTCGCGTGGTAGGCTATCGATGTTGAGTAAGGCTTTAGGATGCACACCAATCATACGGTTGATGATGAATTCTAAACGTGCAAGGCCGATCCCTTCGTTTGGCATTTGCGCAAAATCGAAAGCACGGTCAGGGTTACCGACGTTCATCATAATTTTGAAAGCAAGTTTCGGCATAGACTCAATTGAGTTACGCTGAATTTCAAAATCTAATGCGCCTTCATAAATGAAGCCCGTATCGCCTTCAGCACAAGACACAGTCACTTCTTGACCATCAGTCAAGACTTCAGTGGCATTACCACAACCAACGATTGCAGGGACACCAAGTTCACGTGCAATAATTGCAGCGTGACAGGTACGACCACCACGGTTAGTGACAATCGCTGCAGCACGTTTCATGACCGGTTCCCAGTCTGGATCCGTCATGTCTGAAACGAGTACATCACCTGGTTGTACTTTGTCCATTTCTTTGATTGAAGTGACAATACGTACACGACCAGAACCAATGCGTTGACCAATTGAACGGCCTTCACACAATACATTGCCTTTTTGTTTGAGCAAGTAGCGTTCCATGGTGCCTACGTTTTCACGGCTTTTCACTGTTTCAGGACGTGCCTGTACAATATAAAGTTGGCCGTCATCACCGTCTTTCGCCCATTCGATGTCCATTGGCGCATCATAATGTTTTTCAATAATGAGTGCTTGACGCGCCAATTCTTGAAGCTCGAAATCATTGAGTGCAAATTGTTGACGCTCAGGTTTTTCAACATCAACCACGACAACAGATTTTGCGGTAGAGCCTTCTTCGCCATAAACCATTTTTTGGTGCTTAGAGCCCAAGTTGCGACGAATCACGGCATGCTTACCAGCATTTAACAGTGGTTTTGAAATATAGAATTCATCAGGGTTTACCGCCCCTTGAACCACCATTTCACCCAAACCATAAGACGCAGTAATAAAGACGACATCACGGAAACCAGATTCGGTATCAAGTGTAAACATGACACCAGCAGAACCCGTCTCTGAACGTACCATGCGTTGAATACCCGCAGATAACGCAACGATGTCGTGTGCAAAGTTTTGATGGACGCGGTAAGAAATTGCACGGTCATTATATAAAGACGCAAAGACTTCTTTAATTGCAATCAGGACATTGTCGATGCCGCGAATATTTAAGAAGGTTTCTTGTTGACCGGCAAAAGATGCTTCTGGTAAATCTTCTGCAGTTGCTGAAGAGCGAACTGCAACAGCAATATCTGGATTGCCATTAGACAGTGCTGTAAATGCATCGCGAACTTCTTTTTCAAGTCCTGGCGTCAGTGGAGTGTCAACAATCCATTGGCGAATTTTGGCGCCTGAGGCAGCCAAGGCATTGACATCATCAACGTTGAGTTGATCTAACTCAGCTTTAATTTTGGCATTTAAACCACTTTGTTCAAGGAATTCGCGGTAAGCCTCAGCAGTTGTTGCAAAGCCACCTGGGACAGATACACCAGCATTTGCTAAATGACTGATCATTTCTCCAAGGGAAGAGTTTTTACCACCCACGATCTCAACGTCGTGTTTCCCTAGTTTTTCCAGACCGATTACGCGTGCTTCCAAAGGTTGTTACTCCACTTTTGCAGTATTAATCAATATCTTGGCATGTAAATATAACCAAAAAACTTAGCATTTCACGTTAACTAAGCGACAGGTCATGTAAGATGGGTTTACTATAAAGATTATAGAGCGCTAAGACAAATGTTTGAGGATAAATTTAATGACAGAAAGTAAACAAATAAAGCGAAGTGTCTTTTTTATTTCCGATGGCACTGCAATTACTGCAGAAACCTTAGGTCATTCATTGCTCGCGCAGTTTCCAAATGTAGATTTTGATATTCACATTATTCCTTATATCAGTACCGAAGAAGCGGCAATGGAAGTGGTGGCCGATATTAACCGCTGTGCCGATAAAGACGGGCAAATGCCGTTGGTATTTGATACCTTGGTTGACCCTTATGTACGCGATATTATTAACACCGCGCATGCAGTTAATTTAGACGTATTTGAGGGGTTAATTAGTAAGCTCTCTGATGTGTTGGGCACCATCCCTACAACTTTAGTCGGGCAGACCCATGCTGTAACCGATTCTGAGTATTATAAAGCCCGTATTGATGCAGTACATTTTGCTTTGGACAATGATGATGGTGCACGTACCCGTCATTATGACAAAGCAGATTTGATTTTAATTGGGGTCTCTCGTTCAGGTAAAACACCAACATCGATTTATTTATCTTTGCAGTTCGGTATTCGAGTGGCGAACTACCCTTTAACTGAAGAAGATTTAGACGACAACCGTTTACCCGCTGTATTAAAAGCGCATAAAAATAAATTATTCGGTTTAATGATCGATGCAGAACGTTTGGTTGCCATTCGTTCAGAACGTAAAGCCAATAGCCGTTATGCCAGCTTTAGCCAATGTCAGATGGAATTACGTGCAGTCGAGGGTATTTTTATTTCGGAAGGAATTAAATATTTAAATGTCTCTGAAATGTCGATTGAAGAAATTTCAACCCGCGTACTACAAATGGCGGGATTAAAACGTCGTATTGGTTAATGACTGCCTGAGATTATTAAATATAAAAGATGCAGACTTAAAATAACGCCATGTGGAGCAGTGCGCTACATGGCGTTATTTTATACGAGAAGTTATTGTTAAATGGCGGAGCAGGTGTTTATGGCTGCGTCATTAAAATGTCACTGGCACATAGGTATACACCAAGCCATAAGACAATGCTGCGATTAAAGTCGCAGCAACGATATTCTTAAACTTATAATACAGTGCGATGAGGACGATAAATCCAACCGACATGGCAATTACTTTATTGGGCATCTCAATTAAAGGCGGTAAGGTGGCGACCACCAGCATTGAGGTAATTGCAGCAATACCAATAGAGCCGAGCGCAATACCAAGCCAGACCGGACTGTTTCGCGATTCAGATTTATTGCGTTTTTCAATCAGATATAATGGGCCAAAACGTGAAGCAAAATTGGCGATACCCACAATAATTCCAATTAATATAATTTCTAAACTCATGCGACTTCTCTATTTTTATGTTTTGCTTTTAACACATAATACTCAAATAAACCCGCGGCAATACCCGATAAAATACCCAAGAAAATTGCAGCTGATAAATTAATCCAATAGCAGGCAAGGGCAGCACTGATAAAGGTGACCACCACCACCAGCGTGTGTTTTTTCTCAAAGGCTGCTAATAAAAAGCTGAGAAAGAGTGCGGGCAGTAAAAAGTCTAATGCAGCTTGCATAAATAATGGTAGATGCGTGATTTGATTGGCAAACAATCCACCCAAGAGTGAGCCTAAACTCCATGACAGCCAACTAAATAGGCTGAGGCCAAGCATCCAAGATTCAGTCCATTGTTGGCGACGTTGAGAAAGTTGAATCATGCCACTGGCAAAAACTTCGTCGGTCATTCCCCATGACCAAAGCGCAGTTTTCTTTAGATTGAGCCGATCTTGAATCAAGTTATACAGTGCCGGACCATATAAAACATGTCGGATATCTAAGGCAATGACCGTGAGTGCAGCCATCCAAATCGAACTTCCACTGGCCAGCAGGGCAACCACCAAGAATTGACTGGCACCAGCATACATGGTGCAAGAGAGAAACAGTGCTTCCCAAGGACTAAAGCCGAATTGAGTTGCAGAGACACCAAACGCAAAGGACACAGGCAAGTAGGTGAAAATAATAACCTGACTGTCTTTGGCACCTTGCAGAAATTGAGAAAATGAAGCGCTTAAAGCGCTATTGTGCTGAGACACCGTGCACCTGTTTTAAATATGAATGTATTTTAGCGGAGGGGATTAAATAGGTTGAGAATTATAACCGAATTTAATAGCATAGTGCTGATTAGTTTAAAGATGCGATATATCATGCCGGCGAATAACGTTCGTGCTTGGGGGCTAGGAGCTGTGATTTTAACAGCAGGGTTATTGCAAGCCTGTAACCAGCCTGATGAACAGACAGCTGCAAAAGTCGAAATTAAAGCAGCACCAAAGTTAGATAATGATGCGACGATTTATGCGCAGAAAGCTTGGGTGTTGATCAATGAAACGGACGTTTACGTTTCTCGTAAGCAGTTGAATCTCATTGAAGATAAAGTGCGTAAACCGGTGCGTAAACTCAGCACGGAGTGGCGGATCAATGTCAAAATGACAGACTCAGTCACCGAAGGTAAATATGCGCTCTGCCGTAAAGCGCTGACCAGTTTAGACAGCTGGGCCAGAGCAACCCTCGAAAAAGATAAATTGATGAGTCAAAAGCAACAAGACTATGAGCGTGATAAAGCACAATGTAAAGATGCCATTGCTCAACCCGCTTTAGGCAATACTTCACCAAAGTCAGGTTAAAGCAATTTGTATTATTGATCATCTCGAAAATTAAACTCTGAAACCACCATGCACCCACAGTGCCTGGTGGTTTTGTTTTAAGCTGCATTATGATTTGGCTTTGGGTAAAGCATTTGGCGTTGGGGCTTTGGGCGGTGCAACGTTTGTGGTTACTGCTACTTTAGGTTGAGCGGTCGCTGCAGTGGGCTGAGGTGTTTTTGTGGTTTTTTGCGCAGTTACCGCAGTCACCTGAGATGCTTTCGTGGTTTTTTGCGCGGTTGTAACAGCAGTCGCCTGAGATGCTTTCGTGGCTTTTTGCGCGGTTGTAACCGCAACACATTTACCGCCTTTATGATTTGGACCAGTACCGCCAGTTAAGGTGGTGCCTTTTGGGCAAGCAAAAGCGCTCACACTGAGTAACGTCAATGCTGTTGCAGCGATGTATGTTGTGATTTTCTTCATGTTATTCATCTTTATTTTAGTATGGCAAAAGTGCCATCGCTCCAATTTATGCTGAAAATATAATTTTTAAAAATTAAATAAAGTTTTTTAAAGCAAATCTTTATATGAAAAAATGTTGGGTGTTATTTGAGCGATTTCGATTGTTTAGACCACTAAAAATAAAAGATATCCTGTCGGGTGGCAGCGATAGTTTTGAGGTCTGTTTTTATACTGATTTTGTTTTAGCGAGTGGCTTACTACGCCGTGTTGGAACACGCACACTTATGTGATTACTTTTTGTTCTTGTCGCTTTAATCTATTTTTTATATGAATAATATGGCTTCAAAATCAAACAAAGTCTTGGCGAAGCAAGACTTTGTTGTACAGCTTAAAGGACGAGCAAAGACTTAGACGTTAAAGCGGAAATGTAGAACATCGCCATCTTGTACGATATAAGTTTTGCCTTCTAAACGCCATTTACCTGCTTCTTTTGCACCCGCTTCACCGTTGTATTGAATAAAGTCATCGTATGCCACACATTCAGCACGAATAAAGCCTTTTTCAAAGTCAGTGTGAATTACACCCGCTGCTTGTGGTGCGGTTGCGCCAACTTTAACGGTCCAAGCACGAACTTCTTGAACACCAGCAGTAAAGTAAGTTTGTAGTCCAAGCAAGTTATAACCTGCACGAATTACGATGTTTAGGCCTGGTTCTTCCATGCCCATTGCTTCTAAAAACTCAGCACGCTCATCATCTTCAAGCAAAGAGATTTCTGATTCGACCTGGTTGCATAAAGGCACAACAATCGCGTTTTCTTCAGCAGCCAGTTTTTGCACTGCTTCTAAATGTGGATTATTTTCAAAACCATCTTCAGCAACGTTGGCGATGTACATGATTGGTTTAAGCGTCAATAAACCGAAGCTACGGATCGCTTTACGCTCATCGTCAGACAAATCTGCAGCACGTGCAGGCTTACCTTCATTGAGTAATGGTAAGATTTTTTCAAGCACTGCTTTGGTTGTAAGCGCATCTTTATCACCGCTTTTTGCACTTTTGCTTAAACGAAGAACCGCTTTGCTTACGGTATCCATATCAGAGAGCGCAAGTTCAGTGTTGATGGTTGCAATATCATCGAGTGGGTCAATTTTGTTGTTGACGTGAATAACGTTGTCATCTTCAAAACAACGAACCACATGTGCAATGGCATCGGTTTCACGAATGTTGGCCAAAAATTGGTTACCTAAGCCTTCGCCTTTGGAAGCACCTGCAACTAAGCCTGCAATATCAACGAATTCCATTGATGTTGGAATAGTACGTTGTGGCTTTACAATCGCTGCCAGTTTGTCCATACGCGCATCTGGCACAGGAACAACGCCAGTATTGGGCTCAATCGTACAAAACGGGAAGTTCTCAGCAGCAATCGCTGCTTTAGTTAAGGCATTGAAAAGGGTAGATTTACCGACATTGGGCAAGCCCACAATTCCACAATTAAAACCCATGTAAAACTCACAAAGTATTCAATAAAAAATTGTTCACGATTTTACATGAAAGCCGGGTCGAGAGGGAATATTTGTGTATCAATATATCTGTGTTCAGCTGAAATAGAGCAAGCTGACCTGTCAGATGAGCAGTTCAGCTTGGCTTTTTAGCACAGTTTTAGTGTTTGCGTTTATCCAAATGCAGTGCAACTTGATCGCCAAGAGCTTGTACTAGCATCACTAAAATAACCAGAACCACGATTACAGCCAACATGACTTGCATATCAAAGCGTTGATAACCATAGCGATAGGCGATATCGCCCAAACCGCCTGCACCAATGGCACCCGCAATTGCAGAGGAGTTAATCATGGTGACGATGGTAACGGTAAATCCGGCCACAATGCCCGGTAAAGCCTCAGGTAACAGCACATGCCAAATAATTTGTTGGCGATTACAGCCAATGGCTTGAGCTGCCTCGATTAAACCTTGATCGACTTCACGGAGGCTGAGCTCTGCAATACGTGCAAAAAATGGGGTGGCTGCAATACTGAGCGGCACCACTGCCGCCCATACACCATAACTGGTGCCGACGATTAAGCGTGTGAGGGGGATGAGCGCCACCATTAAAATCAGAAAAGGAATAGAACGACTGATATTGACAATGGAACCAAGTGTTTGATTGAGACGCTTGGCGGGGCGAATTCCATTCTTAGCGCTACAGACCAAAAGGACCGCCATGGGCAAGCCAAAAATCAAAGCAACAGCAGCGGAAACACCGACCATCAAGAGGGTGTCTATACTGCCTGTGATCAGTAAATTAATGAGTTGGTCGTGCATAGCCAAGCACCTCAAGCTGAATAGAATTGGCATCAAGTCGTTGTCGCAGAGTATTAAAATCAAGTGCTAGATTGGCGACAGCCAGTAACAAGCAACCCACCACATGATTTTGAATCTGATCGACTTGGCTTTGATATAAATGCACAGGGGCATCAAAGGCTTGCAAAATGGCACTGAGATCAGGGCAATGTGCTGCGCTCACCGCATATTTTAATTTTAAAATACTGTGGGTTAATGGCTGATTGAGGGCAGTTACTTGGGTCTTATCGGCATAGATGTGGAAATCTAACGTTGCGCTATCGAGATTCAGCAATTCTTGAGTAATGCGTTGCTGTGGTTGAGAAAATACTGACCAGACTTGACCTGATTCAACGATTTCTCCTTGATCAATCACCACCACCTGATCACAAATCTCACGAATCACCTGCATTTCATGGGTAATTAATACGATGGTGATGCCAAATTGCTGATTAATTTTTTTGAGTAGTGCCAAAATACTGGCGGTACTTTCAGGATCAAGTGCAGATGTGGCTTCATCACACAGTAAAAGTTCAGGTTGATTGACCAGTGCTCGTGCAATGCCAACACGTTGTTTTTGCCCACCAGACAGTTGCGCTGGATAGTGCTGAGCTTTATCACTTAAGCCCACCAGTGCTAACATTTGCTCCACTTGGGTGTTGATGCTTGAGCGATCAGTTCCTGCAATTTTTAAAGGCAGGGCAATATTTTCCCAAACAGTTTTGGCAGACAGTAAATTAAAATGCTGAAAGATCATTCCAATTTTTTGTCTGAGTCGATTGAGTTGTTGTTGGTTTAAAACCTCGATCTGCTGTTGCTCAATGTGAATACTGCCAGTGTCAATCGGCTCAAGACCATTGAGGGTACGCAACAATGATGATTTTCCTGCACCACTTTTTCCAATGATGCCTAAAATACGGCCTTGTGGAATATCGAGATTGATTTCTTTCAGGGCATGAATGCGTTGATTATTGATTTCATAGTATTTATTCAGTTGTCGAATTTGAATATGCGCTGTTGAAAACAGTGATTGAGTACCAAAGCTAACCATATTTAAGCTCCTTATTTCCAGCCCGGAAACCAGAGTTTTGCGCCAAATTCTTGATCTAAAGACGCTTTAACTTTGGGTGAGTTTTGGTAGATTTCGACAAATTTTTTCAAACGGCCCTCTGTGTCTTGATAATCATCGCGTACGACAAAAAGAATGGCATAACGGTTATTGGTTGTGTCATCAAAAATTAAGGCACTCTCTGGATCGGCAGTTTTGGCTAAACGTAAATAATGTGGATAACCAAAGGCCAAGTCTGCATCATCAAGAGCACGTGCAGTTTGTGGGCCTTCAACTTCGATGAACTGTAAGTCTTTGGGGTTTTGTACAATGTCAGCAAGTGTTGAAAGTGAATTGTTGGCATCTTTAAGCTGAATTAACTTCGCTTGTTGTAGCAGTAGTAAGGCGCGTCCTTGATTGACGGGATCATTGGGTACGACGACACGGGCAGCTTGTGGTAAGTCCGCCAAGGCATGATATTTTTTAGAATACAAACCGACATGCGATGCAGCTCCCGTCGCAAAGGCTTTAAGTTTAAAGCCAGTTTCACGCAGGGTATTGTCTAAAAAAGGTTGGTGTTGAAAGAAGTTTGCATCAATATCCCCATGATTTAAGGTGATATTGGGGGTATTCCAGTCGGAGAACTCCACCAGTTTTACATCCAGCCCTTGTTGTTTGGCTTCATCGGCAGCCACTTGTAAGGTTTTGGCAAAGGAAGGGCTCATCCCAATCACCAAGGGTTGCAGCGCTGCACTTGGTTTGCTGAACTGTGTTTTATAAAGTATGGCCGCAACGACGACGATTGCGAGTGCGGCAAGACTGAAGATGGCTTTTTTGCCAGCTGTTAACGCCATAAGATTCCCCTCAAATATCAATATTTCGATTATGCAATTTGTTGTTTTAACGCTGTTTCAGTGACTAGCTGAAGCTTAGGTTGCTGCGGCTGACAACGATAGCCATCGACAGGATGCGCAGTGGGCAGTAAATCACCTTGCTCGAATAATTTGTGTCTGAGCGTCCCACTTTGATATTGGGTTTTATAGCGTCCGCGTGCCTGTAGTTCAGGAATGACCCACTGAATAAAATCATGATGCGATTCGGGAGCGACGGTGCGGGTCAGATTAAATCCATCAATCCCAGTTTCATCGAGGATGTGAATAAGTCGATCTGCAACTGTTTGACCGCTACCCACAATCAGGGGATAACGCCCACCAAGCAAATGTTGGGCTTTTAAATCGGCAGGTGTGATCTGTTGTTCTTTAAACTTTTGATTAACTGAAGCGATGCTATTGGTTTGGCGATAGGGAATGGCTTCATCATCGGCAAATTGCGACAAATCAATCCCAACTGAGCTGGAAAAATGAGCCAAACCTGCTTCTGGGCTGGCATAGCGGCTATATTCTGCGAGCTTTTCTTGGGCTAAGGCATCAGTTTCTGCGGTGACCACCGTGCTCCCTACAAAGATTTTGATACTGCTGGGATCACGTCCTTGTTCGCTAGCCAAGCCTCGAATTTGTTGGACTTGTTGTTTGATTTTATCGACCTGATCACCGCCAATAAACACGCATTCAGCATGCCGGGTAGCAAAATTTAGCCCGCGTGGTGAGGCACCTGCTTGGAATAAAACTGGGGTACGTTGCGGTGAAGGTGAAACTTGAAACACCCCCTGACTTTGATAAAACTTGCCTTGATGCTGAACAGGGTGAACTTTTTTTGGGTCGGTGTAGATGCGATTGGCTTTGTCATTGCGTACTGCATCGGACTCCCAAGAGCCTTCCCAAAACTTATAGCACAGGGTTAAAAATTCTTCGGCTTGCTCATAACGTAAATCATGATCTTTTAAACCCTTTTGGCCAATCAAACGCTCAGCGCTATCCAAATAACCGGTCACGATATTCCAACCAATGCGACCTCTGGTTAAATGGTCGAGTGAAGCAAAACGCCGTGCAAACTGATAAGGGGATTCATAACTTAAATTGACGGTGACCCCAAAACCCAAATGCTGGGTCGCCGCTGCCATGGCTGAAATCAGGGTGGCAGGGTCATGGCTTGGCAATTGAATTGATTCTTTTAAGGTAAGATCGATGCCATTTTGGTAGACATCATAGACCCCTGTAATATCGGCAATAAATAAACCATCAAATAATCCAGCCTCTAGGGTTTTGGCCAAATCAGTCCAGTAATCCAGTTGATTAAATCGAGTGGACTGATCACGTGGATGCGTCCAGAGGCCATGATTAATATGGCCGACACAGTTCATGTCGAAGGCATTCAGTAAAATCTGTTTTGGGGAGGAGGGTATGATTTTTTCATCTATGAACTGACCTTGTGTGGTTATTGTCATTACAATGTCCCTCTGCGTGGGGGTAATTTGCCATTTAAAATGTACTGACCAATAAAATAATATTTCCAGCGGGTGGCATCATGCAGCGTATGCACGCGGGCATTGCGCCAAAAACGGTCTAAGCCATCACTGCGCTGACTGCCTCGACTACCTGCCAATTCAATCAATTTTGAAGATGCTTTTAAGGCTGTTTCAGCACTATGTGCGCGGACTTTAGCAACATCAATGGATGCTTTGGCGACGTTTTCAGCAGTAGGCTGTGGCTTGGCGAGATCAATTGAAGTTGCAGCTTGTTTAAGTAATAACTCACTGGCGCGTACATCTGCGGCAACTCGGCCCAACTCGTATAAAGTCAGTGGATCTTGTGAGGCATGTTCGACATTCGCATCCATCCAAGCTCTGGCTTGTTTGACACGGACTAAGCTTTCTTCAAAGGCTGCACGTGCGATACCGACTTCGATTGCAGCATGCATAATTTGTGCAAAAGGGCCGAGCAAGGTGGGCTGCTTAAAAACCTCATCAAAAGGGAGGATTTCTTCGGCAGTGACCTCGACATTGTCTAATTTTACCGTGCCACTGCCCGTGGTTTTTTGGCCAAAACCAGACCAATCATTAATGCGTTGGAGCCCCGGACGGTCTGCAGCAACGAAGACTAAAAATTCACGTGCATTGTCATCCTGCACCAAAGTTGGAATACGCTGGGCGAACAGGCTACCGGTGCAATAGAATTTTTCACCATTGATGACAGAACCATGAGCGGTTGTGCGAATTACACTGTATTTGGCTGCAGAAGTTTTGGTTTTAAACTCCGCCAATGCATTGCCATAGCGCGCACCCGCCAAAACCTCTGCATAGAATTTCTGTTTTTGCTGTTCGGTTCCCGTATTGCGCAGGACTTCTAAGGCATAGAAATGGTTTTGCGGAATTTGCCCAATAGAACCATCAACCCCACTAAACAAGGCGATGATTTGCGCCACGGTATAGCTGGAAACCTCTGCACCGCCATATTGTTTGGGCACGGTAATCGCCCACAGCCCTGATTGACTGAAAGCCTCTATTTGCGCATAGGGCAAATGTCGTTGTTGATCACGTTGAATACTGCCAATTTGAAATTGCTGGCTGAGTTGCTTGGCGACTTCAAGTGCTTCGGCATCTGATTGAATAATATGAGCATGTTTTGTAGTTGCTCGATCATTGAGCGCGATTTGTTGAAAAGTAGTCATAAAATTCTCCTTAGATCCACGCATGGCGGGCAGGCTGTAAGCCGTTGAGGTAATAATTGCCAATGGCATGTAATTTCCAACGCACTGGGTCGTGTAGCGTGTGCACACGTGCGTTGCGCCAATGTTGGTCTAAGTTGTGAATTTCGAGACTGGCGCGGCTGCCACCGAGTTCGAGCAGTTTTTCAGAGATCTGTAAGGCGGCATCATTGGCATAGACTTTGGCTTCTGCCACAACTATAGAGGCACGATTGGCTTGTGCTTCAGTCACTTGATCGCGGATATTTAATTCATCGAGTTCATCTAAATAGCTTGCAGCTTCGATCAGCAGCAGATTGGCGGCATCGAGTAAAATACTCAGCTTGCCAACTTCTTGTAAACTAAAAGCTTCTTGGCTGGCGAGTTCAACTTGAGCATCGACAATCGGGCGTGCTTTTTGAATAGCAGTCAAGGTGTCGGCAAAAGCCGCTTCTGCAATACCGACATCAATGGCAACTTGGATCAGTTGCGAGTAAGCCCCGCGATAACTGTTGGCTTGACCTAAGGCTTTTTCATCAAAGACTAAATCTGCTGCAACATGCACATTCTCAAGGGTGATGGTGCCACTGGCTGTGGTGCGTTGTCCAAAACCATCCCAGTCATTTGCAATATCAACACCTGAAGCTTTTGCATCAACAATACAAAGCACTGTATGGCCTTCAGGGTGGAGAGCGCGGATGGCAAGCCAGTCTGCAAATGAAGCACCTGTTGAGTAAAACTTAGTTCCACTTAAGACATAATCTTGGTTTTGGCGGATTAAGTGACTGGAAATGCTGCGTGAGTCTGGTGTGTAGCGCTCAGGTCCAGCATTGGCGAGACGCTTGCCTTTTAAAATCTCAGCATAGAGCCATTGTTTCTGCGCTTCAGGGGCAATGCGTGCCAAGGAGTTGAGTAGACCAAATTGATTTTGTGGGATTTGTCCTACGCTTGCATCGGCTTTAGAAATAATTTTAAAGACTAGGGCTAAGGTTTGATTTGAAACATAGGCACCACCATATTGTTTGGGAATCCGTATTCCAGCCAAACCTTTTAAGCTAAATTGTGCAATCACATCATGCGGTAAAGCTTGCTGTTGATCACGATGGTTACGTTCAATCAATGCAAAATCAGCCAGTTGATAAGCTGCATTAATGGCTTGCTGATCATCTTCGATCACATAGGCTGTTTCTTGTGAAGTAAAATTAGACATATCAATACCTTTTATCAATATTGAAACGCTAATGAATTTTTGCTCAATATTTAACTGAGTGATTGTGCTGAACTTAGAATATTTTTTCTAAAAGAAAAATTATGCAAATGAAAGCGTTATATTTAATATACTAATCATTTGAAAACAAAAGCTTTATTTGAATATTACAGTTGTAAATCTGGGGCAATCGCGCTGCTATATTTAGAATAGGAATAACCTAGAGAAAAACTGATATAAATCAAAAAACAACAGGCCCTTTGCTTCAGCATAGTTTTGGACGAAAACTCTATTGTAATTCTCAGTTGCTCTCATTAAAGTAAACTGCTTAAAGGGATGGTTTGTCTCTCGAATCAACGCAATACAATTATAAAGTGGAGCTTTTATGCGTATTCTTTACCAGTTTCCGTTATCGCACTATTGTGAAAAAGCGCGCTGGTTACTTGATCATAAGCAGCTAGATTATGTTGCGCATAATTTAATACCTGGGGTACATCGGGCCTTTGCTCAATTAAAAACAGGGCAAAACATCTTACCCATTTTAAAAGATCATGAGCATTGGGTGGCAGACTCCTCCCAAATTGCGTTTTATCTCGATGAAAAATATCCTGAACATGCATTATTACGTGCCCATCCAAATCTGCGTGAGCAGGCCTTGGCGGTGAATACATTATCGAATGAATTGGGGCAGCATGTGCGACGTTGGGGCTTGGCACATTCTTTATCGGTGAGTGATGAACCTTTGGAAATCATGATTGGTGAAAAAGGTTATTTACGTCAATTTGAAAAAATTTCAAAACCGATTTTAAAAAGAGTGATGAATAAACGCTTTCAACTGAATGATGAAAAGGTAAATGAATCACAGCAGCAGATCACCGATAGGGTAACCGAGCTAAATCAGCGCTTGATTGATAACAATGGTCGTTATTTGGTCGGAGATCGTTTGGGACTGGCGGATATTGCTGTATGTTCGATGTTAGCACCGCTACTTGAACTTGAAGCAACGCCGTGGGAGCGCGAGCCTGAAACAGAACAAGCGGATGAGTTTAATCAATATAAGATATTCTTGCTGGATCTTCCTTTAGGGCAATATATCCAACGTATTTATGCCACTGAACGCAATGCGCGAGTCGATTGGCGTGGGCTTTAATCGCATTGCATGATCACGGCAAGATTGCTCAATACAAAAATAGTCGGATATTCCGGCTTTTTTTGTATATATACAAAGGAAAATATCGCATTAATTGACTTAATTGTGAGAATAAAATTCGGTTAAATCACTTTAATGATAAAATTAATCGTGATTATTTAATTTTGTGATAAATTTTTTCAAAATAAATTAAAAATAATGGTTTTTTAGGGAAAATATTCGGATTGTTTATTGTTAACTTATATCTCAAGGGTGAAGTGGGAATCGAAGCGAGCAAAAGATTAGCAAAATTTGGGAGAAGGGCGCTAATCAAACCCAAAAGGTCTCAATTCGACTTAGGACGCTATAGACCAAAAGTTTATAGGCATAGGCTGTTGCTTACAAAGCAATTGTTGTTGAAGTAAACCCACATATATTTCAACCCTTAAAAATTCAGTTGTTGATTTTGCAATTAACTTAAAAAAATGAAATAATAAATATAGACTTTCAATCACAGACGATTAACCCCCTCAAAACTCAAAACTCAAAACTCAAAACTCAAAATTCAAAATTCAAAATTCAAAATTCAAAATTCAAAATTCAAAATTCAAAATTCAAAATTCAAAATTCAAAATTCAAAATTCAAAATTCAAAATTCAAAATTCAAAACTCAAATAGCCTAAGCTATATAAAAATTTAAACACGCTTTGCGAGTGTTTTCTGTCTAGGTGGGCTTATTCATGTCGCATATTTTATTTAGCTTAGATTCAGCCTTTAGATTAACTCTATCTAGTGATTAGCATAAGTTGCTATTGCTCTACATACTGTGCTGATTACAGCGACTTTATTGTGGTTATATTTGATTGGATTTTGAAAATAATTATCGATATTCAACCAATAAAAAGAAAAAAATAAATGATAAATATAGCTACATGGTAATTAATTGATCAATTTTATTTAATTGTGAAAAATATTTTCAAAAATGACTGGAAATTTATGTTTTTTAGAGAAATAATTCACAGTGAATGTTGTTAACTTATATCTCAAGGGTGTGATGGGGATCGAAGCGAGAAAAGATCTGCTTTATTTGGGAGAAAAAAGCAGATTAACCCAAAAGGTCTCAATTCGACTTAGGACGCTATAAATCAAAAGTTTATAGGCACATGCTATAGGTTACAAACATATAGTTGTTGAAGCAAACCACGTGTTTTCCCTTGACCCTTAAAAATTCTGCAAGACGTCAAAATAATTACACGTACAACAACTATAAAGTTTGAGTAAGTTTTCATCATAAAACCATTCACAATACATAGGCACAACAGATGAAACTTGATCGCTTTGATAAACAAATCTTAGAAGTACTTACTCACGAAGATATTAATTTAAATGAACTCTCAGAGCGGATTAATTTATCGGTCAGCTCAGTGCATCGTCGTATCAAACATTTAATTGATACTGATATTATGAGCAGCTTAAAGCGCGATATTAATTATGAAAAACTCGGCTTTAAACTGCATATTATTTTACAAGTTTCTTTGAGTAAGCATGATAGTGATACTTTCGCTAAATTCTTAGAAGAACTTGAGAGTATTCCTGAAGTGATTAATGCATTTTTGGTCACAGGACAGTCCGCTGATTTCTTGGTGGAGGTGGTGGCTAAGGATATGGAAAACTATAGTGATTTTCTATTAAAACGCATGGGTAAAATCGAGCACGTCGTGGCACTTCATTCGAGTTTTGTGATTAAGGAATATAACGTATTTAACTGTACGGCCTTACTGAGTAAGGTGGCGGGTTAATGCCAATTGATCAGGCGATCGTGTTACAGGCTGCTGCAGCTTATCAGCCACAATGTATTGCGCTTTTTAATCATTATCAGGCCAAGATATTACTTTTAATGCCATTTGCTCAAGTGGAGCATATTGGGGCTTCGGCTATTCCAGATGCGATTTCCAAAGGTGACTTAGATATTTATGTGGGGGTACCTGAGCACTTACTTGAAGAAGCTGTTATCTGTTTATTGGCGCATGGCTTTACTGAAAAAACAGATACCTTTCGGTGCGCACAGTTATGCATGCTGGAAGCGATTGAAGACAAACAAGTAGCAATTCAATTAGTTGCTCTTGGATCTGTGTATGTATTTTTTCTAGCATTTCGTGATCGCTTGAGACAGCGTCCTGAGCTCGTTGAACAATATAATCAAATCAAAAGAGCTGCACAGTATCTGGGTATGGATGAATATCGGGCGCAAAAAGCAGAATTTATTCGCCATGTTTTAAGATGATTCACATAGGACGGCAATCTTCTAGGAAGATGCTTCCTTGCTGTATTCAATCAGCATCCTCATTGAGATTCAATCACATGGCTTTTGAATATAAAAACATCGTTGCTTAATCAGTACCAATAAAGTTGCTTAAGAGCGTAAGCAGAACATATACATATGATTTGAAAAGTCGAGCACTGCTTTTTCTTTATCTTCTTGAGTTTCAAACTTATCGGTATCGTAGGCAACCTCAACCATGATTTTGTTGATTGCCGCATCTTTTTCTGATTGGGTGAAAGCCTCCATTGCAGAAGTGACTGGCAGGCCATCTTGATACATGCGCATGATTTTATGTGCAGTATCCTGCAACGCCTCACAATGGTTTGTCTGAGCAAAACCAAGGCTTGGAAAAAATAAACTGAGGGAAAGTAAAGTGATTTTATTCATTTTAAGGTATCCAAAGCAATTGGCTATAAAATATCAGGATAATCAGTAGAAAGCCATCTGGAGACTATTGTGCTGGCTGGTAGAACTGAAATAGATCAAAGTGCCTGATGTTTTATTGCACAAGTTTTAATTGTTTTATTTATTACTTTCTATATTAAGTATTTAATTTATTGTCAAAAAAATATTATTTCCAATTTAAATTATTTTTTTATAATTTTTTAATGCATTTATATGATATGTTTTTAGAATAATATTTTTAATTTTAGTATCGCTTTTGCAAGGAATAGCAGAAATGAATAACGAAGAATTTGATTACATCATTTGCGGGGCTGGATCAGCGGGTTGTGTTGTAACGTCTCGATTGCTAGAGCATAAAAAAGGCAAAGTTTTATTATTAGAAGCCGGTACGAATGATAATAGTCTGTTTATTAAGATGCCAGCGGGTGTGCCACAAGCGATTGCCAGTAAGACTTGGGACTATAGCACTGAGCCCGATTTGAGAACCAATAATCGTAGAATGACCTGTGCACAAGGCAAAGTGCTTGGTGGCAGTAGTTCAGTCAATGGCATGATTTATTTACGTGGCCAGCATGAAGATTATGATCGCTGGGAAAATCAACACGGCTGCCTAGGCTGGGGTTTTGACTCGATGCTGAGTTATTTTAAAAAAGCTGAGAATAATGAAACACTCTCTGGAGAATATCATGGGGTCGCTGGCCCACAATATGTGAGCGACAATCATTACCGTCATCCATTAAGCCGTGCATTTATTAAAGCCGGTCAAGAATTTGGTTTAAATTATACAAATGATTTTAATGGAAAATCACAACAAGGCGTCGGTTTTTTTCAAACCACTACACATCATGGCGAACGTGCAAGCACCGCAACAACCTATTTAAAACCAGTTCGAGATAACCCCAACTTCAGCCTTAAATTAAATGCCCTGGTATCGAAGGTGGTGATTGAGGGGAATAAGGCGGTGGGGGTGAAATGCATTATTGGTGGTCAAGAACATTATTTTAAAGCCAGAAAAAGCGTGATCGTCAGTGCCGGTTCCTTGGGCTCTCCAAAGATTTTAATGTTGTCTGGGATTGGCCCACAGGCGCATTTACAAGCGCATGGGATTGAGGTGATTAAAGACTTAGCTGTGGGTAAAAACTATCATGATCATCTGCATGTTTCGATTAATGCAACCATTACACAACCTATTTCAATTTATGGTCAAGATCAGGGATTTAAGAAGATTGAAAATGGTTTACTCTGGTTATTTACCCGTAAAGGCGTGGTCTCTTCCAATATTTTAGAAGCTGGTGCATTTATTGATAGCAACAATGACGGTCGTCCTGATCTGCAAGCTCACTTTCTACCTGGTTTAGATACTTGGGATGATCCAAATGGTTTAGGCAAAGGTAAAACTCACGGTATTACCCTTAAAAACTGTTATTTAAGACCGCGTTCACGTGGCGAAGTTTTACTGAAAAGTAAGAATCCCGAAGATCTCGTTCAAGTCCATGCCAACCTCTTAGCGAAAGAAGAGGACGTACAAGGGATGATTCGTGCAACACAGTTCGGTCTTGATTTATTAAAGATGCCTAGCCTTGCAGGCTATATTGATGAAATTTTTTCTCCAGCAGAAGATCGTGATGACTTAAGTGCCATTGAAGCCTTTGTGCGTCAAACCTGTAAAACCACCTATCACCCCGTTGGAACCTGTCGTATGGGGAAAAATGAACTGGATTCAGTGGTTGACCTAAATTTGAAAGTACACGGAATACAAAATTTACGTGTGATTGATTGCTCAATATTTCCAGAAATACCAAGCGGTAATACCAACGCACCCACCATTGCAGTCGCAGAAAAAGCGGTTGATTTACTTATTCAACAAAGTTAAAAACTCTCTTCGTTAAGGAAAAACAAATGTTAAATCAAATGATTTATGCAGGACAGAAAGTACAAGGATTGGAAAGCGGTTTTAATGTGATTAATCCCGCCACTGAAGCAGTTTTAACAGTTTGCAAATCTGCAAGTATTAATCAAGTAAATGATGCCGTAGAAAGTGCCAAACAGGCATTTCAAACGTGGAAAAATACCAGTGATACCGAGGTAACTGAAATCCTCAATCGTGTTGCTGCAGATATTCAAGCAGCGAGATCTGAAATTGCGCGTTTAATTACAGAAGAACAGGGTAAGCCACTTGCGCTTGGGGAAATGGAAGTTGATATGGCACTGTATTGGTTGCAAGTGACCAACGGCTTAGAAATTCCTGTGTTAGAACAAATAGATCCGATGGGTAAAAAGATGAATGTCTATCATCGTCCATTGGGTGTTGTTGCTTCGATTACGCCGTGGAATTGGCCATTTATGATTGCGATTTGGCACATTATTCCAGCGTTAAAAGCCAAAAACTGCGTGGTGAATAAACCTTCTGAATATACACCGTTAGCAACGCTCCGTTTGGTTGAAATTATTAACCGTCATGTGCCTGCTGGGGTATGTAATATTGTGCTTGGTACTGGTGAGGTCGGGGCAACCCTCAGCAATCATGTTGATGTTGAGAAAGTTACTTTTACGGGTTCAACACCGGTTGGGCAATCGATTCTCGCTGCCTCTGTGAAGGAGTTACGTCAAGTGGTGCTTGAACTGGGCGGGAATGATGCGGCAATTGTGATGGATGATGTCGATGTTGCAGAAACGGCACAGAAGCTATTTGGCAGTGCTTTCTTTAATGCAGGGCAAACCTGTGCCTGTATTAAGCGCTTATATGTGCATGAAAATATTTATGATCAAATGGTTGAAGAGCTGGCCAAAATTGCGGATAGTCAGGTGGTTGGTGATGGTCTAGATAAAACCACAACGCTTGGGCCTTTGCAAAATGTGAAGCAATATCAAAAAGTCAAAGCTTTGGTTGAGCAGGCGATTGCTGAGGGGGCACATGTTGCAAATAACAAAACAGCAGATTTGCCAGCACAGGGCTATTTCTTAGCACCGCTTATCTTGACCAATGTGGCTGAGCAAAGCGAAATATTTGCGACAGAACAGTTTGGCCCAGTATTGCCTGTGGTGAAATTCTCAGACTTAGATGAGGTGATTCATCGTGCCAATCAATCGAGTTATGCTTTGGGCGGCTCGATTTGGAGTAAAGACATTAAACGTGCTCAAGCTGCTGCGGCTCAAATGGAAGCTGGCACGGTTTGGATTAACAGTCATGCCGATGTTTCACCTTTTACTGAGTTTGGTGGTTGGAAAATGTCAGGTATGGGCTATTCATTTGGTTTGGATGGTTTACTCTCATTTACGAAAAAACAAGCCATACATTTAGCCAGTTAAGCATTGGTGTAATTGGCAAAATGGGTGTGCTGTGACCAGTATGCCCATTTTTATTGTGAAAATTAGGGTCTAGATCTGAATTTAAAGACGATACAAAGGGAAGGGAAATCATGAGTGCATATGTTATTTTTATTCGTAAAAGTTTGAAAAATTTAGATGAATTGAAAATCTATCAGCAGCTTGCAGGTAAAGCCAGTGAGGGACATGCGATCCAACCATTGGCTTTTTATGGTGATACAGTATGCCTAGAAAATATGGACAGTGAAGCGGTCGCTATTTTTAAGTTTCCAGATATGGCACAGGCCAAAGCGTGGTATCACAGCGAAGCATATCAGCAAGCCAAAAAACACCGTGATTTAGCTGGTGAATTTTCGATTATTTTAACAGAAGGCTTGGCAGATTAGTTTTCTGACGCGCTTAGCAAAAAAACGCACCGAGTTGGGTGCGTTTTTTTGAGTACGTAACTCTAAATGTTTACTCGTCTAAGAGTGCGAGGACTTCATCAGAGAATTCAACGTTGGTATAAACGTTTTGAACATCGTCTAAATCTTCAAACATATCAATCATTTTTAAGATTTGTTTGGCTTGCTCGATGTCGTTAATCTCGGCTTTGGTTGAAGGGCTCATGACCACTTCAGCATTGTCAGATTTCAGACCTGCTGCAGTTAATGCATCTTGTACATCACCAAAACTTTCAGGGGTGGTGATCACTAAAATATCATCTTCAGTGATTTCAATGTCTTCAGCACCGGCTTCCAGCGCCACGTCCATGATTCGGTCTTCTAATGAAACATCTTCAAAGATGATTTCACCGCGCTTGGTAAATAAATATGCAACAGAACCCGCAGTACCTAAGTTACCATTGGTTTTAGAAAAACAGTGACGTACATCAGGAACGGTACGATTGAGATTGTCGGTCATGGTTTCAATAATGACCGCAACGCCGCCTACGCCATAACCTTCATAGGTGATTTCTTTTAAATCATCATTTGCATCATCACCGGCACCACGTTGAATGGCGCGATTGATGGTGTCACGTGTCATGTTGACAGACAGTGCTTTTTCGACCACCGCACGAAGACGTGGGTTACTTGCTACTTCAGGGCCACCGAGTCTTGCGGCTGTGACCAATTCACGAATATATTTAGTGAAAACTTTACCACGACTTGCATCTTGTTTAGCTTTACGATGCTTAATATTGGCCCACTTAGAATGACCCGCCATGCGAAATGCGCTCCTAACGAAAAAACTGGTTCTAGACCAGATCAAATGATAGCGATTCTAGCATAGGGATTTTTTTTTGAAAATTAGGTGATTGTGGCTTTTTGGCTATTACAGCGCATTGACTTGGTTAAAGCCTATTTTTTGGCTTAATCCTTTGAAATTAGAGCGAGGTTATTTGCGTTTGTTTTTTATGCAGCGATAAAAAAAGCACGATCATTGCATGAATGATTGTGCTTTTTATTGCTTAAATTTGAAGGGATATCGGTTTAAGCCAGTGCTTTGGGTGCTGGAATAATAATGTCTAGTCCAGTATGTTCTTTATACAGACGTTTAATTTCAGCAAGATCATCATCTAAGTTTGATGGGTAGATTTTGGCAAAGATGCCACCTTGCTTGGTTTTCGCATTGGCAAACATCAGAATAATCGGTACATTGGCGGCTTTGGCAATATGCCAAAAACCGGTACGAATCGGTTTACGTTCTTCACCATTTTTAGCGCGGGTGGCTTCTGGTGCAATGACTAAATTGAATTTCTGGTTTTGATCAAACAATTGCACCATTTGCGAAACAATATCTTGGTTGGCCTTACGATCGACAGGAATGGCACCGATTGCTTCTAAAATTGGCTTCATTGGGCCTTTAAACAATTCTTTTTTCATTAAAATATGAATTTTAATTTGATAAATTTGAAACAGCGCGAGCGATAAAACACCATCCATCATTGAGGTGTGCTCAAAACCAATAAGTACTTGTTTATCTTCTAAAATATTCTTATCACCTTGATACTTCCAACCTGCGAGTTTAAAGGTAAGTTTACCGAGTTGCGTTTTCATAGATTTACCTTTGTGGCAAGAGAGAAATGAGCTGGGGAGTTTGCGAGGAATCGATACGAAATACAATGTTCAATTTTATTTTTTTATCAAAAAAGAGGTTTAAGACCTTGGTTTTGATTTAAATTTGTCGCTGGCTTATACCAATAAGTCTGCAGTATTGTTATTTCTTGGTTGAATATTTATTGGGTATGCAGATTGTTGGTATTTTTACTTGCGTTAGAAGTAACTACTTTTGATGAATTATATCGATTCCAAATAATATTCTTGGAGTTTCGCTTCTGCTTTTAATGATCGTTGCCGTGGTTGTTTTAAAATCATAATAAATGCTTTTGAAAAAGGCTTAGCCGAATGTCTAATCAATAATCAAAGCAAAACTATTGCTAAAGTCTTTTGCTTACTTATACTTACATGTCATTTACTATGTGATGGGCTTATTTAGAATAAGCCATACAAGATTATTTATTTTTAAATGGCCACAACATTTTAATGGTTTGGTCTGGGTGTTTTCCTTAATGTATAAAATTTATTTAACTGCATTTTTATGCAGTACGGCTATTGTTTTTTCGGGGTGCTCTGATACGACTGAGGCAAAAGCAAATAATGCGGCAGTAGAGCAGAAAGTACCGAAGCAACCAGAAAAGCTTGCACCTGAAGATGATAAAAATTTAACCGGAACACCTGTTTTAGGCTTTAAACTGAGAGACTCAACTTTTGACTCTGTTAAAAAACGGCTAACAGATTACCAAGTTGATGCAAATAATGTGAGTTATGCTGGCGGACCTTTACTTGAAAATGATGGTTCCGGGTTTAATATCGACGGATTGGTTGGTACGCAGTTTGGTTTTGATGAAAATGAAAAACTGGTTTATGTGTGGATGGTACTCAATGAAAATAATCATATGTCGCATGAAACTTATAAAAAAATTGTGAGTTATATCAAAAAAAATAATTATAAAATCGTGCGTGAAAAAGCCCCATTTGTAGGTGATCGAGAAACTGAGTTTGTAACGCCCAATAATGAAACGATTTTGGTTCGTTCACCACATATGGGCGGGTTTAAAGTACAAGTTGAGTATTTAACCCATGAATTTTCTCAGCAGCGATCACAAAGTCAAGCAGCGCAAAAACAGCAAAAAAATACAGCAGAATCCGCCAATTTTTAATTCTATTTCTATCTACGACGAATCAAATGCTGGCTTTTTCAGAAGATCTTGCCTGCATTTGATTATAGATAAAGCGTAATCTATGTATTAACCAAGCTCAGCCACGATATGCATATTAATTGGGATGGGTGAGTGAAAAGAAATTGAGCATGAGCCGTGCCAATGGTTTTTGTGGAGGGCTTAAACTCATTGAGAGCTGTTGAAAAGCAGTATCACCTTCCATATTAAATTTTGCCACGCCATCGGTCACATATTGCGCTGCTAACTGGTATTGATAATAAGCGGTGTGTTTATTGAGTCGCACGATCTTGAGTGGCACATTGGTACCTGAATAAACGTGATCAAATTGCTTTTTATTTTCTTTGGCCGCTTCAGGAAAAAATATACTGGCGGCATCTAAAGCACAACTCACGCAAGCAGGCACAACATACAAACTCAGGTTAGATTTTTGGTCAGCAGTTGTCATAAGTACGGCTGTATTGCCATTTGCTCCAATCGCAGCTTTGATTCGGGTAAATGAGCGAGGGGCTAAAATCCATTCTGTAGTATCTGCAATATGATAAACCGTAAATTGCTCGGCTAGCTTTGGATCTACATCCATATTAAAAAAGCATTTGGTGATTGAGCAATTTTCAGTGGGCAGGTGCGGACTGTCATTTTCATCGGTGCCCATCGGCACGCTGATCGAATAAGCTGGAATTTTAACGCCATTACGAAATACAGCCTGGCCAATTGCGGTAATCGGGTGCTGTACATTTTGTTCTGCCATAGAGGTATTTATTGTTGGAGGGCTAAAGTTATATGGTTTGGCATGGCTTTGAATAGCCAAGGTGGCAAGTAGAGTAAATACAGTTGATGCTATTATTTTCATGAGATGACTTCGCATGATATGTTTTTATTTAAATGAATGAACGAGACGGTAAATACATCAATCCTCTGGGGCATTCAGACTGAGTCTACTGGTCATTTTAAAATCTTTTTCTTTCATCCAGCCAGTTGTATCGTTACCATTTTTGTCGATGTACATCACATAGAACCAAGTATAATTTTCATTTTGAAATTGCTGGTAGGCAATTACCGTATCATTTGGAATTAAGAATAAGTTTTTAATACTGCACTGTGCTGAGGGTGCTGAATGAAAATTGCTTCTAAAACCTTTGGGGCCTTGTAAGGTAAACATATATTTGGTGCCATACATCACGCCATTATCGTCCGCGAGTTTAGAGAGCTGGTCGCAATTGATATTGGCTGATGCTGCAGTACTTAGGGTAATTAGAAGTGAAAAAAATAATTTTTTCATTGGTTTATCCATTATTTTCACTAGGATCAGTCATATCGTATTTTATACATTTAATAAGATGAATATGAAAAAATATTAGTTTTACTTTTTATTTATCGCTAACGCTCAACATTCCCATCATACTAAAATAATTGCGGCTCATATGAGCACGATGCATACTCCATTTTCGATCTGGTAAATAACAGGTGCCTAGCGCCAGTTTAGTTTTACCAAAACGATCTTGCACATGCTCATAGGCTTGCATGAGCTTTTCATTTTTTTGGTCGTGTGTATTGTCGGTAAAAAGATCTGGAATATACGAGGATTGTGGAATAAGGTTATTTAAAATAATGCCGCATTTTTTATATTTCACATGTGTTTTAAAGAGCGTTTTAAGCTGGCTAAATGCGATATTGCTCAGTACCGTTAAATTGTCACTTGGATTGGGGAGTTCAACACTCGCTGATTGATTATAAAAAGGTAGATTGGGATCGAAAGGACTCGATTGCACAAAAACCGTCAACATACCACACAGATGTTTTTCCTTTCTTAAGCGTTGTACAGCATCTTGAATATATTTGCTCAAAGCTTCTTTTAAATCATCAAATTCAGTAATCTTTTCACCAAAGGAACGACTGGCAATAATTTGTTTTTTGGGGGCAGGTGCATCTTCAATCTCAATACAAGAGCTTCCCTGAAGTTCCAGTACGGTTCTGGCCATGACAATACTGAATTGTTTTTGTAGAAAAATCGGATCACTACAAGCCAAATCAAAAACGGTATGAATATTCATGCTTTTTAATTTTTTTGAATGTTTGCGGCCAACCCCCCAAACCTCTGCAACATCGATTGCTTGTAAAATTTGTTCCTTAATTAATAAATCCATATCCGCCAAATTACACACCCCTTGCCAGTGAGGGGTTTGCTTTGCAATGTGATTGGCAAGTTTCGCTTCGGTTTTACTGTGGCCAATACCGACACAAACGGGTAGCCCAATCCATTTTAAAATACGCTTTCTCATGGTTTGGGCATAATCAATTAAATGATATTGCGCAGCATAAGCGGTTAGATCGAGAAAGCATTCATCAATGCTATAAATCTCCTGCTCGGCAGGTGTGACATAACTGCCAAGTATGGCGTGAAAGCGCGTACTCATTTCAGCATAAAGCGCATAATTACTCGAAAGCACTTGAATATCATGTTGCTGAATCAGGTCTTGTATTTGAAATAAGGGCACTGCCATTTTAATGCCCAAGTCTTTGGCTTCTTGTGATCTGGCGACAGCACAACCATCATTATTAGATAAGACGATCACGGGTTTATTATTTAATTGGGGGTTAAATACACGTTCACAGGAGACGTAGCAATTATTCACGTCAATCAGCGCAAAGATCTTCTCCGCTGATTTCATCGAAAATGCTTAATTGAACTGGTCACCACACCCCAAATCATCGAGTCCTGAAATTCAGTGAGATGAATATCATCAAAGTCGGGGTTTTCAGCTTTAAGCCAACAAATACCTTGTTTTATTTTTAAACGTTTGAGGGTGAAGTCATTATCAATCAGCGCAATCACAATATCATTATGCTTAGCATCTAAACTTCGATCGACAATTAATATGTCGTCAATATTAATTCCAGCATCACGCATAGAAAGTGATGCAACTCGTACCAAAAAAGTGGCATTCGGATTGCGAATTAAATGCTCATTGAGGTCTACTTTCTTATCAATATAGTCTTGGGCTGGAGATGGAAAACCGGCTGAAACTTTTTCTGCAGCCAGTGGAATTGAAGTATGCGTTTTAGCTGTGATGTGTAATACATCGCAAATCTCATCGCTACTTTTTGTAGGGAATTTTAATAGGGCCATGCTACGCCAACTTGATAACGTTACAAAATCAAATTGTAGATTGAATGTGTGGAAAGTTCAAGCTGAAAGATGTGCAGGGGGAACGAGATTTTATCTCAGACGCGGTGCTTATTTAGCTCAAAAACCATTTTATAATATACGCAAAATACGAAAATTATAAAATGGCGTGGTTAAAACAGCGCTATCGTCCAATCTGAAATCGGACTCAAGCACAACAGTGTTGTTGGGGCTTAGAAATAGTAAGCAATTGAGACATTGGCCTTTTTATTCCATTTGTCATTGCTGCCATTTGCGAGGCCATTGGCATCACCCAAGTAGGGATCATGTTTACCAATTAAATATTCTGCCTGTATGGTGATATCTTTCAGCATAAAAGAAAGACCGGGAATAATGCGAAAACTATCTGCACTATCGCCTTTTTTATTAATGTAGCCACTGTAGTTAATATATGGACGAATTGAATTGATATATTCAAATTTCTGAGGGAATAAATAGCTGACTTCAGTCGAGAAAAAATCACCTTCAGTGGCAGAGTTAAATGAAGCGTCAAAGCCACCAAGGGTAATGTGATCTGGATATAAATCATCTTTATTGTCAATTTTTTGATGACCAAGTAATAAATTCATACTCCAGTTTTCATAATTCATGTCAGTAAAAATAGACCAAACTTTTCGAGAGCCGGTTGCATGGGTATTTTTATTTTCAACATCTGAATACCAAGCCGATGCCCCAAGTTTGTAGTTGAGGTCATCATATTTAAATTGATGCACATAGCGCGCCACCAGCATATTCTTTTCTTTGGTATTGGTTCCATTGACGACATAATCATCTGCGTTGACCATATTAATGCTATATCGGCGTGAGTCTTTAGAATGTCCCTGAAAATTACCGCCATCCGTTGGATAGAAAGCCAAATCAAGCTGATTGCTTTCAGTTTTATGTTGGTACTTTAGCCCGAGGTTATGTACATCTTCGAGACCCATTGCATTGCCCATACCGAGATAAAAAGTTTTACCCCAAAAGCGGTCTATGCCAAAGGGAACAGGATTTAAACCCGCAATTACTTTATTTTTGTCATCAATTTTATAACCAACCCATGCATCTGTTAGCCAGCTTGCATCACCCAGATGGCCATAATATTCATAAGCGCGATAATCTAGATGGCCAATGATTTTATTGGATTCATAATCAATTCTTAAAATAGCATCAGAAAAGGAAAACTTACTGGTGGTTGGATCTGAATAATCATCATATACATATTTACCGCGAATCGCCCCACCAATATCAACCTGACCCGCTGTAGATTCTTTATCCCCGAAAGTAAGACCTGCATAACCCCATTGTGAGATTACAATTGAGCTGGCAATAATTGTTTTAAATAAAAAAGTTTTTTGCTTTAACATCGGTTTGTCCTAAGTAAATTATGACTGAACTCATCAGTGAGTTCTCGTTTTTCAATCATTTAAAAATCAGAAACTGACGGAATTAAATAGATCAAAATAATAAGCTTCGATTGAAGTAAATAATGCGATATAGCACATTTAAGCGAATGCACTATTTAAAGAAGGTTAATATTCTACAGCAAAATAATGACACTTTTACAGTATTAGTACTGTTTCCAGAATGGAATACTTTTTTCAATCAGTGCCGTTGTCGCAATATCTTGATTTATAAAGGCAACATGTTGGCGATATTGTTTCATGAGTTGTGCGCTACTCTGACTGAGTTGAAAGCCCTCACGTAAATCGACGGCTTGAGCGGCATGTAACAACTGAAAAGCGGAGATATCATATAAACCATTAATAATCGCCTGACTATTCTCTAAAGTCAGATTGCTCATGGTTGCCGTATCCTCAATATTGCCTGCGAGTGTTGCACCCATAAACCATTGGGGTTGTGCCAGTAATTTGATTTTCTGATTGACAGTGACAAAGGGTTTTTGAATTGCACCAAAGGCATGGCCATGGTTATCTTTTGCAGCCAAGAAGCGTGGTAGTTTCGTGAATTCTGGATTTTCGGTACGAATCAGTTGTTGGGTCATGATTTCAGCAAGTTTTGCCAGTGCTTCATTTAACTGTGCAGCGGCTCTAGTGACGGGCAGGAAGTTAAAATTTGCTGTTGGAACAATCGCAGCAGAAGCTTTCCCTGGAATGCTGTAACGTTGCATTTGTGCAGTGCTGTCATTTGTATTTAGACCCGCAATCAGAACCAAGGGGTTGTCATCACTGTGATTGATTTGAATCAACAACATTTTTTCCAATTCCGTATTGGCGGTGCGAACTTCACCCAGCGTATAGGCCATGGTTCGATAAGAGAGCGGATCTTGTAAGGCTCGTTCGCTGCTCGGTTTCCATAAGTCACTGCCTTTTAAGGCCTGACGTATATCCGCCGCCGCTTTTTGTACTTCAGGATAAGGTCGTGCATTTAGAGCCGATTCGCTAAATGGTGCGACATTGCCATTAAATCCTTCAAGCATCAATGCAAAAAGTTGTACTTCCTTTTGGTACAAAGCTTTACTTTGATTGAGTACATCAATGGCATTGGCAGCCATCAATGCATTGGTGCTCAAAATCGATAGAAAGTCTTTGCCAATCGGTTGTAATGGCTTGATTTTAAGTTGATTCATCACATTGATCGAAGGCTGAACTTTGCCTTGGTAGACCACATTCCACTCACCAATCATAGCCAAGCCAATATGAGAGGCTAGGGTGATATCGGCTTCTCCAACACTGCCTTGGCTTGGAATTACGGGCGTAATGCCTTTATTTAAAAACTCGACATACTGCTGTGCAAGCGCAGGGGAAATACCAGCTTCACCATTTAAAAAAGTATTTAATCGGATCAGCATTGAAGCACGTACGGTACTCACAGGTAGAGCTTGTCCTAAGCCAGAGCTGTGTGCACGTAAAGAGGTTTGGTTAAATTTTTGTGACAATTCGACCAGTTCAGAAGATAAAACTCGCTGACCATTAACCTCATGAAAAACAGGATGATCTTTATTCCAACCCACACCAACCGTTAGACCATAGACCGGAACGTTATTTAAAGCTGCCTGCATAACGGTGTCATAACCCGCTTTAATATTATTTTTCGCATCTTGGCTTAAGGTGACGCTGGCCTGCTCTGAGGCGACTTTATTGACCATCTCTATAGTTAATTGACGCTTCGGTGTGAGGGTGATCGTTTCAGCGTATAGCGTGTGACTACTGAGTATGACGCTGAAGGTAAAGCAGATCTTCAACATGTGGGCATTCCATTTGCGCATGTGATATTCCTGTGGTGAGGTGAGTTACTTCAATAGAAATTGCAGTAAGCTATTTTCTATTGGATTTAAAATGCGGTGGCTGAGATAAGCCAAGCGCAAAATTCGGTTTAAATTCGGGGTTAATTGAATAAATCTAACTTTGTTCTGTTCAATCAATTGCGTAACGGCTGATTTTGGTAAAATGGTGGCATAGCGCCCTTCAATGACCCAGTGCTGGTTGATATTTAAACTGTCTGATTGAATTTCTGGTTGAAGTTCAACTCCAAGACTTAAACAGTGTTGGTCAATGAGAAGGCGCATTCCTGTTCCTTTTCTTGGCAAGACCAATTGAAAATGAATGAGATCACTCCAATTGAGTGCGGTAATGGTCGCATCAATTTTTGAGGGGTGAATGACCAAGCCCATCGTTTCAGGCTTTTGAATTGGGACATGGGTTACCCAAGGTGAATCCGCTTCGATAATGGCTAAATGCAATTCATGGTTGCGGAGCGCATCAATCAGATAACGATGTCGCTCTTCGATAATTTCCAGTCTGACTTGTGGGTTTTGCTGCTGCCATTCGTTGACTTGATTGGCAATTACTTGAACCAAGGTGCTTTTGCTATCAATACTGGGCAAAAGCCCCAAAGATAAATGTTGCTGTTGGCTTAAGCGTTGACCATCACAGTATTCAAATAACTCGGTGAAGATATGTGACATGCCTTTGCACAGTTCGAGGAATATTTCGCCAACGTCCGTTTTTAAGATCTGGCGAACTCCCATCTTGCGATACAGCAGTTCATAACCAACGGTGTGTTCCAGTTTTTTAAGTTGGATACTGAGGTTGGATTGGGTCATAAATAAGGTTTCGGCAGCGGTACTAATCGAGCCAGACTTAATGGTTTGGTGTAAATAAATCCAATGCTTTAGCTGTGTCTTTGGTGACCAACTGGCACTGCCATGATTAGATTGAAATGCGGTTAAATACGACTGCATAAAGGTTTCAATGACAGGGTGCTGTCCTTCATGCTGAATCTGCAAAAATGCTTGTGGTATTTCTGGCAGGTGGCTGATGCGCCAGTCTGCAGCTAAAATTTGTTGATCAAGGAGCAGGCTATTCACCAGAAAGGATTTTTTCTGATCATTGGGCCGGCTTAAAATCTGTCGATAATCTGTGCTGATATGCTCAAAAGACAGATGAGAAGATTCAATAAAAGAGGCAATTTGTTGTAATAAAATCCAAGGCAGGCGAGGCAAAGATAACTTTAACCCGGCAAGATCTTTGAGAGATAGTGTTTCCGCCAGGTCCAATGACTCATGACTAAGCAAACACCAATGGCCAGGAACTGAGGTGATCTCGGGTGTGGTCGCTAAGGCTTGTTGTGCCCAATCAATACGGACTTCACCAAGACGCGACCATTTTGGAATCCATTCGGAAATTGAGCTCTGCCGAATATCAAAACTATCAAAGGGCAGTGGCCAAATTAAAACATTGGGATACTGCTGCTGACAAAGTTGAATGGCATTTTCGAGCGCCCGACTAAGGCGCCCACCATAAAATCGTAATGGTAATTTGATTTCTAACCACTGTATTGGCTCGGCTAAATCGTGTCGATAATGTGTGGCAAAATGCTCAAGGATCAGGGCCGGTAAGATAAATCGACCCAATGAGAGCCCTTGTTCATTGACATATAATCGCTTACGCAAACGTTCAAACAATGGAAGTGATAAAACATCTTCTAATTTGCTTAAACGTTCACTTAAGTTCGAACGAGAATAGCCCAGTATCTGTGCGCTCTGGCTCAGATTGTTGTTGTGACAAACCAACAAATAATAACTGAGCGCAGACCATTCAATCCGATTTAGCTTTGTTGAAAGTGGAATAGGTTTCATACGATTTTGTTTACACTCTGGCTTTCTGGGACAACTTCTGCATTGAGGTTAAACATGAAGTGTAACGCGATTAATCCGACAAAACTGGCCATGATTAAATAGAACGATGGAGCCATCACATTATATGCTGTTGCCCAAGTCAGCAGTGCTGGAGCGAATCCTGCGAAGAAAATGGTCGCAATATTATATGAAATAGACATACCAGTTGTGCGTACAGCGACAGGGAAAATACTGGCCAAGGCTGCTGGTGCGACACCACAGAAAATAGAGACCATCATGCAGAACGCAATATGCACCATAATTAGGGTGGAGAAAGTTGGACTATGCTGTAACCACGCCAGTAAGGGATAGCTGCCAAACAAAAGAATGAGTGCGCCAATCTTTAGAATACGTGCCATGCCAAAGCGATCTGCTAAGGAACCTGAAACAACACAGAGCACCACCATAAAGACATTGCCGATCAGAGAAGCAGTAAAGGCTTGATTTCGTGTAAATCCTAATCCTGCACTATGTGACGAGTAGTAGGTTGGCATATAAATAATGAAGGTATAAATGCTCACGGCCCATAAAATCGAGAACATAAAACCAAACAAGATATGTTTTGGATATTCTTTCAGAATAGTTTTTAAGGTGGGTGGAGCGATGTGTTGCTGTGCGCGTTGTTGAATCTTAAAGTCTTCAGTTTCATCGAGATTACGACGAATATACCAACCTACAGGAACAATCAAGAGGCCAATAATAAAGGGAATACGCCAAGCCCATTCATGAATTTCGGGGTCGGTAAAATAGCTGGTGATTGTGACACCCACCAAAGCGGCAAGAATGTTGGAAATCCCCATGCTGGCCTGTAACCAAGAGGCATAAACGGCTTGTTTTTCTTTAGGTGCTGATTCCACTAAAAATGCAGTGGCGCCCCCAATTTCTCCACCAGCAGAAAACCCCTGTAATAAACGGCCAACCAATAATAAAATCGGTGCGCCAATACCAATCATCCAGATCGGTGGTGCGATGGCAATAATTAAGGTCCCAATAGCCATCAGTGCAATGGTGAGTACCAAGGCAGATTTACGACCGACTCGGTCACCATAAAGGCCGAGATAGAGTGCACCGAGTGGACGGGCAATGAAACCTACGGCAAAAATTAAAAAAGTTTTAAATAAGGTCGAATTTTCATCGCCATCGATAAAAAAACTATGCCCAATATAGGTGGCAAAAAAAGCAAATACACTGAAGTCATACCATTCTAGTGCATTACCGATGGATGCTGCTGCAACCGCCTTGCCTGGCGATTTTTTGCTTGAGGTCGTATCTTGATTCATTCGTTCCATGATTTTTCCCAGTGCTGGAAATAATATCTTTCCTTAATATTAAATCTACTTTTCTCAGGGCGAGGGGGGAGATGGTTATCACCACAAGCCCAAAGAAAATGCTAGCAACGTATTATGTTAGTGAAATGTAATGCAGCCCTTTTTGCATCGCCTCATCTAAAGCTTCTGGGTAGCCGGCATCGGCATAACGCATGATGCCGAGACTGGTATCATTGGTGAGGCTAAGTTGTAAGCGCTCGGTTGCTTCTGCGCTACCATCGGCAATCACAGTTACACCCGCTGATGTCATATAGCCGCTATAACCGCCACCGCCAGAATGAATCGCCACCAAGTCTGCACCCGACGCACAGTTGACCATGGCATTAATCAGTGGCCAATCGGCAATCACATCTGAACCATCGATTAAGTTTTCAGTCATGATATTAGGATGGGTCATGGCACCAGCATCAAGATGATCACGGGTAAATGCGATTGGGGCTTTTAAGACCCCTTTGGCGACCATGTCATTTACAGCAAGGGCCAATTCAGTCCGTTCTAAATGTCCTAACCAGCCAATGCGAGCAGGTAAGCCTTCAAAAGGAACATGTTTGCGTGCCAGATGAATCCAATTGGTCACAATTTTATTTTCAGGGAAGCGTTGTAAAATAAAGTCATCAATGATTTTGATATCTTCTGGATCATTGGATAAGGCTACCCAACGGAAAGGGCCGATCGCGCGGCAGAACAATGGACGTAAGAATGCTTCGGTAAATACTGGAATATCAAAGGCATTACTCACCCCAGTATTAAAGGCATGGGTGCGAATCAGATTGCCATTGTCAAAGACCACCGCACCTTTTGCCTTGAAATCGAGCATTGCAGTAACATGTTGTTTGATACTGGCCAAACTTGCAGCCATAAGTTTTGGATGGTCATGATTACGCATTTCGACAATGTCTGCATATTCAAAACCATGTGGAATATAGCCATAGACCAGATCATGTGCTGAGGTTTGGTCGGTCACAATATCAGGCGTGATATTACGACGTACCAGTTCTGGATAAACTTCAGCAGCATTACCAACCAAGCCAACAGAAATTGCTTGTTTGGTGGCCTGTGCATGTTGAATTAAAGCCAAGGCTTCATCTAAATGATCCGCACGATGTTGCAAATAACCAATTTTCATCCGTTTATCAATACGTTCAGCATCAGTTTCAACCACGAGGGTTGCAGCATTGGCCAAATAACCTGCCAATGGCTGTGCACCGCCCATCCCTCCCAAACCTGCTGTTAAAATAAAACGGCCGCTTAAGTCTCCATTAAAATCACGGTTGGCAATATGGTTGAAAATTTCGTAAGTTCCTTGAATCACACCTTGTGAGCCAATATATTGCCAAGCGCCTGCGGTTAGGCCACCCCAGCAAATTAAGCCTTTTTTCTCTAAGTCATAAAAGACTTCGGCTTTTGCCCATTGACCCACCATATTGCAGTTTGCCATGATCACTAACGGGGCTTTGGCATGGGTTTTGAGTAGCCCAATGGGCTTACCAGACTGAACGATCAAGGTATAATCTTCAGTCATGGTTTTTAAGGTATGTACGATCGCGTCATGGCTTGGCCAATTGCGTGCAGCTTTGCCCATCGCAGCATAAACAATTAAATCTGCAGGATTTTCACCAACTGCCAGCACATTTTCCAATAAACGTAGCAGTGCTTCTTGACGCCAGCCTTTACAACGTACTTGTGTACCACTGGTGACTGTAAATTTCTGATTCATATTCAATCCTTGTGAATTTTGTCCTTGTGACGCCTATCTTTGCAATTTCAATCTTTAACGCATCTATTTGAAAACGGCCTAATTAAAAAAATGGCTAAGTATTCAAGCGTGCGTATTTAACGGGGTGTACTGTACTTAAGCAAGGGCATATTCCATTAATGGAATACCTAATGTTGCTTCGACATGTGGATAGACACTTGGATCAATCACGCTAGAAGACAGTGGTAATTTAGATTTTTCAATGTGAAAAACTAAAATTTCCATTCCTGGTAGTACTTTACTTGCACTAAGTGGTTGGCCATCCATATTTAAAGTAGTGATCACATCTGGATAGGTAGCTAGACGTTCACCTTGTGCATTTTCGACCGCCATATGTTCATTCATGACATGGATACGCACTTTGTTTGCACCGGTTCCAATCTCAATCACACCAACATCAAAGGCTTCATCGGTATAACGCAGCGTGTTCGCCGTGACTTTTCCTGATACCAAAATTTGTCCATTGGTTTCTTTGCAAATGGCATCGACCACAGCAGCACCGCCTGCAGGTTCAGCCGCACAAATGGCCTGACCTAAGGACAGTGCCTTGGAAATACCACCCAATGCTGCATTTTGGCGAACGTATGAAGCACGTAAAGGATTGCGGCAACTGGCAATAAAACCACCAGACATATCGGATGCTTTGCGTAAAATAGGTGAGACTTTGGCGGTTGCACCACGAGTAACCAATTCAATATACTGATTATTTTCACGATTGCCGCCAACAGCAGTCTGAATCATTTGTTCAGTCGAGTTGGCCATGCCAATTGAGCCCATATCACCTGTGGGATGGGCACGAATATCACCAACTGCATCAATAACTTTTGTTCCTAAAATGGCAGAAGGTAACCAAGCATTTAAGGTCGATGACATGCCATTTTGTCCAATAATCAAGCCATACAGCTTTTCACCGAGCGCATCTTGTAGCAATGAGGCAGCTTTAACATAGTCCATGCCTAGCATTTCCCAGTCGGTCAAACCACCCGGTGCACCAATCGCTGCAGCTGTTGCAATCCAAGCATCATCATTGACTTCATCCATACTGACCAATTCTGGGCGACCAATGGTGACCGCCATGGTGCCTAATTCACGACCATGCTCGACCCAACCACCACCACCGCAGGCAAAGACCGAACCACCTTTGATTGCAAACTCGACATCTTGTAATGTTAAAATCCGTGACATTTCATTTCCTTATCTATATCAATTTAAAGCAGATATTTACTTAATCTATTTACTAACTTGATGAACTCAGTCTATTTGCTTAGTTTATTCACTAAACAGGTCGAGCAGCGGCATCGACGCTGAGTAGAGTTTGTAGCAATACAGCAACACCGCGGCTTAAATCGACTTCATGGGTCCATTCCTCTGGACAGTGACTTTTTCCATCGACGCTTGGCACAAAAATCATGGCACTTGGAGCAAGCTTGGCAATAAATGCCGCATCATGCCCAGCACCACTCGACATCCGTTGATGGCTGGCTTTTTCAGTTTTGCAGGCAGCTTCAATGTGCTGCATCAGCGTTTCATCACATTGCATGGGATAGGTATCAGTTAAACGTTCAAATTCAACTAACTGCAATTGACGGGGTGGGAGAATATTGTGAATCATTTGATGAAGGGCATCTGCAAACTCCTCCATCCAGCCGCGGGTATCGGAACGAATATCAAAGACCAATTGCGTGCGACCAGGGACGACATTGCTGGCATTGGGTTTGTTGAACACTTGACCGCAGGTTGCAACAAAATAGCCATGTTCACGTTGAGAGAATTGTTGTGCTAATTTTTCAGCGGCTAAAATAATTTCTGCCGCACCTGCCAGCGTATCTTTACGTAGGTTCATCGGGGTGGTACCTGCATGTGCAGCTTGACCTGTTAAGGTTAAACTTAAACGGATAATGCCCACGATGCCGGTAACTACACCAATATCTATTTGTTTATGTTCAAGTACTACGCCTTGCTCAATATGTAGTTCTAGAAACTGTGCTACATCAGTACGCAAACTTAACTGTGTGGTGTCACCGCCCATGCGAGTGACAGCATCTGCCAAGGTTTCTTGGCTTTGCGGATGTGGCGTATTGATGAGATCTTGGGTTAAATAGCCACTGATGCCACGGCTACCAACACATGAAATGCCCCACTCACTCGGCTCTTCAGCTAAAAAATCTACAATTTCTAAATCATGGTTGAGCGTAATATGATGATCTTGCAGCACTTGCGCACATTCGAGCCCTGCAATCACACCTGCCATGCCATCAAAGCGACCACCAGAGGGGACTGAATCACTGTGCGAGCCGATCATGATGCAGCCCAATTCAGGGTGTGTACCGGCTTTGCGGCCAATTAAATTGCCTGCAGTGTCCACATGTACAGTTAGACCCGCAGCTTGCATTTGTTCGGTTAACCAAGCACGACCTTGTAAAAAACATTCGCTAAAAGAACGTCGGGTGTAAGGACGCTCAGCTTCAGTAATTTCACCCAAGCGCATTAATTGTTGCCAATAACGCTGACGATTGATTGTGCGCATGTTTACACCTTTTTATTGAGGAGTGGCTGAACAAACTGACCAAAACCGGGCTGGCTAATAACGACTTGATCTTGGAAGACCCATTCACCACGAACCATTGTTGCAATCACTTGATAATCGATAGACAGACCATCATAGGGACTCCAGTCAGAGAAGTTGTAATTGCTGGCTTTTGCGTCGTAAACGTAGCTTTGTTTTTTGACGATGGCCAAGTCTGCATCACGACCAATTTCTAAAGCACCTTTTTGATGTTGGATGCTAAATAATCGGGCAGGGTTATAACTGAGCACTTGAGCAATCCGACTGAATGGAATATTACGTTTGGCTGCACCATCGATCATCAGGGTAAGCAACAAGGCTAAACCTGTGGCGCCAGAGGCATTTTCAAAAATATTGTCATGGGTTTTGCGGTCAATTGACCAACTGACATGATCGGTTGAAACCACTGTAATATTGCCTGCAGCTAAGTGCTGCCAAAGCGCCTCACGCTCAACTTTGCTACGAATAGGGGGATTGACTTTGGCGCGGCCACCTAAACGCGCCACGTCTTCGTCTTCAGATAAGATCAAATAATGTAAGCAGGCTTCTATTGTGGTATCAAAGCCTTGACGTTGATAGCTTTGGCAGATGTCATAACCACGTTGGTTTGAACAATGCACCACATGCGCGCGACACCCAGTATCGACACCCAATTCATAAACTTGATTGATGGCTAGGTTTTCAGCATAAATTGGACGTGATGCTGAATGTGCAGTGTAATCGGTAGCACCTTTGGCTTTATAGTCCGCTGTTAGGGCTTTTACCGTTTCATCATCTTCATTATGTACACCTGCGAATAAACCGTATTTTGCAATTTTAGCCATACATGCATGCATAGTTTTAGGAGGAATGCGTGGGAAGCGCTCTGGGTCTGTGCCAAAGGTTGAGAATTTAAATCCGATTGCACCTGCAGCAATAATTTCCTCAATTTTTTCATCACCTTGATCGGGATGAACCGTGCCATACAAGGCAAAGTCAACACGTGCTTGCTGTTTTGCCTCCGCTTTTTTTAGTTCAAAACGTTCTGCATCACAAATTAAGCGGCCTGCATCATAGGGCATATCGACGATGGTGCCGACACCACCAGCAGCCGCAGAATGAGTAGACCAAATAAAATCCTCTTGGTCTTTTTGACTACGGCTGTGTACTTGTGCATCAATTGCAGCAGGAAAAATATAATGACCCTGAAAATTATGAATGACATCTGCATCAGGTTGTCCTGCCTCAACAGCACCAATTCGTGCAACTTTTCCTTGGTCAATGGCGACATAGCCATGTTCAATCTCACCTGATGCTAGAACCACATGGCCTAACACAAGTTGTTGATACTTTTCCATAAGTAATCTCCTACATGCCGCTTTGGTGTTTTCTTTATGTGCCTAAGATTAGCGTGCTCATCAAAAAAATTCCTATTCCGATTTTAAGAAAAAACATAAATAAAACCGAACAACATTTTCAAATATTTAAATTTATTTAGTTATTTTTTCAATACATTTTGAAATATAGCGGCTCATTACAGCGAGTTGCTTTAAGACTGGCGAAGAGGGGGCGCGATAAGCAGCAATATTTTGATCAACTAAAATGGCAATGCGTTCAGTCGAAAATCAACAACTGCCTGAAAAAAGTCGGGCTTTAATTTGCTGCTAAAAACTTAAGTTGTATTACTTGATGGTGTTACAGATAGAGGTAAATCATTAGCCGAATAAAAGGGGATCTGCAGCCTAAATCTGAGGGTTGTGCTGAGTGGTGTTGCGGGGGAGATTAATATCGAGATGGATTTAGTTAATAATGCGAAGTTTAGGGTTTAACATACGATTTAACTTAAATAATGGATACAGCTAGGCTGGTATATTTTAATTTTAAAATAATAATATCTCATGCACATCGTTAAATAATAAGTGTTTTATAGCTAATATTTAAACCGAATTGCCGAGAGCCAGAGTATAAATTCCTTTATAACTGCAATTGCTTAATCTTAACTTTAATTTTGTTAAAATAATTTTGAATCATAATATCTTGCGAAGCTGTGCTTCTCATCTCACTCAATTTAATGGTTTATGCTTTGAATAGATCTGTGTAAATACCTGATTTTTTTACTCATGCTAAACTCCTGATGAGTATGGATCAGCCGATCAAGTAGGCGCCAAGATTTTTATCTGCACAGATCTATAGCAGTACAGAGGCTGTTTCAAATATTGCTGGTCAATAATTTGGCTAGGATTAGATCTGGGCTTTTAAGTCAGAACAAAAATCAAACTTATCTAGAGGTAGTCTTTTTATCCAATATTTAGTATTTTAATCGCTCTAAAAGAGTAAATTATTATGAAAAATATATTTGTTGGGCTTGTTTGCTGTTTAGCTCCTTTTGCAAATGCTGAAAATTTAGAATGTGAAAATAACGATCAACTATTTGAAGAAATCATTCAAAAAAAATCAAACACGGATCATATAAATGATGAGAAGGAGATACAACGCTATACTGAAAAATATGACTATTCATATTTATTTAATAAAAACCACCCTGGTAAACAATTTTGGGCAGCCAAGCATTTACAATTTGCAAAACCATCGTGGTCTGAAAATGCCTGGATTAGCCAGCGTGAATACAATAAACGGATTAAAGCGATTGCAAAACACAATACGACAAACAATTCGAACCCATATTCTTATGAAATTTTGCCGCCTAAATCAAATGTTTTAACTCAGGTCGGCGAAGTATGTGTAATACCCGTTCAAGCATATATTAATGTAGCTGGTGAAGCTGAATTAAAAGAAGGAGAACGTAAAAACAATTCAGAGAATTTAATGGTTGAAGCGATGCGAATTGATCATATTTTTGTTAGAGACACAAAGAATAATCAATGGCGTGTTTTAGCGTTTAATCGCGATATTTCAAATAAAGATTTTCAAGAGTTTTTCCCTGATCTCCCTGATCAAATTAAAAATGAATTGGATGATGGCGTTGTTGAGGCCCAAGTAGCAACTGAAGCATCTGAAGAGTGAATAAAGCGAAACCTGAAGTATTAGATTTAATTTATTTGCAGGATATGTTTTGTGGAATAGTACGTCGAAACAATAAAGGCAAAGCTATATTTTATAAAATGACTGCTGGCTAAAATCCAGTCGGATGAGAGAACGAATCACCACCTTCGGGTGGTTTTTTGTGGGTGCGATTTACTTACACGTTACTTATATGGATTCTAGAAATTAAACAACACTTATAAGTGATAAACTGTTCCCATAAATAATGCGAGAAACATCAAAATATGGAGCATTACATGGCATCTAGACTAAGAAGAAATCACTCAGATGAGTTTAAGGCAACCGAATCCGATGCTAAAAAAGCAAAACTTTATCATGAGCGTTGAAATAAAAGTCAAGTTACCCAATAAGCGTTTATAAACTATTTTATAGCATCGGATCACCTCAGAAGTAGGGGCGGTCAATAAACCATCACACCCATTCAGTTCAGCCTAAAGTTCTTGTGTTTAACTTTAAGATTCGCTAGTATTCGATTCGAAATACTTGATCTATCAGTATTTATAGGGCCTATAGCTCAGTTGGTTAGAGCAGCGGACTCATAATCCGTTGGTCCCGTGTTCAAGTCACGGTGGGCCCACCAAATTCAACCTCGTAAACCATTGGTTTATGAGGTTTTTTTAATGTCCGCTATCTTTGGAACATCGGACTTTGCGGTAAAAAATGCGGTCCATTTATTGAATAGTCCGTTGGGCTATCTCAACGGCAGTCTACTACACGCCTACTTTTTACTCCCCCTACATATTTTCAAGTACTTAGACTTTACACTCGATGTACAGCCATAGATGAATCATCTCTAGTCGACTCCATCGTGGCGTAAAGCGAGTGGAAAATGTAAGGCTTGGGGGATTTTTAAAATTTCCTGTATTTCCTGTTTTGCACTGCCTCTCTAGGGGATATCGTTGGTCGAATTGGGGAGTTTGGCTAGAAGATTGTTTGCTTGACAGTTCTTGAGGAATCTCAGATGTGATCAGTTTACGGTGAGTCTTTCAATCATAATTTCAATATCTTAATTTCTTTTGTTGCTGAAATTCCTTTTTTAGTTAAGATAGTTCCTTAACTTACTAATTTAAAGGAAATAATTATGCCTTCTCCAAAAGATACTAAAGGTCCAATCGTTAAAACAGGCCCTACAGCAGGTCAAAACCGTTCACGTAATGAAGATGGTGAATGGCGTAAAAAGCGCTCTGATGCTGGAAAACCACGAGCTAAATAAGAAGAATCGTATCTAGTCCAATTTCACGCACATATTATTTTCATGGTCCATAAACAAAGGAGTGACCATGAATAAATATTACCCTGAACTTGATGCTGTTTCTGACTTTGTCGAAGTAATTCCTTATCCTCAATGTAAATCCATTGCAAATGCAATTCGTATTTGCAATGACCAAGATACGGATATTGTTGAAAAGTTACGTGCTGTTGTACTGGCTTTGCTCTAGGGAGAGACTTTGTCATGAAAGCATTGCAACAATGGCTAACGCTACAACGTCAATTGAAGAGCCTTTCTCAATTAGAGTTGGCGCAACGTCTGAATAAGTCTGTTCACTATATTCAACAAATTGAGCAGGGATTGTACTTCTTGGAGATCATTGAGTACTTACACTACTGTAGAACTTTAGGTATTGATCCTAATATTGGAATAGCATTGCTTGAGAAGGAAATCCAAGCACAAACTGACTAATTCCGCACCACTTTACAAAGCAGTAAGATTCATTCTTTCGAATCTAATATTGCCTGTTGAATCAGATCTAAACCGTCTTTGGGATTAATTCCAAGTGTACGGCAATACCAAACATACTCAACAACATCTAAACGGCGTTCGCCCTGTTCAACTTTTTGAACATACGAATGCGGCTTGTCCATGCGCTCAGCTAATGCTCGCATTGATAGTTGTTGGGATTCCCGTACTTGCTTCAACCATTTAGTTAAAGTCTGCATTTCTTGGGTATTGATACTTGTCGTCATGTACCTATTATCAGTACAATGCATTTTGTACCCAAAACAGGTACATTGCATTTAAGATATTGATTGCTTGAATAAAACTAAGTGTGAACTTAAACAACTAGGATAAATTTATGGGGTTTTCTAATCTACTCAGCTCTGCACTCACCGCAGTAGCAACGCTTTCAGGTAATCCAGACCTACAACGAGCGGCTGATTCAGCCAATGAGCTTGTAATCTCTTACCAGACTCAACAACAGCAAGAGATGGCTAAGCGTATCCTAAGTTCACCTGATGGTATTGCCCCCTTTACAGAAAAGGGTCAAACCGTATGGCGAGCTTTGCAATACAACGAAAATGGAGAAATTGTAGGTTTTGCTGATTTCAGTACGAAAGAAGAATATCTCCTACTCAAGCAACAGGAACTCTACGCTCAACAATTGAAGCAGCAACAAATGAAAGTTGAGCAACAAGAAGCTGAAAGACGTTACGCTGCTGAGAAAAAACAAAAGGCTAGTTCCGCCTCTTCGCAGATTAATGCCTATGGAAACATGGTCATTACTTTGGAACAAGCTGCATGGAGCTGTACAAACTATCCTGACTATACACCGTCTTGGGATGCTTGCATTAAGCGTGAAATCAATAAGGCCGATCAAAGACGTTGATTGTTCAAATCACAAAACGAGTTGTCAGACTCATTTCACTTTACTTAAATTTTGCTAGGTCGTTTGTATGAAAAAATTAATGTTAATGTCTTTGTTTGCTTTCACTGGTATTGCACAGGCAGCACCGAATGTATGGAATGAAGTATATTCTCAAGGATTCTCTGAATATTCTATTCGAGATGCCAATGGCAATACGTTATTGATTGCTTGTAATGATGAGGCTGGAGGTGATTATGATCATTCAGCATGGCTTCAAATGAAAAATAAACGGATTCAAAATACGGATTCAAAATATCCACTTACGTTCTTATTAGATGGTAAAACCAAAGTTGCTCCTACAGCTTCAACAAAATGGCGTAATGGCGCTAATGCTTGGTATGACTTCTCACATGGTATTGCTAAGGCAAAGAAAATTGAAGTATTCGTCAACAATAAAAAGGTGACGACTTTCATACCAACATCACAAAGCATTAAATCTACTGCCAAAGACATTGGCCTATGTCGACCAATGTTCTAATCATTCAATAAACTTTCTATATCCCGATGCGCTATCAAAGCTCATCGGGATTTTTTATGCTTAAAGGAATTCCAATATGCAACCTCGTATTTTTGATAAAGCCAATCAAACTCTCGTTAAAACGTTGAACTGCAATAAGCTATCTGAACGCTCTAAAGGTCAACTGCACTATCAGCTCTGGCAGGACAATGATGATCAATCTTTTGGGATTGCACTCAGTGGTAATGACTCCTCTGGGGGATTTAGTGCTGAACTCATCAAAGTTGAGCAGATCATTGCAACTTTAGAGCAGCTCTACCAAACAGCTAAGCCATTTCATGCAATAGCCCTGAAAGGCCTATTCATTGGGAAATCAGTTAACAATGCTAGTTTCTTGGGAGCAATCTTAGTCGATCAAGGTGTTATTCGACTTCACCCTCAAACCACACGATTGTTAGAAGTAAGTGATGAATATGAGTTGTGGCCATTATCTTTTGATGACTGTATTCAAGATGGTGAGTTATTAGAAAATACTGATAGTGGCGCTAAGAATTCCTCCAAGCGAACTAAAACAAAGGCTCAGCAACAAGCGTCCGTTAATATGGATACCGCACAGACTGAGGAGATAGACGATGAAATACATCAAGACGCCCACTGAGCTATACCAAGTTGCTAATCATTTTGTGAGAGCTAGCATTAAATTGCACATGCAGACTTTAGAACAACAGTATGCTGAACCGTATCAAGCCATCCTGCATGGGTGGTTTGTTGTTTGTGAGGATGATAAAGATATTGTTGAACCTTTTCACGGACTATCATTTAGCCTTGCTGAAAAGCTGCAATTAGGCGAAGTCGAATACGTGGAGAAAAAGCAAGATTGGTATGAAGTCTATATTCTATTAAATGATAACGAGGGCATCTTAATCTATGTCCCGATTGAGATATTAGAACGGCATAAAATCGCTTGAATCTAGCCTGTTTGCTACAGCACTGACCTAGCAACATCCCTATGAATTTTAATAAAGAGTCCATTTATGACAAGGCAACTATTATTCGCTTTGGGGAAAGTCGTATCTACGCCTAATGCCTTAGAGTTTGTTGTAAAGCATCACATCAATATTTTGATCTTGTTACATCGTCATCAAATCGGTGATTGGGGGGAGTTGTGTGAGGAAGATCGTGAATCCAATGAGGATGCTTTGATCACTGATTCGAGAATTTTGTCTAGCTATAATTTTGACCAAGACAAGATTTGGATCATTACCGAAGCTGATCGATCCCTAACAACGATCCTATTGCCAAGTGATTACTAGTGAAACCGCAAAATAGACCCCAAAGCGTAACCTGCTTTGGGGTTTGTTGTTATTGATCAAGACTTGCTAAGTGTTGATGCAATTTTTAGATGAGGTGACGGACGTTCTAGTAGTCCGAAGGCTTCATTCTTCATAGTCAGGAACTTTACGTATACGCTTTTGAGTATAAAATCCTCGATCTTTTTTATGCTTACTTCTGCAAATTCTTAAAGATAACTTTTTGAGTTTATTTCTATTTCTTTCCCTAAAGCTCAAAAATAGTTTGTTAAACGTGTGTCTAGAGCATTTAAACTCTAATTGTGATTTTTCGTACAGCTCTTTGGTACTTTTAAATCCACCTTTTCTTAATATATTAAATAAAAATTGATCAAACGTCTCATCTTCCACTCCTTTTTTATGAAAATTAGTCACACGTTTTACATAAAATTCCTCTTCAAGATCAATAGTTTTGAAGATTTGAATATAACGATAAGCTGAACTTTTAGGCGTATTAAACTTATACGCTATTTGATTTGCATTCATTTCAGGATTGTTTACTAATTCGCTAAATATCTCAGGAGGAATATGTGCCATTTCAGTTGATTAAAAAACAGTCAGTCATTTGATTTTTAAAAGTATGACATATTCACCAGTTTTATCCAGCTCGCATAGGAGAATGCTTTCGAAAAGGAAAACCCCAGTATCGTTTTTGATAAATTTTATTTATAAAATACAACATGTTATGTATATTTTATATCAATTTTACCAACTTATGATAATGTGAGATTATCTTTTCCGTTGCTAAAGGCAGCACTTAACTTGCTCAACTGAATGGATGATATCTCATGTCAAAAGTTTCTAAAAAATCTAAGTTTTCTGATTTAAAAGACAAATTAATGTTGAGAGGTCAAAATACTCTTAAAAATGAAATACACGTTGCCACAAACAACCTGTTTAGCGATTGTGTTGGTTTTTACTACAACACTGATATTTTTAAAGAATTCAATGATATCAACACTTTGAATGAAAAAGAAAATTTAAACCTCACCTTAAAAAAGTTAGGCAAGAAAGAAAAACCATTAAAAATCACAGGTGATTTTAGCTGTTCAATAACTAGGGCATATCTTGATTATATTGATCACAAAGTTTGTGTGGAATTATTAGATTATGCAATGTGTAGAGATGTTCCTTTATTGGTAATTAAAAATGAATTCAATCTGAAAGCATTAAAGATTAACTGTATGTCTTATCAATCAAATTATGATTTTACTGAGATACTAAATGATTACCAACCAGCTAAAATTATTTTCCTTCAACCTCAAAGGTATAACGGTTTTTCTGAGTGCTACATTTTGGGAGTTTATTTATTAGACGAAGAAAATAATTTTATTAGCAAGTTCATCATACAGTTTATGGATGAAAAAAATGCACCTAAAGGGTGTAAAAAACTTCGTGTACCAAAGTCTGTAAGCGAGTTTTATGCTTCATACTAATTTTTAAACCTCTCTAAATGTACTAATCCCTGATTCTTAAAACATGGTCTCATGATCAGGGATTAGTGCGCCTTTTTTTACAAGGAGACCTCATGAACAGCCCTTTTGCAATCAACGCATCAACTAATTTAGGAACGTCACAGTTTTTCAATATTGAAAAACTCACACTACCAGAGGGTAAATCCAAAGTTGAAATCTCAATTCCTCATGTTAAAGGCCTGAAAGTTGTTGTTTCAAATGCCAGTAAGAGCTTCATGTTTCGAGCTGTTTTTGCTCAAAAAAAAATCAGCTGCATGATAGGGAAATATCCTGATATTTCCCTAGAACAAGCTATAAATATCGTTATTCAGTATCAGCACTCACTGAACAAAGGTATTAACCCTTTGGAGGAGAAAAAACGTGTCAAGAATCTACCCACCCTAAAAGACTTTTTCTACAAAACGTATTTACCTTTGGCTAAATTGAATAAAAAGTCTTGGAAGGATGATATTTCAAGATTCAAGAATCATATTGAAGCGACTTTGGGGGCTATTCAAATCAATATAATTACAGCAGCGATGCTCAGTGACTTAATGTTGGAAATCAAAGGGGAAAATCGATCAAATGCAACGGTCAATAGATCGAGAGCATTATTAAGCAGTATGTTCAATCTAGCCTTCGAACGAGAAGTAATTGATCTTAGCCCAATGAGCCGTGTCAAAAAATTCGTAGAGCAGAATCATATTGAGAGATACCTCAGTGATGATGAGCTTCAGCGACTTATGCAGATTCTTACAAATCACAAAGTTCACGGCATCGAAAATCAAATTATTGTTGGCATCGTTGAAATGTTGCTATTAACAGGAGCACGTAAAGGCGAAGTACTCAACCTTAAATGGAGTGATTTAGATGAAAATAATCATCTATGGAAACTCAATGAAAATAAGTCGGGAAAACCACGCATTATTCAGCTGAATAGTGAGGCCCAACTAATCATACGCAGAATGTCTCGTAAATATCCTTATGTATTTGCAAACCCTGCAACAGCCCTACCTTACAATGATATACGTAAAACCTTTCAAAACATCTTGGAAGCTGCTCAGATTGAGAATTTCCGTATTCATGATCTACGTCATAACTTCGCAAGTATGGCTGTGAATAATGGTTGTGATATCTATGTGGTACAGCACTTGTTGGGCCATGCTTCACCGACCACCACGCAGCGGTATGCGCATCTACGCCAAGATACTTTGCGTAACGCATCTGAAATGCTAGCTGGACGTATCAACAGCGCTCGCCCAACTCTCTAACCCTTAATTTTAATCATTATCTGGGTATATCGCAAAACGATATACCCTAAGGATTTCTCATGTCTAAAAAAACATTTATGCTTGATAAAAGTCAATTTCTAACCCATTTAGGGCTAAAAATACCACCTAATCAAAGCTTCTTTTTGATTGCACCAACAGGATCAGGCAAAACCTCTTTTACAATGGAGGACTTAAATACTCAATTTGAGTTTGTCCTGATCCTAGTTCCGACTCAGGCCAAAGTAATGGAACTGGAAAGTGAATATCCTAAAGTTAAATGCTCAAAATATTTATTTTTTTGTGGAAATAAAAGTCCTGATGAAAGTATTCGTAGTTTTAAAGGTGTTGTAGTCGCTACATATGATAAATTCGACAAAGTCATAGAGTTAATGACGCCTTTGCAAAAAAAGAAAGCTCTACTGGTCATTGATGAATCTCATAAACTTTATTCAGCAGGATCATTTCGAGATAGCGCTTTAACACCTGTCATTTGGCATCTACAACAGCGCTCGATTCCCTCAATATTATTTTTGACTGCAACTAAAACCAATACGTTATTTGAGCAGTTAAAAATCAAGATTGATCAAGAATATATCATTGAACATAAGAATCCGATTATCCGTAGTATTGAAGTTGTTTCATTGCTTAAGGGGGATCAATATACCTGTGTTGCTATGATTGAGAATAGAATCAAGCAGCTCAAAAAAGAATATATCAGCTTGCCTAAAGATCAACGCTGTAAGACCATTATTGTACGGGTCAATTCACGAGAGAAATGTGACAATCTACAGCGATATTTTGAGGATAAATTCAAGCTAAAATGTCTTGTGGTACATAGTAAGTCTAAGAACAATGTTGATGTTCGTGAGATTTTTGAGACACAGAAGATCCCGAAAGGTGTCGATATTGTATTTACAACCTCAATCATGGATGAAGCTGTAAATCTTAAAAACGAACAGATTGAGGTTGATTCTATTTTTGTACTTGGAAAACAAGCGCACGTAGAAGAATTGGTTCAATTCATTGGTCGTTTACGTTTGGCCAATGTACCTTGTTATCTGCTATTGCATACCGAAATTTGTCGTACCCATGATGACCCATCAAAGATTCATGAAAAGCATATTAAAAAGCTGAATGACTTTATATCACGTGTAAATAAAATTGCAGAAGCTCTAGCAAGTCTTGCTGAAGATTATGAGTTCGATCTGCAAGATATCGAGAAGCCAAATATTTATGACAAAGTTAATCGAATGAATGAGAGTTTTAAAGAATGGTTCGGTTGCAAGCTTTTTGCTGTCTATAAAGGAAAATCCCTAGAGAATATTGCGAGCCTTGTTTCAACGCTGTATCAAATAGATGCTGGCCAATTCTATAGTAGCTTCGAATACCTCAAGTGGCGTATCCAAAAATTTCTTCCTAATTGTAAGATTAGCTATGCTGAGAACAAAACGCTTGAAACACCTCAAGATATCAAGGATTTTTTTAATGAGCAAAAAAGTAATGCTGAACAAGCCTATGCTGAGAGTATTGATACAGGAATTGAAATTTTTCTTAAGCATTTTCAGACTATAAATTTTAAACCTGAATCATTAAAAGATATTTCAAGTAAGTTCATCAAGAATAAACAGCAAGATGAGGCTTATATTGAGGACCTTGTTTGGCATAAAGACTATCAGGTTCGACACTATGAAGAGGTTAGCCAAGTTCTAAATGAAACGATCTATCTGTCGCAGCATATAACTAATTTACATGATATACGTGAAATACTTACCCAGAAGAAATTTAGGGAAATATTGAAAGTCACTGAGGCTTATGCGAATAATGAATTTATCCGTCATATCGTTAAACAACTCTATGGCAGTAATCCTAATAAATATTTGCATGGTCACTATACCCTTAATGGCGTACAGGCCAGTAAATTATTGAGTAAGACAATCAAAGCCGTACAGGATCAGACACACCTACCGATGCGAACGATCATTAAAGAGAACCTGATCAAAGGAATGCGTTATGACTATAAAACCGATGCCTTTGACATTACTGAAAGCAAAGCCTTAAACTTTCTTGCTGCTTATTTTGAGGTCAAAGACAAAAATAAGAATAAACCTGAAAGACGCTACCTTGAATTTCAGGGTATTGCTGTTGGCGGCTTTGAATACCTGAGTCTTAAAGATTTACAAGCTCCGCATCTCATTGCAAAAGAAAAATTTATACTCAATGAGAAGACCTATGATGCCTATTCTGGTCAATGTCTGACTAAGCTGACTCGTACACTAAGCATGGAAGATCTTTATAACGAACTTTAAAAGACCACTATCAAGTCCACAATCCCAATGTTTTCAGTTCTCACAGGTTCAGGTGAGGTTCGAACCGAAATCATTGGGATTCTGCACGATGCAGAAATGTGAGGGGGATAAATTTATTTTGTGGTAAAACTCTGGGCTTGTGTTCGGTCACATCATGTTGTGGGCTCGGTGCTGGGGGGAGTTTTGGTTATTTAGTAAGTTACAGATACATTATACTTATAAAAAGATGCTTTTAATATTTATCTAACAAGTATGATCGATATAAAATCATTTAAATTATATTCTATATCTATTACTTAAAATGTTTATAAATCTAGAATTGACATAGAGAGCATACTGATGCTTTATATACTAACTACATATTATATAATAGTTTTAGGGTACTAAATGGCTAATATTGACATCGCGGAAGGAAAATTAAAATGTTTACTGGATGAAGTAAGGCAAAACTTACCAACAATAATAAGTGAAGAAGATGCAAAAATTAAAATTATAAATAGAATCTTTAATGAGTGTTTAGGCTGGTCATTCACCACTTTTTTTTGTGAAAATAGCCATGAAAATGGTTTTTCTGACTATATATTAAAAATAGGTGATGAAGAGTCGCTTGTCGTAGAAGCTAAGCGTATAGGCATATTAGGTGTAGAGTCAGCTATTATTGACAAGTGTCGAACTCTTAAGATTTCTGGTACTGTTTTGAAACCATCAATCGAGGGTATAAAGCAGGCTCATTCATACGCCAGTGATGCTGGGATTCCTATTTCAGTAGTAACAGATGGGATTACATGGATAGTTTTTAAAAATTGGGTTAAAGGTGGATACAGAGAAAAGGAGGCATTTGTTTTTCCATCTCTTGAGGCTGTTGAAAATTCTTTTAGTACTTTTTATGAGCTACTTTCATATGAAAGCTTTACTAATAAAACATATAGTATTCTTTTTGACCAAGTACATAATAATCGTCAACAGCTCACTCTCCCTTTGACCGCTGCACTGGAATCTAGTGATATAAATATACTTCAAAAGTCCCCCATTGCATTTGATCTTGAAAAGATCTTTAACAATTTTTTCACACAAATTACAGGGGATGCTAATTCCGAAATCATGAAAGAGTGTTTTGTTGAATCTAATGAAAGTCAGATTGCAGATTATTCCTTAGAGAAGATCACCAATAGTGTTTTGAATAATTTACCTCATTATAAAAGTCAAGTAGGACATGAATTAAGTAATCTAATTGAGGGAAATGTACAGGCAGGCATCCCGCCAGATTCAGACCTATCTGTCTTTATTGTCGGTCCAACTGGTTCTGGTAAAACCACTTATATTGATAGATTCTTCTCAAAAATACTGGATAGGAATATAAGAGAGGATTGCTTAACTATAAATATTAATTGCTTAGATGCTACTGGGGATATAAGCAGAATAACAAGTTGGCTAACTGCAACAATTATAAGTTTTTTAGAAAAAAAGTTGTTTTCGGAGGGATTCCCTACTTATAACGACTTAAAAGGTATGTATTTTAGTCAATATCAACGAATGGCTTCAGGTTATTTAAAGAAAGTTTATGAAAATGATAAAAAAATATTCGATGAAAAATTTGCAGACTTTCTAGATAAAGAGGTTCATGAAAATCGTGAAGGTTATCTAGAGAGTCTGCTTCACTTCACAATACATAACCGTAAAAAACTACCCATCATTATTGTGGATAATACGGATGAATTTACAATTGATTTTAAGATCCAAATTTTCCAGTTTTGTAATTCTTATAGAAGAAAAGTAAAAACGTGTATGTTAATGTTCCCCGTTACAGATAAGTCTGCATGGAGCTTTTCTAAGACCGATATATAGAGGTGGATCAGGAAATTTGAACAACACTTATAAGTGATATTTTGCTCCCCAAATGATGTTATAAACATCAATATATGGAGTATTTTATGGCACGTAGACCAAGAAGAAATCATTCAAATGATTTTAAAGCTAAGGTAGCACTTGCTGCGATTAAAGCAGAAAAAACACTTGCTGAATTGAGTGCTGAATTTGATGTTCATCAAAACCAAATTATCGACTGGAAAAATCAACTGATTTCAGCTTCCTCGCAAGCTTTCGATCAATCAAAAGCTCCAACAGAACCACCCATCGATCTAAAAAAACTACATGCAAAAATCGGTGAGCAGGCATTAGAAATTGATTTTTTAGAAGGTGTGTTGAAGAAACTGGGCCGCTTCAACCACAAAAGTTAATCGATGACTCACTTCAGATTTCAGTATCTAAGCAAGCTCAGCTGCTGAAAGTCTCCCGTGGTTGTTATTACTATCGCCCAAAACCTGTGAGTGCATCAGATCTGAAGCTGATGCGCTGTATGGATGAGTTACATATGCAATACCCTTTTGCAGGTAGCCGTATGATGCGTGATTTGTTGAATCGTCAAGGACATCATATAGGACGACGTCATACACGTACTTTAATGAAGAAAATGGGCATTAATGCGTTATATTGCAAACCAAATTTAAGCCAGGCTAATCAAGCTCACCGCAAATATCCATATCTGCTCAAAGGATTGGCTATTCAGCGCAGTAATCAAGTGTGGTCTACGGATATAACGTATATCCCTATGGCAAAAGGCTTTGTTTATTTATGTGCTGTGATTGATTGGCATAGCCGCAAGGTACTTGCGCATAGAGTATCGATTAGTATGGAGGTTACATTTTGCATAGAAACATTAAATGAAGCTATTGAAAAATATGGTCGACCTGAAATATTTAATACAGACCAAGGCAGTCAGTTTACCAGTGATGCATTTATTGATGTATTGAAATCAAATGACATCCAAATCAGCATGGATGGTAAAGGTCGATGGGTTGATAATGTGATGGTTGAACGATTATGGCGGAGCGTTAAATATGAAGAGGTGTATCTCAAAGCCTACAGCAATGTTTTGGATGCGAAGAAGCAATTAAACGCATATTTTGAATTTTATAATTTGAAACGACCTCATTCGAGTCTGGACAAAATGACTCCAGATGAGTTTTACTATGACCAGCTACCACAACAAAATAAGGTAGCTTAACTAGAGCAGAGTATCACTTATAAATAAGCTTTTAGTTGTTCAAACATGTGGGACCACCTCTTATTTACAATACATCAGTCAAAATCTTTCTTTTTGCCAACACCTTCACCAAGAGAGGTTTTTAGAAAGCGACTAGAATTTCTCAATAAAAAACTTATTACAGCTGATATAAAAGATAGAAAAGAATATTTATCTAGTAAAGGAATTCGCATAGAACTCAAAGATATTACAAAGTTTGCACAGGTTTTAGAGGATATCTTCGTTGAGAATAATTTTACAGCGAAAACTTTAGGTGAATTAACTAACTACAATATCCGTTCAATTATGAATCTTTCAAGAAGAATCATCACATCCCCAGTAATGAGAATTGAAGACCTTATTGTCAGTTATGTAACTGAAGAACCTATCAGTTTTGCCAAGTTTATTGATGCCCTGCTTCGTGGAGATTATGAGGCTTATAAGGTAAGTACTGGGGATGATTTTGGTGTTATTTCGACTTTCAACGTAAATTCAACGAAAATCCATTCTCCACTACTAACTTTGCGAGTACTTGCTTTGTTAAGAGTAGCAAAACACAATGGGAGAGATGTTGAAGAAAAACATTTAACTGTACGGTCAGTTATTAACTATTTTGAAGTATTAGATGTAGATTCTATTAGTATTGAGTTTTGCTTAAAAGAGCTAGTTTTTTTAAAACTACTGGAACCTTATGACCCTTCAACAAGTGTATTAAATGAAGGACAACGGTTAGCCATAACGTATAAAGGTTTGGTTCATTATGATTTAGCCACAAAGAATAATGTATATTTTTACCAAATGGCAATTACTACGGGATTAAGTGATCCAGAAGTAGTTTATGAAATTCGAAGTTATTATCAATCAAAACGCCCTTTTGGAGATAAAACTTTATACATCAGAAGGAAGTTTTCAGAATATCTACTTCATGAAGACAAAAAGTATATAACTCAAATTCAGGATAAAGAGCAGTTCGAATGCCAAAGAGATTTGATTAAAGATATAAATGCTTTTAGTCTTGATAGGAGTGGTAATGGACTAAATTCACTTATTCAAGACAATTATTCTAGTCTTCTAGGAGAGAAATTAGTCGGTAAAGTGAATAAATATGATCAAGAAAAAGACTATGGATTTATGGCCTTTTCTGAAATAAGTGATGAAGTTTACTTCAAAATTTCCAGACTTATAAGAAATGAAATAGGTGCAGTCTATGATGGAGATGTTGTGTACTGTACATTAAAGCGCGGGGAAAAAGGAATCTCTATAAATACTATAGATGGATTTGTCGAAGATAAAAATGAATTTCAGATTGAAAAGTGTCTCATAACATTTTACAACATGGAGCGAGGATTCGGCTTTGCTAATATAGGTATTACGTCAAATGATGCTTTCTTTCATAAGACAGCATTCCCAAATAACTTTTCTGAACACATTAAAGAGAATTTGGAATTTCAAGCCGAAATAAGACTAAAAGAAAATGGGAAGTATTATGTAAGACGCTGTTTGGGCTTAATTGAGTAATCGATTAGAATCGCTATAAAGTAATATTTTTTATTGGGTTAGTTCCAGTTACTAAACAACTATTTTTTCATTTCTCAAGTAAACTTCTCCCTTTTTCCCGATTTACTCAGCTTTCTCATAGTCGACGTTAAGACCCAAGCTGAGTAAATCAGGATTCTGCGCGATACAGAAATGTGAGGAGGATAAACTAGTTCTTTAAATGGCCACTATCAAGTCCACAATCCCGATGTTTTCAGTTCTCACAGGTTCAGGTGAGTTTCGAACCGAAATCATTGGGATTCTGCTCGATGCAGAAATGTGAGGGGGATAAATTTATTTTGTGATAAAACTTTGGGCTTGTGTTCGGTCACATCATGTTGTGGGCATATGCTGGGGGGAGTTTTAGTTATTTTGAAATATTTTGCACTCGGTTGGAGCCGATATAAATGCACTAAAGTTGCTCCTGACATGGCAGCGCTAAGAATCCCTAATCCCTCAAAGCAGCTTTTGCGGTCGTGTCTTTGTGTAAAAAGAAAGCATGGTCTTTGCGGTCTATAAAAAAAAGCTTACATTTGTGAGGTCTATCTTTGCGAGACCGCAGCGGTCAGCGGTCTTTTTGCGGTTTTTGTCAATTTCCCATACAATAAATAGCTTATTTTTCTTATGCTTATAAAAGTACTCTTTTGTCTATTCCAAGGAGAATGATATAAAATCCTTTAGTTTTCTTTTACTTAGAAAATTGATTGCGGTCTTGTTATAACTATTCATTCCTATCATCCAACACTAACCTAGATCATTGTTTTTAAATAAAAATTTATAAAATTCTGTCTCCGCTCATAATCCGTTGGTCCCGTGTTCAAGTCACGGTGGGCCCACCAAATTCAACCTCATAAACCATTGGTTTATGAGGTTTTTTAATGCCTGCTATCTTTAGGATGTTGGACTTTGCGGTAAAAAATGCGGTCCATTTATTGAATCGTCGGTTGGGCTATCTTACCTGTGGTCTAGCATATATCTAGTTTTACTCTTCGCCTCAGCTCAAATACTTCTTGGCTATAATTTTGTTATCAAATTCTATTGTCGTGCTTATAAACTTTGAATTATTTCTTACATAAAATCAAATAGAAAGATGTATTGGTTAATATTATTAATTCGTTTGAACTGGTTTTTTCTCATAAAAAAACCATCGAATTGAGGTTAGTAATATTTGCTCTATTACTCAATATTTCCAAACATAATTCATCTTCGATATCTACATTTTTTGTTGATAGATCATTTTATTCCTAAAAAAGCTTGACCTTACAATTATGGGAAGCTGGATAAAAGCACCGAGAGCGACTTTAGCTCAGTAGAACTAAAACGAAATGTCGATTCCAGATATGGACGTAAAGATGATGAAACTTAAACGAATAAGCTTACCTGCAGTCACGGCTTGCCTAGCTTTGGCGCTTGTAGGCTGTCAAGAAACAGTCCCTGAAGCTGCTTCTGCCAAGCCGCCAAGTGTTCCTGTTGCCAAAGTCATGGCGAAGCCCGTAACGCCATCTGTTGAATTCACTGGGGCATTGGCTGCGGTCAAACATGTTGAGTTGCGACCAAGGGTCGCTGGTTATATTCAAAGTGTGAGCGTTCCTGAAGGGCGCTTTGTTGAAAAGGGGCAAGAGCTTTTTAGAATTGATCCACGGGTTTTTCAAGCCAAACTCAACGCAGCAATAGCACAGTTACGTGAAGCAGAAGTAGCATCAGTGTTGGCTCAAACAGAATATATTCGGGCCAAACAATTATTTGAACAAAAAATCATTGCACGTGATCGACTCGATACCACAATGGCTGCTTTGGGGGTCAGTAAAGCACAAGTCGATGCAGCTAAAGCCGTACGTGATGCAGCTCAATTAGATTTAAGTTTTACTCGAGTGACAGCATCAATGAGTGGGCGTGTTGGGCAAATCCTTGTGACCGAAGGAAACTATGTCACGAGTGGTATCACGCCATTAATGAGCATCGTCTCAACTAATCCGTTGCACGTTTATTTTGATGTTGACGAACGTACTTATTTACAATCGCTTGCAGCAGGTCGCGCCAAAGCAGGTTCAAATGTAGGAGAGGCAGTAAAGGTCAAAGTGGCCCTACTTACTGATCAGATGCATTCAAGACTCGGTCATGTTGATTTTCTCTCGAACACTGTTGATCGTGGTACAGGAACGATACGTGCCCGTGCCGTTGTCGATAATACCGATGGATTATTGATACCTGGACTTTTTGCCAAGGTCAAATTAGAGACAGGCAAACCAGTGGATCGAGTGCTCATTTCTGATCAATCGATAGGTACTGATCAAGGGAGTCGTTATGTATTGGTGGTTGGTAAAGGGGATGTGACGGAGTATAGGCCAGTGGAGCTTGGGCCAGTCATCGATGGTTTACGTGTGATCGAGAAAGGTTTAAAGCCAAATGAACGTATCGTCGTTAAAGGCTTAGTACGTCCTGGAATGCAGGTCTCACCGCAAGTAACGACAATTGATGGGAAGACGATTACACCGCAGAAAGCAGTGGGGGCTAGTCAATGAATATCCCTCGGTTTTTTATTGATCGACCAATCTTTGCTGTTGTCCTCTCGATTGTCATGATGATTGCGGGCATTGTAGCCTTTTTCCAATTACCATTAAGTGAATACCCCGCAGTAACCCCACCTACGGTACAAGTTACCGCTTCCTATCCCGGTGCCAATCCTGCTGTAATTGCTGAAACGGTGGCAGCGCCTCTGGAGCAGGCGATTACTGGCGTTGAGGACATGTTATATATGTCTTCGCAATCGGCAACGGATGGCCGCATGGTGCTTACCGTCACATTTGCGCAAGGCACCAATGCGGATATGGCTCAGATTCAGGTACAAAATAGGGTTGCGCGTGCACTGCCACGCTTGCCTGAAGAAGTACAGCGTCAGGGTGTTGTCACACAGAAAACTTCGCCAGATATCTTAATGGTCGTACATCTATTATCACCCGATAAACGTTATGACCCATTGTATATGTCGAACTATGCTCACATGAATGTGCGTGATGAGTTGTCTCGTATTCCCGGAATTAGTGATGTGTTGGTATGGGGTGCAGGGGAGTATAGTATGCGCCTTTGGCTCGACCCTGATTTGATCGCTTCGCGAGGACTGACTGCTGGGGATGTGATTGCTGCAGTACGTGAACAAAATGTACAGGTGGCCGCAGGCTCCGTTGGGCAGGCACCGAATTCCAGTGCAGAATTTCAAGTCACGGTAAATACGCTTGGTCGATTAACCGATGAAGAACAGTTTGGTGACATTATCATTCGTACTGGTAGTGATGGCCAAATGACGCGTTTACGTGATGTTGCGCGGATTGAAATGGGCGCTGATGCTTATGCGCTACGTAGTCTGCTTGACGGCGAACCTGCGGTTGCATTGCAAATTATTCAGAGTCCAGGAGCGAATGCACTTGACGTTTCTCAAGCTGTACGAACAACGATGCAGCGACTTGAGGGTAAATTCCCAGAAGGACTCAGCTCTCGTATTGCCTATGATCCTACCGTATTTGTCCGTGCATCACTGGAAACAGTAGCAACCACGTTATTAGAAGCCATCCTTTTGGTCGTGATTGTCGTGGTGCTATTCCTACGAAATTGGCGTGCTTCTATTATTCCACTGATGGCTGTGCCAGTCTCGCTGATCGGTACTTTCGCAGTGATGTATCTGATGGGCTTCTCACTTAATACTTTGTCATTGTTTGGTTTAGTACTTTCAATAGGGATCGTCGTGGATGACGCTATTGTCGTGGTCGAGAATGTTGAAAGGCATATTGAAAATGGGGAGAAACCGATTGAGGCGGCAAGGAGAGCGATGCAGGAGGTGACAGGTCCGATTATCGCGATTACGTCAGTGCTTGCCGCTGTATTCATTCCGACCGCTTTTCTCAGTGGTTTGCAGGGAGAGTTCTATCGCCAGTTCGCGCTGACGATTGCGATTTCAACTATTCTGTCTGCTGTCAACTCGCTTACTCTCAGTCCAGCGCTTGCTGCATTGTTATTACGTCCACGTAAAGCTGCGGTGGTACATGATCCGCAGAGCATTCGCGGTCGGGCTAATCGCACGTTTCAGTGGTTGGGTCGACCATTTCAACGTGCACCTAACGCTTATGGCAACATGGTACGTAAACTCGTGCGCTTGAGTGGAGTGGTACTGATCGTTTATGGAGGCATGTTGTTCTTGACCTATGTCGGTTTTAAGGCCGTACCACCTGGCTTCGTACCAATGCAGGATAAATACTATCTTGTGGGGATTGCACAACTTCCAAATGCTGCATCACTAGACCGCACTGAGGCTGTGGTGAAGCAGATGACTAAAATTGCATTGGCTGAACCTGGGGTTGAAAGTGTGGTTGCCTTTCCAGGACTTTCAATCAATGGTTTTGTGAATGTACCAAATGCAGCCGTGATGTTCGTGATGCTTGATCCCTTTAAGGATCGTATTACACCTGATCTGAGCGCTAATGCAATTATGGGGCGTTTACAAGCAAAATTCTCAAGTATTCCTGATGGTTTCCTCGGCGTATTTCCACCACCGCCAGTACCAGGTCTTGGTGCAACAGGTGGTTTTAAAATGCAGATCGAAGACCGAAGTGGTGCAGGGTTGAATGCCTTGGTAGAACAAACGCAGATATTAATGACAAAAGCGACCGAATCAGGACAAGTTGCAGGGGTGATGACCAGTTTTGATGTCAATGCACCACAACTCGATGTTGCGATTGATCGTACTCAGGCAAAAAGCCAAGGAGTGTTATTGTCAGATATATTCGAGTCATTACAAGTTTATCTTGGCTCACTTTATGTTAATGATTTCAATCGCTTCGGAAGAACATATAAAGTTATGGCTCAAGCAGATGCAGAACATCGGATGCAAGCTGAAGCTATTGGTCGCTTACAGGTACGTAATGCAGCTGGAGATATGCTGCCATTGTCATCATTTTTAAGTGTTACTCCAAGTGCAGGTCCTGATCGAATCATTCATTACAATGGCTATCCATCAGCCGATATTTCAGGGGCTGCTATGCTGGGTGTAAGTTCAGGGCAGGCCGTAGCCGAAATGGAACGTTTGGCGAAAGAATTCTTAGCAGATGGCATAAGTTTTGAGTGGACAGATCTTACCTATCAACAAAAGTTAGCAGGCAATACAGCGCTGTTTATTTTCCCACTGTGTGTACTGTTAGCCTATCTGATTTTGGCTGCACAATATAACAGTTGGTTACTACCTTTTGCAGTTCTGCTGATTGTACCAATGTGTTTGTTAAGTGCAGTGCTTGGGATTTGGTGGGTAGGTGGCGATAACAACATTTTCGTACAGATTGGGCTGATTGTTCTTGTTGGCTTAGCTGCCAAGAATGCGATTTTGATTGTTGAGTTTGCGCGGAGTCTTGAAGCCGCAGGATCAACGGCACTTGACGCAGTAATTGAGGCCTGTCGCTTGCGGTTACGGCCGATTGTGATGACGTCATTGGCCTTTATTGCAGGTGTGGTTCCGTTAGTGTTTGCGACCGGGGCAGGTGCTGAAATGCGTCAGGCGATGGGCATTGCTGTTTTTGCAGGGATGTTAGGCGTGACTTTGTTTGGATTGTTTCTGACCCCCATTTTTTATGTCGTGATACGTAAAATATCGGCTCGTTTTGAGCGATCTAAGAAGATTGATCAATCTCTAGAAGAGGAAAGTCACTTATGAGGAATTCTTATATAAAGCGCTTACTTCCGCTGAGTGCATTGACTTTTTTGGCTGGCTGTGCGGTCGTAGGGCCTGATTATTCAGCACCGGCTTTGCCGCTGTTACAGTTCCCTGCCAGTTTTGATCAGGCATCTACAGGCTTAAGTCCAGAGGCCGTTGAGGTGCAGTGGTGGCAGACTTTTGCAGATCCGATGCTAACAGGTTTGGTACAACAGGCATTGTCTGCCAATCACGATATTGCAATTGCAGCCATGCGCTTAGAAGAAGCCAAAGCGTTACTCCGTGAAAATCGTCAAGGTTATTTGCCAAGTGGCGGTAGCATACTGCGTTATGAAAACAACAGACGTAGTCAGACTGAAACACCATTTGATCAACCACGGCGGATAGAAAGTTATCGCACTGCGGTAGATGCTGCTTGGGAGATTGATCTTTTCGGTCGTGTACAGCGTTCGGTGGAAGCTGCTCGAGCACATGCTGGTTCGCGTGAAGCATTGCTGCGGCAAGTGCAGGCAGGTGTTGCAGCAACAGTCGCTGCGACCTGGTTCGAGCTACGTGGTATTGAAACCGAGTTAGTATTAGTGGCTGATATTCGTCATAACCAACAACAAAGTTTGCGCTTAGTTGAAAGGATGGTGATGGCCGGTTCTGCGAGTGAATTCGATCGACTACGTGCTGAAGCATTACTGCGTAATGTCGAAGTCGCTGTACCTGAATTGGAACAGCGTCGTTCAGTCGCCATTAATGCATTGGCATTACTTGTGGGTGAAGCGCCACAAACATTCACAGTCCCGACCATAAAACCTGTGGCTAAAACATTGGCTATCCGAACAATTGCAGTGGGTGATCCAACTGGGCTCTTGTCACGTCGTGCTGATATTGCAGCAGCAGAGCGCAATCTTGCAGCAGCGACTGCTCGCATTGGAGTGGAAACAGCTGGGCTTTATCCTGAGATTCAGGTACAGGGTTCAATTGGATTCGTAGCAGGGGGATTGGATAGCTTAACTGGTGCAAGTACATTGTCTGGTATTTTTGGACCAAGCATTCGTTGGTCGTTTCTAGATATTGGGCGTGTACGTGCTCGGATCGCGGCCAGTGAAGCACAGAGTAAAGCGGCTTTATTCATTTATGATCAAACCATATTACGTGCACTGCAAGAAACTGACAACGCTTTTAAAGCATATATCACTGCGGGTGAGACCCTAGGACTACGGTTATTGGAAGCTACTGCAAATACCGCAGCCGCAGACTTGGCCCGAATGCGCTTTACAGCGGGCGAAGGTGTTTATTTAGATGTGCTTGAAGCAGAACGTAGTGACTTTGCCAGTCGGCGTGCACTGACGATTGCACGAACCAATCAACAACTTGCAGTCGTTAGTATTTACAAAGCATTAGGTGGTGGTTGGGAAGTTTGCACACAGCAGCAAAATGATTGTAGTGGGGCTAATGCGGCAGCAAACTTTAATTTTTTAAAATAGATCATGCATTTTGAAGTAGGATGTCTAGATAAATTCTAAGCCAGAGCCCTAAGGCTATATACTTCAATAAATCAACGCATAGCAATGAGCTGTGCGTTGATTTTTCAACCAATAGATTTAAAAATAGGTAATCACGCTTAAAGTTGCTTTAACCAGCTGCTTTTTTTCTCCTCAAAGGAAAAGTTGAAAGGGCTTATAAAATGAGTTAAGTAAACCAGTTTAATAAACAAGCGCATCTATAAATATCATCTGCTGTGCCTAAAAAAGGCCACCTCAACAGGCAGCCTTGATCTTTATAACCCACCCCCTAAAACGAAACCATCTTCCCAGGATTTAACATGGCACCAATGCCATAGGCACTTTTGGCCAGCGGAATAATCATCGGGGCAATGTTACGGCCAAAGGCAATATTTTGATGGTCGATCTGACACAGCATATTAAAGTCACTCGATTGACCCATAAAATCTGCAGCAATGGCTTTACCGATGCGTACAGTTTGTGCCACGCCATGACCACTCCAACCATGTACGGCATAGATGGGAAATTTAGTGCCATATTTACGGCTATCCACCGCACCATTCACGGTTAAGTCTGTAGTACCACTCCATACAAAATCGAGTGCAACCTGTTTCAGTTGTGGGAAAACCGTTTGAATACGGGTCTTTAAATAGTCATGGGTTTTTTGTGGTGACCAGCAGCTGCCTGTACCTTGACCACCAAACAATAAACGATTGTCTGCAACGGGACGATAATAATCAATTTGAAATTGAGTGTCATAGACCGGATGTCCGTAGGGCAAAAGGCTGTGTATGTCTACCTCTAAAGGGGCGGTAGTACTGACATAAGTATAAAAAGGCAGGGTGGTCTGTTTATTTTCAGCGAGTAATTTAAAAGAGGCGTGATGTACACCCAGCACCACGGATTTTTTCGCTTTAATGATGCCATTGGCAGTATGCACATAAATCCCTTGTGGGGTTTCTTCAATACGGATTACTTCTGTCTGTTCATGCACTTTGCCGCCATTTTGGCAGAAGGCATAAATCAAGCCACGATTCAGCGCCAAGGGGTGAATATGCCCACCAAGCTCATCGATTAATCCTCCTTGATAGGCATCGGATTGAATGTACTGCATTAGTTCATGTTTACCCATAATACGGGTATGATCTTCCCCTAGAAATTTACGGGCATCTGCCGCTTGGGTTAACCCAACCAAATGACCAGGATGCACCGCAGCGGTAATATGGCCATGCTGACGCCTAAAGTCGAGTTGATACTGTGCTGCAATTTGATCAATCAATTGCATGGCTTCGGTGGAGGTGAAGTGCCAAAGTTTTTTTGCATCTTCATGGCTGAGTCGCTCCGCCATTTCCTCTGCTTCCCAGCGTGCCAGTCCTGGCGTGAGTTGACCACCATTACGACCTGATGCAGCACTGCCAATCCGATTTTTTTCCAGCAAAATGGTTTCCACCCCTTGCTCGGCCAGATGTAAGGCAGCAGATGAACCCAATAAACCACCGCCTATGACGACCACATCACATTCAGTATCGGCATTTAAAGCGTCAAATTGCTGCCAAGCCGCCAAGGAACTTTCATAGTAATTGGCAGGATGCTCAGCTTGAAATTGATTTGGGTTACACCAGTTCCACTCTTTGCCGATGGCAGCTGCGTGACTGGCTTTAAATTCGACATCATCTAAGAAAATGGGTTTTTGTATTGCAGTCATGTTGAGATTCCTATTCGTTTTTTAATCGTGTTAATAGCTGCTTGTAATAGCAATGCTTTGTTTTTTAATCCGTTTGTAGGCAAATAATAAGATGCCAACAAAGAGCCAGGCACAGCCGAAAGTCAAGGCAGTGGTGTCGAGGTTGAGCCAAAGAAAGACAATGCAGGTCACAGAAATGAAAGGTAGAAATAGATTGAGGCATTTATTTTTAAAACCTTTTCTGTGATTTTCTTTTAAATAAAACTTAACGAACACTGAAAAATTCACTGCAGTAAAGGCCACCAAGGCACCAAAACTAATCAGGCTCACCACTTGTGCTAAATTCAGAAAAATAGCGCTCATCGAGATGATGCCGACAAACAGCACAGAAAAGATCGGAGTGCCGAGGGTGCGATGAAAAGTCCCGAAGTATTTCTGTGGGAAAATATTGTCCTTGCCCATGATATACAACAAGCGTGAAGCACTGGCATGTGATGCCAAACCCGAAGCTGCCGTATTCATAATTTGACCGACCAAAAAGATCGATTGAAATAAGGCCCCCCCGACATAGAGTACGATTTCGGGTAGGGCTTCTTGGGGATGTTGAAAACGAATATTGCTTGGATAATACAGTTGGATAAACCAAGCTGCGCTAAAAAAGATAAATCCACCAGTAAGCGTGGTGAGGATGACCGCACGTGGAATATTCTGCTTTGGATTTTTGGTTTCACTGGACAAGGTGGTCACCGCATCAAAGCCTAAAAAAGAAAAACACAGTACGGAGGCACCGGCAATCAGCGGCAAAAGTTCTTGCGAGCCATGCCACAATGGTTTGAGTGTCAGTACATGGGTCGCCCCCTCACTGCTTGAAATGCCATTCACCACCAAATAGATAAACACAAACATCAACAGGACTGGGGCAAATACAAACACCAAACTGAGATTGGCCAAGATGCGAATTCGGAAGCAATTGACCAAGGTCACTACACTGGTTGAGAGAATGACCCAAAACCAATAAGGCAGACTTGGAATCAATGCAGTTAAATAAATGGCCGCCAGCAGCACATTGATTAAAGGCAGCAGTAAGTAGTCCAGTAAGGAACACCAACCGACAAAGAAACCACTTTTGGCACCACAGCTTTCAGCGGTATAGCTATAGGCGGAACCAGAGTGTTCCGATTCACGGCTGAATCGGGCATAACTCCATGCCGTCAGGAGCATGGCACACAGCGCCAATAAATAGGCCAATGGCACACGACCTTCGGTAATACCAGAGACAATGCCAAAGGTATCGAATACGGTCATGGGCGTCATATAAGCAATGCCGATAATGGTGACTTGCCACAAGGACAGTTTTTTCAGTACAACAGATCTGTTTTCCATAGATAGATCCTGATTTTTGTTGTTTTAGCTCGATTTAACCGCTATTTCACATTTTTTAGGTACAACTGTAGCGTACCTAAGCAGATCGTGATGCAAAGGTCGATTAAAGGTTGGTCGATTGCTTTTTAGGCGTGTTAAGCGTGATGCTGCAAAACCGAATAGCTAACTGGCATTGGGTAAAATCACCAATTGCAAGCTTGGGCTTTGATCGGCATGCTGCTGTGGGAATTTTTCTCCCGCCATTTTTAATAATGTTCCTGTGCGAATACTCACATCATTTGAGGTAATCACACGAGAACTGTCATTGATGATGACTGCGCGTTGCTGAATGCCTTTTAATGCGGGCATCAATAGTTTTTCTAATGCAGAGACCAACAGGTCAATCGCAATTACCCCAATAAATTGACCATGTAATAGGACGGGGTGTGCTGAAGTAATGGTATAGGCACCATTACAAATATAGTCGACATAGGGGCCATGCAGGCAGGGCTTTTGATTTAAGGCGGGTTGATGGAACCATTCGAAGGAACGAAAGTCGAGGAAGCGTTGCGCATTTTGATAATTTTCCAGTTGGGCTTGTTGGAGTTGATTGGCCTTTTTATACCACCACTCAAGCGTCCAATAATCTTGTTCCTCTTGTGTTTCAGGGCGATAACTGGCAAAGCCCATGCCTTGGCTGTAGGTGCTTTGGTTTAATGCAGATTTAATTTCAAGTTGTAAGGCCTGACGTTGATCCTGACTCAGTTTAATGCCATTTTCTACAGCGAGGCTGTGTTGCGTCATTATGATGCTGGTCTTTTCAGCCAGCTTTTCAGCGGTGAGTGCTGTTTCAGACTGTACTTGTTGCAACAGCGTTTGTAACTGCACGATCGATTGAGACTGGGTCATTCCTTTAACTCCTTGTATATCTCATTTACTTGACTTAAATCAAAGCTGCCTATTTTATTTTTATTCTAAAGCGAGTTTATAGCGCAGCATTTGGTCCGTGAGCATCGAGATGATTTTTTTGGCTTGAAGCATTGCATCATCTTCATTCCCATCATGAAATGCAGACAACAGTTTTTGATATTGCGTGACGATACTTTGATGAAACGCATGATCTTGGTACAGGACTGCAATTAAAGGTGCCCATTCGGCTTGAACGGTCAACTCTTGGGTGGCTAGGCGTGAAGATTGTGCAAAAGTGGTTAGGGTTAATAAACAGCGTAAATCCAATTGCGCACGCAGATCAGGCTCGGCTTGCTGTTTGAATTGGTCGATTAATTCTTGCATTTTATTCAGTTCAGCACGTGTCGTTCGTTGTGCTGCTAAATAGGCACTGTGGCCTAAAATTGCACTGTGAAACTCACCCAGGTCGGCCAAATACTCATTTGAGGCTTGGCGCAATGGATGTTGATTGAGCAGTAAATCTGCAGGAAGTTCACAAATAAAACTGCCGCCATTACGACCACGGCGCGTATCAATTAAACCTTTAACTCTTAAGGTGTTGAGGGCTTCACGAACGGTAATCGGAGACACACCCATTAAACGTGCCAAGTCCATTTCGTTCGGAAGCTGTTCATTACTTTTGAGTAAGCCCGAAATAATTGCATTCTCCAAGCGCTCAATCACTTGTTCTGAACGTGTGGCTTGACCAATAGGTGCAAATATAATGGTGCTGGCTGACATAATGAACTCTCAAAAAAGCGCGGGACAAGCCCGAGCTTTAAAACACAATTTTGATTAAGGTGGTGAATCATAAGCTATTGCAAAAACAGCAATGCTTAAAATACCCCATGCGCATGTACGGCTTGCTCATCGGTGGGTACTGCGGCAATCGCATCCCAAAGTTCAGCAATTTGACCATTTTCAACACGCCATAACTCAAAATAGGCATGTCGTGTTCCAGCAATACTGCCTTCAGAATGGGTGAGAACAAATTGACCGTCTGCGATGCTACGATGCGTTTGCGAGTATAGCAAACCCTGACCTTCTTGACGGATTTTGTTCAGAAAGTCGATCACAGCGGTAATGCCATCGCCAATATCGGGACTATGTTGCAAGAAATGGATGCCATCCGAATAGGTACGGAAGGCTTCATAATTGCCCTCGATCAAGGCTTTTTCAAAAAAGCCTGTCACTAATTGACGATTTTGTAATTCTTGACCAGTACTGATGACTTCCGTTGGGCCATCCAGCTGAGTCCGTCCGCTGACATTTGGCGCAGCTTCGGGCACCAAACCATCCCAATGTTCCACAATTTTGCCATCACGCACGCGATAGATATCAAAACCCACCAGTGGAACGCTGTCTAAGCCTTCAAAACGCCCGTGAATTGCAACCAGATCACCCTCTGCCAACACCCGTACTGCTTCATGTTTGAGATTTGGGCAGTCTGCGACCAATTGCTTTAAGCCTGCAAGACCATCGGCCACCAATGGGGAATGCTCGATAAAGTCTGTGGAAAAATACAGATCCAATGCACTGCTGTCTCGCAAGGTGAACAGTTGGTGGTGGGCCTTGCTGACCAGTGCTTTCATGTCTTGTTTGTTCATGACTAATTTATCCATGTCCTGTTTAACGATGTCTTATTGGTCTATGTCTTATTGATCAATGACCTCGTTATCGATGATGCGTTGCAGCGCTTATTCGTTATTGCTCATCACATGTTTGATGCGGGTATATTCATCAAAGCCATAGGCAGATAAATCTTTGCCATAACCCGATTTTTTGAAACCGCCGTGCGGCATTTCTGCGGTAAGTGGGATATGGGTATTCAGCCAAACCGTCCCAAAATCCAACTCACGTGAAAGTCGAGTTGCACGGGCATGATCTTTGGTCCATGCACTTGAGGCGAGGCCATATTCAACATCGTTGGCTTTGTCGATGGCATCGGCTTCATCTGTAAATTTCTGCACCGTAATCACCGGGCCAAAAATTTCATTTTGAATGGCATCATCATGCTGCTTTAAGCCACTGATGACAGTTGGTTCAAAATAAAAACCAGGGCGATCCGCTTGTTTACCGCCAGTTTCAACTTTGGCATGCGCAGGAAGGTTTTGAATAAAGGCTTTTACATTTTTCAATTGGTTGGCGTTATTTAATGGGCCATAAAGTGCATCGAGATCATCTGGATCACCAAAACGGGTGTTTTGAGCAGCCACAATTAATTTCGCCAAAAATTCATCATAAACTTGTTCAGCAACGATCACGCGGGTCGCTGCGGTACAGTCTTGACCCGCATTGAAATAACCGGTCATGGCGATATGTTCAACTGCTTTATCAATGTCAGCATCTTCAAAAATAAGCACCGGTGCCTTACCACCGAGCTCAAGATGTGCTTTGGCTAGATTGGCTGCCGCAGAGGCTGCAACTTGTAGGCCTGCGCGAACTGAACCCGTAATGGAAACCAATGCTGGGGTTTTATGAGAAACGACTTTAGAGCCGACAGCCGCCGTGCCAAGAACCACGTTAAATGCGCCTTTAGGAAAAAATGGTGCTGCAATTTCGGCCAATAACAGGGTGCTTTCTGGGGTGGTATCACTTGGTTTAAGCACCAAAGTATTGCCTGCGGCCAATGCCGGTGCAATTTTCCAGACCGCCATCATCAGTGGATAGTTCCAAGGGGTCACTTGTCCCACCACGCCAATCGGTTCACGACGAATACTTGAAGTTAAACCTTCCATATATTCACTGGTTGCCGTGCCTTCTAGCATTCTTGCAGCACCAGCAAAGAAACGAATTTGATCGGCAGAGCCAGTAATTTCTTCAGAGGCAATTAAATGTTTGAGCTGCCCAGTATTGCGGCTTTGCGCTTCAATTAAGCGATCGGCATTGGCTTCAATTGCATCGGCTAAATTTAAGAGTGCTTTTTGGCGTACAGACGGTGTGCTACGACCCCAGATTTTAAAAGCCGCTTTGGCAGCAGCATAGGCAGCATCGACTTCGGCATCGGTTGCATTCGGTGACTGCGCATAGACTTGACCTGTGACAGGGCTGACCAAGTCAAAATAATCTTGTTGTTTTGCGCTGACATATTCGCCATTAATAAAGTGTTTGAGTTGAGTGGTGCCCATAATGTATTCCTTAACTTTGGGTTTAAAATATAAACCTATATGTATTATGTTTTAAAAAGACTGTCAAATTATTTAAGTCTCGTTTAGTCGGATTTTAAGTTTAAATATGAGGTTATTTGTTTTAACTAGTTGATATTGTATGGTTTAAATTTGGTTAATTAAATTTTTAATAATGCATTTTTCAAACTGAATTAAAAAATTAAAACAGCGATTTCGGTATGAAAAATAAATGGCTCTATTAATTTTTTATAATTGGCTCTATTTTGCGTTGCGATTTTAGCAATACTCTAGACTGCCCACTTTATGCTTGGCGGTGGGGGATTCACCTCTCCTTGCAAGCAGAGGTATCTACACATCTTTTGATATGCTGTTTTACGATCCCAAGAAATCCCTCCCGACCTTAATGCTAGTCAGTTAAGACAAATACAACTGTTTTTGATTGATCAGTTGTATCTGAAAGCCCCTTCTCCCTTTGGGAGAAGGCTGGGAAGAGGGTGCTTTTAAACTACAAAATCCCTTAACTGACTGGCATTACTCCCGACCTCCCTTTGTTAAAGGGAGGAGCGTTGAGTCGCATACACTAAGCTTTGAATCGCAAAAAAATCGGCCTCTTTTTCAAAGATGAGCCATATATGGCGCAAGGGGGAGATTTATAAAATACTGAAAACTTTGGTGTTCCACCGCGAAGCACTGGGACGAGGTGATACGATATTCACCTCTCCTTGCAAGCAGAGGTATCTACACATCTTTTGATATGCTGTTTTACGATCCCAAGAAATCCCTCCCGACCTCCCTTTGTTAAAGGGAGGAGCGTTGAGTCGCATACACTAAGCTTTGAATCGCAAAAAAATCGGCCTCTTTGGACAAGATGAGCCATATATGGCGTAAGAGGGGAGATTTATAAAATACTGAAAACTTTGGCGTTCCACCGCGAAGCACTGGGACGAGGTGATACGGTATTCTCCTCTCCTTGGAAGGAGAGGTTGGGAGAGGTTGATTGGTTAATCGGCAAGGAGAGCTTGAGATGCAAGTAGTACTGCTATGCAAGACAGACCACATTGCTTGCAAGCCATGCTTTTAAATGTTGCCAATTGACATCTAGGCTGACTTGGTCGAAACTGAATTTTCTTATATCTGATTGTTTTAGTAGGGTTTTAATTATTGGTCTAATAAACACATAAAAATATACTTTGAAAGTATTTAACATTGTGAAGATTATCTCATTTAATACAAATTCGATTATTAATATTCCATCAGTGTATTTTGAAGAAAAGGACAATCAAGTTCGGTCTTTGAATCTATTCAATAGACCTATTTTCAACAGATGTATTTCTAGCTAGGTGACATGGATATGACTTCACTCAGCCAACAAATGGATTTGAATCATTACTCTAGTCAAGCTGATTTTGCGCAAAAATTGATGTCGTCGATTTGTGGCGAGCATCATTTAGATACGGGCGCTAGAGATAGTTTAGATTTCCATTATGACGGACTTCGCTTACCCAACAAAAATATGACCATTGGGAGTATTCGCTATGGCGCAAATGTCTCAATTAATATTTCAAATTTAAAAGCTTATAGTATTAGTTTGCCCACTCAAGGCAAACAAAGCCTAAATATTCATGGGGCAAAATATCGATCAGATGAAAACTGCGGTTTGATCGTTTCAAATAATGCTTCGCAAGACTTAATCATTGATCGAGATTGTCACAAACTTCAAGTGGTGATCCCTGAACAAAGTTTACAGTTGGTTTTAGCAGATTTATTACAGCAACCTGTTAATGCACCCGTTATTTTTAATCCAGAAATGCAGATTAACTCGATGCAGTTAATTGCAGGCTGGTGGAAAAATATTCAAAATTTTTTAGCCTTAAAGTCTCAATATGCAAGTTTTGTTGGGCTACAAATGATGTCTGCAGATTATGAAAACTTCTTAATCAAAGCCTTGTTGTTGTCTCAAGAAAATAATTATTCAGCGGCTTTAAGTGGCATGACAGAGTCGAAAGAACCTGCTTATATTCGCAAAGTAAAAAACTACATTATTGAGCGTGCACATACTGATATTTGTGCTGAAGATTTTCAAGCCATTGCAGGGGTTTCTAAATCTAAACTGTATCAAGAGTTTCAGCAGTATTATGGCACCAGTCCAATGCTGTATTTACGCCAGTATCGTTTACAACAGGTTTATAAAGTTTTAAGTGCAGGCCAGCAACCGAATGTTTCTATTTCTAAACTGGCCTATGACTGGGGCTTTAATCATTTAAGTCGCTTTTCTCAAGCCTATCGTGAAGAGTTTGGTGAGAGCCCAAGCGAAACCAAGGCAAGACTTTTAATCTAAACCCACCTATTTAACAACAAATGATTAACCCAACAAAAAAACGGATTGAGCTGAGCTTAATCCGTTTTTTTGCTTTTACGTATTAGACCACTTTAATCCACCCTTTAAATTTCTCCTGTAAGGGGAGAAGTAAACGGTTAAAACTATGATGAAAGTGGACGATTCTAAAGTGCGCTGGGGGAGAATGAGTGGCTAGTTCATATCGCCCCCAAGTACTCAGTTTGCGGTCTTGGCTTTTAAGGTTGTTGCAGCTTTCGATTTTTCCTGCATCAATTTAAGCGTCAGTGCCACGAATGAAATAAATGTTGGGATAGCGAGAATATAGAAAATACTGCTGAGCGATAGATCGAAGGTGAAGATTAATGCACCAAAGAATGCGCCTAAAATTGCACCAATACGACCGATTCCGTGCATCCATGAAACACCAACAGCACGGCATTCGGATGGATAATATAGTGCAGCTAATGGGAGTAATGATGATTGTGCACCGACCAATAATGCACCAATCAAGAAAATGGTAACACCCAGCAGGATCACATTTGAATACAGCATACCCGCAATGATAAATAAGATAATGGCAAAGAAATAAGCATATTTAACCACGGCAGTTGGATTAACTTTATCCATATACCAACCCATCACAATAGCACCAACAACGCCACCAAAAGGGAAGATTGCAGCAATTAAACTAAATTGTTGTGTGCTAAAGCCTGCGGTTTTTAGAATCGTTGGCATCCAGCTGGTCAATAAATAAAATACCAACAAACTGGTGAAACAGCACATCCATAGCATGACTGAACCAAAGCGATAGCGACCGAGTACCATTTTTACTGGGTTTTCTGGTTGTGCAGCGCCCTTCGCTTGCTGAAATTTAACATCGAGTCCTAAGGATGAGCCGTGTATTTTTTCTAAAATAATTTGGGCTTTGGCATATTGTTCGCGTTTGATTAAATACTGGGTCGACTCAGGCAGTTTAAGCAGTAAAATCAAAACTAAAACCAGTGGAATGAGACCGCCAATAATCACAACATTGGCCCAACCAAGACTGTCGAGCAGGCTTGCAGAGAGTAAGCCGCCACATGAAATTCCCAGCATAAAACCACAACCAGCGAGGCCAGTGAGAAATGCTTTGCGTTTGAGCGGCATATATTCAGAGACAATGGTACTGATATTGGGCATCGCAGCACCGAGTCCAAGACCGGTAATAAAGCGATAAATAATCAGTTCTTGCGTAGAGGTTGCATAACCACAGAGGATGGTGAAACTGGCAAACAATAAAGTGGTCATCACAATGACCCCTTTACGTCCAAAGCGATCCGCCATTGGTCCAGATAAAATTGCACCAATTGACATGCCAACGAGGGCTGCACTGAGTACCGGTGCCAGCTGTGGTTTGGTGATTCCCCAATCATCCAATAATGCTGGTGCGATAAAGCCAATAATACCGGTGTCAAGACCATCACTGAAGAAGACTAAAAAACCGAGAATAAAAACCAGCCACTGTAAAGGGGATAGTTTCTCGCGGTCAATAATCGTATTTGCATCTATTGTTTTCATCTAGATTCCTTTCATTTTAAAGTGTTTATTTTGAACCAGTATCCCGTGTGGTCCAATCAGCCCTTTATTGAAGCTTAATTTGCAGCTTATCGCTATCCATTTTGTGGTCGAGATTATCCGAATTTTCCATAAAAACTTACATTGCTTTTGACGTTTCAGCACGGTCAGGCTAAGCATGGCTTTTTATCTTTCATCAGCTTCAGATTTAAGGCGAGTGTTCCGCGGTAATTTGACAGCAATGATTGGAGTTTCTCACATAATACATGGCAATAAATGCGCTAACTAATCGACCTATAAGGCTAAATACAGGAATTTCACAATTCGGCACAGATTGGATAGTGCTTGCAGATTTTGGACAGTCAAGCGAGCTGTTCAGGGTAAAGATAAGCGGATAGGGAAATCAGGAGTAACAACAATGACGGGTCAAATGATCGAAGTAAATACGGCACAAGGACAACGCTTTAGTGCTTATCTTGCAACACCTTCACAAGGCAAAGGTCCAGGCATCGTACTTTGCCAAGAAATTTTTGGTATTAATACCGCAATGCGCGCTAAGGCTGATTTTTTAGCGGAAGAAGGTTATACCGTATTGGTACCCGATTTATATTGGCGTATTGCCCCAAACACTGAATTAGAATACACCCCAGACGACTTTCAAAAAGCCTTTGCGTTATATCAAGAATTTGATGAAGACATCGGTGTTGAAGATATTCAAAATAGCCTAAGCTTTTTAAAAACTTTGCCTGAATGTGATGACAGTAGCGGACTCGGTGTTGTGGGTTACTGCCTTGGTGGGAAGTTGGCCTATTTAGCGGCGTGCCGTCTCCCAGAAGTGGCATGTGCTGTTGGCTATTATGGCGTAGGGATCGAAAAAGCCTTAGATGAACTGCCGAATGTAAAAGGCCGTTTGGTACTCCATCTTGCCGAACTTGATGCCTTCACTCCGCCAGAAGCCAGACAACAGATTATGCAAGCCTGCGCACAGCAAGCCAATGTACAGTGCTATGTCTATGATGGCGTAGACCATGCCTTTGCGCGTCCAGCCAGTGAACATTATCACAAACCCTCTGCGCGTTTTGCCCATGAGCGTAGCGTGACAGCATTGCATAGCACGATTGGTCCACATTTTGATTTGGTGGCGTTATGGGAAGAGCATATTCGACACGAATTTGACACCCGTGATGTGCCTGCAACCATGGCGACCATGGTCGCGCAACCCTATGTAAATCACATTCCAACCATGACTGGGGGCGTCGGCTACAGTCAACTGGCACGTTTTTATAGCCATCACTTTGTTCATCAAAACCCACAAGATATGAAGATCACTTCAATCTCTCGTACTGCAGGTTCAACGCAGGTTGTGGACGAATTTATTATGAGTTTTACCCACGACACCGAAATTGATTGGTTGTTGCCTGGGGTGAAACCAACCGGTAAATACGTACAAATTCCGATGCTAGGCGTGATCCAATTCCGTGGTGACAAGCTTTGCCATGAGCATATTTATTGGGATCAAGCTTCAGTCTTGGTGCAGATCGGTTTGCTCAATCCAGCAGGACTGCCAGTTGCAGGTGTTGAAACCGCACTGAAATTATTAGATGAAGATATGCCTTCAAATACGCTGATGCCATCTTGGCCAAGCAGCGCTGAAAAAGCCATCGGGTAAGGGGACGACCATGAAACTTGAACTCAGTGGAAAATTGGCGGTGGTCAGCGGTGGTGCAACTTTAATCGGACAAGGTGTGGTCAAAGCCTTGGTTGAAGAAGGCATGCAAGTGGTGATTTTAGATATCGATGCTGCGGGCGCTGCAATTGCAGCAAGCTATGCTAGCGAAGTGACCTTTATTCAAACCGATTTAAGCAATGATGCTGCGATTACACAGGCGATTGCACATATTCATCAACATCTTGGCACAGTACATAGTGTGGTGAATTTGGCCTGTAGCTATTTGGATGATGGTTTTGCTTCATCGCGTCAAGATTGGATGAAAGCTTTAGATATCAACTTATTGTCTGCGGTGGAATTGACTCGTGGACTCTATGAAGATTTAAAAGAAAACAAAGGTGCAATCGTTAACTTTACCTCTATTTCTTCAAAATGTGCGCAAACAGGACGTTGGCTCTATCCCGTGTCAAAAGCGGCGATGCGTCAATTGACCCAAAGTATGGCAATGGATTTTGCAGTAGATGGCATTCGTGTCAACTCAGTTTCGCCAGGTTGGACCTGGTCTCGTGTGATTGCTGAAGTGAGTGGTGATAACCGAGCCAAAGCCGATCAAGTCGCTGCTGATTATCACTTATTGGGCCGCTTAGGTAATCCAGATGAAGTGGCCAATGTGGTGACCTTCTTATTATCCGCTGCTGCCAGTTTTGTGACAGGTGCAGACTATGCCGTAGATGGTGGTTATTCAGCAATGGGTCCAGAGCAAAACAAGCCTGCTATTCCTCGTTTAGCCGGATAAATACACGACCTGCAAGTGGCTTGCGTTTATAGCCAAGCTGCTTGCAAAGATTGAGCGTCACAATCAATTTAAAATTAAGGAGAATTTTATGCGTCGTATCGCAATCGTTGGAGCAGGGCAGTCAGGTTTACAACTGGCATTGGGCTTATTAGATAAAGGTTATGATGTCACCGTGTTGACCAATCGTACCGCAGATGAAATTCGTTATGGCAAAGTCATGTCGAGCCAATGTATGTTTCATACGGCATTGCAAACTGAACGTGATCTTGGTTTAAATTTTTGGGAAGAACAATGTCCAGCAGTTGAAGGCATTGGCCTCAACTTGGTGGATCCTGAAACTGGCGAAAAAGCCTTTGGCTGGAGCGCACGTTTAGAGCGTTATGCACAATCGGTCGACCAACGTGTGAAAATGCCATTTTGGATCGAAGAGTTTGAGCGCCGTGGCGGTAAATTGATTATTCAAGATGTTGGTATTGCTGAATTAGAGCAATTGGCAGTGGATTATGAGTTGGTACTGCTGGCAGCGGGTAAAGGCGAAGTGGTTAAGCAGTTTGAACGCGATGAAGCGCGTAGCGTATTTGATAAACCACAACGTGCTTTAGCGCTGACCTATGTCACGGGTATGCAGCCGATTTCTCCGTACTCACGGGTAAACTTCAATATTATGCCAGGGGTAGGTGAGTACTTCTGCTTCCCGGCACTTACCGTGACCGGTCCTTGTGACATCATGGTATTTGAAGGTATTCCGGGTGGACCAATGGATTGCTGGCAGGATGTGAAAACCCCTGAGCAACATTTGGAAAAAAGCTTAGAACTGCTCAACACCTTACTTCCTTGGGAAGCAGCGCGTTGCCAAAATGTTGAATTAACCGATGCGGGTGGTTATTTGGCGGGTCGATTCCCACCGACTGTGCGTAAACCAATTTTGACTTTACCATCGGGTCATCGTGTTTTTGGTATGGCTGATGCGTTAGTGGTCAACGATCCAATTACCGGTCAAGGTTCGAACAATGCAGCTAAATGTAGCAAGGTGTATTTCGATGCGATTTTAGCCAATGACAATCAAGAATTTTCTGCAGCATGGATGCAGCAAACCTTTGAACGTTATTGGGATTACGCTGAAACTGTGGTGGCATGGACCAATAGCCTATTGGCACCACCGACGGCACATATGGTCGATATCTTAGCGGCTGCCAGTCAAAATCAACAGATTGCATCGGATATCGCGAATAACTTTGATGATCCACGTCAGTTTGCACCGTGGTGGTTTGAGGCAGAACAGGCAGCAGATTATATCAGCAGCAAAAATATGCCGAACGTCGCTTAATACAGGGAGAGATGCCATGCAGCAATTGAGCAATGATTTGGGTCTAACCGCAATTGATATTGAAAACCCAAGAGAAATTCGTAACCTACTCGGACAATTCGCAACAGGTGTGACCGTCATTACCACGCGTGGCAAAGATGGTCGTAAAGTCGGTATGACGGCAAATTCGTTTTCGTCGCTGTCTTTGGATCCACCGCTGATTTTATGGAGTTTGGCCAAAACTGCACCGAGCTTAAGTGATTTCACTTCAGCAGAATACTTTGCCATTCACATGTTGGCGCAAGAGCATCATCAGTTATCGGGTCACTTTGCACGACCCGCTGAAGATAAGTTTGCAGGCATTGCCCATCAACAATGTGCAGCAGGGACACCATTGTTAGAGGGTGCACTAGCGACCTTGTTATGCCGTAATGTTAATCAATATGAAGGCGGTGATCATTTGATCTTTATTGGTCAAATTGAGCAATATCAGCAACGTGCTGGTGAGCCTTTGGTGTTCCATGCGGGTAAATACCGTATTGCTTCGGAACATCCAGATGTATTGCAGACCGCTTAAAGAATCATACGTCGCAATAAAATAGCCTAAGCAAAGTTAGATTGAGTACTGAAGTTAATTTTATTGCAGGCGTGGATTAACACCGTTTTAGTGTCAAGTTTGACCACGTTCAGCCATGCGCGTGGTTTTTTTTGTTTTGATATTTTAGTTGATCAGCTTGTGCTTATTATTGGGCCGCATTCCAGAGCTTCGCTCGAGCAGCGAAGCGACTGGAATGCTAGATGAGTCTGCTACAGGGTCTTTAATTATTTTATTCTCACAAGACCTAAATCAAGCAGTACTGCAGTAATATGTTTAGCATTAACATTGCCAGTAATCAGTGGAAGTAATTTACTCGCAGAACCAGCAACGCTATTCACATTTAATGCTTTTAAGATGCTATCTAAATCGAAGCTATTTTCCAAAGAGTCAGCTGCTTCTTTATTCGCGCTCAAAGCTTGAGTTGGAGAAATATCGGTAATGCTTAAACGTAAACCGTTTGAATCATTTGTGATTTTATATGAAATTTTGCCTGAAGATTTTCTAACTTTATGGCACTTATGGTCTTTGTCGAACGCTACATTTTCAGTAAGTGTATTTCTAACTACAAGGTATTGAGCCATTTTAAGTCACTTCAAGTATTTTGAAAATTGGAGGATGCTATATATTCAACTCATTTTCAAGTAAATAACCAGTATTGAGGAAAGTAGTTAAAAAACTGAGATATTAAGCCAATAAAAGCGCTAAACAGATTGTTTGTTTTGAAACGGTGGGATAAATGCTGGATTGCTACTCACACTCGATCATAAACTACGAAAGTTTCAGAATGTGAGCTCGTAAGCATTTAGGCAAGCAATCCCTCCCAACCCGAATGCCCTCATTCCAACGGGCGAAGGTGCTTTCAGACATAGTTTCATCAATCAAAAATGACAGGATTTGTCTTAACTGACTGGCATTACTCCTAACCCCGTCTTTTCAAAGATGAGCCTTATACGGTGCTTTGAATTTAAACCAGCCCTGAACTTTGGCTAAAGCGTCGTGTAGATGAGGGTAATTCGCCATAGCGTTGTTTATATTCCTGCGAAAAGCGTCCGAGATGGGTAAAGCCCCATTTAAATGCCACATCGGTAATCGATAAGTTTTCATTTTGCTGTAGTTCTAAATGTGCTTGTTCAAAACGCAGATTTTTTAAGTAGGCCATCGGGGTGGTATTTAAAAAGCTTTTGAAGCCATTAAATAAAGTACGAACACTTACATCGGCATGTTCCGCCATTTTTTCAACATTGAGCGGCTCATGTAAATTTTCACGAATATAGGCTTCGGTGCGTTTAATAAAAAACGGTGCCAGTGCATGGGTTTTTATTTTTTCCATTTGAGTAAGCGCAGTGTTGGGTTGGCCATAAATAAGCGCATTAAATAAATTCGACTCAAACTGTTTTAGTGCCAAAGGGTGGTGTAAAGGATGTTGTTCACTGCTGAGTGCATCAACTAAGCTGCGAAATAATTGTAGAAAATAACCACCATTGGTCGTAGAGAAATCCAGTTTAGGGTCAAAGTGGGGGGCTTTTAAATTGTAGTCGGGAATATGCTGCCGACAATGTTGCTGTAAGTCTTGTTTGGCAATTTTTAAAATCAGTTGTGGTGAGGCTGCATGCCAGCGCATTTTAAGCGCTTGCTCCGGTGAGATTATTGAAGCGACTTGAGCATAGGAAATAAATTTCTGATTGGCAAATTCAATTTCTGCGTAGCCTTGCGTTGGAATTTGGATTAAATAAAACTGCTCTAGAAAGTCGGGTTCAATTTGAACTTCCTCACTATATTCTAGACGACAGATTGAGAGATTGCCCTGTGTTTTGACACAATGCATATTGGCCGAAAAATCAGCTTTCTGTTTTAGAATCGTCAGGCGATGGGGTTTTAAAATCTGACCGACACCTTTGCAGGTCTCATTTAAATCATGATAGTCAAATACTAAGTTGTTTGGGCTAAAGATCGATTCATTATGAAAATGTCGACCACTTAGTTCAGGGGAGTTGGCTCGGTTCATAATCGTCCCTTTTGGCTCACTACACCTGTATTCAGTTCAGTATTCGCATAATACGTATTGTAATACGAGTATTGAGTATTTGAATGCAGTTCCCAGTTGTTGGTATTATTGATTAAAAATAGAGTGACTAAAAAATGATTTAGATCGTGACGATTTGTATTAAAAAATAGCTGACGTGACGTTCATTCATAATCCGTTCAATTGAGTATAAAAACCAGCGTGGTGTAAAAAATATACGCGCTTTAAAATACGATTGTGATCACTCTATTCATCTTATTCCTTAAGATTTACATTGATTTATAACAAATCCGAGTAGATTGGTCAATTTTATTTTTAAATGTATTTATTTTATAACCATATGAAATTTAATAAATTATTTAATTTTACTATTTTCTGTTGTTAAAATTATTGTGCTTTATTGGTTTTCCTCACGAGGCTCTATTTTTTATGAAATATGATTATAGCGGCACTCTGATTTATTTAAATAACGCGATACCTTGGGTGCATAAGATTATTATTTATTTGAACTGGATCAAGAGAAATAGTTTGATTAAATGATGGATTTTTTATCATATGCTGATTTTTAATCATCTCAATCAAATCTAAACTGAGCATTTGGGTTTTAGTTACATTGGGGGAATAAATCTAACAGTGGATTGGAGCGCTTGAAGACTTTATAAAACCAGATCGCTAAAATAGCAAAAACCTGTTTTGCCGTTTTGCGAAACAGGTTTTATCCGAACGATGGGATTGCGTTATTTAAATAACGCAATCCGAATATAGCGGTTGTTGTTAAACTTTAGCGGTATTACTCTGCAAGAACTTCTCGCTATAAATACGATAATTACTAAGGGCTTGATCATCTAACCAGGTTTTAACCGCTTCAATCATCGGGGGTGGACCACAGAGATACATATCAAAGGCATTTTCAGCAAGCTGGTCTTTATCCAGATGTTGTTGAATAAATCCAGTTTTACCTGTCCATGTATCCGTACCACGACCAACAATCGGATGGTAGCTAAATTGTGGAATGCGTTCAGCATAAGCCTGTAAACGCTGTTGTTCACATAAGTCTGCTTCGGTGTTCACGCCATAATACAAATGAATCGCTGGGGCATTGTCTTGCTCAGCAATGGTGTCTAGCATTCCCAAGAATGCAGATAAACCCGTACCGCCTGCAACAAAGACCAGTGGGCGTTCGACTTCACGTAAATAGAAACTACCAAGTGGGGCTTCCATCATGATGGTTTGGCCAACGTCACAGCGATCTCTTAAATAATTGCTCATCACGCCATCAGGCAATAAGCGAATTAGGAACTGCAATTGATTTTCAGCATTGGGACGATTGGCAAAAGAATACGAACGCCATTCATCGGTACCTGGAATATGCAAACGCGCATATTGGCCAGGTAAATATTGCAACTGCTGAGGATGCTGACTGGCATCAACATGCAAAATGGCAGTGGTTTCAGAAACCAATTCAACTTTGGTGACTGTGGTTGCAATTTTGAGTGATTCACCTGCATTACAAATATCAGAGTGATGATCAAAATAGAATGCCGCATCCGATTTCACCCGTGTTTGGCAAGCCAACATTTTACGTTCAGCCAGATCACGTTCGCTTAAAGCATCTTCATCGACATATTCTTGTTCATAAATGCCGGTTTCACATTGCCCTTGGCAGGTGCCACACACCCCTTCACGGCAGTCGAGTGGCAGTGTGATCCCTTGACGAATTGCAGCATTCAGCAGCAATTCATCATTGTTTACCGAGATAAAAAAGGTTTTACCATCGGCAAAATTGAGTGCAACAGAATGTCCCATTTTATCTCCCCTTAAACATGATAAAAGTCGAGGACTGAATCAATTTTGTCATTTAATAAAATGGTGTGCTGACGACGGATACGGAAACCATCTGCTGTTTGACGCAATAAATAGGTTACATGGCCATAGAAACAACCTTCCAAACCTTGGCGGTTATAGAGGGTTTGCCAAGCCGCTTTGGCTTCGATGTTGCCATCTTCCAAAGTTTTGACACGGATGTTGCTGACACAATGTAAAGTCCGTGGCAAAGGGGTTGCAGAGGCTGCTTTTCCTGTACGAATACGGAAGACACGGTCTTCTAAGCCAGTGCGGTCTTCATAATAAACATAAGACAAGCCCTGATTTGGATCTTGAACATAGTTATGATCATCAATCCACTGCGGAATATGATATTCACTGTCTTCGTCATATAAGTTGATATAAGCATCCCAATCGAAGGCATCGCAAAGTTCAGCCTTTTGAATGAGGAACTGGGAAACTGCAAAGTGAAGTTCTGCGCTCATGTTTATACCTCATCCGTTTGGTTGGCAGGGCAGTCCGCTGCTGTCGCAGGTTCTTGACTGAGATCATGCATTTTTAAAGCTTTTTTATTTAGGCCATCCAGCAGTAAACGTTGCCAATGTCCATGTTGATTGACATAGAGTCCTTCGTGCGTGAGTTCACGACCAGTGATAACCGGTTCAATACCCAAGTCTTTTGAGTTTTGAGTCGCTTCATAGCACCAGTTTTGATGTCCGCGTGAAATATCACTCCAGCGTTCTAAGCGTGCTTGGAAGCCTTTTTGTTGCTCACGGAATTCGACCAAATCGTCCGGTGTACCGAGTCCTGAAACGTTAAAGAAGTCTTCGAACTGACGAATACGATTACGGCGTGCTTCTTTAGATTCACCTTTAACACCAATACATTGGCTAATGACTTCAGTTTTGTTCCAAGCCACAGGGCGGATAATACGCAGCTGTGAACTGATCTGATCCATAAAGAACAAGCTTGGATACAAGTTTAAGTTTCGTAAACGATGCATTGCCCATTCAGCGCGTTTAGGGCCATATTTTTCAACCAAATATGGCATAACCGTTTCATAGCCAGGACGTACGGTTGGGTTTGGCATGTCACTGAATAAAACACTGTGACCATTTTTAAAGCTGAACCAGCCATCATCTGTGGTCGAGTCACCCGCGCCTAATTTACTGTAATCGAGGGTATCTTGCTCTTCACCTTTTGATGCATTCACTTGTTGGCGATGTTGCACAGTCGATACATAGTTATAATGCACGGTACTGACATGATAGCCATCTAAGCCATTTTCGTTTTGTAGCTTCCAGTTGCCTGCAAAGGTATAGGCAGACTTACCTTGTAATACTTCAAGCTCACCCGTTGGTGATTGCTCAACCATCAGGTCGATAAAGACTTTGGCATCGCCAAGGAAATCTTCAAGGCTGTTGGTCGCTTGCGTGTCTAAGCTAACAAATACAAAGCCACGGTAGCTGGCAATACGGCCTTGTTTTAGGCCACGGCTTGATTTATCAAAATCTTCACAATATTCATCTGGGGCTTTGACTTTAACCAAGCGACCATCTGATTTATAGCACCACGCATGGAACGGGCAGGTGAAGGTAGACTGGTTACCTTTGGCAACACGGGTCAAGGTGGCACCGCGATGTTCGCAAGCATTGACCATGGCGTGTAATTCGCCTTTGCCATCTCGGCTAATAATCATTGGTTGACGGCCAATTTGTACCGTCAAAAAGTCATTGTTATTTGCGACTTCACTTTCGTGACACGCATAAATCCAAGTTTTTTCAAAAATAAGTTCCATTTCAAGTTCAAACAGCTCTGGTGCTGTGAACATGTCTCGTGCAATTCGAAAGACACCATCTTGCGGGCGAAAGTCGGTGCATCCTTCAACGAAATTTTGCCATTCAGTAATGCTACGTGAGGCCATTGGGTCATCCTATAAGCAATGGGGGAGTTATGATTTGATTTAACCGTGAATGAAGAAAGTGCACTATCCATTTATTCCGTGTCTTTATCCATTCTGTGCAATTGATAGGTAAAGGATGAAAAAGCAGGCAGGGACTCTATATGTAAGTACATCACCGCAAAGGTCTTTGTCGGTAAAAGACAGAAGGATGCTTCACCCAAGTCAGAGCAGCAACGTTACTTCGGGCAGTGCAGAGAGAAGTGCTTAATGGATCCTTCGCAGGAATATGAGATGAAGTGCTGAAACTGTTTTTATTTATGTTACAAATTTGCAGACCAGTTTGAATCTCATCATTTTTACTCGCGTACTTAATAAAGTAGTTAAATGACTTAAAATGCTAAATGTTCTTAAAATAAGCGAGATATCTGATATTTATTTTAAATAAATGATATAAGATCATATTACTTAGAGCGAATTTGGTATACAGACATGATGGATTCTATGAAAAAGAAAAATAAAGCGAGTTTTGTTTTTTTTATACTCGTTTTATATTCAATCATTGGCGCTGGATTAAGTTATTTCGTTATTCAATATCTTTTATAAACGTATTATATTTCAATCGTTTAAGTTTATTGAAAACAAAAAAGCATGGAATAAGTCCATGCTTTTTTGTTGCCAAAAATGGACTGGGATCATTGTGGGATCAGGTTTCGAATCTTGAGGTAAGTCCAACTCGCTTATAATAGCGGAATGATTTTTATAATAATCTTGGTGGTGGTCTGTATTTTAATAATTATACTGACTGGTGGTCTGAAATTTATAATAAACAATAGCGTGGTCTGAATTTTAAATGCTTTATTATGAATATTTTATAGGGAAAGTAAGTTTTTGATTTCGAGATTAGAGTTAACAGCCCAATCAAGTTAAATTTTTTATAATGCCAGAAAAGATCTAAACCGCGATTATAGCAGTCCTGACTTTCTGTTCGTTCTGCTTCAGTGAGTCGCACCAGATTCAGCGATTTGGTTATTCAATATGAGGTTGAGATGTTGTCTGCATGCATTCTAGTATTAAAAGATACTGCCCATGATCACTTCATCGGATAGATGCGGTAAATCAATTGTAATAATAAATAGTAATTCTTATCATGAATACGCTTTTTGCGTTGGCCAACGCACTCAATATGAATCCCGTTTAAAAAGAAAGATAAACAGATTAAAGCGTGTAAATACGCTTTAAAACAGAGGATATGGTCAGATGAAAGCGCTTGCTAATCGCCTAGCGATGCAGCACCTTGTCAATGCATATGCACATGAAACCAGTAACGGTGTTTTGCTGGAAAAACAGCAACAGAATTTATCTCAACTCAGGTTTAGCCAAGGCTTAACGCTATTATCCATTTCACTCGATGCCATTCAGGCAAAATTATTGATTCCACTCTTCGATGACAGTTTGCTCGGAAGGTATCGTCTAAATATCGCTGCTGCTTTACATGCGTACGTCACCTTAGCATATACCAATGCACTGCAATGGGCGGTGCAGAGGTGGATATGCCGAATATAAACAGATCAGTAGGAGGAACACCCAGCCCGAATACCAAACCAAAAATCACCGCTCTGGGCTTGAGTGTGGTGATTGCGTTGTATTTGGCGCATGCCTTACCGCTGTATTTTTACAATGTGGCCTTGCCAGCTATTTTACGCCATCAAGGTGTCGATCTGCGCTGGATTGGTATGCTCTCTTTGCTTTATATCCCGTGGGTGTTTAAGTTCTTTTGGGCACCATTGATTGATCGTTACTATGTCAAAAAGCTGGGTAAACGTAAGACTTGGCTGTTGTTCACTCAAGTTGCGTTGGTGATTGGCATACTTGCATTGGCATTGACTCAATTTTCTTATGGCATCGTGGTTTTTGTGGTGATTGGCCTATGGATTTCCAGCTTTGCCGCAACGCAGGATATTGCGATTGATGGTTATACCGTCGAAGCTTTTGCTGAGTCTGAATATCGGCTAGGCAGTATGGCACAAAGCATTGGGATTGCTTTAGGCAGCATGCTGGGCGGTGCTGCCATTCTCTGGTTATATCAATATTATGCTTGGCAATTTGCCTTGATCGGTTTAGCTGCAATGACTTTTTTGACGATGATGGCGGTGTTTTTTATTCATGAGCCATTTGCAGATAAAGCGATTGCCACGCAGCCGCCCAGCCTGAGACAAGCTTTTAAACGGCCTGAAATTTTATCGGCATTGACGCTTATTTTATGTTATCGCTTGGTCGAAGCACCTGCGATGGCGATGTTAAATCCTATGTTGATTGATCAGCAATGGTCACTGGCGCAGATTGGTGTATTGATGTCGGTGGTGGGAGCTGGCGTTGGATTGTTGGCTGCGGTCACCACCACATTGCTATTGAAGAAAATACAGGCCACCCAGTTACTGATTTGGACCGGCTGGTGTCGAACACTGCTCTATGCTTTGATTGGCGTTTCAATTGTACTGGGCTGGTTCAATCAAGGGCAGCTGTTGCTCGGTATGTATGTGGTGGCGATGTTGGCCATTCGCTATATCGCAATGACCTCGCTGTATGCCTTTTTTATGCAGTGTTGCTCAAAACAACAAGCGGGTACAGATTTCACCTTATTGGTCTGCTTTGAATTGTTGATTTATTTCATCGGTGGCACGGTTTCAGGCTTTCTGGCGCAGTCACTGGGATATGGTCATTTCTATCTGCTTTTGGCGGTTGCCTCAGTCATCAGTATTGTATTTAGTCAGCGTATTGTAATGAAAAGCAAAGTATTTGATCACTCGCCCTCATCTTAGAACAAAAGTCTCAGACCAATGAGGAATAACGATGCTTTGAAAAAGGAGAGCTGACTGGTATTATTTTTTAAATATTTTAATTGTCTGTCTAATTTCACCTTTATATTTAATATAGAGCACAGAGATTGTTAATACGCTGGAGATCACAAGACATATAAAAAAAGCAGTATCTATCATGAGTGGATAATCTATAAGATAACTTATGATTGCCAAACTAAAATTTGATATTCCAAAATACTCCATAAATGATGTTTTTATGATTTTCATTATATGATCAACTCAATTACATGGGTTTTATATGACAAGAAAACACCTTGTAATCATACTAATTTGGGCGAGTATAAATCAATAGGATGTATTATAGAAAATGATCATTAATCAAAAATACAAGCTTGTGAATTGACTTATCTAAGAGTTATTTATTTAAATACAGTAACTTATATTATTGTATGCAGTGTTTGTTCTTAATTTATTTTGATTGTGGGGAAACTTGAATGATATCTTGGATATTAATGTAAGGTGCTAGCTGTATATTTTAATTTTATTTAAATAATTCATATTGTGATTTAAATATAGGATGCTGCTCAATTTTATTTTATTAAATATGATGCTATATATGTTTTGGGTGAGGTGGTTTTTTTTTTGCATACTAATTTATATTAAAAAGCCAAGTCATATTAAAAAGCCCAGTCAAATTGAACTGGGCTTTTTAATATACGGAAAAAGGGCTTTAGCACCCATTATGCTTAAACAGCGAAGTGTTTAATTTTCCATGCACGGTGAATCTTGGTATTACGTTTAAAATCGGGGCCAATGGTGTCAGCACTAATTTCTTCTGTATCATACATGGCTTCGATTTCTGGTTCCATTTCAAAACCACGGAAGTTATTTGAGAAATATAACGTTCCTTCAGAGGTGAGACGGTTCATCGCACGTTTTAATAATGACAAGTGATCACGTTGAATATCGAAGGTACCGTGGAATTTCTTCGAGTTCGAGAAGGTTGGTGGATCAATAAAGATCAGGTCATATTGCTCATGACCTTCTTTAAGCCACTCAAAACAATCCGCAGCAAAGAACTGATGTTGTTCATCTGGGTGATCAACAGTTAAGCCATTCAATGCAAAGTTCTCTTTAGACCAATTCAAATAAGTATTGGATAAATCGACACTGGTGGTACTGGCTGCGCCACCCAGTGCGGCATGTAAACTTGCCGTTGAGGTGTAGCTATATAAATTCAGTACGTGCTTGCCTTTGGCTTCATTGGCAATACGCAAACGCATTTGACGGTGATCAAGGAACAAACCAGTATCGAGATAATCGGTCAGATTCACCAAGATCCGCGCTTTGCCTTCACGCACAATAAAGCGTTTAGAAACGGTACTTTGTTTGGTGTACTGGCTTTTGCCTTCTTGACGTGCACGAGTTTTAATAAAGATCGCATCACGACCTAAACCTGTCACAGCACGAATCGCAGCAAGCGCTAAGTTAAAGCGTTTTTTGGCTTTTTCAGGATCAATAATTTTTGGTGGTGCATATTCTTGCACATGCAAACGTTCGCCATATAAATCGACCGCGACATTAAAGTCTGGTAAGTCCGCATCATATAAACGTAGGCAATGTACACCGTCTTTAACCGCCCACTTTTTCAAAGCTTGAATATTTTTTTGGAAACGGTTGGTAAAATCTTCAGCGCCTTCAATTGCTTCAAACTGTTGCGGTTGCCAAGTGGCTAACCATGGTGCAGTTGATGCAGGAGTTTTGATTACACCCGAACGAATATAGATTGGCAATTTACCATTCATCAAACGCAGTGTTTGCGGGTCATGAATGGCCAATACATCGGCTTGCTCAATTTGTGATGCAATAATCGCTGCAAATTGTTGTGGGAAATGCTGTTGTAGTTGCCCAGACAAGCCTAAGTAAAATGCACGATTTGAGGCTTTTTCACCTAGACGTTCACCATAAGGTGGGTTGGTGACAATGAATGCAGATTTATTTTCATTTTCAAACGCAGGCCAATCGGCAAGGGTACGTTCTTCGATTTTAATTTGATCGAGTACCGACTCAAACCCAGCGGCAATAATGTTTTGCTTGGTGGCTTTAACCGCTTCCCAGTCAGCATCATAGGCATAAAAATCAGGAAGTGGGTTTTCTAAGGCTTTTTCATGACGATCGAGCGCTTCAGCTTTAATCGACATCCACAACTCATGGTCGTGACCATTCCAACCATTGAAACCAAAATTACGCACTAAACCTGGTGCACGATCGGTCAGCATCATTAATGATTCAATAATGAATGTTCCAGAACCGCACATTGGATCGAGGATAAGCTCAGGCTGACGTTTGAGTAATTCTGCACGTTGTAAAATTGCTGCAGCCAAGTTTTCTTTAATAGGGGCATCGGTCATAAAACGGCGATAGCCGCGCTTATGCAGAGAATCACCAGATAAATCGAGACAGAAAGTATGTTCGGTTTTACCTGCCAAAATATACATGGTGATTTCTGGTTGTTTGGTGTCGATATTGGGACGACGACCAACCGCATCCATAAATGCATCCACTACACCATCTTTTGCTCTAAGTGTGGCAAATTGGGTATTTACTTTGATATCACGTTCCACATGTAGGCGAATCGCAAAGGTGCTTTGTGGTGCAAAAATTAAAGACCAATCAAAGGCATTGGCGCCTTCATACAGTTCTTCTGCAACATCACGTGCATCGTGGGTAAATTCGATTGGGTGGCTATGGATTGGCATCAATACACGTGAAGCCAAACGCGACCACATACAGATACGATAGGCGTTTTCTAATGTGCCTTTAAAAACCAAGCGGCCTGGGAAACGTTCAATATTTTCAACACCCAAACCGTTTAATTCTTCTACAAGCAGTGCTTCTAATCCGTCTGCACAAGTGACCCAATAGGTCGATAAACGTGGTTTTGAGTTCATGTAATGTTCCAAAGCTGCTTCGCAATCGGCTATTTTAGCGTATTTTTGCATAGAAAACTTAGCCATTCACTGCTGCTGATTCGGGCTAGTGTATTTTTTATGCGGAATAACTCAATCTTAGGGTAATAACATGGCTTGTAAATTAAATTGTTTACCCAATTAAAACTAAATCATAAAAAAGCAACGGATGCAGTCGGATGATGACCCTTATTATTTCCATGTTTAGTTTTGCATTATCGATGTCGATTTCACCGGGGCCAGTGAACTTTACGACACTGAGCAGTGCCATGAATTATGGCTTTAAAAACACCTTTGCTTTTGTGTCGGGTGCCACCATTGGATTCAGTTTATTACTCGCAGCGGTATGTTTTGGCTTGGCGCAACTGTTTAATAGCTATCCTATCCTTCTTGATCTGATTACCGCAGCCGGTTCACTACTATTGCTTTGGATGGGATGGAAAATCTTTGCGGCACAACCCGAACAGGTCAACATCCAAGCGGTCGCCAAAGCGCCAAACTTTATGCAAGGGGTCTTGATGCAATGGCTAAATCCTAAAGCATGGATTGCGGCATTTGCAGGGGCTGCGGCATTTTCAGTACGTCAAAAAAACTCAGATCTTATATTATTTATTGCGATTTATTTTGTGGTTTGCTATTTGTCATTATTGTGCTGGGCGATTTTAGGCGAAAAAATGGCGGTGTTTTTAAAGCAAAGTCATCGGGTGAAAATCATGAATCGAGTCATGGGTATTGCCTTAATGTTGATTGCTGTGGATATTGGTATGAGTCGATTGCTCGGTTAAATATTTGATGTGTCTGATGGATTGTATTTAGCCTAAGCAGGAGTATGTAGAACGATGACTGTTTATAAAGCCGTGCTGAATTGGCATTTACCGGCCACTCAATATATGCCAATGATTCAAGCCAATCGACCGATGTATTTTATTACTCACCTTGTGGATCATCCCAAATGCCAGCATTGGAGTGTGGTACTTAACGTTGATCAAAATCAAATGGATCTGGCTCAGTTGCATTTTTTAATGGGGGATCAGGCGACGAGTATGAGTTTAGGTGATGTTTTGACCCTATATCATGGTCCAACTGCTGTTGCGGAGGTACGTGTTATTGCAGGGTTAATGGATACATAAAACATCGTCTTATATCTTCTATGAATTTGGTGGTTGTAGATAGTCGATACCGTTCATATTGGAAATAAGACTAAGCCAAAATTTAACAACGCAGGTTTTACATTCAATAAATCTTCCTATGGGTTAAAGCCGTTGCTATATTCTTTGTCTAAAATAAATAAGAGCAAGCAGATGCCAATAGTCACGATAGATGTGAGACAACAGTACCCAGCAGCGTTAGAAGTGAAAATCATGCAGGCAGTGCGTGCGGCCTTCCACCAAAGAGTGGATGGAACAGTCGCTACTCAATTAAATACTTTAAAATTTTAATCTCACTCAATTAGATAGAATCTGGGAATAAAAATTAATGATTTACTGCATTTAAATTATCGAGAATATGATGTCGAACTTTCCTACTTTACTGAGTCAGCTTCACCAATTGGAATTTGATTATGCCGATGGTGAGGGAATTGATTTTGAGCCATTTCAAAATTTTATATCGACAACAGATACCCTTGAGTGGTTAAGGCTATGGACAGGGAATTCTGAAATTGACCACAGTCCTTTCTTGGTATTTGGTCAAGATGGGACAGGGGGGTATGCCGCTTTTTGGTTAATTGAGGCGTCGCTCGATATTTTAGAACAACCGATTGTATTTTTCGGTTCAGAAGGCGAAATCGGAGTGGTAGCAAAAAACTTTAATGATTATTTGTGGCTGTTGGCTCAGAATTTTGGTCCCTATGAAGCGGTTGAAGAATCTCATTCAAATCGATCAAGTAATGCCGTATTTTTAGATTTTGCTGAACAGCATGCGACTTCTGCATATCGTCCTGCTTTTGAAATGATTCAGGCTGCTCAAATAGCTTATCCAACATTCGAAACGCAGATTGAGGCGTTGTGCCGTTAATCTTGCCGCTGAGTAAAATTCTTGTATGCTAATGAACTTCATAAATGATGTATAAACAAGGTTGTTCTATGATTGTTCAAGCCACTCAAGCCGATTATTTAACCTTGATTGATCTTTGGGAAAGGTCGGTACGTGCAACCCATGATTTTCTGCCAGAAACTGAAATCGCTCAATTAAAGCCGCTGATTTTAAATGAGTACTTTGCACAGGTATGCCTTCATGTTGTGGTGCGGGATAATCAGATTTTAGGTTTTCTTGGCAGCAGTGAAGATAATATTGAAATGTTGTTTATCGATCCGGATTTTAGGCGCACTGGCGTTGGCTCAAGTTTGCTTGATTTTGCGGTTAAACAACTGGGCATTCATAAAGTTGATGTAAATGAGCAAAACACTCAAGCCGTCAATTTTTATAAAAAATCTGGGTTTGAGGTGGTGGGTCGGTCTGAATTAGATGGGCAAGGCAATCCTTATCCGCTGCTGCATATGGTATGCCCGCAATGAAATATTTTAGCTGCGGCATTCCACCGCAGCATAGTTGAAGCAGAGGATTAACATCAAAAAAACCTATTTTACTCAATGTGGTAGATTGGCTGCTCGAATGTTGAAAACTTAAGCTGACCAACGACCTAGGTTTCTGTATAATAGTTCAACTTAACAGATCAGGAATCTCTCATGCACTTGGCGGCATTGCATACTCCGAGTCAGATTCAGCTCAACCAACAAGGTCATCTTAAACACTTCTTGACCATCGAAGGGCTTTCCAAACAGACCCTCACCAAAATTCTAGATACAGCCAATTCCTTTTTCAATGATCAAAATCAACTGATAACCAACTCCTTATTAGAGGGTCGGACAGTCATGAATTTGTTTTTTGAAAACTCAACCCGTACCCGTACCACCTTTGAAGCAGCGGCAAAACGCTTATCTGCCAACGTGATTAACATTGATATTGCGCGTTCAAGTACCTCAAAAGGGGAAACTTTACGCGATACTTTGTGGAATCTTGAGGCGATGGCGGCTGATATTTTTGTGGTACGTCATTCATCTTCGGGTGCAGCACATTTTATTGCACAAACCGTGTGCCCAGATGTGGCGATTATTAATGCTGGGGATGGCCGTCATGCGCATCCAACGCAAGCCATGCTCGACATGCTGACCATTCGCCGCGAAACCAAAAAGCCATTTGAAGCTTTAAGTGTCGCGATTATTGGCGATATCAAGCATTCACGTGTGGCACGTTCCGATGTCGCCGCATTACAAACCTTAGGTTGTACCGACATTCGCGTGATTGCACCGAATACTTTGTTGCCGTATGGCTTTGAGGAATATGGGGCTGGGGTACGCTTGTTCAATAATATGGAACAAGGTATTCAAGACTGTGATGTGATTATGACGTTACGCATTCAAAATGAGCGGATCGATTCACCAGCACTGTCTTCACAAGCTGAGTTTTATAAACTTTATGGCTTAAACCAACAACGCTTGGCATTGGCAAAACCGGATTGTATCGTGATGCATCCGGGGCCGATGAACCGTGGGGTCGAGATTGATTCTAGTATTGCCGATGGCGATCGTGCAGTCATTTTACAGCAAGTGACCAATGGGATTGCAGTACGTATGGCGGTGTTGGCACTGTCGATGCAGGGGCAGTTGCAAGAGCAGGGTTTAATTGAAGCCGTGAGCATATAAGGGATCGTCATGACTATTGTAAAAATCGAAAATGTGCGTGTATTAGATCCGATTCAACAGATTGATCAAATTCAAAGTGTTTATCTTGAAAATGGCAAATGGATTGCAGCGTGTGACGATGTGACGGAAAGCATTGATGGACAAGGCAAATGGCTGATGCCAACCATGGTCGATCTATGCGCCAGAATGCGTGAGCCGGGACAGCAACAACACGGTACACTAAAAACAGAAGGTCGAGCTGCCCGTGAAAATGGGATTTTACACGTATTTACCCCACCAGACTCCAAGCCAATTGTGCAAGACAATGGCGCTTTGGTGCAGGGCTTGGTTGAAAAAGCCATGTTGGACGGTGGTATTTATTTACAAGTGATTGGCGCGCAAACCCAAGGCTTAAATGGTAAACAACCCTCAAATATGGCTGGCTTGAGAAAGGGCGGTTGTAATGCAGTCACCAATGCCAATGCACCGTTTGAAAATGATGATGTGGTGTTACGCACACTGGAATATGCAGCTGGTTTGGGCTTAACCGTGGTGTTTTATGCCGAAGAAGCACAAATTGCCAAAGATGGTTGTGTGCATGAAGGCTTTATTGCATCACGCCAAGGTTTACCAAGCATTCCAGTATTGGCCGAAACCATCGCGATTGCTAAATATTTACTCATGATTGAAGCGGCTCAGGTGCGTGCGCATTTTAGTCTATTGTCTTGTGGTGCATCGGTTGCACTCATTCAGGCAGCCAAAGACAAAGGCCTTCCTGTTACCTGTGATGTGGCGATGCACCAATTGCATTTGACCGACAGCTTAATTGATGGCTTTAATTCATTGGCACATGTTCGTCCACCCTTACGTTCAGCGCAAGACAAACAGGTGTTGCGTGAGGCGGTAAAAACTGGGGTGATTGATGCAATTTGTACCCATCATGAACCCTTGAGTGCTTCTGCAAAGCTGGCACCTTTTGAGGAAACAGAGTCAGGCATTACTGCGTTTGATAGCTATGTGCCACTTGGTATGCAATTGATTCGTGAAGGTTTATTAGAACCTTTGGCATGGGTCGAAAAAGTTACCCTTGCACCTGCACGCGTGGCACAGATCCAACAGCGTTGGGAAGATGAACTTGGCTGGGTATTAATTGATCCTGAGTTAACTTGGTCGTTAGACAAAAATACGATCTTGTCGCATGGTAAAAATACTCCGCTGATTAACCAGCAGATGCAAGGTAAGGTATTGCGTACTTTTATTGGCTAAGTTTCCAATGAAGCCGATTTAACGTATCTTTTAGTCGATGATGCCTAAGGCTCAAGCAGATGAATCTGCTTGAGCCTTATTTATTGGATATATTGAAAAGCACTTTTGGACTGACTTTTTATTACTTATTTAACAATATGACTCGTAATTCAAAAAATAATTTGATTAAATATATCTCAAAATGAAGATAAGTTGGTTGTAATACATGGAAAAACAATGGATCAGCGTTGCGCTAATTTCATCAACACTGCTACTTTCGGGTTGTGATTTTTTTAAACAAAAAAAACCAGAACCCGTCGTTGAAGAAGTAACGAGCTGGAGCTGTAGTGATCAAGCCAATCTGGATCAACTACAAAAAATAGTGAAGGCTGATTATGTGAAACTGCTGGATCGTCGTTTACGTGAAAATAGCTATTATGTTGCCGACCAAGCCTTGCTGACGACCATTAACAACAGTTTGAAATTTGAAATTAAAAATATTCGAACCACGACCCAAGATCCAGCCACTGCAACCCAATTACAGTGTGAAAGCCAATTGTTGGTGGTGTTTCCGAAGGGTTTATTGCAACGTGCTGAAAATGCATTTGTTGAACAGCGTAAAGACTGTGAAGAATGTGAAAATGGTACGCTCAGAGACTATATTGAATCGGAGAGTGATGTACGTTTGAGCGATAATCAGCTCACAGGTTCATTTAACTATGAGATTAGCAAAACAGATAAAGATGGCGTAATTGTAAATGTACAAAATCATAACGCCGTGATTGAAGGGCTAGCGACAGTAGTCGAAACTGCCGTGCAATATGCTTCTTATGCCAAGGAAAATAAAGAGAACCAAGAAGCTTATCGCAAAAATGATCAAGCCAATGCACAGCAACAACAGCTTGCCCAAAAAGCCATGAATATTCGTCATAAAGAATTGCTGGCTGAAAAAACCAAGCAGGTTGAACAACTCAATCAAGCTTGGGATGACCTCAGTGTAGAACAGCGTGCTGAGCTCAAACAAGCGCAGGCGGAATGGTTTGAAAAGCGTGATATCGACTGTAAAGTACTTGCGCAAAAAGACGTCTACAGCCTTGCGGATGGTGAAAGAGAAACCTATCAAAAGCATTATAGTTATTGGGATGATGCGATGCGTGCGCAGAATCAACAGATGCAATATAACAAATGTTTTAATCAACGTACCGAAGAGCGCAGTGCTTATTTAACAACACTTTAGTCTCGATACGATTTGTACGATACGTCGTACTAATAAAAAACAGCCGATTGAGCCATCAATCGGCTGTTTTTTATTGGCTATAGAGGATCACTTTAATTGCAGTGAAAATTGCACATCTCATCAATTATTGGCATCATCGACGGGTCTTTAAAATGTAGAAGAAGCTATGCGAATCAGTATTGTTGGAGCAGGGCGTGTGGCAACACATTTGGCTAAAATTTTATCCTCACAACATCAGATGGTGCAGATTTTTAGCCCAACGCTGCTACATGCACAGCAATTGGCCAAGCAAGTTCAGGCTAGTGCTGTTGCACGAATTGAAGATTTAGATTGCACGGTCGATTTGCTGATGATTGCGGTGAGTGACCGAGCAATTTCAACCTGTATTCAACAATTGGCGCAGCAGTTTAATCAGACTTTGATCGTACACACTTCGGGCAGTACCCATTTGGATATATTGACCGAGCACTATGCGCGTGCAGGGGTATTTTATCCACTTCAGACCTTTAGCTTAGACTGTGAAATTGATTGGGCGCAGACGCCACTTTTTATTGAGACAGCACGGCCTGAAGATCTCGCGATGTTAAAAGGTATTGCAGATGGCTTGAGTCAACGGATTTATCAATACAACTCAGCACAACGCTTAAGTTTGCACTTGGCCGCGGTATTTGCATGTAATTTTAGTAATTACTGTTATGACATGGCAGCACAAATTACCACGGCTGAACAGGTTGATTTTAGTTTATTACATCCACTGATTTTAGAAACTGCCAAAAAAGCCACGCAAAACTCGCCTGAGCAAATGCAAACTGGACCAGCCGTGCGTCAGGATCAACATATTTTGGCGATGCATCAACAGATGCTTGAACAGGCACAGCGTCCTGATTTAGAAGCGGTCTATAAACGAATGAGCGAAGAAATTTTAAAGCGCCATCATCCTGAGGCGCTTTAACTTGAGCAAAAAAGTGGGAAAAGATCGTAATAGATTAGTGAATTTTCTTAAAAAGAAAATCATTAATTTCATGGCCTGATTCGATACCACGGCGTTCAAATTTGGTCTGTGGACGCCAGTCAGGACGAGGATAACTGTTGCCTTTGCCTGCCATGTTTTCAAGAGCGGGGCGGTTGTCTAATACATCTAACATCCACTCCGCATAAGGTACCCAGTCGGTTGCGGCATGAAAAGTGCCACCGAGTTTTAACTTTTGCTCAACCAAAGGCATGCGGTCATGACTGACAAAGCGACGTTTGAAATGACGTTTTTTCTGCCAAGGATCTGGGAAATAAAGTTGTACGGTATCAATGCTATTGTCTGGCATTTCTTTGAGTACTTGAATGGCATCAGCATCAAGTACGCGTAAGTTATCTAGTTCAGCCATACCCGCTTCATAAACACATTGAGCGATACCAGGCACATGGACTTCGATGCCAACAAAATTGCGTTCAGGATTGGCTTTGGCCATGAGCACAAAGGAGCGACCCATTCCAAATCCAATTTCTACGGTCAGTGGGCGTTCTGGATGTGGAAAATGTTGTCTTAGATCAGCAACAGGGTATTGCAAAATAAAATGTGCATGTTGTTCAAGCGCAGTCCGTTGAGAGGTGTTCAACGGGGCAGATCGACGCATAAAAGTGACGATTTCGCGCTGTTCAGCTAAATGCTCTAATTCGACTGGCTGCGCTTCAAGTAGATCGTTCGACATAAGGTGGGTCAATATACAATTTCAAAAGGGCTATTTTAATTCTTTGGTGGGTGATGTCAAACCTTGTGCAAGGTCTTATTATATCTTCTCGATTTTAATCAGCTATACTTGTGTTCATTCGGATGCTGCTAAGCCTTCATTATATATAGAAAAAACATGAATAATCCAGTAATATAAGACTTTTCATACCTACACTGATTGTGGAATTGAATAAAAATGCAAGAACTAAAACCTTTAATTGCCATAGACTTAGGAACAAGTAACTCACTTGTAGGTGTATTTGAAAATGGTCAAGTTCGACTCATCCACAATGCTTATGGCACCTTACTGACTCCCTCTGCAATTGCTCTCGATGAAAAGGGTCATATTTTAATTGGTCAAGCTGCACTTGAACTGCGCTATTTAGGACAGCCTGTTTTAAGTAGTTTTAAACGTTTGATGGGGACAGCAAAAACGCTCAGGTTGGGGCAAAAAAACCTGACTGCCATTGAGCTTTCTTCTTTGATTATTAAGTCATTAAAACAAGATGCTGAACAATCGTTAGGTCAAGATATTGAACAGGCGATTATTACAGTGCCTGCCTATTTTAATGATATTCAGCGGCAGGCCACGGTTTCTGCAGCTGAATTGGCAGGTTTAAACGTCAGTCGTTTAATTAATGAACCGACTGCTGCGGCTTTGGCTTACGGCCTCGGTCAAACGGAAGACAGTTGTTTTTTGATTTTTGATTTAGGCGGTGGGACCTTTGATGTCTCGATTGTTGAGATTTTTGATGGAGTGATTGAGGTGCGCGCCAGTGCGGGGGATAACTATCTCGGTGGTGATGATTTTGTACAACTCATTATGAAAAATTTTTGGAAACAAAACGCAAAGCTTTTTCACTATGAAGAAAATATTTGGCCAGATGAAATTGAAATTGCACTCAGAGAAAAGGCCCAGATTGCGTTGCACCAGTTGAGTCGCAATCCAGCAACAGAATTAAAATTTATCTGGGAAGGGGTTGAAGCTCATTTTAGTCTCACACAAGCTGATTTGATCCAGTGGGCAGAACCGTTGTTACAGCGACTACGTCGTCCTTTAGAACGAGCACTCAGAGATGCGCGTATTCGACCAGAACAGATCGACCAAGTGATTATGGTTGGTGGTGCGACGCGAATGCCCGTTGTACGAAAGTTGGTGACCAAGTTATTTGGCCGTTTTCCGTCAACCAGTATCCAACCAGATGAGGCGATTGTCCGTGGCGCCTGTGTGCAAGCGGGACTTAAAGCCAAAGATCAGGCGTTAAAGGAAGTGGTGCTGACAGATGTTTGCCCATTTAGCTTAGGCATTGCTGTCGAAGAGGAAGAGCTATTTTCGCCAATTTTGGAGCGAAATATTGTAATTCCAGCCAGTCGAGTGAGCCGCTATAGTGCGACCCAAAAAGGACAGCGCCAGATTAGTGTCAAAGTTTTTCAAGGCGAGCACCGTATGTGCAAGGAAAATGTCTTTCTTGGAGATTTGGAGGTGAAACTCCCTGTAAATAACGAGTATTTAAGTATTGATATTCGTTTTTCATATAATCCGAATGGTATTTTAGATGTCGATGTTGAGATTCCTGCAACAGGGGAAAAACTACAAAAAGTGCTAATGAATAATCAAAGCACCATGACACCTGAGCAAATTCAAATTTCACGTGAGCAATTACAACAATTGAAATTACATCCTCGGGATAATTTGATCAATAAAAGTTTATTACTGCGTGCTGAACGGCTTTATAGCGAACATACTGGAGATATCCGTGTACAAATTGGGGAGCGTACCCAACATTTCTATCAGATACTTGAGCAGCAAAATGAGCGTAATATTATTGAGGTTAGGCAGTATTTTGAAGACTTTATAAAGGATATTGAAAAACTACAGGTTTTTGATGATTATTAATCATCATCATTTTTTTATTTGCAAATTCAATCATTGATTATTTTTATCGGAAAGCTAAAGTGCGAAGTACAATAGAGTGTCTTTATATATCACTTTAGCTCCAATTGATTTTATGTTGGCCAATTTTATAAATTTGATCAGCTTAGAAAGTAAATAAACAAACTGTATTTTCTGCAGAAACCAACCCAATAAGCAGATTATCCGACTAGAATCATACTAAATAGAAAGTGACCCAAAAGAATAGTCATGCCAAATGGCATCGAAAATAATTTAATTAAGAAATTCAAAATTTTTATATAAAAAATAGCTACTGACTAGCAAGATCATACTCACCCATAGAAGACTTTTCCAGAAATGCAAGTCTGTTAAAAATAAGTCATTTGAGTCAGGGCTAGAATGCTGAGCTGACAAAGGATTGTGCTGTTCAAATGCAGTTTGATCAGCAGAGTGGCTAAGTTGTTGTTGCAGCTCAAACATTTTAACAGGGCTAAAGTCTTGTGGATCTATAAATGATTCTAAATGCTTGGGATCCACGTCTAAGGACGTAGACCAGATCGATTGATAGAGGTGATACTCAATAAGTTTACTTTGTAAGCGCTGAGGATAATAATCTTCACTATAATTTTGTTGATCCTCTGGGTAGCAGGATTCCCATAGTGCTAGGAAACGTTGAAACTGAGGATTAGCAATCTCAGCATCAATTTCAGCCAATGGTGCAAGGAGTTGATCTTTAATTGTAATTTGTTCACTAATATTGAACTGATCACGTTGAGTGAGCAGCAATTGAAATTGATGATAAACATCATCATCGATTTTTTGATTCCACAGGGCTTGACTCAGTTCATCTAAAGTCTGATTAAAGCAATGCGTTGTTGCATTCACATCACATCCCAATTGGGTACAGCGATGAGAGGTTAAATTTTGAAGGGTATCCGGTATTGCATGAGGTGCCAGTAAGAAAAAAAAATCCTCTAAATCTTGCGTATCTAATAAGCGTTGAATTCGTTCGAGCTGCATGTGCTGTTGTGCGGCATCATTGAGTTGCTCAATCATTTGCTTTAATTCAAAGAGTGCTTCACGTAATTGGAATTGAATGTTTTTCTGCTCAACTTGCAGCACTAGATGTTGGTATTTAGAAGTAATTTCATCATTTAAATCGAAGGGTACAATCGGTTGTTGTTGTAAGTCGGTATTATTGGAACGCAAAATCATCTGATCCTCAGCATATCGTTGAGGATCACCCAAATTGTCTTGATATTCAGCAGCAAGCTTGGCTTCTTGTAATGCATCGCGAAGCTGAATAAAGGCCTCAGTGTCAGTTTCTTGGTTAATTAACTTCAGTTGCAGTGCATATGCTTTTTTTATAGCGCGCAGATCAGATGTGGGTTCAAGGGACAAATATTGCCAACAGTTCATTTATAATTCTCGAAGAATAAAACAACTACTTAATTTAAATTCAACTACAGTCTCAACCAATTTTTTTATTTTAGTTGATCACTTTATACGTTCAAGTCTATTGCTAAAGTAATGCATGTTGAGACCGACTTAAGTAATTTTTTGGTTGGGTGTTGATCAGTATCATGGGGTTTATTCACTGTAACAAGTTAGGTCAGTAATCCGTACTTTAAAATTGTTTTAAGGCTGTAAGTGAGAACTAAGTTTAATGATAACAATATTTCACATAGGCTTAATGTTTAGATATCAATACTATAGATTGAAATGATAGAAAACAACTACACAATGCATCATCTTGTAAAATGAATCTCTGTACACGACAAAAATAGATAACTCATTGAAATAATGTCATAATAATTGTTTTCTAACGACGAATACTATGACACATCTCAATGAGTTATATCTTATCTTAAACAAATATCTAAAATGGAACAAGTCACATTTAAAGTGCTTTGCGCTCATCATGCTTGTGATTATTTTAAAGCAAACATGTAATCTTTCTTCTGCATCTAAAGCCTTGCCCATCAAGTGCTTACCACAATCATTTTATCGACGTATGCAGCGCTTCTTTGCAGGTCAGTATTTTGATTATCGTCAAATTTCTCAGTTGATTTTCAATATGTTTTCATTCGACCAAGTGCAACTGACTTTAGATAGAACCAATTGGAAATGGGGAAAACGAAATATTAATATCCTGATGCTCGCAATCGTTTATCGTGGAATAGCGATACCTATCCTTTGGACATTGCTTAATAAACGTGGAAATTCAGATACGAAAGAGCGTATTGCTTTGATTCAACGCTTTATAGCCATTTTTGGTAAAGACCGTATTGTGAATGTGTTCGCAGACAGAGAGTTTATCGGTGAGCAGTGGTTTACATGGTTAATTGAACAAGACATCAACTTCTGCATTCGTGTTAAAAAAACTTCATTGTCACCAATCATTTAGGAAAGAATCATAAAATTAGTGATTTATTTCGCCATCTTAAAGTTGGTCAAATTGAATGTCGTAAACGACGGATTTTGGTTGGTCGGGTGAAACTATATATAAGTGCACTACAGTTAGAAAATGGAGAGCTTTTACTCGTCGTTTCTCCTCAGTTTAATGCCAATGCTATTCAGGATTATGCATTACGCTGGGAAATTGAAACCTTATTCAGTTGTCTCAAAGGACGCGGGTTTAATCTTGAAAATACGCGCTTGACAGACCCTAGACGAGTGAAAAAATTGATTGCGGTGTTAGCTATAAGCTTCTGTTGGTGTTACTTAACGGGTGAATGGCAACATGATCAAAAAAAAGTGATAAAAATAAAGAAGCATGGACGACTCTCAATGAGTTTATTTCGCTATGGTTTAGACTATGTTCAAATGGCGATTCAGCGTTTAATTGGTTTTGGGAAAAAAGAAGAGTTTAAGGAAATTTTGGCAATTTTAAGAAGGCAGAACCCTGATAGGATAAGGGTTCTGTGAAATTTGTCGTGTACAGAGAAAATGAATACAAAATACTTAGTTAAAATAACAGCACTGGTTTTTTATTTTATTCAATTTCAAGAGGAAAATTAAAAGCTGGTATATGGCGAATATTGCTTTTAGTTAGACTCATTAAGAAACCAAAAAGTAGTGATACCATCAATATCGTAATGATTAATGAAAAAATTCTAAAAATAGCTAAGATTTCTTGATGCTTTAAGCACACCAAGAGAAGTGAAACAATAGTTAAAATCAAAATAACTAAGCTATATTTGAATTCAACGGCTAAGCCCACGTTTAGTACTGTAATAAATAAAATAGCAGAACTTGCAATAATGACCAAGATTGCCCTTAAATTAAGCCAGTCGCGTCGATAATAATTTGAAATAAGATCTTTACCCTCAAATTTAAACAAGCTAAAAAGTGGGTTAAACTTATGTGGTGCGATCAGAATACTAATTGGAACGAGGGCATAAAATAAAAGCCAAGGTGCGATAGATGGCGCAAGTTTCGCGTAAATTGCAATAATACCAACTGAACATAAAACCACTGCGGTCAGTGTACAAAAGCGCTCAATTCTATTCTCTGTGATGGTGAAAATTAAGAAAAAATCATGCTGGCTTCTCAGTTGTAATATAACCCATAGAAAGCAGGTTAATAATACCCAAATAAAGGTGATGCTTTGATGTAAAGTTGCCGCAATAAAATTAACCAATATGCAGAGTATAATTGCGGAAGCGAACCAAAAATAAATGGCAATTTCTTGTTGTTTCTCTGAAGAAAAACGATGAAGCACCTGGATTGCAAGCGGCATTTGTAGGGCAAAAAAATAGAAAAACCCAAGACTGAAGGCGAGTATGGTGGCAGTCACTACATTGTCGATATTATTTGCAGAAAAATAAAAAATGCAAAGGGATAAGATAATTGGAATCCAGAGCAGTAGCTTGATATTTAAGACCGTTTTTAATTTCCACCAGTTTTGCTGATGTTTGAGCGCGTTAATATCCAGTAGTTCATAGAGGTTATCTAAATGAGTGACCAAACCCAAGTCGTTTAAATGGCGTTTAAATCTCAAAATCTCAATGCATTTTAACGGCTGGTTAAGCTTGAGTTTTTTGATACTTTCGTAATATTGAGATTGTGGGTCTTCAAGTGCCATAAGGGTTTGATAACGATTTAAGCATTTTAGAATTTTTTTTTCATAAAGATGTATTTTATCGGGATCTGTACTAATCGGAAAGCTGTTTAACCAGAGTGTTGCAAACTGTTTAAACTGTTGCTTATGATCGTCACGATAACTCGCAGCAAAGGGGATTAAGAGTTTAAGTTTAATGAGTTGTTTTTCTTCGTCGCTGACAAAGTTTATATCAATGAGCAATTCTTTTAACAGTTGAAAAACCGAATCGCTTAACAGTTTCTTTTCTAGATAGACAGAAATATCTTGGCTACGTAAATAGAGCTCGGACTCTGTAAATTTGGATTTTTCAATATAATCGAATTCATATTGATTAATCTCTAAATCATTAAATAAGTCTTGTGGTTTGATCTTGAGCCAAATTTCAAGTGTGCCTAATGCATGGGCGTTGAGTAATGCATTGATTTTTTCAATTTGAAGCGTACTCTGCTGCTTATCGAGTTGTTTAATTAAATCAGCGAATTTAGATAATCTATGCTGTAAATTAAACTGGGGGTTTTGCATTTCGATGTGCTGTTTGAGCTGTTGGAAGTCGTTTTCAACTTCAAGTGCAATATCAACGTTGCTTGCTGTATAAGGTTGAGAATGCGGGATTTCAGTGAGTTGGCTTAAGTTATCTATATCACGATGCGTCATCACCTGCCTGGGCAGGATATTTGCTGTATCCATTTGAATCGGATTTTGTGCCAAACATTCAGCCTCAAACTGAGCTCGTTGCAATGCTTCGCGCAAGGCAATGAATGCGTTGGGATCGGTTTCTGGATCCATTAATTTTAGCTGAACCGCATATGCTTTTTTAATGGCTCGTAAGTCAGAAGTTGGTTTAATAGCTAAACGTTGCCAACAGTTCATTGCCTATACTCTAAAGGTCATAAAATAAAATCTAAGTCATGCTATAAAATGTATTCTGGATATATCTATGCGTTAATATATGAAGTCTAAAGCATTTTATAGGATTAGCGTCAAAAATATTAACATTTTCAGCTCATTATATTTACCAATATAGCTTAATGATTAAAATGACAGATTTAACTGTCATTTCAAGATAATCACACTACCGTTTAAGTATTTACTCTTAAAGAAAATGAGGCTGCGTAATTACGCCTGTATACAGTTATTTTCATCTTCGTTGTTTTGTTATAAAAGCTTCATAAGCTTGTCATTTTTAAGACCTATTCTTGGATATACTCCTCACAATACCTCCAAATATATGAAAAATTTAAAACCACATACGCTCGCTTTAAGTTTATTGTTACTCGGGGTTTCTGCACCGAGTTATGCTCAATTGATGTTTAGCCAATATATTGATGGGAATTCTAATCGCAAAGGTTTAGAAGTTTTTAATCCAGATGCAGCCACTGTTCGTTTGGAAGATTATGAAATCCAGTTGTTTAGTAATGGTTCGCAAACAAAAACCATGACGGTTGCATTAACGGGATCACTTGCGACTCAGCAAAAACATTTGGTAGGTCGGAGCGAACTACAAACGTTGCTTGGCAATAAGGTGAAGCAAGTTGCGGCATTAAATTTTAATGGCGATGATGCGATCGTTTTACTCTACAAAGGTACGCCAGTTGATCGCTTTGGGCGTGTTGGTGAGTTTTTTGAGAAAACCGGATGGGGAAAAGGGCCAACCAGTTTTAATCAAAGTTTTAGTCGGACTAAAAAAACCAATCCAGTCACTTCAATTGATCAAGCAGCGGTATTTGATTTAGAAAGCGAGTGGGGGATCTGGGACGATCGTAATAATTTTGATAAATATTTAGGCTCAGATAATACGCCACCGGTTACTGAAAATATCAGTTGTAGCTCAAGCGATACCCCAATTGCGGATTTGCACAAAGCCAAATTAGATGCGCGTTATATTGTGCGTGGGGTGGTTACCGCAGATTATCGCTATGCCAATGGGATGTCAGGTTTATATATACAGACCCAGGACAGTAAGGCCAAGCCAAATCTCAGCAATGCTATTTTTGTTTATATCCCTGCCAGCAGTAAGGTCAAAGGCGGACAGGTTGGGCAAGAAGTGGTGTTGAGTGGGCGTTTAACCAATTTTCAAAACCAGCTACAAATGGATCAGCTCAATCAAGATATCTTGAGCTGTAATCAACAAGCAGCACATTTGGTAACGCCTTTAGAGGTTAAATTGCCATTTAGCAGTTTGACTGACGCCACAGGCAATGTGCCCAAACGCTATCAAGGCATGTTGGTTAAAATTCCACAGACTTTAACGGTTAGTGAAAACTACGATTACAGTCGTTATGGTCAATTGGCTTTAAGCCTTGGACGTTTATATATTCCAACCAATTTACATCCTGCTAATTCTGCCGAAGCCAAAGCTTTGGCGCAGCAAAATCTACTGTCTAAAATTATTTTAGATGATGGTTATAATGCACAGAATTTAACCCCTTGGTTGCCACAAAATTTTAGTGCCCAAAATACAGTAAGATCGGGTAATCAATTAAAAAATGTGGAAGGGATTTTAGAATATCGCTTCAATGCTTGGCGCATTCAACCAATAGCGGGTAAGCCTAAACCTGAGCTAGTCACTAGCGTTAATCCTCGTAGCAGTATTCAAGCCAAAACAGCCAGCCAGATTCGTGTGGCGGCATTTAATGTGTTGAATTATGACAACGCACGCGGTGCTGAGGGTAAAGACTTTAAAACTGAACGGGGTGCTTCCAGTTATCAAGAGTTCAAAAAACAACATGCGAAAATCGTCAGCGCATTAAAAGCCATTGATGCTGATGTTTATGGTTTGATGGAAATTGGCAATAATGGCTATGATGAAAAAAGTGCGGTAGCCAGCTTAACCAAAGCCTTAGGTCCAGATTGGAAATATGTTACACCACCGAACATGGATAAACTCGGAACGGATGTGATTGCCGTTGCGATTATTTACAACAGTAAACGGGTTAAACCTGTCAATGTAACGGCCGTTTTTGATGATTTGAGTGAAAAAAACCGCGTCACCATGGCGCAAAGTTTTCAACCAATCCAAGGTGGAAAAACCTTTACTGTGGTACCCAACCATCTTAAATCGAAAGGCAGTTGTGATAAGGCCACAGGTTTAGATCAAGATCAGAAAGATGGTCAAGGCTGTTGGAACCCAACTCGCGTCAAGCATGTTGATGCATTAATTCAATGGATGGCAAAAAATCCAACACAAGCGCAACAACCAAACTACTTATTAGTTGGTGATATGAATAGCTATGCCAAAGAAGATCCAATCTTGGCATTAGAAAAAGCTAAATTTAAAGTCTTGCTCAATGATGAAAAAGTTGGACAGGGTAAAACGGCCTATAGCTATGTATTTGGTGTCAACTCGAATGCTGATGGTTATGGCGGTGCAGGTAACTTAGACCACGCCATTGCAGATCATAATCTCTATCCTTGGGTAAAACGTAGTTTTACTTGGGCAATTAATGCAGATGAACCAACAGCCTTAGACTATAACGAAGAATATAAAACGCCTGAGCAAATCGAAGCGTTCTATCATGCCGATGCTTATCGTTCATCCGATCATGATCCCGTTATTGTCGATTTAGACTTTAATCCGCCAACCATCTCAGATGAAAGCAAAGGTGGCGGTGGATCATTTGGCGTGTGGTCAATCTTTGGTTTGATGGGGCTTGCACTTAGCGCAGTATTGGGACGTCGTAGAAAGTAACGGCCAAACCGAAATGAAAAAGCAAGAATGAAAAAAGAGTTATAAATTAAGAATAAAGCGTAAGGCAGAAGCCGCTTAATTGGCGGCTTCTGTTACACGTAAACGGATCTGAAAACAGCTTCCGCCTAAACTGCTTGATTTCGCATAGGTAATATAGCCTTGATGGGAATTGACAATCGCATCGACCACAGCCAATCCTAATCCAGAACCACCTTGTGCTTTACTTCGTGACTGTTCTACGCGATAAAAAGGATGAAATAAATGCGCAATATGCTGTTCAGCAATACCTGGACCTTCATCCTCAAGTTGTAAAATCCAATCCTGATTGATTTTTTTGGTGGTGATTTTTAGTATTCCAGCATTGGCATAACGCGTGGCATTATCAAACAGAATACTTAAGACTTGTTCTAGGCGCTGAGTGTCGCAGTAGCATCGTTCATCCGTCAAATTGGCTTGAATTTTTAAACCGGCCTGATCAAAACGACTTTGAAAATTATCAATGCTTTGAATAATGACTGAGTGTAAGGAACTAAAGCTGAAATTTAAATTCAACTGTCGATTTTCAGCCAGACTTAAGGTTCTTAAATCTTCAATCAACAGTGAGAGTTGTTCAACTTGACGCAACAAATCTCTAAATAACTGTTCATCCGCTTCAAAAACACCATCTAAAATACCATGCAAGCGACCTTGTAAAATGGTGACCGGAGTACGTAACTCATGCGCAATGGCAGCATTCCACATGGTGGTATTTTTAACTGAATTTTCAAGCTTTTCCGCCATGTCATTAAAATCTAGCACCAGACGTGATAGTTCAGACAGTTGGGATTTCGAATTAATTTCAGCACGTACCGATAAGTTCCCTTCGCTGATTTGTTTGGCGGATAGCGCTAGACTGCTAATCGGGTTGAGAAACTTTTTTGCCAGTTGAATACCAAGAATGACCGAGGTAATAAAACCAGAGGCACTAACAAAAAATATCCAAGTAAAATCCACGATATTAAAATAGTCATCGTCGAGTTGTTCTGGGCTAATGAAATTGAACTCAAGGGCTAGAGAGTAAATAAAATAAGCAGTGATAAAGGATAATAACGTGGTGATCAGACTGACTTTACCCATGGTTAAAATCAGCTGGCGGCTAATACTACTGCTGGTTTTCATCTGGCTTGATCCAATCGGTAGCCGACACCACGGACATTGATTAGTAAGTTAAACAATTGCTGGTCTTCGAGTTTTTTTCTCAATTTGCTGACATGACTATCGACCGTGCGTTCTAATGCATCCCGGTCAGGTAAGCATTGCAACATCAGTTCGCTGCGGCTAAACACCTTGAAGGGTTGTTGTATCATCAGCAACAAAATTTTGTATTCGGTGAGGGTCAGGTTCAGTGGCAAGATCGCTTGAGCAGCAACATCTTCACTTTTGATAAAAACACTATGATTTTCAGTATTGATTTCAATGTTTTTAAAATACAAGGTGGTTGGGGCTGATTTACGAGCATGATGGGTTGAGCGTCTGAGTACGGCTTGCACACGTGCCACCAATTCATTGGGATTAAAGGGTTTGACCACAAAGTCATCGGCCCCCATCCGTAAGGCCATCACTTTATCAATTTCCTGATCTAACGCGGTCAGCATGATGACCGGGGTTTGTTTGCTGTGCCTCAGGGTTGTCAGCACTTCCCAACCGCTCAATTGTGGTAACTTTACATCCAAAATAATCAGGTCGATCGGGGTGTTGGCTTGAATTTCTAAGGCTTGTTGGCCGTTCATGGCACGCTTGACTTGAAAGTCCGATTTCTTTAAGTAGTTTTCGACGATATCGCCTATATCGTAATCATCTTCGACCACTAAAATCACTTTACCTTCATGGTTAAATTGAAAAGTTGGATGATTCATGCTGAGTCAGTTATTTAAAATTTGCTCTTAGCATACCGAAATGTCTGCTTTTGTTCATCCTCACAATGATTTAAATCTGCCAAAGCAATGAGTTAAAAGCAAATGTTTCTCATCTCTCCACACATTTTCCACATGCTTGTCACTGGTGATACACATATACGGTGAATAATCCCGCAAGCAAAATCATAGGTTTGTGCAATGTATAAGCAGCTTTTTTATTTTTTATCTCCCTTGTTAGGATTGGCTGTATTGAGCGGTTGCAGTGGTGAACAAGAACCTGAAACACCGGCAGCGGTTGCGGTTCAAGTCAGTGTAACCACTGCTCAAGTCCAGCCAGTCAACTTTATTGAAAACTTACCTGCGCGGGTGCAGGCTTATCGTATTGCAGAAATACGCCCACAAGTAGGTGGGATTATTGAAAAAGTATTATTTACTCAAGGCAGTGAAGTAAACGCTGGGCAGGCCTTATTTAAGATTAATGCAGAAATTTTTCAAGCAGATGTGAACAGTTATAAAGCCAACGTCACCAAGGCAGAGGCAGAAGTGAAACGTCTGAAATCCCAATTAGCACGTTATGCCGAATTGTTGCCCAGTCATGCGATTAGTCGACAGGATTATCAAAATACGGAAGCACAATATCAGCAAGCCGTCGCAGAAGTCGCGCAAATGCGTGCCAATCTGACCCGGCAAAACCTCAACCTCCAATATGCGACAGTACGTGCCCCAATCTCTGGGCGTATTGGAAAGCTGTTGGTCACAGAAGGGGCGCTGGTCAATAGCAATGACAGCAATGCCATGGCGATTGTGCAGCAAATTGATCAGGTCTATGTCGACGTAAAACAGTCGATTGCAGAATATGAGCAATTACAAGACAGTCTAAATCGTGGTGAATTGCAGCAAAGCGCCTTAAGTGCGGTAGAAATTTTAAATCAGCAAGGTGTGGCTTATCCAGTCACGGGCAAAATACTGTTTTCAGATACCAATGTTGACCCAGATACTGGGGATGTGACCATTCGTATTTTGGTTAACAATCCCCAGCGTAAATTGTTGCCGGGGATGTATGTTCGAGTGCGTCTCAATCGGGCGGCATTGCCGAATGCGATTGTGGTGCCAGAGCAGGCGGTGCAACGTGATCTCAGTGGAAAACCCCAATTGATATTGGTAAATCAACAGCAGAAAGTTGAAACCCGCAGCATCCAATTGGGACAGTTCTATCAAGGCAACTATGTGATTCTCTCAGGTTTAAACGCGGGTGAACAGGTGGTGGTTGAAGGACACGAACGTATTATTCCAGATCAAAAACTGAAAATTGTGGCGTGGAAGGCACCAGCAGCCAAAGTGGCAGTCGTGGAGACTACACCATGATTTCGCAGTTTTTTATTCGACGACCGATCTTTGCATGGGTGATCGCGATTTTTATTATTTTGTTCGGTGTGCTGAGTATTCCAAAGCTCCCGATTGCGCGCTTTCCATCGGTTGCACCACCGCAAATCAGTATTTATGCCAGTTATCCAGGGGCAACCCCACAAAGCTTAAATGACAGTGTGGTGGCATTGATCGAAAAAGAACTGTCTGGGGTAAAGAACTTACTCTATTACAGTGCGTCTTCAGATGCCTCCGGCATGGCCAGTATTTCTGCGACCTTTAAACCGGGTACCGATCCGGAAATGGCACAGGTTGATGTACAAAATAAGTTAAAAAGTATTGAGTCACGGCTTCCTCAAGCGGTTCGGCAGCAAGGCTTAACCATTGAGGCTGCTTCATCTGGCTTTTTAATGATGGTTGGCCTGCATTCACCTACGAATCAATATTCTGAAATCGATTTAAGTGATTACTTGGTTCGTAATGTGGTTGAGGAAATCAAACGAGTCGAAGGTGTTGGACGTATTGAAGCCTTTGGTGCTGAAAAAGCCATGCGAATTTGGGTTGATCCCAATCGTTTGGTGGCCTATCAATTGTCAATGCGGGATGTCAGTCAAGCCATTAAAAAGCAAAATACACCGATTTCACCGGGACGTGTTGGTGATTTACCAGCCATTCAGGGACAAATGATTAGTCTGCCATTGACTGCACAGGGGCAACTGACCACGGTAGAAGAATTCAAAAACATTAGTTTACGATCTAACAACGCTGGGGCCAAAGTGCGACTTGCCGATGTGGCCGAGGTTGAACTGGGTGCACAAAGTTATAGTTTCTCAATTTTAGAAAATGGCAAGCCTGCCACGGCCATGGCGATTCAGATGAGTCCCGGTGGCAATGCGGTAAAAACCTCAGAAGCGGTTAGAGCCAAAGTTGAAGAACTGAGCCAGTCTTTGCCCAAAGGCATGCAATATTCGATTCCCTATGACACTGCGCCGTTTGTAAAAGTGTCGATTGGAAAGGTGATCACGACGTTGCTTGAGGCAATGCTGTTGGTATTCATTGTGATGTATGTGTTTTTACACAATATTCGCTATACCTTGATTCCATCCATCGTGGCACCGATTGCACTGCTCGGAACGCTGGCGGTGATGTTGCTGTTTGGCTTTTCGATCAACGTACTCACCATGTTTGGCATGGTCTTGGCCATCGGGATCATTGTTGATGATGCGATTGTGGTAATCGAAAATGTAGAACGTATTATGGTGACAGAGGGCCTAAGTCCTGTCGAGGCAACCTCCAAAGCCATGACCGAAATTTCCAGTCCGATTATTGGGATTACCTTGGTACTGGCTGCAGTATTTTTGCCGATGGCCTTTGCCAGTGGTTCAGTCGGCATTATTTACCGTCAATTTACAGTAACCATGTCGGTCTCGATTTTATTCTCGGCATTTTTGGCACTGACCCTGACCCCGGCACTGTGTGCCACCATGCTAAAACCAATTGATGCCAACCATCAAAAGAAAGGTTTTTTTGCTTGGTTTGATCGTAGCTTTGAACGTTTTAACCGTAAATATGAAGTGCTGTTACTCAAATTACTGCGCTATATTTTGCCTATGATGGCGGTTTTTGTGGTGCTTACGGGCGCAACGGTGATGTTATTTAAATTAATTCCAACGGCATTTTTACCCGAAGAAGATCAAGGTTCATTCATTACCTCTTTTCAATTGCCAGCAGATGCAAGCCAGCAACGTACTTTAGCCGCCGTGACCCGCTTTGAGCAGCATCTAAAAACACGTGAAGCGATTCAGGACAATATTTCGGTACTGGGTTTTGGCTTTAGTGGTTCAGGACAAAATACCGCGATTGCCTTTACCAATTTAAAAGATTTTAAACTGCGTCAATCAACAGCAGCAGATGAAGTTGCTGCGACAACTGTGGCTATGCAAGCAAGCAATGAAGGCATGATTATGTCGGTATTGCCACCGGCGATTGAGGAAATGGGCTCTACGTCTGGTTTTAGTTTACGTTTACAAGACCGTGCCAATATTGGGATGGCTGCTTTATATCAAGCCCAAGCACAGTTATTGGCATTGGCAGCCCAGAGTGACAAGCTGGCACAGGTTTATCCTGATGGTTTAGCGCCAGGCAATAACGTGGATTTGAAAATTGACCGCGATAAAGCCGAAGCTTTGGGCGTCAGTTTTGATGACGTGACGGACACCATTTCGACTGCGATGGGTTCGATGTATATCAATGACTTTCCAAACCAAGGTCGGATGCAACAGGTGATTATGCAAGTCGATAGCAAATCTCGAATGCGTCCAGAAGATATTTTAAATCTTAGCGTCAGCAGCAATAGTGGAAAACTGGTCAAATTGGCAGAAATCGTGACACCTGTTTGGACCCAATCCGCGCAACAATTCAACCGCTATAATGGTAGACCTTCGCTCAATATTGCTGGTGAGGGTGCAGCAGGCGTATCGACCGGTGCGGTAATGTTGGAAATGGAGCGCTTAATTAAACAGCTGCCTAAAGGCGTGGGCTTTGAATGGAGCGGTCAGTCTTTACAGGAGAAGCAGTCTGAATCACAAACCAATTTCCTGTTGGGATTATCAATGTTGGTGGTGTTCTTGGTTCTTGCCGCACTCTATGAAAGCTGGTCGATTCCGGTGTCAGTGATGTTGGTGGTTCCACTTGGTATTCTCGGTGCGGTGTTGGCTTTGCTCATCCGTGGCCTGCCCAATGACATTTTCTTTAAAGTGGGTTTGATTACGATTATTGGTTTATCGGCAAAGAATGCCATTTTAATTGTTGAATTTGCCAAGATGCTAAAAGAGGAAGGTATGACCTTGATTGAAGCCACTGTCGCTGCCGCCAAATTGCGTTTACGCCCGATTTTAATGACCTCATTGGCATTTACCTGTGGCGTGATTCCTTTGGTATTTGCCACTGGAGCCAGTTCGGAAACTCAGCATGCGATTGGTACGGGGGTATTTGGCGGCATGATCAGCGCGACCATCTTGGCTATCTTTTTTGTGCCAGTGTTCTTTGTGTTTGTCTTAGGGATGGTTGAAAAGATTGCAGCCAAACGCAAGAAATAGCCGGTGATTGAGTGAGGGGCTTGGCCCCTCATCGAACAGTCTGCCTCCTCCCTCAATAAGGCAAAGACGAGGGAAATAGGGGAAACACGACGGTGCTTGGTTAATTGAGCTGCGTGTTAAAAACCACGACTTTCATGTGATGATCCAAGTTGAGTTGTTTATGTCCACAAGTAACTATTCTTTAGAAAGACAGTCGTTCCTTGATGTATTACGTGGCTTTGCCTTATTTGGTATTTTAATCGTCAATATTATGGCTTTTTCTTCTGCTTACTATGCTTCTGGGATTGCAAATCCGTTGCAAAACAGCCTGTGGGAAGATGCCGTTACTTTTAGTATTGCGACGTTATTTGAGACCAAGTTTTATTTGTTATTTTCATTCTTGTTTGGTTATAGCTTTAGCATTCAAATGATCTCTGCTGAAAAAAAGCAGAAGCCATTTAAAGTACTGTTTATGCGACGTTTATTGGGGTTGTTTTGCATTGGATTAATTCATGCATTGTTGCTATATCACGGCGATATCCTCAGTACCTATGCTTTGATGGGAATATTGTTATTGGCGCTGCGCCATCAAACGGATCGTGTGTTAATGGGCTGTGCGATCACCTTGATTTGCCTCACCACTTTGCTGTGGTTACTGTTGGCTTGGATGACATCACCGATTCCTGATCCGATCAACTTGGTTTTGCAAATAGAATCGGTACAACACCAATATCTGTTAGATTGGTCTACTTTAATTGCACAGCATTGGCGGGGGTTGCAAGGGGTATGGGTGATTACCCTGATGATGCAAGCACCGATTGCCTTGGCGATGTTCTGCTTTGGTTTTATCGCAGGTCGACGCCAGTTGTTTTTAAATCTTGAGCATTATCAGCTTTATTTTCCAAGAGTACGCAGATTGGCGGGCCAAGTTGCTTTACCCGTAGGGGTATTTTATGGCTATGCCAGTACTTTTCAGCCCGGCTCAGCACTAGAGATTTTTGCGCTGGCTTTAACGATTTTGAGTGCACCTCTGCTGAGTGCAGGCTATGCAGTTTGTTTGCTTAAACTTTATCAAACCAAATATTTGCATAAAGTTTTTGCTTTACTTGCCAGTGCTGGGCGGATGGCGTTGACCAACTATATCCTGCAGTCGATCATTTGTACTTATCTGTTTTTTGGGGTGGGTTTCGGTTGGATGGGGCAGTTAACACCAAGTCAAACCGTCGCTATTGCATTTAGTATTTTTATTTTTCAATGTGGATTGAGTCACTTATGGTTGCGTTATTTCTCCTACGGGCCATTGGAATGGGGACTGAGATGTTTTACCTATCTTAAATTTTTTCCTTGGCTGAGGCGAAAATAGAGCTCACTTAAGCCAGCAGAAGCATCAATCTTCATGCATACATAAATGCCTCCCTCCAAATCAGAGAGAAGGCGGTCATACTGATGGAGATTTTAAGAGGATTGCGTGGCTTCACGAATCATGTTGCGCGCAATAATCACTTGCTGAATTTGGGTGGTACCTTCGTATAAACGGAATAAGCGCACATCACGGTAAAAGCGCTCGATTGCATATTCGCTGATATAACCTGCGCCCCCATGAATTTGTACACCACGATCGGCAACACGACCACACATCTCAGTGGCAAACATTTTCGCACAAGAGGCTTCAGTACTGACATTTTTACCACTGTCACGTAAACGCGCTGCGTCGAGTACCATGCATTTGGCCGCGTAAATTTCCGCTTTGGAATCGGCCAACATGCCTTGAATCAGTTGGAAGTTTGCAATTGCTTGTCCAAATTGCTTGCGTTCAACTGCATATTTTAATGAATCATCAAGCATCCGTGTTGCAGCACCGACACTGACAGCAGCAATATGAATACGGCCTTTATCCAATACTTTCATTGCCGTTTTAAAACCAACACCTTCTACGCCACCGATCAAAGCATCGGCAGGAATGCGACAATTTTCAAAGATCACATCACAGGTATGCGCACCTTTTTGCCCCATTTTTTTATCCCGTTGACCAAGCGAAATGCCCGGTGTTTTACTGTCGACAATAAATGCAGAAATCGCGGCAGCGCCTTTTAATTGCGGGTCAGTGCGTGCCATGACGGTAAAAACACCTGCATGTGGGGCATTGGTGATAAAGCGTTTGGTGCCATTCAGAATATATTGGTTGCCATCTTTAATCGCTGTGGTTTTCAGCGAGGCAGCATCCGAGCCTGAGTCTGGCTCAGTTAAGCAAAATGAGCCAATGATCTCACCTCTTGCTAAACGTGGAAGATAGCACTGTTTTTGTTGTTCGGTGCCATCAATAACCAGTCCAGAAGAGCCAATTCCATTGTTGGTACCAATTAACGATCGGAAAGCGGGAGAGGTGCGGCCAAGCTCAAAGGCAATGTAAACCTCTTCTTCCATGGTCAATCCAAGACCTGCATATTCCTCAGGAATGGTGAAGCCAAATAAACCGAGGTCTTTCATTTGCTGAATAATGTCTGCTGGAATCTCATCGGTCTCTGCAAGCAATGCTTCATTGGGAATTAATACACCCTCAACAAATTGTCGAATCATATCAACCAATTGATCTAAGGTTTCCTGATCACGAATCATCTCCTAACTCCCTTTATATGTTCACAATGAGTAATTAACCAGATTTGATCAATTCGACTCAATGTTTCACTGAGTTTAAACGTATATGGATATTAATAAAAAAAGCATGCATAAGCAATATTTGTGAAAATTAATTTTGCATAGCGGTATTTATCGGGCGATTATAATTATTAATTGATTAGATAAACTAATTAATAGTGTGTTTTGTTTATCAATTCATTTGCTTTAGACGCTGATAAGTCTTATTTTAATAAAGAAGAAAAGGTATATATTATTGGTTTTATATCGCTGTGCGAAATGAGAGGATTATGGAAAGCACTCAAATATTAAAAGTTGAAATTCAGGATAATGGTGTAGCACGAATAGAATTACATCGCCCAGAAGCCCGAAATGCATTAAATTTAGAATTACGTCAGGCACTTTCTGAAACTTTTCAAAAACTTAATAAAAATATAGCGGTACGTGCAATTGTCTTGACTGGGGGTGAAAAAGTCTTTGCTGCTGGAGCAGATATTCAGGATTTCACCACGGCGAGCACTGTAGAAATGTACTTGCGCCATACTGAGCAATATTGGCAAAGTTTAACCGATTGCAGCAAACCGATTATTGCTGCGGTAAATGGCTATGCCTTAGGCGGTGGCTGTGAATTGGCGATGCATGCCGACATTATTGTGGCAGGTCAGTCAGCCAAGTTTGGTCAGCCTGAAGTGAAATTGGGTTTGATGCCCGGTGCTGGTGGCACACAGCGCCTATTACGCGCGATAGGTAAGTTTCAAACCATGCTATTGGTGTTGTCTGGAAAGTTAATCAGTGCTGAAGAAGCCAAAGGGATGGGCTTAGTCTCTGAAGTGGTGGAAGATGAAAATACCATGGCGCTGGCAGCAACCATTGCCAGTTTCTCTCCGATCGCAGTACAACAAATTAAAGAAGTGACTCATTTAGGTCAGGATATGTCATTACAGAGTGCCTTGAGCTTAGAACGTAAAGCCTTCCAAATTCTGTTTGATACCAAAGATCAGAAAGAAGGGGCGAATGCTTTCTTTGACAAACGTCCAGCACAATATCGTGGAGAATAACATGACCATTCAAACAATGGCGCTCATTGGCACAGGTGTTATGGGCATGGGGATTGCGCAAATTGCAGCGCAAGCCGGTGTGGAAGTTCGTCTATTTGACGTTAAAGACGGTGCAGCAGCACAAGGCTTAAAGCAGCTCAAAGCGACATTGGAAAAATTACATGCCAAAGGCAAGTTTACTGAGCAGCAGTTGGCCGATACCTTAGACCGTTTTGTGATTGTTGAACGCATTGAAGATGTTGCTGGGGTCGATTTAGTGGTTGAGGCCATTATTGAAAACTTGGCAATCAAACAAAGTTTATTTACCCAACTTGAAAGTATTGTTGCCCCAACCACAATTTTGGCCTCGAATACTTCATCGCTATCAGTCACCGCGATTGCGTCAGTGCTCGAATATCGAGAACGTGTGGTTGGTTTTCACTTCTTTAACCCTGTTCCATTAATGAAAATTGTGGAAGTGATTGCAGGCTTAGTGACAGCAGAATCTGTTGTCATTGATATGCTTGAATTGGCAAATCGCATGGGCCACTTTGGAGTGCGGACCAAAGATACGCCTGGGTTCATTGTCAATCATGCCGGTCGCGCTTATGGTACCGAAGCCCTAAAAGCCCTTGCTGAAGGCGTGGCCTCCGTCTCGGAAATCGACCGAATCTTGCGCGATGGTGCAGGCTTTCGCATGGGGCCGTTTGAGTTATTCGACTTGACGGCATTGGATGTTTCGCATCCGGTAATGGAATCGATTTTTAATCAATATTATCAAGAAGACCGTTATCGCCCAAGCGCGTTAACCCGTCAAATGCTAGCCGGCAACAAAGTCGGGCGTAAAGTAGGGGAAGGTTTTTATACGTATGAAAATGCAGTTAAAACCAATGAAGTTGCGCCACAGCCTGTACCTCATGTGACTGCTTTCAATTCGGTTTGGATTAAGGCCGATCGACCTCAAGATGCCGAAGTTCTAGCAAACTATATTGTAGAACAAGGGCTACGACGAGACAGCGCAGCAGTGCCGGCAGCGGACAGTCTGATTTTACTGGCGACCTATGGGGAAGATACCACCACCGCAGCGTTACGTTTCAGTGTAGATGCAGCACGAGCAGTCAGTATGGATATGCTGACTGATTTTAACAAACACCGCACGTTGATGCCCTCGATCCTGACTTCACAGCACTATATTGATCAAGCACATGCACTGTTTGCTAAACAGGATCATGGGGTTTCTGTGATTGCAGAGAGCATTGGTTTTATTGCACAGCGTGTTGTGGCGATGGTGGTCAATCTGGCCTGTGATATTGCACAGCAGCAAATTGCGACCGTTGCCGATATTGATCAAGCGGTGAAACTCGGACTGGGCTATCCACATGGACCCATTTCTTGGGGGGATGTGCTGGGTGCAGATCGGATTTTATTGATTTTAGAAAATATCTATAAAAACACAGGGGATCAACGTTATCGCCCAAGTCCTTGGTTACAACGCCGTGCACGCTTAAAGCGCTCTTTATTTCATATCGCTTCAATTTAAAGGATTAAATTATGTTAAATGCCTATATTTATGATGGCTTACGTACTCCATTTGGTCGTCATGCTGGTAGCCTTGCGAGTGTTCGCCCAGATGATCTTGCTGCACATGTGATTAAAGCTTTAATTACAAAGCATAATCTTCCCAATGATATTTTTGCAGATGTGATTTTGGGCAATACCAATCAAGCCGGTGAAGACAGCCGCAATATTGCACGTCACGCTACATTGTTGGCGGGTTTAGCTGTGAAAACCCCAGCACAGACCATTAATCGTCTTTGTGCTTCTGGTTTGGCCGCGGTGGTGGATGCAGCCCGTGCAGTGAGTTGTAATGAAGGCGATATTTTTATTGCAGGTGGGGTTGAGTCAATGTCACGTGCTCCATTGGTAATGGCAAAAGCAGAAACAGCCTACAGTCGTGATATAAAAGTTTTTGATTCAACCATTGGTGCGCGCTTTCCAAATCCTTTGATCGAAAAGCAATTTGGTGCTGACAGCATGCCAGAAACTGGTGATAACGTTGCGGTGGTGTATGGGATTAGTCGAGAACAAGCCGATACTTTTGCCGCGAGTTCGCAAGCCAAATATGAAGCAGCCAAACAAGCTGGCTTTTTTGATGATGAAATGGTTGCAGTTGAAGTACCACAAGGTCGTAAATTACCGCCGAAAGTCGTTGCTTTCGATGAGCATCCACGTCCATCTTCAACTTTTGAAGCCTTACAAAAATTGCGGCCATTGTTTGAAAATGGTGTGGTAACAGCAGGCAATGCTTCCGGGATTAATGATGGTGCCGTCGCTTTGATCGTTGCTTCGGCAGAGGCTGAGCAGACCTTGGGAATCAAACCCTTAGCTAAAGTTTTATCTTCAGGTGTTGCAGGAATTGAACCACGAATCATGGGTGCGGGTCCGATAGACGCGATTAAACTGGCTTTGAAACGAGCCAATCTTAGCTTGGATGATATGGACATCATTGAAATCAATGAAGCGTTTGCATCTCAAGTCTTGTCTTGCCTCAAAGGCTTGGATGTAGCTTTTGATGATCCACGGGTGAATCCAAATGGTGGTGCGATTGCATTAGGACATCCACTCGGTGCTTCGGGTGCGCGTTTGGCTTTAACCGTAGCACGCGAATTAAAACGCCGTGGCAAAAAATATGCGGTGATCAGCTTATGTATTGGTGTGGGGCAAGGTCTCGCTGTCGTGATTGAAAGCGTTTAAAGAGAGAAGCGAAGGGCGCATTTAACGATTTTAGAGGATCGTGCGTGCTTCAATCGAAGCCTATAGACTTGAAGAATTGATTGTAAATGAGCAACGCAGTGGCGTTGCTTTTTAATGTTTTTAAGCACATGCCCTAGTTGTAGATAAATCTGTGCTAGGCCATGAGGAGACGGTAAATATTAATATTGTGGTTAATGATCTAAACCATCAGTGCGATGGCAAACTGCAAATGATCATACTGGTGTTGTTGATCTGACTTCTAAACCATCAGTGCGATGGCAAACCAAGCAAAGCTTGGTATGCAGGCTCATTGCTCCTTCTAAACCATCAGTGCGATGGCAAACTATTAAGTGGTGATTATATTGATATACGAGTTCTTCTAAACCATCAGTGCGATGGCAAACATATCACGACCTTCTCACCTTTTTTGTATGATCTTCTAAACCATCAGTGCGATGGCAAACAGAATAACAATTCCAAGTAAAACAAATAGACACTTCTAAACCATCAGTGCGATGGCAAACATGATGGTACAGACAAGGGCGGTACTGGTTTACTTCTAAACCATCAGTGCGATGGCAAACAGAAAGAGAATATGGAACTAACATTAAATAAACTTCTAAACCATCAGTGCGATGGCAAACGTGTTTACGCTCAACTCAACCCACCACTTGCTCTTCTAAACCATCAGTGCGATGGCAAACAATATACAGTTATTAAGAACCCAATAATTACACTTCTAAACCATCAGTGCGATGGCAAACACTTAAACGTATTGCCATCGATTATTGTCATTCTTCTAAACCATCAGTGCGATGGCAAACTTTAAAAGCTCCGCCATGCGGTCAGCAGTAACCTTCTAAACCATCAGTGCGATGGCAAACCATCAGTGCGATGGCAAACCATCTGAAGTCGTCTTTAGGGCAATTCAAACACTTCTAAACCATCAGTGCGATGGCAAACATGCAAGCATTCGATTGTTCAGTAAATCTTCTCTTCTAAACCATCAGTGCGATGGCAAACTCCCCATCAATTACATTATGTTCGATCCAACCCTTCTAAACCATCAGTGCGATGGCAAACTTCAATTACTTTTGCAACTGGTGCATTTGAGTCTTCTAAACCATCAGTGCGATGGCAAACTTTAAGTTCAGTAATACCAATAGTATTTTTTGCTTCTAAACCATCAGTGCGATGGCAAACATATCTTTAAATGTTGGGCGTAAGATTTTAATCTTCTAAACCATCAGTGCGATGGCAAACGGGTGCAGTTTGTTAACAAGCTTGCAGAGCAACTTCTAAACCATCAGTGCGATGGCAAACAATTGATAATAACACCAATAATCAGGATCAGTCTTCTAAACCATCAGTGCGATGGCAAACCTTCTGCGAAGTGCACGGGAAACTCTGTAGGACTTCTAAACCATCAGTGCGATGGCAAACCCCTACAGTCAGGATTGGCACAGACTTTGACACTTCTAAACCATCAGTGCGATGGCAAACCTTGTTTACAGTCTCGGTAAACGTGCTCCAGTCTTCTAAACCATCAGTGCGATGGCAAACAGCTACAAAACGCTAAAAGATTTTTTCAGAAGCTTCTAAACCATCAGTGCGATGGCAAACATAATCGGGTCCAAGATAGCATCAAGCTTCACCTTCTAAACCATCAGTGCGATGGCAAACGCAATCAGCAAGGTTTGTTTATGTCAGCCTATCTTCTAAACCATCAGTGCGATGGCAAACATGATATGTTTCGTACATGGAATGAATTTAGTCTTCTAAACCATCAGTGCGATGGCAAACTTGTTGGTGAAATCTCACATACTATGGAAGAACTTCTAAACCATCAGTGCGATGGCAAACATAGTGTGTCCGTGATTGTGTTTTCAAGTGTTCTTCTAAACCATCAGTGCGATGGCAAACCTATTAAGTCATATTTAAAATCTATTGATGTTCTTCTAAACCATCAGTGCGATGGCAAACCGACAGCATTACATGAATTAGGACATGCTACACTTCTAAACCATCAGTGCGATGGCAAACCCATGGCAGGTCATGATGCCAAAGATTCGACTCTTCTAAACCATCAGTGCGATGGCAAACACAATAAGACGGGGGCGAGGCGGATTCGGAAACTTCTAAACCATCAGTGCGATGGCAAACTAGAGTGATTTATAAAAAAAACTCTAGATAATAGTAACATAGGTTGTTAAAGAGTGAAATTAGATCAAAAAAATCTAAAATTTTAAGTGATTGATATTACTTAATTTTATTACATAGCTCAGAAATGAAGCTAAACATGTAATCTAAAACATCCTGATCTTGGCAAATTTCAATGAGTTGCATTCGAAATTCTTTTTGATTGTGATGAAGCTTGGCTGAAATAAAAGCTTGCGGCATCACAAATGCATCTTTAACTAGATCTGCAAGATCGAAGACCAAACCTCCGCGCCGTGTCTTACCATGTAAAATTGGTAAAGCAAAACTAATTCCCATTCCATTGAGGCTCACTGCTGCATAGCCATAGGCAATATAATTACCGTGGTCTAAATAGCTGTTCGCTGTATCTGCTAAAGAGTCATGTGATAATTTCCCTTCATTACGTTTAAATTCGAAATTAAAGCCTTGAGCAAGTTGTTTATAAAGCGCTTTAGCCCAACGACCTTCAGCAGCGAGCAATTCTGTTTGATTAATAGCAAGTTCTATTGCTTGCTGGAAACGTTGTAACTCGACAGCGTTAATCGTAATTCCATGCTGAATTAAAATCGGGTTTTTAAGCCAGAAACGCTGTACTAAAGCGATTCGCTCACTGAGTAAAATCTTTGCCATCAAGAGGCGTGCATCCTCATCAAGCCAGGCTCTCATCCATGTTTGCATGTATTCCGTTGGACGATATTCACTTTGTGGTGCTAAAAAAGTTAAGTCGAGAGCAGAAAATAATGGCGATCCACCTGACCCACAAAAGCCAACCATCACATTAGATTCGGCTAAACGACGCGCTGCAGCATCGGTTAGGGAGCTACCTTTACCTAAAAGCAAAAAGGCGGTGTTCTTTTCGGGAAGATTATAAAAATGTTCGACAGGCTGAAGATTCTCCGTCAAATAGACAATTCGATCATCTTTTAAAATGACGCGGACCCGTTCAAGATAAAACACGCAAGCACGTTTAGAGAGCATTAATGCGCGACTGCGTTGTTGACGGAGATCTGACACTTAAATCGCCTCAAATGTTGGAAGAGAAAAGGCCTGCGTTTTTCGCGCTAAACCATAGCCATCAGGTAAACCTTGCCCTGCATCTATCGTGTCTTGAATATCGATGCTGACAGTGAACTGTTGCCCATTGCTTTGACTTTGTACTTTAAAGTAGGGCAGTGCCTTGGCTTGTTTCATACGTCGACTATGCAAACTTTCTTGTCCGTTGTTTGAGGTTAAATTTAGTTCAGCTTTACGCGTTGGAATGCGAAAACGTCGATAGCTTTTCCATCCTGTAATTTTTGCAGTGGGTACAGGAATAGGGACGTGTAGCACTGTATAATCACGTATTTTCCAATTTCCCTTAATTAGATCAATGAATGCTTCAAGATCAGACTGTTGTGCTGAAAAAATACGTAAAATATCAAAATTAGCACGCGCAGCGCGACCATATTTGAGTTCAGCATCCTTCATTTTTTTTCTTAAGCGTGGTGATGTTTCCAAAGCCAATGCAAAACAGTTTGGCATTTGGCGAAAAACACCATGCAAAATACTATAAATTTGGTTGCGTAAAACTTCGATTGTTAAATCAGCATCATCTGATGTTTCGAGAATACGAATATCCAAATAGTAGTTGGCATTCATTTTATTCTCCTTCAGAGTACACACCGCCACGAATCAGGCAGGCAATGAGAAACATACCTTTTTCACTATTTGGATCAAGGGTTTGGATTTCTTTGAGTAGATCAAAAGCAGAGACTTTTTCTTTACCTACCCGGAAGAATTGTTGCGCATCTAGGCTGGCACCATTGGGTTCTACTGGAATGGGTTTGCTGTCATTTTCAATAAAACTTGGATACCAGGTATCAATCGTCCGTAAAGCATTGCCAATTTTTTGGTCACGAATTGCAGCTTGACCCAAATACTGATTGTCCTTGGCTTGGCGTTCGGGTTTTACTGGATTGATTTGATAAAGCGAACGTGAAAAGCCTTTAGGTTTATCTTCTAAATAGTTTTGTGATGGGAAAACTTCAATACCCCCCATTCCGACATCAATGACGGCTTCAATGTGCAAGTTTGCAGTTCGATCACCACGCATACCATTGACGATAATGTCCGCTATTTTTTGTTCATCCTGAGTTACTTCATCAAAGGATTTTAAGCTGAAACTGAGTGCATCAAATGTAAGTGTGTTGCTGTACTTCCGAGTATTTAAGCTGTTTTCTTGATATTCAGTCTCGCTGATTTTAATGGTTATTTGTTCTGCAATGGTACGGTTGCGCCATAACCAACGACCATTGACAATGTTGCGGACATAACGTCGAGCGACTTGTTGAATACCTTCACTTTCTTTGGCTTTATCAATGAAGTTTTTAAATCCTTGACGAAAAGCTTGTTCTTCAGCTTTATCTGCACCTGCTTTCGAGGCACAGGCAAATAAAATATGCTCAAGATCAATAAAGCGTAAATCCCATTTGACCAATAATTGGCTGTTTGGAAGTAATTTTGCAGACTCAGTCATTTGAATATTTGAAACTTCACGTGCCAGTGAATTTCCTGTCGCACCGCCTTTTTCTTTATTGCCAGCGACGTTTTGTGTTCCACGAATCCCGTGATACATCACGTTGAGGACGTTCTCGGTGCCATCTTGGTTTAAATGATAAAAAGCACCATCGCTGACAATCGTACCGCGTTGTAAAGATAGGCTTCCTGGTAGTTTTTTAAATACTTCTGCTTTAGACATGATTATTCCTTATAAATTAATTTCAAAAAATGGTTTATGAATTTTGTTGCAATAAAAAAACATCAGGATGGTCTTTATGCCAAGCATGTGACCATTGTAATTCAGCCAGATTGGTCCATTTTTCAGGGGTTTCTGCGCTATAGTCGATTAAAACTTCATTAAGCGACTGGTATTGAATTAATCCCGTTAATGGTTCTGCATAGGCATGTGCAGTCGTATCTTGTTGGTCTGCATGGCGGACGCCTGAACGTTCAGTATTCGGTTGCTCAAGTAAGGCATAACCCAATGTGGTGGCGGATAGCCAAGCGAGTTTTTCTTCAGGTAAATGCTCAAGAATGATTTGATTTGAATCTTTACCAATGGGTTTATGCGCTAAAAGTTGGGTAAAAGCCTGCAAGCGATTAACCTGATACTTTTCTTGATAGCACTGTAATAAGTCATGACGATCTTGGATTAAATAACCAGATTGAATCTGCGCTAAAGCTTCATCTGCATGATTAAACTTTTGCAGCTTTCCAAACTCAATAATTTGACCGCCAGAAAAACGGCTACGACCTAAAATCTTTTCTAAGTCATCTAAATCGACGCGTGAATCTTTAAACTCAATCACAAGGCTCAGGAGCAGATGACAACTGGCAGTGGGTTGCAAAGACAGCGCATATTTATTTTTGGATGAATAATCATTTTTACCAATAAATATTGCACCTCGGCGTTGTGCAGGGGTAAATCGACCATAAGCCTCACCACCAAGCCGTTGTATATCATGGTGGATAAAGTGAAAACCGACATCTTCAGTTTCGAGTTGTCGTGCAATATTATGACTAAACATCGCCGCAGCCATTAAGGGTGCACCCCCCATCACTAAACCGCTACTTTGGAAATTCGCTGCTTGTACTTTTAAATAAGGAATTAAAACAAAACTGCTCATTTTAAAAGCTCCTGAATCCGCCGTGATAGAAAGTTCCGAGCACTAGTTTGGTCTAAAGCAATGTCGACTGAGGCATTGATTTTAGTATTCCAATATTGATGATTAACGATTTTTAAAGATAAATCGTTAGCAAATAAAATTTGCCAATCTTCAAAATTTTGTAATTCCGGGTTAATCAAACCTTGTATGAGCAGGGAGACCTCCGGATGATTCCAAAATGAAGTTCGATCTAAAGTCTTTAAGCTCGGCAAATTTGATTCAATACTTTTTAAGGCCTGATAAATGTTCTGTCCCTGTGCCAGCACATCTTGCACAATAATTTCTAGCCGAGACACTTCTTTTTGACGACTTCTTAAATTAGAAAATTTAGAGTGAATATCTTGTGCGGCAAATCCTAAATCGTGGCTGAGTTGTGCTTGCTGCTCTAAATCGGCTGCATATTGTCTGAGTTCAAGATACAAAGCGGGGTTGATATATGCATTTGAAATATTATATTCAAAGCCTTTATAAAAATATTGAAAGGCAAGACGGCTCTGAGGATTTAAGCTTGGTGCAGCCATGACCAGTGGGCGTTGCATCGCGCGAACCAAACTTCCGACGTTCTGCGGGTTGGCGCCGCCAATTCCAAATACAGCAGTTTGAATATTTTTTAATTTCGAGGTTTTAACTTCAGTTTTACGCTGTTCTTTAAGTAAGTCGACTTCAATATTGAGTAAATAATTGACCCCAGCAGCAGACAGTGGACTAATCGAAAGATATTGCTGATTAATCTGATCTTGCTTGTTCAACGGAATAAGCAATTGACGCATACGCACATTAATATGCTCAGTTCCTGCAGCATATGCTGTCTGAAAGACGGATTTAATCTGGGGCTTGAGTGCTGCAACATTCTCTTGAAACTCAGGTGTTGCTTCTGTTAAGTCTTCATCCAGTAAAGTGGCTTTAACCACTTTAAAAAGGGTTGCGGTTTTACCCGCATTGGCTTGGTAATCTGTTGGTATCAGTAAACCATCTGCCAGCAAGGTACGGGCACTAATATATGGTAAGTCGAGGGCTTGAGCATCACTTAAACGTAGCCCACCTTTTTCAATATTAGAGTTAATTGTTTTAAAGCTAAAATGAACAGATTCAGCAAGTGCTTGCTGATAAATATTTATTGCCTCACTCGTTTTATTCGGCATAAAAACTCACAAATTATTTAAAGTTTATATAACTATTAGTAACTTAAATTTACTATTATCACAATAAGAAGATGCATTTAGGCGACATTTTACGTCGTTTGAATGAGTGCGCTATATTCTTTGTATGTTACAAAGACTTAAGATTTAAGTCTAAATTAGAGTGAATTATGCATACGATATTTATTTCTGCCTGTGAAAAACGCGCCATTAAAAAAACCCGTGCAGTTTTAGATAGCTATGCAATCCGTATTGGGCAGGCGACTTGGCAAGCACCCATGACGGAAGAGGGGCTAAAAGAAATCCGTGCCGCTTTAAAAAAGACCGCAACCCGCCAAACGGCAGTCGCTGCCTATAAAAATTATGGGATGCGTCGGATGAAACTGGTGTGGATCGTTGGTTCTAAACAGCGCTTTGCATTGGATGGGATCTATCCAGTGGCATCGACTCAGAAGCAGCAAAAGCAACTCAATATCGAAAATTGGGTGAGGGCAGCCAGTTTATTGGCAGGTGCAGCGGGCGATGTGCACGATATTGGCAAAGCTTCAGTGCATTTTCAAAATAAACTCAGCCCCGAAAATGCCAATCAAAGAATTAAAGATGAGATTCGACATGAGTGGTTGTCGATGAAATTATTGCAGAAAATGCGTAAAAATGACTGGAATTGGCCTGAAGCATGGCAAGGAATTGAACGTAAAATTGGCGATTTCTCCTTAGGTCATCGCGAGCAAGTTAAACGCGTTTCCATCGCAGATGAACTTGAAGCTGTCGATTATCTGGTGGTAAGTCATCATGGCTTATTGGGTGGAGCTGAAAAACCGAATGCAGATTTACATGTGAGCGTGAAAACCTCATTCAGCCCAGATCAAATCTGCTGTGCAGGTGAGATTAAAGCCTCTATCTTTAAGAGCCATCAGCATCGTATGGCTCGATTGGTAAAGTTAAATCAAGATATCTCATTAGATATACTCTATTGGAAAGCATTAACTTTGCATGCACGTGCGGCGTTGATTCATGCAGATCACATTGTTTCAGCACAGCAGTTTTCTGCCAATGCACCTGAAATCAAAGATGGAACGCATGACTTATTTGCCAATACCAAAATAAAAACAACCGTAAATGGTGTGAAAAAAAAACTACAAGATCAACCATTGAGTTGGCATTTAGAGCAAGTGGGTGAGCGTGCCAGCTATATTGCAACCAAAATGGCAACCGACTTAAACCTGACTGGGTTGAGTGAGCAGACGGTGGAATATATCTGTCAGCGTGCTGAACACTCACGCTTTCAGTGGCAAAATACGGTTGCCAATACCTTGCAAAAACTGATTGTGAAGCATCCGAATATACCGAGCTTAGTTTTAAATATCGCAGGTACGGGCAGTGGTAAGACTCGGATGAATTTACGTGCTGCCTGTACCTTACGTCCAGAAGATCCGCGTATCGCCATTGCCTTAAATCTACGTTCATTGACCTTACAAACAGGCGAAGCTTTAAAAAATGCGATGCATCTATCCGATGATGAATTGTCGGTGATTATTGGTGACAAAGTAACGCAACAACTTTTTAATCAACGTCAGCAGCAACATGTAGATGAAGACGAAAATCAACCTGAGCCGATGTTTGATGCATTCGGAGAGGAAAATAGCCTACCGTCTTGGTTAGATCCTTTATTTGAAAAAACAGTGCAAGGCCGGAAGGCAATTGATCATCAGGCTAAAACAGTGCTTTCTAGCCCACTCTTAGTCTCGACCATTGATTATTTGATTGCAGCAGGCGAGCCACATAGACAAGGGCATCATGTCAAAGCACTGCTAAGAATAATCAGTAGTGATTTAATTTTAGATGAGATTGATGGCTATGAGCCGACCGCTTTGGTGGCAGTGTTGCGCTTAGTGCAACTTGCAGCGATGTATGGTCGTCATGTTATTTGTTCTTCGGCAACACTTGCTGCAACGGTTGCCGAATCGATTTATCGGGCCTTTGAATCTGGGATTGAAATGCGTCAAGCACTCTATCAGGCACCACAGCAGTTTATTGTGGCCATTGCTGATAACGCGTTAACCCCAAAAGCTTGGTTGAATGACGCTAAGCATAAACAAAACTTTAGCGAGCAATATCAACAACATTTAAATGATTTACAAGCCGTCTTACTTGAAAAAGCCAAAAAGCCTTATCGTTTGGCCAGATTGGCAGAAATAGCTGATCCAACAGTTGCGCAATGGAAAGCAACGATTTTAGCTGAAGTACAAGCCCTACATGCAGATCAAGGTTGGGCTTTTGCAGATTCAGGTAAAAATATCTCCTTTGGTTTAGTGCGTGTGGCGAATATTAAACATGCAATTGCTTTGGCTAAATATTTATCGGAACATTTAAGTGGTGCACAGATCGCCTGTTATCACGCCAATGATTGGCTTATTTCCCGCTTTCATAAAGAGCAGCGCCTTGATTTTTTACTGACACGCCATATTGATGGGAAAAAACGTAAAACTGGGAATGAACATATATTGTTAGACGATGAAATTCGTGCAATTGTAAAAAATAGCGATCATCAGCATATTCCTTTTATTGTGATTGCCACACCCGTTGAAGAAGTTGGTCGCGATCATGATTTTGATTGGGCTGTGATTGATGCATCCAGCATTCAATCGATTGTACAAACAGCGGGTCGAGTGAATAGACATCGTTTAAAGGGGCTAAAACAGCCCAATATTGTGATTCCTCAGTTTAATTACCGTTACTGCCAAAATAAGGAAGCGCCGAAAGTCAAAAAAATGGCAGCATTTAAATGGCCTGGCTTTGAGTCGTATCAAAGTAGCAGCAAAGAGAATATATATAAAACCCAAGATTTAAGTGTACTTTTACCTTGGGAGAATGGGCAATTAGTTATTGATGCTTGTCTGAGATTTGATCAATTGAAATGTCAATTTGCGGCCTATGATGATGCGCAAATTGAAGCATTCTGTAAGGAATATTTTCATCCTTCTGGCCACCAACTATTTGCGAGTGATCAGGTTGATTCCTGTTTATTGACTGAAGGTATTTATAAAGAAACAGCATTGCGCGGCATACAACGACAAGAAGTTTATATTTTTGATTATGATGATCAATTGAAAGTTATCAATAAAAATGACCGACTTGAATTAAATCCAGCCACAAGACGTTATGAGCCTTCTAAAAAACCTGTGAATTTTGCCGAGGAAGCGGCACCCCAAAATGCATGGTTAGCCATGCATCCACAGCAGTTAATTGAGTTGTCTGCTGAATATGGGCTAAGTAGAGAGGAGGGTTGTAAAGCCTCTTTGGCGGTATACAGTGATGAAATTCCGCAATGGACTTACCATTATGGATTTGGCTTATATCGATAATTAAAGCGCAGCTACTCAATCCCTGTGGGAGTCCGCATTAAGCTTTTTGTCACTTTATTTTCGCTATAACAGCAAATAAGCCTAAATAATATTACGTAGCTCTCTAGCCGTTTCTTGTAATAAAGGTAGAATATTTTTGATCAGATATTCTTCTGTGGTTGAGCTCGTGGTGGAAACCACATTAAGTGCCGCGACCACTTTGGCATTTTGACCATAGATTGGTACTGCAAGAGCATGAATACCGAGCTCATGTTCTTCGCTGGAATAGCACCAGTCTTGCTGTTTAATTTGCTGAAGCAGTGCCAAAAAAGGCATATCGTCGCGATGGGTATATTTGGTTAAAACTTTGAGTGGATATTGTTTAAGCCAAGCCAGTTGTTGTTCATCTTCCAGATGTGCCAATAAAACTTTACCGGCGGATGTCGCGTGTGCAGGTAAGCGATTACCTAAATGCAGTCCATAGGGATTCACCCGATCGGTTTGCTGATGTGCAGCACTACGCGCAACCGTAATTGCTTCATAACCATCTAGAATCATGACTGAAAAGATATGTGCGCTTTGCTTGGTCAGTAAGTTGAGCAGCGGTTGGGATATTTTAGGCAGCATGGCACCGCCTAAATAGGCGCCTGAGAATTTCAGCACTTTGGGCGTGAGATAAAAATAATGCCCATCCGACTCTAAATAGCCTAAGTATTCTAAGCTGAGTAAATGCCGTCTCGCCGCGGCACGGGTCATGCCTGTACGTTCAGCAGCCATAGAGATATTAAGCCGATGACGATCTGTTCCAAAGCTTTCTAAAATAGACATGCCTTTTCCCATACCCGCAATAAAATCTTCATGACGAATTTGACGATTATTATCCGGATTGCTCAGCAGTTTAGCTTCAAGTTTTTCTAACAAAACCAGCTCCTTGGTTAATGTGAAGGCACGTTAATTTTATATATGAGATAAAATTAACAGAAACGTTCGATGATTATAATTTACTTCTGTAGATCGAACAGCATTGAAGCAATCGGATTGCATTTAAAAGTTAAAAGATCGGGGTGCGATATATTTTGCGCCGTGCTTGTTATTTTGTGGCGGTGTTTAGACTTGTTGTATTTAGGGATGCAGAAATATTTTAAAAAATACAAATGCTGCACATAACGCCAAAATATAAATGACATAAAAAAAGAAGTATTCGAAAGCGCCAGTGTTTGGACTTTCGAGAATATATTCATGGATGTACCAGGCAATACTTAACATGATGATTATAAAAACGACAACTTTAAATAAACCCGTCATCTTTGCCTCGAAGCTTCCATACCTCGATCATGAGAAACTTATTTTACATGATTGGGTTCGGCTATATTAGGCGTGATTCGATTTCATTTTCTCTGAAAGCCGCTTTTACAGCGGTTTTAGAGATGTAGAATACAGATTGAAAATACTTCATTGCTGAAGATGTTGAAGTAATTAAAGTACCAAGAAAACGCGATGAAAAAACCTACGCTGTGATGCGAGCGAATACCGGTTTTTTCATAACACATTCAAGTTATTATTCTATCTTTTTGAATACTCCGCAAAATCTACCACGCCATTTTTAATCGCATATTGTCGATATTGATCACTTAAGATTTTTACAATTTTAGGGTTCTGAGCATAGACATTGTGTTGTTCATTGAAATCCCGTTTCAGATTATAAAGTTCCCAGCCATGACTTTTGAATTTAGCGGCTGAATTTTCAAGTAGTTTCCACTCATCATTTTTCGCATAGCGGCTGCCGTGTAACTCTTTAAAGTCAAAAGTGCTAACCGGGCGAATCCGTGCGGTATTGCTTTTAAATGCTGGCAGTAAGCTGTAACCGGAAGGTCGAATCTTCTGACTAGAGGCAGGGTAGAGCTGGCTAGCATGAATTCCAGCAATTTCCATCAATGTTGGGAAAATATCGCGCACGGTTGCAAATTGTGCATTGATGCCGCGGTCTTTAGACAACTGGGTTGGGTATTTCACCAAGAATGGAACACGTACAGCACCTTCTGCTGCAGCCGCTTTCCAGTAGGTAAATGGCGTACTACTAACTTCTGCCCAACGCGGTCCCATATAAATATAGGATGTGGCTTTGCCAATATTTTCATAGCGATTATCGGCATCGCCCATTGGAAAGTCATGGCGACCTCCCTCAGCACCGTTATCGGACATAAAGACGATGAGGGTGTTGTCATACTGTTTATGTTTTTTAAGGTATTGAATCACATCACCAATACGATCATCTAAATGCGTGATCATTCCGGCATAGACCTCCATTTTGCGCGCTTCATATTGACGTTGCTGCGCATCAAGTTGATCCCAACTTTTGCTTTCAATGGCTTGGTTTCCACGCTCGATAGGAAATTCAGCATTTAAGGGAATTAACCCCAATTTTTTCTGTTTTTCAAAGCGCTGCTTCCGAATCACTTCATAGCCCTGATCATATTTTCCTTTATAAAGATCAAGGTAGTGCTCAGGTGCTTGAATTGGCCAATGTGGTGCGGTATAGGCCAAATAGGCAAAAAATGGTTGGTCTTGTTTATTTTTACTTAAGTATTCAAAGGTTTTTTGGGTGAAATAGTCGGTGGAATAATAGTCTTGAGGAAGTACAGCCTTTTCCCCATTTTCAGTATATTGAGTATTGCGTGGATAGTTTTTGGGCTGATCTTTGAAATGCAAATCAAAACCATCGAGTAAAGCAAAAGACTGATCGAAACCACGTGCTTTGGGATTTTGTTCAGGGCTAAAGCCAAGATGCCATTTACCTACCATAAAAGTGTAATAGTCTTTTTGTTTTAAGATTTCAGCAAGGGTATAGGCATTTTGAGTTAAATGGCCTGAATAACCATCGCGTTTGAGGAGCACTCGTGGGCTATCAGCGCCAACCACAGCTTCTTGTTTTTCTGCCGCTTCGTACATTGCACCGAGACCAACGAGATGATTATCTGCACCTGTCATTAATTGAGCGCGGGTGGGTGAACACATGGATGATGCATGCACATTCGATAATATTTTGCCTTGTTTTAATAAGCTGTCGATATGCGGTGTTTGAATTTCACTACCATAGGCACTGAGGTCAGAGAAGCCCAAATCATCTGCCAGAATAATCATAATATTGGGTGGTTTTGGTATTTTCTCCGATTGTGCTTGAACCGTGGGGAGGGTCGTACCAATAAGCGCTAGGCTGAGTATGTGTTGGTTTATTATTTTTATCATTATAAAACAATCCTTTGATGTTTATTAAGTGGATCCGACATTCCATTATTTCATGCATTTTTGCTCAATCGGAATAGCGATGTTGTCCCTTTCGTTTTAGCTTATGCGTGCACAAAAATATCATTGATCAATTGTTTCTTATTTTTAGTGTTTTGGCATGCTGATGTGACAGGATGTTCAGGCTATTTAAGAGTCGATTTATATTTTGAAAGCGTGGTGACAGCGACCGCTGAAATGACGAGGGCAGGTAAACTCAGCATTAAGATGCCCGCGGTTCCACAACCTAAGGCTAAAATTTTCCCGGTGAGTAAGGGACCCGTCATTGCACCTAAACGACCCAAAGAAATCGCGCTGCCGACCCCGGTAACTTTACCCAAACCTGAATAGAAAATCGGTGAGATCCCGTAAAGGATAGATTGTCCTCCTGTCGAGAAAATACCGCCCATAACACCGGCGAGAATTAATACGGGGATTGAGGTTGTGGTGAATAAGAGACTAAGTGCAAGGAGTAGGCCGCAATAAATAATACTTGCCAATTGCCAAAGTTTCAGGCGGTCCAGTAAATAGCCCAATGCTAAGGTTCCAATGACCGCACCGACTTGGAAGACCAACATCACCATAAAGGCTTGCTGTTTTTCTAGACCTTGGCCCATCAGTAAATTCGGTAACCAGTTAATCAAAATATAATTAATCATTAAGGTAAAGAAAAAACTGACCCAAAGCGGTAAGGTGTGCTTATATTGTTGATTTTTAAATAATACCTGTGCCATGTTTGGTATAGCGGGTGTTGGTGTTGGTGTTTGGGTTAGAGGATGTGGCTTGTCTTTAAGCACCAAGGCCATCAATGGAATTAAAACCAGTGGTGTTAGACCGCCAATGAAAAATAAGGTTTGCCATTTGATATCGGAAAATAATAAGGCAAGACTCGCAACGAAAATTGCGCCAACTGGCAAACCGCAATACATTAAGCTATTTAACTTTCCGCGATTCTGTTCAGTTGCTTCATCACCAACGACTGAAATCATGGTTGGCATTGCAGCACCTAATCCTAAACCGGTAAAAAAGCGGGCGATATATAAGACTTCGGTGTGTGTGGCAAATGCGGTTGCCGTCATAAAAAAACCAAAGATCGCAATGGAAAGCATTAATACTTTTTTTTGTCCCCAATAATCTGCAATGCGCCCACCAAAGAATGCGCCGAATAGCATCCCAAATACACCTAAACTAAATACATAGCCGATCTGTACTTGATCTAATGAAAAAGTTGCGGCAATTCCTTTGGCTGCAATGCCTGGTGCTTGAAGATCAAAACCCTCAAAAAATGCGACCCAAAAACACAAAAATATCGTAAAGATCCTTTGCACTTTCCCTGTTTGTATTTGTGTCATGATTGATCTCCATCAATAGTATATAAATCTTTTCATTGACGATTTATCCGCTTAGTATCGGTTTAATCCCGATGCATAAATACCAAGACAATAGTCGGTTCCCATGCCGATAAAATAATGAAAATAGCAGTTGTTCAGTTTTAAAAATAGGAAAATAAATGTTTTAGATCATATTTTTAATTATTATTTTATATATTTCATGTGCTTAATCTTAGATAGTCATTTGTGATCAAGTCATAGTAAAAACATATCGTTTTAAACCTAGTTATAAATAAAAAATAGAAGATGAATGAGCTGACTTAAAGGCAGAATAAATCCTAAACGATGCTAAGTAAAAAGTAATAGACCGCTTTTATCCGTGTTTTAAGCACTATGTTTTTCTTCTCAAAGGAGGCGTTAAAAGGACAGATGAAAGAAGTTTAATGATTGGAAATGCTATAAATTTTTTTCTTAGATCAAGATCAAGTTCGAGTTTTTGATGTATTTTATTGGGCAACTCTGGAATAAAAAGTATATGTATGGAACTACGTCATTTACGCTATTTTGTGGCTGTTGCAGAAGAGCTCAATTTTACCAAAGCAGCAGAGCGCATGTGCACGGTACAACCCTCATTAAGCCAGCAAATTAAAGATTTAGAACAAGAGGTTGGGGTACAACTGTTATTGCGAAATAACCGTAAGGTTGAACTCACCGAGGAGGGGGAAGTTTTTTTAAAAGAGGCGGTACTTTGCTTAGCACATGCCAATAAAGCCATACACGATGCACGTCAAATTTCAATGTTAAATAGCCACCAGCTCAATATTGGCTTTACCCCAGTCGCGGAAATGAAGGTCTTTCCCTATATCATGCCGAAGATCCGCACACATTTTCCCGATTTAAATATTCATTTTAAAAGCTTGACCGATGCACAGCAGTTCCAAGCATTAAAAGATGGTGAAATTGATATTGCGTTCACCCGTTATATCGATGATAACAGCGCTTTTGAATCCTTAGAGATATTTCAAGAGCCTTTGGTTTTGATTATTCCTAAAGATTCGGCTGCTGCTGAATTAAAACAGATTAGTCTGAAAAGCTTTAACCAACAAGAATTTGTGATAAGCGATGCTACTGCATCCCCTCAGCTGTACAACATTATTCAGGATTTTTTTAGGCAAGAAAAACTCAGTCCAAATGTGATTCAATATTCAACTAACATTTTATTAAATGTAAATTTAGTGGGGATGGGGGTTGGATGGAGTTTGGTGCCGATGTATGTCATCCCGCTATTGGGAGACAAGGTGGTCGTCAAAAATACAGTTGAACCTTTACCGATGATTGGATTGTATGTGAGTTACCGTAAAAACCAAAAAAATGCAGCCAGTAATTTGATTTTAGAGATATTAAGGCAACATTATAACCTCAATATTATGTGAGTTTGCTTACAAGGCCACTGCTTACGTCGCCTTGTGTTCAATAAATACTTAGGCGTAGAGTTTGGCAAATAACGCATGACTAATCGTGTTTAGGGTTTGTGGGATCCCCAGTGCTGCTACAAAACGGTCGGGACGCAAAATCACAATGGATTGCGTGGTTTTAGCAAACCAAGTGCGGATCTCAATATCAAGATCACCAATCGTGATAACACCATCGATTTTTTTGCGTTGCGGATTCTGCATTTGCACGGCAGGTAGCACTTGAATAAATTTCACCCCTAAGGCTTGCCATTTTTGCAGCGTTGCAGCATCAAGTCCCCATTGTGGATTAACCCCCCAAGCAATAATTGCAAAATGATTGCCAAGGACATCATCGAGTAAAACCGTTTCTCCTGACTCAATTTTGACGCGTGGCTGGATAAACATCTTACCAATCGGGGTGTGTTTGCTGCCGTCTGTGATCAGTGCTCCCTCAAAGTATTTGGGCATTGGTTTAAACCGCATCTCTAATAAATATTGTTTGATGGGTTTAATATAATTTAAGGCATAAGCAATACTGTCTCGCAGCTTACCTTGCCAAACTTTCGGTGGTGCTAATACATAACCTGCCATAACAGAAAGGTCGATCATCGCTTTGGCATGTGTTTTACGTTCTAACTGATAAGAGTCAAGCAGTGCAGCACCGGATTTTCCCGTGACCACCAAGGCAACTTTCCAAGCCAAATTGAATGCATCACGCATACCACTGTTATAGCCTTGGCCTTGCCAAACAGGCATAACATGTGCCGCGTCACCTGCCAATAAGATGCGATCAACCCGAAATTTCTCGGCAATACGGGCATTATGTGTGTAGACACGTTGCCGAATGACTTCAATATTTTCAGTAGTTGGCAGTACTTTGGCGAGCAGTTTGTTTATATTTTCTGGCTTACTGAGTTCTTCTTGTGTTTCATCTGGCATCACCATAAATTCAAAACGGCGGATCCCATGTGGGAGAGCAGCAGAAACGTATGGTCGTATTGGATCACAGCATAAATAAACATGTGGTGTTGCCAAAGGATCATTTTCAAGATCAATCACAATCCATTGATTAGGTGCAGTTTTACCCTCAAAACCAATCTTTAATGTACGCCGAACAATCGAATTACCGCCATCACAAGCAATCAAATATTGTGCTTGGATCAGTTCGGCTTGCTTATCTTTTGTTGCAATATTTAAGCTGACGCCATCTGTATCTTGACTAAATTGTGTCAAATCACGTGAAAATAAAATCTGTGCCGTTTCATACTGTTGAAGGCTTTTTAATAGAACTTGATCTACTTGTGGCTGAATAAATGCATTACGCCGTGGCCAGCCAAATTCGCGGGTCATGGGCTGAATATCTGCAAAACAATGACCTTTCGGAGTTAAAAAGCGCATCGCGTGATTTGGCGTGGTATGTGGTAACACTTTTTCAATTAAACCAAGTGATTGAATCGTACGTAAGGATTCATCATCAATACCAATCGCACGAGGATAGTCAATCAAATGATCAAGTTTCTCCACCACAATGACTGAAATACCTTGTTTACTCAAATAGTTGGCGATCGTCAAGCCGACAGGACCAGCCCCTAAAATTGCCACTTGGGTGTTGTAATTTATTTGCTTTGTATTCACAGCGAAATCCATTCCATACATCATTAAAATGATTAACTGTGAATCCTGAAGTTAGAACAAGCTAGTCTATAGTCGTTATTTTGATCCCGAAAATTTGAATGAGTAAATATTTAAATCGTAAGTATATGATGTTAAAGCTATTAATTGGTTTGGTTGAATATATTTTTATGATCTTTCAATCATTTATTTCTATCAATTATCTATAAAAAAATAAATTAAGTTTTTATCGGGCTCGAATATAAGGCATAGAAATGCATTATTATTATCTGGGGCTATATTTTTTATAATGTGTCAAAACAATATCTTAGTTTGAGATAATAAAATTTTACGCTGAACTAAAATGCAGACGCTTATTGGCTATTGGTCGTAGAAAATAGCACTATTGGTACTACCTATTTAAAATATCGATGATTTTATTGGGCTTTGATCGGTTTTTTATTTTTGTTTTAATTGTATTTAAGTTGCTTTCTATTTGATTTTATTTGATTTTTATAGGAAATTGATAATAGCGTGTAGGTCCTAGCCAAATAATTAGACAGCTGCAAAACTGCATGGATCAGTTTTAGCTATGATAAAAAATAAAATAACGATTTGCATAAAAATAGCATTTTATCGATGCTAAATACGGCCAGTTGTATTGGGCTTTTCTATTCATTACCCGTGACAAGATTAAGCTAGAAATAGGGCTGAAGCTGCTCAGCATTTTAAAAATGCTGCCAATGATCTATCAAATTTTAATGAAAAAAATCTCATTGTACTGCCTAAGGGGAAAATAATGTCGAATTCTGCTGTTATTGAGTCAGTTGCCTCGGCGCTTCGCGCTGCGGCTTTATCACAAACGGCGATTGCGCCCGTTCGCCCACAACTCGGTGCTGAAAAGGCAGATGTGGATATTGCCTATGCAGTGCAGGACCTCAATACCTTACGCGCGCTTGCGGAAGGTCGTCGTCTGGTCGGTCGTAAAATTGGGCTAACCTCTAAAGTGGTACAAATGCAATTAGGAGTTGATCAACCTGATTTTGGAATGTTATTTGCGGATATGGCCTATGGAGATGGTGACGCGATTCCGGTGGGTTTACTGATTCAAGCCAAAGTTGAAGCCGAAATTGCCTTGATCATCAAACAAGATTTGACCCAAGACAAGCATACTTATGTCGATATTATTAATGCAACGGCCTATGCACTGCCTGCAATTGAAGTGGTCGATAGCCGTATAGAAAACTGGAAAATTAGTTTAATTGATACCGTAGCTGACAATGCTTCTGCTGCTGCTTTTGTCTTGGGTTCACGTCCAGTAAAACTTGAAAATTTGGATCTTGCCAATTGCTATATGAGCATGACCCGTGGGCATGAATTGGTATCCAATGGCATTGGTCACGACTGTTTGGCCAATCCGCTAAATGCAGCAGTGTGGTTAGCCGATGAGATGGTGCGTCGTGGTCGTCCACTATTGGCTGGCGACATTATTTTAACTGGAGCACTTGGGCCTATGGTTACAGTCAATCCAGGGGATACGTTTAAAGTAGAAATAGAGGGCTTGGGTTCAGTTACTGCGGTATTCACTACTCAATAAACGGACTTTTAAGAGTATAGAACGATGAAAAAAATTAAATGCGCAATAATTGGACCTGGCAATATTGGGACAGATTTACTCTATAAATTACAACGTAGTGAATGGTTAGAACCTGTTTGGATGGTCGGCATAGATCCTAGCTCTGGAGGCTTGGCACGTGCTGCCAAAATGGGTTTAAGAATCACAGCTGATGGAGTTGATGGTTTAATTCCATACGTAGTTGAAGGCGATATTAAAATTGCATTCGATGCGACCACGGCCTATATCCATGCCGAAAACAGCCGCAAGTTGAATCAACTAGGAGTGCTCATGATTGATTTAACTCCGGCCGCGATTGGTCCTTTCTGTGTCCCACCAGTGAACCTTGATGGCTTACTTCAAGGTGGTGAACGCCCAAATTTCAATATGGTGACTTGCGGTGGTCAAGCAACGATTCCCATGGTTGCAGCGGTATCACGTGTTCAAACGGTTGAATATGGTGAAATTATCGCAACAGTATCAAGTAAATCGGTTGGCCCAGGCACCCGCAAGAATATTGATGAGTTCACCCGAACCACCGCCAATGCCATTGAGCAGGTGGGCGGTGCAAAGCAAGGTAAAGCGATCATTATTATTAATCCTGCTGAACCACCCTTAATGATGCGTGACACCGTGCACTGTCTTGTTGCAGATACCCCAGATCAGGTTGCGATTGCTGCATCCGTAGCTGCCATGATCCAAGAGGTTCAAAAATATGTACCGGGTTATCGCTTGGTCAATGGCCCTATTTTTGATGGAAATCGCGTGTCTATTTATCTTGAACTTGAAGGTCTTGGTGATTTCTTGCCGAAGTATGCTGGGAATCTCGACATTATGACCGCCGCTGCGGTGCGTACCGCAGAGATGTTCGCAGCACATTTATTCACAAACGTTGAAGCTTAAGGGGCAACCACATGTCTAAAATTATTGTGCACGATATGACCTTACGTGATGGGATGCATCCACAGCGCCATCAAATCAGCATTGAACAGATGATTGCGATTTCGACTGCACTTGATGATGCCGGCGTTCCATTAATTGAAGTGACCCACGGCGATGGTCTGGGCGGGGCATCGGTGAACTACGGTTTTGCTGCGGCAAGCGATGAAGCCTATTTGACTGCGGTGGTACCCCGGATGAAACATGCCAAAATCTCTGCTTTGCTGCTCCCTGGGATTGGTACGGTTGACCATTTGAAAATGGCGCATGAGATCGGGGTATCCACCATTCGTGTTGCGACCCACTGTACCGAAGCCGATTGCGCAGAACAACATATTACGGCTGCACGTCAGTTAGAAATGGATACGGTCGGTTTTTTGATGATGGCGCATCTAGCATCACCACAGAAATTACTCGAAGAAGCGCAGAAGATGGTGTCCTATGGTGCAAATTGTATTTATGTCACGGATTCAGCAGGCTATATGCTGCCGCAAGACGTCACTGCGCGTGTTGATTTATTACGTCAAGGCTTAGATTCAAGTATTGAGTTGGGTTTTCATGGCCATCACAACCTAGGTATGGGTGTGGCAAATAGTATTGCTGCAGTAAAGGCTGGTGCCATTCGCGTGGACTTGGCTGCGGCAGGGCTGGGCGCAGGAGCAGGCAATACACCGCTTGAGCTGTTTATTGCTGTGACAAACCGGATGGGCTGGGACACAGGCGTTGACTTGTTTAAAGTTCAAGACGTTGCTGAAGATTTAGTGGTTCCGATGATGTTGCATCCGATTCGTGCCGATCGTGACGCGGCAACTTTAGGTTATGCCGGTGTTTATTCATCCTTCTTGTTGTTTGCGAAACGAGCTGAAGCCAAATATGACGTGTCTGCACGTGAAATCTTGATGGAATTGGGGCGTCGCGGCACGGTGGGCGGGCAAGAAGACATGATTGAAGATTTAGCATTAACGCTGTCAAAAGAAAAACAAGCCGAAGCCTAATTATTTAAAATGACAATAGAACAAAGAGCATTAAATATGACTACTGTACAAATTCCAGATTATAAAACCGACTCATTTTTTGGCTTGGATGATCAATGGATTGAAACCGCTGAAGGTGAGCTCACCCATTACCACGAAGTCGGTGTAGGAACCCCAATACTATTTTTACATGGTTCAGGTACAGGCGTATCAGCCGCGGCAAATTGGTGGCTCAATTTACCTCAAATTGGTGAGCAAGCACGCTGTATCGCGATTGATTCAATTGGCTATGGTCAAACGGTTGTTGCACCAAATACGGCTTATGGAATTCGGGCTTGGGTTGATCATGCCGTGCGTACACTCGATGCATTGGGTATTGAGAAAACCTGGATCGTGGGTAATTCCTTGGGCGGATGGTTAGCCTTTCAAATGGTGTTGGATTATCCAGAACGGATCTTGGGGATTGTTTCCATGGGGACCGGTGGGGCAATGCAAACTGCTGCACTCAAAGCACATGCAAATCCAGTGTTAACTGAAGAAGGGATTAAACAAACGCTATCGATGTTTGTAGTCAACCAAGCTTTAATTACTGATGAATTAGTCAAAGTTCGTTACCAAGCTGCAAAAAATGATGCTGCTTTTGATCGATTGTCAGAAGTTGTTGCAGCCCGTGATCGTGATCGTTTTGATTTTCCACTCGATTTTGAAAAGATGAAAGTGATTAATGTCCCAGTGTTGTTGATTCACGGTGTGCAAGATGTGGTGATTCCAGTCTCTCGTTCATGGGAGATTTTAAATACAGTCCCTTATGCGGATGCACATATTTTCAGCCAATGTGGCCATTGGTCGCAAGTTGAGAAAGCTGAAGAATTTAATGCGGTGATTAAAGGTTATTTAACGGTACACGGCGTGAAGTAATTTGCCGATCGTCCATTGTTCAGTGAAGCATCCGTTAGAAAAGCTGAATCGTTGGTTGAGAAATGATTGAAGCTGATTTAGGAACGATTTGTTTTGAGATGTACTGTTTTAAACCGATCTATATAAAAGAATAAAGAGAAGGAAAAAAATATGGCGGTTAAACTGATTTGTGCTTCGCATAGTCCTTTAATGGAGTTTGCATCACCACAAGATCCAGCCAAAGCACATAAAGTTCGTGAGACTTTTGCTCAAATGGCTGCTGAGGTCAAAGCCTATGATCCGACTTTAATCATTGGCTTTGGTTCGGATCACTTTAATGGTTTTTTTTATGATCTTATGCCGAGTTTTTGCGTGGGTATACGGGCCACAGCAGCAGGTGATTGGAATTATGGCCCAGGTGAAATCAATGTGCCTGAAGACACAGCGCTTGATTTAGTGGCACAAGTGTTAGATGGTGGTGTTGATATTGCATATTCGTATCGGATGCAAATTGATCACGGAATAACCCAGCCCTTGCATTTTCTTTATGGCGGTCAACTCGATCGCTATTCAACTATTCCAATTTTTATTAATGGCGCTGCAGCACCACTGCCCACCACCAAAAGGGCGATTGCATTGGGCCTAGCTGTTGGGCACTTTATTCAGTCATTAGATCTTGAAAATGAACGGGTACTGATTTTGGGAACTGGCGGACTTTCACATGATCCACCAACACCACAAATGGGTGCAGTATCTGCCGAGACTGAAGCGTTTTTAATCGGGGGGCGTAATCCCACTGCTGAATCACGCGCGGCACGTCAAGCGAAAGTGATTTCCGTTGGTCAGCGTTTGGCAGCAGGTGATCAGTCGGTTGCGTTACCACTGCATCCAGACTGGGATATTGCTTTACTTGAAAAATTTAAACAGGCCGATTTTGCAGCATTAGAAGCCATGACTACGGCTGATATTTGCAAAGAAGGTGGGCGAGGTGGGCAAGAAGTCCGTTGTTGGATGGCCGCGTTTGCAGCATTTTCGGTATTGGGCGAATATGACATGACGCTACATTGTTATGAACCGATCAGTGAGTGGGTTGCAGGTTTTGGAATCGTCTCAGCCGAATTAAAAAGTTAAAGCAAAGCTTAAAAGCACCTTTCCCAGCCTCTCTTTTCCAAGGAGAGGTTAATTTCAAGTGACCATTAACTGAGATGAAGAGGATCTGAATCAGCAAAGACTTTAATGGTTCCACATCCCCCCTTGTTTCAACGCCATCAAAGCGAAACCTTGTCGATACGCTACCGACATTGGTTGATATTTTCCGAAACATACACGCTCAACATTTTTAAGTCATTTGAATGAACGGTGTATTCGATTGTGGCGAATTCGCAGCTTAAATTTCCAAGTGCACCAATCATGTAAACCAAGTGGAATACTATTGGGAGCAATGTGCAGCGCTTATACCTTAGTCGCAAAAACGCGCTCAAATTAAATATTGTCGACAATATGGTTGATTAATTCTAAATTTAGTCTTATTTTAAATGAGTTACTTTAAATATTGTTGACAGTATGGGTGCTGACGAATTGACACAAACAGCGAAACAGGGAACTTCTGAAACATTAACCGATCAGGTTTTTAAAAAAATTCAGATGGCGATTGTCAGTGGTGAAATGGCACCAGGCAGTAAAATCTCTGAGCCTGAACTGGTACGTGTCTACGGCGTTGGGCGTGGGCCATTGCGTGAAGCGATCCATCGTCTGGAAGGGCAGAAATTGGTTGAGCGTACCGCACATGTCGGGGCACGGGTCGTATCATTATCCAATCAACAATTACTTGAGTTATATCAAATTCGAGAAAATCTCGAAGGCCTGGCTTGTCGACTTGCGGCACAAAGCATTGATAAGCAGCAAATTCTAAATTTGCGCGAAATGCTTTATATGCATGCAGAAGATCCAGATTTTAAAGAGGGCAAGGGCTATTACTTGCAGGAAGGCCACGACGATTTTCATTATTGCATCATCAAAAATTGTGGCAATAAAACCTTAGAAAACATGCTATGCGATGAGCTATACCATGTGATGCGGATGTATCGGATTCAGTATTCGAAAACACCACATCGTGCACATAAAGCACTTTCTGAGCATATTCATATTTTAGATGCGATTGCAGAAGGTGATGCCGAATTGGCTGAACTGCTTATGCGTCGCCACATTGCACATTCTTATCAAAACATCGAACAACATTTAGCTTAATTAATAGCTGAGTTAACACGGAGAGCGGAAATCCTTATGTCATATTTATCAGCAGGTCAAAAATTTAGAGATGCCGTTGCAAGCGAACATCCGCTACAAGTGGTTGGCGCAATCAATGCAAACCATGCTTTATTGGCACAACGTGCTGGTTATAAAGCCATTTATCTTTCTGGTGGCGGTGTTGCTGCGGGTTCTTTGGGTTTACCAGATTTGGGTATTAGTAATCTTGATGATGTCTTAACCGATGTTCGCCGTATTACTGATGTATGCGATTTACCCTTATTGGTTGATGCCGATACAGGCTTTGGTGCATCTGCATTTAACATCGCACGTACTACGAAGTCATTGATTAAATTCGGTGCTGCAGCGATGCACATTGAAGATCAAGTCGGTGCAAAACGTTGTGGTCACCGTCCAAACAAAGCCATTGTAACGCAACAAGAAATGGTTGACCGTATTAAAGCGGCAGTTGATGCACGTACAGATGAAAAATTTGTGATTATGGCACGTACCGATGCATTGGCGGTTGATGGTTTACAAGCAGCGATTGACCGTGCTGGCGCTTATGCAGAAGCAGGCGCTGACATGTTGTTCCCAGAAGCCATTACTGAGTTGGCAATGTACAAACAATTTGCAGATGCGGTTAAGATTCCAATCTTGGCCAACATTACTGAGTTTGGTTCTACGCCATTATTCACCACTGCAGAATTGGCTTCGGCTGATGTGAGCATTGCGCTTTATCCGCTTTCTGCATTCCGTGCTATGAACAAAGCGGCTGAAAATGTCTATCAAACTTTGCGTACTGAAGGCACGCAAAAGAATGTGGTCGATACCATGCAAACCCGTCAAGAATTGTATGACCGGATTAACTACCATGCATTCGAGCAATATCTTGATGCTTCATTTGTAAAAGGTAAATAATCAGGTATTTACGCCTGCTTCAATGCTGCGGCCTAGGAATGGCTGTAGCATTTTAATATCGAAATATCAAAGAATTGAACCATTAAATGGAAAAAGGAAGATCTGATGAGCACTAATGAGACAACGACCCCAACATTCAAACCAAAAAAATCAGTTGCATTAAGCGGACAAGTTGCAGGGAATACTGCATTGTGTACCGTTGGAAAAAGCGGCAATGATTTGCACTATCGTGGTTACGATATTTTAGACCTTGCAGGTCAAAGTGAGTTTGAAGAAGTTGCTTATTTGCTGGTACACGGTAAGTTACCCAACAAAGCTGAACTAAAAGCGTATAAAGCCAAACTCAAAGCACTTCGCGGTTTACCAGCAGCACTTAAAGCCGCTTTAGAACAATTACCACCGTATGCACATCCAATGGATGTGATGCGTACAGGCGTATCGGTTCTGGGTTGTTTAACCCCAGAACATGAAGACCATAACTATGCTGGTGCACGTGATATTGCCGACAAGCTGATGGCTTCATTTGGTTCTATGTTGTTGTATTGGTATCAGTTTAGCCACAATGGCAAACGTATCGAAGTGGAGACTGACGACGACTCTATTGGCGCACATTTCTTGCATTTGTTACATGGTGAAAAGCCATGTGAACAATGGATTCAAGCCATGCACACTTCGTTGATTCTATACGCAGAGCATGAATTTAACGCTTCAACCTTTACGTCGCGTGTAATCGCTGGAACGGGTTCAGACATGTATTCAACCATTGCTGGTGCAATTGGTGCATTACGTGGTCCTAAACATGGTGGCGCCAACGAAGTTGCATTTGTGATTCAACAGCGTTATGACGATGCTGATGAAGCCGAAGCTGATATCCGTAAGCGTGTTGAAAACAAAGAAGTGGTAATTGGTTTTGGTCACCCGGTTTATACCATTGCAGATCCACGTAATGATGTAATCAAACAGGTTGCACGTGAACTGGCAGAAACGCAGGACAATCAAAAAATGTATTTGATTGCTGAACGTCTTGAAGCGGTGATGAAAGAAGTTAAAAACATGTTCCCAAATCTGGATTGGTTCAGTGCGGTGAGCTATCACTTAATGGGCGTACCGACAGCAATGTTTACGCCATTGTTCGTCATTGCGCGTACTGCAGGTTGGTCTGCACATGTGATCGAACAACGCCAAGATGGCAAGATTATTCGCCCAAGTGCCAACTATACTGGTCCTGAAAATCTAAAATTTGCACCGCTTGCTGAACGTGGTTAATTAGTCAGCCGCAGAGCCGATTCAGAAAATGAGTCAATAAAGCCCTAATCAATGATTGGGGCTTTATTTTTCTCATCGTAATTGGCTTAGTGACTGGTTTAGATATTTGCTTAATCACAATATTGGGATTGGGCTGGTCAAATACTAAGATGCTAAAAAGAAATGATACCGTTGCAATAGAGCGCAATGGTCATCATATCGAGCAGAATCAGTACCGCGAGATAAATCCATTCACGGCCTGCAAAAATATGAACGGTGTTAGGATCTTTTTTTCTGGCCCAGATAAAGAAAGGTAGCCCGAGCGTGATTAAAAGTGGTGTCATTGCAACATAGCGAAAATCACTGGCGTACAGCATAAATAAACAGAAAATAATACTAACGACACTGCTGAAAATCGCGGTGATTCGTGCTTTTGCCCGTAGTTTATACGTTGAATCTTTCTGAATATTGAGTTTGAGCAGGTAAGCGGCAGATGCAAAATAAGCGGGTAAAACCGTAATGGTGGAAATCGCCAGCATGGTCAGCCAGGCATTTTTAGAAAAATAAATTAAAATGACGATGGCTTGCATAATAAAACTACTGGTCCATAAAGATACCGAAGCAGAATCATTTTTATTTTTCTTGGCAAACTGTTTAGGAAAAGTCCCATTCTGTGCTGCAACCATCGGTACTTCTGCACAGATCATGGTCCAAGCCAACCAGCTGGCTAAAATAGAAACCAAGACACCGATATTAATTAGCCATTCTCCCCATTCACCGCTAATGATTTTCAGCACACCTGCAGTCGAGGGGGTTGCGATTTGACTAAGCTGTTGCTGATTGAGCACACCAAAAGGCAGAATCGAAACTAAAATACAAACGGTCAGTGAGATCATAAAACCAATAAAAGTCGCTTTCCCAATATCCTTTTTATTTTTGGCGCGATTAGAAAGTGCCACAGCACTTTCCACACCAATAAAACACCAGATTGCGACATCGAGTGGAGAAATAACCTGATCTAAAATTGAACCCAGCTGTTGTTTAGGATTAACCGCAGCATGTCCCCAAATATCAGTTATAAACAGATTGTAGTTTAAGTAATAAATAAGAATAAATATAAATACAATCAATGGAATCATTTTAGCAAATGTTCCAATTAAATTAAGTAAACTGGCTGCTTTTGTTCCAGAAAGAACGAGGAAATTAAATCCCCAAACTAAAATGGATGCTCCAATTAAAGAAGCGATATTATTACCACCTTTAAAATCACCCGGTAGAAAGTAATTTAATACATCCATCACCATAATGGTAAAAGCGACATTACTAAACATGGTCATAAACCAATATCCCCATGCAGAGATAAAGGCAACAAAAGGTCCAAAGCCTTCACTCGGATACATATAGATACCCGAAGATAAATCGGGTCTGATGTTTGAAAGGGTGATAAAGGTTCGTGCAATAAAGAACATGCCAAATCCACAAATCAACCAAGCAATAATCACTGGGCCAAGTGCAGAGTTTGCTGCCATATTCTGGGGTAAACCATCAATACCGCTACCGATCATGGTGCTTACAACAATCGCAATTAAAGCGAATAAGCCTAATTTTTGGTTGTTCGTCGATGGTGCATTGCTCATTTATTATCCTTAAGTAAATAAATTTTATGCGATTTTTATATCAATCGATAATTAAATACATAAAATTAATATGGATATGTGTTCGATTGTTTTTTTATATTAAAGTTTGTTCTGCGTATGACGATGATTTAGGTTGAATACATCTATTTGCATTCGTTTTTGGCGTGGCTGTATTTTAAGCGTTTAAAATTGGCGATGAAAAATTAGAATGGTGTAATATCAAATCATTAGATTTTACTTTGATTATATGGTGTGCGTTCAATATGGTTATATGTGCATCTTGTTGATTTGAATATAATCAATATGATTATAAAAGAGTAGTACAAATATCGTTTTTAAATTGGTACAAAAATAAATATTTAAATACATTTTTTCTAGAGTGGATACAAAAATACATATTGGATGGGGGGATCTGTAATATTTTATATTTACTTTTAAGAAAGTAAATTACGGGAAAAGTCTGCTAATGAAATTTAATAAAAATATTTTATTCATATTCTCTTCAACCATTCAAAACACAGATCCTGCCGCGAAATCTATATTTCAAATACATCAAGCATTAGAAAATCGAGGCTTTCATATCTCGATTGCCGACAGTATTGAGGATGGCTTGAAACTGCTCAAAGCAAGTCCACGCTACAGCATGATTGGATTAATTTGGGATCAGGGGAATGAAAAGATTAATGCGGAAAGTGAAGCGTTAATCTCTACAATTCGTGAGCGAAATGAGAAAGTGCCAGTTTTCTTGTTTTCTGAAGCAAATATTACTGAGCATGTTGCCTTAACAGTTCTCAAAGAAGTAAATGAGTACGTTTATTTATATTCAGAAACGGCAGAATTTACCGCGAATCGAATATATACCGCAGTCAAGCATTATGCGGATAATTTATTGCCAGTTTACTTTAAGACCTTAAAAGATTTTACAGAAGATGGTGATTATTACTGGGACTGTCCGGGGCATATGGGCGGTATGGCCTATGAGAAACATCCGATTGGCATTGAGTTCATCAAATTCTTTGGTGAAAACATTATGCGTGCCGATATTGGTGTTGCCACAGCTGAAATGGGAGATTATTTGATTCATGCTGGGCCTTCCAAAGTCTCTGAAGTCAAAGCAGCAAAATTATTTGGCGCGGATTGGACATTTTACGCGGTTGCAGGCTCTTCTGGCTCGAATAGAATTGTTGCGCAAGGCGCAATTGGCGCCAATGAAGTTGTGGTTGTCGATCGTAATTGCCATAAGTCCTTAAACCACGGAATCACCCTTTCAAATGCACGTCCGGTCTATTTAAAACCCACCCGCAATGGCTATGGCTTAATTGGTCCAATCCCCATGCAACGCATGCGTAAAGCCAGTATTGATCAATTAATTGCAGAAAGTGCCTTGAGTGCGCACGCGGTGAGTAAACAACCGACCTATGCCGTAATCACCAATTGTACTTATGATGGTTTCTGCTACAACGTTAAAAAGTTGGTCGAAGAATTAAAACTAAGTGTGCCACGGATTCATTTTGATGAAGCGTGGTATGCCTATGCAAAATTCCATCCGCTTTATAAAGATCGCTTTGCGATGGATATTGATGATGATACGCCTGATAGACCAACGATTTTTGCAGTGCAATCGACCCATAAAATGTTGCCAGCATTGTCTATGGCATCGATGATTCACGTTAAAAAAAGTGAGCGCGCACCACTCGATTATGATGATTTTAATGATTCTTTTATGATGCACGGAACGACCTCACCGTTTTATCCAATCATTGCATCCATCGATGTTGCGGTCAGTATGATGGAAGGTCGTGCCGGTAAATCATTGGTGCAAGAATCGATTGAGGAAGCGATCTCTTTCCGCCAAGCTGTGGTAAATATTAAAGAAAAACTGCGCGAACAGGAAGGCGAGTCATCGTGGTTCTTTGATGTTTTACAGCCCAAGGAGGTTGTGGACACTCAGTCTGGTTCACACTATTCATTTGGCCAAGCACCGATGGAATTGTTGAGCCAAACGGCTGATATCTGGACACTCAAAGAAAATGAGGCTTGGCATGGTTTCAGTCAAGAAGATATTGCGGGTACCGACTGTATGTTGGACCCGGTCAAAGTCACCATTACTTGCCCAGGGATTACGGCAGATGGCCATTATGAAAAAATGGGCATTCCAGGGTATATCATCACCAAATTTTTAGATGATCGCAGAACTGAAATTGCCCGAACAGGTGATTACACCTTACTTATATTATTTTCGGTTGGAATTACCAAAGGTAAGTGGGGCACTTTGATCGAGAGCTTACTTGCGTTTAAGCATTTATATGATAGTGATGCGCCTGCAGTCGAAGCCATTCCATCATTAAAGAAAAACTCGCCTCAATATGATGGTATGACGTTAAAACAATTGTGTCAGGGCATGCATGAAACCATGCAGCAATTACAGCTGATCGAACATATTAGTGCTGCGGTCAGTAGTTCTCCAGCACCCGTGATTACACCCGCGGAAGCCTATCAAAAAGTCGTGCGTTATAAAACTGAGCATGTGCGTCTTGCAGAATTTACTGGGCGTATTGCAGCAACGATGTTGGTTCCTTATCCACCGGGTATCCCTGTATTAATGCCAGGAGAGCGCTTACCGCAAGATGACACAGGCATTTTAGGGTATTTACAGGCCTTACAAACATTCGATAAGCAGTACCCAGGCTTTGAACATGAAATTCAAGGTCTAAATGTTGATCAAAATGGCGATTTCTGGTTAAGAGCAATTATGGAAGATGAGACTGTTCCAGAAAAATTGCCAAGCCATATTCGTTTCAAACGCCATACATCAACGTCGATCAAAAAAGGTCGTCAATAGTCTAGAGGAGAGCCAATGCAATGCATTGGCTTTTTTTATTTAAAGGAACTTTTTATGACAAATAAAAGCAAAGATAGTGTAACGCCAACGGATCAGCCAGACACAAGCAAGAGTGCAAAATTGGGATTACTGGCACTTATTGCGATTGTGGTTGGATCGATGTTGGGTGGTGGGGTATTTAGTTTGCCACAAAATACCGCAGCAACATCTGCGGTGGGTCCCGTAGTGATTGCGTGGTTGATTGCGGGTATTGGTATTTACTTTATTGCAAACTCATTTCGACTGTTATCTGATTTAAGACCAGACTTACAAGCCGGCGTATATATGTATGCACAGGAGGGCTTCGGTTCTTTTATTGGATTTAATGTAGCGTGGGGTTATTGGTTAATGACCTGTTTTGGGAATGTTGCCTTTGCAATTATTCTCATGGATGCATTAAATCAGTTTTTCCCAGGGGTATTTACGGGGGGGAATAACTTAACGTCGATTATTTGTGGGTCCGTCTTAATTTGGGGCTATAACTTTTTAGTTTTATCCGGTACTCGTGTTGCGGGTGCAATCAATACCATTGGCACCATTGCCAAGCTGGTCCCTTTAATTTTGTTTGTTATTATTTTAGGATTTTTGATTAACTATACGCAGTTATTTACCAATGTTTGGGGCACTAGCCCAGCAATTGTTGCTGCAGGCAGTAATCCGCAAGAATCCGTTTCGTTATTCACCCAGATCCTTGCGCCAATGACCGTCACACTGTGGGCATTTATTGGGGTAGAGGGAGCAGTGGTTCTTTCTGGGCGTGCAAAGAATAAAAAGGATGTAGGTAAAGCAACCTTAATTGGTTTTATCGTTGCCTTATTTATTTATATTTTATTGTCGGTACTTCCTTTTGGTGCAATGCCGCAAGCCGAATTGGCAACAGTCGCCAATCCATCAACTGCTGGTGTTTTAAGCCATATGGTGGGGGATTGGGGCGATTGGTTCATGAATGTTGGATTAATTATTTCCGTACTTGCAGGATGGTTGGCTTGGACCATGTTGTGTGCAGAAATTCCAATGGTCGCGGGTGAAAAAGGCGCATTTCCGAAAGTATTTGCGAAAACAAATAAAAATCATGCCGCCAATGTTTCACTTTGGGTCAGTAGTGGTGTGATGCAGGCTGCAATGCTATTGGTGTATTTCTCAAATAATGCATGGGTCACTATGTATAATATTAGCGCATTGATGGTTGTTCCCGCTTATATTACCACCACTTTGTTTATGGCTAAAATCTGTTTAAATCGCCAGTATGATCAATATGCCAAAACGGGCCGCACCATGGCTTTATGTAGTGGTGTATTGGGTGCCTTATTCTGTTTATTTATTCTCTATGCCAGTGATTTAAAATATGTCGCCTTAATCCCGGTGTTATTGACGTGTGGATTACCTGTCTATATTTGGTCGAGAAAAGAGAAGCAACTTGCTGCGCCTATTTTCAATCGCATGGAAAAAATGTATTTAGGCATATTGCTGGCGCTGGATGTCATCGTAATTTTATTGTTTTTTATGACGGATGTTTTTAAGTAAATATCAAAATGATCAATCTTCTAAATTGTTGGGTTGTATCATCGATAATAAAAAATGGGCTACAAAGTCATTTTAGTTTTGTAGTCCATTTTTTATTTCTACCTTTGCAAAAGGTTCAAGAGATCTGTTCAGACCACCAAAAACAGCTAACGAAATAGAGACATATCTGTCTTAATCCCTGATCAGCAGGGCAGTCTTCATAACAAGTCCAACCGGTTTTTGTATAGCGCTCCTCCCTTTGAAAAGGGAGGTCGGGAGGGATTGCTTGGTCTTCATCCCTAACTTGCGCCTATGCAAAACATGTTTTGCAAAAGGCTCAAGAGGTCTGTTCAGACATTGGAAGCGCATTCAATCAAAACATTACAACTGTCTTAATCCCTTATCAGCAGGGAGGTCTGTTCAGACTCTACCCTCGTTTTTTCCTTTTGTAAAGCAATGAGTTACAGCTGCTAAATATTTCAAAGTGTGTATCAGTAAAGTTGCTGTATGACAAAATGTTTCGTAGTTATACTTATAAGTATAAATTTCAATAGTTTGAGATAAATTTTCGTCTAAACGAGCAGGTATGCGTTTGCTTGCAAATATCATCTTTTAGACCTCATTTTTTTAGTAACTTTAATCAGCATCAAAGCGGTAGTTTTTTGCATATAAAACAATGGAGCGATCATCACCTGTGGAGCGGGTTAAGAATTCTTCCGAATAAAAACGTTTATAAAGCTCAGCAACTTTAAATTGATCACCTCGTAGCTGTTGTAACCACTGTGTGATTTGTCCTGCTACTTGATCGCGGTTTACACTGACCAGTTTTTCCGCGGCACCATCACTCATCAGGACTAAGCCAGTCGTGATTTGACTGTCTAAAACACCCCAATGTACATCAGAAAACTGTAGTTGGTCATCTATAAATTGAGTTTGATTGGCAAACTCGCCTTTATTGTGCAGACCCAAACATTGGTAGTCGACATGCACTTGCTCAGTATCGAGTTGAAAAAGATGTTCTTGCACAATTTCACCATCACCGACTTTAAGCCATAGGCTATGGACGGAACCGACAACAACTAAATTAAGCGTGCTGCGAAAATCACGGATTGAGCGTCGATGTAATGCTGCGCAGTCTTGTAAAATCCCCATCGCATGTCGAATGACAATCCGCACTAAGGTTGAAAAATCATGAGGCTGTGCCACATCGAGGTAAGTCGCAAGTAACGGTTCTAAACTTTGGCAGAGCCGGGTTAATTGGGCAGTGAGTGCATTTGCACCTAAATCTGATACAGCAGCACTGCCTGCTCCATCACAAACGATTAGAATGGGGCGCGGTTTAATAGTTGCTTGAGCAGCATCTTGACAGGGGAGTTGAATATTCGGTTGGCGATGTTGTATTCCGACCAATGCTTCAGCATAGACCTTGGCTGGTTCTTGGGTGACACGTGCATAATATTTTAATTGCTCAGCTTGAGATTCCAATGGTAAGGACAATAATTTAAATAAATATTGCTTGCAGATAAATTTCAATGTCCAAGGCGAGTAGCCAAATAAAGACGCGTCTGTAAAGCGATAAGGTACTTTTTTCATATTGCCGTTTGAAGCGGCAGTTATTGCAGTCTGAATATGCTGCTGCGCGCCATTGCGTGGTTTTTTAACTTTGCGACTTGGCACAGTCGATGTGCTATTTTTCATTATGAGATCTCAAAAAAATGAATTGTGATGAGTAAACAAGTGGTTGCTACTTTTTGATCGATTTCTTTGGTTCTGGTGGAATGATTTCCATCGCATGATAGCCTTTGGCTAATTCACGCTCATACACCTGTAATGCATCTAACCAAGTTTCAAGATCGGCACGCGCGCAAGGATCTTTTGCACCATTGGTAAAGGTTTCAATAAATAAGCTTTTTACCCGATAGGGCATGTGGCTCCAGATGTTATACCACTGACCTTTAGGGATGCCGCGATTGCCTAACCCATAGGCAAATTTTCCTGAGATTAGATTCTGAACGGGATCATCACCACCAATAATGTCGTAGGGATGACGACCAAGCATAAGACACATGAACAGTACGATCGCAATGGAAAAATATTCAGATTCCTGGGTCCGACGAATATCTTTAAATGCTTTGCCATGATGTTCCGGGGCAGTTAAATCAGGGCTGCCAACTAAACATGGGAATGTTTGATCTTTTATTTGGATCTGATAGCTATCGCAATCAATAAATCCGACATTAAAGTCTTTGGGATTCCACATAAAATTACTAAGATTGTAGTCACCGATCATGATGCCGTGTTTATGTAAGTGGCGGATATTGTCTAGAAAATAAATCAGCATTTTGACAATGTCATGGCGATTTAAATCGGGTGCATATTTTTTGTAGGCAATTGCATGAGCCAGTACGCGCATGGTAGAGCCTTCAATTTTCGGCATAGCATAACCAAGCCATTGTTGATGTTCGTCGTATACCGAAATAGCAGGCCAGCTCATATTGCGGTCTTTAAATAACGGTCGTAAACCACGCATTGCTTCTATTTTTTGTTCCAAATAGATTTTTTCTGTATGTAGAATTTCTGGCAAATAGCGTTTAACTAAAATATTTTCCTGTTGTTGTAGTGGGTAGATTTCACCTTCTCCTCCTTTCGCCAATAAAGGTGAAAGGGCCTGTTGCACGGCATAACGATCAAAGACTTTTGGCATTCTAGCGCCTTGTGCAATATCTGCTTTTTTGGGCGTGACGAAACGCTCATTTGTGCTGCGTGTCTGCATAAAGTGATTTAGAACAGTTTTAAAAATCATTAGATTGAGTCCCATCCGTCTGTTGCAGGCAATTTCACACTCGATGAAGTTGAAGCAGAAGCTGAGACGCGACTCATACTTGCCGAAAGCCACTCAAAGAACTCATTGAATTTAAGACCTTGTAGTTTTTTTGCACCGCGTGAACTGAATTGCCCAAGGATATTTAAATCAGCACCATCAACACCAATTGGTAAGACCACCAACTTACGTTGTTCTGATAATGTTTTAGCTTGTTGTGCCGCAGCGCTGTAGTGATCTGTAGGTGCACCATCACTGATAATGATGAGCCACGGTTGATAATACGCAACGCCAGAATTTTTATATTCTTTTTTGCGTTCCTCAAGACGTTGTAGTGCAAGTTCAGTTGCACGACCCAAAGGTGTTGTACCATGCGCGGTAAACTGTGTAATGCCATCAATATTATTGGCAGTGGTAAATGCCAAGGCTTCTGTTACGGCTGCGCCAGCAGTAATAACTCCAATTTCCACAGAATAAGCCGCAACCTCATCCTCCTGCACAGAAGCAATGAAGTGTTGAATACCACTATTCAATTCACGGATCGCTGCGCCACCCATCGAACTTGAGGTATCTAAAATAACCATGCATGCACAACGTGGTGATGGGTTGTCAATTAAGTCATTTGAGGTGGTTAATTCGTATGTTGCCATGAGCTTTACTCTTGTTTATTGATTTGATGAGTAAAGTTTAAGCTCAGTGTGATTAAGAGGGAGAGAATGTAAGCTTACAGAAAATACAAATTAGGGGGAGTTGATATTCCATTAAGTGTATTAGAAGCACATACGTTAATACGACAGGATAAGTTTAGTTTCATTTTAGTTTATTGTCATATTCATCTATAGAAACGCATGCTGAAATTTTGTGTCTACTAGGATTGCCTGCACAATCCATAGGCGACTTGAATTCAACTCAAATCAATTTGTATAAAGATCTGATGGCTGTTGTGCTAAAATAGTCAAAACTTTCGTTTATCAATCAAATATTACAGGGATATGTTTATTTGATCATTCAATGCGTAGCATGCCAGCGTTTTTAGCGGCGTAAAGTTCATTGTGAATGCTACGTGTTTAATCTTGTGAATGCATCTCTAAGAGATGTCTAGCGCTAGACTCACCCATATCGGAAGGCCTAGCCTAAGCTGTATTGATTGTTTTTATCGAAGTGTGTGATCGATTTTTAGACCCTAAGTTAGAATTATTTTACTTTTAGAGATGAGAAGTATTGCTTGAGTGTATTGCACAATAATGAATTTGACAGTGCTTTAATTCAAAAAATACGTCTTCTGTTGATAGATAATTGATTGGAACTTTTTTGTATTTTAAGCTCTCATTGGAAAATGGTTAAAGAATGTATGATATAGATATTAAAATACTGAACATTTTTTATTGTATTTATCGATTTAAAAGTATCTCTGAGGCTGCTAATTATTTAAACTTAAGCCAGCCAACATTAAGTAATTTATTGAATAAATTAAGAAAGTATTATAACGATCCACTGTTTTTAAGAGTGGGCAATGAAATGTTGCCAACAGATCTTTCTAAGCAACTTTTTCCTTTGGTTGGTGAGGTTTTACAGAAATTTGAATTGGTACTAAATTTCTCTGATCAATTTGATGAAATTAATTCGCAGCTTAAATTTAATATTGCGATGACCGATGTTTCCCATTTGGTTTTATTACCGAAAATTTCAACCTATTTAAAACAGCATGCGCCAGGTATCCAGCTCGAAGTTCATTCGATCACATTAGATACTGCTGATAAAATGAAAAGCGGTGAGATTGATTTAGCGATTGGTTTTTTACCCAACTTAGAACCCTCTTTTTATCAACAAAAGCTTTTTGAACAGTATTATGTGGTGATCGCATCGAAAGACCATCCACGTTTGCAAGATAATAAAATCAGTATTGAGCAGTATTTAAATGAAAAACATATTGATGTTGATGCAGGCGCAGGGCATTACTCACTTGAGCAAGTGTGTAATAACCTGGGTTTAAAAAGATCAATTGTGATGAAGCTACCAAGTTATTTGGGGGTAGGTTTGGTGGTTCAAGAATCAGAAAGTATTGCAACGGTACCGTATTATCTCAGTGAAGTGCTATTGGCGCGTGGCAATCTACAGATTTTAGCAGCACCCATTGATTTCCCAACCTATGCGATTAAGCAATTTTGGCATGTCTCTAGCCATCATAAAAAAAGCCAGAAATGGTTTAGAAATATGAGTTATGAAATCCTTTCTAAATAAAGGTTCGCACTATTCGATGAAGCATCAACAGTTTACACAAGCAGTAATCATACTGCTGCGACGTAATAACCCCGCATAGATCGAGTAGCGCAGTGGGGCTATTTTATAATTTAAATTGAATAGTGATTTAATCTGCATCATATTGCTTTAGATTGCATTTGTCGTAATCTTGATCGTCTGCCCAATATAAATTGTGTGCCACACGAATTTTTGATTGATTGGCTGAGGTTTTAAGCGTGATATAAATGGGTTGACTCTTGCTTGGTGTCAATTGCCAATGTGCATTTTCCTCGCCAAGTATTACATTGTCACATTTATTTTTAAGTTGTTTAAATTGATAGTTGCCAAACAATTGTTCTAATGTCTGCGCATTATTGCTAGGTCCAATATAACCTTGTTCTAGGGTTATTTCTGCGTACTGAATCATCGTTCTTGCACCTGATATATAAATCGGTGCATCCACACTTTTACCATTCTGTGGATTGGTAAATTGAATCCTACCATCTGGTGTAATCGCCGAATCTGAAGCTGCCCATTTGACATTTTTCATGTATTTTAAGTCGTGCCAGCTATTATTGGTATGATCTTTAGGCAGGGTAATGGTAAAGGTTTTAATCACACCGGCCAAAGGCGCAGGAGACGTGTTTTGTGCAAATGAGATTGAGCTGATTGCAAGGAGTCCGCCCAGTAATACAAGTTTATTGCTACGCATAAGATCGATGTTTAAGTTAAATAATAAAATTAAAATAAAGCATTCGTTTGGTCTTTTCAATTTTCAATTGCTTTGGTTATTTAACTTGACAGTGATTAAACTCACGATAATATAAACCTACCTACTAATAGGTTTGTTTTTGAGATGGAGTTTTAAATGGAACATGAGTGGAGCAAAAAACTTAAAAATTTGGTCAAAGGTGTGGGTAATTTCGCCAAATTAAACCAACCTATCGCCAGTGCAGTTCAGCAATTAGATGCTGCAACGCGAACCAATAAAGTTTTAGATGATAAAACCCATGAGTTAATTGCGCTAGCCGTTGCTGTGACCACGCGTTGCGATGGTTGTATTTCAGCGCATGCGTTTGCTGCAAAAAAAGCAGGTGCAAGCAAAGAAGAAATTGCAGAAGCTCTGGGGACTGCAATTGCATTAAATGCTGGTGCGGCATTGGTTTATTCAACCCGTGTCTTAGAGGCATTTGAAGAACTTTGAAGCATTTAGCGGGAATTCCCAGCAGGGGATTCCCCAATTCCAACAAACACAGTCAATTTCGAATACAATGCGGTTTTACATTTTAAAATGTGTATTCTGCAAATGACCTTAACGACTAAACAAAAAATAATTCAGGCTTCGGTGGTGTTGTTGCGTTCTCATGGATATGCCGCTTTTAGTTATGCCGATATTGAAAAGATTGTAGGCATTCGCAAAGCCAGTATTCATCATCACTTTCCCAGTAAAGAAGATTTGGGCCGTGAAATTATAGAACTAAATATGCTCAATACCGTGAATATCCTAGAGCAGATTGAGCAAACCCACAGCAGTCATATTCAACGTTTAAATGCCTTTGCTGAGATATTTATTCAGTCAAAGCAAGATCATTTATTACCTTTGTGTGGTGCCTTATCTGCAGAGATGCGTGTATTACCCGAATCCTTACAGTTATTGACCAAACAATATTTTAAGCTGCAATTGGAGTGGTTAGAAAAAACCATTCAACAGGGAGTAAGTACGCAAGAAATAAATCGCCATGGCAGCGCCAAACAAATGACCTTTCTCTTTTTTAGTTTTTTAGAAGGGGCGAGCTTTGTAGATTGGGTGACTGAGGACGAAACTTCGATTACGCATATGCGCGACAGTATTAATTATTTGGCATTATGTTTTCAGAAAACGGCTGAAGCATAAATGACGAAGCTCAGCAGTATAAATAAAAAACCAACTTATTTTAGCGCTTAGATTAGCGTTCTCTTTTCTGTAAACAAGCGACATCATGTTAAGATAGCGGACATATGATTTAAACCCAAAGCACTGTTTATGTTTCAACATATCATTTCTGAACTTGATTTAAAAAAACTCAAACCGAATGAAAAAAGATGGGTCGGGAGCTTACTTGGCTCAGGCGCAGCCCTATTATTAAAACAAATTGCCGATCAGACCGAGCAGCTGCTGGTGCTGGTCGCACGCAATAGTCAACATCTCGCTCAGTTAGAAAGCGAACTTGAGTTTTATGGTTTAAAGCCAACGATTTTTCCTGATTGGGAAATTTTGCCTTATGATCGTTTATCACCGCATCAAGATATCGTTTCTGAGCGACTTTCAATTTTATCCAATATGCCTAAAAAAGGTGTTTTGTTGATTTCAGCAACCACGTTGGCACAACGTGTGGCGCCGAGTTCGTGGGTGTTGGGAGAGCATTTTGATATTGCTGTCGGACAAAAGTTTGATTTAGAACAGCAAAAGTTACGTTTAATTCAAGCGGGCTATCATTTGGTCGACACGGTCTACGATCATGGTGAATTTGCAGTTCGTGGCAGTATTATGGATATCTATGCATCAGGACAGAATTTTCCAATTCGTGTTGATTTATTTGATGATGAAATTGAAACGTTAAAATTCTTTGATCCAGAAACGCAGCGCACCACAGAACAACTTAAACAGTTTACAGTCTTGCCAGCCAAAGAGTTTCCACTGAAGGAAGCGCGTTCGATTTTTCGTGACCGCTATGCTGAAAGCTTTCCGACTGCAAATCCAAAGAAAAATCCAATTTATCAAGATGTGCTAGAGGGGATTGCATCACCTGGATTGGAGTTCTATTTTCCTTTGTTTTTCAGTAAGACAGCAATGGAAACCCAGAGTAATATTACTGCGTACTTCCCAAGTAATGCGATTGTCATTACAGATAGGCATTTAGATGAGGGTTTGCAAAGTTTTTGGATGGAGGTGATGCGTCGTTATGAAGATCGACGTCACAACATTGATCAACCGATTTTAGCCCCCGAAGATATTTTTATACAGACCCAGAAAGTCCTAGAATCCTTAAATCAATTTCCGCGTTTGATCGTATCAAGTGAAGTCATTGAAGTGAAAGCAGGAGTGGTTAATTTACCATTCGAAGCACCTGCGCAATTGGTGGTTGATCCAAAACAACAGCAGCCTTTTGCAACAGTAAAAAAATATATTGATGCAGCAACTTATCCAATTTTATTGGTGGCAGAAAGTGCAGGACGACGTGAGAGCTTAAAAGATGCGCTGCGTGCCAGTCTTGGTGAGATTCCATCGGTTGAGAGTTTTGCACAATTTACGCAGTCTAAATATTCGATTGCAATTACCCATGCCGTGTTAGATCGTGGTCTGGTGGTTCGTGATCAGCTGGCTATTATTTCTGAAAATCAGCTCTACGAACATCGGGTCGTGCAGCGACGTCGTAAGCGTCAATATGAGGTCTCGGAAGAATTTCTAATTCGCAGTTTAACCGAGCTGAGTATTGGTGCACCAGTCGTGCATATCGATCATGGGGTTGGACGCTATGCGGGCTTGGTGATCTTAAGTATTGATGAGCAAGATTATGAGTTTTTACAACTTGACTATGCGGATGCAGCCAAAATCTATGTGCCTGTCACGCATTTACAATTAATCAGCCGTTACAGTGGTGGAGATCCAGATCTTGCACCACTGCATAAGCTAGGCACAGATGCATGGAACAAAGCCAAGCGTAAAGCATTGGAACAAATCCATGATGTTGCTGCTGAGTTATTGCATATTCAAGCCCGACGTCAGGCCAAACCCGGCATTAGTTTTGAACTGGATGATTTGGCATATAAGCAATTTGCCAATGCCTTTGCCTATGAGGAAACTCTTGATCAAGCCAATGCCATTGAAGCCACTTTACATGATATGCAATTGGCTAAGCCGATGGATCGCTTGGTGTGTGGTGATGTTGGTTTCGGTAAAACCGAAGTTGCTATGCGTGCGTCATTCTTGGCTGTGCAAAACGACAAACAGGTTGCGGTTTTAGTACCTACGACCTTATTGGCGCAGCAGCACTTTGAATCGTTTAAAGACCGCTTTGCAGATTGGCCAATCCGCATTGAGGTGTTGTCTCGTTTTGGGAGCAACAAGGCGCATGTCAAAATCTTGGAAGATTTGGCCGCAGGTAAAGTCGATATTGTGATTGGTACGCATAAAATCCTCCAAGAAACTGTGGAATTCAAGCGTTTAGGCCTGATGATTGTCGATGAGGAGCATCGTTTTGGGGTGCGTGACAAAGAGCGAATCAAAGCCATGCGTGCCGATGTTGATATGTTGACCCTAACCGCGACGCCAATTCCGCGAACTTTAAATATGGCTTTTTCGGGCATGCGAGATTTGTCGATTATTGCGACACCACCTGCACGACGTTTAGCAGTTAAAACTTTTGTGCTTGAGCAAACTGACGCCACGCTTAAAGAAGCGATATTGCGTGAATTATTGCGTGGTGGTCAGGTCTATATTCTGCACAATGAAGTCGACAGCATTGAGCGAACTGCGGAGCATATTCGTTCATTGGTGCCTGAAGCACGCGTAGCTGTGGCGCATGGACAAATGCATGAGCGTGAGCTTGAACAAGTCATGCAGCAGTTTTATCACAAACACTATAATGTGTTGGTTTGCTCGACCATTATTGAAACAGGAATTGATGTCCCCAATGCCAATACCATTATTATTGAACGGGCGGATAAACTTGGTTTAGCGCAATTACACCAACTGCGTGGCCGGGTTGGACGTTCACATCACCAAGCTTATGCTTATTTAATGGTGCCTTCACTCAAAGCATTAAAAGGCGATGCTGAAAAACGTTTAGATGCGATTCAGCGTGCCTCCAATCTGGGAGCAGGTTTTATTTTGGCCACAGAAGACTTGGAAATTCGTGGTGCGGGTGAGTTACTCGGTGAACAGCAAAGTGGTTCCATGCAAGCCATTGGCTATAGCTTGTATATGGAAATGTTGGAAAAAGCCACCAAGGCGATTCAGCAAGGTAAAACCCCGAATTTTGATGCACCATTGTCGCTTACTGCTGAAATTAATTTACATATGCCGGCCTTGATTCCAGACAGTTATCTGGGAGATGTGCATCAGCGGCTGTTGTTTTATAAGCGAATTAGTAATACGGATGCGCAAGAAAAACTCGATCATATTCGTATGGAACTAATCGATCGTTTTGGTTTGCCACCACAAGCTGTGAAACACTTGTTTAGTGTGCATCAGATACGAATCAAAGCTGAACAGCTTGGAATTACCAAAATTGATATTGGCTCAAATGGTGGAGCCATTGAATTTGCTCAAGATACGCCGGTGCAAGCCTTGAGCATTATTCAGCTCATGCAGAAGCAACCGACTTATTATCGTATGGATGGTGGGCAACGTTTAAAAGTGATGGTGATGTTGGCGGAGAATGAGCAACGGATCCAGTTTATTAATGAATTGTTGAATAAGCTGTTGGCTGAACTAAAAAGATAATATGGGTTAAGTGGCAAAGCCCATGCAATGCCTAAACTGGCAAATCTTTAACCAAGCCAGATGCATGATGCTTAGATTGGCATGATGCATCTGCTGGTGAGTGCGCAGCTTTACGGCAAAAAGTAGTTATTTGTACTAAAACAGCCAGTGAACAATATTCACAATAAGTCTGTTGTGTTAGTATGGGCAACCTATTCGTTTTACGTCATTTATAAAGATATGTTTAGTCTGCATCCACAACTTGCTCAAGATACTTTTTTTGTCGGTGATTTCCCGCTGTCTACATGTCGTTTAATGAATGATATGCAGTTTCCGTGGTTAATCTTAATCCCACGCGTGCCTGGCGTTAATGAACTTTATGAGTTAAGCCCAGCCGATCAAGAACAATTTTTACGTGAATCAAGTTGGTTATCTAGCCAATTATCACGGGTATTCCGCGCGGATAAAATGAATGTTGCCGCGATGGGAAATGTTGTTCCACAATTACATTTTCATCATGTGGTTCGTTATCACAACGATGTCGTATGGCCAAAACCAGTATGGGGTACTCCAGCAGTTCCTTATAGTAATGATGTACTGGCACATATGCGTCAAACGTTGATGTTAGCGCTTCGTGGACAAGGTGATATGCCATTCGACTGGCGCATGGATTGAGATCTCTAGCCTGACTCGGACACGACTTCGTTTGTGGAGAATAATAATTAGTGCCTTTTGATCGTATGCTGCACAGGGGTCCTAAGCAATTCGAAAAATATCTCCGTACGATGGGATATTTAATTCTCGGATTGCTTACGGTCGTTTATTACTTTGGTGAACCAACCGCTCAAAATCAGATTTATATTCCTTTTTTTTTAGCAGCCCTTATTTTCATCTCACCTAAATTGTCGAGATGGGTGCAATATAATTATGATGAATATATAAGAAGAAATATTTTCTTTATTATTGATGCAATTGTTGTTGCTACCGTATTAGCAGGTATGCATCTAAGTTTGGTAATTACGCTTACACTTTTATTTGCACTTATTTTTTCTGCTTTAACCAATAAAATTTCGATGATGACCTTGTCGTTATCGACCTTAATTTCAATTTTTATTTTCTATATAAATACGATTTTTGTTTTTGGCTTTGAAGATTATTTTCAGCAAACCAGTGTTGAACTCACGATTCTTTCATTTATCGGTTTAATCCTCTTTATTACGATTAGCGGTTACTATAATCAGGCCCGAGTTCGTGCTTTGGAAAAGCAAAAAAATAACTATTTTACAGAAATGAATCGTTATATTGAACTTTCAAATCAGCTTAGTCGTTATGCACCATTGCAGTTGTGGCAGGCGATTATGCGTGGTGAAACGCAGGCAAAATTAGAATATAAAAGAAAGAAGATCACTATTTTCTTTTCGGATATTCAGGGTTTTACGGAAGTTTCGGAAAATCTTATTCCAGATGACTTGGCTTTTTTACTTAATGATTATCTGAGTCATATGACAGAGATTGCCAAACAGTATGGCGCCACAATTGATAAGTTCATGGGAGATGCCATTCTAATTTTCTTTGGTGATCCGGACTCGCAAGGTGTGGAGCAAGACGCAAAAACTTGTGTAGATATGGCTATTGCGATGCGTCATCAAATGAAATTTTTGCGTGAACGTTGGGTGAAAATGGGTTATCCAGCTTTACATATTCGTATGGGGATTAGTACTGGATATTGCCACGTTGGGAATTATGGCGCTGTTCATCGTATGACTTATACCATTGTGGGGCGTGATGCGAATTTGGCTGCGCGTTTACAAAGTATTGCCAATATCGATGAAATTTTAATTGGTGATGAAACGCATCGCTTGGTTAAAGATAACTATTTATGTACACCGAAACAGCCAGTTGTATTGAAGGGTATACATGGCCTGGTGAATACCTGGCAGGTGATGGAAAAATATGCGGCAGATGAGCCTGAAAATCAGCAATGGTTTGATTATGAATATAAGGGGTTTCATCTGCTACTTAATCTTGAAGAAGTGCAGAATTTTGAATACAGCGAGCTGATGCAGATTCTCGAAAAAATGATTGAACGGATTAAGTTGCAGCAAGAAATTACTAACTTTGTTGGTTTGGCTCGACTTCGCCCAGAAGATGAAATTGAGATTGAGCAAAATAAACAGCGCTAAAGTATTTAGTGGTTTTGGTTTTTCTACTGAAGTTTAAGCAAAAAAAAGTAAGGTCAGTTTATTGACCTTACTTTTTTTGCATCTACGCTGCCATTTTAATTGGACAGCGATGGCTTAGTGATTTTCTGAAGCATGGTTGAGGCTGTACTTTGGAATTTCAATCACAAGATCTTCATCAATGATTTTAACTTGGCAAGATAAGCGAGAGTCGGCTTCTAAGCCCCAAGCGCGATCGAGTAAGTCTGCTTCGACATCATCCATTTCTTCAATGCTATCAAAGCCTTTACGTACAACAACATGGCATGTGGTACATGCGCGTGACATATCGCAAGCATGCTCAATTTTAATGTTGTTGTCTAATAAGCTTTGACACAGATTGGCATTTTGCTCGACTTCAAACTCAGCACCTTCAGGGCAGTATTGCTCATGGGGGAGTACTTTAATACGTGGCATAGTCTTTACCTATCTATTCGTTTGAGTTTGACCAATCATCAAGTTTGGTGCCTTTAAGTGCATGATCAATATGTTGATTCATGCGTGCTGCTGCAAAGGCATCGCTGTGTATTTTAAGCTGTTCAACGGCATTTTCAATTGCAACAACATCGCTTGATTCCAGTTGAATTGAAAGCTGCGCTTGCGCTTGTTGTAAAGCCATTCGTTGTTCAGCGCTAAGTAATTCGATATCGACTTTAAGAGCTTGCTCAAGTGCTTCAAGTTCACGCTTCGCTTCAACTTTTACTTCATTTAAGTGGCGGAGTAGCTTATCTTGTTCAGCAAATTCAAAGCCGTCAAGCAATAAACGCTCAGTATCTGTATCAGAAATACCAAAAGACGGTTTGATGTCAATCTGGGCATGAACACCAGATGTGGTTTCGCGGGCAGCAACTGTTAATAAGCCATCAGCATCGACTTGGTAAGTGACTTCAATACGTGCTTGACCTGCCACCATGGCTGGAATGCCACGCAATACAAAGCGACCCAAACTGCGGCAATGTTCAACCAAATCGCGCTCACCTTGTACCACATGAATGAGCATGGCACTTTGACCATCTTGATACGTGGTAAATTCTTGGCGACGTGCAACAGGAATTGCAGTGTTGCGTGAGATTAAGCGTTCTACAAGGCCACCCATGGTTTCTATACCTAGTGATAGCGGTGTGACATCTAATAGCAGTGAACCATCAGTTTGATTGCCAATCAGTTGATTGGCGGTAATTGCCGCGCCAATCGCAACCACTTCATCGGGGTTAATGGTGCACAAAGGTTCTTGTTGGAAGACCTCGCGAACAAGCTTTTGTACGGCATAAGAGCGAGTAGAACCACCGACCAAAACAACACTTTCAATATCATCTAAACTTAATTTTGCATCTCTAAGTACACGTTTACAGACACTAATCGTTTTATCTAATGCAATTTGAATAATCGATTCGAATGTTGGGCGGTCTAAAACTAGGCGTTGATCTAGTAGTGTTAATTCAACACGTTCTGCATTGGACAAGGCCTCTTTGGCTTGACGAGCAGCAACAATAAAGTGTGCATAATCAATATCGCTTAGTGTATCAATGGCCAATTGTTTTTTTGCCCATTTGATCAATAGACGATCAAGATCATCACCGCCAAGCGCGGTATGGCCACCTGTTGCAAGAACTTCAAACACGCCTTGGCTAAAACGCAGAATGGAAACATCGAATGTCCCACCACCGAGATCATAAATCACGTAGTTGCGATCTGTAGCTAATTGGGTGTCTTGGTCTAGACCATAGGCGACAGCGGCTGCTGTAGGCTCATTGAGTAAGCGTAATACATTGAGACCAGCAAGTTGCGCTGCATCACGTGTTGCTTGGCGTTGAGCTTCATCAAAATAGGCAGGTACAGTAATCACGGCACCATTAATTGGATTTTGTAGACTGGCTTCTGCACGAAGCTTAAGCTGGGTCAGAATGTCTGCGGAAATCTCAATGGGTGTTTTACGACCTTGAGCAGTTTCAAAAGCAGGCATTTGCTTTTCATCACCAATCAAATGATAAGGATGTTGAAATTTAATATCTGCTTGTGAACGCCCCATAAAGCGTTTGATTGAAATAATGGTATTTTGTGGGTCGCGTGTTGAAAACTCTTTGGCTGCATCACCATAAGCAGTTGAATCTACGCCATAGTGTACAAGGGAAGGGAGTAACACACGACCTTGTTCATCACTCAGAACTTTAGCTTTGCCTGAAAGTACCGTGGCCACCAAAGAGTGTGTGGTGCCTAAATCAATGCCAATGGCAATACGGTGTTCGTGTGGCGCACTTGATTGTCCTGGTTCTGCAATTTGCAAGAGTGCCATGCTGTTACATCCTCAACTAACTATTCGATAACGAAAAACAAAAACATTAAAACTAGAATATTTCTAACTGGAATTTAAAACTTGAACGATATTTGATTTGGCTTAAAAATCATCATCTAAGCTAAAATCTTCATCATCCAATAGGCGATCTTCCGCTTTATCTATATCGTTCATTACTTTCTGAAAGAAACGTAATTTACGGACAGTGTCACGTGCTTCTGCCCAATCTTCATCATCAAAATCAATTTTGAATTCGCGCACTAAGCTATCAATCCACTGTTGAACTTCATGTTTCAACGAGTGTAATTGTTCAGTGGTTGCGGCTTCATCGAGTTGTTCGCGTATTTCAAGTGCAGACTGTAAAAACTCAAAGTCACTGATCGATTGATCGAGATGGTGATCTTCTTTACGTAAGGAAAGCAAGTATCCAGCACGACTATCGACTTGAGATAAAATCTTAAACGCTTGATTAATCTCACTTGATTTAATCATGGCTTGATTTTTATCTGTGGCCTTGTCTGGGTGATATTGTTGTTGCAATTTTAAAAAATTGGCTTTTAAGATTGCTAAATCAATATCGAGTTCAGGGGGGAGATCAAATAATGCAAAGTGATTCATTGGGTTTAAGTTCCAAGCTAAATAATACAAGTAAAACAGTGTGAACACTGTTTTACTGTACTGAAGAAAGAGGTTTTGAGCTTAGATGGTGAACGATTCACCGCAGCCACATTCGCCTTTCTTGTTTGGGTTGTTAAATTCAAAACCTTCGTTTAATCCATTTTTCACATAGTCCATTTGCATACCATCTAAATAGACGAGGCTTTTAGGATCAACAAATACTTTAACGCCAAACTGCTCAAACATTTGATCATGTGTATCTACATCATCGACAAATTCAAGCACATAGGCCAAGCCGGAACAACCTGAAGTCTTCACTCCAACCCGGATACCTTCACCCTTACCGCGATTTTTGATGTAATTGCTGATATGAGTTGCAGCATCTTTTGTGAGGTTAATCATGAAAACTCCAATGTCACAAGGATGTAAGAATTAAACTTTCGCTTTTTTACTGCGGTAGTCTTGTACAGCAGCTTTAATCGCATCTTCAGCCAGAACTGAACAATGGACTTTAACAGGTGGTAATGCAAGTTCTGTTGCAATATCGATATTTTTGATTGCTTGTGCTTGATCAAGGGTTTTGCCTTTGAGCCACTCGGTGACCAAAGAGCTTGATGCAATTGCAGAGCCACAACCATAAGTTTTGAAACGTGCTTCTTCAATGATGCCATTGTCATCAACTTGAATTTGCAAACGCATAACATCACCACAAGCTGGTGCGCCGACCATACCTGTACCAACGTTTTCAGCATTTTTGTCTAAAATACCAACATTACGCGGATTTTCGTAATGATCTATTACTTTTTCACTATAAGCCATGATGCTTCTCCAAACCTCGGGGTCAGCCTAGATTAGATTAGATATGGAGACATCTTAAGAGGATTCAATAGGATGTCTCGGATAAATTAATGTTCAGCCCACTCAACTGAGGCTAAATCCACTCCGTCTTGGTACATATCCCAAAGTGGAGAAAGTTCACGTAATTTCTGAACAGCCGCTTTCGTGACTGTAAGAACATGGTCGATATCTGCTTCAGTGGTATAAGTACCAAAGCTAAAGCGAATTGAGCTGTGTGCCAACTCATCAGATAAGCCAAGTGCGCGCAGTACATAAGATGGTTCAAGTGTGGCAGAGGTACATGCAGATCCCGAAGAAACCGCAACGTCTTTTAATGCCATCATCAAGGACTCACCTTCAACAAAGTTAAAGCTGACATTTAAATAGTTCGAAACGCTTTGCGTTTGATGGCCATTTAAAAAGATTTGCTCTAAATCTTGTAAGCCATTCCATAATTTGTCACGAAGGACGCGTAAGCGTGTTTGTTCAGCTACTAAGTTTTTGCCAGCCAATTCAAAAGCTTCACCCATACCTACAATTTGATGTGTTGCCAATGTGCCAGAACGCATACCGCGCTCATGACCACCACCATGAATTTGTGCTTTTAAGCGAACACGTGGTGTACGACGGACGTAGAGTGCACCCATGCCTTTAGGGCCATAAGCTTTATGTGCAGAAAAACTCATCAAATCGACTTTCATGGTTGAAAGGTCGATTTCGACTTTACCTGCAGCTTGCGCAGCATCAACATGGAAGAATGTTTTGTTTTCGCGTGTTAATTCGCCAATTGCAGCAACATCAGTAATGGTGCCAAGTTCGTTGTTGACCATCATTAATGAAACTAAAATGGTGTCTGGACGTAACGCTGCTTTTACCATGTCAGGGGTAATGATGCCAGTTTTTGGTTCTGGCTCTAAATAGGTGATTTCAAAACCTTCAGCTTCCAACTCGCGACATGGATCTAAAATGGCTTTATGTTCGATTTTACTGGTAATAATATGTTTGCCGCGGCTTTGATAAAAATGGGCAATCCCTTTAAGTGCTAAGTTATCTGATTCGGTTGCACCAGAGGTCCAAACGATTTCACGCGGATCTGCTTTGATCAGATTGGCAACTTGTTCGCGGGCATATTCAATTTTTTCTTCAGCTTGCCAACCGTAGAAGTGCGAGCGTGATGCAGCATTACCAAAGACACCGTCAAAGGTTAAGCATTCCATCATGCGTTCTGCAACTTGCGGATCGACAGGAGTTGTTGCTGCGTAATCAAGATAAATTGGACGTTTCATGTCAGATACCTGTAGCCGATAAGAAAGCTGAATCAAGAGATGGTGAGTTTTGGCGTAGTGCAACGGTTTGTACGTTGTCACGAGCTACAAGATCAGCAAGTGTGATTTTCACTAAGTAATCAGCAATATGGAGGGAGAGTTCTTGCCATAAGTCGTGCGTTAAACACATTGCACCATTTTGACAGTTGCCTTTGTGGTCGCAGCGTGTTGCATCAACAGTTTCGTTTACAGCTTCGATAATTTCGAGCACTGTAATTTGATCAGCAGGACGAGCAAGGTGGTAACCACCATTTGCACCACGAACACTAGACACGAGACCATGACGTTTTAGCTTGGCAAAGAGTTGTTCAAGATAAGCGACGGATATGGTTTGTCTTGTGGCGATCTCAGCAAGCGTTATCGTTTGCTCAGTATGCTGCAAAGCTAGGTCGAGTAGTGCAGTCACTGCATAGCGACCGCGAGTTGTTAAGCGCATGAGCTTACACACAATGAAGACGAATTAGCTAAAGTGTATGAATCCCGACTAAAATAGTCAAGTATTTTATCTGAATTCCTACTAAATAAGTTGGTTTAATTTTATAAGTGGGCCGAAAGGCTTTTATATTGGGATAAATAGCGGATGTCGGCGTTTAATTACCAGTAATTATACATAATAAATCCCACGAATAATAACGAAATAATCCATAACAGAATTTTTAAGTGTTTTTGCTTTTTTTCGAGACGACGAACACGGTTCTGATACTGTTTTACTTCTACATAAAGGCTATCAATTTTAGCGCGTTGGTTATCAATTTTCTCAAGTAGAGGTGCGATTCTTTGTTTTGAGGCGCTACTGTCTTGATCATCTGTTGGCTGTGTAAGCCATTGCTTCCAGTCTGAGAGTAACTTTGGTGCAGTTAAGTGAACAATGAGTACCTGAAATGCATCTTTTAGGCCGCGATCTCCCTCAAAACGTAGGCGTCGAATACTGCGTTTGTTGCCAAAGACAAAAATACGAACCAAATCAAATAGCGTGCTATTAATGGTTAGATCAATCGCTTGTATGGGGGGACTAAGATCAAATAACATACCCTTGTCCGTAAATTGGACATAAAAATCGAAATAGGGGATGTAACTATTTATTTTTATAGTTATCTTTTGATCGATAAATTTTTGAGCTTGTAGTCGGACCATACGATCATGTTTTAAGATGAAGGAATATATTGTTTCTAATATAATCATCAAAATGTTTAGCAACCAACGCGTGTGAGCCTGTTGATGTTGCGACTCATTCATAAAATATCCTTAAACGTGTGTTTGATGATTCGATCTCAAAAAAACAGAGATGAACTATTTTAGTAAAATCATCTCAATAATCATTTTGCTTTTTAGAACAGATTTATAAAAGGTTCAAGCATTTTATTCGATATTGTAGCAGCATTTTACAGATATTTAGGCTATAACTTTCACATACGAGAAGGAGAACTTCGTGATGGATCAAGAAAAAGACGATTTTTCAGAACAACAAAAAGCGCGATCAACGTCTGGTTCAAGTCAAGGAAAAACAAAGTCTTCGCTATCTTCATCACGGAGATCGTCTTTAGATTTTAGAAAATATACCAAACAAATTTGGTTGGCAGGTTTGGGGGCTTTTTCACGTGCTGAAGAAGAAGGTAATAAATTATTTGATGCATTGGTGAAAGTTGGAGAGGAGTTAGAATCTTCAAGTGAACAAGGCAGTGAAACATTGATGGCTAAAACTGCGGAGCAGAAACGAGCAGGATTAAGTGATAAGAAAGACAAAGTAGAGAAAATATTGGACTTGGGGGTTCATCATTCATTACATCGAATTGGCTTAGTGACAACCAAGGATTTACAGTACTTAGAAAGTTTGATTTTACAGCTACATCAAAAGGTTGATTTGCTCAGCGAAGAAAACAAACAATTGCACGATAAGCTGCATAAAAACAATCTAAGTTAAGCAATAAATGCCACTTTTACCGTTTTATGTGATTTATTTTTGTGAAAACAGTGGGTCTGGTCTTGCGTTTCCCCCCAAAGCATTGCTATAAAGTCGTCATGGCCTTTCGAACTACAAGCCTTGAATCTTAAACAAACGATATAAGAGGACTTAATCTTCATGAATAAATCAGAATTAATTGACGCTATTGCAGAAAAAGGGGGATTGTCTAAGACTGATGCAGGTAAAGCATTGGACGCGACTATTGCTTCAATTGGTGAAGCGTTGAAAAAAGGGGACACAGTAACCTTAGTTGGTTTTGGTACTTTTAGCGTTAAAGACCGTGCAGCACGTACTGGGCGTAATCCTAAGACTGGCGAAGAATTGCAAATTAAAGCAAGCAAAGTGCCTAGTTTCAAAGCAGGAAAAGGCTTGAAAGATTCTGTAGCTTAAGCTCAGATTTTATAAAAACGCGCCAGTTCGGCGCGTTTTTTTTACATTATTTGAAATTATAATTTTTTGCTCATTCTTTCACTTTCGAATATCGGTTAGAATCCCCACGGAATAAAATATTGGAATACCTATGGAATCTTTTCGTAATCTCATAAAGGGTTGGCTTGGTAAACTCCTACTCACTGTTATTTTGGTGCTTTTTGCCTTTGTTGGCATGGAGGGCTATTTCAGTGGGGGGCTACCAGCAGATGCAGCTAAGACTGTAAATGGTGAGGTGATTTTAAAAAAAGATCTTGATAATCAAACTAATGCTTTTAAAACCCAGTATTTAAAATATACCAATGGGGATGAAACCTTATTAAATCTTCCTTTTATTGAAAATGCCGCACTTGAAAGTTTAATTGCTCGTAACCTATTAATTCAGCAAGCTGAAAAATTGGGTATCACGTTAAGTGATGATCAAATTAAACAAATGCTTGCTCAACAGGAAGCGTTTAAAGAAAATGGAAAATTCTCTAAAACACTATACGACAATTATTTAAAACGAGAAGGCTTAACCAGCCAAGGGTTAATCCAGAGCTTACGCCAAGATTTTGCTTTAAATATTTTGAGATCAAGTATTGCGTTGAATGCTTTAGTCAGTAAGCAAGATGTTGATCAAATTCAAAATCTGCGTACAGAAAAGCGTGATTTATATTTGTCGAGTATCAATTTAGACAGTTATAAAGCCAGCGTAAAAGTATCGGATCAAGATATTAGTAATTACTACAACAGTCATCAAAATCAGTTTAAGCAACCAGAGTTGTTTGATGTTGATTATGTGGTGTTGAGTCCAAGTATGTTGGATCAGACACCAGCGGCTGTTACAGATGAAGAGCTTCAACAGGCGTATAACCAATTTGTTGCAAAGCGTAAAACTGAATTTCAGCAAGAAGTTAAGCATATCTTAATCAGTGTTGATAGCAGCCGTACCGATGCAGAGGCCAAGAAGCTTGCAGATGAAGTTTTTGCTAAAATTAAAGCGGGTGAGTCTTTTGCACAAGCTGCAGCACAATATTCAGATGACACGACTTCTAAAAACAAAGGTGGGGTATTAAGTTATTCTGCTGGAACGTTTGGTGAAGACTTCGATAAGACAGTTGCTGCCAATAAAGGCCAAGTATCCGCGCCAGTTAAAACCACCTTTGGTTATCATTTGATTGAAACCAAGGCGATTTCTGAGCCGATTCCTGCATTTGATGCTGAAAGAGCAAGATTGAGTGCCGAACTTGCTAAAACTAAATCTGAAAACCTGTTTATTGATACAGTGAATCGTCTAAACACGACTGTATCGGATAACGATGCTTTAGATGTGGTTTCGCAAGAAGTTAAAGCAACACAGGTGCAAAGTGTAAAATCACTGATGTTATCTACTCAGCACCCAGTGTTATCTGATCCGAATGTGAAAATTAAAATTTTCAATGAGGCGGTTAGAGCGGGTGATCAAAATGCAAGTAGTAATCTTGCATTGGCGAATGGTGATGTGGTGTGGGTGAAAGTACGTGCCTATCATCCAGCTGCAGTACAACCCTTGAATCAGGTGAGTGCTAAAGTCAAAACCCAGTTAATCGAGCAAAAAGCATTTGATGCAGCGAAAGCTAAAATCAATAGTGTGTTAGATGATTTTAAAAAGCTTCCTGCACAACAGGTATTGGCAAAGCATGCGCTTAAATTTGAACATGCGGGTGAATTTACTCGCTCACAAGGGCTTAAGCGTAAAGTTGAACAAGCAGCATTTAGTTTGATGGCACCGAAAGCAGGTATGTGGTCAGTGAATACGGCTGCATTACCAAATGAGTTAGTGATTGTTGCTGTTGCAAGTGTGGTAAAACCCCCACAGGATGCGGTTGAAGCGGCACAAATCTCAGAGTTAACCAAATTGTATCAGCAGCAAAGAGGCGAGCAATTATTGGGTGATTACACTGAGTATTTAAAAGCCAAAGCGAAAATCAAATAATTTCATCTGAATCGAATTGAAATTAAGGAAAAAGACACTTCGGTGTCTTTTTTTTGTTTGTAAGATTGCGTTTGGGATACCACCTATGTTGCTTGGATGACTAAGTTGATTGCGGCTGTATTGCTGCAAAAAACAGTTTTTGATAGCGTTTTGGACTGATATTTAACTGCTTTTTAAAACGCTGACTGAATGTAACGTCTGAGCTATATCCGAGTTGCTGTGCAATTTGCTGGATGGATCGCTGACCAGCTCGGAGGAGTTGACAGGCCAAATTCATACGGTGTTGCTGTAAGTAGGCGAGTGGTGTCGTTCCAAGGAGTTGATGGAACTCACTGGCAAATTTGGAGCGTGACATGTGGCACTGGTGTGCCAATAGCTCGACAGTCCAAGCGAAGCCAGGCTTGCCGTGGATGGCTGTTAGCGCCTGTGAAAGTTGAGGGTGGCTTAAAGCACGCAACCAGCTCTGTGTATCGTCTAGGTGTAGTATGTGATCTCGAATACATTCAATAAATAAAATGCTAATCAGATGGTCGATAATCTTATCCCGACCGGGTCTGGTCTGCTGTGTTTCGAGTGCCAAAAAAGATAGCCCGATTTGCAGCCACTCAGGTGTGCGATGGTTAGCAAGGCTTTGTAGATAAATATAAGTTGGGAGGCTGTCTAACAGCGGTTTTGCCATTAGGCTATCCAGTTGTGAATGGATTGCCATCAATTGATTATGTGTGGTGGCTGTTGTTCCGATATCGATGCTCTGCTGTGGGGTTTTATCAAAATATTCTGTGAAATCGAGGGTTTCAATAAGTGGTTGTTGCACAGATGAGGCGCTACAACGATGTGCTGATCCAGCGGGTAAAAGAATGACATCACCTGTTTGTGCAAAGATAAGGGTTTGTGGTTCGAGCTGAATAAATATTTCGCCTGAAAGCACGATATAGGCAATCACAGCATGTTTTTTTTCAACAGTGAAAGCCCAATCGCCATGTGTGTTGAGATAAAAATATTCGGCTTGGTTGAGATGTATGTCATTAAGAATCTGACTGAGTGCATCCATGGTATTTTTAAAATCGAATTATGTGGCCATATTAAGCCGGTGATACTGGTTATGCTTGTTGTTTTAGGACGTAAACAATGCAGAATGTGCCAAAGACGTAGCGTATGTTTTTCTGGACGCTGCATAGTATTTTTACAGGCCAATATCGCTGAAGATATGTGTAATAAAGCACATAAGGAAGGTGACTGTAATGAATGCTTCGGTTCGAATGAATGCATCAAATACTCAATTGACTGCACCACCAGATCAGTCTACTGGCTTGGCTTTGGATAAAAAGCGCTATTTATGGCTGATTAGCCCAGCATTGCCTTTGATTGGGATTGTAACCTTAGTTGGCTATCAGTTTGCACCTCGACCATTCAAAAAAGCGTGGGCGCTGACAGGCCCAATTCTATTGCACGTGATCATTCCTGTTGTTGACCATATCGTGGGTCAAGATCAAAATAATCCCACAGCAACTCAGATTAAACTGTTAGAACAGGATCCATATTATGCAAGGCTGGTAAAAGCTTTTATTCCACTGCAATACGCAGCAAATATTTATGCTGGTTATATTGTGAGTCAAAAAACCACTTCATTGCTTGATAAAATATTATTGGGAATCAGCATGGGGGCGATTAATGGGATTGCGATTAATACAGCGCATGAACTCAGTCATAAACCAGACCGTCTTAATCATCTGTTATCGCATTTAGCGCTTATTCCAACGGGATATAACCATTTCCGGATTGAACACCCATATGGGCATCATAAACGTGCAGGGACACCGGAAGATCCAGCCTCATCAAGAATGGGGGAGAGTTACTATCAGTTTTGGCCGCGAACTGTATTGGGTTCGTTAAAATCAGCAATCGCAATTGAAACACATCGGCTGCAACGTAAAGCCAAAAGCTTTTGGTCTAAAGAGAATGAATTGCTACTGGGCTGGGGCATGGCGAGCGTTTTTCATTTAACCATGTTGGCTCAGTTTGGTAGGGGAATCATGCCGTATTTAGCGACACAGGCATTTTATGGGCTGAGTTTATTTGAGTTGATTAATTATATTGAGCACTATGGTTTGTTGCGTCAGAGAAAGGACAATGGCCAATATGAACGAATGATGCCGCAGCATAGTTGGAACAATAATAATATCGTGACCAATTTATTTCTTTACCAGTTACAGCGCCATTCAGATCATCATGCATTTCCAAACAGAGCATTTCAGGCATTAAGACATTTTGATGAGGCGCCCCAATTACCCAGTGGTTATGCCAGTATGTTGTTGCCGGCATTAATTCCATCACTTTGGTTTTATATTATGGATCCATTGGTTTATCGGCATTATCAGGGAGATTTAAATAAAGCCAATATTGACCCGAAAAGACGCGCTAAGATTTTCAGTCAATTCGCTGTGATTGATAGGTTGATAAGAAAGGATGCGGGTAATGTGGGCGTAGTTGTCGATTAAGCTGGATTTGAGTGGATTGCTGCTCATCTCAAGCTTCTCCCCGAAAGGCATAGGTATCTACACAAATATTTAAGAAATGTATTTAGTCGAAATATGTAATCTATTTGAGCTTAATACAAGGTATTTAAGTCCTCTTTAGATTTGGAATTTAGGGCTGAATGCAAATTTCATTGAATTTCAGAAATGCCCAATCTCCCCTAACCCCTCTTTTCCAAAGAGGGGGACTTTTCGGGGAATTCAAAGCCAAGTATAGGCTACATGTAGTGGTCAACAAATACTGGACACAGTTTTAAGTTTATTTTCTGCTGCCTCAGGACTAATACCACCATTAAACTGATGTGGTCTAATTTGGTTGTAATAGTTCATGAGGTACAGACCTATATCCATCTTTGCCTCAATAATCGAGTGATATCCCAATCGTGGAATCCACTCGGTTTTCAAGCTTCTAAATAATCTTTCTGTTGGTGTATTATCCCAACAGTTTCCTTTGCGCGACATACTTTGATCTATTTGATAAAGATCAAGTTTCTGCCTAAACAAAATACTATTGTATTGGCTCCCTTGATCACTATGAAATATAACTCCGCTTGGCTTTCCTCTACGATGCCATGCTTCATCCAATGCTCGAATAACTAATTCTTTATCTGGCCTTTTAGAGAAAGACCACCCAACAACTCTACGAGCATATAAATCTAATACTATGGCTAAATATGACCAGCCTTTCCCTGTCCAGATATAAGTGATATCACCGGTCCAAACTTTATTCGGTTCGGTTGGTTTAAACTCTCGACTTAGGACGTTAGGAATATCCAGATGTTCGCTTTCTAGCTTCTTGTATCGGTGTGTCTTAAGCTGTTTCGAAATGAGTCCAGCTTCCTGCATCAACTTACGCACTAGATAGCGTCCTATACCAATACTTTGATTACGCAAAGTATCTCGAATCCCTCGGCTACCCAATGCACCACGGCTTTGTTTGAATGCCTTAATCACATGTGCTTTTAATAGCAAGCGATTATGATTTACGCGCTTTTTAACGCAATGATGACGGTAATAGCTTGAACGTAAAATACCAAAAGCACGACAGACCAGATTAACAGGACTAAACTCTCTCAGGTGGTCTATCAGCGCATACGTTTGAATTCGTCTGACATTAAGAGAGCAGTAGCCTTTTTTAGAATTGATTTTTCCTGTTCAAGCTGGTGAATACGTGCTTCTAGAGCCTGAATTTTTTGCTGCTCAGGAGTAAGCGCATTCATTGTTGGTGTTTCTCCTGTACGCTCAAATTGCAGTTGATCGACCCACCGTCGAAGAGCAGTTTCGCCCACATCCAAGGATCGACAAGCTTGAAGAATGGAATAACCTTGATCCAGCACTAAACTAGCAGCTTCAAGCTTAAATTCTGCACTAAATACACGACGTTGTTTTTTCATTAGACACCTCTAGTATGGTTAGACTACCACCTAATTGGGTGTCCAGTTTTATTAGACCACTACAACACAACGCTCCTTCCTTAGAAAAAGGAAGGTTGGGATGGATTACTTTGGGTTGTAAACAGCATATCAAAAGATGTGTAGATACCTATGCCGAAAGGAGAAGGATGTATTGGGGGTTAAGTATGTTTTAACTGACCGATTTTATCTGCTTCGAGGTGAATGGCAGGTTATTTTTTGAAATAACCTGCTTCTTCAGACTTTGGATAGGTCGTTAATAGTTTATCTTTAAAGACTTTCGCTGTAGCGGCATTTTTATTTACATCTTTTGCAATGCTATAAAGTTGATACAGCGCGCGGGGCGCTTTGGCTGAATCGGGGAATTTTGCAGCGACAGTTTCATAGTTTTTCTTGGCTTCGTTGTAATTCGGCGGATCAATTGCAAGATTAAACTCAGCTAACCAGAAATAAGCATTGCCTGTGTAGACGCTGTTTGGATAACTTTTAATAAAGTTGGTCATCGGTGCAATTGCTTGTTTGGCACCACCTTTTTTATAGGCATCTAAAGCGACTGTGTAGGCCGCTTTTTCTAGTTCGACTGCGTTACTGGTATTGGTGTTTGCCGCTGCTGGGTTGTTGGTTTTGGGTGCGGCAGGAGTGGCGCTGTTAGTGGTTGTATTGCTATCAGATGGGGTTGTGGCAGGCGTACCAGATTCATTCGATGTTTCTTCATCAGTGTGCTGCGATTCAGGATCAATTTTCTGTTGCAATAACTCAAGACGTTGATCTAAGTCGGTATAACGACTATTGAGTTCTTTATTCATTTGATCAAGCAGGTGATCTTGCTCTTCTATTTTACCGCGTAGTTCTCGAATTTGATTTTCTAACTGTTGATTCTTTTGCATTAAATCCCAGTTCATATTCCCTGAAATAGGCGATGCACTATTTTCGATGGTCGTAAAGTTTCCTGGTTGGCTAAGCTCGCGAGATTCAATTGGAATCGCGTATAAGGTTGCTGAACTCAGTAATGCGATAGAAAATGCCAGATGCTGTTTGAGCATAAAATTAAACCCGTATTGTTAAAACTTTTTTCCAATCAATATTATGCTAAATATTTATTAGAAAATAAGCACAGAAAATCATATGTTATTAAAGACGGCTCATAGTTGAATTGCAAGATGGTTTTACAATCTTCTCAAATATTTGTGTTATCTAGCAGGCTGGGAATACGTTATTTAAAACTCAAAAACAAGGATTTGCTTATTATGTAGGCGGATTATTCCCAGATCGCTGATCAAATAATCAGTTGAGCGATTTATCTGTTTTAAATCAAATTTCTTTATTGCAACAATTTTAAAAATCGCTATACTTTGATCCTGTAATGGTGACCCTATTGGTGGTTTCGCAATTGTATTCTGTAAACCCCGCCAGGACCGGAAGGTAGCAACGGTAGCAGATATATGATGTGCCGAGATTTTGCTAATAGGGTTGCCACCAATTTTACAATAATAAGATTAATCATTTCCTTTTTATCGCAGTCTTGCGATTAAGCAATCCCACCGAATCCTGTTCATTTAACTTATTTATACTTTTGATATTTATTGAGTATATTGTCGCATCTTCGCATCTTCGCATCTTCGCATCTTCGCATCTTCGCATCTTCGCTTCAGTGTGTTTGCTAGAATCGTGATTGAATGATCAGCGTATATGTCCAGTGGATTTATTTTTTTCGTGCAATCGCTTTAAAAATGACATCGAAATCAAAACCCCGATATTGTAAAAATCGAATCTGCTTGGCTTTGGCCTTAGGTTCTTGGGCAACGTCAGTACCGAATTTTTTTACTTTAAGAGCATAGGCTTGTGCAAGCCAATCGATTTCTTTTAAGTCTTCTTTTAAATGCTCGATATCTAAACTTTTACTTTTTAATGCAAGTTTAATGTGCTGAGGACCTTTTCCTTTACGCACTTGACTGCGTAATAGCATTTCGGCCATTCGATCATCACTTTGGTAATTTGCAGCAGCGAACTCATCTACTAAGGCAATGACTTCATTGCGATCTTGTGCGCGAAGCATGAGCTTTTCAATTAGGTCGATTTTTGAATATTCTTTGCGGGTCAGTACTGCAAAAGCATAGGAGCGCAGTTTGGTTCCGGTCAATCCAACTGGAATGTCGAGCGTTATTTCTGAATCTGTTTCAGTCGAATCGCTTGGAAGCTGGGGGTGAGGACGGACTGGCTGCTGTTCCTGTTTTAGCTCAGAATCTTGTTGTGACTGTGTTGCCATCACCAGCTGATCATAATCTAAGTACTTTGGGAATTTCGCGCCTGACATGCCACAACCTTTTATTTTTACGATCGAGATAAGAGGATATGCTCCCAAAATAATCGCTGATCATCTGCTCAATAAAATATAACAGTGCATGATTTATTCAAGTGAAATTATTGAATGGGAACACTCGATATTATAACCGATTGTGGTATTAAAATGGCTAACGATGAAGGAGTTTCAATTCACTTTAAAAAAGGGGAGGGAATCGTTGAGTTTAAAAAAGATCAGCCGATTAATATTCAAGAAGTGCAATAACTGTCTAACAATCGCATTGTTAAATATGTAATGTCTAGTCAAATTTAAATTGATTAAACCGTCTACAACAGTGGGCGGTTTTTTATTGTTTGGCTTTTTACTTGTATTAAGTTTTACTTCACAACTAAAATTGGTTATTGTTATTTACTTCACAAAGTGGGAGTGGTATGAGAAATGAAAATTAAACCAATACTATTGATTGTTGGTCTACTTACAGCAGTTTCCACGCATGTTTTGGCTGGTCATGATGATGATCAACGGGTAATAGCGGCAGCAGCGAACAATGTCATCACAGTTGCTCAAGCTGCGAAAGCCAGAGATGAAACCGCGGTAACGATTGTTGGGACAATTGTACGTCAACTTAAACATGAACATTATGAGCTGAAAGACCAGAGCGGTACGATTGTGGTTGAGATTGATGATGATATCGCTGGCCCTGCTCAACTCAAACCAGGGAGTAAAGTTCGTGTGATTGGTGAAGTGGATACACACCGCTATAGAGCAACTGATATTGATGTTGTGCGGGTTGAATTTCTGTAATTGGCTTTTAGAAGCTGAGTCAAGTTAGATATTTAACAACAATTCTTAGATCATAAACAAAAATAAACGCCAAGCTTGGCGTTTATTTTTATAGACGATTAACGGGTTTAAAATATTAAGCGTCTAATGCCTCGTCAAGTTCTTCAGTTTTTTTATCTTCTGGTTCAGCTTGTGCCGTGGTTAATAATTTCTCACGAATCATGCGGTCAAGATCTTGAGCAATTTGTGTGTGTTCCTCTAAATGACGAATCACATTGTTTTTACCTTGTCCGATTTTACTTCCTTGATATGAGTACCAAGCACCAGCTTTTTGTACCAGTTCTTGCTGTACCGCAAGGTCAACCAATTCACCAAGCTGATTGGTGCCTTTGCCGTAAAGGATTTGGAACAGTGCTTCTCTAAATGGAGGCGCCATTTTATTTTTAACGACTTTTACGCGGGTTTCAGAACCAACAATTTCATCGCCTTCTTTCACTTGACCAATACGACGAATATCTAAACGGACTGAAGCATAGAATTTTAGTGCGTTACCACCAGTTGTCGTTTCTGGGCTACCAAACATCACACCAATTTTCATACGAATTTGGTTAATGAAGATCACCATACAATTTGAACGTTTGGCATTACCCGTAATTTTACGTAGGGCTTGGCTCATTAAGCGTGCTTGTAGGCCCATATGCGAATCACCCATTTCGCCTTCAATCTCAGCGCGTGGGGTTAAGGCTGCAACGGAGTCGACAACGATCATGTCAACTGCACCAGAACGAACCAGCATATCTGCAATTTCAAGTGCTTGCTCACCGTGGTCAGGCTGCGATACCAAGAGATTGTCGATATCAACGCCCAGTTTGCGTGCGTATTGTGGATCTAAAGCATGTTCTGCATCGATAAATGCACAGGTGCCGCCAGCTTTTTGACATTGCGCAATGGCTTGTAATGTCATTGTGGTTTTACCCGAAGATTCTGGACCATAAATTTCAACAATACGGCCTTTAGGTAAACCACCGATTCCTAAGGCAATATCTAAGGTCAGAGAGCCTGTTGACACCACCTCAACAGCTTGAACGGTATTATCACCCAAGCGCATGACTGTATTTTTACCAAATTGTTTTTCAATTTGACTGAGCGCAGCTGTGAGTGCTTTACTTTTGTTCTCATCCATCTTTCTAACCTCAAGACTATCTAATTTCATTCAATATATAAGTGGATGTCTTTCATTAATGCTTTAAGTCCACGGCAATTATAGTGACAGAAAAGCCCAAGCGATTCTATCTGTATTTTTAGTTCAGCGACAAGGCTTGTCGCAGTAACTTAGTCATGATCAGGAGACCAGTTTTGTTCAAAGGATTGATCATTTTGTTGTTTAAACTTACTGATATCACGCCGATCTTTTTTACTGGGGCGATGTTCAGGGCGCGCTAAATTATGCAGCTTTCGTTGGGTGGAAAGCAACTCACGACGCTCAATACTCGCCTCAGTTTCACTATAAAGTTGTTGTGCAACCGGTGCAGGTCCGCGATTATTTGACAGTGCGAGTATCAAAATAGTTTTCTTATCAAAGCCTTGCTGGATGGTTAACTCCATCCCGACACGAACCTCTCTGGAGACTTTGACTCGATCACTATTGTGATGCACTTTACCGCCTTCAATGGCTGCTTTAGAGAGTGAGCGTGTTTTAAAGAATCGGGCAGCCCACAACCATTTATCGACACGCATGGATTCGAGGGGGCATTGTTCAGGCTGTTTTGACATTGGCTTCCTTCGTTGATGATGGGGATAAGTTGATTTTGCTTAAATAGGGAAGCAGCTCTGTGAGTACTTGAATACTCGGGTAATTTAATTCAGCAGCATCGCGTGGTTTCTGTATGCTTGAGGGCTGAATAATCGTGACCAAATGTTGTAATCCAAATTTTTGGGCAGCATCTAATACTGGAGCAGTATCATCAACGAACACAACCTCATTAGGATTAAAAGGGTGCTGTTGTTGTAATAACTGCCAAAAGGCTTGCTCCTCTTTGGCGTGCGCCAATTGTTCACTGCTGACGATCACTTCAAAATAATCTTTAATCTTCATTAATTTGAGTTTGAACGTTAGGCTTGCAACATCTGCATTGGTCACGAGCCAACAACGATAGCCTTGGGCTTGTAGTTGTTGTAAAAGTTCGATGCAGCCTGGACGCGTATTCACTCGATCACAATGATCATACTGCAATTGCAGCACATCAACACCGACTTTTTCGGTCCAATATTTGGATGAATACCAAGCAAGGGTATGTTTGTGCTGCTGATAAAAACTGCCTAAGATTTTTTGGCTTTGCTCGAGTGTACATTGGTGCGTTTGTGCATGGCGAATTGGAAGTTGTTGGTTCCAGATCAGATCGTCAAAGGCTAGATCGAGGAGAGTGCCGTCCATATCGAACATAATGATGGGCAGGGTCATTCAAAAATCCTTAATGTTTTTAAAGTCTAATAATATGTGACTCAATTTGTCATTATTATTGAGCTTAATCCTAAATAGTCAAATTAAATCACTTTTAATAACGTTAATTTAAAATAAGACGATTTAGAGTCGTAAAAAATATGTACAGATCTGTGTACATCTTAGACATAATACAATCAGCACCGATTCGGGACTATTTTTTTGTTATGGTGGCGTCAATTATTGGGAGTTGTTATGCAAGTAAGGAAAATAATATTGACGGTCTGCCTCGGTGCAATGTCGCTATCGCATGCTCATGCTGGATTTAATTTTTTAAATAGAATGATTATGGGGAAGAATGGCATTACACCCACCGATGAATCCTTTGAAATAAATTGGTATCAGCCTGAATGGATACAGTCACCAAAACCTGAAATTAGCCGAGAAGATTTCTATTATCTTCGCAATGTGATTGGACAAGATTTTTATTTTGCAGAAATTGAATTTCAAGTCGATGTCCAAGGTAATGTCGTTGATGCCAAAATATTGAGCAGCAACGGGGTTACTTTTAAAAACCAAGAAATTTTAAGGGCGGCACTGGCTGCTAAGGTCAAGCCGAAGTTTAAACAAGGCACTGTATTTCCATTTACCTTTAAGGCACCATTTTATTTTTCACATTAAGCCGTTTATTGAGATTTATATCTGGGATATTTAGCCTTTCTTAAAAACTTGCCAATAATGGTGATGCGGGTGCTCAGTTTGAGTTAGGGCAAATGTATTTTGGTGGACATGGGGGTGAGCCAAGACGATGAGGTCGCCTTTACACACTTTGGAGATACAAATCATGGATCGCAATTGCGGTCCTTATTTTTACCAATTTTTGGATGTCAGCAAAAGATTCAAAAGCTAAATGATGATCAGAAGAGAGAGTTAATCAAAGCACAAGATAAGGCTAACCAAGCCAGTGCCGACTATGAAAAACTTAAATCAGAACAGCGAGTGAAAAATAAAGTCGTTATTAAAGAAGTGCAAAAAATCATTGATAGGCCTGTATATCGCAACATCTGTATTGATGCTGACGGGGTGTCAGCAATCAACAGTCTCATCCCCAAAAATACCAGATAATTTACTTGTATCTTATGCTGATTTGCAGGAACTAGAGCGAGGACTGGGTAGTGATTTAATGCTGTGGTCTGTGGACACTGTGATTCAATATAACCAATGTCAGATGAAACATGGTGTTATTGTGAAAGCCCTCGAGTGAGAGCGAATACCCACTCTATTTTAGATTTTTAGCTAGGGGCTCTTTCTTTGCATAAATATACTCAATTAGATAGTATAAAAGTGGGAAATATAATTGATTATTTGGACAAAGTGAATGGAAAAGGGTAGTTATATGCGTAATGGTTTGGTGATTCACTCAATTGGGTTTGCTTTTATGTTTGCAATATCCCTATCTACGACTCAAACTTATGCGCAATATGAAAGAGTAGAACCAATAACACAGAGTGAGTTTAAGGAAAGAGCTCATAAAATATTAAAATTCAATGCTGATAGAGCCCCGTGGGTTGGTAAAAGTGTTGATGATCTGGTTTTAGCTTGGGGTGGACCAACCAATACATACAATAGAGCTGATGGTGGCCGCCATGTCACTTACCGAGAGCGAACTTATTATAAGTATTCCATGCTGGGTTCAGTATCACGGTACTGTGACACACTATTCGTTAGTAATGCAAAAGGGATTATTCAATCTTGGCAAGCATCCGGAAGTTGCGATACGTTAGAGAGTATGAAACAAGAATTAAAAAATAGATATAATTAGCCTATCCAGAATATCTCCGATTTTTATATCAGCACTAAACCAGCACTGTCTAGATTTTTGACTAAGCTGGTTTCAGTGATAAAACCATGTGCAAATACAAGCGACCCAAAGCTCAATTTTGGCTAAATTACTAATCTGTCAACCAAGATTTATGGCTAAAAATAGGATTTGTCAACTAAATAAAAATAGATGACGACATAGTGGTGTTTGAAGTTGGTTTGATGTCAGACCCAAATAGTCGTAATAAGGGTGTTTTTAATTATGGATAACGACCCATCTACACCAAAAAAGCACCAATTAGATATAACATATTGATTTATAAAATTAAAATAAACCGTCCAAATGTTGGAGATAAGATCACTGTAAAAATTACCACTGAAGCATCGGTTAGGAAATAAGTCTTTAAAATACAATAACCTGTATGAGTCAGACCTAAGGCTTATGCGGGTTTTTTATCATCTACACTTTGGTGAGTGGTGAATATGTAGAAACATTTGCATTAAACTGTAGTAAAAGCAGCTGATGCAGAGCGAATTGATAAAGAATGATTGGGTTGGACGTAACCAAAGTAAATTGAAAATATAAAGAATGATTGAAGTGTGATAAGCAGTATTGAGGAAATATTACCCATAAAGTGGTTAGATTTACATAAAAAGTTTTATTCGATACGGCAAGCTTTATATTTCAACCTAAGTTGTTGAATTTATTTTAAATATTAAATTAATATGGCATGGGTTTTTATGGTATTTAAGCTGAGAAAACTCAAAATTAAATGTAGGTTTCTTCAATTATAGGTTTCTATTAACAACTAATTTGCTTAGGGATTATTGTCAACCACCATACTATAGGGTACTATACTATTTATCGCATTAAGGAGTTACTTTTATGCCAAACGAAATTGAAGATAAAAAAAAGATTCTGACACGCGTCAGGCGAATCAAAGGTCAAGCTGAAGCGATCGAAAAAGCGCTAGAAAGTAATGTGGAATGTCACGCGATTCTGCAGCAAATATGTTCTGTACGTGGTGCCATTAATGGTCTAATGAATGAGATGCTAGAGGTTCATTTAAAAGACACGCTGGTATCTGGTGAAACGACAGAACAACAACGAAGCAAAGAACTTGCTGAAATAGCAAAGATTCTAAAGTCATATTTAAAATAGATTGGTATAAGGAAAAATTCTATGAAGTCACGTGCTGCCGTCGCATTTGGTCCTGGCGAACCCCTTCAAATTATTGATGTTGATGTTGAACCACCGAAAAAAGGGGAAGTATTAATTAAAATTTCCCATACTGGTGTATGTCATACAGACGCTTTCACCTTATCTGGTGATGATCCTGAAGGCGTTTTCCCTGTCATTTTAGGCCATGAAGGTGCTGGCGTTGTTGTGGAAGTTGGTGAAGGTGTGACGAGCGTCAAGCCTGGTGACCATGTTATTCCACTTTATACTGCTGAATGTGGCGAGTGCCTATTCTGTAAATCTGGAAAATCCAACCTCTGTATTGCTGTTCGTGAAACGCAAGGTAAAGGTTTGATGCCAGACGGTACAACGCGCTTTTCTTATAACGGTCAACCCATTTACCACTATATGGGATGTTCAACTTTTAGTGAATATACTGTGGTTGCAGAAGTATCCTTGGCTAAAATTAACCCTGAAGCCAATCATGAGCAGGTATGCCTGCTGGGCTGTGGTGTAACAACGGGTATTGGTGCGGTACACAACACCGCTAAAGTACAAGAAGGTGATAGTGTTGCAGTCTTTGGTTTAGGCGGTATTGGCCTTGCAGTGGTACAAGGTGCACGGCAAGCCAAGGCTGGGCGCATTATTGTAGTCGACATGAATCCTGAAAAGTTTGAACTCGCAAAAACCTTTGGTGCAACGGATTTCTTAAATCCTAAAGATTATGATAAACCAATCGAGCAAGTGATCGTTGAAATGACAGGTTGGGGAGTGGATCATTCATTTGAGTGTATTGGTAACGTGAATGTGATGCGTTCGGCACTTGAATCTGCACACCGTGGTTGGGGGCAGTCCGTGATTATTGGGGTGGCAGGTGCTGGCAAGGAAATCTCTACCCGCCCGTTCCAGCTCGTAACCGGTCGTAAATGGCTAGGCTCTGCCTTTGGTGGAGTGAAAGGTCGTTCTCAGCTTCCAGGAATGGTAGAAGATGCAATGAAAGGCGAGATTCAACTCGAACCTTTTGTAACGCATACCATGGGCTTGGACCAAATCAATGAAGCATTTGATTTAATGCATGAAGGCAAATCTATTCGTACCGTTATTCATTACGAGTAATTTTATTCTAAATCAATCTTTTCCATGCACACGAGAAGCTTTGTGTGCATGGCGATATTTGCTACAGCGCAGCATCGATTAAGCAGCTCTACAGGGGTAATTGGTTATGGAAATAATGGAAAGACACGCTTCATTTGCAGGATGGCAAGAAGTGTATCGTCATCAGTCAACGACCTTAAACTGTCTAATGAATTTCTCAATCTATATTCCGCCTCATGTTGAAGGTGAGAAATTACCGGTTTTATACTGGTTATCAGGATTGACTTGCAATGAACAAAACTTTATCACCAAAGCAGGAGCACAAAAGTATGCTGCTGAACATCAGGTAATTATTGTTGCGCCTGACACAAGCCCACGTGGTGATGGTGTTGCCGACGACGCGGCTTATGATTTGGGGCAGGGTGCTGGTTTTTATGTCAATGCTACTCAAGTACCTTGGTCAGAACACTATAAAATGTATGACTATATTGTCTATGAGCTAAGAACTTTAATCGAGAGTAATTTCCCGACAAATAAAGTGCAAAGCATTATGGGGCATAGTGCTGGTGGGCATGGGGCATTAGTGATTGGGTTAAGAAATCCTGAGATATATCAGAGTATTTCTGCTTTCTCTCCAATTGTTGCACCTTCTCAAGTGCCTTGGGGTAACAAAGCATTTACCGCTTATCTTGGTGCAGATCAGGCTTTATGGTCTAACTATGATGCCGTTGAGTTAATCAAATCAAGTGCGGTGAAGATACCTATTTTAATTGATCAGGGAACTGCAGATTCTTTTTTGGAAGCGCAATTAAAGCCTGAACTCTTAGCAAATGTTTGCCGTGATAAAGAATATCCGATCTCTTTGAATATGAGAGATGGATATGATCACAGCTATTATTTTATAGCGAGTTTTATCGCAGAACACATAGAATTTCACTGTAAATACTTGGCAAGCCAAGCTTAAAAAGCACTTTTTATGATGTGTGAATCAAACAAAACAGTTTTTTGAAACGTTGAAAATGATAAGCGCATATAAGTACTTTAGAGAAAAACGGTTCAGTCTAAGTGAGCATACGTGTAGAGCCCATCATAAGATGGGCTTTTGGTATTTTCAGCATCGCATATGAACCATTAACACGGCTACTGCCATGGAACTATGAGCCGAGTAAAAGTAGGCTATATCAGTTGTTTATACCTTTTAGCGTACGCTATAAACATTGAAAAAAGTCCTACTCTTTAAAGGTCTCATTTAATGCCTGTTGTACGGCATCAACCCGGGTTTTACAGGCTTGATAGGCAGACATTGATTCCTCAACAATTTTCATTAAATTGTCAATGTCAGGCTCTTCTTGATTATCTAGCAATTCGGCATTCTTTTTGAGAATGTCATAGCCCTGTTTAAAGCTGATTTCTTTTTTAGTCATTGCGATTTACCTGTATGACATTGGCTTCAATCGTACCATCCTGCAATTCAATTTGGATGTTATCGGCTGAAAGTTGTTGAATGGAACGAATGGCTTTGCCTTGGTGACGCACAATCGCGTAGCCTTTGGCCATCACATGCCTTGGATTTTGTAGTAGCGTTTCACGCATCAGTGACTCAAGTTGAGTCGTCGCCATTCTGATTTGCTGTTGTGCGAGATAGTGCGTTGTCCCTTTAATCAAATCGAGGGTTTTATGACTCTCTTGAATTTGAGTATGTGCCAAGGTCTTAATCACTTGCAGGTATTGATCGTTTTGGCTTTGATAAGCGGTAATTTGATGTTGAGACAGAAGTTTGATTTTCTGTAATGCTTCAAGTACTTCCTGACTGCGTTCAACGATCAAATTGCGAATCCCGCCAATGACTTTGCTGGGGGTGTCAAAGGAGCGGTTGGCGACTTCATCGAGGATGGTGCGGTCTTTTTCATGACCGATCCCAACCCAAATGGGGACTGAGCGCTTACACAGCAAGGCCGCGAGATTGTAGTCGTTTAGATAAGCCAGATCATTCACCGCACCGCCACCACGAATCAGGACAATCAAATCTGGCGCTGTAGCAAATGTTGCAGCCCACTGACGTAAGGCAAGGCTAAGTGATTCTGTAATGCTATCTGCAGCAGTATTGCCCTGAAAGGTTGCTGTGTGATAGCGAAAGTGGCAAACACCAGCATGCGCTAAGGCATCGGCATCTTTTTTAAAGTCCCCCAAGCCTGCTGCATTTTCTGGCGCAATCACCAATACATTTTGAATATCAAAGGGGATTGGCAAGGATTTATTTTTATTGAGTAAGCCTTCGGTATCCAGTCTTGTTAGTATTTGTTGATAGCGCCGTGCAATATCACCGAGTGTATAACTTGAATCAATTGCTTCAATGGTGACTGAAAAGCCATATTGAGGATCGAAGCGGGCTTTGACTTTAATCAGGACATTTAAATCCTTGGACAGTTCAATACCGCTTTCGCGTTCAAATTTTAAGATGATTTTGGCCGCAGAAAATTTCCAAATCATGGCTTTGCAGCTGGCAATAACTTTGTCGGTATCTTCGTCTTTTTCCGCCAGTTCTAAATAATAATGGCCAGCTTTGATATTGAGATTGCGAATTTCTGCTTTGACCCAAACTGGCTCATTAAACGCGACGTGGATAATTTCCTGAACGGTAGAGAGATATTCGCTTAATGAAAGCTGAAATTCAGACATAAAATAAAGTGAAAATTTAAATTAACAAAATAGTATACGGCTCAGTACGGAAAGGCAATCAACGCTGTTTAATGTGCCATGCAAATCGCATGATCAATTGATCTCATGGCTTAACGATATTATGCATGTCATTCGATTAATTCACTGTTAAACCATTTAAATAGTTTTCAAATATTTCACAAGCAGGTTGTATTAAGGCTTTCCCAAAAGCCCGATTATCAGCACGGAGTTGTGCAATATTAATTTTGGATTGGCGTAACTCACAGCTATGGCCAATAAACCATTTTTCTAGGCCGAGATAATCAACTTCTAAATGAAATTGTAATGCCAAAATTTGCTGGCCAATTTGGAAGGCTTGATGCGGATAATGTTCACTGCTGGCCAAAAGTGTTGCATGTTCAGGTAAATCAAAGGTATCGCCATGCCAGTGTAAGACTGATACTGATTTAAGTGGGGCAAGAATATTGTGCGGTGATGGTGTTAGTTCTAATTCACTCCAACCAATTTCTGCTACATGACCAGGATAAACCTTGGCACCCAAAGCCATGGCTATCAATTGTGCACCAAGGCAAATTCCAAAGGTGGGTTTGTTTTGCGCTAGGCGTTGTTTTAATTGTTCAAGCTCGGTATTTAGAAAGGGGAAGTCCTGCGTATCATAGGCAGAAATGGGACCTCCTAAAATCATCAAGAGTCCCTCAAAATTAAATGCTGGCGCGAGATCGTCGACGCCTGCTTCAAAATAACGCACACGAAATCCAAGTTCATATAAGCGATCTTCAAAAATACCGAGATCTTCAAAAGCCACGTGTTGAATAGCATAGATCGTTTTAGGGAGTGTTGAATGAGAGAGGCTCATAAGAAGTGATTGCTTTGTGAGTGAATGATTTAATGTAACCGAAAATACCAGCTGAGTGAATACGCGTAAACTGAAATTTTATGGATCTAGTCAAAATAAAGCATATTTACGATATTGAGTTAAGCGTTATATGGCTTTAAAGCCTGTACTAAATATTCTCAGTATATATTTTATTTAAATTTAACGTACGTCAAGATTGGTTGTTAAAAACAAAAAGCGAACCGAAGTTCGCCTTGTGCTGTATCTGTTTTAATCGACTAAATGAGTGAGTACTCGCTTAGAAGAAGCCCATTGCTTTGGTTGAGTAGCTCACCAACAGGTTTTTGGTTTGTTGATAATGATCAAGCATCATTTTGTGATTCTCACGACCAATACCTGATTTTTTATAACCGCCAAATGCCGCATGTGCAGGGTAGATGTGGTAGCAGTTGGTCCAAACGCGACCAGCTTCAATCGCACGACCCGCACGATAAGAGGTGTGCGCAGAACGAGACCAAACACCAGCACCTAGACCATACATGGTGTCATTGGCAATGCGGATTGCATCATCATAATCTTTGAAGGTTGTTACAGAAAGCACAGGTCCGAAAATTTCCTCTTGGAAAATCTTCATTTCATTGGTGCCTCTAAACACGGTCGGTTCGATATAGAAACCACCACCAACGTCTTGACGTTCGCCACCACCAGTGAGTACTTGCGCGCCTTCAGCACGGCCAGTTGCGATGCAGCCCAAAATTTTGTCTTGCTGTTGTTGTGACGCTTGTGCACCAATCATCGTTGTTGTATCAAGCGGGTGACCTGTTTTGATACGTTTAACGCGTTCAATGGCTTTTTCCAAGAATTTGTCAGCAATACTTTCTTGAACAAGTGCACGAGATGGGCAAGTACAAACTTCACCTTGGTTCAAGGCAAACATTGCAAAACCTTCTAAAGCTTTGTCTAAGTAGTCATCATCTTGATCCATTACATCTTCAAAGAAGATGTTTGGCGATTTACCACCCAATTCTAATGTCACTGGAATAATGTTTTCAGTCGCATATTCCATGATCATTTGACCGACTTTGGTTGAACCCGTAAATGCGATTTTTGCAATACGTGGATTGGTTGCCAATGGGCGACCCACTTCAACACCGAAACCATTGACGATGTTTAAAACGCCCGGTGGCAGGATGTCTTGGATTAATTCAGCCAATACTAAAATGCTGACTGGAGTTTGTTCAGCTGGTTTAAGCACGATACAGTTACCAGCTGCAAGTGCAGGAGCCAATTTCCATGCTGCCATCAAGATTGGAAAGTTCCAAGGAATAATCTGTCCAACAACACCCAAAGGCTCGTGGAAATGATAGGCAATAGTATCTTTGTCAATTTCAGAGATACCGCCTTCTTGAGCGCGGATGCAGCCTGCAAAATAGCGGAAATGATCAATGGTTAATGGAATATCAGCAGCCAAGGTTTCACGAATTGGTTTACCGTTATCCCAAGTTTCAGCCACAGCCAAGGTTTCTAAATTGGCTTCAAGACGATCAGCAATTTTTAATAAGATGTTTGAGCGTTCTGTTGGAGAGCTTTGTCCCCAAGTTGCTTTGGCTTTATGCGCTGCATCAAGTGCAAGTTCGATATCTTCAGCCGATGAGCGAGATACTTTGGTAAATACTTTACCGTCTACAGGTGAACTATTTTCAAAGTATTGTCCTTTTACAGGTGCAACCCATTGGCCACCAATAAAGTTATCATACTGTGCTTTAAACTGGACTTTAGAGCCAGGTTGATTCGGATCTACATAACGCATAAGAATGTCCTTTTACTTATTTTTCCAAATAAAATATAGATATAGTAATGGCCTGTTGGCCACCCCATCCATTGTAATTCGAGCATATAAGTCTTAAGGTTGGAGAAAGGTAGGCGGTTTTCTGTGGTATTTTTGGTCAGATTGTAATTTTAAGCATTCATTTTTTTAAGTGATTGGTCTAAAGTGAAGGTTAATTCAATCTAAGGTTTTGTTTAGGCGAAAAGCTTTGATATAACTGTTAGTCACTACGACGTATATTAATTCATTTGAAAAGTAGGCTTATTATAAATAATCTCAACTTGAAAATGCCACAACAAGCCATAAGGATATGAATATGTTGAGCAAACATGAGTTATTACAAAAACGCCATGAGATTGAAGTCTTACGCGAAAATAGTAATTTTTCTTTAAGGCAATCAGATCAACACGATCAAAGTATTCATAGTTCTTGGCAACGTTCCAAGCTTGCTTCCATCCCGGTAGAGCGAGAAGCAGCCCCCTTACTCGGTTCGACCACACAACAGCCCAGTGCGCTGCAAATGGCGCTGTCTCATTGTGAAAATGAGCTCAAACACATTGCACAGCAATCCGCCATGGTGGTTGCTGTTGGGGATGTGGGAAGTACGATTGTTTGGTCAGCCGCCAGTGGTCAAATGCGACAAGCTGCTGAACGCGTGCATTTTGTGCAGGGGGGGCAATGGCGTGAAGATTTGGTCGGAACCAATGCTTTGGCACTTTCATTGAAAACTCAAAAATCGAGCTGTGTATTTTCTAACGAACATTATATGTCGTCTATTCATGATTGGGTGTGCTATGCAGCGCCAATCATTGATCCCTTTTCTAAACAAGTACTCGGTGTAATTGATTTATCTACCACGTGGAATAATCATAATAGTTTAGGTTTATTGGCTGCAGAGCGTTGTGCCTCGATTATCCAGTCGGCATTATTGGAGTCGCAGCAACAACACATCTTTATTCGTGCCTTTACGGTACCGCAAGTGTTGTTTAATGGTAAAGTTGCTGTCTTGACCCCCCGCCAAATTGAAATTTTGACGATTTTGGCGCTGTGTCCGCAAGGGATGAATTTAGAGAGTTTACATCAGGCACTTTATGGTGAACGTAAAGTCAGCATGGGAACCTTGAAAGCTGAAATGTCGCAATTACGCGATATTTTGGGAGGCTTGTTGGGCTCTCGGCCTTATCGTTTATTGGCGACAGTAGAAGCTGATTTTTTACAGGCAGAACAAGCACTGGATTCAGGTTATATCGAGCACGCACTCAAACTTTGTCGTGGTGTATTTTTGGCCAAAACGGAAAGCCCATTTTTATGCGCATGGCGTGATTGTCTAGAATCCCGTTTAAGTAAGGCGATCTTTAATGCCAATGAGGCGGATGTTTTATTAAAGCATTTGGCTTATTGTCCAGAAGCGATTGATGCGGTTGAGCGTCTAATCGAGCTGACTCCAGCAGGACATCCTGCGCATCAGTTATTTTTAAAATATAAAGATGCACAGTAGTCGCGATACAGATTTTCTGCTGTTTATAAAGTGAAATTAACCACTTCAACCAAGCTCAAGTTAAAGGTTTTTTTGCTGTAACCAAGCAAATAATTGTTGATAAACTGTCTGACGCACTTGGGGTGCAGATAAAACCAAATCATGTAAACCATTCTTAATTGTCATTACACTGACATCACCTTGTAATTTTTTTGCATACTTTTCAATATCTTTTACCGATAAAATGACATCGCTACTTTGCGCATCATGGCCCCATTTCCGAGGAAATGTCGTTCGATGTGAGTGCATAATTAATGCAGGAATACCCAAGTGAGCACCTTGATGAATGTCCTTGTGAGCTTCAAAAATGGCATGCACAAAACTTAAATATGCAAAAGGATAAGTAACGGGTTTCCATTCTAAATTGAAATCCCATTCACCATGAAAACGCTGATGCAGACTCTGGGTATACCATTTATTTAGTTCGCTTGGAAATTTTAAGTTGGGTAAATATTTACCCAAGGCGCTGAGGCGTGGCAATGCAATTTTTTTCTTTAAGGGATTGTTGTTGAAGTCATAAAAGGGACTATTACACCAAAGCCCTTTCAGTAACGGATGTTCTGGATGATGTGCAGCATAGCGTGTCACGATTAGCCCACCAGTCGAATGTCCTGCCAAAATAACGTGATCATGACCTTCTTGACCAATACGATCCAGTGCCACACTGATTTCGGCTTCATATTCATTTAAATCACGGACATTAAAGCGTTTTTGGTGGCGGCGGTGGGAGCGACCATACTTTCTGAGATCAAGTGCATAGAAGTCATAGCCATGCTGATTAAATTGATCTGCCATTTCAGTTTGGAAGAAATAATCAAGAAATCCATGAATATATAAAACTGCTTTGGGGGTTTTCTGCGGGGCTTGTTTGCGCACTAAGGTGGCAACCACAGGACCCTCATAATCGTCAGGAAAGTTGAGGGTGATTTGCTGATAACCAGTTCCCAAAATATCGGGTTGATAACTTGTTTCTATGATGTTCATGTGTCGTCACTATTATTTTTGTCGAGCATTGATCCTTGTTGATTTGCCCTGATTTGTCAATTTTATTTAAATGAATTTTCAGTCAATTTAGAGTTACTTAGAGGTGGAGAGGCTATGGATGGCATTTTTGAGTAGAAAGAGCATGGCTTCTAGCTTTCGCTCAAAATTGTCGAGTCCGCTATAGAGAAGGTCAACATGCAGACTATCGACGACACCAATATAAGCATCGCCATAAAGCGTCGTTTGTTCAGTTAAAAGTGCAGTATTTTTTTGCATGGACTGAATAAAGTAATCGGTCAAGCAATCGATATAGTTTTGGTAGTGTGTCGCAATATAATCAACCATATGTACAGGGGGTACATAGGCAGTACGGATTAAAAAGCGCAGATGAATTGATTCGATATAGCGTTGCTTAAGCGCACGACAGTAGAACTCCCCAGGATCACCAGTAGCATTGCTGTTAAAACTCTCCGCAACAAATGCACACTCAACTTGTAGAGCATCCTCAATCAATTGTTTGAAGAGTTCATCTTTGCTTTTAAAGTGTGCATAAATCGAGGCTTTGCGAATTCCAACCATTTCTGCAATGTTATTCAGCGAGGCACCCTCATAAGTATTAATGACGAAATGTTCGAGTGCTGCTGTGCAGATGCGTTCTTTTGCGACAGAACGTGGTTTGGAATTTGGCATGGTTTCCCTATTTTAATGAAACGTGAGCGACTTTTGTGCGTGAACCGAAATACACCAGTATTAAAATTAAAGGTGAAATTGCACCTAATAAACTGAGCCAATAGACCGAACTGATTTCAACCAGTGCACCCGCGATTGGTGTGGCAGTTGATGCCAAAACCATGGGAATTGCACCCAATAATGCTGCGGTTGAACCCAGTGCAGTCGTTTGAGTTTCCATGGCAATCGCCATCAAGGTCGCTTCTAATATGCCCAAGCCGAATAAGGCCAGGGCAATACTACAGACAATACCTGGTAATCCCCAATGTAGTATTTCGGCTGCAACACACGATAAACCACTTAAAGTCATTAATACAGCACCGATCAAGGCCAATTGATTGACTTTGATTTTTTTGACTAAATAGGCTGAAGATAAGGCACCACAAATTAAACTCACACTGGTTAAGCCAAAGACTAAACCAAACTGCTCAGCGGTTAAGCCAAATTGCTTTTGATAGACATAAGCAGAGCCACCGATATAGGCAAATAAAAAGAAAAATACGGCAGACAAAGCCATTAGATTTAACAAGAATGCTTTATTTTTTAAAATATTGGCATAGCTTTGAAAAATATTGGCGAGGTTGAGTGCAACGCGTTGTTGCTTGAACAAGGTTTCTGGAATATTGAACAGGCTATTTAAAAAGACGGCTAGGCCCAAGATGCCAAGAAAGATCATGATGCCTTGCCAGCCATAGGCTGCACCCAAAAGTCCGCCCAGTGCAGGTGCCACAATCGGACCCAATGCGACAATGGTATTGAGCAGCGCATAGAGTTGTGCCGCTTGTGTACCCGAAGCGACATCTCGAACCATACTCATAATGACCACAATTGCCATGGCAGCACCTAAACCTTGAATGGTACGTGCAAAAATGAGCATTTCTAAGCTGGTGGCAAAACCTGCAAGCAAGGATGCCAAGAAATAAACCAATAAGCCGATCAACAGTGGCGGTCGTCGACCAATGGCATCGGAGACTGGGCCAAAAAAGAGTTGGCCCAGTCCCATAAAAATGAGAAAGACCGTTAAAGATAGTTGCGTGGATGCGTAAGAAACATGCAGATCTAGTGCCATCTGTGGCATTGAGGCAAGATACATATCAATGGCTGCGGGGCCTAGAGCCACCACAATGGCAAATGATAGGGTTAATTTAAAACTAATTTGGGATGACATGTATAACTCTAAAGTAAGACTACCTACCGACAGGTAGTTAATTTAACGATTTTTTCAGAAGATACAAGTTTTTTTAGCATTATTTTAGCGGAGAGGTTTGTAATGGCCTGATAGCAAGAAAGGCACTGTTGTGCGATAGGTTGGCTTGGTTTACGTTAAACAAAAAATACAGCAAAAAAAAGAATAGCGATGGGTCGCTATTCTCAGGAAAACTGAAACCAAGTGTAAAACTAAATAAAGGGAGAGTTTGATCAGAAGGGACGATCTCAGAGTGTTTTGAGATCGTCCCCATATTCAGCCGCGATAACCCCCTACGTATAGAGGACACTGAATTTTGTTGGCTTTACTTCAGTTGTGACTTACATTGCCGCTTCAAACAGTGCGATCACTTGTGCATCATTGGCTTTACGTGGATTGGTCAACATACAAGCATCATTCTGTGCATTTTTAGCCATAACTGCATGATCCGCTGCTTTCACACCAAGTTCTGCGAGACCTGAAGGAATCCCGATTGAAACTGAAAGCTCACGAATTGCATCAATACCAGCAAATGCAGCTTCTGTCACAGTCAGGCCGTCGGTATTCACACCCATCAATTCAGCAATTTTCTTATAGCGCTCTGGGCAGGCAATTACGTTGAAGGTACAGATATGAGGGAGCAAGATTGCATTACAAACGCCGTGAGGAAGGTTGTAGAAACCGCCCAATTGATGCGCCATTGCATGCACGTAGCCCAACGATGCATTGTTGAATGCCATGCCCGCAAGGTATTGTGCATAGCTCATTGCATCACGTGCTTCAAGATTTTCACCATTGGCAACTGCAGCACTTAACCATTGGCTAATCATGGTAATGGCTTTTTCAGCACAAGCATCGGTAATTGGTGTTGCAGCCGTTGAAACATAAGCTTCAATCGCGTGAGTTAAAGCATCCATCCCAGTTGCAGCTGTTAACGCAGCAGGTTTAGCGACCATGAGTTTAGGATCGTCAACCGCAATTAATGGAGTACAACGCCAATCGATAATTGCCATTTTTACGTGGGTGTCTGTATTGGTAATAATACAGAAACGCGTCATTTCAGATGCAGTACCCGCGGTGGTGTTAATTGCAATTAACGGTGTCATTGGTACGGTACTTTTATCGATACCTTCGTAGTCGCGAATGTGTCCACCACCTGCTGTCACAAGGCCAATACCTTTTGCACAGTCATGTGATGATCCACCACCAAGCGATACAATGAAGTCACATTGGTTTTGGTTATAGGCATCAACACCATTATGTACGTTTACATCTGTTGGGTTAGGCTCTGCACCAGGGAAGATGTGGCTATCAACACCCGCTTCTTTTAGGTAGTTTACGATGATGTCTGCAACGCCAAATTTGAAAAGGCCTGCATCTGTAACGATTAATGCTTTTTTAGCACCCAAATTTTGTGCTTTTGCGCCAACTTCTTTCGCGCAACCTGGACCAAATAATGAAACACAAGGAATATAAAAGCCGTTGGTTTGATCTGCAATATTTTTAAATGACATGGTGCGATTCCTTCTACCATACAGTAAGTTAATTTTATCCTGGGGGTGTAATTGCCCCTACACTTTGAGTATCTAAGTAACATACATATTAAGAAACCTACTAAACACCTACCAAAACAGAATGTTAGCTAAAACCTAGTTTTTGGGACTGTGTGTAATACACAGATGTTGAGGAGTGCTTTACATTTTTCTTGCGTTAAAACAGGGTGCTAGCTTATTTTAAGGATTGTTGTTTTGTTTAAAATTGATCTGGATTTTATATATATTTAATCTTCTGACTTCATGGGAAATAGCTGTTTGTGGACATAGCTTGTCGCAGCACTGGCTTATTTTTAATGAATCCCAAGCATCTATCGCTTGATTGCTTAACATTTAGAGGAAAAATCGTTAGGCTATAGCAGTTCTATAAGTTTAGGGTTGTTATGAAACAAGACACTGCACTGAAATTAATGCAAGCAGGTGAAAATGTCTTTTTGACAGGGTCAGCAGGTGCAGGTAAAACCTATACGCTCAACCAATATATTCATTACTTAAAAGCACGAAAAGTACCTGTAGCGATTACGGCATCTACAGGAATTGCGGCCACGCATATGAATGGTATGACCATTCATACTTGGGCAGGCATCGGTATTAAGGATGTCTTGTCTGACGATGACTTAAAACGCATGAAAGAGCGTAAATATTTAAAAGAGCATTTAGAAAATGCCCAAGTTTTGATTATTGATGAAATTTCCATGTTGCACGCCAAACAACTCAATTTGGTCAATCAAGTCTTGAAATACTTTAAAGAAAGCGACGAGGCTTTTGGTGGAATTCAAGTGATTGCAGCAGGTGACTTCTTTCAGTTACCACCAGTGGGTCGTAATGATGAAAAAAATCGTGATAAATTCTGTTTTATGTCAAATGCTTGGGTTGAAGCGAAGTTTCGAGTCTGCTATTTGACGGAGCAACATCGTCAAGATGATTCTGCATTGAATGATATTTTAAATGCGATTCGTGCCCAGCAAATTGAACCACAACATATTAAAGCACTTGAAGAAACAAGGCATCAAGATATCGGTGAAACCTATACTCGGCTTTATACCCACAATATGGATGTCGATAATATTAACTATCAACATCTTAATGAAATTTCTGGTGATGGCCATCAGTTTATCGCGGTAGGTGATGGCAACGATAAGCTGATTGAAACGCTGAAGTCATCCGTTCGGGCACCTGAAGAACTCACCCTTAAAAAACATGCCAAGGTTATGTTTGTTAAAAACAATTTTGATATGGGGTATATCAATGGCAGCATGGGTGAAGTGATTGGTTTTGAAGAAGATGACCAACATGGTATTTTGCCTAAAGTGCGCTTGACGGATGGCACGGTCATGCTGGTGGAACCAGAAACGTGGTCGGTTGACAATGACGCTGGCAAGACCATTGCCAGTCTAGAACAAGTACCTTTGCGTTTGGCTTGGGCAATTACCATTCATAAATCTCAAGGCATGACTTTGGCGGCAGCGGAAATTAACCTCAGCCATACCTTCGAAAAAGGGCAAGGTTATGTAGCTTTGTCACGGTTAAAATCAATTAATGGTTTGAGATTACTGGGCTTTAATAGCCAAGCTTTAGAATTGGATGCCTTAGCGATTAAAGCAGATCGTCGTTTTCAAGAGCTGTCGGCAGAAGCAGAGCAGCATTTTATTGAGTCTGATTTAACCAAACAACATCAGGCCTTTATTCGTCATTGTGGTGGGACTTTAAATCCGACTGAAATTGAACGCAATGAGAAGAAAATCGCCAAGGGCGCGAAGCAAAATTATGCAACGGCCACCATTGATGAAACCAAGGCATTATTTGAGTCTGGTTATACGATTCAAGATATTGCAGTGGAACGCGGCCTAACACCTGCAACAATTATCAATCACTTGGCGCGGTTACACCGTGAGCAGGGCTTGGATATTGCCGTAGCAAATCCCGGTGAAGAAGTGGTCGAGCAAGTTCGTAAAATTTATAAACGTTTGTTGAAACGTCAAAGCCCCGAACATTTCAGTGATGATGGTGCGATTAAATTACGCCCGATTGTTGAAGCGACCAGTCCGAAAATGGGATACGATCAGGTGCGTTTGGCTTTACTGTTTGTTGAATGATTGTCTTGAGTCATATTCTTAAGTCATTATTTGGGCGAATACAGCAGCTTTGCGCTCAGCACAGGTTTTAAATGGGTTATTCGGTTAACTTAAAAATGTTTAGACGAAGGGGAAATGGATGCCACAGTTAATCATTGAATATTCTGACAATATCAAAGCGCTTGATGAGAGTGCGTTATTGCTGAGTCTGAATCAGCATTTGATTCAAACCGGTTTGGTGGTTGGAAAAGATCTCAAATCACGCATTCACGCCAATCATCGTTTTCTGATTGGCTTAGGTGATCAACAGCAAGCTTATGTGCATGCGCATCTTTATATTTTGAATGGTCGTAGTCTTGCGGAAAAGAAACTATTAGCTGATCAAGTGTTTGCAGCCTTACAACAGTTTGATTATGGTCAAGGATTGGGGCTGGATTTGCAGTTATGTGTAGAACTGACTGAAATGCCGATTGATGATTATCGTAAAGCGGTTGTGCAGATTTAAGTTAAAAGCAACCTCTCCCTGGCGCAGCAATGCTGCTCATCTCCAACGGGAGAGGGTGCATATTTAATCTAAATAAATTCCACCATCCGAATGAACAGTGACTTTAATCGGTTGTAATGATTCGCCTAAACATGGGCCTGCAATACATTCACCAGTTTCAACATTGAATAATGCGCCATGGGTTGAGCATTCAATGTATTCACCATCTTGATCTAAAAATTGATTTTCTAGAAATTCGAGTTCGGTCTGTAAATGTGGGCACAGATTCTGATAAGCAAAAAAAGCACCATCCCGTTGCGTAATGAAGAAGGTTGCACCTTCTGCATTGTCAAAGCTACGTGCTTCACGCTCTGGAATATCTTCGGTCATACAAATTTTATTCATGCACCAACCTGTTCTTCTTTGAAAGTTTGCAATAGCTTAGCATAATCTGCCAAATCTAAACGTGGGCCAAATTGTGCAACCACCTCACTAGAAATTAAGATAGCAAGCTCGGCTGCACGGGTAATATTTTCACCAGCATTCAGTGCATACAGGAAAGCACCTGCAAAAGCATCACCAGCACCGTTGGTATCGACTGCATTGACTTGACGTCCAGCGATTAGAACTTGCTGTGTTGCATCAGCAACCAATGCACCTTGTGCGCCAAGAGTAATAACAATAGATTTACTAAATTGTTTTAATTGAAGTAATGCGGCAGCAACGGAATCAGTGCCGGTGTACATCATGGCTTCTTGATCGTTACAGAAAATCAAGTCAACGCCATCATCCAGTAATTCATCTAGACCACTACGCGCATATTGCACCATGGCTGGATCTGAAAGCGTCAGTGCAATTTTCACTTGATTTTGTTTGGCAATCAAACGGGCTTGTTTGACTGCTGCACGTGCTGAATCGCTTGTTGATAAATAGCCTTCGATATACAACCATTGTGCAGTGGTTAATGCAGTGAAATCAATTTGACCATCAGAAAGTTCAGCAGTACAACCCAAAAAGGTATGCATGGTACGTTCCGAGTCTTCACTGATCAGTACCATACACGTGCCAGTGACACCGGGGCTAATTGATTTTTCAGTTGTTTTGATATTTGCTTCGCTTAAGCCTTGTAGATAGACTCGGCCTAAATCGTCTTGGCCAACGCGACAGGCATAAAATGCTGAACCACCTAAGGCACTAAAAGCCACTGTGGTGTTGGCAGCAGAGCCCCCCGCGGCTTGGCCTTTGTACTGTTGTGATGCAATCAAATCTTGATAAAGTTTGACTTGGGTGTCGGCGTCAGTCAGTTGCATGGTGCCTTTTTGTAGGTTTTGTTCGGTCAAGAACGCATCTGAAACTTTAAATTCCTGATCAATCAGTGCATTACCGATCGCAAAAAGGTCAACTGTCGCCATGTTATTCATCACAATTAGAGTAAAACCTGAAGTTTACACCAATGCTCAGTTTTGCTGTAGTTGAATGAATAAATTTCAGCTTAGTTGTTAAGGTATTGTTTAAAAATCAGTCATCTGAAGTGAAGCCGCCATGTGTATAGCAGGATATCAATAATGAGTAACAAGCAAATCCCGATTTTGGGTGTGGGTATTATGCTGATCAATCCTGAAGGTCAAGTTTTATTGGGCAAACGCATTAAAAGTGATGAAACGATGACGTGGTGTTTTCCGGGTGGGAAAATGGATTTGGGCGAGACCTATGCTCAAGCTGCCGTGCGTGAACTGCATGAGGAAACTGATTTACGGATTGATATCGCTCGGATGCAGGCATTTTGTGTAATGACCAATACTGCTGCACCACGCTGTAATACCACTATGGGCATGACACTGGAAATTCAGACTGAGGAAATACAGCAGATTAAAGTGACTGAACCACATATTTTTGAAGTATGGCAATGGTTTGAGCGCGATCAATTGCCAGCACCGTTATTTCCAGAAACAGAAGTGATGCTTAAGCTTTGGAATGGGCAAGTGTTATCGGCAGCATGGTCAGCTTATCGCTTGAAGGCGGTTTAAAACAGTTGTCGAATTCTTCCAAAATAAGAATAGGGTTAAAACACAGATTTGGCGCTATTTTATTGGGAAAAGTGGGATCACCCTTGTAAACACGCTATAAATAGTTGAACAAGATTTGAATCCCGAGTAATTGAGGGTGAATTGTCTAGCAAACTATAGTTATAATGCGGAAGACTTTATAAGCCCAAATTAGGAGATAACATGACTGTAGATGTTACTGGAACCATTACTCAAACTATTCATCCTGCGTTTCAGTTGATACGTCAACACCATGTTGAAGCTTTAGACATTTTAGTTTCCGAATATCGTCATAAAGTGACCGGTGCAGCACATTATCACTTGGCATCAGATCAAGATGAAAATGTATTTTTAGTGGCGTTTAGAACCCAACCGATGGACTCTAAAGGCGCAGCACATATTCTTGAACATACAGCACTCTGTGGTTCTGAAAAATTCCCAGTGCGTGACCCTTTCTTCTTAATGATTCGTCGTTCATTAAATACTTTTATGAATGCCTTTACCGCTGCGGATTGGACGGCTTATCCATTTGCAACGCAGAATAAAAAAGATTTTCAAAACCTACTCGAAGTGTATTTAGATGCAGCTTTTGCAGCCAACTTAAATCCACTGGATTTTGCTCAAGAAGGCATTCGTGTTGAACTCGAAGATGGGCAACCTGTTTATAAAGGTGTGGTGTTTAATGAAATGAAAGGGGCGATGAGCGCACCTTCAGATCAGCTTTATCATCAATTGGCACATCATTTATTCCCAAAAACCACCTACCATTACAACTCAGGTGGTGATCCTAAAGATATTCCAGATCTCAGTTATGATGAGTTACTGGCATTTTATGCCTCGCATTATCATCCAAGTAATGCGATTTTCATGACCTTTGGCAATCAATCGGCCTATGATTTACAAGAACAATTTGAAAGCTTGGCACTGAATAAGTTTGCCAAAGGTGAAACGCTATTCTCAGTGGCTGAACAGCGTTTGGCTGCACCAGTTACAGTCTCTGAAACCTATGCAGTCGATGCAGAAGATTTAAAAGACAAAACTTATCATATGTTGTCTTGGTTATTGCCAAAATCAAGTGATATTAAATTACGTCTTGGCATGCGCTTGGTGGAGGGGATTTTACTTGAGGACTCGGCTTCACCGCTGCGTCATTATTTAGAAACCTGTGATTATGCACAATCGACTGGCCCAATTATGGGGGTCGATGACTCGAATTATGAAATGACTTTCTTCTGTGGTGTACAAGGTTCAAACCCTGAACATGCACAACAGTTTAAAGATGGCGTATTAAATATTTTACAGCAAGTGGCTGAAAAACCTGTCGATACGGCGATGGTCGATGCAATCTTACATCAGATTGAATTGCATCAACGTGAAATCGGTGGCGATGGCACGCCATATGGTTTAAGCCTAATTTTAAATGGTCTGAGCAGTGCAATTCATCACAGCGATCCTGTTGATGTGTGGGATGTAGATGCTGCGATTGAACAAGTTAAACTCGAATTAAAAGATCCAATGTGGTTATCTAACTTGATTCAAACCCATTTATTAGACAACCCACACCGCGTGCAAATGACCTTGGTACCAGATGCCAACAAGTCCGCAGCTGAGGCAGCAGATGAACAAGCGCGTTTGCAAAAGCTAGGCGAATCTTTAACAGCAGCGGATAAAGCTGAAATTGTTGAGCAAACCGAAGCGTTAAAACAGCGTCAAGAAAGTGTCGATGATTTGAATTTACTGCCAAAAGTTGGCCTCGAAGACATTCCCGCTGAGCTTGCGATTGCTCAAGGGCAATTGCGTGAAATTATCTGCAATAGCATGGATCGACCACTTCACTTATATCATGCCGGCACCAACGGTATTTATTACCAACAAGTTTTGATCAAACTGCCAGATGAAGTCGTACAGTCCCCATATTTCAACTTACTCTCGATTTTGATGGGTGAAGTGGGTGCGGGTGAGTACGACTACCTCGAATTGCAACAGCTGCAAACTGCCGTGAGTGGTGGTTTGGGCATGGGTGCATCACTGCGCAGTGAAATTAATGACAAAGGTCAAATCAGTGCTTGGCTCACCCTGACCACCAAATCATTGACAGCTAAACTCGATACCATTGAGTTGTTAAAACTGGCGTTTGAACAACTACGTTTTGATGAAAAAGATCGCATTATCGAGTTGTTGCAACAGCGTAAAACCCGTTGGGCTTCGCGCGTTTCGGGTGCGGGTCATAGTTATGCAATGCAGGTTGCTTCACGTCAGATGAGTGCCTTGGCGCGCCGTGACTATCACAATACTGGGCTTGGTGCTTTAAATTGGTTAAGTGATTTGGTTGAGAAAATTGAAACCGATGCGCAGGCTTACGCTGCATTAATTCAAGAATTACAAGCCATTCATGCACAGTTAATGGCTGTGCCAAAGCAGTTTCTCTTGGTCTGTGAAGAACATCATTCAGAACGCTTGATCGAAGAAATTCAAAAGGTGTGGGATAAATCACCACGTATTGCAACTGTTGCAGCACTAACTCAAGTTGAACAACCGAATGATAATCTCGACCAAGCTTGGTTGATTCAATCCAATGTACAGTTCTGTGCATCCGCCTATGCAGCAGTTGATGTATCACATCCAGATGCTGCACCGCTGATGGTCTTGGCCGGTTATCTACGTAATGGCTTCTTACACAGTGCGATTCGTGAGAAAGGTGGGGCTTATGGTGGTGGCGCAAGCTATGACGGCAATGCGTGTTCATTCCGTTTCTATAGCTACCGTGATCCGCGTCTAGCAGAGACGTTCCAAGACTTTGAAGCAAGTTTGGCGTGGTTGATGAATACTGAACAATTGCCGCATCAACTTGAAGAGGCGATTTTAGGTTTGGTCTCTGGCATGGATAAGCCAGGATCACCAGCAGGAGAGTCGATTAGTGCATGTTATGCCTTGTTACATGGTCGTACGCCAGCATTTAGAAAAGTTTTGCGTGAGCGTCTACTGCATGTTAGTTTAGAGGACATCAAACGGGTTGCAACTCAATATTTAATTGAGCAAAAACCTGTACGTGCAGTGGTTGCACCGATCACTAAAAAGGATGTCTTGGTGCAGTTGGGCTTTGATATCAAGCAAGTTAAATAAAATAAACCAAATAAAAAAAGGTTGGAGAATATGATGCGGTTCAAATCATTTGAACGCACAACTTTACAGCTGAGTATTGTATCAATACTCAGCTTGGGGATGTCGTCCTTGCTGTGGGCTGATGATTCAGCCTTAATTCAACCGAGCAGTGCTCAGGCCTGCACAGCTTTAGAATCTAATGCTGAACGTTTAACTTGTTATGATACTTGGTTTAAAGTGCCAAATGATCAGCGAGTATCTTTTGTTACAGAGCGTCAAGCAGCCAAAGAAATTTCCGTACCGAAGACTGAGCCTGTAGATATAAAGGCTCAGATTGGAGAAAAGTTCGATTCACTTTTTTCTTTGGAAGGACCTGAATTTGATGCCAATAGTTCTTTACTCGATAAGCGTTGGGAACTTTCTGAAAACAGTAAATTAGGTACTTGGAATATTCGTGCACATCAACCGGTATATTTGTTGCCGGTATTTTGGACCAGCAGTAAAAACCCATTACCGCACAGTCCCAATCCAGATAACACTGTTCCAGCAGATCAAAAACAAATCCTAGATTCAACGGAAGCCAAATTCCAAATTTCACTCAAAACCAAAGCTTTGGATGATATTTTTGGAAAGAATGGCGATCTTTGGTTTGGTTATACCCAGTCTTCACGTTGGCAAGTCTACAATGCTGAAGATTCTCGACCATTTAGAGAAACCAATTACGAACCAGAAGCCAGTTTGATTTTCCGTACCAATTATGAATTACTCGGCTTAAATGGTCGTTTACTTGGGCTGACATTCAATCATCAATCCAATGGCCGTGCTGATCCGTTGTCACGTAGCTGGAATCGCGTGATGCTCAATGTGGGATTGGAAAAAGACAATTTTGTATTGATGCTACGTCCGTGGTATCGCATGCCAGAAAAAGCCAAAGATGACAATAATCCAGATATTGAAGACTATATGGGACGTGGTGACTTAACCGCATTTTATCGTTGGAAAGAACATGATTTTTCGATGATGCTGCGTCACTCCCTGCGTGGTGGTGATCGCTCGCATGGTGCTGCACAATTTGTTTGGTCATTCCCAATTAAAGGCAAATTACGTGGTAATTTCCAACTCTTTGATGGTTATGGCGAAAGCATGATTGATTATAATCACCGTGCAACCTATGCCGGTGTCGGTATTTCATTGATGGACTGGTACTAAGTTCGGCTCGATTTAGTAAAATAAAAGCCGCAATATGATTGATTTACAATCATGTTGCGGCTTTTTCATTTATAAAGCGCTCAAGCTTAACCCACCTGAATTTCAGTACTTGGGTGTCTGAGTCGGCTCTTTTTCGGTGTGGCAATCAGATAGGCCAAGGTCAGTGGGCCTAAGCGTCCAGTAAACATGAGAATCATCAATACCAATAAGCTGGCAGGCTGTAGATCTTCGGTGACTCCACGCGATAAACCGACGGTACAGGCTGCAGAAAAGGTCTCAAACAATAAGTCGAGAAAGGGCTTGTCGGGCTCTAAAATGAGCAGTGAAAAGAAACCTAGAAAGATGGTAATGCAACTAATCGAGACCACAGCAAGCGCTTTAAAGCGGGTCTGTTGTGGAATTGAATAGTTAAACACGGTCAGTTCTTCAGAGCGCCTTAAAAAGTTAATCGCACTCAATAATACAACGATGAAGGTACCGATCTTAATCCCACCAGCGGTACTCAGCGAGCCACCACCGATAAACATCAGAAACATGGTCACCAAGGTGGAGGCATTACTTAAGCTGGCAACATCTAAGCTATTAAAGCCAGATGAGCGTGGTACGGTGGCATGAAACCAAGAGTTAATCGCTTGGTCCCCAATCGACATTGGACCCAAGGTGAGTGGGTTGCTGGCTTCGATGCTCCAGATTGCAATGAAGGCGAACAGATTCAAGCCTGCAATGGTACAGAGCACCAATTTACTGTTGGGTGAAAGCTTTTTCCAACTCTTTTTACGTTTGATATCCATCAATACCAAAAAGCCCATACCACCAAAAATATACAGCATACTGATGGTCAGTGTGACCATGTATTGGCCTGAGAAACTCATTAAACTGTTGGGGAATAGCGAAAACCCGCCATTATTAAATGCTGAGATACTATAAAACGCAGCATAGAACAGGGCATGTGGGAAATCGTAATATTGCATCCATGCAATGGTCAAAATAGTGGTGCCAACCGCTTCAAAAAACAAGGAATACAGTAAGACCGCTTTGACGGTAAATGAGACTTTGTATAAGCTCGTCTGACCGATGGTTTCTTGCGCCATAACTTGATGTTTGAGACCGATTTTGGAGGATAAACTCATGACTGCCAGCAGTGCGAAAGTCATAAAACCAAGTCCGCCACATTGCAGCAACATCATCACCACGATCTTACCAAAAGGGGTGTAGGCTTGACCGATATTCACCACCGATAATCCAGTAATGGTGACCGCTGAGGTTGCGGTAAACATCGCCTCAATCCAACTGAGATCGCCGTGATGTGAGTACGGTAATTTCAACAGCAACGTGCCCACGATAATAAAACTTAAAAAACCCAGCGCAAGTAAGCTCGGTGGGCTTAGATTGACGTGTCTACGACTTTTATTAAATGGCAGCATAATTTTTTATGAATCGAGTAGAAAGGCGTCTGAGCACGTCTACCGCACCTTCAACGATTAAAATATCTTTGTCTTGCAGAATGGTGCCAGGTGGAATGTCATATAACACATGTGAGCCGCGTTGTAGCAGTAAAGTTTGAAAATCAGTTTCTTCACTGCGTTGCATCAGGTCGCCAAATTGAGCACCGCGCAAATTCGCCCCAATTTCAATTTTGACGATATAGCGATTATTGTTAATCGCCATATAACGACGCACCATGGGGTAGCTGAGCGACTGTGCAACCCGCGTCCCCATGTCTTCTTCAGGATGAATGATTTTCTGTATGCCTAAGTGTGACAGAATCATATGATGTGCTTTGGATTTGGCCTTGGCTAAGATTCGCTTGGCCCCCATATTTTTAAGATGCAGCACACATAAAATACTGGCTTCAATATCTTCACCAATGGCAACCACTACCGCATCGCAATTTTGAATATTGAGTTCTTGTAACACATGTTCATCTGAAGCGTCAGCAATCACGGCATGCGTGAGTTGATCGGCAATGTTTTCAACATTCTTTTTTATACTGTCGATGCCAATGACATCGTGATTAAGATGAACCAGTTCTAATGCAACTGTGGCACCAAAACTCCCCAAACCGATGACAGCAAACTGAGCCATTAAAAATCCTTACAATTCGATGATGTGCTAAAGCATTTTTACAAATGTATTTTGCACTATCATACGGATTGGCGCGGCAAAGGTCATGTAAAATTTTGGTGGTGTAGACAAAATATAATGGCAATGCCTAGCGCACCGCATCATTGGTTCACGGAGAGAAGCAATGGGTATTCAGTCGATTTATAAATTACTGCAACAATGGTTTCCAGAGCTGGCTTATCGAGATTTACCAAGTAAGGAGCAACGTACGCAATATGAGACCTTTAGGCAATGGTTGTATGTGACAGTCGAGCCGCATACCTTTCGTTCTTATCTTATGCCAATGCATAGTCAGCAATATTTGCAAAATGGCTTAAATCACTGCGCGGTATTGCAAGATCTAGCGGTGGATATTGGAATGACGCAACAGCAAATTTCAGTCCGTTGTCAGCCGATTTTTGCGCATTATGAAAAGTATAAAAAAGTGATTGGTTCGCATTGTGATTTATATAGCCAAATCAATGACATTGTGATTGAAGAGATTTTTATACTGCTTAAGCGCTTGAATTTTGCGATGTTGCTTATTTATGGGGGGCAAAACTGTTGGTTGGCTGTACCGAATGATGAGGTACAAATTGATCAATTTTGTCGGCTGTTTAATCAACACTTTAAAGATCAAAATCAAAATATCGAGCATTATCAGCTCAGACATTGGTCTTGGAGTACTTAAGGAGCAGGCGTTTGAATATTAATGTTATATATCAAGAAAATAAAAAGAGCGCATTGCGCTCTTTTTACATCAAATGGAAGTCGGCTTTCAGTAAGAGGCTGGCCTCTTGACCCAACACTTGGAAAGTGACTTATTTTAAGAAGCGCAAATAACCCAAGTTATCTGAGATCTCTTCATATGGATAAGTAATATTTTCAAGTGTTTCAATTAAACCATCTGGGTTTTGCTGTGCATCTGTCGCTTCTAAAGCAACCAAAACCCGCCCTTCAGCAGCACCGTGATTACGATAGTGGAACAGAGTGATGTTGTGGGTTGGTCCTAAACGTTCTAGGAAGGTTAACAGTGCGCCTGGGCGTTCTGGGAACTCCACCCGGAATAGGCGTTCATTTTCAACATTTGCGTGTCCACCAACCAAATAACGAATGTGCAATTTAGCCACTTCATCATCGGAGAGATCTGCAACATCATATTTGCTTTGCAACATGTTGTAGATCTCAAGGCGTTCCGTTTCACCCGCTTTCAAGCTAATCCCAACAAAGACCTGTGCTAGGTTTGATGCCGAAGCACGGTAGTTGAATTCAGTGATATTACGACCTTGTAGGCTACGGCAGAAATCCAGGAAGGCACCTTTGCTTTCAGGAATGGTGACTGCAAAAATGGCTTCACGTCGTTCGCCCAACTCAGTACGCTCAGCGATATAGCGTAAGCGGTCAAAGTTCATGTTGGCGCCACAAATGATCGAGACAATATTCTTGTCTTGCAGCTGATGTTGTTTGACGTATTTTTTAATACCAGCCAAAGCCATGGCACCAGAAGGTTCAACGATGCTGCGGTTTTCATCAAAGGTGTCTTTGATTGCGGCACAAATTTCATCGGTGTTGACCAAGATCACATCACGTTCAACGATCGGACCTGAATTGTCCGACTTTTGCAGCTGAATCACCTCAAATGGTTTTTCACCAATTTGCGCAACCGCTGTACCATCCGCAAATAAACCAACATGCGGCAGGATCACACGTTGATTGCTTTCAAAAGCGGCTTTTAGGCAAGCAGATTCATCATATTCAACTGGGATCACTTTGACATGCGGTGCCACATCACCTAAGTAGGCGGCAACACCTGCGATTAGACCACCACCGCCGACCGCCACAAAGACATAGTCGACATCACGCCATTGACGTAAAATTTCATTGCCAATCGTACCTTGTCCAGCCATGACTAATTCGTCATCGTAGGGTGGAATGAAGGTGAGACCTTCATCTGCGGCACGTTGGATTGCATATTTGTTGGCGGCATCAAAAGCGTCGCCATGTAAAACGACATCTCCACCTAAACGCTTAACCGCTTGAATTTTAATCTCTGGGGTGGTTACGGGCATCACAATAATCGCACGAATTCCAAGCTTTTGGCCTGAGAGTGCTACGCCTTGCGCATGATTGCCTGCTGAAGCGGTGATGACGCCACGTTCCAATTGAGATTTTGGGAGTTGACTAATGCGGTTATAGGCTCCACGAAGTTTAAAAGAAAAGACCGGTTGTAAGTCTTCACGCTTAAAACGAATGTTGTTATTTAGTCTTTCACTAATTCGTGGCGCTGCTTCGAGTGGGGTTTCGATTGCAACGTCATAGACGGTTGCCTGTAAAATTTGTCGAACCATACGAGACAGCATGTTAATTTTCCATCTAACAGTTTAAAATAGTCGGCTATTGTAACAAACCCTTGTAGATTTTGGCTTAATTTTATGCGGAATCTGCAAAAACTGAAGAAATTAAAAAGAGTAAAGTCATGAGCCTATATGCAACCCAAGATGAGAAAAAACAAGCTGCTGCAGAAGCTGCTTTAAAGCACCTACCAAATGGCGGCATCTTGGGAGTGGGAACCGGAAGTACCGTCAATTTCTTAATTGAGCTTTTACCGCAATTACAACTTGAAGCTGCGGTTGCCAGCTCAGAAGCAACTGCTGATCGTCTAAAAAAACTCGGTATTGAAGTGGTCGATATGAATCATGTCGGTGGTCTCGATGCCTATGTCGATGGCGCAGATGAAATTGATCGTCACTTGCATATGATCAAAGGGGGGGGCGCAGCATTGACTCGTGAAAAGATTGTGGCCTCTATTGCTCAAAAATTTGTTTGTATTGTCGATGATTCAAAATGGGTTGCTCAATTGGGTCACGATTTCCCGTTACCAGTAGAAGTCATTCCAATGGCACGTTCGGCAGTTGCACGTAAATTGGTCGCGCTTGGTGGTGATCCGGTTTACCGTGAAGGTGTGCGTACTGATAACGGCAATGTCATTTTAGATGTCTACAACTTAAACATTCTGAATGCACTAGAGCTTGAGCGTACCATCAACAATATTCCCGGTGTGGTCACCAATGGTATTTTTGCCATAAATAAAGCAGACATCGCAATTGTCGCGACCAGTCAAGGCATTGAAGAGCGCCGTGCGGTTTAAGCTATTGCAGCTTATTATTTTTCAGGGTGTCCATGACGCTTAACGATTTACCTGAGATTAAAATTGTTCGCCACGCTAGCGCTAAACACTTGCGCTTGCGTGTCGAGCCCAACGCGATTCGCTTAACCGTGCCGCCTTTTTGTAGCAACAAACAAATCCAAGCCTTTATTCAGCAGTCTACAACGTGGTTATTGGAGACTTGGCGCAAACAACAACAGAAAATCACAGCCCAACCAGATCTTTTGCCGACTGAACTTAAACTATTTAACCTTGAACAACCCATCACGATTCAACAGCAAAGCCAAAAAAAAGCATTTATTTATGATGTTGAACACTACACTTTAACACTCAGTGATCAAGTTGCTGAAGCTGCCTTAAAAGCCTTTTGCATGGCCTATGCCAAACAGCAATTACCGCTTTACCTTGAACAGCTCAGTCTTGAGATCGGTTTACAGTTTGCCAAATGTAACATCCGTCAGGCCAAAACCCGTTGGGGCAGTTGCAGTGGTCGACATGACATTATGTTGAATGCCGCATTGATTTTGTTTCCGATTGAACAGGTGCGCTATGTCTGCGTGCATGAGTTAGCACATACCAAGCATTTCGATCATAGTCCGCAGTTTTGGATGGAAGTACAACAGCACGATGCTGAGTTTAAGCAACATCGCAAATACTTGAAGTCTGGCCGGCTTCCGTATTGGTGGCATTTAAACTAATTCCGTTTGTACCAAAATGCATCTAGACGTCTTGCGATTACTTGCTTTAGTCATAATCATTTTTTGAGCGCGTAGATTTAAATGATATGGAATAAACTGGTCCTTGAACTCATTGTGTTCGGTTTAAACCATATTTACGGGCTGCTAAATAATGTTGTGTTGGTTAAAAGGTTTGGTTTTAGGCTGTGCTGTTCATTGCAGTAAGCCTTGAATGATCGCTTAAGCTGTTCAATGATCCAAATACGTCCATTCGCAGTTTCCAAAAAATGATCGGGATTAATCCACACCAGCGGCTGTTCCTGCTTCTCTCTTATCGAGAGATCCGTTAAATGCAAGGCTGCATTGAAGATTTTATACGCGCTACACGGTCTTATACAATTTAAATAATCAAGGCGAGTCGGCTAAAATAGCTTGGAAAATGCCAACTTCCTGTCATACTACTGCGTTATTCAATGCTTATATTTTTGAGGTTAGGATTGTGATTACAGTTGGAATTGTCGGTGGTACAGGTTATACAGGCGTTGAATTATTGCGTCTTTTGCTACGACATCCAAATGTGCAGGTTCAGGTCCTCACTTCTCGTACAGAAGCGGGCAAGCGCGTAGATGAGATGTTTTCAAGTTTACGTGGTCATACCGATTTGGCTTTTTCAGATTTAGAGATCAATGCACTGAAACAGTGTGATGTGGTGTTCTTTGCAACCCCACATGGCGTTGCAATGCATCATGCCGCAGAACTGACTGCGGCAGGTACGAAAGTGATCGATTTAGCCGCTGACTTTCGCTTACAAAATTTGGCGCAGTTTGAAAAATGGTATGGTCTTACCCATGCATGTCCAGAAATACTTCAAGCTTCAGTTTATGGTTTGTCTGAGTTAAACCGTGAAAAAATCAAACAAGCCAAGGTAGTGGGTAACCCGGGTTGTTATCCAACAACAGTACAGTTGGGTTTAGCGCCTTTATTAAAGTCCGCTGAAATACTCCTTAAACCAGAAAGTATTATTATTGATGCAAAATCTGGTGTATCAGGCGCAGGGCGTAAAGCCAGCTTGGGCATGATTTATTCAGAAAATGCAGACAACTTTAAAGCCTATGCTGTTTCAGGTCATCGTCATCATCCAGAAATTGTTGAAGCACTTGAAAATATTTCGGGTCTAAATGGGGTGTTCGATCATCTTATTTTTGTGCCGCATTTGGTGCCCATGATTCGAGGCATGCTCAGTACGATTTACGTTGACTTGACTGATGCAGCAGCTGAGTTAGATTTACAAGCACTGTATACACAATTTTATGCCAATGAGACATTTGTGGATGTGATGCCTGCCAATAGCTCACCTGAAACACGGAGTGTGCGTGGTGCGAATCAGTTACGTATTGCATTGCATCGTATTCAGCCTAAGAAACTGATTATTCTGGTTGCACAAGATAACTTGGTAAAAGGTGCTGCTGGACAGGCTGTACAAAACATGAATCTTATGTTTAATTTTGCTGAAGATGCAGGTTTACAGGGTATTGGACTCTTGCCATAAGCAGCCGTTTTAACTTCACAGACATTTTTCATTTTTGTTAAATGTCTGTTTTGACTTAATAAAATATCAGAGAATACAATGCAAGAGAAAGAAAGCAATATCGCGCCAAAGCAAGATAACGACACTGATATGGCGCCAAAGCAAGATGATGTAATGAATATTGTGCCGAAACGGGACAAAGAAATTGATATTGTGTTAAAGCAAGACAAAGAAATTGATATCGTGCCAAAACAAGACAAAGACTCGAATGTTGCACCACAGCAAGATAAAAAAACCAATACCTCGGCTGAGCCAGTAAAAGAATCCAATCCTACGATCCAACAAGATAATCAAGCCAAGACTGCTCCTCAGTCAGAAGTGGCGAATGTCGTCACACAGCAAGACCAACAACTCAATGCAATACCATCTACAGATAGTAATCATTCCGCAGCGCAGCATGACAAAGATCACGACATGAAGAAAGCAACATCAAAATCAACGCCACTTAAAAAAACCTTGATGCAGGGTAATAGACCGCTTTATGTTGCTGCAGTGGTACTCTCTGCGGGGAGTTTATTGTTGGGTTATACTGTGGGACATCGTCAGGGCTTAACCGTTGTAGGCTATGATGCCGATGCGGAGCAATTGGTTGAAGTTGTACAAAAACAAAAAAATACCTTAACTGCACTCAATAAAAGTTTAAATGTCGCCGTTCAAGAGCGTGACGTTGCTGTCAACAATTCAAATGAATTGTTTGACGCATTGAATAAGGTCAAATCAGAAAAAATTCAAGTTGATGGGATGAGCAGTATCTACCGTGAGATTTTAAGACAGCGCGGCGGGTTAAGCTTAACCGTGCAAAATATCGCAGTGAAACCATTGCCTGAAAATGCTTTTGAATATCAACTTGATTTGATTCAAGTAAGTCCGAACCAACAACGCGCAACTGGCAATGTGGAGTTAAGACTGATCAGTGGAACTGAAGTGTTGGTGATTCCGATGGAAAATAGAAGCTTTAGCTTCGCTGATTTTGAGCGTTTAACTGGACGTTGGACCATGCCTAAAGGCTTTAATCCGCAATATATTGAGGTTAGACTCAATGGCGCCACACCTGTTATTAAGCGTTTTAGCTGGCAGCGTGGTAAGTCTGTCGAAAACTTAGCAAGCTTTGCTGCGGAAGTTCCGCAAGCTGAAGCCAATGTGCAATAAATGATGAATTTAAAAAATATGCGAACGAACAAACGTCACATCAGTTTAGATGAAATTAAAGCTTCATTTAATCAATCTGGATATGTGGACTGGCATTTGAATCCGCGTCTTGGCGATGCTCAAGACCAGGAACCTGACGGTGATGTCATTGTTGAAACTGCACCACCAGAACTGAAACGTCCACCGATGTATGCCGTCGTTTTAATGAATGATGACTACACACCGATGGACTTTGTAATTGAAGTTTTACAACAATACTTTGCTTTAAATCTTGACCAAGCCACTGAAGTAATGCTAACAGTACATTACGAAGGTAAAGGGATTGCTGGGGTCTACCCGCGTGATATCGCGGAAACGAAAGCAAACCAAGTCAATAATTACGCTCGCGCTCAAGGTTATCCATTACTTTGTCAAATTGAGCCTAAAGTATAAGGGGGTTTCCATGCTCAGTCGTCAATTAGAAGTCTCACTACGTCTGGCTGTGAGCATGGCTCGGCAAAAGAGGCATGAATTTCTTACGGTTGAACATCTATTATTGGCTTTGCTTGATAACGACTCTGCCGTCAATGCGTTAAAAGCGTGTGGTGCAGAAATCGTGAGTTTACGCAAAGAATTAGAAGAATACGTAGAGCAACATACACCAAAGTTGGCTGACACAAGTGATCAAGCACCACACCCAACGGAAAGCTTTGATCGTATTTTGCAACGTGCCATTTTTCATGTGCAATCGAGTGGTGGAGATCGTACCGTTGAGGGTGCTGATGTGCTCGTGGCGATGTACTCAGAACGCGATTCTTTTGCGGTTTATTTACTGAAACGTCATCAGATTAATCGTCTCACACTTACACAATATTTATCGCACGGTGGCCGTAAAGACGAGATTCAAGTCGAAGAAGAATCAGAAGAGCTTGAGAGTGATATTGGGGCATCTCCAAATGCTGGTCCTTTGGAACTTTATACTTTAAATCTAAATGTAGAGGCACAAAAAGGGAAAACAGATCCTTTAATTGGCCGTGAAAAAGAAATTGAACGTGCTGCGCAAATTCTTTGTCGTCGCCGGAAAAACAATCCATTATTAGTGGGTGATCCGGGTGTTGGTAAAACGTCGATTGCCGAAGGCCTTGCTTGGCTGATCGTCAATAATAAAGCGCCAAAACCATTGGCCAGTGCTGAGATTTATAGCTTAGATATTGGTGCCTTGGTTGCTGGCACAAAATATCGTGGTGATTTTGAGAAACGTTTAAAACAACTTTTAAATGCATTGAAGAAAAAACCAGAAGCGGTGTTGTTCATCGATGAAATTCACATGATTATTGGTGCAGGCTCTAGCATGGGAAGCACCATGGATGCTTCGAATTTAATCAAACCTGCTTTAGCCAATGGCAGTTTGCGTTGCATCGGCTCGACGACATTCCAAGAGTATCGTCAAGTTTTTGAAAAGGATCATGCACTTTCACGTCGCTTCCAAAAAATTGATGTGAATGAGCCTTCAATCACAGAAACTATTGAAATCTTGCGTGGCCTAAAATCTAAGTTTGAAGATTTCCATCATGTTCAGTATGAAGATAGTGCCTTGATTTCGGCAGTGGAGCTTTCAGCTAAGTTTATTAATGACCGATTCTTACCCGATAAAGCAATCGATGTAATTGATGAGGCTGGTGCTCAACGTCGCTTGAAAGCGGATACTGATGACAAAGTGATTACGGTTGAAAATATTGAAGATATCGTTTCAAAAATTGCCCGTATTCCACCAAAAACGGTGTCTAAAGATGATAAGTCTGTGCTTGAGAACTTAGAGCGTGATCTTAAGCGTGTGGTCTTTGGGCAGGATGAAGCCATCAGTGCGCTGGGTTCAGCGATTAAACTTTCTCGTGCAGGTTTGAAAGCACCAGATAAACCCGTTGGTAACTTTGTTTTTGCTGGTCCAACCGGGGTCGGTAAAACTGAGGTGACGAAGCAGTTGGCGAAACTGCTTGGGGTAGAATTGGTTCGTTTTGACATGTCTGAGTATATGGAGCGTCATGCAGTTTCACGTTTGATTGGCGCACCTCCTGGTTATGTTGGTTATGATCAAGGTGGCTTGCTCACGGATGCGGTACATAAAAATCCACACTGTGTGTTGCTGCTTGATGAAATTGAAAAAGCACATCCAGATGTATTCAATTTATTGCTACAGATCATGGATCATGGTGCATTAACTGACAACAATGGTCGTAAATCTGATTTTCGTAATGTCATTATTGTATTGACCACCAATATCGGTGCTGAGAGTATTTCACGCATCAACATTGGATTTAATGAACAAGACAATAGTAACGACAATCAGGAGGCCATGAAACGTGCCTTCTCACCAGAATTCCGCAACCGCTTAGATGCAGTGATTCAGTTTAAAGCATTGCCAGTTACCGTAATTGAGTCGGTGATTGATAAATTCTTAACTGAACTTCAGGCGCAACTCGATGATAAGAAAGTTATTCTTGAAGTCGATCAAAGTGCCAGAGATTGGATGGCGGAACAAGGCTATGATCGCTTAATGGGTGCACGTCCGATGCAACGTTTGATTCAGGAGCATCTGAAAAAACCATTGGCCGAGATGATCCTGTTTGGAGAGCTTGCTGATCACGGTGGTAATGTTGCCGTTACTGTGAAAAAAGAAAATGGCAAAGCAGTTGGATTGAAGCTTGAAGTCTTTGAAGATCAAGCTGCCGAACCTGCTTAATTCAATTTTTAATTTAAAATAACCCGTGCTTACACGGGTTATTTTTTGGGGAAATTATGGATATTCAAGTCACCAAAGTGCTGACCACCTTTTGTTTATTTTTATTGACTGCGCTGGCTGAGATTCTAGGTTGTTATTTCCCTTATTTGATTTTAAATCAAGGGCGCTCGCATTGGCTGTGGGTGCCAACAGCCTTGAGTCTGGCTGTATTTGTATGGTTGTTGACTTTGCATCCTGCCGCTTCTGGGCGTATTTATGCGGCTTATGGTGGGGTCTATGTACTTTCAGCCTTACTGTGGTTGCGTTTTGTCGATCAAGTGAGTTTGAGTCGTTGGGATTTGGTTGGTGGTATGGTTGTATTAATAGGTGCAACCATTATTATTTTACAGCCACAGGGTTTGCTACGTTAGTTTTCACTTGGGGCTGATTGGCTGATTGTAGGCAATAAAAAAGGCGTTGTACTTTTACAGTACAGCGCCTTTTAAATCGGTTTAGAGCTGTTTAGGCGGGCTTTAAATTTTCATTGATTAAGAACTCAACCAATGCTTTTTGAGCATGTAAACGATTTTCTGCTTCATCCCACGCCACTGCATTTTTATGATCTAACATGGTTTCTGAAATTTCTTCACCACGATGCGCAGGTAGGCAATGCATAAATAAACAGTCTGGATTTGCAATATCCATCAATTTTTCATTCACTTGATAAGCCGCAAAAGCTTTTTCACGAATCTTTTGTTCCTCTTCTTGTCCCATGCTCGCCCAAACATCAGTCACAATGAGGTCGGCATTTTGTGCGGCAGCCTCAGCAGAATCAACCAATTCAACACAGTCATTTAGAAATTCGGCTTTAGGGGTATATCCAACAGGTGCCGCAACTTTAAGTTTAAAGCCCCACATTTTTGCCGCTTCAATATATGAGTTACACATATTGTTGCCATCACCAATCCAAGCTACCGTTTTGCCTTTAATTGAACCACGGTGTTCAACAAAAGTTTGCACATCCGCGAGAAGTTGGCAGGGATGATGATCATCAGTGAGTGCATTAATCACAGGAACTGTAGAGTATTTGGCAAAGCGTTCAACAATGTCATGGCCAAAGGTACGGATCATGACAATATCAAGCATGCTTGAGATAACACGTGCAGAATCTTCAATCGGTTCACCGCGGCCCAACTGAGTATCGCGTGATGAAAGAAAAATAGCGCTACCACCAAATTGGCTCATGCCTGCTTCGAAGGAGACGCGAGTACGCGTACTGGATTTTTCGAAGATCATTCCCATGACTTTACCAACAAAGGGTTGATAGACTTCATTCTGGTGTTGCATGCGCTTAAGTTGTATTGCACGATCAATAATTTGATTTAGTTCCGCAGTGCTTAAATCGCTTAAAGTAAGAAAGTGTCGTAAAGTCATGATTACTCCACAATAATTATTTGGCAAATAGGAAAATGACCAGCAAATCATTGTTGGTTAATGATAATTAAGAAAGAAGGGGAATCGTCTAATATACTATAAACTGTTGGAAATGCAAAAATTAAAAGTCACTTAAGCAATTAAAATCAATGAGCAAGTTAAGCTATTTGATGACCATCTAAAAAACGATCAATGCTGTATTCGAAGTAGGCTTCAACTTCAGAACTTTCAATTTCGATATTAATTCCCATCAGTGTTTTCCACTCTAAGTGTCGAATAATACCCAGGTAGAGTTGTGCAGAAAACATCGGTTTAGGGCAATAAAGAACATTTTGATTATGTGCATTTTCGAGGGCTTTGGCGATGACCGTTTGTATCACTTTGGGGCCTTGTTCGTGGATATATAAAGCAAATTCTGGTGCAGTCTTCGTATGTTCGACGATCATTCGAAAAAAAGCAGCATTTTCATTGGCGACCAGATTGCGATAAAAATTATTAAGGTTGCGAATCAGATAGGCACGTAGATCATCTTTGCTTTGTTCGAAGGCGGGACAAATATCTTTGAAGAAAACAGCACGTCTATAATCACATATGGCTCTAAACAGACCTTCTTTATTGCCAAAGTATTTATAAATTGAGGTTTTGGAGCCGCCAGCATGATGAACGATATCGTCTAAAGAGACCGCATCATAGCCACGTTCTAAAAAAAGCTCATTTGCACTAAGAAGTAAAGCGAGGCGACGTTGATGACCACGACGAGTTGGTGGGTAGTCGCAACTCGTGATTTCCATTTGTGCGAAATGTTTATTCATAAGTCATTACAAAACAAGGAACCAAAATTTTGTACACACTATAACAAATCCGTCAATAAAACTCTGCTCGAAAGTGAAGCATTTACATTGTGTTTCTGATATTTAAATTATATGCAGCAGATATTACGGTTTATTTTGATGCAACTTTTAACGCATTTGTTTTATGGGGGTTAATAACACGGGATCTTCTAGGTTATAACCAGTTTCTATGGGCACACCAAAATACTCAATGGTAACAATCATTTTGTTCTGCGTAGGGATTCTATATTGCTGTGCAATATTTAGCTCAGGAAGATAGGCCGTTGCTTGTTGTGGGATGCTGCTGAGTCCATTGCTTTCAACTTGATAGGTAAAATTATATTCAGTCAGGGTTTCATTTTCCTCGTGCCAAGAAGGGACTTCTTGAGTGCGTTGCCTGAGGATGTGGAGTTGAGGTTGCCCATTCTCAACTTTAATCAGTGGGGTTAAGCGATTTATGATCTTATCCATTTCTTGATCAAAGCGTTTGGAGTCTTGGTCGTAGTCGATTTTATGGGTTTTTGGATTGATATATAAGGATTTAACTTCAATTAGTGGGGGTGCTTTGCTGGTATTGTCGAATTTATAATAATATAGCTGTGGCAGTCGACCACGCCCATCTTCAAAGTGTCTTAATAAGAAAAGTTTCTTCTCTTTTTTATCAAAGCCAAGTAATTCAATATTTTGTCCGCCACCTGTGGTTGCAAAGCTGCTGCTGGTAATTAAGCATTGACTAAAAATGATGGCTTGAAATGCACGTTTTAGATACATGATTTTGAATGACTTATAAATGTTGTGATTTGATTTTATAGATATAGATTAAAAAAACAACCGCATCACATAAATGGAGATGCGGTTGTTTGTGGAGCTGATCGATGCGTATGCTACCTATTCGACCAAGGATGGTTTAACTTCTTCCTCATCTTCATCATCGGTGGTATCCATGCCAAGGTCTTTGAGTTTACGGGTTAATGTATTGCGTCCCCAACCTAGAAGCTCGGCAGCATGGCGTTTGCGCCCACGAGTTTGTTGTAGCGCGGCAATAATGAGTGTGCGTTCGAATAATGGGGTGGCGATATCTAAAATTTTCATTTCGCCACTTTTTAGTTTTTGCACAGCCCATTGTGAGAGCAGTTCATCCCACTGCTGTTGTGGGGCAACCTGTTCAGTCGCTGCAGCATGCTCCGCAGTTTTTTGAATCGGAATTTGCTTGAGCTCTGCAGGTAAGTCTTCTGGATAGACCTCTCGACTGGTGATCATCACCGTCAGCCAGCGGCAGGTGTTTTCAAGTTGACGTACATTGCCTTGCCAAGGCAATTGTTGCATATATTGTTGGGTTTCTGTGCGTAGGATTTTAGGGCTCACTCCGAGTTCTTTACCTGCACGTGCCAAAAAGTGTTGTGCCAACATTGGAATGTCTTCAGCACGATGCGCAAGTTTTGGAATATGAATACGGATTACATTCAAACGATGGTATAAGTCTTCGCGGAAACGACCATCTTGAACCAGTTTCTCTAGGTCTTGATGGGTTGCAGCCACAATTCGTACATCAACACGTACAGGGATATGCCCACCAACGCGATAAAATTCCCCATCAGCCAAGACACGTAATAAGCGTGTTTGGGTTTCAAAAGGCATATCACCGATTTCATCTAAAAATAATGTGCCACCGTTGGCTTGTTCAAAACGACCATGACGTTGCGCGTTGGCACCCGTGAATGCCCCTTTTTCATGGCCAAATAATTCAGTTTCAATCAGATCTTTGGGAATGGCGGCCATATTTAATGCAATAAATGGCTTGCTGCTACGTGGCGAGTGACGATGTAGGGCTTGAGCGACAAGCTCTTTACCCGTACCTGACTCACCATTAATGAGTACCGTAATATGCGATTGCGATAGGCGACCAATCGCACGGAATACTTCCTGCATTGCAGGGGATTCACCAATAATTTCAGTTGATTGGATTGGTGTAACTTTGGCTGACTCTTGTTGTTGAAGTTTGTTAATGTGCATGATAGCGCGATTAACCAAGGCCAGAGCTTCATCAATATCAAAGGGTTTCGGCAAATATTCAAAGGCACCGGTCTGATAACTTGAAACTGCAGACTCAAGATCTGAATGTGCGGTCATGATAATTACAGGCAAATCAGGGTAGCTATTTTTCACTTTGCCTAAAAAGGTCAGTCCATCGATGCCTGGCATCCGAATGTCGGTGAGAATCACATCAGGTGTATTGGGGCTGAGTTGGTCGAGCGCGGATTGGGCATCCTCAAAACTAGTGACGTCAAACCCTTCTTCTTTAAATGTTTTTTCTAAAACCCAGCGCATTGCGCGATCATCATCAATGACCCAAATTTTATTTTGCGACATGATTCGACTCCCAAGGTAAATAAAGGCTAAAAATTGTTTTTCCTGAAATGGATTGGCAGGCAATCATTCCGCTATGTTGGTGCATAATATTTTGTGCGATGCTCAGGCCGAGTCCTGTTCCTTTGGCGCGTCCTGAAACCAGTGGATAAAACACGGCTTCTAAAAGTTCTTCTGGTATGCCAGGTCCATTATCCTCAATATCAATTCGAATGGTTGATTTATGTAATACACCATTGATGGTGACTAAGCGTTGAATCCGAGTTCTTAAAATGAGTGCGGGTTGTTGTGTTTGGAAGAATTCTTTATTTTCTGTCATCGCCTGAATGGCATTGACACTAATGTTAAGCATGACTTGAATCAATTGATCTCGGTCTGCGGAAATTTCGGGGAGTGATAGGTCATAATCGCGGCTAATGCTGACTTTCTTTTTGGTTTGATTAACAATTAAGGCGCGTACGCGCTCTAGCGGTTCATGAATATTCACCAAGGCATAGCTGGGAAGTTGTCTAGAGCCAAGCATGGTGTCTGCTAAAGTTCTTAGCCGATCAACCTCGCTAATAATAACATCTGTAAATTCAGTATATTTCGGGTCATTTAAACTGCGGGCAAGTAATTGCGTCGCTCCCCGTATACCGCCTAACGGGTTTTTAATTTCATGCGCAACACCACGAATCAATTGCCGCGTTACCTGATGTTGTTGAATGAGATTGTCTTCTTTGGCTATTTTTAGCATTCGATCAATCGGGTTGAGTTCGATTAATAGGAGTGGATGATGCGATTTACCTGCATTGAGTTGTGATACTGAGTAGTCGACATGGATGTCTTTGAAATTGACAATGATTGTGGCTTCTCGGCGGGTATAAGCCTGACCTTTATCTAGGCTGTTTAATAATGCTTCATGTGTATTAAAGCTGTCATTGGGTGCATGTAAGGTGTTGAGGACAGATTGACCTGATGCACGTAACAAACTCATGTCAAATAGTGCTTCGCAAGCGGAGTTGAGATAGAAAATGTTCAGATCACGATCGACCAAAACAATTGCGGTGGTCAGGTTATCTACCAAAAGGCGGTAGTCGATTGTTGGGTAGTGATCCATTAATCAAATAATCCTGTATTAAAATAGCGCAATGCTGTGAGGTGAGTGGTTGGGCTTTCCCTATAATGGGACATCTTCTTTCTTAAAAGTAGCCAAAATATTGCAATATATGCGCCAACTGGGCTGGGCGGACAAAATCGACTGGAAAAAAGCAAACAAAGACAGTTTGATTGCTTGTCTAGCGAATGTTTTATGCATATCTTGCGAATTTGTTGCCGATAAAAACAATATCACAGTCATAAGTGATTTAAAGTGGTGCGTTTTTAAAAATAATAAAAAAATATGATAAATTTTGGTGCAGAATGCAAAGAGTGCCGATACTGGCTGTTTTTATATTAAGAAAAGTCATACAATACGCGCATTCTAGTGGAGCGTAGATTCATGAAATCACCCAAAGTCGGTTTTGTTTCTTTAGGTTGTCCTAAGGCATTGGTCGATTCTGAACGAATTTTAACTCAGTTAAAAACTGAGGGCTATGAGGTCGCATCAGATTACGATGGTGCGGACTTAGTTGTTGTAAATACATGCGGTTTTATCGAATCTGCAGTTCAAGAATCCCTAGATGCAATTGGCGAAGCCATGAGCGAAAATGGGCGTGTCATTGTGACGGGTTGTCTAGGTAAAGATGAAGATAAAATCCGTCAAATGCATCCCAATGTTTTAAAGGTCACAGGGGCTGCGGCCTATCAAGATGTGATGGAAGCGGTACATGAATATGTACCTGCACCAGCGAAACATAATCCATTTGTTGATTTGGTCCCACCACAAGGGGTTCGTCTGACACCGAAGCATTATGCCTATTTGAAAATATCGGAAGGCTGTAATCACCGTTGTACCTTCTGTATTATTCCAAGCATGCGTGGCGATTTGGTTTCGCGTCCAGTAGGTTCGGTACTGAGCGAAGCGAAAGCGTTAAAAAATGCTGGCGTAAAAGAGATTCTAGTGATTTCTCAAGATACCTCTGCATACGGTCTAGACACCAAATATAAGCTGGATTTCTGGGAAGGACAGCCAGTTAAAACCAAATTCTTCGATATGTGTGAAGCTTTGGGGCAACTCGGGATTTGGGTGCGTTTGCATTATATCTATCCTTATCCACATGTCGATGCAGTGATCGATCTCATGGCAAAGGGCAAGATATTGCCGTACTTGGATATTCCATTTCAGCATGCCAGTCCAAGAATCCTAAAGTTAATGAAACGTCCTGCGCACAGTGAAAACACCCTTGAGCGTATTCACCAATGGCGTGAGAAATGTCCAGATTTAGTGATTCGTTCAACATTTGTGGTTGGTTTTCCTGGTGAAACGGAAGAAGATTTCCAAATGTTGCTCGATTGGTTGGTTGAAGCGAAACTTGATCGTGTTGGTTGCTTCACTTATTCACCGGTAGAAGGTGCAACAGCGAACGATTTGCCAGATCATGTTCCAGAAGAAATCAAGCAAGCACGCTATGAGCGTTTCATGCAGGTACAACAACAAATTTCATCGGCTAAATTGCAGCAACGCATCGGACAAATCATGACGGTATTGGTTGATGGTTTTGAAGATGAGTTTCCAGTAGCCGTGGCGCGCTCATATGCAGATGCGCCAGAAATTGATGGTCATGTTTTTGTTGAAGATATCGATAAAAATCAAATTAAGGCAGGGGATCTACTCGAAGTCGAAATCACCGATGCCGATGAATATGATCTCTTTGCGAAGTTAATTAAAGTTAAGTCAGCATAATTGCTGGCTTTGGCACAGATTAAATTTTAAATAAAATAGTAGCGGAGCTTTTAGAAATGTCAGATTCCAAAAATCCACGTTATTCACGGATTTTGCTTAAACTTTCAGGTGAGGCACTCGCTGGAAATAAAGATATGGGGATTGATGCACAAGTGCTCGATCAAATGTCTTTGTCGATTGCTCATTTGGTTGGTTTGGGTGTACAAGTGGGTATCGTTGTTGGTGGCGGTAATTTATATCGCGGCAGCCAATTGCAAAAAGAAGGCTTGGTTGGTCGTGTGACCGGTGATCAAATGGGCATGTTGGCAACTGTAATGAACGGTTTGGCCTTACGTGATGCTTTGGTTCGCCGTAACATTAAAACTCGCTTAATGTCAGCTTTGCCTATTGGTACCGTGGTTGAATCTTACTCAAGCCGCGATGCAATTCGTCACCTGTCTCAAGGTGAAGTCTGTGTATTTGTTGCTGGAACGGGTAATCCATTCTTTACCACAGATACGGCTTCCTGTTTACGTGGTATTGAAATTGAAGCAAAATTGATTTTAAAAGCGACCAAAGTTGATGGCGTTTATAATAAAGATCCAAGCAAATTTGATGATGCAGTTAAATATGACAATTTAACTTTCGACCAAGTGCTTGATGAAAAACTTGGTGTGATGGATTTAACCGCGATTTGTTTGTGTCGTGACCACAATGTGCCATTACAAGTTTTTGATATGAATAAGTCTGGTGCGTTACTTTCAGTCATTATGGGTGAAAAAGAAGGCACACACGTTACAAACTAATGTACCTCAGTTGTAAAGCTCACTATACTATTGCAATTTAAAATCATTCACTTTTAAAAATATGTAAGGAAGATCAAATGATTAACGATCTTAAGAAAGACAGCGAAGACCGCATGAGTAAAACCCTTGACTCTCTGGATCAAGGCTTTGCAAAAGTGCGCACAGGTCGTGCACACCCTTCAATCTTAAATGGCGTTATGGTTTCTTACTATGGTTCTGCTGTGCCATTGAATCAAGTGGCCAACGTCGGTGTTGAAGATTCTCGTACTTTATTGGTACAGCCTTTTGAGCGCACTATGGTGAGTGCAATTGATAAGGCGATTCGTGAAAGTGATTTGGGCTTAAACCCAATTAGCGCAGACGCAATTCGTGTACCTTTACCAGCATTAACTGAAGAAACTCGTCGTGACATGCAAAAAGTGGCACGTACTGAAGCTGAAAATGCCAAAGTTGCCATCCGTAACATTCGTCGTGATGTATTGGGTGATATTAAATCATTATTGAAAGATAAAGAAATTTCTGAAGATGATGATCGCCGTGCAGCGGATGATATTCAAAAAATTACAGACAAATTTGTGGCTGAAGTAGATAGACGTTTAGCAGCGAAAGAAGCTGAATTATTGAAGGTCTAAAATTGAATGACTGCATCTAACGAAGCAAGTCTGCCACAACATATTGCCATCATCATGGATGGCAATAATCGTTTTGCCAAAAAAAAAACAACTGGACAAAGGGGCTGGGCACCGCGAAGGCAAGAATGTTCTTGATCCAATCGTGGAACATTGCCGCCAACTCAATGTCCAGGCGCTGACTGTTTTTGCATTTTCGAGTGAAAATTGGAATCGTCCACAATATGAAGTTGATTTGCTTATGCAACTTCTTGGCGAAACCATTCGTGAACAAATTCCGAGAATGGAAAAGTATCAAATCGCTTTGAGATTTATTGGCGAGCGTGATCGCTTATCTACAGAATTACAAGCTTTAATGGATGAAGCAGAGCATAGAACGGCAGCGTTTTGTGAAATGACTTTGACCATTGCAGTGAGTTATGGTGGAATGTGGGACATTGCCAATACCGCACAAAAAATTGCACAAATGGTCAAAGATCAAAAACTTGAAGTAAGTCAGATTAATGCTGGCCTATTTGCAGAGCACATTAGTCTTAATGAACTAGCCCCCGTCGATTTACTTATTCGGACTGGTGGCGATTACCGGTTGTCCAATTTCTTACTTTGGCAAACGGCTTATGCAGAGTTGTATTTCACGCAAACGCTATGGCCTGAGTTTACGGTTGAAGAGTTTGATCGAGCAATACAAGTTTTTTCTGCTAGAGAAAGACGTTTTGGTCAAACTTCAGAACAAATTCAACAAGCAAATATAGAGAAATAATAATGTTAGAGCGGATAATCACCGCATTGGTGCTTGTTGCTGTTGTATTGAGCTGTATGTTCGCTACAACCAGTCAATACCCGATGTTAGTTTTAATGATCGTTGCTGCTGGCGCTGCAGGCTATGAGTGGTTCAAACTTATGCCCAGCGAAAGTTCGGTCGCAAATAAACTTAAAGCTGCTGGTTTTGGGGTGTTGACTGCGGCTCTATCAGCATTGGCATTATATTTCGGTGATCTCGCAATATTATTATGGATTGCATCAATACTCTTATGGATCATGAGTGTGTATTGGGTGAAGTCATATCCAGAATATGATGGTTGGTATAATCCAAGTCTAAAAATTGTTGGTTTGGTGCTGATTAGTGCCGCTGTGACTGCAATATTTCAGGTTTGGGGGAACTCTCCTTGGTGGCTCATGTATTTGTTCCTCTTGGTTTGGGGGGCAGACAGTGGTGCGTACTTTGTTGGGCGTAAACTCGGTAAGCGTAAACTAGCGCCACATGTCAGTCCTAATAAATCGATTGAGGGGCTTATTGGGGGGTTGATCACAGTCATCATTGTTATCGTTGTGGTGCAATACTACTTCTTGAATTTGAGTTTGGCGCATCATCTTCTGTTCCTGCTATTTTCAATTGTGACTGTATTTAGTTCAGTGCTAGGTGATCTATTTGAGTCGATGATTAAACGTCGCGCTGGTATTAAAGATTCTGGCAGAATTTTGCCAGGTCACGGCGGAGTACTTGATCGAATTGACTCTTTGCTTGCTGCAGCACCGATTTTTGCGGTTGCTATGTATGTATTAAAACTTATTGGTGTAGATGTCTAGATGTCGCAATCTATTTGTATATTAGGCGTTACGGGTTCAATTGGGCAAAGTACGCTGAAAGTTTTGGCACAACACCCTGATAAATACTCAGTATTTGCGGTCAGTGCGCACAGTCGCATAGATGAACTTATCCAAATATGTCATCAATATCATCCCAAGGTCGTTGTTGTTCCTGCCGCTGGTGTCGAAAGATTAAAGCAGGGCTTGGCAGCACTAGGATTGCAGGATATTGAAATCTTAACCGATGAAGCGGGTTTGGTTGCGATTGCTGGTCATGCTGATGTTGATGTCGTCATGGCTGCCATCGTGGGTGCTGCTGGTTTATTGCCAACCTTGGCGGCAGTTAAAGCAGGTAAGCGCGTTTTACTTGCCAATAAAGAAGCGCTGGTCATGTCTGGCGAATTGATGCTTGCTGCGGCAAAGCGACATCAAGCCTTATTATTGCCAGTAGATTCGGAACATAACGCCATTTTTCAATGCCTCCCATATAATTACATGGATGCAGAGAAAAATGGTCAGCCTCAGCAAGGGGTGTCGCAGATTTTATTGACTGCATCTGGCGGTCCATTTTTAAATCACAGTTTAGAACAATTACAAAATGTTACACCAGCGCAAGCATGCAAGCATCCCAATTGGTCAATGGGGCAGAAAATTTCTGTTGATTCAGCAACTTTAATGAATAAAGGCTTGGAATTAATAGAAGCATGTCATCTATTTTCAATTAAAGAACATTTTGTTACAGTGGTGGTTCATCCGCAAAGTATTATTCACTCTATGGTTCAATATGTGGATGGTTCAACATTGGCTCAAATGGGCAATCCAGATATGTGTACGCCGATTGCACATGCACTTGCTTGGCCTGATCGTATAGCAACAGATGTTCCTCGTTTAGATGTGTTTAGCCAATCAACTTTGGATTTTCAAGCACCTGACTTGGTACGTTTCCCTGCACTCACGCTTGCTCGTCAAGCGATGCAAGCCGGTGGGGTAACGCCAGCGATTTTAAATGCAGCGAATGAGGTTGCTGTTGATGCCTTCTTAAAGCATCGCATTGGCTTTTTACAGATTGCACAAACAGTTGAACATACGCTTAATCAGGTTCAGAATGATGCCGCAGAATCCATTGAGATGATTTTGCATACGGATCAACTTGCTCGGCAAGTTGCAGGTCAACATATTAAGCAATTGGAACGCTGAGTATGAATGTTCTTTTTATTGTTTTTGCTGCAATTATGCTTTTAGGGCCGCTAATTGCGATACACGAGTTTGGGCACTATTGGGTTGCAAGAAGGCTAGGTGTTAAAGTCTTGGTATATTCCATTGGATTTGGCCCAAAACTAATAAAATGGACATCTAAAAAAACCGGTATTCAATATCAGTTGGCTGCTTTACCTTTAGGTGGCTATGTCAAAATGCTCGATGAGCGTGAAGGCAATGTTAGTGCAGAAGATCTGCCTTATGCCTTTAATCGTCAAGCGCCATGGAAACGCATCGCGATTGTTGCTGCTGGGCCACTGATCAATTTATTGTTTGCAGTGATCTTGTTTTGGATTTTGTTATTGCCAGCGCAAGAACAGTTGAATACCCGCGTTGGTAAAATTATTCCAAATACACCTGCTGCAACCATGCAAATGCAGGCAGGTGATAAAATTGTTGCGATTGATGGAAACCAGACTGAGACTTGGGAGAAGCTTCATTTTGCTTTAATTAATCGTGTGGGGGAAACAGGCGCAATTCAAGTCCAGGCGGATCGCGCTGGTGAACTGAAACAGTTTAATTTACCCATTAGCCATTTCTTAAAAGATCAGAGTCAATCCCCATTAGATACGTTGGGTTTTTTACCGTATCGACCTGAAATTCCTGCAATTGCAAACAGACTGACTGATGATGGTGCGGCAATACGCCAAGGCATGCAGGCAGGTGATAAAATTGTTGCGATTGATGGTGTACCAATGAAAGATTGGTTTGATGTGGTTGAGGTGGTACAGAAATCTCCTGAAAAATTATTAAATATTGAAGTATTGCGCCAAGGACAATTGGTGCAACTGGCAATTATGCCGCAAGGTAAGCGTGACAAGGCTGGCAATCTAAAAGGAATGCTCGGTGTTGAAGCGAAACAAGGGAAAATAACGATTCCTGCTGATTATCAGCAAATTATTCAATATAATCCTGCAGAGGCAATGCTGAAGGCATTTGAGAAAACAGGACAATTGTCTGCAATGATTTTTAACTCTATGGTTAAAATGGTTCGAGGGTTAATCGGCTTAGATAATTTATCTGGACCAATTACCATTGCAAAAGTTGCAGGTCAAAGTGCTGAGATGGGATGGCAAACATTTATTGGCTTTATGGCATTAATGAGTGTTAGCTTAGGTATTTTAAATTTACTACCCATTCCAATGTTGGATGGTGGTCATTTGGTCTACTACATCATAGAGGCAATACGGGGTAAACCTGTATCTGAACACGTACAAATTGTTGGACTGAAAATTGGGATGGTACTGCTTGGAAGTATGATGCTCCTTGCAATATTTAACGATTTTATGCGGTTATAATATAATCGTTGGAAAATTAACTTATTGGAAAATAATAGGCATGCAGCACTCACATTTATTTATGCCACTTGCACTTGTTAGTGCGATGGCAGCAGTACAGCAAGTATATGCAGCGGATGAATTTATCGCACGTGACATTCGTGTAGATGGTTTGGTTCGTCTAACACCAAGTAACGTGTTGACAATGTTACCCTTAAATAGCGGTGATCGTATTTCGAATCCGGATATTGCTGAGGCAATTCGGGCGCTGTATGCAACCAACCTTTTTGATGATATTAAGGCAAGTAACGTCAATGATGTCTTGGTTTTTTCAGTGGTTGAACGTCCCGTTATTTCTCAAATCAACTTCAAAGGGAATAAGTTAATTCCGAAAGAAGCATTGCAAGAAGGCTTGAAAAAAATGGGCTTGGCTGAAGGCGAAGTCTTAAAAAAATCTGCCTTGCTCACTTTGGAAACTGAGTTAGAACAACAATATGCACAACAAGGTCGTTATGATGCCACGATTAAAGTCGAGACTGTTGCACGACCAAATAACCGTGTTGATTTAGATATTATCTTTGACGAGGGTAAGGCGGCTAAAGTCTTTGATATTAATATCATTGGCAATACTGTTTTTAAAGAAGATGAGATTAAGCAAGTTTTTGCTGTGAAAGAAAGTGGTTGGGCTTCGGTCATTACCCGAAACGACCGTTATGCACGTGAAAAAATGGCTGCCAGTATCGAAGCATTGCGAGCATTATATCTAAACAAGGGCTATATTAATTTTGATATTAATAGCTCAAATTTAAATATCAGTGAAGATAAGAAAAATATTTTTATTGAAGTCGCAGTGAATGAAGGCGAGCAATTTAAATTTGGTAAAACCAAATTTTTAGGCGATGCACTGTATAAGCCAGAAGAGCTGAATGCATTGCAAATCTATAAAGATGGCGAAATCTATTCGCAAGAAAAAGTAAACGGTGTAAGACAGCTACTCTCTCGTAAGTATGGCAATGCAGGCTATTACTTTGCTGAGGTCAATGTTGTTCCTGAAATTAACAATGAAACACATATTGTTGATTTAAATTATTATATTAATCCAGGTCAGCAAGTGACAGTACGTCGCATTAATTTCATGGGGAACTCAAAAACAGCAGATGAAGTTTTACGCCGTGAAATGCGTCAAATGGAAGGTGCTTTAGCCAGTAATGAGAAAATTGAACTTTCTAAAATTCGTTTAGAACGGACTGGTTTCTTTAAGATGGTTGATGTTAAGCCAGTGCGTGTACCAAACTCACCAGACCAAGTTGACTTAAACATCAATGTTGAAGAGCAGCACTCAGGCACCAGTACACTGGCTGTGGGTTACTCACAAAATGGTGGTGTGACCTTTCAGGCGGGTCTGAGTCAGACCAACTTCTTAGGAACAGGTAACCGTGTTGCGATCGATTTATCGCGTTCAGAGACACAAGATTATTACAACTTAAGTGTGACAGACCCATACTTCACCATTGATGGTGTGAGCCGTGGCTATAATATGTACTACCGTAAAACCAAACTGAACAGTAGTTATAACGTTAATAACTATGTCACAGACAGTTTGGGTGGTGGTCTAAACTTTGGTTATCCAATTGATGAAAACCAAAGTATCAGTGCTGGACTTAATATTGACAACACCAAAGTCACAACCGGTCAGTATGTATCGACCTATGTGCGTGATTATTTGTTGAAAAATGGTGGAAAAACCAAAAGTTATGGTGAGCGTTGCTTGGATGAACCATTGCCGGCAGAGGGTCAACCTTGTATAAAAACCGAATCATACGGTAATGCATTCGAAGGTGAGTTTTTAACCTATAACCTAAACTTAGGTTGGTCATATAACACCTTGAATCGTCCAATCTTTCCAACCAGCGGAACCATGCATCGCGTCAATGCCGAGATTGCGTTGCCGGGCAGTGATGTTGAATATCAAAAAGTGGTGTATGACGCACAGACCTATTTCCCACTTGGCCGAGATTTTGTATTACGCGGTTATGGAAAACTCGGTTTTGGTAATGACCTGCCGTTTTATAAAAACTTCTATGCCGGCGGTTATGGCTCAGTGCGTGGTTATGACAACAGTACCTTAGGTCCAACCTATCCAGCTGTTGTTAATAATGAAACACACCAACGCGACTATGATCCTGAGGAAGTGGGTGGTAATGCTTTGGTACAGTTTGGTACCGAATTGGCTTTCCCTGTACCGTTTAAAGGCGATTGGGCGAGACAGTTCCGTCCAGTTATATTCGCAGAAGGCGCACAAGTGTTTGATACCCAATGTGATGTACAGTCGGGTCAACTTTATTTAAATGGTTCTAGCACCGGTGTTGATGCCAAACAATATTGTAAAGATAACTTTAACTTAGACTTTAATAACATGCGTTATAGCGTCGGGGTTGGCTTTACTTGGATCACCATGATTGGGCCATTATCACTGAGTTATGCATTCCCATTGAATGATAAACCAGGTGATCAAACCAAGACTATTCAATTCGAAATTGGTCGTACTTTCTAAGTGCGACTTTCATAGCAATAACTAAACTTTTTAAAAGGTTCAAAATGAAAAAGATCAATTATGCAATTTTGGGTGTAGCACTCGGTTTGTCTAGTATGGCAAATGCAGCTGGTTATGGGGTTGTTGATTTAGCGAAAGTGGCTGAAAGCAGTAGTTATTTAAAACAGCAAGAAATGAGTATGGAGCAAGCTGTTAAACCACAGACGGCTAAGCTTGAGCAGCTTAACAAAGAGATTGAAGCTTTAAGAGAAAAAGCACAGGCCAAAGGTGCGGATCAACAGCAGTTGGGTACGCAGTTTCAAGCAAAAGTAACTGAATTTCAGTCGATTCAACAAGCTGTTCAAAGCAAAGTACAATCGACTATGCAAAATACCAATAAGACCTTTGAAGCACGTGTAAAGCAAGTTGCAGAGCAGCTTCGTCAAGAAAACAGTCTAGATATGGTATTTAATAAAAGTTCTGCTTTAGCTTATGATCAAAAATTTGATTTAACTGATAAGATGATCCAAAAGGTTAACGCAATTAAATAATCTATGATGTCTACTCAGTATCCTTTAGAAAAATTGGCTGAATTGGTCAATGGTGAGCTTGTTGGCCAAGCTCACCTCCGTATTCGTGGTCTTGCAAGTTTAGACCAAGCACAAGCACAGCATATTTCATTCGTAAATGGTGAAAAGTATCTACAGGCCGCACGTGATTCACGCGCTGGCGCGTTGATTGTGACCGCGAATTTAAAAGATCAATTGCCTCAGTCTCAGAACTTCATCGTTGTAGCAAATGCTTATTTGGCCTTCGCAATCTTGACCCACGCTTTTGAAAAGAAAGTTACCCAGCGTGGCATTGAGCATACAGCACAAATTGCGACATCAGCTGTAATCGCGGATGATGTTTATATTGGGCATTATGTGGTCATTGGTGAACACTGTGTGGTGGGTGAGGGGACGATTCTACAGTCTCATGTTACCTTGGATGATGGTGTCGAATTGGGCAGAAACTGTCTGATCGAATCGCATGTCAGCATCGCTGGTGCGGCGAAATTAAAAGATCGTGTGCGTATTCACAGCAATACTGTGGTTGGTAGCGAAGGTTTTGGTTTTGCACCTTATCAGGGAAAATGGAACCGTATTGCTCAATTGGGTTCGGTTCATATTGGGAACGATGTGCGCATCGGCTCAAATTGTAGTATCGACCGCGGTGCGCTAGATGATACGATGATTGAAGATGGTGTCATTATTGATAACTTAGTGCAAATTGCGCATAACGTGCATATTGGTGAAAATACTGCCATTGCAGCAAAATGTGGGATTGCTGGAAGTACTCGTATTGGCAAAAACTGTACACTCGCAGGGGGTGTCGGCATCGTAGGACATATTCAAATTGCAGATAATGTGACGATTACAGGAATGTCAATGGTTACAAAGACTATTTTAGTGTCTGGTAGTTATTCTTCGGGAACGGCATTATCTGAAAGTTCGCAGTGGAAAAAAGCAGCGGTTCGTCTCCGACAATTAGCAGATGTGCCATTGACCAAGATAGTCAAACAACTTGATCATATGCAGACTCAAATCGAGTCCCTTGAAACCACCTTAAAGTTGCGTAAATAATTATGACCGAGTCTAAAACTTTGCCTTTCGCTATTCCTAAATTACCGATGGACATTCAAACAATAAGAAGTTACTTACCACATCGCTATCCATTTCTATTGGTTGATCGTGTGATTGAAGTGACCGAAAATGGAATCACTGGCTATAAAAACGTTTCAATTAATGAAGAGTTTATGCAGGGACATTTTCCGGGTTACCCTATTATGCCAGGCGTGCTTATCGTTGAGGCGATGGCACAAATCTCTGGTGTTCTCGGTTTTATTATGAATAATGAAACGCCTAAACCAGGTTCATTATTCCTATTCGCTGGTGCGGAAAAAGTACGTTTTAAAAAGCAAGTAGTACCCGGGGATCAGCTATTGTTGCAATCTGAGCTTATCATGCAAAAATTAGGTATCTACAAGTACAAATGTACAGCGAGCGTAGATGGCGTGATGGCAGCAACTGCTGAAATTATTATTTCTCATCAGAAATTAGAGCAGGCATGAGCGAAAACGACTTGATACACAACACTGCGATAATTGACTCATCTGCAGAAATTGCATCCGATGTGTGCATTGGTCCATATTCAATTATTGGACCTAATGTCACCATTGGTGCAGGTACCAAAATTCATTCGCATGTTGTGATTGCGGGAAATACCCGCATTGGTATGCAGAATGAAATTTTTCAGTTCGCAAGTATTGGCGAAGTTTGCCAAGATTTAAAATTCCAAGGTGAAGAAACTTGGCTTGAAATTGGTGACCACAATAAGATTCGCGAGCATTGCAGCTTGCATCGTGGCACTATTCAAGATCAAGGGGTGACACGTGTTGGTCATCACAATTTATTAATGGTCAATACTCATATAGCGCATGATTGTATCGTAGGCGATCACAATATTTTTGCCAATAATGTGGGTGTTGCTGGACATGTGCATATTGCTGATTATGTCGTGGTTGGTGGTAACTCAGGGATTCATCAATTTTGTAAAGTTGATTCATATAGTATGATTGGTGGTGCCTCACTGATTTTAAAAGACATTCCTGCTTATGTGATGGCCTCTGGTAATCCAGCCCATGCATTTGGTATGAATGTGGAAGGTATGCGTCGTAAGGGTTGGTCTGCGAATGTAGTTCAGGGCTTAAAAGAAGCCTTCAAAATTATCTATAAGTCAGGTCTGACAGCAGAACAAGCCGTCAATAAGATTCGTGATGAAATTTTGCCTGAAGTACCACAAGCACAATTACTGATTGATTCTGTTGTAAACTCAAAACGTGGCATTTTGCGTTAATTGCCATGCGCAATTAATCGATAAAGTGATCTCTATGATATAAAGATCGCGTTGATAAAAAATCCCACCGTTAAAGTGGGATTTTTTATTGGCTAGAATCTAGAATGAAGTCAATTTGAGTTGATTAACGCTCAATTCATTCACTTTCGATGAGCACTGAACCATACTGTTCACGTAAGTCTTTTTTGAGCATTTTCCCAGCGCCATTTAATGGAATGCTGTTTGCAAAAATGACTTTGTCTGGAATCTGCCATTTTGCAATTTTATCAGCATAATGATCTAAGAGCTGTGCTTCAGTCACAGGGCTATTGGGTGCTTTGACCGCAATGAGAACAGGGCGTTCATCCCATTTGGGGTGCGTTGCTGCAATCACGGCAGCCATGGAAATATCTGCACCGTAATCCAAGGCAATATTTTCCAGTTCAACGGATGAAATCCATTCTCCACCAGATTTAATGAGGTCTTTGGCACGATCTTGGATGGATAAATAACCATCTTGATCTAAAGTTGCAATATCACCGGTATCAAACCATCCATCACTGGTCAGTGCCGATTCTGATTTTCCAAAATATGAATCAATAATCCAATGGCCTTTGATTTGTAGGTTACCAGTGGTCTGTCCATCTGTTGCAAGTGTACGGGTACTATTTTCTTGGTCACAAATACGCAAGCTTGAGCCATACGGTGGTCGTCCTTGGCTTTGGCGGATTTGTGCTTGCTCTGTCTTAGAGAGCGCGTGGTGTTTGGCCTTTAACTGATTTGCAGTACCGAGCGGACTGGTTTCAGTCATGCCCCAAGCATGAATGGTGTCACAATCAAAATCTTGTCTAAAGCTGTGTATCATGGAAGGTGGGCAAGCCGAACCACCGACGACATTACGATTCATACTGGTCAATTTACTGCCAGCAGCTTTTGCAGCACTTAATAATCCTTGCCAAATGGTTGGAACGCCTAAGGCAACCGATACTTTATAGTGATCAATTAAATGCACAAGGCTAGCGCCATCGAGACCGGGACCCGGTAAAATGATGCTACAACCAATCATTGCTGCTGCATAAGGGGTTCCCCAAGCATTCACATGGAACATTGGAACCACGGGCATCATAATGTCGTTGGCAGAGAGATTTAAAGAATCCGGTAGACCAATGGCTAGGCTATGCAATACTGTTGAGCGATGGCTGTAAAGCGCACCTTTGGGATTGCCGGTCGTGCCTGAGGTATAGCACAATGAACTGGCTGTGGTTTCATCAAACTGTGGCCACTCAAAATCAGCTGTTTGCTGTGCAATTAAGTCATCATAAAACAAGGCTTCAGGAAGCGCTTGGACAACATCGGCATCATAACCACCGAAGAAAATAAAATGCTGCACATTTGGAATATGTGCTTTGACGCCTGCAACTAAGGGTAAAAATGTTTTATCAAATAAGATGGCTTTATCTTGTGCATCATTAATAATAAAAATGAGTTGTTCGGGAAATAAACGTGGGTTAATCGTATGGCAAATCATTTCATTGCCAGAGATTCCATACCAAGATTCTAAATGCCGATGATTATTCCAAGCGATGGTCGCGATACGATCATGCGATTTTAAACCGAGTGCATTAAGTGATTTAGCAAAGCGTTTTGCATTATCTGAAATGGTGCTCCAATCGGTGTTTACCATACTGCCATCAGTATTCTTTGAAATGATCGCAGTATCACCGTGATAACGCGCAGCATGTTCAATAAGGCTGCTGATGAGGAGTGGCTGAAACATCATACGTCCGTGCATAAATTATCCTTTTTCTAAAGACAGATCAAATTAATCAATCGCTATTGTTTTACGACCAAAGCTCTGGTCAAAGCGAATGTATATTATCCTAGCGTTTTAACTGATTTAATCAAGTAGCGTAAACTGGTTTTTATAGAATATGACTGAGGATTCAATTAAATAAATAGAACGATAAACTTTGATTGAAGCGATATTTTTGCTTTTATTGATTTTTAATATTTTTATTCAATTAATTTTCTCTAAAAAATCTTGCACTAATCGCAGAATATGATAAATATAGATAATCGTAACATAAGCGACATTGTTGTTTCAGGATGAAACAAGTTAGAAAAATCGATTTGATCGATTCTTAGGAGATTAAAATGCTGCAACAGATTAAACGATTATTTTGTATACATGCTTATGAATATGAGATTGGCGTCAATAAGGTTTTAATCAAAGAGTGCCGTAAATGCGGAGCATGTCATCATTAAATCAGTGGTACTTTAAATTGACTTTGGCGTTCATTGTTTTTGCGCGCTGAATTCAGTTAAAATAGGTTTTTTAAATTAGCCTTTGATGTAATGTCTAAAGATTTTAAATCTCTCACTTATTTGGTTGATGATAATTTCGCAGATACATTGCGTTGGCTTGCTCTACATCAAGATTGTTATGACAGCTTTCATTATGATGTGCTGAAACAAGAGTTATGGGTAGAACATGCTAATGGTAGCGATATTATTCGTATAGGCCATTATTTAAATGCCAACTATGGCATTTTACTCACCTCCTAAAAAAAGCCCTGACGGGCTTTTATTGTTTGTGTTGATCGTGATTTAACTGGCCATGGCATCGATCGAAAGTTCTTTTACGGTTGCTTTGGCTTTTTCAACAATAAGCCCAAGTTTCTGGAACATCTGCTTGTCTTGACCTTCACTTGCATTCGGTGAGGTTAATAGTTTTTCACCAGAAAAGAGTGAATTCGCACCGGCCATAAAGGCCAAGGCTTGGTCCGAGTCAGAAAGTGACTCACGTCCTGCAGAAAGGCGAATATAGCTATGTGGCATGGTAATACGTGCAACAGCAATAGTACGAATCCATTCGGTAAGATCTAGTTTTTCCACATCTGCCAAAGGCGTTCCTTCTTGTGGAATTAACATATTGATTGGCACAGATTCAGGGTGAATTGGTAGGGTAGCTAACTCGTGTAATAAACCAATGCGATCACTTTGGTTTTCACCTAGACCAACAATACCACCACTACAGACTTTCATGCCGGCTTGACGCACATAATCGAGGGTATCGAGACGGTCATCAAAGGTACGCGTGCTAATAATATGTGAGTAATATTCACGTGAGGTATCGAGGTTATGATTGTAATAATCAAGTCCAGCCTCTTTTAATCGTTCCGCTTGTGATCCATTTAACATGCCCAACGTCATGCAGGTTTCTAGTCCCAATGCTTTGACTTCTTTCACCATTTCGAGCACATAAGGCATATCGCGCTCATGCGGATTACGCCAAGCTGCCCCCATACAAAAACGTGAAGAACCAGAAGCCAAGGCAGATTTTGCTTCTTGAATGACTTTTTCAACGGCAATGCGTTTTTCAGCTTCGAGCTTTGATTCGTAGCGCGCGGATTGCGAACAGTATTTACAGTCTTCTGGGCATTTACCCGTTTTAATGGAAAGCAAAGTGCTGACCTGAATGGTATTGGCATCGAAATTTTGGCGATGAATACGTTGTGCCTCGAATACGAGATCTAAAAAAGGTTGGTCATATAAAGCTAAGATTTCTTCGCGAGTCCAATCATTGCGTACTTGCATTTTTTTATCCATTAATCTTGAAAACTTGTTCGATCATACATGAATTATTTGAACTGAACAGGGTCAAAGTGTCCAAATATAATGATTTTTAACGTTTATAAATAACTTTTTTGAGTAAAATTAAAATAATTGATTTAGTCACAGAGTCTTGTTGTTTATGCGGGTTTTCTATGCAAAGTTATTTTTTATAAAATGTAAATTTCTGACTATGTGCAAACAAAAGAATGAGGAACAGGGAAACATTGCAGCTAAATTGAAAATTAAGATTTTACTATAAATCCCTTAGGATGTAGCTAAGTGCTGTATTGATTTATGGTTTTGTTCTTGAATTGCCCAATCAATATGGATTTGCACAATGTCATCATGCAACGATCGCGCTTGTTTTAATTCAGCCACAATTTGCTCGGAATAGGGAGCATTGCCAAGTCCAATCGCGACATTTCGCATAAAGCTTTGAAAGCCAGTGCGTCGAATCGGGCTGCCTTCAGTGCGCTCGAGAAAGCGTTGTTCATCCCATTGCCACAGCTGCAATAAACTGACTTGATCAAGTCCGTGTCGAGGGTGAAAATCTTCGATGCTGGTTGTTTTTGCATAACGATTCCATGGACAAATTAACTGACAATCATCACATCCAAAGACCCGATTGCCAATCCCTCTGCGCAGTTCTTCAGCAATAATACCTTTATATTCAATAGTCAAATAGGCAATGCATTTTCGTGCATCCAGCATATAGGGCTCAACAATGGCTTGGGTTGGGCAGATATCAATACACGCTGAGCATGAGCCGCAATGTGCTGTAGTTGCAGAATCGAAAGGCAATTCGAGTGAGGTAAATAGTTCACCTAGCACAAAAAAAGAACCGGCTTGTTTATTAATTAAAAGAGTATGTTTACCAGTCCACCCCATACCTGCATTTTCAGCTAGTGATTTTTCAAAGATTGGTGCGGAATCTGCAAAAGGTCGGGCTTCAAAGTCACCCACTTTTTCACGTATTTTGGTGGCTAATATTTTTAAACGACCACGCATAGTCTTGTGATAATCCCGTCCACGCGCATAACGCGCAATAATCGCATGATTGGGTGCATCGGGAATACTGCGTGGTTTCGGGGACTCAACCAGATAGTCCATGCGTACACAGATAATACTTTTGGTGCCAGGGACCAGTAAGCTTGGATCCGCACGTTTGTCGAGGTTCTGTTCCAAATACTTCATGTCACCATGATAGCCACGTTTTAAATATTCTTTAAAACGCGCGATTTCCTGTTGCGCATCCGGACGGGCAATTACACAATCGGAAAAACCCAAAGCCAAAGCTTCAGCAATGATCCATGCTTTTAACGATTGCAGATCATTGTTTTGCAGAGGGATAGATTGGGCTGAAAGATTTGAAGACATAGAACTGGTATAAGTGTGGATAAAGCGGCAATGAGTTTAACACAGTGCCGATTGAAAGCTGCGGAGGCTATTTCTTTTGTTGCTGTTTTATAAACAAATAGAAAGGGGTGTTCATTTTAGCTTTGGCTCGAAGCTTCATTTTGATATACAGCACCAAGGCAAAACAGGTGGTGGCAACCGTGAGAAATAGACCATTCATATAACTCATGATTGAGCTGAGATAACCAATGGTGGCTAGGCGATTCATCATTTTGACCACTTGTGGGCTGCTCTCAACCCCTGTAATCGCCCAAGTACATAGATGTTCGCAGTTATTAATAATCAGATGGTAACTGTTTTCATGCATACGGGTACGCATGCGTCTCACTACATTCCGTCCCTTATATTTGGACTGATTATAGGAACGAATCGTGATCTCTTTACCGCGAGCAAACCGCTCTAAGGTAGTCATTTCAATTGGTTTTTTCTTTATAAAATGCGCCAATCCCGAATAGTGGATGACCCGCCCTTTACCTGCATAAATGCCGTGATGGCTATAACCAAAATTTTTTACGATAAGATGTGTACCAAGTGGGTACTTTATTAAGTTTTTCTGCATGTTGGCTTCAATCCAATCAACCCTACACCATATTTTTCATTTGAAAATATGCTGCGAGTATACATGGGTTTTGCCAATTTGTGGCATTCCTACATAGAATTGCGTAACCCATCATGCTTTTGTGCTGTAGCGATTTTCTATAGCTTTTTATTGGGGGATTAAATTGGGAGATTGCACGACAAAATCGTAGCAAGGCTTTGGTGAGGTACATCATCTGACGACTGTTTGTTTTTTAAGTTAAAATTGACGCAACCTAATCCTTATTGATCTGTAGAAGTATGATGAAATCCTTATTTCGTTTAAAAAATTTAAGCAGTTGCTTGGCTTTGTTCTTGGCGGCATGTAGTGAATTAAACACGCAACGGATTCAGCACAATCAGCTTGATGTGGATGTCATTAAAGTCGAACAACGAGAAGATTTAAGATTGTTTTTAAACAATGCGCAGAAACAACCGTATCAATCCTTTAAAGCTGTCGTTGCAGGGTTAAAGACATGCGAGCAGATGCAATTTGCTATGAATGCTGGGATGTATCATCCTGATTTTTCACCGGTGGGGTTATATATTGAACAGGGTGTTCAGTTGAAGGCACTGAATCTTGCAACAGGCTTTGGTAATTTCTTTCTGCAGCCGAATGGAGTATTGGCATGGAATGCACAGCATGCAGTGATTCAAACCACCGCACAATATCAAACTTCGCAGCTGAGTACTGATTTTAAACCGCAATTTGCGACGCAGTCGGGACCGATGTTGGTCATTGATGGCAAGATTAATCCAACGTTTTTAGCACAATCAAATTCGCTGAAAATTAGGAATGGGGTAGGGATTAAAAACAATACGCTGTACTTTGTGATCAGCCGTAACAGGGTCAGTTTCTATGATTTTGCGCAAGTGTTTCAGCAACAGTTAGCAATTGAAAATGCATTGTATTTAGATGGCAGTATTTCCAGCCTATATGCGCCAGAATTAAACCGTCACGATCAAAACGATCGTTTAGGGCCTATTATCGCATGGGTTGATGGCGGTGCTTGTTCCTAAGCTTGGGGTCGAAAAGTAGATAAGCATCTGCCGAATAATTAAAAACAAAGCACTCAGACAAAGTCATACATCGATGGGGATAAGAGAATGCAGTCTCCATGAAAATAGCCTAAGCAAAGTTAGGCTATGATCTTGAACAGGGTTTTCAAGCGAAATGGGTTATCGCCTAAGCACTGGCTCGGCGACGATCAATATCAGTGGTTTGTGCTGTCTCAGTATCTTTCGTGAGTTCAATATTGAAAGTGATTTGTTTGAAAGGTGCATTGATACCACGTGCAGCAATCGTTTCCGCATTTGTCACATCAACGGCAGCAGCAACTAAACCTTCACGGGTTGCAAAGGCAAAGTCATCCCACAGGTACGGGTCACCTTCAATATTAAATTGCGTGGTAAGTTTGCGATAACCGGGTGCAGAAATAAGGTAATGCACATGCGAAGGACGTTGACCGTGACGACCCAATTGGTTCAATAGGGCTTGGGTGGTGCCTTGAGGTGGGCAGCCATAACCCACTGGCATGGTGCTTTGTGCCAAATATTGACCATTGTTATCTGAGAAAATACTGCGACGTAAATTAAAGTCAGACTGTGATTTATCAAAGAAGGAGTAATTGCCAAGACTGTTGGCATGCCAAATTTCAACTTTGGCATTTTCAATCACATTGCCTTCGGTATCAGTCACTGTACCTGTAATGAATAAGGTGTCGACTTTGCCATCTTCGGAGCCATCATCCATACGTGCAAAGCCAACACTTTCAGGTGCGCCAGCCACATACAGCGGGCCTTCAATGGTGCGGGGCGTACCACCACTAATACCTGCTTTGGCATCGGCTTCATCGGCACGCAAGTCGAGATAATGTTCTAAACCGAGGCCTGCTGCCAATAAACCAAGCTCATTGGCTTGACCTGCATCGGTAATATATTCGAGACCTTTCCACAATTCTGTTTGAGAAATATCTAAGTCTTCAATCGCTTGGAAAAGATCTGCAACAAGACGAACCACAACTTGTTGCACACGTGTGTTGACTGGATGAATTGCACTATCAACGTTGATTTTTTTAACCAGTAAATCGATTTCTTGACGATTCATGCGGCGCTTCCTTGTCCATGGAGGGAGTTTAAGTTGAATAAGCTGGCGAATCAGAACGTAAATCAATACATTGCATTCTGCTGGCGCTTGAGGGGGAGACTGCGGCAGCCCAGTGGTTTGGACTGCCGTAAATGGAGGTTGGTTAAATGCTTGTCTTAATCACAGCTTGCAGCGTAGGTGAATTAAATATGTCTAAACAACGCTGAGCGAGATTCACTTGAGGCGCCATCTGCGGCACTCAAAAAACGTTCTGTATGAATATCACGTTCAAATAAACGACTTTGCATTAGGGTTGAAATCGCAGCATCGATCATCGGCGGAGGACCGCATAAATAGGCTTTGTGGCCACCACATTTGTTTTCAAAATAATCAGCCACGGCTTGGTGTACAAAACCAGTAAAACCTTGCCATGCATCTTCTACTTTCGGGGCATTTAACGCTGGAATATAACGGAAGTTTGGATATTGTTTGACCCAAGACTCAAACAACGCTTGGTTATACAGTTCTGCCACATCACGTGCACCTTGGAACAAATAAATCGTGCGCTGATCACCGGCTTCAAGCAGGTCCAAAATCATTGACTGCGGGCTAGAAAGACCTGAACCACCGGCAATGAAAATCATATTTTTTTCATCAGACTTACGCACAAAGAATTGTCCGTATGGGCCCGATAGTTCAACGTCGTCACCTGTGTTGAGCGATTCATGTACATAGCTGGTTGCAGCACCACCGATCACATGGCGGATATGCAATTCAATAATGCCAGCTTCACTGGGCGCATTGGCAATGGAAAAAGCACGGGTGCCTTCAATGCCTGGCAGTTGTAAGTTGATATATTGACCAGCTTGGAACTGCATATTGCGATCAATGGCTAAACGCACACCTTTAATGGTTGGAGACAAGTCTTTGATCTCGATGACCTTGGCTTGATAATCCTCGACCAAATAGCCTAAGAAATCTTCGTCCTCATCGACATCGGCTTCAATCACCATGTCTGATTCGGGCTTACAGCAGCAAGCCAAAACTTTGTTTTCTTCACGCTCGATATCCATCAGCGCAAAAGGGGATGCATCGCCCAAGTCAAAAAAACCATCGGTGACTTGGACTTTACAGGTGCCACAGGTGCCGTGACCGCAAGCGAAAGGTAGCCAAACCCCTTGACGCAGTGCGGCATCTAAAATGGTTTGATCTTCTTCTACTTCAATCGTCGTGCCGAGGGGCTCAATTGTAACTTGATAGCTCATGGTGTACCTCGATTAAACGTGACTGCCGTTATAACCCGTTAAACCTGGGGTCGAAAAACGCAATAATGATTTGTGAACAAAACCTAAGTCAGCCAGTTTCTGCTGTGCTTCAGGTTGGATTTGCTTGCGATTCAGCACAAAATTTGTGGCTGACCAATCGATCTGTGCAAAATCTGGATGCTGTGAAAAGCCTGCTGGCATCAATTGATCGAGCAATTGTTGAAAAGTCGCCTCTGGCGAAATTAAGAATGCTTTGGCGGAGCAAAACAAAGTGTGATGATCCCATCCAATGTAAATCAAAATATTGTCGCCATAATTGCTTTGCGCATCACGCGCTGGGAAGCTGTATTCTGGGGTAATTGCACGTACTGCCATGATTTTATTCCTTTATCTGCTTGCCGAGGTGCAGAACACACACCTCAGCCAATCCTTAGGGTCTGGAGATATTAGCTATGATCGCCTTTCCATTTTTTCCAACGTTGTTGGTCTGGTGAGCCTTCGATATCGAGATTGTCCGCGCCCACATTCATGTTGTAGTAGTCACGTAAAATATCGTCGAGTTCTGGACCACCACAGTTGCCTTGTAAGATTTGGTTAACTGGCATCCAAGCTTGGGCATATTTTTCAGGTTCACGTTCGAAAATATCGTGGCAACCATCTGAACAGGTGTGATACAGCTCACCATTGAAAATACTGTCGCGATAGCTAAACATGGTTTGATCGCCATCCATTTCCGTAAAGGTCATTGGAATCTGACAGATCTGACACAATTGGGGTAAGCCATCTGAATAGAAGCGTTTACCTTCTGCTTCCATTTTGCGCGCCAATTCCCAACGTGGACGGTAGTATTGGTCAAAGGTATCTGGGTATTTTTCAGATAACCAATCCATTTCTTCATCGGTTGGAATCCAGGTGTGGAAACCAGCTGCATGGCCAAAGTTATAGAAAATCCACCACGCTTGATGTGAAACGTGTTCTTTTTCTTTCACAATTACGTCTGAGTACTTCGGCATACGAATGCCATAACGGCCGAGGTCTTTAAATAAGGCGCTACCCGCTTGCTCGAAGTAGACTTCCCAGGCTTCTTTCCAAGACATCACTTTGTTTGGCAACATATAGTCCATCATCATGCCGACGATTGACAATAAACGCGTCCCACGCCAGAACCATTTATCAATCCATTCTTGGACGATTGGCACGTTGTCTTCGTGTTGCTCAAGTAAGAACTTGACGATTTCAAGACCCAGTGTCATATGACGCGCTTCGTCAGATTGTGCACTGAAACCGAAAGTCACCGTGGCCATATCGCCGTTATGTGCTGCACCAGACATAAACGGAACAAACAACAAGTTGGTCAAGACATATTCAAAGGCAAAGCTGATTGCCAATAAAAACTCAAATGGACCCGCAGAGCGTGCATCTTCAAAGAATGACTTCGGTACAGACAAATACCAAACTCGGTCATGCATATGTGCCCAGTCTTGGAAACCATCAAAGAACTTGTTGTAATGGCTCATGGCATGAATTTGCGTTTGCACATGGCGCAATTCATCAATCGATTGCATTTGTGATGCTATACGTGCACCAATGCCACTAAATTGACGACCCACATGGGCATAGCCTTGGTAGGCTTGGTATTCAAGTGGGGTTACTGCGGTTAAGAACAGTTTAATCGCATTTAAATAGCGCTCATTGGAAACGTTGAGCTGACCATTGTTTTGCGAGAAAGCATCGAAAATGGCATAGAGCTTTTTCTCTTTTTCCGCTTGGTATTTCCAATAGGTGTCCATGGTCAGACGGAATGGATCTTCCCATTTTGACCAGTCGGTAATTTTAATGCCTTCAAACTCTTCATAAGGGAAAGCATCTTTACGGTCAACGTAAGAGAAATCCCAATCTAGATCACGGCTCAGAATACGATAGCGATCTTTGGCGTTCATTTTTTTTGTTGCCGTTTTTTTGTCGGCTTGTGCTGGACTATTCATGTCGATTATCCTTTTCAATCTTTAGAAAGGAGCTGATTTAAATCTGAGGGTGACTTAAACCAGTTCCATATCAAGCTTTAGTTCCACATCAATGTGAAGCTGTCTTCATCTTCTTCAACGTTGCCACCAAGGGTGATCATGTTGAGCTGTAGGGCTTGGATATCCCAATCTTGCCCCAGCTTTTCAGAAACGGTTTCAGCACGAACCACCAAGCGTCCAACATTTTCAACCCGAATCATTGCAGGGAGGTACTGAATGGTTGCTTCTGGATTGTCTTGCTCAATCGCTTCGATGATGTAGCGAGAAACGTCATTGTCTTGCAGTGCTAAATAAACTTTAGATGTCATGTCCATATTCCTTATGCAGCAGCATCGAGGTTGAGGCTTAAGCCCGCTTTTTTACAACGTTCTGCAATCACCGCGATGGCAATCTCTACAGCAGATTGATCGAGTGCAGTACCCGCCCAAGCAGAGAATGCGTTTTGCACTTGCGGTAAAAGTTCAGCAATCCAGCTTTGCATTAAGGCTTTATTTTCTTCAGATTCAGCCGCTGCAGTTTTAAATACCGTGTCTGTCCATTTACGTAGATCGGTGAGGCAGTCCTGCATAAATTCGGTCAACATGGCAATATCACGCGCGCCATTTTCAACCAATAATTTATCAAATTCGCCATAAACCAAGCTTTGTATAAAGCCGTCAATCAGTAGACTTTGTAGTAAGAACAACTTGAACCAATCTTGTTCCAGTAAGCTTTCTTCACAGAGGCGACGTAGCGGTTGCCAAGCAGCGTCATTCATCCACGCTTGTTTGGCTTGTTGTAGTGATTCACCCGTATTGCCATCAATCATGAGACCGATACGCGAGACATACTGCGCCATACCTAAGCGATCCATTGCTGCAAAAATACAGGCTTGGGTGATGACCGTACCGTAACCATAAGCACTGCCTGACATCATATGTAGGTTGGCGGTTTGCTCAACATAACGAAACGGGAGCAAGCATTGAATGATTTTGGCTTTGGCTTCTTCCGTGATGTTGTCTACGAGGCCACGCTTTTCAAAGAAGGCATAACTGCTTTCAGCGGTGTCTTGCAAACGTGCACGGTGCTGCACATAGGTACCATAGTAAAATTGACGCGGATCTTTAAACGCATACCAGTCTTGCATGTGCAACGCTGTATGGGTTTTATCGTTCAGGGTTTTATCAGGTTTCCACAGCGGACGATAATGGAAGTTGGTGGCACCTTGTACATCAAAACTAACTTCTTGATAACGAGTGGCTGGCTTATTACCAAATCGACGTTCGATATAGGCATAAGTGTGGCGAATCGGTTCAAGATTGGCGGTTTTAATTTCTAAAGTCATCGCTATCTCCTTATTAACTTAAGAATGATCATCTTGATCAGAATGTTGGCGCGCTTGGCTCAGAATTGTTGGTTCAATCCCATAACGCCATTTGTCTTCTTGCGCATCGTTCCAGGCTTGCTGTGCTTCAGTCATCTCAACAACTTTGTTGATTTCACAAAAATCTTGAAAGGCTTGCTGTGGTAAAACCAATTCGACAAAAAGAGTCGGATCGTGAATGGCAAAATCGAATTCAACAAAGGTCGCATCACGTTTACCTGTGATACGAATAAACTTGGTCAGTTCATTTTCGGAAAGGGCTTGAGTCATCTCGGTCATCCTGTTGTCTATCCACACTTATCATCAGATCAGTGACGCAACCTTGCGTTTGTTATGTACATTTCAAAAGTCGTGCCAACTTTTTAAGTTATTGATATTTATTGAGTTAATTGTTTTTGTGGAAGGCGGTTATTTTTAAACATTTGAAAGTTAATCATTTGATGAAAAATTTAAAACGTATTTTTAAGCAAAAGGTGAAAGAAAATTTGTTTAATGCAAATTTTTAATGCAGGTTAAGTTGATCTAGTTGATTGATATTTAAATTAAATACCCAAAAAGTATAAAGTTATTAGAATAAGAGACTGAACCTCTTCGGCAAAAATTGGTTAAGATTATCCTTAGCGATTCGCCAAGGATGGATGTGGCTATGGCTCAAGCCAAGGAACTAAAGCGTGCTAATCAAAAATTAGCGCAAAATAAAGAAATTCAGGATTTGCTCGATAAAATCCATTTTGATACCCAACATGGACAAATTTGGTTTGAAGAAAACCGAATGTTGCTCATGCATACCAGTATGTTGGGTTTTCTCCGCAAAGATTTGCATCAGATGTTGGGACTTGAGCGGACCAAGCATTTTTTCATTCGTTGTGGCTATCAAACAGGCATGCGTGATGCTGAAGTCACTTCAAGACTACGACCAAATTTAACTGAAGCTGAAGCCTTTATGGCAGGGCCGCAAATGCACGGCATTCGGGGTATGGTGCAGGTTGAAGTCAATGATTTGCAGCTCAATCGAGATCAACAGAAGTTCTATGCCGATTTTAATTGGCACAATTCTTTCGAAGCAGAAGTACATTTAACTGAGTTCGGTAAAGCAGATGAACCGTCTTGCTGGATGCTACTCGGCTATGCTTGTGGCTATACCAGTTTTGTCATGGGGCAAACCATTATTTATCAGGAAACCCATTGTGTTGCACGTGGGGATGACTATTGTCGAATTGTTGGTAAGCCTTTAAAAGAATGGGAAAATTCAGATGAATTGATTCAATTTATGTCACCAGATCCAGTCTCTGATGAAATTATTGCGTTGCAATCTGAACTCAATTTACTCAAAAAAAATATCTACACTGAAGCCGAAGCCGATTACACCATGTTTAATTCGGTGGGGGAATCTCAGGCCTATCGCAATGTTTGCGATCTGCTGAAAAGAGCCGCAGGCAGTAAAGTTGCGGTATTGCTCCAAGGTGAAACTGGGGTGGGTAAGGAGGCCTTTGCACGTGGTATTCACCAAGCCAGTCAACGTAAACAGCAGCCGTTTATCGCCGTGAACTGTGCCTGTATTCCGCCAGACTTGATCGAAGCCGAATTATTTGGGGTTGAAAAAGGCGCTTATACTGGTGCGACCCAATCGCGTATGGGCAAGTTTGAGCGTGCGCATGGGGGAACAATTTTCCTCGATGAAGTCATTGAACTCTCTCCGCGTGCACAGGCGGCTTTATTGCGGATGTTACAAGAAGGTGAGTTTGAGCGCGTAGGTGACCATCAAACTCGTAAAGTGGATGTGCGAATTGTGGCGGCCAGCAATGAAGATTTACATCAAGCGGTTAAAGCCGGGCGTTTCCGAGCAGATTTATTTTATCGGTTAAATATTTTCCCTGTGCAAATTCCACCACTCAGAGAACGCCGTGAAGATATTCCATTATTGATCAGCCATTTCTTAACACGTTTTGAAAACTTGTATGGCAAGACCTTAAAGGGGTTGAGTGACAAGGCCAATAACTATGTCATGAACTATGACTGGCCTGGAAATATCCGCGAATTGGAAAATATTTTAGAACGCGCAACCTTACTGACCGATCATCAACAAGAAATCAAGCTGACCCATTTATTTCCACAATCTTTGGACAAGCAAGAAACGGAACAGAATAATCGTGTTGAACAACATATCGACTCATTGTTTGAAAATGAATTTTCTCTCGAAGATTATGAGCAGCAGATTATTAAAGCAGCGATGGACAAGAGTAAGCAGAATGTATCGGTGGCAGCGAGAATGCTTGGCATTAGCCGTGCAACGTTAGATTATCGCTTGAAGAAGGTGACGGCGTAGCTTGACTTCGGCCAAAGCGCACCTCTTCTTTTCAAGCTTGGTAATAGTCGAGCTACTTTAGATTATCGCTTGAAGACGTTACGGTGTAGCTTGGCTTCGCAAACCTCTCCCAGCCTCTCCTTTAAAAGGAGAGGAGCACTGGGTTGCCTACTACATATAGCGCTCCTCGATTGTATTTTTGGAAAAGGTCGGTATCTACACATTTATTTAAGAAATGTATTTGGTCGAAATATGTAATTCATTTGAGCTCAAACAAAGGCATTTAAATCTCGTTTAGCCTAAAAACTGTTGGTATTTAATAATTATATTGAATATCAAAAATACAAAATCTCCCCCTCTTACGCCATATATGGCTCATCTTTGAAAAAGAGGGGAACTCCTGTTAAATCAATGCCTAGCATTTGCTACACAACGCTCCTTCCTTAGAAAAAAGAAGGTTGGGATGGATTTCTTTGGTTCGTAAACAGCATATTGAAAGATATGTAGATACCTCTCCTTTTTAAGGAGAGGCTAGGAGAGGCTAGGAGAGGATGCCTCGTATCAAAGTGCCATTGATGATGCTTTTTGAGGCTGTTTTTTCGCGTAGACCATCCATAAACTTAAGCCGACTCCGATTGCCATTGCACTGCCCCCCATTGCGAAGAGTTGTTGGTATTCAACATGATGTACCAGTAAATAGCCCATACCTAAGCCCCCAATTAACTGTGCAATGGCAAAGGCCATTACCGCAGCACCCCACGCCTGACGATGACGCTGTGCGGTGACAATGTCTGCCAAGAGGATTGAGCTGAGTGAAACCGTTGCGGGATTCATTACCCCAGAAAAAAATGAGGATAGCGTCAGAAGATAAGGGTTGGAAAAATAGGCTGGGATAAAAATCGCCAGACTATAGATTAAATAGAGACGCCATAAGGCCCCCATGCCACCCCATCGTTTAACACTAAAAAATGCGGTCAAAGCACCAATCAGCGAACCAGATCCATAGACCATCCATTGTAGATTGGCAAAGCTTTGCGGTAGCTCTAAACGATGTACCAAAAAATCGACCCAATACAGAGAGTGTGGAATATAAGCAATCGCACTCATGAAATATGCTGCAATCACCAACAGCGCGAGTAAGCGCTGCTGGTCTGTTAGCGCGGCTGGATTAACCTGTAGATTGGGTTGATCGCTTGCGTGGGTTTGTGGCAAAGTTTTGAGCATATAGGCCAAGATTAAGGTCAGAACAATACTCAATCCGCCAAGTGCGTACCAGGCAACCGCCACACTAAAATGCCCCACTTGCGGCAGGAGCGTTGTGGTGAGTAATACCCCAAAACCAATGCCACTAAAGGCGATTAAACCCAGTAAGTTTTTTTGTTCAGGCAGCACTTGTTTGAGCGCGAAACTTGGCCCAAGCACCATCAGTAGACCACCGACCAGTCCTGAAATGATCCGCCAGCTTAAATACCAAAACTCAGGCAGTGCGATTATGCCGCAGGCAATAAGGCTGATACTTCCAAATAACGCACTCAGTATTAACACCGGTCGAATCATATGTTCTTTGATGGCGAAGATCGCAATAATTGCACCGATCAAATAGCCGATCAGGTTGGAGCTGGCCAAGCTGGTGGCAAAGTGGAGATCCCACCAGTGTTGGTCAATGGTGAGTGGCATCAGTGCAGTATATGAGAAACGAAAGACCCCGACGCCCAAACTGGTTGAACAGAGCGCAATCACACAGAGGCGTTGAAAATTAGTCATGGTGTTCAAACTCAATCCGTGATTTTGATGGGCAATGATTGTTATTAAAGGCTTTTTGGAATATCTTGTGAAATGATTAAATGTGATTCAGATTATCATTAAATGAGATACCGGCATTTAAATGGGTTTGGTTAAGGTCTTGATTCTATTCGATCGAGTGATGAAGCAATATAAGTGTATAGGTTTAGATGGATGTGTCGGATATGAGCGAGGGAGTGATAATATGCAACTGAAATCTTTAGAGGTTTTTCTTGCTGTGGTTGAGCATGCTAGTTTTTCAACAGCGGCACAAGTATTACATACGGTACAGTCCAACATTACCAGTCATATAAAAAAACTGGAGTCTGAACTGGGGTGTGAGTTACTCAGTCGACAAAACCCAATTCGGGTCACCAGTGCAGGAACCCAATTGCTGCATTATGCTGAGCAAATCGTCCAGTTGCATCATCAGGCCAAATCACATTTTGTCAGTCAAAATTTATGTGAAGATTTACCGCTTCGCATTGGAAGTATGGAAACCACAGCCGCTTTTCGGTTGCCCAGTATTTTTCATGATGTGTTACAACGCTTTCCGCAATTAAAGTTTAATTTACAGACCTTACCGACCCGTTATTTAATTGATGCTGTACAAAATCACGAATTGGATTGCGCCTTTATTGCCAATACCCAAGAAGTACCCCAGGTCTTTAATTTACCAGTTTGGCAAGAACGCTTGGTTTTGGTGGCAGCCAAGCACGTCAAGATTAGCTTAACGGCAGAGGATTTATATCAGCAGCGTTTTATTGCTTTTAGACAGGGCTGTTCATATCGCCGTAGTATTGAAACACTGTTACAGCGCTTGGCGTTGCCTGCCAGTTTAATTGTGGAAATGGGCAGTCTCGATGGCATTATGGGCTGTGTCAGTTTAGGCATGGGTTTATCAATTTTTCCAGAAGCTTATATTCGACATACCCGATATTTTAATAACCTGCAAATCATTCCTTTAGATGCCGAGATTTCGGTCAGTAATACCTATTTGATTGCCGCACAGCCTGCGACATGGAGCAATAATTTAAGATTATTCATGAACTGCATTGAACAGAAAACCAGTCAGCGCAGTGCGGCTTAATTGTAGTTGTTTTCTGTTTTTTGTCGATTGGAGGCGGGCAGATGAGATTTTGGATGATTGCCTAAATTGAATTGCAAGATGATGTATTTTGCACCTAAAGCTAAATTACTGCATTTTCAGGCAAGTATTCTCAAGAAGGCGTGTGGTTGTTGGGTGAATTTTAATTAATTTGACATATCTTTGTAGAATTCTAATGTTAATCCTTTACCCCATCAGTTTTTTTTAAGACAATAGCCACTTGTTTTGAATTTAATTCAATCACACCCTTATTCAATTAAACGTATTGGACTTTTATCTATGACAACCCCGCTTCAAGAACGTCGTGTTGCAAACGCAATTCGTGTATTGGCAATGGATGCTGTACAAAAAGCAAATTCTGGACACCCAGGTGCTCCAATGGGGATGGCCGATATTGCCGATGTCGTTTGGCGTGAATTTTTAAATCATAATCCGTGCAACCCACAATGGGCAAACCGCGACCGTTTTGTATTGTCTAATGGTCATGGTTCTATGCTGCATTATGCTTTGTTGCATTTGACTGGATATGATTTATCAATCGAAGATCTGAAACAATTCCGCCAGCTCGATTCAAAAACACCAGGTCACCCAGAATATGGTTATGCACCAGGTATTGAAACCACGACTGGTCCATTGGGTCAAGGTATTGCCAATGCCGTTGGTTTTGCTTTGGCTGAAAAAACCTTAGCCGCGCAATTTAACAAAGCAGATTTAGCGATTGTTGATCACTTTACCTATTGCTTCTTGGGTGATGGTTGCTTAATGGAAGGGATTTCACATGAAGTCTGTTCATTGGCAGGCACATTAAAGCTTGGAAAACTCGTTGCTTATTATGATGACAACGGCATTTCAATTGATGGTGAAGTTGAAGCATGGTTCTCTGATGACACTGAAAAACGCTTCGAAGCTTATGGCTGGCAAGTGATTCGTGTTGATGGTCATGACGCTGATGAGATTCGTCAAGCCACGATTCAAGCCAAAGCTGAAACGCAAAAACCAACGTTAATCATTTGTAAAACAGTGATTGGTTTGGGTTCACCAAATAAACAAGGCAAAGAAGATTGCCACGGTGCACCACTTGGCCATGACGAAATTGCTTTAACCCGTAAAATGCTCGGTTGGGCAGAAGCTGCATTTGATATTCCTGCTGATATTTATGCAGCATGGGATGCTAAACAAAAAGGTGCGGCTGAAGAAAGTGCTTGGGATCAACTTTTTGCTGAATACCAAGCAAAATACCCAGCTGAAGCCAAAGAATTATTACGCCGTATCGAAGGGACGCTTCCTGCTGAATTTATTGCACAAGTCGATGCATTTATTGCTGAAACCAATGCCAAAGCAGAAACCATCGCCACCCGTAAAGCCAGCCAAAACACCTTACAGGCTTTGGGTCCATTACTCCCAGAATTATTGGGTGGTTCTGCCGATTTAGCCGGTTCTAACCTGACTTTATGGAAAGGTTGTGAAAGCGTAGAGAAAAATCCTGCAGGCAACTATGTACATTATGGTGTACGTGAGTTCGGTATGACCGCAATGGCCAATGGTGTTGCATTACACGGTGGCTTTGTTCCTTACGTTGCAACGTTCTTGATGTTTATGGAATATGCACGTAATGCAGTGCGTATGTCTGCGTTGATGAAACAACGTGTGATCCATGTGTATACCCATGACTCTATTGGTCTTGGTGAAGATGGTCCTACGCATCAACCGATTGAACAAATTGCATCTTTACGTGGTACACCAAACTTAAATACTTGGCGTCCAGCAGATACCATCGAAACAGCAATTGCATGGAAATCTGCATTAACCCGTCAAGATGGTCCAACCGCATTAATTTTCTCTCGTCAAAACTTGCCATTCCAAACGCGTACTGCGGCACAAATTGCAGATGTTGCGAAAGGTGCTTATGTGTTGGCTGAAGAAAAAGGTGCATTGAAAGCGATTATTATTGCGACTGGTTCAGAAATCTCTTTGGCAATGGAAGCTTATGCGCAATTAGACGGTGTACGCGTTGTGTCTATGCCATGTGCTGAAGAATTTATGAAACAAGATGCAGCTTATCGTGAAGCCGTTCTTCCACACGCAATTCGCGCACGTGTTGCGGTTGAAGCTGCGCATATCGATTACTGGTGGAAATTTGTTGGTCTAGACGGCAAAGTGATTGGCATGACCACGTTCGGTGAGTCTGCACCAGCTAAAGACCTCTACAATCACTTCGGTATCACCACCGATGCAGTGGTTGCAGCTGTAAAACAAATGACTGCTTAATTTACTCAGTGGTTTATTAACCGGTTTAAAGCTTGATTTGTTCAGGCTTTAAACTCAAAAAAATCTCAGCGTCGTGCTGAGATTTTTTTTGTGTATTAGTCCCGCTTGTTTAGTGTACTTGGCCTTGGCAAATCGAATAGCTCTGCTCAATACCACATTCTTCAACAAAGCTTTTATCATGTGACACCAAGATCACACTGCCCGGATAAGCACGAATCGCTTCGGCCAATAGACTGCGTGATTCAATATCTAAATGATTTTCAGGTTCATCTAAAAGTAAAAGTTGAATTTTTGCACTGAGTTGGCTAATTGCCAATAGCGCGACTTTCAGTTGTTCTCCGCCACTTAAGCAATGTAGTGGCAATAGCGCTTTATCACCACGCAAACGCAATTGTCCCAATAAACGACGATATTCGAGTTCAGCGGTTTCTGCACATAAACGCATGAGATTTTCAAGCGCACTCTGGTCTTGCGCTAAAAAGCTAAAATTTTGATCTAAATATAAGGCTTCAACAGCTAAATACAATTCGCCTTGCATGGGCTTACTTTTAAACTGAATTAATTTCAGTAGGGTGGATTTACCTACACCATTCGCACCACTGAGTTGAATCTTTTCACCTGCTGCTAAAGCAAAATGAATTGGCTCGATATTCAGTTGGGCTAAGCGAATTTGATTGAGTCTTAATATTTCACCTTGTTGTGTTGCACGACTAAACTGTAGTTCAAAACGTTGTGCTTTGATTTTTTCAAGTTGTTGTTGATGGTTTTGCAGATTGTGCATGCTGTGCTGCAGTTGTTTATCGAGTTGCTTACCTAAACTCGCGACGGAATGCTGCGCTTGCTCTTTTTTAAAATCTAATAAAATTTTAGCTTGCGAGCCAGAACAGCGTATTTTATTACCTGCTTGTTTACGTTTCTCTGCCTTCATTAAGGTTTCGTGTTGCTGCTGTTTCATTTGCTTGACATCGCGTTTGTCATGCTCAACACGACGTTGCAGTGCTTGCATCTGTGCCTGTTGCTGTTGCAGATAGTTTGCGTAGTTACCGCCATAGTGTTGTAGGCCGTGTTCATTGAGGGCAAAAATATGCTGCACATGTTGCAGCAGCGCGCGATCGTGGCTAATCAACAAACAGCCTGCAGGATGTTGCGCTATCTGCTCAATTAACCATTGACGACTGGCGTGATCGAGGTGGTTACTGGGCTCATCTAACAGTAAATAATGGTCTTTAAGTTGAAATAAACGGCACAGCGCCAGTTTGGTCGTTTGCCCCTCACTCAAATATTGCAGCGGGAAATTTAGGTCTGTTGGTAGTTGGGCAGATTCAAGCATCACTTGCCATTGCTGAGGCAAGTGCCAACAACCATCGACTTGTGCAAAATCATCGGTAGTTGCATCGCCATTTTCAATACGTGAAAAGCAATCTGCCAATTCGGTAATGTTCAGTGCATCGGCAATGCTTTGACCAGTCAGCCGATTGAGTTGTGGTAAATAGGCATGTGGACAATGCCATTGAATTTCACCCTGATAAGCCAAAGTTAATTTTTGCTGCGCCAATAGCGCCATCAGCAAGGATTTACCCTGACCATTACGACCAATCAGTGCTGAAGCTTGTTTAAAACCAAGCTGCAAAGTGAGGTCACTAAAAAGGTGAGTATGATTAATTTCAAGACTAAGTTGTGAAATAACACAAGCAGATTGGGTCATAGAGAACTCCGAATAAGCCAGTGCAAAATAGAGGTGTGATTAGATCTTCGCCATAAACGCGTTGCTTTTTTATTTATGCACTCGAGGCAATTAAAATACGCGATGAAAATGGTTAGGTCGAAGAAATATCATTTAAATGGGGATTAGCCAAATGAAAAACAGCAGTCTAGATTGCACATCAAAAAATAAATAAGATAAATGATGAGAAAATAGAACTTACTTCATTGGCAGAAACTCGATAGATTTATAGATTATGGGCGCTAAGATAAATGAAATTTTAGCTGAGGTCAAATTTATAACTTGAAACAAATACTGTGGATGGGCTTATACATTATCGACTCAGATTCCAATAACAGGTATGTCTGTTCAATGAGTAAAATATGCCAGGTCTAGTCAAAGAAGGACTCCTTTGAAGGTTAATTTATTGATCGTTTGGGGAGGGGGAAAGCGAATATGCATTAATTTGTGTAATAAAATTACAATGTTAAGAGATAAGACATACGATAAATCATGCTTTTACTTTAGTTGCTGTTAAGTATTGCTTCATAAGCAAGGTGTTATTGATGCTGATTTACATATTTTAAAATAAAAATAGAGAATTATCAGAATAACTAAAAAGTAGATGGAAGTGATTATTCTATAAGCAAAGATTTCAATATACTTTCATATCCATAAGCTAGAGAACCAATAGGGCTGAATTTTATTTTGCTGATGATTAGTTTTTGTTTTTTTTGAATCAGTGCAGTTTAAATAATTAATTTGTGATTTAAGTGTAATACTAAATGGTTATAATGTTTATTGCTCTGCTTGCTGTGATTTTAATAAAATAAATGACTATAAAATGAATATAATATGGAGTTTATTTTAAGGTTATTGTTAATAAAAAATACATAATGTCTTTTTGGTTTTAATAAGGTTGGCTTTATAGTTTAATGAAATTGATTAATATTTTTTGATTAAAAAAAGTACTGGAAATAAGGGTTTTATTGATGGAGAATAAGGCATCAAATTATAAGTCTATATTTGAAATAAAATAATTTGATATTTAATCAAAAAAATCTTAAATAATAGGAAAAGCTATGAAAATTAAATCACTCATTTTAGGTGTGCTATCTTCAACAATATTGGTTTCTGGTTTGGTCAACGCAGCCACTGTCACTATTAATGGTGGTACAGTCAACTTTAAAGGTGACTTTGTTAATGCTGGTTGTGCTGTGAGTACTGATACAGAAAATCAAACCGTATTATTAGGTCAGTACCGTGCAGCAGATTTAAAAGCTGTTGGGCAAACAACAACAAATATTCCATTTTCTATTAAACTTGTGGGCTGCAATACGGCTGAAACGCAATCAGCACAATTTTCATTTAATGGTGTAGCCGATGTAGTCAATAACGACTTATTGTCACTTACCGCCAGTAATAATAATATTTCAACAGCAACTGGTGTTGGTATTGAAATATTAGATAGAACGGGTTCAGCATTAAAACCAGACGGTAGTAGTTTCTCAACGGTAGAGAATCTACTTGAAGGAACCAATACAATTCATTTTAATGCGCGTTACAAAGCTACAGCTGCAGCAGTTACAGCAGGTAAAGCAGACTCTTCTGCGACTTTTGTTATTAAGTACCAGTAATTTATAAAGTAAATTTATGGATGACTAAATATAAAATATATTTAGTCATCCACACTATAAAATAAATAGACGTGAGTGAAGTTTTCATGGGGCTAAAAAAAATATTGACAGGAATTGGTTTTTTAATCACTTCCTTTTCAGTTGTTGCTGACGGTGGGGTTGGTTTAGGCGCAACAAGAATGGTTTATCATACTCAAGATAAAATGGCATCGATGCCTGTTATTAATAGTACATCCAATCAGCATTACTTAATAAACTCTTGGGTTGAAGATAGTGATGAAGTTAAAACAAAGGATCTCATTGTTACACCACCATTATATTTAAGTGAACCAAATTCTGAGAATGCCTTACGGGTTATTAAGGTTTTAGATAACTTTTATAATGATCGTGAAAAACTTTACTATTTAAATGTTAAATCAATTCCATCATCAAAAAGTGAAATTGAAGCTGATAAAAACACCCTGCAATTTGCAATTCTTTCTAGAATAAAAATTTTTGTAAGACCACCTGGATTAGAACGTATTGATGAGCTTGAGAATAAGCTAGCATTTAAAATCATTAATAATGATGCCATTATTTCAAATCCAACACCTTATTATATGAACATGGTTAATGTCTTTTTAGATGATAAGAAAGTAGACAGTATAACATTACAACCATTCGGACAAAAAACAATGGATAAGGGAACAAAAAAAGTTAAATTTCAATTGGTTAATGATTATGGTGCTTTAACTAAAGTAAAGGAAGTGATACATAATAATTAAGGTGCGAGGATATGTTAAAAAAAATATTTTTAACGGAATTAACCTTTTGTATGATTCTAATTTCTCGTTTTGGAGAGGCAGGATTATATTTTAATCCTAACTTTTTAAGTGATATTGATAACGTTGCAGATTTATCTATTTATGAAAAGGGAATGCAAGGTCCAGGTGAATATGTCACCAATATTTATCTAAATGATGTTTATCAAAAACAAGAAGATTTAGTCTATAACCTGAATGAATCAAACTTAAATATTTCTGGTAAAAATCGTGGCTTATATCCATGTGTGAGTGCGAAGCTTTTGAAGGATATTGGTGTAAAGGTATCAAGTTTTGAGCTTCCAGCTGATGCGGCGTGTTTGAACGTGCAAGACCTAAGTAAAGATGCAACCTTAAGTTATGATTTTTTTGAGCACCGGTTAAATATTAGTTTTCCTCAGATTTATATTAATCAAGCTGCATTGGAAAGCATCCCGCAAGATCAATGGGATAATGGTATTAATGCATTTCTGTTGAACTACAATTTATCCTCAAATTATAATCAGGATAATGAGGACTACTTTTTAAACCTTGATAGTGGTTTAAATATTGGGGGATTTCGACTTAGAAATAATAGTACATTTTCATTAAATAAAAATGGTGATCATTCGACAAGAGAATGGAATTCGATTGCCACCTATCTTGAAAAATCTATTCCTCAACTAAAGAGTAATCTGATTTTAGGTGAGAGTTATTCTTCAAGTCCTGTTTTTGATGGCGTTGGCTTTCTTGGTTTACGTTTATCAACCGCCAGTGAGATGAAGCCGAATAGCTTACAAGGGTTTGCACCGACGGTTACAGGTATTGCGCAAACCCGTGCTAAAGTGACCATAAAACAGAATGGTAATACCATTTATCAAACCTTTGTTTCACCAGGTCCATTTAATATTGATGATTTATATCCAACAGGATCAAGTGGCGATCTTGAGGTTATTATTGAAGAAAGTGACGGTAGTCAGCAGATTAAATTTATCCCATTTTCCACCGTGCCAGTATTACAACGCGCTAAAAACTTTACTTATGATTTTGTTATTGGTGATTTTAGAAGTGGCAATCAATCACAAGGGGATACATTTTTTACCCAAGGTACATTTATTTACGGTGTAAATAATCATTTAACTGTATATGGTGGTACTCAACTTGCATCTAAGTATCAAGCAATTAATGCAGGTGTTGGCTCTAATTTTGGTAAATACGGTGCTTTTTCCGTTGATTTAACCCATGCAGAATCTACTTTATTTGATGATAGTCACCATACCGGACAATCTTTAAGATTTTTATACTCAAAAAGTATGAATAAAACTGGAACGACCTTTCGGTTGTTAGGCTACCGTTATTCAACCAAAGGGTTCTATACATTAAATGATGTGGCCTATCTTGAACCAGAAGGATATGAGTATGAAAAAACAACAGATGCCGATGGAAATATAATCTATAAGCCCTATTCTTATTATAATTTATTTAATAATAAAAAAGGTCGGTTTCAGTTAAGCGTCACACAAAATTTAAAAGAGTATGGGAACTTCCATTTGTCTTTAGATCGACAAGATTATTGGAATACAACACAAACCAGTCAAAATTTTAGTTTTGGATATTCTAATTTCTGGAAAAGTTTAAATTATGGTGTTTCATATAATATTTCAAAAAACATAGGTTTTAATGAAACAGAAAATATTTTTGCATTCAATCTAAGTTTACCATTGGATGCTTTGTTCAGAAAAGTTGGAGTAAAAAAATCAGTTTATTTAACATCGAGTATAGCCAATAGTGATACTTCGGGTACAAGCTCATCTGTTGGATTAACGGGGACTTTGCTTAAGGACAATAACCTTGCGTATTATCTAAATAGATCGAGTAGTGATAGTTCAAAAAATGCATATAGTTTAGGTATGAATTATACAGGCTCATATGGAAGTTTGAGTGCAGGTTATTATGCTTATGATCAGGTGAATAGCTATTCATTAAATGCTTCTGGTGGAATGCTCTTACATCGGGATGGGATTACATTTGGCCAATTACTCGGTGACACAACTATTTTAGTGAAAGCCAAAGGCGCAGCAGACGTTGGTGTTGAAAACGTCAAAGGTGTTGAAACAAATCGTTTTGGATATGCAATTATTCCTTATGCCGATGCATATCGATATAACAGAGTTTCACTTAATGTTAATGACTTAAAGTCGAATGTGGATTTAATGAATAATGTTAAGACAATCGTACCAACTCGTGGTGCCGTGGTTTTAAGTGAGTTTAATACCAAACTCGGTTTTGCAAGTCTAATTACAATTTTAAAAGACGGTAAACAAATTCCATTTGGATCCATTGCTATGGATGAGAGTGGCGAGAGTAGTGGAATTGTAGGCGATGAGAGTCAGGTGTATTTAACTGGATTAAAAGCCAGTGGAATGATCGAAATTAAAACCAGTTCGCATTTAACCAGTATCTGTTCGGCACCTTATCGCATTCCTGAAACTGAGTATGGAAAAAATGTGATTTTATTAAACTTAAACTGTGAAGTGGAATAAGGATAAAAAATGAATTTAAAATTATTAGTCCCACTTTTATTTTTTCCTTGTCAAGCGTTTGCAGAGCCTTGCATTGGGGATCCGAATGGGGTCGTGAGTGCATTCAATGCGACATTTTCGAATGCGCAGAATGTAATTGGGGGCTTATCACAAGTTTATTCTAACCCCAATACCACAAGTTATGGTTTTGCGAATTGTGCAACCGACAAAAACGTTTATTTCACAGGTACTGCAAGTCCATATCTGACCAGAAGTTCAGTGCCTGATGAACCAGCAGGGGGAAATGAACAGCCATGGAAATGGCATGATATTCACGGAAATGATTACATTCAAGTGGCGGTCAAAATTGCGGTCAATCGGAATGCAGCAGGGGATACGCGACCGATCTTCCAAAGTGTTCCATTTTCTAGCGTGAGTAATGGATGTTTGAATAGATGCCAAGCAGGTATTAAGGTCGGGACTGGAAACTCGGTGAGTATTCGCTTAAGAATTAAAAAGCGCTTTGTGGGGCAAAGTTATTTTAGCTTTCCAGTCGCTTATTTGTATGGAAGCAACTTAGCGAATGAATCATCTTCGAATAAATTAGTTATAGTAAATGTTACCGCTAACTTAAATGTAGCTCAGAAATGTTCAATTGCTGCAGGGCAAATTGTGAGTTTTGATTTTAAAGATATCAACTCTTTGTATTTTTCGAGAGTAGCAGCAGGGCAAATTCCGCAGAATGTGACCAAGCAGACCAAAGATTTAGGGATCTCATGTGAATCCATTGAGGGAGGTGCTTTAATGAGTATGCGTCTTGAGGCATTTAAAAGTGGGGGGGACCATATTAAAACCAATAATCCAGTTGTCGGTTTCCAACTTTCTGATATAAACGATAATATTCTATTTCCGAATAATGGAACCAGTGTTATTCCTTTTCAACTAAACAGCAGTTCTAAAGCCACAGTTTCGCTAAAAGCATGGCCCATCAACATCACAGGGGGGCAACCAGACCCTGGGCCTGTAAATGCTGAAGGCTTCTTACGTATCGACTTTCAGTAGGGGGCTCAGATGAAATTTAACTTAAAATTGAGCTTTATTTTTTTATTACTGAGCAGTAGTTCAAATATGGGACATGCATTGGAGCCAGTCCCCCCATATGAACAACAACAATATCCGGCTGCGAACTTAAAGTTGTCTGCAAATATTTTTAATGGCGGTTGTATCGTAAATTCTACGACCGAAAATATGACGGTTGCATTAGGTACGGTTGATACAAAACAATTTCAGAGCCCAAATAGTCGAAGTTTATCGATCCCATTTGCGATTACTTTAACGGGTTGTACGGCCGACTTCGTGATTTTACAAATTATTGGCAACGCCAATCAGAAGTTTCCAGATCATTTGGCTTTAAATTCGGATCAAGCTTTAGCAGATTCTCTATCCATACAAATTTTTAAAGAAGATAAGACTATATATTCTATAAATAATGAGGCTTTAAAAATAAGACCAAATGCGCAGAAAGTGGCTGCATTCAAATTCACTGCCAATTATTATTCTGAATATGGGAATGTGCCTGCGGGATCTGCAAATGCGACAGCGCAATTTACACTTTTATATGACTAAATTTATATTTAAACATTGGATATGAAAATTACATTTTGAAGGGCATAACAGTGAAACTGCTTACAGAAGCAGTGTTTTAAAAAACACATTTAAATTGAATAAAATGCTTGTCAAAGCTGAAAACAGGGCGTATTGTTGACTGCAACGAAACGAGATTTACATATTAAAAATGGCTAAACATCAATTAAGCAGTACCAACCAGTATTATTTTTGGCAATATTAATTTTTGCCTAGATTTTATCGGGCAATCAAATAGTTGCCCACCAGTTTATACCTGATCGGCAACCCCGGTCAGGTTTTTTTATGCGCCATTATTTTTTAACTTGGAGAATGACATGAACATTTTTAACAATTCATATTTTAGTAACTTTTATTGGTTTTACTCGCTTCAACAGAAGCAACAGCATCCACAGCAGAATAATTTACATAAGCTCAGATAAAAGTTCGGACTGTTCGTCAAAGGTCCAAGGAAATACCAATGAATGCACTCAATAACATACTAAATGCTCAGGCAACCCAAGAAGCATCTTTAAGTTTACCGCATCAACTTAAAGCACATTATCCGTTACGAGCTGATTTAGCTCAGCAAATTGCACAACAACGCCATACGATTCAAAATATTTTAGCGGGTGATGATCCGCGCTTATTGGTCATTGCTGGTCCATGTTCGTTACATGACCCAAAATCAGCGCTGGAATATGCGCAGCAACTTCAACAATTACAAGATCAGGTTGCAGATCAAATTTTTATTGTTATGCGTGCCTATATTGAAAAACCACGCACGACTGTGGGCTGGAAAGGCTTTTTATACGATCCGACTTTAGACGGTTCTTCAAATTTACAACTTGGTTTAGAACAATCCCGTCACTTATATTTGTCATTGATCGAATTAGGTTTACCGATCGCCAGTGAAATACTTAGCCCAATGGCAACCGCCTATTTTGATGATTTATTGGCTTGGGGAGCGATTGGCGCGCGCACCAGTGAATCACAGATTCATCGTGAGATTGCCAGCCATATGCCATATAGCATTGGCTTTAAAAATGGTACCGATGGTTCGATTCAAATCGCTTTAGATGCCATTCAATCTGCTTCACATGCACATCAATTTCTAGGGATGAACCAGAGCGGTTTACCTAGTTTATTGGAAAGTCATGGTAATCCTTTGGCACATTTAATTTTACGCGGCGCCAACAGTGGCAGTAATTATGACCACGCATCGATTGAGAAAATCAAAGCCAAACACCGTAATCATTTTCCGGCATTGGTGATCGATTGCAGCCATGGCAATAGTAGTAAAGACCCCATGCGTCAACCTGAGGTGTTAAAACAGATTATTGGTGAGCGACATTTAACTGGTGTACGTGGGGTGATGTTGGAGAGTCATTTACACGATGGTCAGCAAAAAATCAGTGAAAATATGACGTATGGACAGTCGGTGACTGATGGATGCTTGGGCTGGGAGAAAACTCAAAGCTTGCTGTTAGAAATGGCTGAACAATTAGGCACGGCACAGATTCAACGTACTGCATAAACACTTGTTGCAATGGATCTGTTGTGATTAACAAAAAGTGGAAGCCCGCAATGCGCTTCCACTTTTTTATTGGCTTGCTGTTGATTGAGCGATAAAACACATTTTATCCGTTCTTTTTTTAAACCAATTGATAAAGTGCTGTACGCGAGGAGAAATTAATTTTACATGCGGGTAAACAATATTAATGGGAATGAGTTCTGTATTATAACTTTCAAAAATAGTAATTAATTCATTTGCTTTAATTGCATCAGCAACTTGGTAATAAAAAAATCCAGCAACACCTAAACTATCTATACATGATCTCTTTGCCACCGCAATTTGATTGGTGGTTAATATCGGTTTGACATGAATACTGAATTTTTCATGGTCATTTATAAAGTGCCAATGATGTTGATAATTGGGAATTAGAATTCTCTGTTTATCAGCGAGGTCATATGGATGTTGAATATGATTATTTTTGCAGATGAAATCAGGGCTAACGCAATAAACAAGTTGGGTATAACCGATTTTCGTGGCAATGAGCGATGAGTCAGGCAGATGACCAATTCTAATGGCAAGATCAAAATGGCGCTGTACAAGATCTTCTAAGTGATCGCTTAGATTTAATTGAATAACAACATCTGGGTATTTTTTTAAATACTCATTGACCAAAGGGGCGACATATAAGTTACCAAACTCGATCGGTGCGGAAATTTTTAAGTGTCCAGAAATATTCTGAGTTAGCGCTTCAAGCGAACTATTCATTCGTTCAACTTCGCCCAGTATATGCTTACACCATACTAAATATTCTTCACCTTCATCCGTTAATGAGATTGTTCGTGTGGTTCTATTGATTAACCTCAGACCCAGCTTTTGCTCTAATTTGGTTAAAATACGCGCCATTGCAGAGGGAGAACAATGTATTTCTTCTGCAGCTGCAGTCAGACTTCCTTGTTCTACAATACTGATAAAAGCTTTCATTGCCTTAAGCTGATCCACGGAGCTGCCCTGTATTCATGTGATTGACGCAAAAGTCTTATGTGCATAAGTCACTTCACGACTTCAATCGAAGTTCATATAGTTTTAAGTATCGTATTTAGATGCAAACGACAATGGAAAATAGAGATTTGAGCAAAGCACCAATTCGATTATTGGCGTATGACCATATTGGGATACGGGTGAGTAATAAACAACAAGCCCTCCATTTTTATACAGCCCTCGGATTTATTCAGACTGCAGATTTTCCCGATTATGAAGCAAATGAAATGATGAGTCATGATGGCGTGCGAATTAATTTAATTTTCAATGCCGCAAAAATGTTGCAGGCAAAAAATATTTTACTTGATCAAGCGATAAAACTTCCAGGGATCACTCATCCTGCATTTATCGTAGATGATCTTAAAATATTGGAAAAATGGTTAATTGATCAGGAAATTCGGATTACAGAAGGACCAAAACCGATTGGCCCTAGACGAATCGCCTTATTTATTCGCGACCCAGATGGGAATGTACTCGAGTTTAATCAACTTATTGAAAATGCCTAACACAAGGACGCTATGATGAAAATATATGATTTAGACCTCTCTGGAAACTGTTATAAAGTCAGATTGTTTGCTGCACTCGCAAATTTAGAATTAGAGATTATTCCAGTTGATTTTTTGCAAGGGGAGCATCAGGTTGAACCATTATTAAGCTTAAATCCATTGGGTGAATTACCTATATTTATTGATGACAAACTTGTTTTAAGAGATTCTCAGGCGATATTAATTTATTTGGCCGGAAAGTATGCTGGTGAAGCATGGTGGCCAAGTACAGCGAGTTTACAAGCCGAAGTTGCACAATGGTTATTTACTGCTGCTAATGAGGTGCAACATGGTCTTTGTGCCGCTAGATTGGTCGATAAGTTTGCTTATGCCTTAGATAAATCACGCGCACTCACACAAGCCTACAAAACCCTTAAAATTCTTGAAGTACATTTAAATGATCGTGAGTGGCTGGCAATCAATCGTCCCACCATTGCCGATATTGCTATATTTCCTTATGTGGCTTTGGCAGCAGAAGGTGGAATAGATTTATCACCTTATAAAAATATTAATCGTTGGCTTGAACGGATTAAAAAGTTAGATCGTTTTTTATACATGCCAGGCATTGAGAAATAATACGTACAACTTTCAGTTTTGCGATGACATTATTGTCCATCGCAAAATGGATTATTGCTGTGATGAAAAATATTGCTACTTCGAATAAATCGACTATTTTTATGATAAGGAAAGTACGCTGTAGGGTTAATGACAGTGAGAAATAATGCCGCTGAGCGCATTGTTGAAAATGTATAAAGGATGGGGTGTCTCAACAGTAAAATAGATTGTTGGCTTATTTTTAATCGGTGATGCCAGTTTACAGGTTTTTAAGCCAGATATCGTTATAATACCCAGTATTCATCTCTTATGGTTTTCTTTAATGACTTTAAAACAGATTAAAAGCTTTCTTATTCTTGCACGCACCTTGAATTATGCGCATGCAGCAGCGGAGCTTTATATTAGTCAATCTGGTTTAAGTCTAACCATCAAAGCTCTAGAAGATGATTTGGGAGGGAAGTTATTTAAACGCAATACCCGTAAAGTTGAGTTAACCGAAGAAGGGCACTCATTAATTCCCTATGCACGGCGCTTAATGGCCAATTGGGAAGAAATGGAATATGACTTAAAACAGCGCTTTCAATTCAATCGGGGAAGTTTACCGTTGGCTTCAATGCCTTATATTACCCATGCACTTTTACCACAAATTATTCATCAGTTTTTAGCGGTACATCCCAATATTAATGTATCTATTCACGATATCACCAACGAATCGGTGATTGAGTTGGTAAAAGATGGCATCTTTGAATTGGGTATTTGTTTTGAACCGAGTTTAAAAGATCAGCTCGAATTTAAGCCATTATTTAATGAAGATTTTGTTGCCCTGCTTCCGAAAAGTCATGCACTTGCCCATGCACAAGTTATTTCATGGGAAGCCTTATGTGAAAATCGTTTTGTTACTTTGCAAAAACCATCGGTGGTGCGACATTTAGTTGATCAATATTGTCAGGCCAATCAATTACTTTTGGATGTGCAGATCGAGTGTCATCAAATTACCTCGATGTGTAATTTTGTGGCCATTGGTGCCGGTGTTACGGTTATTCCACGACATTTCCAAAATTATATTGATGTAAACCGAACAGTTATTTTGGAACTGAGCGGTGAAAAATTACAGCGTCCCGTTGGCGTAATCTATAAAAAGAACTTTGAAATCACCAAGATTTCCGCGGCATTTATTGAAGCTTTACTGCAGTTTTGTGCGATAGATCAAGATGAAGGTTGAATGCCAAGGTCGAATAGCTTTAATAGCGAAACCTGCACTGGGTAATTTGTAACTTGCATCTTATTTATGAGTGAATTCAATCAGAAGTCGATGCGGAGGCATTTCTAAATACCATTTTCCAGCCGCTTGGCTATTTGTTGATGCTTTTAAAATCTAGACTTATAAGTAAAGCTCATCAATTGTTGAATATATTCAATTTCTCATACGCTTGTGTGCATGCTAAAACATAGACAATAACGTAAGGAAACAACAATATGAGCAAAGTATTTTCATCCGCCGCTGAAGCACTGCAAGGTGTGGTTGCCGATCAGCAAATTGTAGCTGTTGGTGGCTTCGGATTATGTGGCATCCCAGAAGTTTTAATTCAAGCGCTCAAGGACACTTGCGTTACCGGACTGACTTGTGTCAGTAATAATGCGGGTGTTGATGGGATTGGCTTAGGTTTATTGCTTGAGACGAAGCAAGTTAAAAAAATGATTGCTTCTTATGTCGGTGAGAATAAAGAATTTGAACGTCAGTATTTATCTGGTGAGCTTGAGGTCGAATTGACGCCACAAGGTACACTCGCTGAAAAGTTGCGTGCCGGTGGTGCAGGAATTCCAGCATTTTATACTGCGACAGGTTATGGAACTTTGGTTGCTGAAAATAAAGAAAGCCGCCAATTTAATGGTAAAAATTATATTTTAGAAGAGTCAATTGTTGCAGATGTGGCTTTGGTCAAAGCGTATAAGGCAGACAAAGCTGGCAATTTGATATTTAGAAAAACCGCACGTAACTTTAATCCAGAATGTGCTATGGCTGCAAAAGTCACCATCGTTGAAGTTGAACAGCTTGTTGAAATTGGTGCCTTAGAACCAGATGAAATTCATTTGGCCGGAATTTATGTCGATCGCATTGTATTGAATGAAAACCCAATCAAACGAATCGAGCAAAGAACCTTAAGCACTAAAACTCAACAGGCATAATCGAGGGAATCATCATGGCTTGGACCAAAGAGCAAATGGCACAACGTGCCGCACAAGAATTACAAGATGGTTTTTATGTGAATTTAGGGATTGGTTTGCCGACATTGGTCGCCAACTATATTCCTGAAGATATTAATGTATGGCTACATTCAGAAAATGGTTTATTGGGAATTGGTAAATTTCCAACAGAAGAAACTGTAGATGCAGACTTGATTAATGCGGGTAAACAGACCGTAACTGTCCGCAAAGGTGGCGCATTTTTCTCTAGTTCAGAATCATTTGCGATGATCCGTGGGGGACATGTCAATCTTGCCATTTTAGGTGCGATGGAAGTTTCTGAACAAGGTGACCTTGCTAACTGGATGATTCCGGGTAAGAAAGTCAAGGGCATGGGGGGCGCAATGGATTTGGTTGCTGGGGTACAGCGTGTGGTGGTGTTAATGGAACATTGCACTAAAGATGGCCAGTCAAAAATTTTACCGCAATGCAGTTTACCGTTAACTGGCAGCCAAGTGGTGCAGCGCATTATCACCGACTTAGGTGTATTTGATGTGACGGAGCAAGGGATTAAACTGATTGAACTTGCTGATGGGGTTGATTTTGAAACCGCAAAACAAGCAACAGGTGTTGATTTAATTCAATAATATAAATATTTAAATTGGGTTGGCAACGCTTAGACCAAGACCAAATTCAACAGGGATTGAACAAAATGAAAGATGTTTATATCGTGCATGGTGCGCGTACTGCAATGGGTGGTTTTCAAGGTGCATTTGCCAGTATGACCGCGCCAGAACTGAGTGCTGTTACTGTAAAAGCGGTGGTACAAGGTGCGGGCATTAAAAATGAACAAGTACAAGAAGTCATTCTAGGTTGTGTACTTCCAGCAGGATTGAAGCAAGGTCCAGCACGTCAAGCCATGCGCTTAGCAGGATTGCCTGATGCAGTAGGTGCAACCACCATCAATAAAATCTGTGGGTCTGGCATGAAAGCCGTGATGCAAGCCAGCGATGCCATCAAAGCCGGTAGTGCGGATGTGATTGTGGCGGGTGGCATGGAGTCGATGACCAATTCGCCTTATCTACTTGATAAAGCACGAGCAGGTTATCGTATGGGGCATGGCAAAATTATTGACCATATGTTCTTAGATGGCTTGGAAGATGCTGAAACAGGTCGTGCGATGGGTGCTTTTGCTCAGGAAATGGCAGATAAAAAAGGCTATAGCCGTGAGCAGATGGATGAATTCGCAATTCGCTCATTAACGCGTGCGCAACAAGCGATTGAGCAAGGTTATTTTAAAGACGAAATCGTTGCGGTCAATGTTGAAAGCCGTAAAGGCACCGTGGTAGTCGATCAAGATGAACAACCATTCAAAGCCAATATTGCCAAAATACCAACACTAAGACCTGCTTTTAGCAAAGATGGTACGGTGACAGCAGCCAATTCAAGCTCGATTTCTGATGGTGCTTCTGCTTTTTTAGTGGCTTCAGCAGACTTTGTACAGGCTGAAAATCTAAAACCATTGGCAAAAATTGTTGCTTATGCGACACATTCACAGCATCCATCTGAATTTACCATTGCGCCTGTTGGGGCCATTGAAAAAGTGCTGGCCAAAGCGGGTTGGACTGCACAAGAGGTTGATCTTTGGGAAGTGAATGAAGCTTTTGCCATGGTAACCATGTTGGCGATTGATGCATTTGATTTAAATCCTGAACAAGTCAACATTCACGGTGGTGCATGTGCTCTAGGTCATCCATTGGGTTCATCGGGTTCACGTATTTTGTTGACTTTGATTCATGCCTTAAAACGTACGGGTAAGTCTAAAGGGATTGCGACTTTGTGTATTGGTGGTGGTGAAGCAACCGCGATCGCGATTGAGATTTGCTAAGCAGCAACGCTGTAAAATGACCCAATCGGGTTCAATAAAAATTCAAAGATCACAGTGAGTGAATCGCGCAAATCTGAGCAACGGTAACGCTGCTCAGATTTTGCGTATTTGATAAATAAGGAAATTATCATGATTGAACAAAAAGCAGGGTTTTTTGAGCGTATTGCGATTCGCATCAGCAATTGGTCAGAAAAATGGTTTCCAGATTCTTATGTCTTTGCTTTGCTTGGGGTGATTATTGTTGCCATCGCAGCATGGTCGATTGGGGCGCCGGTGCGATCGATTACAGGAGCCTTCGGGGATGGGTTCTGGAGTTTAATTCCTTTTACCTTACAAATGACCATGCTGATTATTTGTGGTTATGTGGTTTCAGTCTCCAAGCCAGTCGAAAAGTTAATTAAAGCATTGGCAAAACTACCAAACGATGGCCGCATGGCGATTGTGATGGTGGCTTTGATTAGTATGAGCATTTCTTTAATCCAGTGGGCGATGAGTACGGTATTAACGGCACTTTTGGTGATTGCGTTGGCCAAGCGCAAAGAACTGAATATGGATTATCGTGCAGCGGCCGCAGCAGCCTTTGTCGGGATGGGGGCAACGTGGGCATTGGGGTTAAGCTCATCGGCCGCCCAGATTCAAGCCAACAAAGCCAGTTTGCCTGAAAATATTTATAACTTGACAGGGGTTATTCCATTTTCACAAACGATTTTCTTGTGGCAATCCGCTGTGATTGTGTTGGTGTTGATTGTATTGTCTGTAGGGATTGCCTATTGGTCTGCACCCAAAGGTAAAAACGTTAAAACCCTTGATGATTTTGCGATTCAGTTTGAAGAAGAGCCTCAGCTTGAAGTGGCGACGAATCAGAAAAAACGTCCAGGGGATTGGCTAGAGACTACGCCGTGGTTAACGGTTGCAGTATCCTTGTTGGGCGTATTTTGGATTTGGGATCAGTTTGTTCAACAAGACCCAATGATTGCGATTTCAAATTTAAATACCTACAATTTTTTATTTTTAATGCTGGGTTTGATTTTACATGGGACACCGCGTAACTTTTTAAATGCCGTTTATAAAGCCGTTCCAGCCTGTTCAGGTGTGCTGATTCAGTTCCCACTTTATGGCAGTATTGCTTATATGATGACCAAGGCCATTAATGTAGATGGTCATTCAGTTTCACATTATATTGCAAATTTCTTTGTTTCAATTTCCAACCGAGAAACATTTCCTGTGGTGATGGGAATATATTCAGCGGTGCTGGGTTTCTTTGTTCCATCTGGTGGTGGAAAATGGATTATTGAAGCACCGTATGTGATGCAAGCAGCGAATGATTTAAAAGTGCATTTGGGTTGGTCGGTACAGGTTTATAATGCAGCTGAAGCATTGCCCAACTTTATTAATCCGTTCTTTATGTTGCCAATGCTCGGTATTTTAAAGTTGAAGGCTAAAGATGTGATTGGTTTTACTGTCACACAAATGATTTTCCATATCCCTGTCGTATTATTCCTACTTTGGATCTTGGGCCGTACTTTGACCTATATTCCACCGCAATTTTAAATGAAGCGTATTTTGTTTTAACTCAAATGAATAATATCAAGCCATCTATATAGATGGCTTGATATTTTTTAAGTTGTGGCAGATCTAAAAAGCTTAAAGGCTGCGTTGACCACGTTGTAATTGATGCAGTACTGAAATTAAAAGATCAATTTCTTCCGTGGTGTTATAGAACGCTAAAGATGGGCGAACTGTTTTCTCAACCCCAAAGCGCCGCAAAATTGGCTGTGCGCAGTGATGACCAGAACGTACCGCAATCCCATGACGATTCAGGGCTTGACCGACTTGTTCGGTACTAAAACCATTTAATGTAAAAGACATGACACTGGCTTTATTCAGTGCCGTACCGATTAGGCGTAAACCGGGAATACTGCGTAATCCGTGTTGAGCGTACTCAAGTAAGTCATGTTCATAGCGTGCAATATTATGTATGCCAAGGGATTCGACATATTCTAATGCGGCAGCTAAACCAACCGCACCTGCAATATTACCCGTACCTGCTTCAAACTTATTCGGTGCTGCTTGATAGATGACTTGCTCGAAGCTAACATCTTCAATCATATTGCCGCCACCTTCCCAAACGGGCATGCTTTCAAGCAGTTCTGGCTTGGCATAAACTGCTCCGATCCCAGTGGGACCAAAGACCTTATGTCCTGAGAATACAAAAAAGTCAGCGTCAAGCGCACGTACATTGGTTGGCATATGTGACACTGATTGCGCACCATCAACCAGTACACGAATCCCGCTGGCATGCGCGATTTGAATCACTTCAGCGACCGGCGTCACCGTTCCTAAGGCATTGGAAACTTGCGTGATCGAAATCAGCTTGGTTCGGTCTGTGATCAATTGCGGTAAGCTTTCGAGTTTAATTTGCCCAGTATCGTCTACAGGAATGACTTTTAGTTTGGCACCTGTTTGTTGGCAGAGCTGATACCACGGCACAATATTGGCATGGTGTTCTAAGTGCGACACAATAATTTCATCGCCTGCCGAGATGTTTTGTAACCCCCAAGTTTTGGCAATCAGGTTAATGCCTTCAGTCGCTCCGCGGACAAATATGACATCTTTGGCGGATGCTGCCCCGATAAAACCCGCGACGACATCACGTGCATGTTCATAAGCATCACTGGCACGTGCAGCCAATTCATGTGCGGCACGGTGAATATTTGAATTTTCATGTTGATAAAAATAGGCAATACGATCAATCACCTGTTGTGGCTTCTGGGTGGTTGCTGCATTGTCTAGCCAAACCAAAGGCCGACCATTGACTTGTTCGGCCAAAATTGGGAAATCACGACGAACTTGATGGACATCAAATGCTTGAGTCGTGGTGCTGACAAAGTGGTGTGGTGATGTCGTGCTTGGTTGCTGGACTGCCACACTGGGAATATCGAGAAAATAATAGGCTGATGATCCGGTACTCTTGGTATTTGGTGTCACTATGGTATTTGGCTGCACGTCATTGGGTATTGCGGAAGTCGGTGCTGCCTCAGGCAAGTTTGTCGTTTGCACTGCCAATGCATCGCTAGGTGCCGATGCGGTTGCCCCCGTGGTGGGGGAGTCGAATTCATTTAAAAAGTAAAATGGTGTGTTACCTTTGCTGGTGATCCGATCTGCATCACGACTTGGAATATGGCCAACATTATCTCTAAGCTGGGGGAAATGGGGCTCAAAAGGCGGCTGAGGCAAGTTTGCACCACCAATCACTGGCGCGGAAGCCAAAGCACGACGCTCGGGGTGATCTGGATAATTGGGAATATGCTCAGGATAATCAGGGTTCAAGCTTTTTTCATAGGCAATATTCGGTCCGCGATGATTAAATGCTGCAATTGGATCTGCGGGTTGTGGTGTGTGTGGTGGCGCGACAATCGGTGGAAGCGAATCTAAATTCAACCCTGATGGCGTATGCTCCGCACCGGGCCAAGCCGCAAAAAAAGCATTTGCCATACGCGCAATGCTGGCTTCATCAGGAAAACCAGCAGGGGCTGTTGCACCAATCACTTCGGGCGTGACCGAGGGTGATGACAGATTATTTATAGTTGATTGGGTAGTCATGATATTTATCGACCTCCACATCTTCTAAAACCGCTAAAGCATCTTCTGTCAGTACCGCCAGCGAGCAATATAATGAGATTAAGTAAGATGAAATTGCATTGCGGCTAATTCCCATAAAGCGTACAGAAAGTCCTGGGGACTGTTCACCAGCTAAGCCCGGTTGGAATAGCCCCACAATACCTTGACGCTTTTCACCCACACGCAGCAATATGATTTTAGTTTTGCCATCTTCGACTGGGATTTTGTTGGATGGAATCAGTGGGACACCGCGCCAAGTAATGAATTGTGAACCAAATAAACTCACCGTTGGGGGCGGAACGCCACGACGGGTACATTCACGACCAAAAGCAGCAATCGCATCGGGGTGTGCTAAAAAAAATCCAGGTTCTTTCCAGACTTTGCGTAATAGGTCGTCTAAATCATCGGGTGTTGGTGGGCCTGCTAAAGTAGAGAGACGTTGCTCATCTGCAACACTGGCCAATAAGCCATATTCTGGATTGTTAATCAGCTCACTTTCTTGACGTTCTTTAATCGTTTCAATGGTTAAGCGCAGTTGTTCTTTAATTTGATCATGTGGACTACTATATAAGTCAGCCACACGGGTATGCACATCAAGTACGGTTGAGACCCCATTTAGAAAATATTCACGTGGTTTCGCATCATAGTCAACAAAGGTCTGGGGGAGAGTTGCTTCATCACGCTGGGTACAGGCAACTTGAATATCATCTGTATTGGAGACGCGATTGACCCGATAAATCCCGGCCTCCACCGGTATCCATTGCAATAAATGGGTAAGCCAACGCGGTGTAATAGTCGAAAGTTGCGGAACCGTTTTGGTCGCATTGGCCAGTTGTCTTGCAGCATGATCGGCAAGTGCAAGTTGGCTTCTGTCAGTGGTCTTTGCCATAATTATTTTTCCTATATATTTGAAATTTATTGATTTAAATGGGATTTTCAATTATTTATGCTGCTTGAAAAGAGTAGAGCTTTTTTAAGATTTTTATAAATATTGATATCGTATAAACTAAACTGCATTGCTCATATATCGCTCATAAGCTTTTATTTTTGGAAAAAATCATAAATTAGGAATAACCCTTTTGCTTTAGTATTTTGCTTGGTTGATATAAACGTATATTATTTATACTTTTATTGTTTGTATCTCAAACGTAAGTCATGACTGAGCCGAGGATGTATCTGGCTTGCGATACAAGGCAGGCGGAGATTGTAAAATATGACTGCCCGCTGCAACGCTTGTGGTTAACCAGACATTGCCACCTATCGTTGAACCTTGACCAATAATAATTCGCCCTAAAATGGTTGCACCGGCATAAATCACCACATCATCTTCAACGATTGGATGTCGGGCATAATCTTTTTTAAGCGTGCCATTATCGTCAAGTTCAAAGCGTTTTGCCCCCAACGTAACCGCTTGATAGATTCGAACATGTCGGCCAATGATGCATGTTTCTCCAATTACCACACCAGTGCCATGGTCAATGAAAAAGCCTGGACCAATGCGTGCACCCGGATGAATATCGATCCCTGTCTTGGAGTGTGCCGTTTCAGAAATAATGCGTGATAATAATGGGACTTGCGGGTAAAGCTGGTGCGCAATACGGTGATACATCATCGCCAGAATGCCGGGATAACACAGTAAAATCTCATCGACACTATGTGCGGCAGGGTCGCCCTCAAAAGCCGCACATACATCGGTATCAATTAGACATCGAATATCAGCCAAAGTGTTGGCGAAATCTTGCACTATTTTTTTTGCAATTTGATGATGGGGAATGCTATCCGTGACGCTCGATTCAACGATGGATGGTTGCGGAACTTGGCGCTTGATTTCGTAGCTCAAGGCCAATTCCACTTGAACATAGAGCTGGTTTAAAACGCGCTCTAAAGTATAGGCAATATAATAGTCTTCTGCTTCTTGGCGTAAATCAGCTGGGCCTAAACGCATTGGAAATAAGATGCCGCAAAGATCATTTAAGATTGATTTTAATGCTGCTTTAGAAGGGAATTCTCTTCCACCAATCTCATTGCTACGCTGTTGAGATGCCCTCCAGTCACGGCGTGCTTGTTGTAAACCCTGAATAACAGGCTGAATATTCCATTTAGCCATAACGATTCCTTGCTTAGTAAATGAGCATTTTATTTTTAAGTATTTTTTGGGAAAAATGAAGTTAATCTTGTTGCCAAGGCAGTTGATGGACTTTCCAACCATTACTCTGATTACGCTGAGCGGTATTATTTAAATCCCCTTCAAAGCCTTCAAGCACATTGTAAATATGTTTAAAACCAGCATTAAAAGCAGCCACTGCAGCGAGACTAGAACGACGGCCACTTCGGCAAATAAGGAGAATTATTTGATCCTTACTAACTTTGCTTTCCAGTTCTTTTAGAAAGCGTGGGTTGCGATTAAATGCGGTTCCAGTTGCCCATGGAATATGTAAACTTTGTGGGATATAACCAACAAATTTTCGCTCTTCATTGGTTCTTACATCAACCAATATGGCATGTTGCTGCTGAATTAATTGCCAAGCATCAATTGGGGATAAGCTCCCGCTAAAGTCGAGTGTATGTGTAAGTGCGTATTGCTGTGCACGTTGGAGAATATCGTCAGCATTTGGAGACGCTGTCTGGGTAGTAACAGTGTGTAATGCTGACTGATCTTGTGGGTGAAGTTGAGCATTCATAAATCAGTCCTTAAAATAAACAATATGAATAAAGCAATATTGCTTGATTAGAGATGCTACGCTGATTTTAATAAGCAGGAAAATAAGGAATATTTATTTATAAATCTAAATTTATTAAATAAAAAAACTTTTAATTTTTAATTTTTCGTTTATTTAATAGGCTATCTCAATGGTTTGATATTGAAATATATTTTAATTACCGTGGTGGTAGAAGGGTTGTATCGTGCGTTATAATTTGCAGGGTGTTTAAATACTTTTAAGATGATTTTATTACTTTACCTCTAGTGCAGCTAATGCAATACGGGATGCAGCTCACATCGGATTAAGTGGTGTTGAAGTAAGCGTGGTAATTTTTGCAATGAAAATGTTGGATGACAAATACTGATGATTGTACGCGATAAAAGTAATGCGATATCTTTACTCTTTGCATGGCAAGGGACCATTTTGCCCAGAGTGTTACCTGCATTAATGGTGGTGATATTTATTTCAGCACTTTTGGTTTATTTGTCATCTCAGCACTTTTTAGAGATTCCAGCAGTGCCAGCGATAGGCTTTACGATCTTCGGTATTATCCTCTCGATTTTTTTAAGTTTTAGAAATAATGCTTGTTATGATCGTTGGTGGGAAGGGCGTAAATTGTGGGGTGCATTGATTGCAAACTCTCGTCATATTTCGCGTGACTCGCATTTACTGCCAGATGCGCAGCGAAAAAAAATGATGTATCGTGTGATGTTTTTTTCGAGCTTGCTCAAAGATCGTTTAAGACAGCAGAACTCTTTTTTTGAATCCAGTGAAAAACATGCTGAGTTAAATGTAGAGGTATTTGAAGATCTCAAACAGAATATTAATGCCTCACAATATATTTTAGAGTCAATGCAAAAAGATCTGGTGCTGTCTTTGCGAAATGGGGAATTGACAGATATCCTATATAGTACTTTGAATCAGCATATCGTTGCGTTGGGTGATATTCAAGCAGGCTGTGATCGAATTGTGAGTACGCCACTGCCGTTTGCCTATTCTGTTTTATTGCACCGGACTGTTTATTGTTTCTGTCTTATTTTGCCTTTTAGCTTGGAGGCAACTTTAGGAATTTGGACACCAGTATTGGTGGGATTAATTGCTTATTTGTTTTTAGGCTTTGATGCCTTAAGTACACAGCTAGAAGAGCCTTTTGGTTTACAAGAAAATGATTTGCCACTCGATTCGATTGTGCGGTTAATTGAGCGAGAAATGTTAAGTTCGCTTGGTGAGGATTTACCACCAGCAGTACAAATTGTGAAAGGGAATTTGAGTTAGAGCGAAATTACATTCATTCAAATACGCTGTTTCTTATACTGTCGCACTTGAGATTAGAAACAGCCTGTTACAAAGACACAGTTCATCAATGGATGGCTGTGTCTTTTTATTTTGAACCAGAGAAAGTTTTTTGAGTATTGTGATTGCTTGTTTGAAAAATAAGCAATGGCATGCTTATAATCGAAGATTCAAGTGATCCTCTTGAGAGATTAATCGGTCGCACGATGCTGCACAGCGTTTTACCATTTCTCACATGCACGTGAAATCTACAATTAAAACGATCGCCTATTTAGCTGTTTATTAGAAATAAGGACTAAAAAATGATTATTAATCGACAACAAGTGACTGAGCAAATTATTGCGAGCAAAGTACGAAAAGGTCTTAAATGGAGTCAAGTTGCAGATAAACTTGAGCTTTCAAAGGAGTGGGTAACCGCTGCTTGTCTGGGCCAGATGACATTTAATAAAACTCAAGCTGAGTTGATTGGGGATATTTTTGATTTAACAGATGAAGCCGTCGCTTGGCTACAAATCGTCCCAGCGAAAGGATCGTTAAGTACACCAGTACCAACCGATCCCTTAATTTATCGCTGGTATGAAATTGTGAATGTTTACGGATCAACGATTAAAGAGTTAATTCATGAAGAGTTTGGGGATGGGATTATGAGTGCAATTGATTTTAGTATGGATATTCAACGCGAAAGTAACAGTCAGGGAGATCGCGTTAAAGTCGTACTATCGGGCAAGTTCCTACCATATAAAAACTATTGATCAGATAAATAATCAATAGAGTCTATAAATCAACCGATGAGATAAGGAAAAGTAAATGGCAGACTTGGGGCAATCAGAGTGGCTTGAGATTTTGCATAAAATGACAGCTTTAGCACAGTCCGGATTGCATTATTCTAAAGATATCTATGATAAAGAACGATATCAACAGCTTATACAATACGTTGAAGAACTATTACAACTACAGCAAATTTCAACTGATCAATTTCAAGCAGATATCTTAAAAGACATTGGTTATGCGACGCCAAAAATAGATGTTCGAGCAGTGATTTTTAAAGACAATCAATTGTTATTGGTCAAAGAGGTCAGTGATGGCCTGTGGTCTTTGCCAGGAGGGTGGGCTGACCCTGGTTATTCTGCAGCAGAAAATGTTATCAAAGAGGTTGTTGAAGAAACAGGCTTGGAGGTGAGGTGTTTGAAATTGCTGGCTTTGACCGATATGAGAAAGCATCCGCACCCTCCAATGTTTTTACACGTGTATAAAGCTTTTTTCTTGTGTGAAATCATAAGTGGTGAATTGAAATCAAGTATAGAAACCTCTGCTGTAGATTTTTTTAGTTTCAATCAGTTGCCAGAAATATCCGTGGCACGAGTCACTCATGCACAAATCGAAGCCTGTTTTAACGCTATTGATGATCCGCATGCAGTGACCTATTTTGATTAGTCGCTGTCATGATCAAAAGCATTTACATAAGAGCAACTTGTGTCAGCAAAATTGAATCTTAAGCATGCCTTGATCGATACTGTTAACAGCGTGTAGATCGTTAAGCCGCCCAACTTCCATTAACCCCTGTTCATGATTCGGTAATCATGGACAGGGGATTTGATTGAGTCATCGCGTTGCGCAATAGATCAAGTGATTATTGCTTTTTAAACTTCATAATGACTTTGCTATTATCATCTAGTAATTCAAGTTTATCTGCACTTGCTTTATAGCCGCTCACACGTTCAAGTGTTTCATTGAATTGGGCTGTTATACCCTCACCATCCATGCACATCATTTGTGTTTTTGCCAACTGTAAAAACTGAATTTTTTTACCTTGGACAGAATAGCCACCCATGATGCGATTACAGCCATCAGTCCCTGTTAATGATGAATCACCAAAGCGCAAAGTAGGTAGGTTTTGTTTACTAGCATCTGTTTTAACATCAACGCGATTAATTTCAGTGACGACCCAATCTTTTTGCTGTAGTGCTGCTAAATGTTCTGCTGTATCTGAGGTTTTTGGTGTAGATGCACATCCCATGAAAGTGAGAGTTGAAGCGAATAAAGAGGTAACGAGGACTTTTTTTAACATTTTGATTTCTCTTATGAATAGGGAGGTTTAAGGCTTTTGACTCGATTGCCGAAGCGATGATTTGTGAAAAAGACTCAATGATTTCTGCCTTCAGCTCAATTTTAACATTATCCAATAAACTTATTTATTGAGTCATTCGGAACTCAATGAATATGTATAATGCTACTTACTTAATTGGCATTATGAGAATTATGCTGGTTTTCTTTTGAATATTTTATTTAATAACAAATTTTCAACAAAAAGGTTTGAGATATCGGTCTTGTATTACTTTACTGCCAATGACTATTTTAATGATGAGTCAACTACTTACTCCAAAGTCATTGATTTTAATTCGGAATGTATTCATTAATTTTTAGCAAGTCATTATGGTTATATCATCAGTTTATATAGAGGAAAATGACCAATAGTATTGAATAAAAATAAAATAAGCCCATTTGAAAAACGAAGAGCTGTATAGGGAATTAATCTTTTAAAAACAACAGCAAGACGGCATGAAGTCAAGCTAGAGTTGCTATATAATTTTACATTTTAATTGTGTCAACTATAGACTTAAGTTGTAAAATATGTTTAGAGGGTATCCTCGGCATAAAAGGGAGATTGAAATGAAACTTTTTCCTAAACTGCTTATTACAACCTTATTGTCTAGTATTTCAGTAATGGCTTTGGCTGATGTATTTGGGCAAATAGACGTAAAACTGACTGTTTATAGTGCTTGTGCGGTTAATGGGACTAAATTCGACAGTGGTGAATCGATTAGAATTGGTACTTTAGATTTTGGTCGAATGGCGGCAGTATCTAAAAGTGAGATACTCGTGAATGTCGCTTTAGAATCAAGTCAAAATTTAAATATTACTTGTGATGTCGATACACCAGTCAATGTGTCAATTAATGCAGGTCAGCATAGCCTTGGTTCATCAGGCGAACGTTATTTAAAAAACACAACAGCAGATACGATTCACTATACGATCTATCGTGATGCAGCAAGTAATATTGAATACAAAGCCAATACTAGTCAGAGTTTTCTTGTAACGAGTGCCGCACCAATATCAATACCATTGACTGGAAAAGTTTTTGCGAATACTGGTGCAGCGAAAGCAAGAGGTGATTATAAAGATACCTTAACAGTGACATTCTCTTTTTAAAGGTCACTCTATTCAATTGTTATTGGTTAACCTACCACATTTTATAATGTGAGGAGGGTTCAGCGATGCAACATTTTAAACGTCTCCTCAGTGCTGTTGTGATGATATTGTGTTGTGGAAATACAATATCAGCAGAACTTCAAGCGAAACTAAATACTCAAATTGAATTGTTAGCCTCATGCATGGTAAATGATCGGCAATATGCATCGGGAGCAACGGGACTTAATTTTGGTACAATAAATTTTGGAAAAGTTGCTGCGAGTTACAATGGTACTGTCGAAGCGTCTTTAAATAACGGAATAAATAGCTCAATTAAAATTCAGTGTAATAGCACATTGAATAGCATAAAAATAATCTTTGGTGCTGGGGAAAATGATAATAATGTACCTGAACAGGCCAAAACTACGCACTTTCGAGCATTGAGAAATGGTGATCATTATATTGCTTATAATTTGGCTTATAGCGCCAGTAAAAAAATACTCAAGCCACTCGATCAACTATCTTTTTTAAATGATAGTCAAATTTTGAATATCGATTTATATGGACAAGTGGTATTCGCAGATCAATCTATTGCAATAGGTATTTATCGTGATGTCATTCCAGTGATTATAGAGTTCTAAGGCATCGTATGAATAGGTGTAACATAGGAAAAATCGGAATAGGATTGGTATTATGTGTCCTTTCTGGTATTGCCTGTGCCGACCTACCAAAACCGACTGCAACAATTGAAGCCAGAGCAACGATTGTTCGAGGATGTCAGTTAAGCAACATAGAACAGATGCTCAGTTTTAATAAACAAGCGGCAATGACACAAAGTAAAGTTGAAGCACATATTGAGAATACAAGCCAAAGTTGGAGTATTCGCTGTACGGCAAACACACCGGTATCGATTAAATTAAATAATGGTGAAAATTTTTTAAATGACCATTGGCGGATGAAACACCAGACTAAAGATGAATATATCCCGTATTTATTTTTTCAAGATAGTGGTGAGCAATTTGAATATAAAGTCGGAGAGGCCGTTAATCTCTCAGCAACAAATGAACAACAAGCGATTTTACGGTTTTCATTTTTTGCTTTAGTTGATTTAAATAACGGAAATCAGGCTCGATCTGCGGGTATTTATAAAGATAGCGTTGCGATTACAATAGCATGGTGACGTGATGGACACTAAACCACAATCAAGACGATTTTATACAGGCAAAGTATTTTTAGTATTTGTTCTGATGGCGATTTGCCGTCATATTTTTGCGCAAGCAACATTTTTGATTTGGCCAATATATCCCAATATCGAATCAAATGAAAAAGCGACAGCGGTATGGTTGGAAAATACTGGGAAATCGGAAGCATTGATTCAAGTTCGAGTATTTAAATGGGATCAGCAGCAGTATAAAGACAATTACGAAATACAATCTGAAATTATTCCTAGCCCTCCGGTCGTTAAAATAAAAGCGGGCACAAAGAATATGTTACGCCTTACACGTATCATGCCTGCGCCTTTAAATACTGAGCAGGCTTATCGTGTTATTGTGGATGAGTTGCCAATTCAACTTGAGAACACGTCATCCCAAAACATCGCAGTCAACTTTCAAATACGTTATTCAATTCCACTTTTTAGTTATGGCCAAGGAATGGGCAGTGGTTTAACCGATGCATCCATTATTGCCAATGCAAAAAATCCTTTAGCACAACCCAATCTCAGTTATTGGACTGAAAAAAATAAGGATGGTGAAGCGACTCTTTATATTAAAAACACGGGGAGTAAATTTGCTAGAATTTCAGAAATTCGCATGCATGAAAAGAGCGACCCGCTGAATTTTAATTATGTCCCTTTGGGGTATATTCTCGCAAATAGTACCATGACTTTTCATTTGAGCAGTCAATTGGCAGAGGGCATTCGAAATTCAAGTCAATTATATGCAGTAGACAGTTCCGGTGCCGCGTTAAAAGTAATCCTGCTTAAACGGGTTGGTCAATGAGCCATGATTACGCATAGCTCACTTCAATGGCAGCCTTTAAGTTACTCTTTGGCTGTGCTGATCTACATCAGTGATGCAACTGGTTTAGTCAGCAAGGTCTTTGCAGGGGAGTTACCACCAGCACCACAGACTGAAGCCGATTTGAGTCCAGTGCTGAAATTATATCTTGAGTTGATTATAAATAAATATTCAACCCAACGTGTTATTCCTGTGATTGTGAAAGGGGGGGATTACTATATTGAATATAAAAAAATTCAGGATTTAAAAATTATTATTCCTGCACATTCTGCTGATACAAGCAATCAAGTGATTAATGAAAATAGCTTAAATAAAAATGACATATTGCTTGTGGGATTTGCAAATAACCCAACAGATTGGATAAATTTATCCACCATGCCTGAGGTTAAGTTTGAATATCTCGCTGCACAACAAAGCTTGGTATTAAATTTCCCTCCGAGTTGGATGCCCATACAGATGCTAGGTCGAGATACCCTATATCAAGGCTCAAGTGGGCAGTCGGGATTTGGCCTGTTAAATAATTATGACTTATATTTATCGCGTGCAAATGATCAAGTAATCACTGGTAAATTATTTTCAGAGCAACGAATTTTCTCTGGTTATGGGGTCTTTAAAAATCTTGGTATTTATACGCAACAAGCAAGAACGAACAAAGCTAGAGTAAGCCTAAACCATCCTTATAATGGCTATCGGCGTTATGAAAGTACTTTTCAATACGATCATGAAGCATCTGCAACTTCCATTTTGTTGGGTGATATTATTTCTGCAAGTAAAAATAGCTGGGGTAATTCAATCCGTTTAGGTGGGCTGCAAATTAAACGTGATTTTGGTACACGCCCCGATTTAATTACTTATCCCTTGCCGCAGTTTTTAGGTCAAGCTACGCTGCCTAGTCACATTGATTTACTTATTAATGGTCAGAAAATTCAGACAGCGGATGTGCAATCAGGCCCATTTTTAATGCAGAGTTTGCCTTATATGACGGGGCGTGGTGAGGCGATCATTGTGACAACAGATGCCGTTGGTCGTCGAGTATCCACCGCGATCCCTTTTTATATATCAAATCACTTATTAAAACCGGGATTAATTGACTATGCATTTTCAATTGGGCAGATCCGTAAAGGCTTTGGCAGTAAAGACTTTAACTATGGTGCCTTTGTTAGCTCAGTCGATGCGCGTTATGGTTTATATAATTGGTTAACCTTAGAAGGTAGAGCAGAACTCTCTAAAAAAATTCAGGTGTTTGGTATTGGTACAGTGACGAAGCTCTCGCAGTTTGGAATTTTGAGTGCTTCTTATGCCAGTAGCCGCGCAGAGCTAGAACCGAATCAAATGCCAATCGTGGCATTGAGTCATACGCAAATAGGGAATCAATACTCAATTGGTTATTACTACAGCCAACAACACTTTGGATTGAGTTTGAATCATCGTTATCAAGATAAAAATTATGCGGATTTATCTCGATTGGGATATTATAATGCAGCATATAATAACAGTCAGGAAATGACCACGGCACAAAGTTTTTTATCAACACCTCAACTGGGAAGTTGGGGGATCGCTTATATTCAAGCGCAATCTACAAATGTTAAAAATAAGTTGATGAATTTATCTTGGACACCGAAGTTACCCCGCGACTTAAGCAATATTCTTGTTTCGGTGAGTGCCAGTCAAGACTTAATCAAAAATGAATGGAGTGCAGCACTACAAGTTTCTATCCCTATATTTCATAATCGTTCTATATTGAATACCAGTTATAGCAAAGGCGCGAATTCAAATACTGGCATGGTTAACTTGAATCGTTCAGTTCCATCAGATGGTGGTTTGGGTATTGATTTAACCCACCGCTTTGGCTCAGAGGGACGTGATTTAAATCAAGCAAATATTCATTATCAGCATCCATATTTTAATACCAGTTTTGGTGCTTCTAGTTTTCGCAATGATTATGACTATTGGTTTGGTTTGGTGGGTTCAATTGTTTGGATGAAACAAGGTGTATTTATGTCCAATCGACTAGGTGAATCTTTTGCACTGATTGATACCAACCATGTTCCAGACATTCCGATTCAGTATGAAAATAGCTTGATTGGTCGAAGTAATCGTAAGGGCTATGCTTTTGTTTCTTCCATTCCTCCGTATTATGCAGGTAAATACAATATTGATCCTTTAGCGCTTTCTTCAAACTATATTGCAACGAGTGTGGAAAAGCGTGTCGCAGCAAAACGTGGTTCAGGTATTGTAATTACTTTCCCCGTTATTCAATCTATTGCAGCAAATGTTTATTTGGTTAATCAGCAGAATCAGCCGATTCCTGTTGGGGCATTGGTACATCGAATTGACCATGAATCAAGTTATGTGGGTATTGATGGCATTGCTTATTTGGAGAATTTGCAAAGTGAAAATGAAATCACGGTTCAATACGCTGATCATCAAGTCTGTAAAGCAAAATTTTCAGTCGATATGGAAAGCGCCAAACTTGAAATTTTAACGATTCGGCATATTCAGTGCTTGACGCAAGTGGAAGATCAGGTGAAGTGACTATTTAAAATCTAACTTTCGCCTGAGTAGACTAAATAGAGACAAAATAATATACACAATGCCAGCGTTGTAAATTCTAAATAAAGAAGGATTAGCCAAGCAGATTATAAACATAAAAGAAATGAATAGTTTTTTTAATCATGGGGGATCAGACGAAATCAGAGGTGATTAAAAGTGAATCGATACTATTTAGGGATCCTGTGCTTTGTACTATTTTTCTCGACCACAGAAGCTTATGCAAAGTGCAAAGTTTTAAATGAAACAATTAATCTAGGGCAGTATTCTTCAATCGGTTTTACTGACACGGGCATAAATGATGCCCGTGTAAAATCAGGCTTAAACTGCGCTAACTTATCAGTCGGGTTGCTTTCAACAACTTATTTAAAATACAAAGTCATGCAATTACCCAAAAAATTAGTTTCAAGCCAAGATTCTACCAATGAAATCAAAATTCATTTTAAGGATCACAAATCAAATCCTATTGTTGAGGGTTCGGAAAACAATTTGACGGATACCGATTTAATCTCCTTGTTTAATGGATTGAATGGTGATTTAGCATTTTCCATCACCATCGCAGCAGGTCAAGAAATAGCACCAGGGACTTATATGAATACTGATGCAGCAACCGTACTTTGGTATTATGCAATACCCATTGCTTCGATAGGCTGTGAATCAATTGGCTACGATATGAGCTCTGGTTTTGTCCTTCAGGAAGGTATTTTGAATTGTGATGTATCGAGTTGGGGTGAAGGAGAGGCTTCTTCGCTGCAATATCAAATAATAATTTTGCCAGATTGTAGAATCTCTGTAAGTAATATTAATTTTGGTAGTGCGCCATTCCCAAGTGCATTTCATCCTGTAGAAACGTCATTAGGCATAAGATGCTCAGTAAAAACACCCTATAATGTCAGTTTAAGTGATGGGCATAATATGCAAAACGGACAGCGCCGTATGAAAAATGCGACAGAGAGTCATTATTTGGCTTATGAGATATATAAGGACTCAGATAAACAGCGCTGGGGAAGTCAGGGCGAACAACGCTGGCCAAGTAGCGCAGCCTCGATGAACGGAAATGTATTAGACGGAAAAACACAGCAAATCTATCGATATCGTGCCGAGATTAAAGATAGTGATGCAAGACCAATAGCAACAGGAATTTATACGGATAATATTACCGTGGAAGTTGATTTTTAATCTGCTTAGATATTATCTATTGATTCAATATCTGGGTTTTAAATTATTTAATTCAAAGTTGTTTTAGCATTTAAGTATTCGTTTGATACATTGCTTTAAAAGATTCTCCTCAGCTATATGCCTAATGGGCTAGCGGGGTTTTTAAGCGGTATCTTGTTGAGGGGAATTGGAGCGGTGTGGAAGGAAGCTGTTGACTAAAATATGACCTTATTATTATATTAACTCGAAACTTTGAAAATCCTATAGCCTGTGTATTGCAGAGCATTTCACAACAAAAACAATATAAACAAAAAAAAGGGATCAGTATGCGTAAATTTATTTTAACTGCTGTGATGTGGGGTATTGCTGCATCAGGGCTTGCCTCTGAAACGATAGAATGGGGATACAACGAAAACAATGCTCCTGAGCACTGGGGAGCATTAAGTCCTAATTATAAAATGTGCGACTTAGGAAAGCAGCAATCGCCGATTAATATTACTCAAGCTATTGAGACGGAGACCAAGCAGAAAATAAAAATAGATTATAAGGTTTCACCACATGATGTGGTGTTTAATGGTCATACCGTACAAGTGAATACACAGGATAAGAGTGATTATTTAATTTTAGATCAGCAAAAATATTTCTTACAACAGTTCCATTTTCATACGCCAAGTGAAAACCAAATTCAGGGTAAAAGTTTTCCACTTGAACTGCACTTTGTAAATCAAGATGCTCAAGGGAAACTTACCGTCTTAGCCGTGATGTTTGTACTTGGGCATGAAAACTCAGAGTGGAATAAATTTTGGTCTGATCTTTCCAATAAAGAAAATGATAATAAAGTTTTGAGTCATCAGATTAATTTAGACAAGCTATTACCGAAAAAACGCGAATACTATCGCACATTAGGTTCTTTAACGACTCCGCCATGTACTGAGGGGGTTCACTGGATTATATTCGAACAGCCATTAACAATCTCTAATACACAACTAAGCGAATTGAAAGCATTGCTGCATCATCATGCGAATAATCGCCCAATTCAACCTCAAAATGGACGTCTTGTTATCGAAGATTAAATGGTCTGGTTGGTGATGTGATTGAGTAAATACATAAACCAGATAGAATGTTATTTACGTACTCTGTTCCTTGTTATTATGCCTCAGCAACTCTCGATTTTTCTTAAAAAATTTCTTTGTTTTAATTTGTGTGCGATGACGTCTTTAATTTATGCACAGGATATTGAATATACAGACGAATTTAAGCGTCTTATTATTGAGCGTTCAACACAGTTGGAAGACCAATCTGGGAGAGCGATTATTTTAAGCCAGCGCTTTTTGCGTATTGGCCAAAGCTTACTTTATATTAAGGGTTCTTCAACAGCAGAGACGATTCGCTACGGACAAGAATTTTGTATAAAACAGGGGAAAATATTTGATCTTGAATATGGTACTAAAATAATTGAAATAACCAGGCCAGATCAAAATATGAATGAACAAGATAGACAATCTGAACTTAATTTAATCAGCTGTAATCCAGATCACTCGTTTATAGAAAATATTCAGCAGAAAGCGGGGCTGCAGAAGGCGATTAAGCAAGAAATGAAGGGTGGGTATCACTACACCAGTTGGTATAACGGCAGAGGGGAAAAGCTGATTGAGCGTAAGGTTGTAATGACCACGCCAAATGGCACGGAATATTCGACACAGAAAAGGTTTTTAGGCCTTGGGACAAATCAAATGATGTATTTGCCCAACAGTGCTTCTGCTGAAACTTTAGAATACGAACAGGCATTTTGTGGCAGTTTTGCTTTAACACGAGACATCGATAAAGGCGTTCAAATTGAATCAATATCGTCATCTTATGGCTTAATGTGCGATAGTTCGGTTCAGCAATAAAGGGCATTTAAATTATTTGAATGATTTATTTTAATAATTTGCTTGAATTACATTTTGCAATTTAATGACGTTAATTTGTCTTCTATAAAAACACAACTTTCGCAAGAACTCCACTATTAATTTAATCTTAACTATTCACTTTTTATTATTTAATTATTAATCATCGCTATCCTTATTATTGACCTGCGAAAGTAAAATAATTTAATGCAATAAAAAAAATGATGTTCATCAAGTGGCTGAGTTCGTCTCATCACATAAATTAAATCTGTGCTTAAGTCGTGATGAAATAAATTAAAATTTGATAATTCTAACTTTTATTGATCTTAAGTTGTAAAGGAACACACTTTCGCAAGATGTTTCAACACATGCAGCCGTCGGGTAATTTATGGAAAAATTATTATGAATAAAAACTTAATCAAGAAAATTATATTGATCGCACCATTAAGTATGTTGATGAGTGCCAGTTATGCGGAAGAATTTAAACGCTTTTCTGTTTCAGCTGGTTGGTTGCATATTATGCCGCAAGGTTCAGCTAATCCTTTTAATATTAGTACTGTCATTTTAAATGGATCTCAGCATAAAGTTGGAGGTATAACGCCTAAATCTTTTATCGATTCGGTTGATTTAAAGAAAGCGGATGCGATGGCAGCAGAATTTGAAAGCTCTAAATTATCTCAGCTAAATACGTTGCTTATAAACCGGAATGATGATGGAAAGACAATCGCAGAGGCAAGTGAACTGATAGATAAAAATGGAAGACTTATTCCAGAAGCGACTGGAATTGTGAGCTTAAATGGGCTTGAGAATTGGACACAAACGGGCACAGGCTTAGAGGCAGAAAAAGCAGATACAATTGGACTGATGATGAGTTATTACCTCAGTGATCAGGTTTCATTGCAGTTTATCGGTGGTATACCGCCAAAAGTTGAGATTAAAGGTAAAGGTGAGATTGTGGCGCCTATGTCGGGTACAGCTGCACTCACGCATGAGCGTGTTGCTCCCTATGTCGGTGAATCTGTTCCATTGAAGAAAGATATACCAATTACGAATCTAGGTAATAAACCAACAGTATCGCGTGCACGTGCTTGGACGCCTGCATTTGAAGTGCAATATCAGTTTGGTAAAACTGGGGTCAATAAATTTAGACCATATGTTGGTGCAGGCGTTATGTATGCGCACTATAACCAGATCAAGCTGCATCACCAAGTCCGGGCTGATTTGGTTGCAGCTGGACATATGATTCAAAATATTAAAGATGGCAATGCAGGGGCTGCCTTAGATAAGGTCAACTCAAGTGGTAATCCGTATGTAAAAGTAAAAGCGGAGGACTCCATTGCACCGATTGTGACACTTGGCTTTACTTATGATTTGGATGACAGTTGGTATGCGACCGCTTCAGTTTCTTATGTGAAATTAAATAATCTAGTCAAAGTCGATGTGATAAATGCCAATGATGGGAGCCGTTTGATTCGTTCTACCAGTCGTATTGATGTTGATCCTATTCTGACCTATGTCGGGGTTGGTTATCGCTTCTAATGTAGATTTTGTTATCTCACTGTTTAAGATCAAGCCGAACACAAATGAAATGAATGGTTCAAATTTAATTTCAGTGTGTGTTTGGCTTTTTTAGATCAGAAATAAAGCCAATATTTAGGTGCTGTATTTATTGCCAGTATTTGTGGTTATTTAGTAATCGGTATCAAGCTTAATAAAATAGTGGTTTTTCAGGTGTAATTGATTTTAGTTGTTATAATTTCAGGTTTTTGTGTTGCATGTCACAGAACTTACAGTGTGTTGTTTTAGTATCTATACGATTCTTGTTGTTATAAAGATTATAGGTTTTCTGAATAATATTATTGAGTGTTGTTCTTGCTATTGCAGTATTTTATTTAATAAAAATTATTATAAATAAAATTAAAAAGTAATAAAGTTAACTATTCTAACTTTATTACTTTTAACAAGGGGCGCTGGCTGGTTGATGACTATTATTTATTGCCATGCTTAGTGGTAAATAACAGTGTAGAGTGCTGAAGATGATATATCACCAGTGCTTGCAGTACCTGTTGAATAATACTCAGCGGCATAATTTAATACAGCTACATCCTCTCTGACATTTACAGCCTGAGCATTAAGTTGAAGATTTTTACGATGCAATGATTCAATTTTAATTGGTGATCCAGAACCACTAACCAATTGAATTTCAACATTCTTTGCAGGTTTTTTTGAGTTTGAAGTATTTGTTAAACGCCCAGTTTTGATGTCTGTACTTTGTACAACGTCAAAATGTACGTTAAGGCTACGACCTTTACAACCCGCTAGATTAATTGAAATTGGTGTGCGGCCTGCAGTTTTATTTGGGCGTGTTAATAATGCTTCTGAAACTGTAGGCATAATAATATTAAGTTGGCTGCTTTCTAAAGTTGAAACACTACATCCACCTTCAACGATTGATCCGACGAAAGTAATTTTGCCGCTTGATGCATTTACTAGAGAAGCTGCTGAAACAAATAAAGCGAAAGTAGCTAGTATCTTTTTCATATTAAAATGCCTATTAGTTAATTAATCTAAACAATGAATAAAATATAACATGCTTTTATATTCTCATGTAACTTTTAGTAATTATGTTTGCGATGGTTATTTAATTGTTTGGTTTAATCTGGTTAATTAAATGGAATTTTTATATTAAAACTTTTTTATACTGATATTAGTGTGAAGTTCATCAAGTTATAATCAACACCTTCTCTATTATTTGAGGTGTGTAATTTATTATTTTTATATTTTGTGATTTGTGTCACGATAGTGCTGAACTGACTGGTTAGGAAAAAAACTGTACTTATTTATTTAATTCAGGATTGGTTTTGGCTTGTTTTTTTGGGCTATTGGGACTGCAGCCCTAAGCATCGTGCTATTGGGTAAGTCATTGTTATATTTGGTTTAGTTAATCAGGCTTCGATGTATGAGCGATAAATGTGAAAGAGGATCGTTATTCTTTTGCTGTGAGGCATTACCAGCCTAAGAAATCTAATTGGCGCTGCAACTTGGATTTATACAGATCAGTGATATCGCAGGTGAGAATGGGATGACTAGGCTTAATTTCGAGAAGGCTTTTTATAGAGCTTGCTATATTGAAAATATACAGCGAATACATGCAAGCATTTTTTGTTGTTAAGTCGGTATTAATATTTAAAATCAAGTGATAAACAAATCGATAAATTAATACCAGAACATTTTTCTCAATGTGTATGAATTTGAAGCCGCCATTTTCAAAATCATGGCAAGATTATATTGACTGGTTTTCGTGATTTCATTCAGATGGAATATGATAAATCGCTGCCATGTATTTTTTTTTCTGTTGTTGTGTATGTATGCTGCCACCTAAGGCTTCAGCAATACGACGACTGGCTCGGTTGTCAATCGCAACAGGATAGATAAAATAATCGGGTTTAAATTGCGTGGTAGCCCAGTTTTTTACAGTGATGATGGCTTCCATTCCAAAGCCATATCCATGGAAGTCCTCTCTAATCCAAATACCTAACTCAGGCGTTGCGGTTTTAAGCTGATGTATGCCGACCAAACCTAGAAACTGATTTGAATCTAAACTTTTAATGGAAAAGATGATTTCACTTTGGCTGAGGAATGCGTGTTGCCATGACTGCCAAATCTCTTTAAATACCGCAGGACTTTCAGGTGGTTCCCACGCCATATAATGTGTAAGTGTTGGGGTAATGCATTGGAAGCAAACATCAGCATCTTGAGCGCTGAATGGCGTTAACATGAGGCGATTCGCGCATAATTTTAACGTTTGTGCATCAATCATATAAACGATAAATCCCTGTAAAGTGTCCACAGCCCGTTTGCTGTGTTTTCATCACCAATAATGCTTTTTGAAAGTTCATTTGGTATTTGCATTTTTGGTTATTGTCCGTGATTTCATTCTTTTTTTCTGGTGATGTATAGGCCAGTAATGAAACGGATTGGCTCTCTGCGCGGTTATTCGGATTGCGGTTAGCGATGCCTTCAATTTTAATACGATCTTTAGAAAGTAAATGGACCTGTAATTGGACCGCAGGTTCTACCATGCGGCCATTTTCATATTTCACATAATGCTGCGTGAGTGATTGATTCATTGATGTATAAAAATTCAAATCATCCAGACGCAATTCAAACTGTTTTTGAAAACAGCTTTGGCTTTTACATTGCATGATTTGATTGAGCCAAAGTTGCTGGGTATCTTCGATTAGGCGAATGGGGGCGTCGGTGACCAAATACGCTGTCAAATATTTTTCATTTAGGCTGTGTCGGCTTTTTTCTAAAGCTTTTGCGCATAATATTTTAGATTGCGCTATATTTTTAGCAGTATTGCACGGGATGCTCTCTGCATATGCAGAGCTCATTGCTAAACAGGCTAAAATGAATGCCGGTACCATCGGATTAATATACATAAAATCAGTTTTCAACAGCATGATCGCTTATACTTTCATAATGTTTGCTGTCGCTACTATAGCGAAAGAGAAAGCATGATTACAAGATTTCTCATTTAAAAACTGCATAAAGGAGCATTAAATGATTTCACCCATTCGAATCGGGCAGGGAATTGATGTACATGCCTTTGAAGAAGGCGACTTTGTAACCTTGGCAGGGGTTAAAATTCCACATGACCAGGGGCTGAAAGCTCACTCTGATGGTGATGTGATATTACATGCACTCTGTGATGCGCTGTTAGGTGCTTTGGCCTTGGGTGATATTGGGCAGCATTTTCCAGATACGGACCCTGCGTTTAAGGGGGCAGATAGTCGTAAGTTATTACAGCATGTGAATCAATTGGTCTTAGATCGTGGTTATCAGTTAAATAATGCGGATATTACTGTTGCATGTGAACGTCCGAAATTGGCTAAACATAATTTAGAAATGCGTCAAAGTATTGCCAATATACTTGATGTACATGTGACTCAAATTAGTATTAAAGCCACGACGACTGAAAAACTTGGTTTTACTGGGCGTCAAGAGGGAATTTTAGCGACAGCAATCGTATTGCTGAGTCATCAACAGCCTCGTTAAATTTGAATCGCTGGTTTTGCATATAATCACTGCGCTTGGAATACAATGCGCAGTTTTTTATTGTCCGTCTTGGTCTTGGTCTTGGTCTTGGTCTTGGCTTTGCTGCAAGGCTTGTTCTAATTCCTCTGTGCTTCTACGACCTTGCAGTAGTAAACCCACGCCATGAATTAAACCCGTCCAAGTATTATCTGGTTCCCAAATTTGATGTAACTGCTGCTGTGCCGTTACTAAGTCGATGCCCATATAATATTGGCGGTACAAATACATCAGACTACTGACGCGTTTGTTGTTGTTGCAATACACCCAAACGACTTTATCTTTTACAAAATGTGAAATTAAATCTAAGACAAATAAGCATTGCTCAGCAGGTGGCTGCGCCCAGTCCAACGGAATTTGCAGATAATTTAATCCAATTTCAAGGCAGTATTGGTCTTGATGCTCAAACTCAGGTGCATCTTGGTGTATGGCAAGATTAAGCACAGTATCAACGCCATAGGCTTTGATTTGGGTGAGTTGTTCAGGCGATGGTTGAGCTGAAGTGAAGAGCTGTGGATGAATATATTGAAAATGTGGAATTTGGCTGAGTTCTTGTTCAATCGCATTCATTCAATGATCAACTTTTAATAATTTATTGGTGAAAAGAATAGGAAGATAAAGCAGAGATAAAATAACGCCCTTATATGAAGATAAAGGCGTTATTGGTTGTTTAGCGTTGTGCAAGGACGTCTTTTAATGCAGCATCCATTTCGAGTAATGCTGTTTCAGTGGTTTCCCAGTCGATACAACCGTCAGTGACTGATTGACCATAAACCAAATCATCTAGATTGGCTGGGATGTCTTGACGACCACCTTTTAAATTACTCTCAACCATAATGCCGACAATCGACTTATTACCATCTAAAATTTGCTCAGTAATATTTTTCAATACCAATGGTTGCAAATATGGGTCTTTATTCGAGTTGGCATGACTGGTATCAATCATAATCTTGGTGCTTACTTTGGCTTTCGATAATGCATTTTCAGCCTCAGCAACAGAGCCCGAATCATAGTTTGGTTTGCCATTCCCGCCACGTAAAACCACGTGTGCATATGGATTACCTTTGGTACGAATGATCGATACTTGGCCTTGATCATTAAGTCCCAAGAAACTATGCCCGTGTTTTACCGATTGCATGGCATTGGTTGCCACTGTTAAACCACCATCTGTACCATTTTTAAAACCGACTGGTGAAGAAAGACCAGAAGACATTTCACGATGGGTTTGGCTTTCGGTAGTACGTGCACCAATCGCTGACCATGAAATTAAATCTTGATAATACTGTGGCGAGTTTGGATCGAGTGCTTCAGTGGCGCAAGGCAAACCTTTTTGATTGAGCTCTAATAATAATTTACGACCGAGGCGTAAACCTTTTTCGATATTAAAAGAGTCATTCATATCAGGGTCATTGATTAGACCTTTCCAACCCACCGTAGTACGCGGCTTTTCAAAATAAACACGCATAATAATATACAGTGTATCTTTGACTTTCTCGCTTAACACTTTTAAACGTTCTGCATATTCATGTGCAGCAACTGTGTCATGGATCGAGCATGGGCCAATGACCACAAAAAGGCGCTTGTCTGAGCCATTTAAAATATTGCGTACCGTTGCTCGGCCACGTAACACTGTGTCATAAGCCTCATCCGCAAGCGGGAGTTCTGTTTTTAATTGTGCTGGCGTAACCAACGGTTGGATGCTTTGAACATTGATATCATCAATGTCAGATTGTATAGAATTAGACTTAAGTGTATTCATTGCCGTCACTGGTATTAGATCATACAAAAGTATTTAAAGTTGCCTGAATATAACACGATTCAACGGTGCTTTTGTGATAAAAAACAGGAATAAATCGGTGTTATTCAAACATCTCAGCTATTTGTTAAGGGGCTTGCACTGCTTTTGTCGATTTGAATCACATTTGCAGATTCGACTTTCTCAGGCGCTTTGTTTTTTACTGGAGTAATAATAAAATTTAAACCCAGTGCAAATAAGGTTATCCCAAGTACACGGCGGATCATTTTTTCGGGTAAGCGGGAGCTAATCAGTGTACCAATAATAATTGCTGGAATAGAACCGACCAACAACCAACCCAATAAATGAAAATCAACTTTGCCTGAAGACATATAAGCCATACCCGCAACAGCGGTTAGGAGTACCGCATGCACAACATCTGAACCAATAATGCGAATCATTGGGAGGTTAGGGAACATCAAGATTAATGCCATTACCCCAAATGCACCAGCACCAACGGAAGATAAAGTCACGAATATGCCCAGTATAATACCCATTAATGCGACATAAACTTTAGACTTGGTATTGAGTTGAATATTGGTATTTTGTACTGCCAATTTGGTTTTATTAAAGCGGCTAAAAAACTTTTCAATTTGTGGTCTGAAAATAATAGAAATGCCCGTTAAGGTCAGCATAAAACCCAAGACCGTAGTAAGTACTACTTTATAATGTGTGGATTGGCTTAAATAAACTTCTGCAACCCAATGGGTGATAAATGATGCTGGAATACTTCCAATTGCCAGCCAAATTACGATGGGCCAAACAATATTTAATTTTTTAGCATGAACCATCGAGCCGCAAAATTTTGAAATGGCGGCATAAAGAAGATCGGTACCAATCGCAATGTGTGGTTCAATTCGAAATAAACTAATTAGAATAGGTGTCATTAAAGAGCCACCACCGACACCAGTAATGCCAACACAAAAACCGACTAAAACGCCAGCGAGAATAAATTCAATAGGACCAAACATATTACAGATGCTTTATTTTGAAAACTTGCACATGGTAGTGTTTTTTAATATAAGGGATTGTCTTGATTGTTGATTAACTTATTAAAAAAAATGCTAAAGTGTGTACGGCAAGCATCCCAGCTTTCATGAAGGATGTGGGCTTGAAAACTGATCAGTTGATTGTTTTAAAAGTTGCATAGAATACAGCCAATCAATTCAAACTGAATTGAAAATCGAGTATTGCCTTGGCGAATGCTTGTTAACATACACATATTAAAAGTAGGGATAATAATGTAATGGGTCGAAAGCTGAGAATTGGCATCGTGGCTGGAGAGGTTTCGGGCGACACACTTGGGGTTAAACTCATGCGTCGTTTTCGAGAACAAGGAATTGAGGTCGAGTTTGAGGGGATTGGTGGCCCACAAATGATTGCCGAAGGTTTTCAAAGCTATTATCCGATGGACGTTTTTTCGGTCATGGGCATTGTTGAAGTACTGAAAGATTTAAAACGATTTTTTGCCATACGTGATGATTTGATTATACGTTGGACTAAAAATCCGATTGATATTTTTATTGGTATCGATTCACCTGATTTTAATTTGCGCATGTCCAAAAGCATTAAACAGCACCATTTACCTACAAAAACAGTTCAGTATGTCAGTCCTTCCGTATGGGCATGGCGTCAAGGGCGTGTACATGGCATTAAAGCCTCGATTGATCTGGTTTTGTGCCTATTCCCATTTGAAAAAAGTTTTTATCAACAATTTGATGTGCCTGCAGCATTTGTTGGGCATCCGTTGGCCAGTGATCTGCCGTTAGATAATCCCAAAGATCAAGCCAAAGCTGCTTTAAATTTATCGACAACACAACGCCATATTGCTTTGTTACCAGGCAGTCGTCGAGGTGAAGTTGAACGTTTAGGCCCTTTGGTCTTGGATGCAGCCCAAATTCTACATGCCAAGTACCCTGAGCAAATTTTTCTGATTCCGGCTATAAATGCCGCACGTAAACAGCAAATTGAAGTTTTGTGCCAAGGCTATCCTGCAAGTCTGGTTGCAAAGATTAAAATCTTAGAAAACGCCGATAATGAATCTAATATTGGCCGTATGGTCATGAATGCTGCAGATATTATTGCCTTGGCTTCAGGTACAGCGACGTTAGAGGCAATGTTATTACATCGACCAATGGTGACGTTTTACAAGTTAAATTGGCTGACTTATTTGATTGTAAAATTTTTAGTGAAAATTCCGTATTATTCACTGCCCAATATTATTGCGGGTAAAAAAGTGATTACTGAATTGATTCAAGCTCAAGCGACGCCTGCGCATTTGGCGACTGAAATTGAAAAATTAATGGATATTGAGGTCTATCAATTACAAGTAATGCAGTTTATTAGTATGCATAAACGGTTATTAAATGACAGCAGTGAAGATCCAGTCAGTGTTATTTTAGAATTATTAACGCCTGCACCAACTCAAGAACATCAGTGATTCAAAAACGCCCTCAGCTTCTTTTGAGAAGAGAGGGCGTTTAATCATTCAGTTCTGACTTTGATTTCATAGCCCGTATATTTACGAATATTAATCACGCCAGTATCTAAGATTAAATATTGACCTTTAATTCCCTGTAAAATCCCGCGAATAATAGGGGTCTTATCGAGATTGTGTGATTTTACTTTTTCTGGATAATGCTCAACGGGATAAATAAACTGGCGCGGCATCTCATCTGCTAAGTATTCAACGGATTCGTTAAATTCCAAGCGTTGGCTGAATGCTTCACGGATACTTTGAATTTTAGGCGCAAAACGTTCAACCAGTTCATCACGAACTTGAATTAAGTTTAATGGCTCAGCTTCGCCTTTGAGTAATTTACGCCAATCGGTTTTATCCGCAACTTCACTACCAAACATAATTTCAAGTTGACCGGATAAGCGTCTGGAACCGACTTTCATAATGGGTAAGGCTTGGGTTGCACCTTGGTCTAACCAGCGGGTCGGCATTTGTCCAAGTCGAGTAATTCCGACTTTCAATGCACTTGAGTTGGCCAAATAAACAATATGCGGTTGAAAGCAGACCTCTTGTGCAAAACTTTCTTCGCGACAAGTGCCTAATTCATAATGGCAAGTTTCCGGCTTCATAATGCACATATCGCAAGATGCTTTGGTTTTAAAGCATTTGTAGCAATGACCCTGCGAATATGATTTTGGGGTTTTGCTGCCGCAAGATACACAATAAATATTGCCAGTTGCTTCAATTTCAATTTCTTGACCCAATAAAAAAGGAAGGTCAGTTTCTGCACGATCTAATATAAATTTATATTCAACATTTGCCTGCTGTATCGGCTGATCAGTTACACTATGCGCCTGGGTGGTCGCATGCATTTTATGACAAATGCCTTGTAGTTCCATATTTAAGTACTCACTCGAATTTAAGGTGCAGTTATGGCTGAGCAAAATGTCATCACCTCTATGCTAGACGATTTAATGCAACAACAGCCGATCTCTACTGCATTGTGTATTGGACAAAATTTGGCAGAATATCAGTCGAAACCAACAATTCAGTGGACGTATTTTAACGTATCTGGCTTTTTAATTCAGCCTTTTAGCCAACGTTATGATTTGGCCTTGGTGGTTTTAAATACCAATGAGAGTTTGGCACTTACGTCTCAGCATAAATCTCAGCTTTTGGTTAAACTACGTGATTTAATGGCAAAAACAATCGTGGTTGTTGCAACACCTGCGGATGCGACATTATTACGTGAGTTGGGCTTCACACAGTTAATTGAGCCACTGCAAGCCAATCAAGATTTTGTGATATGGCAATTTAATATTCTAAATTATAAACAGGTCCCAGATTGGCTGAATGCTAAATTTTGGGCAAACCCTGAAAACTGGGATAAATTTCGTTGGTAGTCGCACGAGCACCCTTAAGCATATTTGATGGGGTGACTAGATCTGCGCCGCGTCAAATAAATGATTCGATGCCGAGATTTTTTTGGCAATATAATGTGAGCGATTAAAGCGAATTAAAATGACTTGAGATTGAAATTCAAGTTCACCAAATTCGGGTTCAACCTGCACATAATGTAGTTGACCATATTCATCACGAATCCGGGCTTGTGCTGAAAAACCAGGACGGGCACTGCCACTAGAAACAGTCGCCAAACGGCCAATTAAATTGATGTGGGTGAGGGTGAACTTCGGTTTAATCACTTGATCTAGACTATGAATCATAAACACAGTGAAGAAAATAGAAATAACCAATGCGGGCGGGAGGATATAGCCCCAATGCACAAAACTGTGTTGGGTCGCATAAATTGAAAGCTGTAAGAAATAACCAGCAAAACTAAAGGTAATTAATAGAAAAACAAAAATTAAAACCTTAGAGAACTTAACTTGCAGCAAGGGAGAGTTCGCCAGCCACGCAGGTGAAATTCTTCTTAAAAAAGTACTTGGACGTAAATGAATATAATATCCAATGGTTTCAGCCATGCTGAGTAACACCAAGCCAACCACACTTAAGTGAAATGGGATTAAATTGGGTTCAACTAAAAAATTAATCAGCATGCTAATCCTGCATTCTATTTGTCCATTTTTGATATTGGGTGAAAATTATATTCAGTCGAAACGCTGCGGCAAGACTTTAATATCGACCAATATTTATTCGCCCGCCGCAGTTTAACATGATTTATTGTAGAATTTTTATTTGTGCGTGCTGAGCAATCATTTCGGCATCAAGAACATCAATGAAATCCATAAAGGCAACACTAAAACTGCCTAGTGTTTGTGCTTTTTCAAAAGCCAATTGACCGGCAATGGCAAAATGAACATGTGCTGCAATGGCCGCAATCGTTGGGTTCGTTACGGCACAATAAGCTGCAATCAGCGCGCCAAGTGCACAGCCTGTTGCTGTCATTCGGGGTTGCAAGGCGCTTCCACCATCAATTTGAATGACGGCATTAAAGGCTTTGGAAAGAATGAAATCAGATTGACCCGAAATGGCAACACAGTCGGTAAAGTTGAGGAGGTTTTGCGCATGCAAATAGACTTGATGGCTGTCTAAGGTAGAGTCTACACCTTTGCTCATGATGTTTTGACCAACTAAGGCACTGATCTCTGATGCATTTCCGCGAATAATATTGGGATAATACTGAATCAATTGATTGGCAGCGTCACTACGCCATTGCAAAATATTGCCATAACCAACGGGGTCGAGTACCCACGCTGTTTGTTGTAGATGTGCAGTTTGTGCAGCTTGATGTGCGGCTTGCATTTGTTCAAGGGTCGGTGTGCCCAAGTTAATACTCAATGCTGAACAGATTGAAGCGAAAGCCGCGGCTTCTTGAGGATGGTCAATCATGGCAGGTGAAGCACCTGCAGCCAAGAGCACATTGGCGACATAATTGGCCGCAACGCTATTGGTAATGCATTGTACCAAGGGTTGTTTTTGCTTTAATTGCGTCCAAGCCTCTATGACTAAATCGATTAAAGCTTGGGGAGAAAGCTGCGTTTGATTGGGCGCAACTTGGGGTTCTGAGGATTGAGCCATGAAAGGTACCCATTAATGAATGAAATAATGATCTTGGTGCTTGCAGTTTAAACAAAAAAGAGAGACATAATCTTCTGTATCATAATCAACTCTTAATTCATTGGAACCGCAGTGCATACAACGTTTGTCTGAATAAAAATTTAGGCGGGGTGCAATTTTTTTCCAACTCCGCCAAACGGGCTGAAAGAAAATACGCTCGTCATAACCTAAAAATTTAAAAAATAGAATATCGCTCATTTTACTAAATGGGATATTACTTGGGCGTGGCAGAGTGGGGGTTTCCCATTTCTCAGCCAATGCACGTTCACGATATTGGCTTAAGGTTTTTTTTAAAATATGGGTATTAATAAACTTGTCATTTTTAACTTGCAACGCTTTTTGTTTATACAGATATTCGAGTGCAGTTTGAATCAAATAATAAATCTGTCCGACGGCCAAATGCTCCATAAGCTGATAACAAAAGGTCTGAAAACCTAAATTACCCGAAATTTGAATACCCCAAGTACGGCAATAATGCTGCATAAACTGCACAATTTCTTGGTATAACACGAGATATAAAGTGTCTTTGACTTCATCAGCAGTTCTAAAGGGAATCCCACGACTGAGGTTTTCATAGAAATGGTGACGCAAGTGTTGGGTAATACTAAATAGGCTCGGGTCGTTATAACCATCTAGACGCAGTTGTATATAATATTGTTGACCGGCCAGATGGTCTGAGGTATCGGCCAAAATATTTGATTTAGCGAGATGTTGAATCAAGCTATTCTGAAAATAATAATTGGGGGTAAAAGGATGGAACTTAATACTATTCCAGTCTATATATTCCTGATACTGGCGTCCTTCTTGTACGGTGTCATCCAATAAACTGAGTAAAAATAATTTATTTAAAAAACTCAGTTGATCTAATTCCAATAACACCACATCTTTTTCTTTGGATGAGCGTTTACGTTGCTCTTGGAGACGCGTGGCTTTCATCAGCTGTTTGCGTTTTTGTTGGCAACTTGGGCAGTGACAATTATGCTGACTATCTTGAAAAACTTGATGCTGACAGTGGCTACATTGGTGAAAAACGATTTCTTTTTCAAATTCCTCTGCTTCGATAAACAACATCGATGCCTGACACAAAGGGCAGAATGTGCTTTCATCTAACTGTTTACGGAGAATTTGAATCATGGGGGTAAAACCAAAATCTTTATGAACGACCAATGCAGATTATACACAGAACCAGCCGGTTGCGTAGAGATTGGTCGTGACCTAGACGGCATTAAAATGAAAACTAAATACAGTTAATTCCTTGTTGAGAAAATTGCAGGGGTGAGTTGACTTGATCCGAGTAGAGTCGATTAAATAAGGTTTGTTTTCCCGTACTTTTTTGAGTGTAAGTCACTGCATAAAATTGAGCACCTTGATGCACGACCTCATAACGGCCTGTAATTATTCCCTTCATGATTTCATAATAAAAGTCATGAAACTCATCAGGACGGCCCAATGTTGTTTTTAGAGATTCAGTTTTAAAATGCCGAAGCTGAATCGGTTTCAAATAGGGATAATATTGTAGCGTTAAAGACTCGAGCGGATTTTTCGCAGAAAAGAATAGGCTGACTCGATTTGGCCTGAAAACAAAAATAGTCCGTATTGGCCTGCACTTGCAGCGAATAACCACATAGGCAGAGTAATCCTGAAAATAGCCTAAGCTTATTTATCATATTTATTCCTCATTTAAACTCTGCGACTAATTTTTAATAGGCGATTCATGTCATTTTTTAAATAATTGCTAAAAACTACGATAAGATATTCAGTCGATGCAAGGAAAGTTAAGAAGTTAATCTAAATGAATTTATTTAACAAGCCTCTACCAAGGATACTGTTTACTCTGTTTTTAACAGGGGCAACATCTGCATATGCGAAGTTTGGCTTTATTCAGGACAAGGATGGATATGTCAATTTGCGGGAGTCATCGGCACGCTATGCCGTTGTGATTCAGCAATTAAAAAATGATGAAATTATTTCTTGCCAGATGGAGGAAAGTAAATCTAAGTTTTGCTTTATTAGTGCCCCAGACTTAAAACAGAACGGTTATGTCTATAAAAATCGAATTAATTTTTTTAAGGGATTTAATACAGTTTCGTTAGCACAATATACCGCTTTAAAGGCGATCTATAAAAATAAGGATATCGTTATTGAAGTGGCTGCTATACCTGCTAAACAAGAGGACAGTTTATATACATCGCTGGATGAACATGGGCAACGTATTTATAAATATTACAAAGATAAAGTGTTCTTTGGGACTGATGGTGATATTCCGCCACTTGGTTTTTTGCAGCTTGATCAGATTACGATCAAATATAAATCGAAGGTATTGCAGTTGAACGCGGCACAACTTGAACAGTATTTTTTCCCATCCATTTGTTTGGATGAGCAGCAAAATGAATTGGCTGATTTTGAGGTTTTCTATCTTAATGATGATGTTTATATTTTTAATGCGCTTAATCAAGGTGGAGCAGGTGGATATAACCTTTTAATTCAGATTCGTAATGGGGAACTGATGAAACCGCAGGCGTGGCGAGAGGAAATTTAATTGATCACTGCCGTGTTTGATTGAAATTAAACCAGTGCTTGCTGTTTTATTGATAGGCAATGCAATAGCTGCCTATTAACTACGCATTTTTATGCAGTTGGAAATTGAAAATAAAGCATTCAACCTCATATCTTAACCAGTCTACGTAAATTACCGCAATTGCAGCATTGGCCATCATAGGACAAATCTGGTTGCATGGCGTATGATCAAATTTATTTTAAAATAACGACATAAACTGTTTAAGCAATCGGATGAGGATCATTAATGAATATTGCCGCAAACCCAGTTATTCAAGCTGATCAAACTATATATTTAAAAGATTACCAACAACCTGCCTATGCGGTAGATTCGGTTGCCTTAGACATTCAAGTATTTAGTGACCATACCAAGGTCAACAGTAAACTTGCAATGCAGCGCCAAGCTGCTGGTGATTTGGTACTTTTGGGCCGTGATTTGGAATTGGTTGCACTTCGCGTCAATGGAATGACCTTGACTGCAGCAGATTATCAACTAGATAGCGAACAATTGTTGATTCTCAATGCACCAGCGCAAGCCAAGCTTGAAATTGAAGTGATTATTCATCCTGAAAGCAATACCATGCTCGAAGGGTTGTATCAGGCAGGTGATTTATTTGTCACTCAAAATGAACCTGAAGGTTTCCGTAAAATCACTTTTTATCCAGATCGCCCTGACGTATTGTCCGTATTCACCACCCGTGTTGAGGCGGATAAAAAATACCCTGTGTTACTTGCCAATGGAAACTTGCTTGAAGCGGGAGAGGTTGGAGAAGGGCGTCACTATGCGATTTGGGAAGACCCAACCAAAAAACCAAGTTATTTATTTGCCTGTGTGATTGGTGATTTGGCGGTACTACGTGATCACTATGTCACCTCTGAAGGTCGTGATGTTGCACTAGAAATTTATGCCATTGAAAAAGATATTCCAAAATGTCATATCGCCATGAATGCACTGAAACATTCAATGCGTTGGGATGAGGAGCATTATGGTCGTCCCTATGACCTCGATATCTATATGATTGTGGCTGTGAGCCAATTCAATATGGGAGCGATGGAAAACAAGGGCTTGAATATTTTCAATACCTCTTGTGTGTTGGCAGATGAGGAATACACCACAGACGCTGCGATCATGCGCGTACAGTCTGTGATTGCACATGAATATTTCCATAACTGGACAGGTAACCGGATTACCTGCCGTGATTGGTTCCAATTGTGCTTAAAAGAAGGTCTCACCGTTTTTCGCGATCAATCTTTTTCTGAAGATTTACAATCGGCTGCTGTACAACGCATCGATGATGTCGCTGTATTAAAAGCACATCAATTTCCAGAAGATTCAGGCCCCTTGTCACATCCGCCGCGTCCAGACCATTTTGTTGAGATCAACAATTTCTATACTGCGACGGTCTATGAAAAAGGTGCTGAAATTAATCGCATGATGGCGACGCTATTGGGCAAAGAAAAATTTCGTAAAGGGACGGATGAATATTTCCGTCGCTATGATGGGCAGGCAGTTACGGTCGAAGATTGGATTGATGCGTTAACGACCGGTTCTGGTGTGGATTTATCGGCATTTCTAAAATGGTATAACCAACCTGGCACACCGAAACTGGAGGTGCAGGGTACGTATGATGCGGTGACACAAAGCTATCGCTTGGACTTGAAGCAAAGTTTAAAAGCCAATGCCAAATATCCAAATTTGCAACACTTGCCGATTCCAGTGGCTTTGGCGTTGTTCAATGCAGAAACCGGGGAGCAATATACCTTGCACTGTTCGGCATTGTCTGAAAATAACGTTAAAGATGGGGTGTACTTATTTGATCAGGAACAGGCTGTGATTGAGTTTACAGGCGTGACTGAAAAGCCTGTGGTGTCTTTGTTGCGTAGTTTCTCTGCACCTGTGAATTTGAAGTTTAATTATTCAGATGATGAATTGGCATTTCTCATTCAGTTTGAAAATAATGGTTTTAACCAATGGCAAGCGACACAGACACTGATCGAACGAATTTTATTGGAAGATCAACCTGCGCAAAGTTATATTGATGCAATTAAAGCCACTCTACCAGCGGTAATGGCTAAAGATCCGCTGTTGGCATCGCGTTTATTTGATGTGGCTTCTGAAGGTTATTTGGCGAGCCGTATTGATCAGGATTATCAACCGCATCTCGTTAATCAAAAGCGTGAAGCCTTGCTCAATTCTTTGGCACATGGTTTGGGTGACTTCTGCAAACAAAGCTACTTATCATTAGACGCTGCGCTGCAGAATGATTTTTCCCAAGCCATGGGGGTACGTGCCCTTCGCAATATTATGCTAAGTTTAATGGCGCGTCAGGGTGATACGCAGGCCTTCGAGTTGGCCGATGCGCAATACCACGGCAGCAACAATATGTCTGAGCGTCTAGGTGCATTAAAGGTCTTGGTTTGGAATGATGCTCCTCAAGCCAAAGCGGCATTACAAGATTTTTATAATCGTTTTAAAGATGAGGCTTTGGCACTCGATCAGTGGTTTATGGTACAGGCAGCACATCCAAAAGCCACGGCAGCAAGTATTGCCTATTTGACGTCGCATCCAGACTACGATTTGGGTACACCGAACCGTATCCGTTCAGTGACAGGAGGGGTGAATGCCAATCCAGTTAATGCATGGAGTTTTGGGGTGCAACATTTTATTGAACTTGCCAAGTATTTAGATGAGAAAAATCCAATTGTCGGTTCTCGGTTGCTGTTGTTATTAACGCGTTGGTACACCTTAGCAGAGCCACAGCGCAGTGAGGTGAAACAAGCCTTGCAAGGGCTGCAAACTGAGGTTAAATCGAAGAACGTAATTGAAACATTAAACAGCATGCTTGAAGCCTAATTTAAAAAGGCCTTAAAGCGCACAAAACCTGACCTAACAATGCTTAGGTCAGGTTTTTTTATACTTACTTATATTACAAAAAAAATAGAAACATACTAAAATAACCACTCAGAAATATAAAAAAAGAGTGATGAGATGGATATCGTAAAGTTTATAAAAAGTTTCAATAAAATAGAGATTTACCTGACTTTTTCTGTGCTAATACTTATAGGACTTACGCTTTATCTTTATGTATTTAATGCAGTTGATATTTAGTCATTTAACTTAGGTGAAATAGCGGATAATTTTTTATTTTGTGCGCTATTTCCTATATGAGTGAATAGATCAAAGCAAGCTTTAAAGCATACAGATTGAGAGAGTACTGCTTAAAGGCGTATTTGAAATAAAGTTAGAGCAATGTAACTCAAATAATATTTAGGATTATGCCATGCCACAGTACTTTACTTATGCTGGTTTTTGGATTCGCTTCGCTGCAGCGCTGCTCGATAGCTTTTTATTTACGATCATGTTTATTCCATTTGCACTTGTCTTTGGACCAGACGACTATTTTACCAACGATACATTGGGTTTGACTGCCTTTGATGGCTTACAACAGTTGATTTCAGCCATAGTGTATATCGGCTTTTGGATGCAATTGTCAGCGACGCCTGGTAAGTTGCTACTTAACTTGAAAATTGTGGATGCTGAAACAGGTTCACCGATTAAATTGAGCCAAGCGATCATTCGTTATTTGGGCTATTTTATTTCAGCCATCATGTTTTGTCTGGGTTATTTTTGGATTCTCTTCGATGCCAAAAAACAGGCTTGGCACGATAAAATGGCTCGCACTGTGGTGGTTAGAGTGCATGATGAGTAAAACAAAGCGAAAACTGTAGTTAAGTCCGAACAGAAGCTTTTAGATTTAGCTCACCCAATGATTGAGCGACAATACATGGGTGAGCTAAAAGATAATCGCGAGCGTGCACGGATTACTTGTTGATTAAACGTTTCACGATTGGGTTGATGATTTTAAATAAAAGTATTGCGAGGATTAAGAATAAATAAAATGGCCAAATCGCAATTAAGAATATCAGGATATTGAGTACAAACTGCCAGCCTGTGATTACACTGTTGAGTGCGCTTTCCCAGAATCCATCACCATTTAAACGTGCCACTTCATTAATATCGATATCTAAACGTTCTCGTACGAGGGTTGGTTGACTGATACTGATCATGATCGTGCTATAACGCACCCGGTCTTGAACTTCTAGTTGGGTTAAACGTGCAATTTCATTGAGCTGTGGATTTTTGCTGTTGCTCGGAAGAGATTGAGTTTGAGCTATTTTTTCTTCGAGTAAGGTCAGCTCGTAGCGTTTGGCGGAGTACTGTTGTTGATTGAGGAAGAACATCAAGGGCAACAGTTGATTGACAAAGCTTGCTGCTTTTTCACTTGGAATGCGCAGCGTCATCTGTGCAATAGGATTTACTTTTTCAAAAACACGAATTTTTCCATCTGCAATTTTTTGTTTTTGTAAGTCGATGACATTAAAGTCGATATCTTTCTGTTCAACAAAACCCCCACTTTCAAGGGTTAACTTATCAATGGCCAAAGCTGTTTTGACCACATCTTGTGCACTAAAATCGATATGTGCTTGACGAACCATACGACGTCCCGCCTCAGCAGGGTTAATCACTGGGTTTAATATGGTTTCGGGTTTTTGTTCGGTAACAGCTGTCGTATTTACATCCGCAGCTTCAGGAGCCGCATCTGTATTTTCTGCCGTTTCCGTGATGGCTGTTTCTGTGGTTTTTTGTGTTGCTGTTTCATCGAGTGCACGATCTTCTCGCTTTGCACAACCCGCCAAAACCATGCAACTGACCAAGGCAATTAAAAATTTATTATTCATATAGATCTCAAAATATTGTGATGGTATTAGCACATCTAGATGCAGAATGTAGTCGAAGCATTATTATATAAAAAAGAGCAAAGCAGAATAAAAATGAGATAAATGCCATTTTAAAACAATGCATTGAAAATAGTATCGAGACAACACGCTGATCCGCGGCGGATAAAACCGGGTAAATTAGGGCGTGGTTAAGTTGCGATATGCGCCTGGACTGACCCCAGTCCATTTTTTAAAGGCACGATGAAAAGCACTGGCATCTTGGAAATTCAATTCATCACTAATTGTGAGTAAGCTTTTTTCAGATTTACTGAGTAGCTCAATCGCCGTGTCGCGACGAATATCATTTTTAAGTTGCTGGTAACTGACACCCTCTTGTTTTAATCGGCGTTGAATGGTGGCTTCTGACATATTTAAGCGTTGTGCCAAGGCGCTGAGTTCCATCCAATCTGCTGGGTGTACCTGCAACAAATGTTTGCGGATACGACTGCTCAAAGCATGTGGGTTGGTAAAGCGAATCAACAAATTTTGCGGTGTATCTTGGATAAATTGATGCCAAGTGCTTTGATCTTGTTTAATTTTAATCGCCAAACAATCGGCATCAAACACAATACGGTGCTCGGCTGCTTGATAATAGATTTTTTTGCAGAAGCGAATTTTATAATCCAAATCATCAACAGGTGCTTCACATTTGAGATGAATCGCGTGGATGACAATACGTTGCTCTGCTAACCAACAGATCAGTCCATGTAAAAGCATCAGATAGGTGGCATAACTAAACATGCGCTTCGGTTCAGCACGGTCTTCTAAAATCAATACCGCTTGGTCTTTTTCCAAAGCTAAGCGGCCATGAATGTCATCTAAGACCATATTCAGAAACTGTAGAATTTGTTGTAAGGCTTGTTTGATATTTTCCGCATGCATCACCATTCTAGAGAGCAATTGATAACTGCCACGGCGCATTGGATGCTGGTCCATGCCAAAGAATTCATCATTCATTTGATCTGCCAAGATAATCCAAAGCTGCGCATAGGCACTGACCGATACGCGGGCCTTATCTGACTGCAATAACTCAGTTGAAATATTGGCTTGTTCTAAAATCTGTGCTGTGTCTAACCCTTTGTTTTCTGCTGCAATCAGTGCCTCGCGGACCAAGGCAATGGAAATGGTGCCTTTGCTGTATTGCGGCTGTTGCAAGGGAATATCTAAGGGCATAGCAGTTTCATCACGGGAGAAAATTGACCAAAAACATCAACTAAGATGCAAGTTTTGGAAATTGTACCCAATCTAAACTCTGTTTACTCTTTATTTTAGTCATTGATGAAAAATAATAGACTGTGGATTCGCTTTAAATACCACATTCGAACTGAGGAAATTGCTATGAACGTTGCAGGGAAAGTTTTTATTATTACTGGTGGGGCATCCGGTTTAGGCGCTGCTACCGCAACACATCTACATGCACAAGGTGCGCGCGTGGTCATGCTGGATATGAATCAAGCATTGGGTTTGGCGTTACAGCAACAATTGGGTGCAAACAGTCAATTTTGTGCAGTAGATGTGACGGATGAAGCGCAAGTTGCTGCATTCTTTCAACAGCTTGAACAAGATTATGGACAACTCAATGGTCTGATTAACTGTGCGGGTATTGCGCCTTCTGCCAAGGTATTTGGTCGTAAAGGGTTGCATGAATTAGCCATGTTCCAAAAAGTGTTGAATATTAATGTTTCTGGAACATTTAACATGCTGCGCTTTGCTACAGCACTGATGTCGAAATATGAGCGTCAAGCGGGTGAGGAGGAACGTGGTGTGATCGTAAACACGGCCTCTGTCGCAGCTTATGATGGCCAAATTGGACAAGTGGCTTATGCCGCGTCTAAAGGCGCAATTGTATCGATGACACTGCCTTTGGCACGTGAATTATCACAGTATGCAATTCGTGTGATGACCATCGCGCCAGGGATTATGGAAACGCCAATGCTTAAAGGCATGCCGCAAAATGTACAAGATGCTTTAGGCGAAATGGTGCCATTTCCACCGCGCTTGGCCAAACCAGAAGAGTTTGCACAATTGGTTACTCAGATTTGTGAAAATGCCTATTTAAATGGTGAAGTGATTCGTTTGGATGGCGCGATCCGTATGGCGGCCAAATAATCAATCCCACAAAACAGTAAAAGTATAAACACCGTAAATGTCACATGCGTCTGAGCAGATACAAAAGGATAGGTCATGATTCTCAATGATGAACAACGAATGGTTCAGGATATGTTGCGTGATTTTTCGCAATCTCAATTAAAACCTACTGCTGCAGAACGTGATAAAAGCCATGCATTTCCAGCCCAAGAACTTAAAGCACTGGCTGAGTTGGGCACTTTAGGGATGACAGTTCCAGAAGAATGGGGCGGCACAGGTTTAAATGCAACCGCATTGGTGATTGCTCTTGAAGAAATTGCAGCAGCAGATGGCGCAATTTCAACCATTGTTAGTGTGCATAATTCCTTGCCTTGCGGCATTTTGTTGAAATATGGGACAGTGGCGCAAAAACAGAAATTCTTAACAAAATTAGCCAGTGGCGAATGGTTAGGCTGTTTTTGTCTGACTGAGCCAGAAGCTGGCTCTGATGCCAGTGCCTTGCGTTGCCGTGCTGTTCGCGATGGTGATGAATGGGTGATCACTGGCACCAAGCAATTTATTACCAGTGGTAAATATGCACAATTGGCATTGGTACTTGCCGTGACTGACCCCACAGCAGGTAAAAAAGGAATTTCTTGTTTCTTGGTGCCGACAGACAGTGACGGTTATGTGGTCTCGCGTCTCGAAGAAAAAATGGGACAACATTGCTCAGATACCGCCACGATCGTTTTTGATCAATGTCGCATTCCAGCTGAAAATCTGTTAGGTGCAGAAGGTGAAGGGTACAAAATTGCGCTATCGAATCTAGAGTCTGGGCGTATTGGTATTGCCGCACAATCGGTCGGGATGGCGCGTGCTGCACTTGATGCAGCGATTGAATATGCCAATCAGCGTAAAGCCTTTGGGGTTGAAATTGTGCAACATCAGGCCATTGCATTTCGTCTTGCCGATATGGCGACACAAGTGGAAGCCGCACGTCAGTTGATTTTCCACGCTGCCGCCTTAAAAGATGCAGGCTTAGCATGCCTCAAAGAAGCCTCTATGGCCAAGTTGTTTGCTTCAACCATGGCAGAGCGGATCTGTTCAGATGCAATTCAAATTCATGGTGGCTATGGTTATGTTTCAGATTTTCCAGTGGAACGTATTTATAGAGATGTGCGTGTAAGCCAAATCTATGAAGGGACATCTGATATTCAACGTTTGGTAATTGCAAGAGAAATCACCAAAGCCTAAAGCCTGAGCTAAAGATTGAAGCCATAAACAACTACCCAAAAGCAGCAATGCAATTGAAGTTTTTGGAAATTGAAGCATGCTGCTAGACATGATTATCTAGTGGCATGCAGTAAAACAAGTTCAATGAGTGAACTTTAAAATAAAATAGCCAGTTAGAGAAATGTACAGGCGTAGCGCAAAACGTCTTTAACGCCGTTAGATATAGAAAGGATGAGGATTGTCATGAAGACATTAGATCAGGCATATCAAGAATTTAATTATGAAGCATTAATTGAACAACAATTGGTTGGTTCGGAACAGTCCATTAATGCCTATGTCGAATGTTGTGCGCGCTATTTGGGCACTGCGCAAACGGCCTTGTTGTGGGAAGGCAAAAATGGCGAGTCGCAGCAGTGGAGCTTTGAACAACTGGCACAAGCTTCTGGAAAGTTAGCCAATTATTTTCAATCGATCGGTTTGAAAGCAGGGGATTGTATTGCAGGCTTGTTGCCACGCACCCCAGAACTATTAATTACGGTGTTGGCAACATGGCGTATTGGCGCCGTGTACCAACCTTTATTTACCGCATTTGAGTCGAAGTCGATCGAACATCGCATTGATACCGCAAATACACAAATGATCGTGAGTAATGCAGAGCAGGTGCAGAAACTAAATGGCATTCACTGCCCACATCAATTGGTGGTTTGCCCAGACCGTGCAAATGCGGCAACGCAAGTGGATTTTTGGGCGGAATTGGACAAACAATCGGCTGATTTTGAAGCAGTAATGCGCAGTTTTGAAGACCCATTCCTGATGATGTTTACCTCTGGCACCACGGGGCTCGCGAAGTCTGTGCCTGTAAAGCTGAAAGCAATACTGGCCTTTAAAGGGTATATGACCCATGCTGTCGATTTGCATGCCGACGACTCATTTTGGAATTTAGCCGATCCAGGTTGGGCGTATGGCTTGTATTACGGGATCACAGGACCGTTAAGCCTAGGCCACAGTATTATTATGGATGAAACCGGATTTAGCGTTGATCGTGCGATTGAGATTATGCAAAAGCATAAAGTCAATAATTTGATCGGCTCACCCACTGCCTACCGCATGTTCTTTGCCTATAAAGAAAAGTTTGATCAACAACTTAAACAGCAACTGCGGGTGGTGAGCAGTGCAGGGGAACCACTCACCCCAGAAGTGATCCACTGGTTTAAGCAGGACTTTAATGTGAATATTTTTGATCATTATGGTCAAACAGAGCTTGGTATGGTTATCGCCAATCATCATGCCTTGGCGCATCATAAAAAAGTAGGCTCGGCAGGTTTTGCGATCCCAGGGCATCGTTTTTGTGTATTGGATGAACAGCGTCAAGTATTGCCACAAGGTGGCATTGGAACCTTGGCGATTGACTGCTCAGCGTCACCGATGTTTTGGTTTGAAGGTTATGATGGCAATAACCGAAAATCCTTTGTGGGTCAGTATTACATCACCGGTGACACTGTTAAATTAAATGAATTCGGTGCAATTGATTTTGTCGGACGTGCTGATGATGTCATTACAACGTCAGGCTATCGTGTGGGGCCTTTTGATGTGGAAAGTACTTTATTAGAGTGTAATGAAGTGATTGAGTCTGCGGTGATCGGCAAACCTGACCCAGAACGTACTGAGATCGTCAAAGCATTTGTCGTACTGAAAAACCATGTTGTTGCATCTGAAGCATTGCAAAAACAGTTGCAAGCGTATGTCCGTTCACGTCTATCTAAACATGCTTATCCAAGGGAAATTGAATTTGTAGCAGCACTCCCTAAAACCTCAAGCGGTAAGATTCAACGTAATATTTTAAAGCAGCAAGAAATCACCAAGCTTGAAGCTTTATCTAAGGCCAGTTGATGCTGTATTATGATTTTACTTAAATAACATGTATGCTGCTTAAGTCTATTCTTGATTTGAAATACATCAGTCTGCAATGCTTTAAAAGTGTCAGGAATTAAAGTGGATATGTATTTAATTAGATGTGTTTAAAACATATAAAAAGACACTAAACAGTATTACAAGTTCCATAATTTGCACCCAAGAGGGTGCTTTTTAATAGCTTTAAGATAATATGTGTAAATTATTAACAGTGCTGCGCTAAAACTATTTAAATAAATAACAACAATATATTTCACATAATATAAGTAGAGGCGTAAAGTTTAAGTATCTAGTTTGAGGTGCTGAAAACTTATGAAAATCTACGAGATAAACCGTGATCAGCTATTTCACAGCAAAAATTTAGATGAATCTCTTTTAAAGGTTAATATATTAAATCAGCATAAATATGTTGCTTATGCCAATCAATTGATTTATACAAATGAAAATCCATTGCTTGGCTATAAATTCTTAGTGAAATTATATGAATCTCAACACGATGATCAACTCCTGCTGCTCAGCTTAGATGCAGCGATTCAAGTTGCTCAAGATGAATTTAAAGACAATCGTGAATTAAGAGATGCGCATGTTTCTGCTTTTTGGATTAAGAAAATCTATCTGCTTGCCCGTGAGAAAGCGTATCCAACAGCGCAATTGTTAAGTGAAATAGAACAAGGTTTTACAACTTTTATTAGCCATGATGAATCGCAGTTTTTAGATTTAGCTGAAATTGCTTATAGCCATCAAGATCTCCCGTTGGCGAAGAAAATCTTATTAAAACTGATTCGAGGAATTAACGACGATGTATTGGTTCAGCGTGGATTAATCCATTGGTATCACCGTTTTAGTAAAATACTCGGTGAGGGATATGTCGATGCTGATATGCAATATTATCAACTTATGATCGAAAGAAATTATGCCGATGAATTAAACATTGCTGCTGATCATTATTATCATACGGCTGTACGTTATATTGAGTCACGCTCAAGCGCTTATGATGGCTTTCATTTCGCTGGCACCTATCTTTATGAAAATGGCCAATATCCAGACGCAATCGCGTATTTTAAACAGGCGATTCAACGCAAAGTTGATGTACTGACTTGGCGTCGTTTAATTGAATCTGAATATCAGATCCAACAACCTATTGCAGCTGATGTTCCGCTTTTTCAGCTGAACTCTCCGCATCAGTTATATGCTGCAGCAGTTAATTTATATGAGTTTATTCAAGATCATGTAGCCGTCGCAGATCAGCCATTTTTTAATCGCTTACATGCTGAAATTTATCGGCAGACGTATCGAGCGTTTAGAGCATACTTTGAACAAAATCAATATGAAAGCGATCGCTCTTGCGACTATAAGCAGTTTGCAATGTGCTGTAATGATTATGCAATTGCATTAACCAAACTTGGTCACTACCAAGAGGCAGTACGTGTTTCGAGTGAAGGCTTACAGTACTCAGGTGGTATGGAATTACACTTCAGTCGAATTGATGCGTTATTAAAAGAAGCGAACTATGAAAATGCAGATCGCGCATTAAAGCAATATTTTTATCACTATAATGCCGAATCAGTACCTTATTATCTTCATCAGCTTCAGTTGTCTAATCAGGTGCTGGTTGATTATCATCAACACCGCAGAAATCAATTGCAACTCAAAGCAAATGTGTTGTTGTTGGGATTGTATGATCATAGTTTAGAGCAAGATGCGAATATTAAAGATGCAGATTATCGCAAGTTAAATACAGCAAAAACTAATCTTGAGAATACAATTTATGACTTAATTGAAGAGGATAATATTGATGAACGCATAAAATATTTTGAAGATATTTTGCAGGATTATCCAAATGAATCTCAACCCTATTATATGTTGATGCAAGAATATAATGAGGTTGGGCAATATGAAAAAATGAAACAAGCTGCTAAACATTATTTACGTAATAAAAAAGCATTTTTGTTGAGTAACACGGATAAAAATAAATCCCGTTATTTGATTTTAAAAAGCCATTTTTTATTGAATGAATATGTTGAAGGTGCAGCGTATTTTGAGCGTTATGAACACGATATTCAACACAGTATGGATGAGGAAGATCGTGTGCAACTCCTTGGCTATATGGTTCAAATCTATGCAAAATTGAATCAGGTTGAGCGTGTTGCAGGCTTTGTAAATTATATTGATCAAGTCTATGAAACCAATCAGTGGGATTATGATGACTTAATCGAAAGAATCTACCTTGCGCAAGCCGAAATGCTTTACCAAAAAGGTGATTTAAAACCAGCACATCAGTTGTTAAAAAAAGTGTTGGTCTATGTGGATCATGACCCGATCGCAATTGAATTTAAGCGTGAGTGGAAAAAACCAGGTTTACTTTCTTTGGTGTTCTAATCGGGGGGTGCCTTACTTGTCAGCGCGCAATGCGATTGCTAAGTGAGGCAAAGCCTTGTACAGCTCGGTTGAAACTTAGCGCATGATAGCCATCTAATCCCCGCCAAATCGACAGCTAAACGAATTTGTCTCTACAGATTCGCTAGCTACTCGATTTTATTTGTTTATAATTCGAAGTCGATTTTATTTTATAAATGATGTGGGAATACAACGTGATGGATCAGTTGGATACAGACCTTGAATTAAGTGATGAGGAAATGCACCTCTATAGCCGTCAAATCTTACTGGATGGCTGGGATCTTGATGCCCAAGAAAAGTTAAAACTTGCCAATGTGCTGATTGTCGGTTGCGGCGGAATCGGTTGTACCACAGCAGAATTGCTTGCTCGTGCAGGTGTGGGCAAGCTGAGTTTGATTGATGCTGATACAGTTGAAATCAGTAACTTACAACGTCAAATTGGCTATACTGCACAAGATGTTGGTTTTTATAAAGCCGAAGTTTTGGCCAAGCGTTTGCAGCAGATTAATCCTTTTATTGTGGTTGAATATTATAACCAGTCGCTCGATCAAACCAATGCAAGTACGCTAATCGCTGCGCAAGATTTGGTACTAGACGGTTGTGACAATTTTAGTACCCGTTATTTGGTCAATGCACTGTGTTGCCAACATCAAGTTGCCTTAATTAGTGCCTCCGCCATTGGTTTTCAAGGTCAGTTATTTATGCAGGAAGGTGATTCTGCCTGTTATGCCTGCCTGTTCCCCAAAGACGACCAGCCCAATGAGAGCCTACGTTGTGCCGATTCTGGCGTATTGGCAACCACACCGAATGTCATGGCCAGTCTACAAGCACATCATGCATTGATTTATTTAGGGCTAGGGCGCACACCACTCAAACAAAAGCTATTGTTATGGGATGGTCTAAGCATGCAACAGCGGCTGATTGCTTTTGATAAAGACGATGAATGTCCATTCTGTTAGTCAAGATCGTCCTGTATCGCTCATTTATTTGTTAAACTGCATTCATTTGCGTGTGTATGTGTATAAGACCCTATGAAAAAAAATATCTTATTTGATGGCCTGCGTTCTATTGCACGGATTGGTGAAACTGCAGTAATTGCAGCCAAAGCGGGCGTTAAGTACGCGACCGAAAAACCGAGCAATGCCAAATTAATGCGCGAAACCTTTGAGTCTCTCGGCTCAACTTATATTAAGCTGGGGCAGTTCATTGCCAGTACCCCGTCTTTATTTCCACGCGAATATGTTGAAGAATTTCAAGGCTGTTTGGATCAAACCCCATCTTTGCCTTTTAGCTATGTGCAAAAAGTGCTTGATGCCGAATTTGCTGGGCGCGATTTAACTGAAATTTTTGCCTCAATTGAACAGACCCCATTGGCTTCCGCTTCGATTGCGCAAGTGCATGCAGCGAAATTGGTCAGTGGCGAAGATGTGGTATTAAAAATACAAAAGCCTGGCGTTGAAACCATTTTATATACCGATCTCAGTGTGTTGCACTGGGCGACTAAAATATTCGAAAAAGCCGTGCCCAAAGTAAAATTTGCCTCACTTGCCGATATCGTCGACGAAATTAAAACCCGCATGGTACGTGAAGTCGATTTCATTGAAGAAGCACAGAATATTGAAGAATTTGTTGAATATTTAAATGCGACACACAATCAAGCAGCAACTGCACCGAAGGTCTATCCGCAGTATTCAACCCGCAAAGTATTGACCATGCAACGCTTGTATGGCGTGCCATTAACTGACTTTGATGTGGTGAAACAACATGCCAAAGATCCATCACAGGTTTTAATTACGGCGATGAATACTTGGTTCGGCAGTTTGATGATGTGTAAAAGCTTCCATGCAGATTTACATGCAGGCAATCTTATGTTGCTCGAAGACGGCCGCATTGGTTTTATTGATTTTGGGATTGTCGGGCAGCTGAATCCTGAGGTTTGGACCGCATGTATTGGCTTTATGGATGCCTTACAGCACACAGACTATACCCGTATGGCTGAAAGCATGTTGAAAATGGGGATGACGGATAAGCAAATTGATACCCAAGTTTTGGCAGCAGACTTAGAGCGCTTGTTTAGTGGGGCACTTGTGGCTGATCCACAGAAGTTGCTTTCGTCAAATCCAGCCGATTTAAATGACATTATGATGGATATGGTTGCTGTGGGGGAGCGTCATGGCATTCGTTTCCCGCGTGATTTTGCCCTGTTGTTTAAACAAATGTTGTATTTTGATCGGTTTATGCGCGTTCTCGCACCTTATACCGATATTTATGCTGACCAACGTTTGCAAATGGTGCAGAATTTAGAACCTGCACAATTGTTCAAACATTAATACGTTCAGTTGAATGCTGAAAAGCTTGAGTTAAACGATCAAATCAGGGATCAGTGATGGACGCAATTATTATCGAAGGGCTGAAGGTTGATACTGTGGTGGGGGTGTTTGCTTGGGAAAGGCAAATTATTCAACCACTTTCAATTGATTTAACCATTGCCACATGCTTAGAAAAAGTTGCCCATTCTGATGCCTTAGAGGATACCTTAAACTATGTGGAACTCTGCGATATCACCGCAGTGACCATTCAACAAGCCAAACCGAACATGTTGGAACATGCTGCACAATTGGTGATCGAAGCCTTGTTTGATCATTTTGCTGCAATCGAATCGATTCAGATCACGATTCGTAAACCCGCCATTATTGCGCAAGCACAAGCTGTAGGAATTCGCCTTGAACGCCACCGAAATGATATTCGCGCTCGCACTGGCGAGTAATCTCGATCCCGAAAAGCATTTTCATGTTGCCATTGGTCAATTGCAGAAGTTAGGCATGGTGGCATTTTCTGCGATTTATAAAATTCCGTGTCGTGATGCAGTAGGTGCGGACTATTGGAATGCTGCCTGCTTAATTCGGAGTCGGGTACCACTTGAGCAAGTCGAAATTTTACTGAAAAAACTTGAAGCAGACAGTGGTCGAGTCCGACCTTCGCACCATATCAGTTTAGATGTTGATCTGATTGCTTGGGGCGAAGATTTAAACAATATGCAGTTTAATTCGAAAAAAATGCCCTTGCCAATCGATGTCAAAATACCCATGCAAGAATTGTGGCCACATGCGTTATTTAGTCACCCAGCACATCACTATCCGGTGGTGTATTTAGACGATTGCTTCTCTGACGTGGGTTAGGCGCACCCGCACATCACCTCAATCAATCTCTACACTCAACATTCTCTTTGCATCTGCTTAAGCAGGCTGTATTGGCTTTGCTGATCTCTAAAACTAGCTTTACTGAGCAAACATATGCTTTTGTTTGGGATCTTTACGCAAACTTTACGGGGAAGCGCGATTTGCGCATAGCGATTTTACGGCATTGTTTTTCATACTACACATGGGAATCTTCCATTGTATAAGGTATGAGCAAGATGCTTTTACATCCAAGTTATAATCATCGTTATTTAGAAAGTTATCATCAAAACCATCATCAAAGTCATCAACAAAACAATTATCGTGACTTACATGATTGCGTGCAGTATACGCAGCAACATCATGCCGCTGAAGCAAACGTGCACTGCGTTATTCGAGGGGTGTTGCCATGTTAGCATTCGCATTATTATTGACCTTGACCATTATATTGGCCTATCCGCTCGGGAAATATCTCGCTGCGATTATGCAAAATCGCCAGATGAAAATAGACCCCCTGTTTAATTGGATTGAGAAACCAATCTATGCGTTGATTGGCACCAATCCGAAACAGGGCATGAGTGCAAAAAATTATAGTCTCAGTTTTTTGATCAGTTGTATTGTGGTTGGATTTTTGGTGTGGGTGTTGTTCATGGTGCAGGCGTGGTTACCGCTGAATCCCAATAATGCACCGAATATGTCATGGGATTTGTCATTACATACCATGATTTCATTTTTAACCAATACCAACCAACAGCACTATTCAGGTCAGGCCCAGTTGTCTTATCTGTCACAAATGGTCGGCATCGTTGGTCTACAAATTATTACCCCAATGATGGGGTTGGCCATGGTTGTGGCGACGTTACGTGCTTTGTTCCATAAACCTAGCCAAGTTGATACAGCGCATGCAGCAACAAGCCCACACACTCAAAATACCAGTAGTATCAATGTTGGGAACTATTGGGCAGACGTGATTCGTCCGACATTTCGTTTTCTATTACCGTTGTGTATGGTTTGGGCATTATTGCTCAACAGTCAGGGCGTTCCGTCGACCTTTGATGGTGGACCGACTGTCGCTGTACTGGATCAACAAGCTGAAATGAAAGAACAGAAAATTGCGCTTGGCCCTGTTGCGCCAATGGTCGCAATTAAACAATTGGGGAGTAATGGTGGAGGCTGGTATGGGCCAAACAGTACCGTACCTTTGGAAAATCCAACGCCACTGTCAAACTTCTTAGAAATGTTAGGAATATTACTGATTCCAATTTCAGTGATATTTATGCTGGGCTTTTTCACCAAACGTCCTAAATTTGCAGGCATGGTTTTTGGCTGCATGTTGTTGATGTCTGTTATTTCAGGAAGTGCAGCGATTTGGTCTGAGAGCATGTCACCTGTTGCAGATAAAATCAGCATCATGGAAGGCAAGGAAATGCGCCTAGGCTCGGCTGATTCAGCGATTTGGGCTGCTGTGACAACCCAAGTCAACAATGGCTCAGTGGATATGATGCACGACTCTGCTGCACCATTAACCAGTTTGGTGTCGATGAGTAATATGCTGGTGAACGCTATTTGGGGCGGGATTGGCTGTGGTTTACAACAATTTATCATCTACTTGTTCTTAGCCGTATTTATTGCGGGCTTGATGACAGGGCGTACGCCAGAACTGTTTGGCCGTAAGATTGAAGCAGGTGAGATTAAGCTGCTGGCGGCACTGATTTTACTACAACCTCTGGTCATTCTAGGCCTAACTTCAATCAGTTTGATTTTCCCAGGCTTAACTGGCAACAGTAATCCGGGGTCACATGGCATTAGTCAGGTGTTTTATGAATACGTTTCTGCCTATGCCAATAACGGTTCTGGTTTTGAAGGACTGGCAGATAGCACCTTGTGGTGGAATCTCAGCTGTAGCTTAGCGTTGTTGTTGGGGCGTTTCCCCACCATGATTATTCCATTAATTATGGCTGCTCGTTTGGCTGCGAAGCGTCAATCACCTGAAAGCAGTGGCACATTAAAAATCGAAACGCCAACCTTTGCGCTGACTTTAATCGCCATCGTATTGATGTTGACCTTGTTGCAATTTATGCCGGTATTGGTCTTAGGCCCAATCGCCGATCATTTATCGTTGTCTTAGGCTGGGGAGTAACATCATGACAGCACATCATAAGCAAGAAAATACGCCCAGCATTGGACAAGTTGAAGCATGGAAAAATGCGTTCATAAAACTATTACCGCAACATGCCTATCAAAACCCAGTCATGGCCATCGTTTGGTTGGGCACGATTGTGACCTTCATTAGCACCTTGATGGGATTTTCTGAAGCATTCTTTGGCATGGCCGTAACCTTGATTTTATTTATCACGGTATTGTTTGCCAACTATGCCGAGGCGGTGGCAGAAGCCAAAGGCCGTGGTCAGGCGGCCTCTTTAAAACAAGCCCGTAAAAATTTAACGGCACGTCGTTTAACGTCATTAAAAGACAGTGAGGGCAGTCAAGTTGCAGCTACAGCACTGTTAATTAATGATTTGATCGAAGTTCGTGCTGGTGAATTGATACCTGCCGATGGTGAAATTATTGAGGGCTGTGCCACCATTAATGAAGCTGCGGTGACAGGTGAATCTGCACCAGTATTGCGTGAAGCCGGTACGGACCGTTCTGGTGTGATTGGCGGTACCAAAGTATTAACCGATCGTATTGTGGTGCAAGTTACAGCAGATTCAGGCAATAGCTTTTTAGACCGTATGATCGCATTGGTCGAAGGTGCGAATCGTCAAAAAACCCCAAATGAAATTGCGCTTGGAATTTTATTGATGGTCATGACGTTCACCTTTATTTTTGTGGTGGTGAGCTTACCGTTTATTGCAAATTTCCTGAATGTGACGATTAACCCAATTATCTTGGTGGCGTTGTTGGTCTGTTTGATTCCGACCACGATTGGCGGATTGTTGCCAGCCATTGGGATCGCAGGGATGAACCGTGCACTCAAAGCCAATATTATTGCCAAATCAGGTAAAGCGGTTGAAGTGGCAGGTGATATTGATGTATTGCTGCTCGATAAAACCGGCACGATTACCTATGGTGACCGTCAAGCGACTGCATTCTATCCTTTGGTGGGTATTGCTGAATCGGAACTGCGTCAAGCAGCATTGTTGACCTCACTGGCCGACCCAACCCCTGAAGGCAAGTCGATTGTGGCTTTGGCCAAAGACATGGGCGAGAAAGTAGTTGAACCTGAACAGGCTGAGTTTATTGCATTTAATGCCTCTACCCGTATTTCAGGCATTAACTTGGGCGATGGTCAACAAATCCGTAAAGGTGCGTTGGATGCGATTTTAAAATTCACGGACAAAGATGTTAGTAACCATATAGAGCTCAAAACACGGGTCGAGCAAGTGGCATCTAAGGGGGCAACTCCATTGGTGGTGGCACGTGATCAAAACATTTTGGGGGTGATTGAGCTTTCTGACGTGGTCAAACCAGGGATTAAAGAAAAGTTTGCTCGCTTACGTGAAATGGGCATCAAAACGGTAATGGTTACAGGTGACAATCCCTTAACCGCTGCTGCCATTGCCGCTGAAGCCGGTGTGGATGACTATATCGCTGAAGCAAGACCTGAAGATAAATTGGCATGTATTCGCAGAGAGCAAGAATTGGGACATTTGGTCGCAATGGTTGGCGATGGCACCAATGATGCACCCGCATTGGCACAAGCAGATATTGGTTTGGCAATGAACTCTGGGACGCAAGCAGCAAAAGAAGCCGGCAACATGGTCGACCTCGATTCAGACCCAACCAAATTATTGGCTGTGGTTGAAATTGGGAAGCAGCAGTTGATTACTCGGGGGGCATTAACCACCTTCTCGTTGGCCAATGATATTTCAAAATACTTTGCGATTTTGCCAGCGTTGTTTGTTGCTGCGATTCCACAAATGCAAGTTTTGAACGTGATGCGGTTGACCAGCAGTGAAAGTGCCATTCTTTCTGCACTGATTTTTAACGCGATTATTATTCCGTCATTGATTCCACTGGCTTTGCGTGGCGTGAAATTTAGACCTGCAACATCCACCCAATTGCTCCGCAGTAATATGCTGGTCTATGGCGTGGGTGGGGTAATCTTGCCATTCGTGGCGATTAAAGCGATTGATGTTGTCATCAGTGCTGTTTTTCAGTTGTAGGAGTGCCTTATGTCTAATTTAACTTCATCTAGCGTTGCACCCGTTTCTGTATTTGGATTGTTGCGTGCGGCTTTGGGGCTTGCCGCTGTGGCATTGCTGGTGTGTGGCTTTGCTTATAGTGCAGCGGCTACGGGCCTAGGACAACTGCTATTTCCAGATCAAGCCAATGGCAGCCTGATTGTACATGAACAGAAGGTGGTCGGTTCTCGTCTAGTCGCACAACCCTTTGTCAGTGATCAATATTTTTATGCAAGACCCTCTGCTGCGAATTATGAGGTGATGAGTCTTTCTGGAAGTAATCTGGCACAAAGTAATCCCGTGTTACAGCAACAGGTACAACAGCGTTTGCAAGAGATTTCTGCAAAAGAGCAAGTGCCTGTGGCCAACATTCCGAGTGATATTGTGACCACTTCAGGTAGTGGGATTGACCCTGACATTAGCGTCGCTGCTGTCATGTTACAAATTCCACGAATTGCAGCACAGCGTGATATTGATCCAGAGCTTTTGAAAACCTTTGTCATGCAAAGAGTTGAGCAACCAACAGCAAATGTGTTGGGACAGAGCCGTGTTAATGTACTTGAACTTAACTGGGCAATGGATCAAACTTTTAACGTGAAAAAGTAAGTTTGGATTGAATGAAAAGGTTTAGTGATTAGCGCCTTTCTTTTGCACAGCAGTAAAATGCAACCTCTCCCTAGTGAAAAGTAACCTCTCCCTGACCCGCTCCTTAAAAGGAGAGGTTCAGGGAGAGGTTCAGGGAGAGCTGCTGTTATCGAGATTAAAATACAAAATGACAGATGATCGTAAGAGTAAAGTAGATACCTTATTACAGCAGGTCAATCGTTACCAATCTGGGCGGTTGACCATTTTCTTAGGTGCAGCGCCCGGTGTGGGGAAAACCTATGCGATGTTGGTGCGCGCGCGTGATTTATTACAGCAAAATCAAGATGTGGTCATCGGTTATATTGAGACCCATGGCCGTGAAGAAACTGAAAAATTACTTGAAAATCTCCCCATTATTCCTCGTAAAAAAATAAAATATCAAAATCATGAACTTGAAGAAATGGACTTGGATGCGGTACTGCAGCAACGTCCGAAGATCGTCTTGGTTGACGAATTTGCCCATCAAAATGTTCCAGGCAGTCGCCATGAAAAACGCTGGCAGGATGTCAATGAACTGCTTGATGCGGGTATTGATGTCTTTACCACCATGAATATCCAACATCTTGAAAGTCTGAATGATGTGGTGCTGCAAATCACAGGGATACGAGTAAAAGAGACGGTGCCTGATCGGGTGTTGGAACGGATTCGTGATATTCGCTTGATTGATTTACCTGTAAATGAGCTCTTAGAGCGACTCAATCAGGGCAAAGTCTATGTGCCTGAACAGATTCAACATGCCTTACATGGCTTTTTTAACAACTCCAACTTAAGTGCATTACGTGAGCTGGCCATGCAAACCGTGGCCGATCATGTCGAAATTGATGTCCGTGAAAACTTTGTGCTGCAAGGTCAGACGCCTATTCCACTCAACCATCATGTTTTGGTCTTGATTGATGACATGGGAACCGCAGAAGCCTTGGTGCGTACTGGCTGTCGTATTGCAGAAAAACGTGCGGCCAAATGGTTGGTGGTGGCATTTTCACATAGTCATCAATCGAGTTTTAGTTTAAACAGCCCACAACATGGACAAGACAGCAGTCGCAATAATGAGATTGAGCGGGCTTTTAATCTAGCACGGCAGTTGGGGGGCATGACAGAGATTCTTTATGGAGCTGCTCAAGCCAAGGTGTTAATTGATTTTGCGATCGAACGTGGCACCTCAACCTTGGTCATGGCACAAGAACCTCCACGCGCTGTTGTGCTTCGTGCTTGGCGACCGTCATTGATGCAGAGAATCCTACAGACTGAACCGAGTTTTGAAGTCAGTGTGGTGCCATTACAGCAGGTGCAACGTGCTCAGCCGAGCCGATCTGTAAAAAACTATTTACTCAGTCTTCAAGAAAGTACCTTGGTCTTAGTGACCACATTTATGAGTATTTTTTTAGCAAAGTTGGGGGAACACTTTTTAGGGGTTGAAGAGTTATCTGTGATCTTTATTACTGCTGTGGTTTTTGTGGCATCACGCACCAGAATGATTGCAGCGGTCTGTTCGGCATTGATTTTTTTCTTGGCCTATAATTTTGTCTTTATTGCACCACGCTATACCTTGCAAATTTCAGCGCATCAGGGCGTGGTGACGGTTGTTGCCTTTTTAGCTGCCGCCTTAATTGCCAGTCGTTTGGCATCGCGTTTACGTGAGCAAGTTGTGGCACTTAAAGCGGCCAATCGTTATAACAGCATTATGCAAGACTTGGGGCAAAAGCTTTCGGTGGCGGTCAGTTTAAATGATGTACTGGATATTGGTCGTAACAGTCTAGAAAAGAACCTTGATGCCGAAGTTTGGATCAAATTAAAAGATCAGACTCAGCAACCTGAAAATAGCCTGACCATTACAGAAAAAGAAAAAATTTCTGCAGATTGGAGTATTAAACATCAACAAGCTTCGGGGCGGTTTACCCAAACCTTAACCGAGTCGGCATGGTGGTTTATTCCGTTACTGGGCTCAAAGCAGTGTATCGGTGTGTTGGGGCTTAAATTTAGCGAAGACAGTCAATTGAATGCCGAGCAAAAGCAATTGGCAGAAAGCATGATTGAATATATTGCTCAGGCCTTATTGCGAACACAACTGAGCAAAGAGTTGGAAAATGCCAATGTCACGACCGAAACAGAAAAATTACGCTCAGCATTATTGTCCTCGGTTTCTCATGATCTACGTTCACCGCTTGCCGCGATGATTGGCGCTGCTGAAACTTTGACCCATTATCGACATGGGATGAATGAACAAGATCAAAATAGTCTGTTGGAAGCGATTCATCTTGAGGGGGAGCGTCTTGATCGATATATCCAAAATTTATTGGATATGACGCGTTTAGGCCATGAGGGACTCAGCTTAAAACGTGATTGGATTGGCGTGGATGAATTGGTGGGTTCTGCCATGCGTCGTTTAAAAAGATATATTCCACAAGCACAATTTGTATTACATATGCCTGAGGAAAGTTTAAATCTCTATGTGCATGCGGCATTGATTGAACAAGCGATTTTTAATGTCTTGGAAAATGCGACCAAGTTCTCGCCTGAAGACTTACCTGTCACCATTGATGTATTACAAATCGATGATACCCATCTTGAAATTGCGATTAGCGATCAGGGCATGGGCATTCCAGAGGAGGAGCGTAGTCAAATTTTTGATATGTTCTACACCATGCAACGTGGTGATCGCGGGCAATATGGCACTGGCTTAGGCTTAACCATTGTCAAAGCGATCATTGGGGCGCATATGGGGCAGATTTCGGCATCTGCAGGGCCAAAGCAACGCGGAACATGCGTGCGAATGGTTTTGCCAATTCAACAAATTAGCGCATAATCCACAGCAAACTAAACGCAGAATTTTAAACTATGAGCAACAACGCGAGTGCTTCAATTCGTATTTTAGTTATTGATGATGAAAATCAAGTCCGTAAATTTTTAGATATTGCTTTACGCGCCCAAGGCTATAAGACCCTGCTGGCTGAAACAGGGGGCAAGGGCTTGGAATTGTTGGCGCTCAACGGTGCCGATTTGGTCATTTTAGATTTGGGTTTACCCGATTTAGATGGTCAAGAGGTGCTTAAAGAATTACGTAGTTGGTCGAGTGTACCGGTGATTATTTTATCGGTCCGTGCAGATGAAGACGAAAAAGTGGCCTTGTTGGATGCAGGTGCAAATGATTATGTGACCAAACCCTTTAGTGTACAAGAGCTTATGGCCAGAATTCGGGTGATGTTACGTCAAGTACCAACCACGACGGAGTCAGCTGTTTTTGATGATGGCCATTTAAAAATTGATTTTGCACAGCGACAAGTATTTTTATCAGCGGGTTTAATTAGTTTGACCCGTAAAGAATATCAGCTGCTGTCGATGCTGGCACATTTTAGTGGCCAGCTGGTCACCCAACCACAAATTTTAAAAGAGTTGTGGGGGCCAACCCATCAAGAAGACACCCATTATTTGCGCATATTGGTGGCAAAGCTAAGGCAGAAACTGGGCGATGATGCGATTAATCCAACCTATATTGTGACTGAACCGGGAGTAGGATTGCGGTTTTTGGGGAAGAGTAAGACCTCTCCCTAACCCTCTCCTAAAAGGAGAGAATAAGACCTCTCCCTGGCCCTCTCCTAAAAGGAGAGGGAATTTTAGTATCTAAAACGCTCTTCAATATAAAGCTCCTTCTCCCTTTGGGAGAAGGTTGGGATGAGGGGCATTAGGATGAGGAATATATTTCGCAAGTGGAATGAGGGGCTTGGGGCATTGAGGGCGTATTATATTGACGCGCTTAAATAAAATAACTGGTCTTGGTCATTAATTTAGAAATCGCCGTCATGGTAATACGCACGGGGGCTGGAAGATCAACACCACCTGCTTTTAATGCGGTATCACGATGCTGTAATTCATCGGTATTCATTTGCTCTAAGATTTCACGTGAACGTTGATCTTGTGGTGGTAGTTGGCTGAGATGATCCAATAAATGCAAGCTGACTTGACGCTCAGTTTCAGCCACAAAGCCTAGACTGTATTTGTCACCAGCGATGCCAGCCAGCGCACCCATACTGAATGATAGACCGTACCAAACGGGATTCAGCAAACTGGTATGACTGTCGAGTTCATCTAAACGCTGTTCGCACCAAGCCAAATGGTCTTGTTCTTCAATGGCTGCATGCTGCATTTCTTTACGCACATTGGGGAGTTTTGCGGTTAATGCCTGACCGTGATAGAGCGCTTGAGCGCAAACTTCGCCACTATGATTGACCCGCATGAGACCTGCAACATGCCGTGCTTCACTCACACCGAGTTGGCTTTCAACCTGATCACCAGGATTGAGGCGATGTGCTGAGGTTGCACCAGGAACTAAACTTCTTAGGGCTTGGTCAAAGGAGTTAATCAGCTTATCTAAACCAGTATAATTGCGCATGCTTATTCCTCTACGATTTGATCCGTGGTGGCCAACTTAAACGATAATTGACGTAATAATACAACACTGAATACGGCGCTGAGCACCGCGGTGATACAAAATAATATTTTAAGGTCAATTTTAAAAAGACTTAAGATAATAATTGAGAATATTGAAGATGCAACCATAAAGATCGCATTATAGATATTATTGGCAGCGACAACGCGAGCACGGTGAGATGGCGGTGCATAGGCTTGCATCATGGTATAGAGCGGCACAATATAAAAACCACCACTAATGCCCAGTAATGCCATCGACAGCATCACATGATAATACGCTGGGCCCGAATTAAACATTTCATAAATCCCGATCAGTTCACCGCTGCGTTCAGGGAGGAAGGCCAAACTACCTGCTAAATAGAGGGCAAATAGGGTGAGCCCAATTGCGCCATAAGGCACCATTTTTAGACTAACTTGACTGCCACCAATTTTTCTACACAGCAAAGAACCGACTGCAATCCCGACAGAAAAGAAGGTGAGTAATAGACTGACCACATTTTCAGAAGCATGTAGATTGTCTTTGGTCAGCAGTGGAATTTGGGTTAAATAGGTTGCGCCATAAAACCAATACCATGAGTTGCCGAGTAAGACCCAATACACCACTGGGAGGCTTTTTGCATATTTTAAGGTTTGAAAACTGGTTCTAAAAAAATTCCAGTCGATCTCTATTTTGTGTGTGGGAACGGGCTGTTTTAAAATAAATCGGCTACAGAGATAACCCAATCCAGCAATGATTAATACCGTTAGGCTGATCCAAGTCAGATCGCCAGCGGCATATGAGATGACGAGGCCACCTAAAATCATCCCAATAATAATGGCCATCGAGGTGCCAGATTGAAATAACGCATTACCAGAAACCAATTCTTCAGGTTTTAAAATATCAGGCAAAATCGCGTATTTAATGGGGCCAAAAAAGGTACTGTGGGTGCCCATTAAAAATAAAGCGAACAGCAGTAACCATAAATTGCCAATGAAGAAGCCTATGGTTGCAATCACCATAATGATGATTTCCAGTATCTTAATTTTGCGGACCAATCCTGAACGTTCATATTTATCTGCAATTTGTCCAGCCGTGGCTGAAAAAATAAAATAAGGCAGAATAAACAGTAAGGCGACCATATTATTTAGGGTGCTGATTTCACCTGCTTGATGGTGCAGCCACCCGTAGGTGATCACCAACAATAAAGACTGTTTAAACACATTGTCGTTGAGTGCGCCAAAGAACTGAGTCAAGAACATGGGCAGGAAGCGGCGACTGGTTAAGATCTGTTCGTTTTTAGGCATTTTATGGCTTCATTAAAATATATAAAGAAATGTGTCTGGCTGGTAATTATATCGCTAAATTCATGTATGATATTTTTCGTGATGTAAATCATGTAATTTCATAAATTTAAATGTATGTTTGTGCGTTAACTTCGCTTCGTTGCTGCGTTTTCATCCAAATTTAGATCAGAGCTTGGTATGCTAGTAAAAAATAAATTTAGGAAGTCGACACTGGCTTATGACATGCAGTGTATATTCCATACAAATGATATCAATAAATATTTGGTTTTCGGGATTTTTTTGAGTGCCTTTGTTGCACCGATTAGTTTTGCTCAAACAACAGCTGAAGTGGCGACACAGCCAAGTCAATCATTGAGTACACCCGTTGCCATTGAATTACCCGTGATTGACCCAGTGGTTGCCCCTTCAGATCCAGCAAAGGTTTCGAACGACACAGACAGTATGCAGCTCTTGCAGGAGCAGTCTCCACCCAATCCAAAGATTCAGTTTAAACCGATTGAATTTGAAGATTTGGAAGATTTGGCAATCAGTCCTGTTGATCAAAGCATGGCCAATGAAATTTATGCGGCGGCTGATGAAGCTAAAAAAGAGGCTGAGTTGGCGCGTAAAGAATCAACGCGTATTCCAGAACAAGTGGTTAAAGACAGTACTGTACAAGAAATCACAGAGATGACGCGTGCACCTGTCGACATTGATCAGTTGATGAATTCAATTCAAGCTGACAGCAAAATTGTGGTTGAGGCGAACAGCGCAGGCAGAACCTTGAACAACCTCGTGCAAGATGAGTCTGAAGAACCTGTAAAAAAATTAAATTTCTTGCAACGTATCGTCAATAAAGTACGCCCATCCAAAGACAATATTGTGGTTGCTGCCAAAATTACAGTGAGTGTCGAGGGTGCACCACCCATTTTGGCGGAGAATATTAAGGCCAAACTTTCTGCATTTACTGTGGAGTCTTTTACCGAATATAGTTCTGCTGTTCCACAATTACGGGCACTCTCAAATCAAGCTGCGCAAGCCGTTGGTTATTATAATGCAGCCTTTAAATTTGAAAAAGTAACTGAAAGCAAAGTTAAAATTAAAGTGACTCCTGGGAATCCCGTTAAAGTTGAAGAAGAAGAAATTGCATTTTTTGGCGCAGGCGCAAATTTACCGCAATTTCGTGTGATTGGTGTATTACCAGACCTATATGTCGGTGATACCTTTAATCATGGCTATTATGAAAAAACCAAAAGCCGAATTTTAGAAGCGGCAAGTAATAACGGATTTTTTGATGGCTACTGGCTTTTGCATGATGTCAGAGTGAATCAACCTGAAAATACCGCAGACATCAATCTACGTTATGAAACCGGTTCACGTTATAAATTAGGTGAAGTTGAGTTTAGAATGAGCGATCCCTCTAAACCATTCCCAATTAATTTAGATATTTTAAAAACCTTGGCGCCTTGGGAAGAAGGTGCCGATTATACCGCTTGGCGTGTGAATGGCTTGGCCAGTAATTTAACCAACTCGCGTTATTTTAATTACACATTGGTCGATGCAATTAAACCCGACCCGATGGTTGTGCCTTTAGAACTTCCACCAGATATCCAAGCCTTGGTTGATCAACAAAAAATCACTGAGTCTGAATTGGCGGGGCAAGCAACCAATAAAGTAACAGCAGTATCAGCAAAAGAAGTAACACAGACCATCGTGGATGAAAAACAATTTGCGGGGACTGAGGTTTCTCCAGAAGCGGCACGTTCTATGCGTGTTGAAGATACCCAGCACACAGAAAAAGAAACAGAAGCTGAGCGTTTAAAAATATTGGCACGTGAAGAAAAGCGTATTCCTGTGATTGTGACCTTAAATGCCGATCAGTTGAATAGTTTAGAAACAGGTTTGGGATATGGAACCGATACTGGTGTACGCTTACGTAGCCAGTATCGTCGTGCCATCGTCAATCGTTATGGACATTCTTTTGATGCCAACTTAGAGGTTTCTCAAATACGTCAAGCAATCGATGGTCGTTATAATATTCCTTATACCCATCCATTGAATGATTATATTAGTTTGGTTGGTGGTTATGAACGTGAGGATCGCGATAATGTCGGTCCAGATATGAGTTTAGTGATTGAATCTGCAGTATTGGGTGCTGACCGTATTATTAAAGGCGCTCGAATGGATTGGCAGCATATATTTGGGGTGCGTTATCGTCTCGATCGTGTGACCCAACAAGGCGTTATTGATAATAGTGAAATCCCCGATGCTTTTGTTATTCCTGGTGCGCGGCCCGAACAAGAATCATTGTTGATGGGCTATGAAGTTTCTAAAACCTTAGCTGACCAACGAATTAATCCAACCCGTGGCTTTAAACAATCTTATAAACTTGAGTTGGGCAGTCGTTCTTTACTTACTGACACCAATATGGCCATTATTAATACCAACTGGAAAGGATTATATTCATTTGGTGAAAATGATAATTACCAAGTGCTCGGTGGTGCTAATTTAGGCTATATCTTTGCGGAAGATTTTACCAGTGTTCCCTATAACTTGCGTTACTTTGCGGGTGGTGACCAAAGTATGCGTGGCTTCGATTATAAAAGTTTATCGCCAATGGAATATGGTTATAAAGTCGGTGGTCAAGCCTTGGCCGTGGGTACAGCCGAATTTAACTATCAGTTTAAAGAAGGCTGGCGCGCTGCCGTTTTTTCAGATTTCGGTAATGCTTATGACAAAACCTTTAGCAACGAAACTGAATATAGTGTCGGGGTCGGTTTACGTTGGCGCTCGCCAATCGGCCCAATTCGAATTGATGTGGCTTCAGGGATCTCGCAAGAAGGCAGCCCAATTCGTTTACACTTCTTTATTGGCTCACAACTTTAAAGTGATTAAATAAATTGATTTTTCAGCGGTGAATGATCAGGGTGTTGCGTCAACCAGACTGGCTTAGATCAGATGACGCAAGCCTTGCATTAGAACATTAACCGATAACAATGCATGAGAATATTGGAATGACGATGGTTGAAGTCGAACAGCAAGAACCACAGGCACCTCAACAGACTCCGAAAAAACGTTCGATTTTGCGCGGTGTAATCTATAGTTTTGTCTTTATTTTCGTGTGTTTGTTGGCCTCCATTGTGGTGATGGTCTCCACGGATAAAGGCAGTAAGTTTTTGCTTGATCGGGTGTTATCCACGCAGAGCCTGATCCAATACCAATATGAAAGCGGTAATATCGTTCAGGGTATTATCCTTAAAAATATTCGTATAGGTTTAACTGACTTAGAAATTAAAGTGGATCGCGCGGATGTCTCTTTGGGCTGGCGTGCAATTGTCAGTCGAGAAATCCATTTACGCCGTGCCAACATTTCAAATCTACAAGTGATTAACAGTGCGCCACCAAGCAATGAGCCTTTTAAGTTTAGTCCGATTAAATTGCCTTTTGTGCTGCGCTTAGACACGGTCAATCTCGATAAATTAGTGATTAAAAATGGCGAAACCGCGATTGATTTTAAACAGGTCTATTTAGAAGATGGCCTGTGGTCTGGGACGAAGTTGACGTTTGCTGATGCCAAAATGGATATGGGCTATTTGGCGCTTAAAAGTGCCTCTGGCAGTATGACCTTTGAAGGTAAATATCCGATTGATGCCAAGGCAGTGATCGATATTCCAGCACTACATAGTTTGAATATGAAGGATATTCATATTCATGCCCGTAATTCGCTAGACACGCTGCGTGTGGGTGTTGCGACTGAAACCCCCGATATGCTCACGGCATGGGCGGTATTACATCCTGTACGTCCAAATGTGCCGATGGTTGGGGCGGCAAATCTAAAAGACTATCATTGGCCACTGCTACAAGATCAGGAATTACTTTCAAAGCAAGGGATTATCAAATTCTCAGGTGATACTCAGTCATTGACACTCGATTTAGACACGGATATCAGTGGTAAAGATATTCCAGAAGGTCAGTATTCTGCGACGATGGTCACTGACTTGGTTAATCAATTAAATATTCAACAGTTTAATGCTCAGTTGATGGATGGTAGTGCCAATTTAAACGGTTTGGTGAGTTGGAAAGATCATGTGACTTGGGATATGAATGGTCGTCTTGATCGGCTGAATCCCAAAAATGAAATCATTCCCCAAGTGGTGCGTGACTTCTTACCACCAAGCTTGGATGCAGAAATTGGTTCTAAAGGTGAACTTAAAGATGGCTTAAAGCTCAATGCCAAAGTTGCTTTTGATCGTTATGAAACATGGAATCTTGAACTCAAGCAAGCTGAAGCCAAAAAACCAGATCATGCTGAGCCGATGCACCTCGATGTGCAATGGAATAAAATTGATCGTGCGATGCCTTATATCGGCTGGTTGAATAGTCAGACGGGTAAAGTCAACATCGTACTGGATGGAGATAAACAAGATATTGAATTGGCAACACAGATTGCCAAACATCCACAAGGCAGTCTGCCAGCGGGTGCCTATAAAGCAAAACTCAATATTAAAGACAATAATTTAAATGTTCCATCATTTAGCTTGGCAGAAGGTAAAGGCAGTCTCAGTGGCCGTGCATTTGTCGAGTTGCCGACTGAAAAACGCTTGCTTAAATGGACTGCATTACTGAATGCCAACAATTTCAATCCACAGCAAGTTGCTGCCGAAGCACCTTTTAACTTACTCAATGGTACGGTAAAGGCCAATGGTTATGCCAAGCCAAATCAACAGATTATCAAATTGGATTCGGTTGATTTAACTGGGCAAATGCTCAATGCAGGTAAAACAGAAACGGTTAAATTAACGGGTAAAAGTACGGCAGCCTTACTATTTGCTGACGAAAAAGCTGGGGGGGCTTTCCGCAGCTTCGCCGTGCAATATGATGGTGCTTTAAATGCTTCGCAATTACAGCAAGGCAGTGGTCGTCTTAAAATCAAAGTATCAGGCACACCCTCACTGATTAAAATTGGTCAGTTTGAACATGAAGGTATTGCAGGCGGCATATTTGCCAATGGCTTACTCAACTTGGAAGATGGGGTTGCTTGGGATGTAAATGCCTCTTTGATCCGTTTTAAACCGCACTATTTTGTTTCTTCATTACGTGGGCAAGTATCAGGTAATGTGAAGTCTCAAGGGAAGTGGTCGGATAAGCTAAAACGTATCAGTATAGAAAAGCTAAATTTAGCGGGTGTGATCAACGACAAAGTATTACGTGGTCAAGGTAATTTGGCGGTGCTGCTCAATTCAACTCAAGACGGGTTGATGCCAGAACAATTTGAAGCCAATAATTTATTCCTGTCGTATGCGCGCAATCAACTTCAAGCGACTGGTAATGCACAGAATCTTCGTTTAAAAGTGGATGCGCCGGCGTTATATGAATTGTATTCAGGCTTACGTGGTCGTGCTTATGGGTATTTAAATTTACAAGCCAAGCCGCGATTAAGTGCAACAGCCAATTTGGTGGTCGATAACTTTGCCTTTAATGGTCTGAGTGTTAAAAAAATCAGCTTGATTGGTGAGTTGCCGACTTCAGAGCGTGTTGCAACCACAATTAAGGCGCAAATGGATACCCTAAGATCGGGTGATCGTGAAATTCAACATGGTGCGATTACGTTAACCGGAACGCGTAAAGATCATATTTTGCAGCTGCAAGGTTGGAACTATTATTCCAAGTTTTATGTACAGTTTGCTGGTGGTCTCAATGCAAATAACGACTGGTTAGGTCAAGTTCAAAAAGGTGAGTTCGACTCGGTTCGTGTTCATTTAAAACAAAATGCCAATGCACCAATCATCTATACCGCAGCCAAGTCATCGCTTTATGTGGGACAGCATTGTTGGGCCAGTGATCAGAGTCAACTTTGCTTTGATCAGCCGATACAGGTTAGTCCAGCACGTGGCAATGTTTCCTTCCTAACGAAAAATATCGACTTAAAAGACTTCGCAGCCTTTATGCCAGAAGGTCTGGCCCTTACTGGTAAGGTCAATGGTTATGCCAAAGCATCGTGGGCACAAGGGGCTAAACCGAAAATTGATGCACGTTTAGTGACACGCAATGGTGAGCTAGGCTTGTCTGCTGCAGATCCAGATGATGTTGCGTCAACTTTAAGTTATGACGAAGCCAGTGTTATTGCCAAAAGCATCAATGACAAACTGTTATTAAGGGTTGATCTTAAGGCACCGAATATCGGAACAGGTTATGCCAATGTACTGGTTGATCCATATTCAGCCAGTAAAAATATGAGAGGTGAAGTGGCCTTCAATGAAGTGCAACTTAAAATCTTTAAACCTTTTATTGCCGACGTTCGTAAAATGGACGGCAGTTTATCGCTGGCAGGAAAAATTGGGGGCACCTTAACAGATCCGTTATTTGATGGCGAAATGCGCTTAAAAAATGGCGTATTTAGCATGGCTTCATTGCCTATCGATCTAAACAACATGCAGCTTTATTCCTCTATTCGCCAAAATCATGCCAGCATTAACGGGGCATTTAACAGTGGTGTTGGAGTCGGTCATCTGACGGGTGAGATTGATTGGAAAAATGATCCGCGCATTCAATTGCGTTTAAAAGGCAATAACTTAACAGTTCGCCAAGCGCCATTGGTCACTGCCGTGGTCAACACTGACATGGAAGTGGATGTATTGCCATTGAGTCGTCGCGTTACAGTGAATGGTAAGGTGGAAATTCCTCGGGCCTTGATTTCAATGCCAGAGTCGAGCCCAGATGTGGTCAACTTGTCTCCAGATGTACGTGTTGTACGTCAAGGTGATGATCAGTTGGCAATTCTACGTGCAGCTAAACCGTGGGATATTCGTGCAAATATTTCAGTTAGCTTGGGCAATCAAGTGATTTTCCAAGGCTTTAATAGTCGTATTCCGTTGATTGGGCGTCTAGATTTGACCCAACGGGGTTTAGAAACTGCAATGCGTGCCAACGGTGCAATTGGGGTCAGTCAAAAAGTAACCATTGAAGCCTATGGGCAAAACTTGGATTTGACCCGTGCAATTGCACGTTTTAATGGCCCGCTCTCCAACCCAACCCTAGATGTTGAAACCCGTAAAAACGTTTCAGGCAGCCTGATAGGGGTGCGTGTAACAGGTACAGCGACCAGCCCAAGCATTCAAATTTATAATGATGCTGGTTTATCTCAGCAAGAAGCCTTGAATGCCTTAATTACTGGGCGAATCAATGAAGGTGGCAGTGGTCTGAGCAATACAGAAGGCTTTAAATCTGATGTAAATAATACCATCGCTGCTGCGGGGATTAGTTTGGGTCTAGGGGGGACGCGTGCCTTTACCAATCAAATTGGCCGTACTTTTGGTTTAAGTGGTTTGGCACTCGATGCACAAGGGACCGGTGATGATACTCAAGTGAGTGTAACGGGTTATATTACACCAGACTTATATATTCGTTATGGTGTCGGCGTATTTACCCCAGTCAATAAACTGACTTTACGTTATCAGATGAATAAGCGCTTATATCTTGAGGCGAGTGAGTCGGTGGAAAAAGCCATCGATGTCTTCTATCACTGGCGCTTCTAGGATAAAAACGACCCCAATAGCCCAATGCAGATTGGGCTATTTTTTTATTTTAGGCTTGCTCTAATCTGCTCTTTTGGGCACTCGTTGCCATTATCACGCTTTTTTGTTTCACTGAAGGCTGTAAAAATATGCCGTATTCAGTATGATAGTGCGCAGAGAAATGCAGATATGGGTAAGTAGGTTATGAACAAATGGGTTGTAATATTGGGCGCTGGTTTATTATTGAGCTTGAGTGCATGTACAGAAAAGAAAGTCGCGACGCCTGAAGAACTGTGGCATGGCTACTGTACCAGTATTGGCAATGCTGCTCGTACCATTACTTTGGATCGTCAAAATGGGATTACGCGAGAAGAAGCGACTGCCTATGCTGAGAAAGTCACTGATGTGACCACCAATACCTTTCTAATGGGACAAATTGAAAAAGTTTATAGTTTCCCTGCAGATCAACTTAAAGTCGATAAAGATGCGTTACAGGCCAAGTTCAAACAAGAAGCCACGGATCTATGCTTAAAAACACCTTATGATCCAAATAAAATGCCAGATTACAAAGCATTTTAAGCCACAGACTTTTAGATTGTATAAAATAATTTAATTCAGCAGGAGTAACTTGAAATGCAACAACCGCAGCGGGTTACGCCTGTACTTCGAATTTTTGATTTGAGCAAAGCCAAAGAATTTTATATTGATTTTCTCGACTTCAACTGAGAAAACAGCATGGCATACCCTTGAGCTTTCAATCGTTGATCCATTTGCAAATCGACTAACCTTTTGGAAGGATCAATAATCCCAACTTGCCTTACTCGAATTGCTGAATAAAAGGACATTTTCGATCTTTAAATCTTATATCACTCTGTAGAAAAGCTTATCTGAATAGTTAATAATGGATTGGCCGAATCAGGATTTAAGGAGTAGGAAATGAATGTTGTTGCCTATTTACACAATGCAGATTTAATCATAGAAGATGAACAGGGCGCTGCGATTATCGGTGGGAGTCATTATGTACTGAGTCTCGGTGATCGCGTTTTCATAGAACAAGCAATTGATGAACAAGCAAAAATATACCAAGTGCAAATTTCTTTTGGCAGTGCAGAGCATTTAAGCTTGCATCAAGATCAAATTCAACTGAAATTCCAAGGCTGTCACGAGAGCTTAAAGCAGTACCTGCATAATAAAAAAGTGCATTAATCTGCAATCACAGCACATCATCAATCAAAATGATGACTCAGTTAGTCACTTTCCAGTCTGGGTCATTTTTAAATCGTATCTACTTATTCATCATTTACTGAAAAAATATAGATAAACGCATGAATTTTAGCCTTATTGTATTGTATTTCAGCTGTTTTTTAGACAAAGGGATTAATCCTTTGGTATAGCTATATTTTTCGGGGTGAAAGCCATACAATGTTGCGTAGTTGAACGAAACTAGATGCAAGATTTGTTGAATCGCATATTTATTTAAAAAATAATGGTCATCACGAATAAACACGTCACTTGCATTAACTTTTGCCTTGATTTTTAGTAGAATTTGATCGTCCATATTATCTGTAAAGCTTTTGACAAGCTGGAATTTACAGGCAATTTTTTAAAAAGAGGAATTACACTGTGCTAGAAGCTTACCGCCAACACGTTGCTGAACGTGCCGCACTCGGAGTCCCACCTAAGCCACTTGATGATGTTCAAACTGCTGACTTGGTTGAACTGTTAAAAAACCCACCTGCAGGTGAAGAAGCATTCTTAGTTGATTTGCTTGAAAACCGTATTCCTGCTGGGGTTGACCAAGCTGCTTATGTGAAAGCTGCTTTCTTAGCTGCTGTTGCAAAAGGCCAAACGACTTCACCGCTTGTGACCAAAGAACGTGCTGTTTACCTTTTAGGTACGATGCTTGGTGGTTATAACGTTGCGCCTTTAGTTGATTTGCTTGACGATGCAGCACTTTCTTCTTTAGCTGCTGAAGCATTGAAAAAAACATTGCTTGTATTTGATTCATTCCATGATGTGTCAGAAAAAGCCAAAGCGGGTAACGCTAACGCACAAGCTGTATTACAGTCTTGGGCAGATGCTGAATGGTTCACGAGCCGTCCTGACGTTCCAGCTGAAATCAAAATCACTGTGCTTAAAGTGACTGGCGAAACCAATACAGATGACTTGTCACCAGCACAAGACGCTTGGAGCCGCCCAGACATTCCATTACATGCAAATGCAATGTTGAAAAACGAACGTGATGGCATCAATCCTGAACAACCAGGTGAAGTCGGTCCGTTAAAACAAATCGAAGCACTTAAAGCAATTGGTAACCAAGTTGCATATGTGGGTGACGTTGTAGGTACCGGTTCAAGCCGTAAATCTGCTACGAACTCAGTACTTTGGTTCACAGGCGACGACATTCCACACATTCCAAACAAAAAAGATGGTGGTGTGTGCTTAGGTTCTAAAATTGCCCCTATTTTCTTCAACACCATGGAAGATGCTGGCGCATTACCTGTAGAAATTGACGTTTCTAACATGAACATGGGTGATGAAGTTGTTCTTAAAATCGATCATGCAACTGCGAAAGTTACTGCATTTAAAGATGGCGAACAAATTGCTGAAGCTGACCTTAAAACGCCAGTACTTCTTGATGAAGTCCGTGCGGGTGGTCGTATTAACCTCATCATCGGCCGTGGTTTAACAACCAAAGCACGTGAAGAGTTGGGTTTACCTGTTTCAACTGTATTCCGTACTCCAGTTCAGCCTGAGAACACCAGCAAAGGCTTTACTCAAGCACAGAAAATGGTTGGCCGCGCATGTGGTCTAGCAGAAGGTCAAGGCGTTCGTCCGGGTACTTACTGTGAACCACGTATGACCACTGTTGGTTCACAAGATACCACAGGTCCAATGACACGTGACGAATTGAAAGATTTGGCTTGCTTAGGTTTCTCTGCAGACCTCGTAATGCAATCTTTCTGTCACACTGCTGCATATCCAAAACCAGTTGACGTACAAATGCAACACTCACTACCGGACTTCATTATGAACCGTGGTGGTGTGTCTTTACGTCCAGGTGACGGTATTATTCACTCTTGGTTAAACCGTATGCTTCTTCCAGATACTGTTGGTACTGGCGGTGACTCGCATACACGTTTCCCAATTGGTATTTCTTTCCCAGCGGGTTCTGGCTTAGTGGCATTTGCTGCAGCGACTGGTGTTATGCCACTCGATATGCCTGAATCTATCTTGGTTAAGTTCAAAGGTAAAATGCAAGCTGGTATCACACTACGTGACTTGGTTCATGCGATTCCTTACTATGCCATCAAGGCGGGTGACTTAACTGTAGAGAAAAAAGGTAAGAAAAACATTTTCTCTGGTCGTATCCTCGAGATCGATTTAACAGAAATGGAAACTGAACTAACTGTAGAACAAGCATTCGAACTTTCTGATGCTTCTGCTGAACGTTCTGCTGCGGGTTGTTCAATTACACTTTCTGAAGGGAAAGTTGCTGAATACCTACAGTCAAACATTACCATGTTGAAATGGATGATTTCTGAAGGTTATGGCGATGCACGTACTATGGCTCGCCGTGTTGAAAACATGGAAAAATGGTTAGCAAACCCAAGCTTGCTTAAAGCTGACGCAGATGCTGAATACACCAAAGTCTATGAAATCGACCTTGCTGAAATCACTGAACCTGTACTTTGCTGCCCGAACGATCCAGATGATGCAAAATTACTTTCTGACGTTCAAGGCGTGAAAATTGACGAAGTATTCGTTGGTTCATGTATGACCAACATCGGTCATTTCCGTGCGACTGGTAAGTTGTTAGAAAACGTACCAGGTGGTTCATTGACTACGCGTTTGTGGATCGCTCCACCAACACGTATGGATGAACATCAGTTGATGGAAGAAGGCTTCTATAACATCTATGGTAAAGCTGGCGCACGTACAGAAATGCCTGGTTGTTCACTATGTATGGGTAACCAAGCACGTGTTGCACCAAATACGACTTGTGTATCAACGTCTACACGTAACTTCCCGAACCGTCTAGGTCAAGGTGCGAATGTATACTTAGCATCAGCTGAGCTTGCATCTGTAGCTGCAGTGTTGGGTAAACTTCCAACACCTGCTGAATATCAAGAATATGCTGCTCAAATTGATAGCATGTCTGCAGATATCTACAAGTACTTAAACTTTGACAAGATGGCTGAATATACTAAAGCAGCTGCTGAAGTCGATACCAAAAAAATCTCTGCGGCTCAATTGGCTTAATTGATCTCGTAGTATCAATAAGGGCTGATTATTCAGCCCTTATTTTTTTGGAGAGCTTAAAATTAAAAATGATGATCACCGGCAAAGACAGTTTAGTTTGCAGTATCACCAAGCTAAAAAGTGTGAGCGTTGGGAGTATTTGAGCATAGGTTATGCTTAACTTTACTTGTGATAAATCGTATTGTTTTATGACATTGTTTTTAAATAGAACTTTAGCGATTTGATAAAAACAGCGAAGGATTTAACCCTTTTTTATTGTTGATGCTATAATGCGGCAAGATTAGTCGATGTTGGACTGGAGAAGGTGATGCTATTTTTTTCAACAGAACGTCAGATTCGTAAAAAATTATTAGACAAATCGGATAGTAGTAAATACATCCGCGAAGATGCTGATCCTGAAAAAGTCGTGGCTGAAACCATGCGCTTGGTACAGCTTGAACTGGCACGTAAGCGTGAAGCACGTTTACTTCAGAGCCTAACCCTTACCAACGAATGAAAAAAATGAATGAATGGAATATTTTTAGCCCTTAGTGTCATTGTTATTGGCTATATTTATCAAAACAGAAACTTAGTTACCAAATACTCAACCACTGAAATGCCTGCACATCATTTATATTATAAAAGTGCAATTACAGGGTTTATCTTTTTCTTTATTGGTTTAGTTTGCACCTTTATTGTATTACTTAAACTTTCACTGATCGAATATCACCACGATAAAAATCTAATCGACAATATTGCATTTCTTCCAGATTTGAAAATACTCTGGTTCATGGGCTTTTGTTGTGCGTTGGTGATTTGCATCTTATTTGTCTGGTTAAAAAATTATATTCTGCTGCATGGTATTGATCGGGTTAATAATATCAATAAAATCTACGCCATGACTTTAACCACACCACTCGATAAACTGTTAAATGACTCGGCCTTTCTCTCTGAAGATGATTTTAAAAATAAAATTGTCATGCTCAGTATGGATGATAAAAAGATTTATGTGGGTACCGTGTTTCCTGACCGAAAAATATTTGAACGTTTTCTCTACGGACAAACAGAGTTTATTTTTTGCCCGATGTATAGTGGGTATCGGCATAAAGAAACGCTAGAGTTAGTCATTACCACCGATTACTTAAAAGACCAAAATGCGGATCATCATAAATACCAAGTAATTTTAAATCGCAAGAATATTGTCACGGCGACCAAAATTGATTTAGACACTTTATTTGATTTTATGGACAAGGAAGATTTTCTAAATAAACTAAATACTGTTTATGTGAAGAAATTACCGGTATTGGTGACCATGAAAAATAAAAATATTTATATTGGTCGATTGGCCGATAATATTTCAGCATATTCGACTTTAAGTGATGTTATTCACTTGGGCTTAAATTTATCGTATCAGTGTATTTATGAGCGAGATCAATTGAAAATTGATCAGTACTATGATTTTAGTAATACCAAAGATTTATATTGTAGTGTCAGCTTTAGAGAGGTCGAGAGTATTTGGTTTAGGACCAAGCCTGAAGATATTTGGCTTAAAAACAAACGTATGTCACCAGAGCTATTGCTTAAATTATTTGAGCATCGACTGGTCGATCAGCGTGAAATTGTCGAAGAAGAGCAACCGTTGTAAGTCTAGGTTTCGTTGGTGATGTTGAAGCGGCTTATTTATTTCGATTAAGAGTCAGTATTGAGAACTAACATGTACCTGGTTGAACAATAGATTGTAGTGCGTTCTTATAACTTTCAGGGCTATAGATATTCGTGGTTTTGCAACGATCTGCGTTACATTAAATACTAAAATCAATTGTAAATTTCTCGCCAAAGTTTTTAACCTGAATTCAATCAAGCCCAATAATGTAGTATTGGACTTGATTGAATCACGAATGAAAATATTTATAGGTATATTGAGCGTGTATAAACCATGCGATACATTAAGCCTTTAAGAAATCTAAAATACGCTGTTCATTATTTTTTACCGTAATGAATGCTGAGCCAGAATCCTGTAATAAAATCGCACGATGACAGGTCTTTAAAATAAACTCATAATCATGGCTAATAATAAAGATACTCGCGCTTTGGGTCTTTTGCTTGAGTACTTCAGCGACACTGAGCATACGTGCATAGTCTAGTCCCGAGGTTGGCTCATCTAAAATTAAATAGGGCACATTCTGCATACAAGCAACTGCGATACAAACCCTTTGCTTTTCACCGCCAGAACGCATTTGTGGAAGCTTGGTTCGCATATGCCACAAGTCCAGTTGTTGCAAGAGTTTCTTGGCCAAATGTAATTGCTCAATTGCATGTTGCCCAGCCAACAACTCTTGTTCAATGGTCTCGAAGAATAATTGTGAGTCGGTATCTTGCATTACATAGTAACTCTGCGCTAAACGCTGTTTGGGCGTTACTCCCGTACAGACTTCACCAGATTTAATCTTGCTCAGACCACAGAGTTGCCGTGCGAAGGTACTTTTACCAATCCCATTTTTCCCAAGCACCGCAATAATTTCTCCCTCTAACATAGAGAGATTTAAATTGCTGAGTAATACTTGCTGCGGGTGTTGTATCGTGAGATTTTTGCATAACTGAATCTCAGCCTGCCCAGTTAGATATTCAGCTTCAGCCTGTAATTGATTATAGTGCAGCGGTCTGAGTGCATATTCCTGATAATCAAAATCGACCAATTCTGCTGCAGAAATAACGTTGCTAATTTCTCCATTTTTCATGATAACCAGGCGATCTAGAATATCCTTTAAGAAAAATAAACGGTGCTCTGAAATAATAATGGTTTTACCCATGTGTTTGAGCTGTTTTAAAATTTCCCCAAGTTCATATGCAGATTTTAAATCGAGGTTTGCACTCGGCTCATCCAGCAAAATAATCGGGCTGTCATGCACTAAAGTTGAGGCAATCGCAACTTTTTGCTTTTCTCCGGAAGAAAGTCTATGGACTTCAGCAGACATCAAATGTTCAATATTTAATAACTGACATGCTTTACGTACACGGGCTCTAAGTTCTTGCCGTTCTAAACCAAAGTTTTCACCAATTAAAGCAATTTCATCTTCTACGATATTAGAGAAAAACTGTGACTTTGGATTTTGAAAAACATTTGCAATCCATTTACCTAATTCACCCACAGCCATTTGAGTAATAGGCTGACCTTGAATCAGAATTTGTCCAGTTAAATGACCTTGATAATATTTGGGAATAAGCCCATTAATGATTTTGGTCAGCGTGGTTTTACCACAACCCGAACTTCCGGTAATGACAATGAGTTCGCCAGCTTTGATTTTTAGATTGATATCTTTTAAACCATCAGTCTGACCGTCATAACAAAAATTGATATCTTTTAATTCCAGCATAACGCACCCAATAAAATAGCAATAAATGCCAATAGCACCAAGCCATCTTGTATTTTAAAACCGACTTCATGATAGCAACTACGTTGCCCTTGATATTCAATGCCTTTGGTCGTAACAGATTCAGCAATATCACTTGCCGTATTCAAAGCCTTATGGATCAGCGGAATGGCCAAATAGCGAAAGGAGTTATAAGGATGCAGCCAACCGAACTTGAATTTACGAATTTTCATGCTGTCACGAATATTAGACAGTGACTCGGTGAAGTCAGGAAAATACCGCAAAGCAATCGCGAGAGGGATAATTACTTTAATTGGAATACGTAGCTTTAATAGGGCTGCAACTAAATGCCCAGTTGAGTAGCAACGCATCAGATCCACCAAAATTAAAATAATGGTAAAGCGATATAAAAAGAAACTCAGCATGCCAAAGAATTTAAATGCAACCGATGATTCAGAATAAATCAGCAGCAGATGTAAGCTATAAGTGATAACGCCATAAATAATATAGCGGTAGGTACTCGGTCTTTTCTGCCAAAACGCGATGCAAATGACCAAGGTCAATGCAGCAAAATAAAATGGCGTAGGCAAGCTTGCGAGTGCAATACTTGCCATAAGCATCAGAATAAAAACAGTACGAGGGTCTAAATTCATGATTTATAACTGATCCAATAAACTATTTTTATTATTTTCTGTGAAGAACTTTTTATATAGCAACACTCCGAAAATACCACCAGCGCAAGCAAATAAAGAAGTGAAGATCAATATTTTAGAAACAAAGGCGAGATTGGTGTATTTGGCGACATGTGCAACGGCATCTGCCTCAGTAAACATTTCTGGAAACTGACTCATCAGGCCTGATTGTCCAAGAATCCAGACAAAAAATCCTGGGTGCAAACTATAAATAGCACCATAGACGGTATAGGCAATAATAATCCGGAAGTTAGAATGATATCCTTGGCCAGATAAAATCAGCTCTCCAATTAATGTGGCAGGAATAATCACAAGGCTCATTTGCCATAAACCCATCAAACTAAATAAGATGGAAAACACCACGCCAAAAAGAAAGAAACATCCTGGTTTAGCAATCTTTTTCAGCATGACCACAAAGATAATACCAGCCAATAATAATGAAGGGCCGACATGAGCATAAATTCCGATATCACCCAATAGCGGGGTGATAAATGTGGCAACCAATGAATTACAAATAAATGCCATGGTCGCCAATACGCCAATAATCGAGAGATCTTTAATATTTAAATTTTTCACAATAGAGATACGCTTCATTAAAAATTCAAATGAGAAACTATATCATTTGTGTTTGTTTCTCAATCATCGATGTCGGCTATCAGGTGATATGTCTGAATTTCGATAACAATATTTGAATTACTTGGGAGTTGTTTCAATTTTGGAGTCAAGCATCATGTGTCCAGTACTTCCACAGAAAGCATCGTTAACTACACCAACGCAAGTTTAAACCTGCTCGAACAGTGTGTTGCAGAATGTCGACTTATGGCAAAAGCAGCTGATGCAGAGCGAATTGATAAAGAGCGATTGAATGAGGCGTGGCCTGAGTGAGTTGAAATATAAGGATGGACTTAGAAATACTGGTTAAGTATTATCACGTGAAACGTGAAAAATCATTAAAAATCCCAAACAGTGATGATTTGGCTTTTTTAATAAATTAAGTGATTGATTTTTATTTGGATATTTGAAAGTTTCGCATAACCCGTATTATGTTAATTTTAGAAATACTTATAAAAATTTAAAAGCTGAAAAAATTTATCCAGCAATGATGCAAAAGAAATATGTAAAATCGAACATAATGGCTGAAGGCGTAGGTTTTGTGGTCGCTTCCTAATAGTCTTCAGCCAATTTTTTAAATCTATTTCTTAACCAAGATTCAGATTAATTAGGTTATATAATTGTGAAATTAATAGTTTATCTTTTTTTAATATTATTTAGTGGGTTTACTTTCGCAATTGAAGCGCCTATTAAGTGGATACGTTCACCTGTATTGTCATTAAGTGAAAGTGTTGCTGGTCATAAAATCAAAAAATTTGAAGTACAAGCTGCCTTTACTGCAAATGAGAAAGGTGAAATCGTCAATGCTAAAATTATAAAAAGCTCTGGTAGACGACAAGTCGATACATATATTTTAGCTGGGCTCTATTTAGAAAAATTACAAATTTATTATGAAAATGGAAAACCAACACCATTTTATGCTATTCAAGCCTTTGAAATTAATAATAAATACGCCAATGATAAAACGTATTATCTATGTAGATTTGAGACAAAATCAAAAAATTATGAATCTCAACAGCAATATACAGATTCTACTGAGGCATTAAAAGAATTAGATTATGTATATCTTAATGCACCAGTTTCAAAACGTGAATTTGAGCTATCTAAATATGTAGATGAAAATCTTGGCGAATTTGAGATCGAATTTTATTCTCAAGATGGCAAAATTTCTAATGTTCGTGGTATTAATTCAAAAGACTATTTTTGGTTATATGCGGGTGAAGCAGTGGAATATGCTAAAACAATTCAGCCGAAAAAAGCTAACTGGTCTAAGAATCGTCACAAATTTACAGATACCATTACATTATCTAGAAAATGTAATTCGAAACCAATCTAGCAGTTAATAAAATAAAATAGGAATTCGATAGTCCCATGTTTTTGAATAGCCACTGATTTTGTAAATACTTTTTAGCTAAATGAAGCTTGAAATACACCACCGAAGTCTTTGATGAATGGTTTAGTAAGTTAAAAAATCAACAAGCAAAAAGACGTATACAAGTTAGGATTGATCGGGTTGAAGATGGAAATTTTGGAGATACAGAACCTGTAGGTGAAGGTGTTTCTGAGTTACGTTTCTTTTTTAGTCCTGGTTATAGAGTTTATTACTGCAAGCAAGGACAAAGGGTTGTTATCTTATTAGCTGGCGGAGACAAGTCTACACAAAGCAAAGATATAAAACTTGCCCTTCAATTGTCACAAGATTTAGAGGAAGAGTTATAAATGGCTATCAAACTTCGTAAATGGGATAGTGCTGAGCACCTTAAAACCGAAGATGATATGCAAGCTTACTTAGAAGCTTGTATTGAAGAATCTAATGGTGATGCAGCATTTATCGCAAAAGCTTTAGGAAATATCGCAAAAGCTAAAGGCATGGCTCAATTATCCAAAGATACTGGTCTAGGACGCGAGAGCCTTTATAAAGCACTTTCAGGTGATGTAAACCCAAGCTTTGATACTATAATTAAAGTCGTTAAAGCACTGAATTTACGTTTAGCAATTTAATAAAAAATTAATAAAAATGGGAGGGTAATACCCTCTTTAGATTATTAATAGCTCAATAAGAGAAAGTGAATCCCGATTAATGAGATATCGGGATTTCTATATATGTAGCTGTTTGGAGGTCTTTTTAAATAATCTAGAGAAGACTCATAAAATAAAACGTCTTGATAGCAGTGAAAGTTTTTCTCAAATCAAACTCATTGATTTGCTTTTATTGATTGTATATTGGCGACTTACTCAGGTGATAATTTTGATGCTTTTAGATTTGAAAAACCCAACAAATTTTAAAATGTTATTGCTTCTAAACTTAGGTATTTTACATGCATTGAAAAATAAGATAATAACAATTGAGGAGGCTGAAATTATGCTTTACTCACCTCATATGATGAATCTTTTAATAGAAAATAAAATTCGACAAGAACTAATAAACATTATTCATTTAGGGACTGAGTTAGAAGATGTCACTGCTTTAAATTTGGATTTAAATTTGGCAATCGAAAAGATGATAGCAATATCTGAAGAAGCTCTCACAAAATGTGCAGACATTGCAGGGGAGCAGCGCTGGTATGTCGATTGAAATCAACAAAAATGATCAGAATAAATATATAAATATTAGTCTTACCATAGGTGCCAATTATTAAACAATAAAAAGCCCCATGGTTAGGGGCTAGTCGTATATGAGTCAAAGCTCATATACTGTAAGAGGCTCATCTCAAACTGCGCGTATTAGAACATAAACATTTGCTGATGTGTTAGTGAAAATTAATTTTATTTAAGAGATTCCTGACTTACAGAACTTTTCAAGGTTAACAATCACGGTATCGTTGTGATGCGGTTTTAATGGACTAAGCACAATATTTTTTGGCTTTGTTTTAAAGCAGGCGTTGTATAAATAGATGTTTTGATTTCGGTCACAAATGTAGAAGTGCTAAGCGCAAGGCCGCAACGGGTGCATCGATCAAGTTTGAAGCAAGTGGTATTTTGAATAAAGAAATGACTTAAAAACAAATCGATTAATGATCGCTTTGGCGCTATGATCCATTTTAAAAAGAACACTGTGATTTACAGTGGTATGGCGATCATATTTAAGTCATGTCGTCCTGCTAAAATTCATTTGAAATAGCGAAAATTTACAGGATTGGTTTGGGTGCTGATTTATTTAACCCAACTGCGTGTATGTGATCGCGGAAAAGAAACAATAGAGAGGAACATATGCTTTTTCATTTTAATATTTATAAGACATTTTCAATAGAATAAGCAGTCAACATCATGCAGAAACACCGGCAGTGCTTACTTAAACTCCAATTGCCTTTATTTATATTGTCAGTCCAGATATTCAACGTAAAATTGTAGCGGTCGATTTAAATGAAGACTATGCTATTAACATCTAGGTTCTAAATTAACATTATGAAACACTTTCGTTTTTCAATTATATTTACCATCATCTGCTTAGCAATATCAGCCTATTGGGGCTTCACGCATGGTGTGCAAAGCGGCGTGATGACGATGCTCAAAGCACTTGCGATTACGGCTATTTTGGCGGTGATGGAAGTGTCCTTATCTTTCGATAATGCAGTGGTGAATGCTTCAGTACTTAAACACTGGGATCAGTTCTGGCGCAAGCTATTTTTAACGGTCGGGATCATCGTTGCTGTATTCGGTATGCGTTTATTATTCCCACTCCTGATTGTTGGTGTGACCGCCGATTTAAGCATGATTGAGGTTGCACAACTGGCACTCAATCATCCTGCCGAATATTCTGCAAAACTCAATGCACATCATGCAGAGATTGCGGCCTTTGGTGGTTTGTTCTTATTGCTGGTATTTTTAAACTTCCTATTCGATCAGGGCAAAGACACCCATTGGTTTCATTGGCTTGAAGTCCGCTTGGCGAAGCTTGCCAATATTCCAGCAATGTCGATTTTTCTTGCATTGGTTGCGTTGGTAATCATGGCAAGCAATGTACCAGAAGCATCACGTCTTGCCGTTACGATGGCGGGAATCTGGGGGATTATCGTCTATGTGGGTGTGCAAGTGATTGGACATGCATTGGGCGGTGGCACTGAGGAAGATGATCAAGTACAAAGTAGCGCATCAAATGGCAGTAGTAATATTGTCAAAGCGGGTATTGGTGGTTTTCTTTACTTGGAAGTGCTTGATGCCTCATTTAGCTTTGATGGTGTGATTGGTGCCTTTGCGATTACAGATGATGTTGTGATTATCATGCTTGGTCTAGCGATTGGTGCGATGTTTGTGCGTTCTATGACGATTTACTTGGTTGAAAAGGGCACGTTAGAAGCCTATATCTACTTAGAGCATGGTGCACATTATGCTATTGGTGCACTGGCATTGATTATGCTGGGTAGCGGAACCGGCTTACATATTCCAGAAGTGGTAACCGGTTTAATCGGTGTTGCATTTATCGTTTGGGCGGTGGCATCTTCAATTAGCTATAATAAAAAGCAGCAAAAAAATCCAGATGCTGATACTGAGTCTTTGAACTCAGAGCAGTCTTAATCTAAATACCAACGCCCAGAAAGCAAAACCGCGCTAAATCTAGCGCGGTTTTTTATGTGTTTTACCGTATTTTGATTAAGGTTTATAGCGTCCCAATTCAACCAAATGCTGGCGTAAGATTCGACGCAGCTCTAATACCGCTTCTGGTGTTTCTTGAATAGAATGGCCACCTTTGAAAATTTGTTCTGAAGCTGCACCATCAAGATGTGCGCTACGGTAAGGAACAATCCCATCTGTGATGACATCAGGGTCGGTACTGTCGGTGATATTGCCCATAATTGAATGGAACACGATTCCTTTGCGTGGCATGACATCTTCAGTGAGTTCGGTGAACTTGGAGTTATGGCTTAAATCACTTGGGCCATTTTGAATCACGCCCTTACCAATTTCATTAATAAAGTTTTTGAAGTTAGTGTCTTGATCTACGACAGCATCTGCCAATGCACCGACAAAGGCACCCGGTAATTTAATAATACGGCGCGCGAGTTTGGTGAACCAACGATCGGCAAAGGCTGTGCCACGATGTGGTGCTGAAAGAAAAATAGCACGATCGAAATTCATAATCGGTTGCATGACAAAACGTTGTGTAAAGAACTGATTGTCTTTGAATTTATTAACTTGTCTTGAATTGTAGAGTGCCAATGCAGGTTTGCTTAGGTCTGCATCACTCACCAAGAGTCGTGCAACAATTCCACCCATACTATGACCAATTAATACCGCATCTTTGTTGGCAGAGTCATTGGGGTTTAAGGTGCTAAAGGCTTGATTGATGATGGTGTTGATTTGAAAGCGGCTCTCTAATATTGGCATATTGGTTGAATAGAAGGTTTGCCAAACTTGATAGTGATCACGTAAAACGGGATCACCCATAATGTCATTGGTCAGTCGAATCCAAGCTTCGGGACTACTGGCAAGGCCATGGACCAAAACGATCACTTTTTTGTGGGGGTTATATGGTTCCAACATATATAAATGAGGCATGGTTAAATGCTTATCACGATCGATTAAGCTTAAATATGCCGCAGCACCAAGATTGTTTTCAGCTAACCATAAGCCATAGGGTGCAGAGAAATTGGCGGCTAATGGATAAGTTTTATCTGCAACATTGAGCTGATCTACATTAAATGGATCATAAATTTTTAAATTAAAATTTGGACCATTAATAATTTGTTCGATAGTTTCTGTGGATTCTGGTTCGGCTGCAATGGTCACCGCTAAATAGCGCGCCGTATGGATGTTGGGATTGACACCATTTTTATAATCATGGTGTACAGGGTCCATAATGTATTGATCTTCTTCCTCTTTCTCTATTTTAGGTAAGATGGCCACAAATTCTGAACCAAAACCATCACGGCGGTTAATGCTGCGTAGGCCAGAGAAGTTGAGATTATAGCTGGACAGTAGATTTTCAATTTCTTTATCTTGAAGTTGAGGATAGTTGGTCACGTCAACGCTATAGACACTATCCGCTACTCGAATGTGCTTTTCAATTTTTTGATTGGGGTGGCGTAAGCTGTATCCATTGACCATTTTTGCCAAAGCCTGATTATAGAAATCTCGAATTTGTACTTGGCGGTTATCAAAAATTCGGTCTTTGGGAAGACGTTTGGTTTCAAATAAATAGGCATAGCTGTAACGTATACTTTTATCAAGCATGGTGAGGCTTTGGTCGAGACAAGTATGGTATTTCTGTTGATCCGCTTTTTGTCGTGCTTCTGAATGGCGTTTTGCAAGCAGGCTGACTCTACAATTTGCGGAATCACTTAAGGTCATTGCTTTAGCAAGATAAATCTCACTGGCCGTCGATAGAAGTTGCTCATCTTGGATTTGTGGAATTTGTGCCAATTTAGCGACACACTCACCAGGCTCTTCGATGCAGGGTTTGGCTTCACTGCCTGTCATAGATAAAACATTCAGGCTGGCTTCGCTGAGCTTATTGCGCGTTAGAATGCTATCTCGTTCATTGGCAATGGTAACATTCAATGCTTGGTTCTTTACGCTGACGACTTGACAGCCACTGAGTAACAGTGGGGTAAGCATCATAAATAGAAGCATTTTTTTTATATTTTTCTGAGACATAATCATCATTTGAAAAGCACTTGAGCAAAATAATACGGTATTTATCAGGCATTTCAATTAAGTTTTAAAGAATAATGCAAATTTAATTTGTGAAGTGTGATTATGTGCAGATAAGCCGACGAGGTTATAGATTGTAAGATTAGTAAGTTGAGCTAATGAGTTTTGCTCGCGTGTTGGATAAAATGCCGGGCTTTTATCTCACTAGGCTTTCTGATTGTGAAGTTGAGGTTTGTAGTCTTCATGGGGATATTAAAAAACCCTCAGCGCGGACGGTGAGGGTTTGGGGATTTAACGCACAATGATGTGACTATGCTTCAACTTCTGCACCTAAAATCTGCTTCAATAAATGTTTTTCCAAATAATGGATATCCATCGCTTTTTCACAGAATTTCGGATCGACTAAAATCAAATCCTTATGTAAAGGAATATTGGTTTTAACACCCGTGAGAATGGTCTCATCAAGGGCTTGTCGCATACGTGCAATAGCCGTGCTGCGATCTTTACCATGTGCAATGATTTTAGCAATCATTGAATCATAATAAGGTGGAATGCTATAACCAGTATAAATATGCGAATCTAAACGAATACCCGCACCACCTGGCGCATAGAAGGTCTCAATTTTGCCTGGTGAAGGCATAAATGTCGTTGGATCTTCTGCATTGATACGGCATTCAATCGCATGGCCTTTGATTTCAATATCATCTTGTTCTAGGTTTAAGCCTAAACCACCAGCAATTAACAACTGCTGTTCGATAATATCAATTCCAGTAACCATTTCAGATACAGGGTGCTCAACTTGAACACGGGTATTCATCTCAATAAAGAAGAATTCGCCATCTTCAAATAAAAACTCAAAAGTACCTGCACCACGATATTGCATTAACTTACAGGCATCGACACAGGCTGCTAAGATATCCGCACGTGCTTGTTCTGGAAGGTTTGGCGCAGGCGCTTCTTCTAGTACTTTTTGATGGCGACGTTGTAATGAACAATCGCGGTCATATAGATGAATTGCATGGCCATTACCATCTGCTAAAACTTGGACTTCGACGTGACGTGGTTTTTGTAGAAAACGTTCCATATAGACCGTGTCATCACCAAACCACATTTCTGCATCACGTTGTGCCGCTTGTACAGATTCGAGTAGGGTATCAACACGCTCAACAATACGCATTCCACGACCACCACCGCCTGATGCAGCTTTAACAATCAATGGGAAGCCAATTTCTTTGGCTTCGGCCAAAGCATTGCTGGTGGTGACTGCATGCGCAGAACCTGGTACGGTTGGAACACCGGCTTTACGCATCGCCGTGATGGCAGAAACTTTGTTCCCCATTAAGCGAATGTGCTCAGGGCGAGGTCCAATAAAAATAAAACCCGAACTTTCTACGATTTCAGCAAATTCTGCATTTTCAGCTAAAAAGCCGTAACCAGGGTGGATCGCATCCGCCCCAGTGATTTCCGCAGCGGTAATAATTGCTGGGATATTTAAATAACTTTCACTGCTTGCACCGGGTCCAATACAGACTGCTTCGTCAACAAAGCGTAAATGCATGAGATCTTTGTCTGCATCCGAATAAATACCCACCGTTTTAATGCCCAAAGTTTTACAGGCGCGGGTAATTCGTAAGGCAATTTCACCTCGGTTGGCAATAAGAACTTTTTGCAACATGTTCATTCCCCCTAAAGCTTATGCGCGGTAGCGGAATAAAGCTTGTCCAAATTGAATCACATCACCATTTTTTACAAGAATCTCTTCAATCACACCGCTCTGAGTCGCTTCGATTGGATTCATAATTTTCATGGCTTCAATAATACCGAGGGTTTCGCCTGCAGTAACTGTTTGACCAACATTTAAAAATGGCGCTTCACCTGGACTTGGCGCGGCATAGAACACACCGACCATTGGCGATGTTTCAACTGCACCACGAGAAGCAGATTTAATTACAGGTGCTTCAGCCGTTGGCGCAGCCGCCATAGCAACACCTGCAACAACAGGATTACGACGTGTTAACGCAATTGATTGATCTCCTTCCTTGACTTCGATCGATTGCAGATCAGATTCAATCATCAAATCAATGAGCTTTTTGATTTTGCGAATATCCATGTGTTCGTGTTCCTAACATTATGATTGGGTTGTAGATTGAAGATGTTCGATGGCATAAGACAGGGCATATGTATACCCTTTGGCACCTAAGCCACAAATCACGCCAACGGCTTTGTCTGATAAATAAGAATGATGTCTAAATGCTTCACGACTATGTACGTTTGAAAGATGTACTTCTATAAAAGGGATGGCGACACCCAAGAGTGCATCGCGAATCGCCACGGAGGTGTGGGTCAATGCTGCTGGGTTGATAATAATAAATTGTACGCCATCGAGTTGTGCTTGATGAATTCGGTCGACTACAGCACCTTCCCAATTACTTTGGAAGTGTTCTAGGTCTATTTGCTGGGCTTGAGCTTTGGCTAAAAGATCTTGGTTGATATCAGCTAGAGTAAGATGACCATAGACTTCAGGTTCGCGCTTTCCTAGCAAGTTTAAATTTGGTCCATGAATGACCAAAACTGTCGAACGCATTGAGCCTGCTCCAATTTAAAAGTTGCAAAAATATTTTGCATGTTCATTACAAAGTTTGCTTATTATGGCATGTTTTTCTACAGGTACTTTGTAGTTTGTTTTCATTGCAGCAGAAAATTACATCCAACATAGTGCAATATATTGTTAATTTTGCGAAGAATTGGCAATGTTAAAAAATGACAAATTTTACTTTTTTATTGTTGTTGTGAAATTAACCAAAATGACTTATTTGCCGATGACTGGGTCTGACCACAAACACAACTATACGTACAGTTTTAGCTTATTTAGTGAATACAAGAAATATGGAAGCGGCTATATTCTACGAGTGAAGTTATAAAAAAAACAAGCTGTTTCTGTGGAATACATTGATATTCAATTCAATGCTAACGGTTAGTTTCAGCTTTAACACTTTGTGAGTTTATCTTAAGACCACATATGAGCCAAATGCCTACATGAACCGAATAGAGGTTAAAGATGAAAATCAGGTTTTATGCTGCGGTTATGTATTTTTTATTCCATAAAAACATAACCTTAATTTAATTTAAGGTATTTGAATTGATCTGACCACCAACGGTATGAATGGTTTTTAGTCTGCGTGCGCTGTTTAAATCATGTCACCCTATAATCTAAATCATGTCTAAAGGTTGTGTGAATGGTATGCAAGTCAACTTTAGCCACTTTATCGCAAAGTCTAATCGGGTGTGGGGGAGCGGCGCATATGGCATGAAGAATACAAGAGATCGTGAGGGTATATTGGAATGGCGCTTTTGTTCATTTTGAGCGTGATTAATTTTTTTGAGTTGCCGCATGGATTGACTATTTTGTTCATCTTCGATGTTGGCCATGCTGCTGAGTAAGACTTTTAATCATTCAGTGCTATTGGCAAAACTTAAAGTATCGTCATTTTAATCGCCATGCTGCTGCAAGGGTTTGCGGTATTTATGCACAATATTCAATTTGGGGTGCGTGTTATTGCAAATAGGTGTTGGCTTAAAGAGCAAAAATAGCGATGGTTTTAGGTGTACTTTGAATACGTAACAATTTCAAGGTGCAACATTCTGCATATATCGTTTGTGTCTCAGTCGAGGCTGTTTTAAACTTCCACCAAACACATTGATTGCGATGATGAAACATTGAAACTACAAGATTTAATCGACGAGCAAAAACTACTTTGTGAAGAGTTTGATTCAGCGTATATCGAAGTCAAAGGGGATGACTTGGTTGCTGTTGCATTACAGAGCATTAAGCAAGAACCGATTGTTGGAATTCGTAAAAAGCCAATCCCAGGTGAGTCAGTCGCTTGGTATATCTATGGTGGTGAGTTGCAAACCAAGGATGAAGATTTTGAAATTATGAGCATCAAGGAATTGCAGGATATTCTTCCAGAAGTATTACCGTACTTGGCCTTAGATCATGGTTATCGTTTTATGATTGATCAAGATGACTACGAAGATGTCTGGAAAGAAGAGGCTTTCTAAGCATTTTGGGGCGAGCATAATTTATCCGAAAATATCCAGATTATGGCAGGAAATGTTATCGTCTTTTTTTATGAAAAATAGAATAATAAATCCGTTAAAACAAAGTCATTTTAGACATTCCCTAGTCTTGCTGATTTTTCTTGTTTTAATCGTCAACACTGTTTGATGTTTTGGAACCCGCTGTCAAAGGCGGGTTTTTTAAGTGGGTAAAAAAAACCTATAAAAACGATAGAAATCATGTATTAATAAAACATTAATCAGAACATAACCGGACTGTAATTAATTGAAAGTAACTTTCTTTCTATATTTTATCCAAGGAAAGTCATGTGAAGTACACTCAGTTATGTTCATCTGTTTTATTGGCATTAGCTCTCAGCGCTTGTGGTGGATCAGACGATGATTCTAGCGACTCGGGTTCAGTCATTGAAAACCCAAAACCTGAACAACCGAAGCCTGAGCAGCCAGAACAACCTGAAACTGGTGCAATTCTCTTAGAAGAGGGTTTTGAAAAAGCCAATGCATTACCAGCTGGGTGGATGACACCAAGTGATAATGCGGGTACTGCTTCAGTCAAAGATGGTCATTTGTATATTGATGGTCGTGCACATAGCAGTAATACCACCACGGTTATGCTACCTGAGGCATTACAACAGCAAAAAAACTATCGCATTGATGTTGAATTTACTTTTGAAAATCCGATTAATACTGGTCGTTGGGGCAGTATTATTTACCGAGCAGCAGAAGCGACTGCGAGTCCAGCCTATTATCCGTATTATCAATTCGCGATTCGTTCTAATGCGACCTTATCCAACGGAACTGAGTTTGCACGTAAAAACACTGACAATAGCTGGGATGTTCAAGAGAAAGCTCCGTTCACTGAAAAAATTGATGCTGCGAAAAGCTACAAAGCCACTGTGATTGTGTATGGCAATCGGGTACAGCAATATATCAATGGTGTGTTGGTCCAAGATGCTGAGCTTGCGGATGATCGTGCACAGGGCGGCATCGGCCTATCAACGGCTGGCCTAGTCATGAAGGTCAATCACATTAAGGTGGTAACACAGCTAAAAGCTTTACCTGCTTTGGCAAGAGGTACAACGGTGCAGCAGCCTAATACGCTTGCTGCAATGGCACCGACGATGATTCAAAACATCAGTCAGATAGATCAACTGAAAACAGTTCGTGCCAGTCAGGTTTATTTACGCTTAGACAGCCAGTTAAATATGCTCGATGCTGCAGGCAATAAATTGAGCTTAAAGCATTATTTATCCGACTCACAGCGCAACACACTTCCTGTTTTGCAATTACAAGATAAAGCCACCATTGCGGCTTTGAAAAAGCTAGCTGAGACAGAGAATTTAACTGATGTCGCAGTCATTTCAACAGATGTAGAACTATTGCGCAGTGCAAGAACAGAGGTACCAATGCTGCGCTCTATTCTTGATTTACGCCGTGAAACAGCACTTCGCTCCACAGATTTAACTGCAATAGCCAATAAAACCAATCAGGCTATGGCTAAAATTGTGCTACTTCCACCACAGTTGTTAAGTCGTGAAAATGTCAGTGTATTACAGCGACAGTTATTGACGGTGTGGGCAACATCAGCAGGTAGCACACCACAGGATGCTGCAACGACCTTAGTCACTGGTGTAAATGGTATTTTGACTGAACAACCTGAAGTATTTAATCAGATTTTAGAAAAATTCCCAGCCTATACGTTATTGCGTAAACCGTTGGTCATTGCACATCGCGGGGTGCCGAGTCTTGAGGATGAAAATACCTTAGAAGGCTTACAGCATTCGGTGAGATTGGGTGCGGAAGCAATTGAAAATGATATTTATATTACCAAGGATGATCATTTGGTGATTATGCATGATGCCACAGTAGATCGTACGACTGATGGGAAAGGCAATATCGAAGAAATGACTTTGGCTGAGGTTAAAAAATTAACCACCAAAGGCAAAGGCTATAAAGTACCTACACTTGCAGAGTTCTTTACAGAGCTAAAGCAGCATAGAAATGTTATGCATTTTGTTGAACTTAAGAGCCCGAATGAAAAAATCGTACCTGCCTTAAAAGCTGAAATGCAAAAGTATGGCGTGGAAGACCAAGTCATTACGATTTCTTTCGATCGCAATCAAATTCAGCGTATGAAAACCACATTGCCAGGCATATCGACAGGTTATCTAACGGGTTCAGTACCGAACTCAAATGATCTATCACGTAATGTCCATAAAATATTAATGGATACGCAAAATAACTCATCAACTTATAATCCTGCGCATAGCAATGTGACCGTACCTTTAATGGAAGCGTTGAAACATCGTGGGGTGAGTATCTGGCCATGGACAGTAAATGAGGAAAATAGGTTTAAAATGCTATACACAACAGGTACCTATGGCATTACTACCAATTACAGCCAATTTGCGACGAAATATGTAACAGAAATGAGCACCGCAAACAATGCTGTTGTGGCAATGGGTCAGCCATTAAAGCTCAGTGCAAATTTAACACCGCGTGTAGGGGCTGTGTATACAGAGAATGCCAATCAATATGTGGTATTAAGCAACTCACCTGCACATCAAAGTAATGCTGATGGAACTGTAAGTTTCTCTGAAAAAGGAACGGCTTATGTGTTACCAGGTTATCAATACAAAATCGATGATAATTATCATTACAGTATTTTTGCTGCACCGGTTAAAGTGACCATTCAGTAAAGGTCTGATTATTTGAAATTTATTCTGTATAAAAAGCATATTTTCTAATCTGATGTCTCTGAATCCCTCGCTTTAAACGCGGGGGATTCTTTTTCTAGTACCATTATTTTATGGTGGAGCGCTAATACTCACGAAGATCATGGATATTTTTGTGCAAAGCGGAATTTGGGGGATTAACGCGCTTACAAACAGTTTGCCGGTTTGGGTACGCCAGCCAGTCGGCTTAAATGACGTGCAACTAAACCTGTTTTAAATTGCTCTTGTAGTAAGGCATTGTTGAGGTCCGGATCGACTGTTTTTATTAAAAATTTTATCAAGGGGCGAGTTGCTGGCGCATGCCCAAACTGTTGGTAAAACTGACGGACTGCTGCCAAGATTTGAAAATGCCAAGGACTCAGTGTTAAATCGATTGTATCTGCAAGTTGTTGCGCAATATTTTCATTCCATTGTGCGTAATCGACTAAGTGACCATCTTGATCAAGTTCTAAATTCATAACAAAGCCTAAGCAGTATTGAGTGGTGTATTAAATAGATCGGTTGGATCTTATTGAAAGCTGATACAGCGGGTATAACTGAGTACCACGTCGGCAAATTCAGCATAGTTAATGACTTGAATATGGGGTGGTGGTGAGTGAGCCAATAACGCTGTATCATGCTCTAAAATAAAAATATTGGCCTTGTTTCGCAGGCGCACATCTTCAATCCACATGACCGCATCACCCATTAACACGATAGCATCATCAACTGAATAAATTTGCTCAATTTTATCTAAGCTTTGAGCTGTTTTGGCATAGTCAGATTGAATTAAGTATAAGCTTTTATTTTGCATGTTAACGAAACCTACCAATACAAGACATGATCAAAAGATTGAATAAATGCATGATCAAACGTCACAAATTCTAACTCCTGTGTTGTTTGAGTAACATAAGCTGAGTTTTTATCGTGGTTCTGTACCAAGATTGGTGTGAGATCATAAAATTCAAAGCTTTCAACTAAATTAGATGCAAGCTTAAATGCATGATTTAAACCATCGAAACTGAGATCAGTTTTGAGTAAACTCAATGCTGCATCCATTAATAATACTTTGACTTGGCAACCAAAAGTGGCCAAAACCATGGTCGAAGATATACTCTCGGAAACCTGTAAAGTATTTAAGTTAGATTGGGTTAAGATAACAAGTACAGTACGCACACAATTTGCCTTTTAAATGCAACAATATACAAAAAGTTAAGAATTAGAATCGAACCAACCGATCAGTTAGTTGAACTGCATCCGCCAATTCACCAAGGCCAACCAACTCAAACCCTTGTGCGAGGTTGTCTGAAAGAAGTTGATGGCGTTGTGCATTTTCATGATCTGTTATGCCTCTTGCGAGTGCTGCACTTACGCACACAGGAAGGCGGATCGCGAGTTTAGCCCACGCTTGGGAGAGATTACGCTGGTCATCGGGTACCCATTGCAACTGATTGGCAACATTCACACCATCTTGATAGAAAAAAACGCGAACGTCTTGTTTTTTTTGCAGTAAGGCTTGGGCAAGCGCAAGTCCATGCCAAGCATGAATCGAACTCGGTGCAGAGGTAATCAGCAATAATGTACTCATGGCGTTTTCACTAATAAGAAGGGCCTAACTAGATTGATATAGGGTGTAAAAATCATAAGAAATAGGAAGTATACAATGATTTTAGTAACTGGTGGATTAGGTTATATAGGTTCGCATGTGGCGTTAAGTTTATTAGCTCAACGACAAGAGGTTGTTATCGTTGATAACTTAGCCAACTCTAGTTTAGAAATTTTAGAAAGACTCGAATATATTTCAAGAATGTACATCCCATTTGCCAAAATTGATATTAGAAACACACCGGCATTAAACAAAATTTTTGAACAATATTCAATTGATACTGTCATACACACCGCTGGTTTTAAATGTCTAGAAGAGTCAAATTTAAAACCGCTAGAGTATTATAACGATAATGTCAGTTGTATTATGAGTTTATTGCGATCTATGCAAAGAACAGGTGTTAGACGTTTGGTGCATTTGTCCAGTTTAACCGTCTATGCTGAATCTAGTTTTGAATTACATGAGGAATTGCAATTTAACTATGGATATCCAAATCCATATATTAAATCTCAACAAATGATTGAGGACATCATTCGAGATACCTTTAGCACAGACAATGAGTGGAAAATTGCCATTATGCGCTTAGGGAATGTTGCGGGTGCATTTGAACACGGGATTTTAGGGGAGGTGGTTGTGCCACTGCCTAAAAATATTGTGCCATTGGCGATGCAAGTTGCTTCCATGCAACGTGAAGCAATCGAACTACAAAAAAATGCCAGTACAGCAGATCATACTGTTGAGCGAAGCTTCGTACATGTACTTGATGTTTGTGAAGCGATTCATTCGACCTTGCACTGGTTGCAAAACCAAACCAATATTTGTGAGGCCTTTGATATATCTGGTGAAATAACATCTATTCAAGCATTATTAGATATCATTTCTGAAGTGACGCAGGTCGGGATCAATACCATTGATCCAAGTTATGCGACAGTAACCTTGGAACGACTGGCTTCAACCAGTCAGAAAGCGAAGAATATTTTAAATTGGTCGGCTCATCGCAGTGTCAACAAGATGATCGAAGATGAATGGAACTTTTACCGCACCACATTGCATTAATTATTGAATACCTGATTTCTGATATTGATTATCATTTACATAGTCAGCTAATTTGATTAATATCTTGGATGAATCACAATTGACGCACTGGTGTGATCATTATTTTAAACAATGAGGTTGATATGCAAACACGTATTGAACATGACACCATGGGTGATGTGGAAGTTCCAAGTCAGGCGCTATGGGGAGCACAGACTCAACGTAGTGTAGAGAACTTTAAAATTGGTACAGAGCATATGCCTAGACCCATGATTCGTGCCATGGGTCTAGTTAAAAAAGCTGCCGCTCAAACCAATGCAGAACTGAAACAAATTCCCGAAGATCTATCCCAATACATTGTTGATGCAGCAGATGAAGTTATTGCAGGTCAGTGGGATGCTCAATTTCCATTGGTGGTGTGGCAGACTGGCTCTGGCACGCAAAGTAATATGAATACCAATGAAGTGATTGCAAATATTGCAAACCAAAAACTGGGCAATGCACTGGGTTCACAGCAACCTGTGCATCCAAATGATCATGTCAATCGTGCGCAATCAACCAATGACTCTTTTCCGACCGCAATTCATGTCGCTGCAAGTTTGCAAATCAATGAGTTACTTATTCCTGCAGTCAAACAGTTACGTGACACGCTAGCGCAAAAATCACAAGATTTTAAAGACATTGTGAAAATTGGTCGTACACATTTACAGGATGCAACGCCATTAACCTTGGGCCAAGAATTCAGTGCGTATGTGACTCAACTGGATAATGGCTTAAAACGGTTGGCACAAGCTTTAGAATGGTTATATGAATTGCCACTTGGTGGTACTGCTGTTGGTACAGGGCTGAATGCACATCCAGATTATGCAGTAAAAGCAGCAGAGCAACTTGCGCAAATCACAGGCTTACCTTTTATTACAGCACCCAATAAGTTTGAAGCTTTGGCAGGGCGTGATGCTGCTGTTTTTGCGTCAGGTGCATTAAAAACCTTAGCCGCAAGTCTAAATAAAATTGCCAATGATATTCGTTGGTTGGCGAGTGGACCACGCTGTGGTTTGGGAGAACTTTCTATTCCAGAAAATGAGCCAGGTTCTAGTATTATGCCGGGCAAAGTCAATCCAACTCAGTGTGAAGCCATGACTATGGTGGTTGCACAAGTGATGGGGAATGACACCACGATTAATTTTGCTGGTGCTTCTGGTAATTTTGAACTAAACGTCTTTATGCCTGTTATTGCATACAACTTGATTCAGTCCATCCAGTTATTGGGTGATGCCTCTAATAGCTTCAATGAGCACTGTGCAGTCGGGATTGAACCAAATCATGAAAAAATTGATTTCTTCTTACATAACTCACTGATGCTCGTCACAGCCTTAAATCCAGTGATTGGCTATGAGAATGCTGCAAAAGTGGCAAAGACTGCATATCAGCAAGGAAAAACGTTAAAGGACGTCGCCGTGGAGTTGGGCTTAGTCACAGCAGAGCAGTTTGATGAAGTGGTACAACCGGCAAAAATGGTTTACCCAAATGCAAAATAAGACTGGCTTAAAGCGTGTTGATTGAGTCGTCTATTTTTAAATTCTTTATTCAGTTATCAGGGTTTGTTCGTTTAATCACCTTAGGCGAATAAACCTGATTTAATTTGAGCAATTGTAAAATACCCGTATATCCCTTCAAGCGCTAAATGCGTACAATATGTTTTAGATTTAATTAACCGATGAAAGTTATGCTAGATATATATTTGACTGATGTTCAAAAAAATGTGCAATTTAATGATTATCCAGGTGAGCATCCTGTTAAATTTATTTTAAGTTTTAAGAAAATTTTTCCGAGTGTCATGGAACTTTTACTTCCTGTTCTTCCAGAAGATGAAAATCTAGAAGAAATGACTTGGGAATCAACGACACATGATTTCGCTGTTTTTCAAAAATTACTTGAAGGCTGGGGCATTATTGAATTGCGTTTAACGGCAATGAGTCAATATAAAAATAAGACGTATGCCGATGAGCTTGTGAAAAAAGCCAAGACAAAACGCCAACAACTGAAAATTGAACATGCCAAGCTTTCCAACACAGAACTAGATTATATTTTCATGCATGAAATACATGGTTTACTGGATGCCGAATTAGTTGATTTAGGTGAGAAGTTCTATTTACCTGTATTACGTAGCATCTGGCAAGGTGTTGTATCGGATCAAGTGCTGAATGTGAAGTTTTAATGAGTTGTATTCGATAGGTTTCACCCAATAAAAATAGTCGTTCCGAAAGGGGCGATTTTTTTTGTGATGCTTAATACTTAATATCGCAGAATAATGATCTAATTGATCAGACCATGTCCCGTTAGGACAGCAGACCACTTTCATATTGTCATGCAATACACTACTATGGTTGAGTTAATAATGTCAGGTGTAAATAGTTCGCTATTTACTTCATATTGAACATTATTATGGTCGAAAACAGCATAGGTTTGAGATTGTTATTTTGGTTAAAACCAGTGGATTGCTGCTTGCTTTCGCAACAGTGCTTTTACAGATCGCGGTGTTTTTACAGCCGCTTCTCCCTGAGCAATATCAAATTGCTCCGGTCTGTGAAACTATTTCCAATGCATTTAGAAATAAATTATCAGAAGCAGTCGACACACAAGTTCATACCTCCACCTCAAAAAGTTTTGCATTTCATTTTATTGATCATGATCAGCATCAAAAAGTAAGTGCAGATGGTGGGCATCATCACCACGATGTAAACCACCAATGTCAATATTGTACATTCTACGCCAACTTAATTTTGCCACCTGAAATTGGCATTAAAGAAATGTTGATTCGTATACAGATACGTTTATTGGCATATGTACAAACGTTTAGACATGTCTATTTTGAATTACAACAACTTTATCTGCTTCCTCAAAGTAGGGCGCCACCTATTTCTCTCGCTATTTAGTCACTTAAATCTTTAACTTTCAATTGACTGCTTAATGTAGAGAGCACTTATGTCTGTAAAATTTAACCAACGCTATGCATTATGGTGCGACCGCGTTCAAGCTAAAAATGCTTTTCATCGTGCAATATTCCTGTTTCAATATCTTACTCGGACAATAAATAGTCCGCTTGAACAGTTGCAGCTGCAGTGTTTTGCAGCAATCCATCGCTTAAACGTTATTAAGAAGGTGGTGTAATGAACTTAGGTTTGACAGCGCTTGAATTGGCGCGTATTCAATTCGCTTTTACGGTCTCCTTTCATATTATTTTTCCAGCTATTTCGATTGGCTTGGCTAGTTTCTTAGCTGTGCTTGAATGGCGCTGGTTAAAGACCAACAATCCGGTCTATCAAGATTTATTTAAGTTCTGGGCCAAAATTTTTGCTGTCGCGTTTGGTATGGGCGTGGTTTCTGGTGTGGTCATGAGTTATCAATTCGGGACCAACTGGAGTGAGTTTTCACGAGTCGCAGGAAGTATCACTGGACCACTATTAACCTATGAAGTGCTCAGTGCTTTTTTCTTAGAAGCTGGCTTCTTGGGGATTATGTTGTTCGGTTGGGGCCGTGTTGGGCCACGTGCGCATTTTTTTGCGACGCTGATGGTTGCAGTCGGAACCTGTATTTCAATGTTCTGGATTTTGTCTTCAAACAGTTGGATGCAAACGCCGCAAGGTTTCAGTATCGAAAATGGCATTATCGTACCGCAAGATTGGTTTGCCATTGTATTTAATCCATCTTTCCCATACCGCTTGATGCATATGGCTGCTGCAGCGTTCTTGGTCTCTGCATTGCTGGTTGCAGCAACTGCAGCATGGCACTTGATTAAAGGCCGCCGTGATGCATTGGTGAAAAAGTCATTCTCAATGGCATTGTGGATGTTACTGGTACTCGCACCATTACAAATGTTTATTGGTGATCTACATGGTTTAAATACGTTAAAACACCAACCTGCGAAGCTAGCCGCAATGGAAGGTCATTGGGAAACCAATCATGATAAAGGCATGCCATTGTATTTATTCGGTATTCCAGATATGGAAGCTGAAGAAACCAAATATGCAGTCGGAATTCCAAACCTTGGAAGCCTGATTATGACGCATTCTATGGATGGAAAAGTGACGGGTTTAAAAGACTTTCCAGCTGAAGATCGTCCAAATGCTTTGGTGGTGTTTTGGAGTTTTAGAATCATGGCAGGCCTAGGCGGCTTAATGATTTTGTTGGCACTTGCCGCTTTAGTGCTACGTAAAAATGACAAGCTTTATGAAAACAAATGGTTGCACCGCTTTGCATTGTGTATGGGACCATCAGGTTTTATCGCATTGTTGGCTGGATGGTTTACCACCGAAGTTGGTCGTCAGCCTTGGGTGGTTTATGGCGTAATGCGCACCTCAGATGGTCTATCTCCAGTCTCAGCAGAACAAGTCGGTTTGAGCTTGATTATTTTTGTATTGGTGTACTGCGTGGTATTTGGGATCGGAATCTACTATATGTTGAAACTGATGTACAAAGGCCCTGAGTTCGTACATTCAACACCAACATATCATGCTGATATTGCTGTAATACAAGCGTCTAAGCGCCCATTAAGCAGTATTGAGGATGAGATCGATACAGACCATCAGCCGAAGCAACAGGAGCATGACAAATGATTGATTTATCATTGATCTGGGTGGTAATTATTGCCATTGGTGTGTTGATTTATGTGGTGCTCGATGGCTTTGACCTTGGAATTGGTATTTTATTTCCATTCCTAAAAGGTCAGGATGAACGTGATGTCATGATGAATACCGTTGCGCCTGTCTGGGATGGAAATGAAACCTGGATGGTATTGGGTGGTGCGGCACTTTATGCCGCATTCCCATTGGTTTATGCAACGGTTTTATCTGCATTATATATGCCGATTATTTTAATGGTCATTGCATTAATCTTTCGTGGCGTTGCTTTTGAATTTCGCTTTAAAGCCAATAAAAGTAAACATTGGTGGGACAAAGCCTTTATTGGTGGCTCTATTTTAGCGAGCTTTTTCCAAGGTGTGATTTTAGGTGCCTATATTCAAGGGATCAAAGTTGAAAATGCCCGATATGCCGGTGGTGGTTTAGATTGGTTAACCGGTTTTAGTTTATTTACGGGCTTAGGTGTTGTGGTGCTTTATGCAGCACTGGGTTGTGCATGGTTAATTTTCAAAACAGAGAAAGATATCCAAAATAAAATGTATGAGTTAATGCCAAAACTCATTGTGGTTTTATTTGTTATCTTTGGTTGTGTCAGTATTTATACGCCATTAGCACATCCAGAAATTGCTGAGCGCTGGTTTAATCATGAACTTTTGGTTTATTTTAGTCCAGTTCCAATTTTAGTGGCACTCTTTACAGGGTTGGCATTACGCTCATGTAAAAAACGTCAGGAATTAAGCCCATTCATTTATACCTTGGCACTGGTATTCTTGGCATATACAGGCTTTATTATTAGTTTATGGCCTTATATTATTCCACCATCGATTACCATCTGGGAAGCTGCATCTCCGCAAAGTAGCCAACTCTTTACCTTGATTGGTGCATTAATCTTAATTCCGATTATTTTGATGTACACCGGTTTGTCCTATTGGGTATTTAGGGACAAAGTTCGTATTGGCGATGAAGGTTATCACTAAGGAGTCATGATGAAACTCTCTCAAACACAATGGTTTATCGTCTTGTGGGTGGCTGGATTTTTAGCTTTGGCTGTCATTGCAGGTGCGTTTAGATTTTTGGTACAGCTTGCCTATGTTTAAGTAATGAGGGCAGAGAATCTGCGCTGTTATCTATTATTTTTAACAAAGTGGTCTGATTAATTCAGACCACTTTGGTTTTATGCTTCAGACCACTTTTGTATCGAGGTCATTTATAGTAAAACGATTGTAATGAAACATTCTGCTTTTGGGGCACGAAATGCAATCTGGTTTAAACCTTGGCTTACTTACTGATATCGCACAATTTGATCCGCTTAATACGACTCAATTGATTGAACAGCTTGGCTTTAAAAATACCGAAGCGTTCGACCAAGCATTACAACAGGCAGCAGCAGTACGTGCACAAAAGTCTGGGGCTGAGCATTATTATATTGTGCAAAGTACCATCACTGAAAATAGCCTAAGCCATTTATTTTCTCCTTTTATTGGCGCGGTACTCAATTTAAAAACCGTATATATTGCTTCTAAGCAGGGCATTATCGAACAGGTCTATCCGCATTATTTTCAACTCGATGCTTTAGAACTGCAAAAGCAGCAATCTATTGATGAAATGTATTTAGGCTTTGATTTATTACCCGAGAATTTCAAGTCAGTAGATATTCAATGCTATGGCTTGTGTAAAGCCTTACTCGACAGCGAGTGCTGCCAGATTTATATGTTAGGTAGCACTGAATTAAGTCAGTCGATTATCGAGCGTATTCAGGCCTTGACTGATATTAAGATCATTAATATCGCTTTATGTGAAACGGATCAAAATCTAAACAACATTAACTTTAAACAACTCTTTTGGAAAACCAAAACGACAGCGTCATCGAGCGTATGTCGCAATATTGCTTTTGCCAATGCACCTTTGCTGAGTCAGCAATTAAAGGTTGCTTTAGATAAAGCAGAACATCTGATTGATGATTTGCTGTATAGCGAACATATTTTTGAAAAACTTTCTGTATTTGGTGAATACACCGAAACGATTTTAAAACATCACCGCGCCTCTACACCGAGAATGATTGTATGAACCAGCCAAAGAAACCTTTTCCATATCTCGTCGTTGCTATTAGTTTGATGTTGGGATGCCTATTTCTCGGACTCTTTTATTTAGCCGTCAGCAATGAACCAGATTATATGCCATCACAAAAGGCCAAAGTGGCTGAAAGCCAAGCTAAGTCAACTCACTAAATCTAGATGAGATGGCAAATAAGTGTAACTGGCCAACTTATCTGTTGATTACTCAGTTAAATGGTTTAGGCCCGCATAGATGCAATCTACCACGTATAATGCTTTATCTTGGTAAGGCATTATCCACTTCGAGTTGGATGTTAAAATGAAACAAAATGAATTTATCCAATTACTCAGTGAAAATTTTAAACTGATTCAGGAAAAAAAACTAAAAACAAAGTTGTATCTTGCGATTAAACAAAGCTTGGCTGATGTTGATTTGGTTCAAGAGTTTAAATGCCCATCGACGCGTTTCTTATCTGAAGCGCTTGGAATATCAAGAGATACAGTTGAAAAAACCTATGCTCAGCTTGAGCTAGAAGGCATATTTTATCGAATAAAAGGCAAGGGGAGTTTTGTTCATATACAGGCTAAAACCAGTACAGTGTTTAAAAAAAATGATACTGTTGAATATCTATTGCCAGCCAATGCTGAAAAATTAGAAGCCTTATTCTTTGATCAAAATCTTAATTTTTTTGCCGATGGCATGCCAGAAATTCGAAATTTTCCTTTTAAAAAATGGTATGAAACTGAAAAATTTACTTTAAGTCAGCATGGCCTGAGTATTTTCTTGAAAGACAATGGCGCAGGTGACTTATTATTAAGACAGGAGATTGCTCAGTTTACCAATTTAAATCGCAATACACAGGTCACCGCAGAGCAAGTATTAATCGTTAATAGTACGCAGCAAGCCCTATATTTATGTGCGCAGGTTCTATTTAGCCCAGCGGATCGAATTATCATGGAAAATCCATATTATTCGAATGCCTATCATTTATTTGATTTGGTGGGTTTAGACTTGCAGTGCATTAACTTAGATGCAGAAGGGCTTGATATTCAGCAGTGTCAGACCATGCAAGATGTGAAAGCCATTTATGTTACACCTGCCAATCAATATCCGAGTGGTATTGAGATGAGTTTGGCGCGGAAGAAAGAGATTATTCAATTCGCGGAAGAGCGCAATAGCTATATTATTGAAGATGATTATGATGCATTGATGCTGAGTAAATATAAAAATACAGCTATTTTAGGGCTTGATCATTTTCAACGAACCATCTATTTAGGCTCATTTAGTAAATATATTTTGCCAAGCCTAAGAATGTCTTATTTGATTCTGCCCGAAGCCCTAATTGAGCCATTTAAGCGCTATCGTAATTATATTGATGGCAGTGCACCATCGCAGTATTTTCAAATAATTTTGGCCAATTTCATGCAAAGAGGGCATTACGCAGAATATTTAGCACAGATGCAGCAGTTATATACACAGCGCTATCAAACCTTTATACGATGCTTTGATTTATATTTATCAGATTATTGTTATCTCAAAGAGCACAATGCCAGTATGCAAATCGCCTGCTATTTTAAAGCGAATATACCCCAAGCCTTAGAAATGGCCTTGGTGCAAGCTGCAGAAATTCGCCAGATTGGGATTACTCGTTTAAGTCAGTTTTATGCGCATGACCTTGCCTATGGTTTTGTTTTAGGGTTTAGCGCATTAAATCAAACTGAGATTAAAGCCTGTATGTTGCAATTACGACAACTCATCAAAAATGAGTTGTCGCGACTCACGACTTAAATTTAAAGCATAAATTATAGTGTGCCTGTTTTAGTTTCTTCGCTTTCAACCATAGACTCCGAATCTTGTGAATCACTTTCTATGGCTTCTACATCTAATCCTGTTTGATTTTGCAGGGCCTCTAGAAAAGAAGCTTGGCTATTATTTTGCAAACTTGCAGCGACTGTGAATAAAGCAACATAGCTCAACAGCATTGAGGCACAAAGAACAGCATAAACAATGCCTAAAACCCGTTCAGTCTGTTCCGTTGGGCGGACGGGTCCATAGTTATTTTCACCTGGCGTTCCTGGTGCAAAAATAAGATAGAGTGCAAAAATAAGATTAACGACGGGAATAAAGAATAAAAGGCACATCCATCCACTTTTATTAATATCGTGTAGACGACGGATGGTAATAAGGACAGAGATCACGATGAAAATAATCACTATACCGACAAAAAGAATAATGGTTAAAAGACCTAAGCCTGTACTTAAAAATAAACTCGGATCAAGGCTAGAACCCAATGCTGCAAATAGACCAAAAGCAACTACGAACATCAATGCGCAGGAATAGATTAAGCTGCTAATCAACAGCCATGCGAGATAAGAGAGCCGACTAAATCGGCCATTGGCGGTGAATAATGTATTTTTAGGAATGGAGGAATTTTGATTTAAATTTGGCATCCAAAGTACTCACAATATTTAATTAGTTTTTTAAAAGTATGCTGTGCAAATTTAAATATGAGATGCGACAGCTTTAAGAGGCAGTCATATTTTATGCAATAAACAGGCGGTTGTGAGTTTTTTTCTTTGTTTTTGTCAAATAAATCCCGTTAACCAAATAGCCTAAGCAAATTGTTTTAAAATTTCGCTTCGCAAAAAAGCAAACCTTAAATTTTGACTTAAATCTTTAGACCAATATAGGCTCAGATTCATATCAGGAAAATCCAAAGGCGTTGGGTAAATATTAACCTGTAGCGGCACCTGTAAATGCACCAATATATTTTGTGGAATGGTTAAAATGGTTTGAGGTTGTTGTTTAATCATCTGTAGGGCAGTGGAATAATGCTGACAACGTAATAAAACCTGCCTTGAAAGCTGTTGTCGTTTTAGGTAAATATCTTCAATAAGTACACCAGTACGACGGGATGAAACGCCAATATGTGGCGAGTTTAAATAGGTTGTTGCATCCATGCTCGGCAGTTGGCTACATACCATAAAATGATCATTCACCAGTGTTTTAGATTCAATTTTATCGCCAAAGTTTTGTTCTATATCAATAAAGAAATCAATTTGTTGCGTGAGAATATCTGAAACAACCGTTTTACGATCGAGCTTAATACTAAAAAACTGCATCTTGGGATTTAATGCTTGAAAATGCTGTACCAACTGTGGAAAGACCATTGGTTCAACTTCATCATGCATTGCAATTTTTAGGCTCTGCAACAGACTAGGTTCAAATTGCTGGGATTGCTGTGAAATAGCCTGAATATTGGCGAGCGCTTGTTTAATACTCGGATAAATTTGTTCCGAAAATGAGGTGGGCAGCATTTGATGGCCACTACGTAAAAATAGCTCATCATGTAAATGCTGTCTTAGACGTTGTAAAGCGTGACTGGCCGCAGATTGGCTAATTGATAAAACATGTGCAGCTTTAGAAATACTCTTTTGTTCAAATACAGCAATAAAAAGCGGGTATAAATTAATATCGATACGATGAAATAAACTTAAGTCGAGTGAACCTTTATTATGAATATCATGCATACAAGTCTATTGAACAAAACCATTTAATTCATAGTAAGTTTTCAGTTATGGTGTTGTAAAGCGTAATCATAAATATATTAAGGATATCCCCCATGTTTGAGTTATCTGCACGTGCACAAGATTTTATTCAGCGCTGTAAAGCATTTATAGAAAAAGAGATTGAGCCCGTTGAAGCTGCATTTTGGGAAGAAGCACGCCATTTAAATCCAAATGGCGATTGGACCACTTGGCAATGGCCAGCACAACTTGAAATCTTAAAACAAAAAGCGCAGGCCGCAGGCCTTTGGAATATGTTTTTACCTGATGCAGAATTGGGTGCAGGATTAACTGTACAAGAGTATGCACATATTGCAGAGCTGTCTGGACGTAGTTTAATAGCACCAACAGTATTTAACTGTAATGCACCTGACAGTGGCAATATGGAAGTGCTTTGGCGTTATGGTTCAGAACAACAAAAACAACAATGGTTACAGCCATTATTAGCAGGCAAAATCCGTTCTGTTTTTTGTATGACAGAAACTGCGGTTGCTTCAAGTGACGCGACCAATATGCAGGCCACAGCAATTATTGACGGTGATGAAATTATTCTAAATGGTCGTAAATGGTGGTCTTCAGGCTTAGGCGATCCTAATGCAAAAATCATTATATTCATGGCACATACGCCAGATCCAAGCAAAGATCGCCATCATCAACATTCGATGGTACTGGTACCTGTCGAGAGCAAAGGGGTGCGTATTGAACGAATGCTTCCTGTTTTTGGCGACTATGATGCGCCACACGGGCATGGTGAAGTGAGTTTTGAAAACGTCCGTGTTCCTATTGAAAACTTTATTGGCGGTGCTGGCCAAGGTTTTGAAATTGCACAAGGTCGCTTAGGACCTGGCCGCATTCATCACTGTATGCGTTGTGTCGGGGCAGCTGAAAAAGCTTTGGAATTGATGATTGATCGCGGTATGCAGCGCCATGCTTTTGGTACTGAGATTCTAAAATTAGGTGGCAACTTAGAACGTGTTGCTGAAGCACGTGTTGCCATCGATCAAGCGCGACTTTTAACCCTTTATGCGGCATATAAAATGGATCGCTTAGGCAATATGGCAGCATTAACTGAAATTTCAGCCATTAAAGTGGTTGCGCCAAGTATGTTAGAAAAAGTGGTCGATATGGCGATTCAAATTCATGGTGGTGCAGGACTGTCACACGACACAGCACTGACTGGCTTTTTTGCACAAGCACGTTCACTGCGTTTAGCCGATGGCCCAGACGAAGTTCATAAGGGAATGATTGCAAAACTTGAGTTAAGAAAACGTGGTTATGGATCTAAAACTAAAAAGACGTTAGATTGAAATCTACATACTTAATAAAAATCAAACCCTTTAGAGGACAAAATGAATGTCAGTGATTGATGTCGGTGGACAAGTACGAGAAGGCGAAGCGCTTGATATTGAAGCCGTTGAACGATGGTTACGTGCGCAAGGCATGGTGCTAGATGGTACTGCGGAGGTAACTCAATATTCTGGTGGTGCTTCGAATTGGACTTACCGTCTAAAATATAATAATCAAGACTTAATTTTACGTCGTCCACCGCATGGGACTAAGGCCAAGTCAGCACATGATATGGCACGTGAATATTCGGTGCAAAAGAATCTTGCACCGTTCTATCCTGCCTTACCTGAAATGTTGGCTTTGTGTCAGGACCAAGCGGTCATTGGCTGTGATTTTTATGTTATGAATCGCATTGAGGGGATTATTCCACGTGCGAAACTCCCAGCAGAACTTAACTTGAGTGAAGCGCAAATTACGCAACTCTGTAGCAATGTTCTCGATCAACTGATTGCTTTACATCAGGTTCCATATCAAGGTACAGAACTTGAAAAACTTGGCAAGGGGGATGGCTATTGTCGACGTCAAGTCGAAGGCTGGGATCAACGTTATGAGAAAGCCAAAACCATCAATGTGCCATCTTTTAAGTTTGTACGTCATTGGTTATTAGATAATATTCCAGAGGATTCAACAACCTGCGTTATTCATAATGATTGGCGCTTTGATAATGTGATTTTAGATCCGAACAACCCAACTCAAGTCATTGGTGTTTTGGATTGGGAAATGGCCACTTTGGGTGACCCTCTGATGGACTTGGGTGCAGCTTTGGCTTATTGGGTTGAAGAGAGCGATGGTATGATTTTCAAATCAACACGGCGCCAACCGACCAATTTAAAAGGAATGTTTACCCGGCAGCAAGTGGTTGATTACTATCTAGGAAAAACAGGCCTTGTGCCTGAGAACTGGATTTTCTATGAAGTTTTCGGCATCTTCCGTTTGGCAGTCATCGCACAGCAGATTTACTATCGATATTTTCATAAGCAGACACAAAATCCAGCATTCAAAGATTTTTGGATTGTGATCCACGCCTTACATATTCGAGCGCTGAAATTAATCGGTAAACAAAAAATAGAAGCAAATCATTTGGTACAGAAGTATTTACCAAAACTTGAGGAACTTTTAAAAAAATGACCACGATTTATTTAATTCGCCACGGGCAAGCCTCATTTGGTCAACAAAACTATGATCAACTGTCAAATAAAGGCGAACGACAGGCTCAAATTCTGGGCCAAGCGCTCAAACAGGTGAGCAATCAACCCACATATGCGATTGCGGGTTCACTACAGCGTCATCAACAGACCGCAAATATTGCACTGTCCGAATGTTTCCCTGATATTGCGCTTAAAACCAATGCGGGTTGGAATGAGTTTAATCATCAACAGGTGATTGCAAAATATGATCCGCGTTTTGAGCAAGCTGAAGCCATTAAACAAGAATTAGCACTCGCAGCTAATCCGAAGGCATATATGGCCGAAATCTTTCATGCGGCTGTATCTCGTTGGACGAGTGGAGAATATGATCATGACTATGACGAACCATGGCCGATGTTTAAACAACGCATTGATCAGGCATTACAGCAACTCTGTAAAGACTTAATTGAACAGAAAACCAAGCAGGCGCTGGTATTTACTTCTGGTGGTGTGATTTCAACGGTTTTAGGTCAATTATTAGAATTAAGTTTGTATAAAACCTTTGAGCTGAATTGGGCAATTAACAATGCCAGTATCACCACATTGGGTTTATCTGAGCATCATTTAAAATTATTGAGTTTAAACGAACATTATTTTTTGAAAGCAGTAAATGCTGACTTAGTGACCTGGGTATAACAAGGACAACCTCATGGCAAAAACAATTTTAATTACGGGTGCAAGTTCGGGTTTAGGTGCAGGCATGGCACGTGAATTTGCAGGAAAAGGCTATAACTTGGCATTATGCGCACGGCGTTTAGAACGTTTAGAAAGCTTAAAGCAAGAAATAGAAAGTAAATATGCAGTTAGAGTTGAGGTTAGAACCCTTGATGTGACCGACTATGATCAAGTCTTTGTGGTATTCAAAGCATTTCAGCAGGACTTTGGGCAAATCGATCGGATTATTGTGAATGCGGGTATTGGCAATGGTCGTCGTATTGGTAAAGGCAACTTCGCCATTAATCGTGAAACTGCCGAAACCAATTTTATTTCTGCGTTGGCACAATGTGAAGCAGCAGTTGAAATTTTTCGTGCGCAAAATAGCGGGCATTTGGTGGTCATGTCATCAATGAGCGCAATGCGTGGTTTACCCAAGCATTTGTCGACTTATGCAGCAAGTAAAGCTGCTGTGGCACATTTGGCAGAAGGCATACGTGCAGAGTTGATGAAAACACCAATCAAAGTATCAACCATTTTCCCAGGCTATATCCGTACCGAACTGAATGAAGGGGCAAAGAAGCTACCTTTTGAAATCGATGAAAAAACAGGTGCACATTTACTCGTGAAAGCGATTGAAAAGCAACCGGTCAAAGCCTATGTCCCACAATGGCCTTGGTTACCCCTTGGGCTGGCAATGAAAGTTTTACCTTTGAGTCTTGTGAATAAACTCGGTTAAGTTGCTCTGCAAAAGCGCCTCATCCCAAAGTGAGCAGCTTAGGATGAGGCGCTTTTATTGGTTTAAAGCCAAACACATCTTGACGCGCCTTTGAACTAAATGACACTATGCGGCACGATCATAGTCATCATGTCATAAGCTATTGAGGCGAATCATGTTATTAAAGATATCCAGCTTGGTATTACTGCCTGCTATTCTTATTCAAGGCTACCGGGTTAAAAAAAATACGCCCCGTTTAGCAGAGCCTGTCGGTGATCGCCAAGGGATACACGGGCAAGGGACAGCGTTATCGATATTAATTTTAGGCGATTCCGCCGCTGCGGGCGTTGGGGTTGCCCATCAAGATCAAGCTTTACTCGGTGCGTTGCTGGCGGAACTGGGTGATCGCTTTAAAATTGAATATCACCTACATGCCAAAACAGGGCATACCACCAGTCGAATTTATAAAGAACTGCAGCAACTCGAAACTAAACACTATGATGTGGTCATTACCTCGGTTGGTGTGAATGACGTCACACAACTACGCGATCCCAAAGAGTGGATAGAACAACAACAAAGACTGTATACCGACATTGAGCAATACCTCAGCCCCAATTTGGTGATTATCTCAGGTGTTCCACCCATGGAACAATTTCCAGCATTGCCAAATCCTTTGGCTTGGTTGTTTGGCCAATATGCCAAAAAGATGAATCAATTACTTGCGCGCTTTGTGCAAAGTCATTCACATTATCGACTTATTCAGTCAGATATAACTGAATATAAAAAGCTCAACTTAGAAATGGCCGAAGATGGTTTTCATCCCAGCCAAGCGATTTATCAACTTTGGGCGCAGAAAATTGCGAGCTGTATACAGCAGGAATTTAAGGGGTAAATACCTGCAAATCAAAAATGCCTTAACGAGTCTGTAAACTGAGTTAAATATGTCAGAAGATAAAGCCATTCCTGAATTAAACATCGAAACGCATCCCTTAGCGCCTTTTTTGCCAACCAATGCCAAGTTGTTGATGCTAGGGAGTTTTCCACCACCCAAAAGCCGTTGGAAAATGGATTTTTATTATCCAAATTTTCAAAATGATATGTGGCGAATCTTTGGCATAATCTTTTTTGACAACAAAGATCACTTTATTGATCTAGGTCTGAAAACATTTAAAGAAGCCGAGATTCGTGCATTTTTAACTGAACGTGGAATTGCAATCTTTGACACGGCGTATCAGGTGATTCGTTTACAAGGCAATGCATCTGATAAGTTTCTACAAGTGCATACCCCAACAGATTTAAGCAAACTGCTCGAGCAAATTCCCCAGTGTCATGCCGTGATGACAACCGGAGATAAAGCTACAGATACTTTGCTGTTGTCGATGCCTGAAGGTACTGAAAAACCAAGTATTGGGCAATCCAGTCATGCCTATTTCGCTGATCGAGAACTTCATGGGCAATCCAGTCATGCCTATTTCGCTGATCGAGAACTTCAGTTGTATCGGATGCCATCTTCATCACGAGCCTATCCTTTGGCACTTGAGAAAAAGGCAGACGCCTATCGAGACTTTTTTAAAGAAATAGGCTTACTATAAGTAAGCTTGGTGTTGGTGTTGGTGTTGGTTGCCCGACGCAGTGCAATTGATCTGGATCTAGATGATGCGCAGAAGTGCACAATAGGACTTAGTGCAGATTCTAGGCGAACCGCTTTGCCATCATCACACAGAGCATAACTGCAATTGAGACCACGACCATAGCTAGACTCACGCTTTCACCTAAGAAAATCGCGGAGAGCATTAATCCTAAAAATGGTTGAATTAATTGAATTTGCCCTACTTTTGCTATGCCACCCAGTGCCAGCCCTTTGTACCAAAAAAAGAATCCGAGCAACATGCTAAACACAGCGACATAAATGAGACCCAAATAAGCCGAAATTGACACGTTGGCTAAACTTTGTGGAAGGGAGTAATAACTGAGCACGAACATAAATGGCAGGGCAATCACCAATGCCCAGCAAATCACTTGCCATCCCCCCAAAGACTTAGAAAGTTGACCGCCTTCGGCATAACCCAGCCCACACAGCAAAATAGCCACGATCATATACAAGTCTGCACGGCTAAATATTTGACCTTGATCACCCTGTAGCATAAAGCCTATCACCAACATACTTCCGATCAAGGCAAAAAGCCAAAATGCCAGACTGGGACGTTCTGCAGCACGGAATACCCCAAAAATTGCAGTCGATAAGGGAAGTAGTGCAACAAACACCAAAGCCCGTGCAGCACTGATTTCCTGTAAAGCCAGCGCTGTAAATAAAGGAAAGCCCAACACCACACCCAAAGCAGTAATACAGAGGGGAATGAAATCTTTCAGTTGCGGCATACGCTGTTTGAATACCACCAAAATTAATAATGCAAATAGCCCTGCAATCACAGCTCTTGCACCAGTCAGGAACTCAGGATTAAACCCCGTCACGGCAATACGTGTTGCTGGCATAGAACCAGCAAAAATCATGACACCCACTAGACCATTTAGCCAACCCTTGTTTTGCGCATCCATTTGTACATTCTCATTGTTAATGCGAGTGTTATACAAATTTCCTTGCATTAAAAACAGCTACAATACAGTACAATTTGAGCATACTGTACTGGTTAAAAAAACCAATACAGCCATACAGTCCAACGCTGACCCAGCCTACACGCTTAATCTCTACGGCAAGAAATACAATGAATAAAATTGAACGAACCATGCAGGTCATCCGTGATCAGATCAACAGTAAAAAATTACGAGAAGGCGCACGTTTACTTTCAGTTCGACAAATGGCCACGCAATTAAATCATTCGGTATCTACAGTTGTGGAGGCTTATGCACGCTTAGTTGCAGAAGATCTTATAGAGTCTAGGGCTGGTGCTGGATTTTTTGTTTGTAGCAAAGTCGTGAAAAATCCAATCGTTGAACCAAGTTATGCCTATCACCGTGAGATTGATCCTTTATGGATTTCTCGACAATCCCTTGAAGCCCCTGCAGATATGCTGAAGCCCGGTTGTGGTTGGTTACCCAAAAACTGGATGCCAGAGCAAAGTATTCGCAAGGCCTTAAAAATGGCTTCGCGCTTGGATGCTGAACTCTTAACCAACTATGCTACACCACACGGGCATTTGGGCTTAAGACAGTTGATTGCACGAAAAAAACAAAGCAATGATTTACATGTCAATGCCAATCAGATTTGTTTAACAGGTTCAGGCACACATGCGATTGATCTCGTCCTGCGATTACTGGTAAAACCAGGGGACCTCATTCTGATTGATGATCCTTGTTATTTTAACTTTCATGCCATCTTAAAAGCCCATCATCTACAAGCCATTGCCGTTCCATTCAATGAAAATGGTCCTGATGTTGAGCGTTTTGCAGAAGCACTGCAGTTTCGACCAAAGCTCTATTTAACCAATACCGGTATTCACAATCCAACAGGGGCGGTACTCACCACTCAAATTGCTTATCAAATCGCGAAACTGGCTGAACAGGCCGATATGACCATTGTGGAAGATGATATTTTTGCAGATTTTGAACATAGCCCAGCACCCAAATATGCCGCATTAGCAGGTTTAGAAAAGGTCATTCATATTGGTAGCTTTTCTAAAACCTTATCTGCAGCAATCCGTTGTGGTTATATCATTAGTCATTCTGAACAGATCCAAGCCCTGATCGATCTTAAAATAGCCACGCATTTTAGCTGTTCACAGTTGAACGAAGAAATTGTTTATTTGGCATTAACGGATAGTAGCTACCCTAAACATCTGGAGTGGATTAAAAACCATTTAATAGAGGCGATGAATCAAACCATTAAACGTTTGGCTTTGTTAAATATTAAACCTTGGATTATTCCACGTGGTGGCATCTTTTTGTGGTGTGCCTTACCTGATCAACTGGATGCAGGGGAGATTTCTAAAATATGTTTACAGCATCAAGTGGTACTTGCACCGGGTAATTCTTTTAGTGAGTCCAAGCAAGCCCGTCATTTTCTTCGCTTTAATGTCGCCCAATGTAATGACAAACGCATTTATGATGTGCTTGAAATTGCAATACAACAAGTGTTGGCACAGTCAAGATCCCCAACCGTCAACCTTATGTAATTACATCATCCATTCAATTGGTAGGTACGAAGCACTATACATAATAAAGCGTTGAAATTTGGTGGTTTGCGGATCAGTTTGATATTGAATCACAGTGCCATCTGCTTGCTGATCAAGCCAGATAATTTCACCGTGTTTATCTAGTTGTAGTTCATACGCAATTTGAGGTAAGTACTGATCCAATGCATCCGAAATCGTCTGATGTAATTGCTGGGATTCAATCATTAAACCCACTTCGGTATTTAAGTTAAAGGAACGAGGATCAAAGTTAAAAGAACCAATGAAAATGTTTTGGTCAACGTTAATGAACTTGGCATGCAAACTTGAGCGATTCGTCCCTTTGGGGGGAATCACATTGCCCGTTGCAATCTCATACCATGTCCGTCGTTCGCGCTGAATATAGGGTTTAAACTCATAGAGTTTTACGCCTTTTTTAAGCAGTTCTTTACGATATTGCTGATAAAAAGCATGCACTAAGGCAACGTCATTGGCGACAAATGAATTGGTCAACACACGAACTTTCACGTCTTTTTCTGGCAGTGCGCTGATATATTCAGTGCCACTTTGTGTTGGAACAAAATAGGCTGAAATTAAATCTAATGCATATTTGGGTTCACCCATTTTTTCTGCAATTTGATTGAAAATCAATTGTTTTCCTTGCGCCTGTGCCAAGGTTTTGTCTGGTGAATCTGCGAGAAAATATGCAGTCCCCCAATTGATTTGGCTGTATTTCAGTCGCTTATATAGCTTTTGTTGTTCCAGATCGACTTTTTTTCCAGTTTGTAGATTGTCTTGCTTAAATTGAATAAAGTCAGTTCTCAATTGCTTAAGATCATCTGGCTGCCCAACGGTAACAAATTGTTCAACAGGGAAGCTCAGTTGGTGATTCCAAAAATCAATAAATACTTGATTGGCCTGTTGGATGATCTGCCCAAAAAACAATACATCGAGGTCGGAAAACTGTAGGGATTTACTTGCATCAAAATATTCACTGCTAATATTTCGACCGCCTGTCACGGCGATCGCACCATCTGCAATAATCAGCTTATTGTGCATCCGGCGATTAATTTGCTTGGTCCTAAATACATAGTCAAAGATGCGTAGTGTTCTAAATTTATAAGGGTTATAAAGCTTTATTTCGATGTTGGGATGTTGCATTAAGGCTTTAAATTGAGTGTCTAGCTGGCGACCATTTTGATCATCAATCAAAATGCGAACATGGACACCACGATCTGCGGCTTGGAGTAATTCACTGAGCATCAAATTGCCAATAAAATCATCACCCCAAATATAATATTGTAAATCCAAACTCTGTTTGGCTTCACGAATCAAATGTATGCGTGCCGCAATGCTGACGAATGCTTCATCTAGGACCAAATAACCCGTTTGATCTTGTTGTATTTTTTGCTTAGATTCAGGCAGCGTAACCCAGTGATCTAAATTGGTGTTGGTCATTTCCCCAAGCTTAGACTGATTCATAGGCAGATTACATCCAGTTATTACGATTGGAATTACAATCAAAAGAAGCGTAATACGGGTTTTTCTCAACATCAAAAACGGTCCAGTTTGATTGAAATGGTTATATTCAGCTGTGAAGCAAAGGTTGAAATAGGTCACAAGTATAAACCCATACATTGACGACCTTACTACATCATCCATTCAATTGGTATGAACGACACACAATGCATGATAAATCTTTGAAATTTAGTCGTTTGTGGATCTTTTTTATGCTCGATAATTGTCCCATCTTGTTGATGGTCGAGCCAAATGATTTCACCTTGAGCGTCGAGCTGTAACTCAAAGGCTACTTCACAAAGATCACGATCTAATTGATTTGAGATCGTATGATTTAAATGTTCTGACTCAATTAGTAAACCAACTTCGGTATTGAGATTAACAGAGCGCGGATCAAAGTTAAACGAACCAATAAATACTTTCTGATCTACATTCAGAAATTTAGCATGTAAACTTGTGATTTTTTTACCCTTGGGTGGAATGACATTCCCTGATGCAATCTCATACCAAGTCCGCTGTTCACGTTGAATATATGGCTTAAACTCATAAAGCCTCACTCCATTTTGAAGTAAGCCTTTACGATATTTTTGGTAGGAGGCATGCACAAGGGCAACATTATTCGAGGCAAAGGAATTGGTCAAAATGCGAATAGCCACTTTTTTCTCTAAAAGCTTTGCAATCAGGCTATTTCCATCTTTTTTGGGTACAAAATATGCGGAGATTAAATCAATCGTACGTTTAGGATGGCCAATTTTTTCTTCAATTTGGTTGAAAATCAGTTGGAGTCCTTCAGCTTGTGCTAAGGTCTTTTCTGGGATGTCGGCAAGAAAATGAGCAACGCCCCAATGAATTTTACTGTATTTCAACTGCATATAGAGTTTTTGCTGTTCTTGCTCGACTGTTTTACCCGCTAGGCGATCTTTTTTATTGACCTGAATAAAGTTTTCTCTAAACTTTTCAAGATCTTTTGCTCGACCAGGCTGTATGAAGTGAGTGACGCAGACACTGAGGTGATGATCCCAAAAATTAACAAATACTTGATTACTATGGGTAATTGCATGTCCTAAGAACAAAACATCCATATCGGTGAACTGTCTTGATTCACTGGCATCAAAATACTCACAACTGATATTGCGCCCCCCCGTGACGGCAATGGTCGCATCTGCAATTATTAATTTATTATGCATTCGACGGTTAATTTGTTTGGCTCTAAAGATATAATCAAAAATACGTAAAGTTCTAAACTTATAGGTGTTATAGAGCTTGATCTGAATATTCGGGTGTTGAATTAATATTTTAAAATGTTGATCTAGCTGACGGCCATTATGGTCATCAATCAAAATTCGAACCTGTACACCGCGATCTGCCGCCAAAAGCAGTTCATGCAGCATCATATTGCCGATATAATCGTTCCCCCAAATATAATATTGCAAATCTAAACTGGTTTTTGCACCCCGAATTAAATGTATGCGAGCTGCAATACTGGCAAAGGCTTTGTCTAAGACCAAATAACCGGTCAATTGTTGTTGTAATTTATCTTTTGATTCTGTGGTATCAATCCAATTTTCTAAATTAGGCATATTTATTTTTCCTGGCTTAGATAATGTATCCGTAAATTTCTCAATAATGAGAAGAGGCAGCATCGTCAATTGTTGTAATATAGGTTTTATCTATTTTGATTAAAATTATCATGATTGGTCAATCAATTAAGTGCTTAAAGAACATTTCTAAACAGTAAAGCAACCTTGTTGATATTTCATACAAAGCGATCATCCTTTCTTTTTTTAACGGACGTTCTCTGCTTGGTTTGAATGAGGCATTCTCAAGCATCAATCCCTCATATATGATGCAACTCGAGTTATTAAAAAGGACAGTAATACCATGAAATCACGTGCAGCAGTCGCATTTGCAGCAGGTCAGCCCTTACAAATTGTGGAAGTCGATGTTGCACCGCCACAGGCTGGGGAAGTCCTGATTAAAATCACCCATACCGGCGTTTGCCATACAGATGCTTTTACCTTATCTGGCGATGATCCTGAAGGTGTTTTTCCTGCAATTTTAGGCCATGAAGGTGCTGGAATTGTGATTGAAGTGGGCGAGGGTGTGACGAGCGTACAACCAGGCGATCACGTTATTCCACTCTATACGGCAGAGTGCGGTGAATGTTTATTTTGTAAGTCAGATAAAACCAACCTTTGTATTTCTGTTCGTGCCACACAAGGTAAGGGTTTGATGCCAGATGGGACAACCCGTTTTTCTTATAATGGCCAACCAATTTATCACTATATGGGGTGTTCAACCTTCAGTGAATATACCGTTGTTGCAGAAGTCTCTTTGGCCAAAATCGACCCTGCAGCCAATCCGGAACAGGTTTGTTTACTTGGATGTGGCGTGACGACAGGCATTGGCGCAGTACACAATACCGCCAAAGTAAAGGCGGGCGATAGTGTTGCGGTATTTGGTTTAGGTGGCATTGGACTTGCTGTGGTACAAGGTGCGCGTCAGGCCAAAGCTGCTCGTATTATTGCGATTGATACCAATCCTGAGAAATTTAAACTGGCTACAGAATTTGGTGCAACGGACTGTTTAAATCCACTGGATTATGATCGTCCGATTCAGCAAGTGATTGTTGATCTGACCACTTGGGGCGTTGACCATACCTTTGAATGCATTGGCAATGTCAATGTTATGCGTTCGGCACTCGAATCAGCACATCGTGGTTGGGGGCAGTCCGTGGTTATTGGTGTTGCAGGTGCTGGTCAAGAAATTTCAACCCGTCCATTCCAGTTGGTAACCGGTCGCACTTGGAAAGGCACTGCATTTGGTGGCGTTAAAGGTCGCTCGCAATTACCGGCAATGGTGCAACAAGCCATGAGAGGTGAAATTCAATTGGCACCTTTTGTCACGCATACCATGCCATTAACCGATATTAATAAAGCATTTGAGCTTATGCATGCCGGTGAGTCTATTCGTACTGTGGTGCACTTTGACTAAATTTGGAGTCAACCCCAAAGCGAACTAAAATCTAAACCCAATAAAAAAATAGCAGACAAACAAAACGGGCAATACGCCCGTTTTGTTTACTCGGATTAGACTGATTTAGTTCAGCGCTTAAGCCGCTTTAAGAATTTCAACCATCGCATTTGCGACATAGCCGATATTTTTGGTATTTAAACCAGAAATACAAATACGACCGCTACGTACCATATAGATACCGTATTGATCTTTGAGCTGATCGACTTGTTCAGCGGTTAAACCGGTATAGCTGAACATACCTTGTTGTTTAATCAAATAGCTGAAGTCACGCTCAGGCAGTGCAGCGGAGAGTTGCGCATGTAACGTTTCACGCATTTCTGCAATACGAACTCGCATTTCTGCAAGTTCAGTTTGCCAAGTTTTGTTTAGATCAGCATCATTTAAGACTTGATTGACCAGTAACGCACCCGTCGTTGGTGGGTTTGAGTAAATGCGGCGAATCGTCGCTTTTAATTGACCTAAAACATTTTGTGCAGCAGCTTGGTCATCACATAGGAAGGTTAGACCACCAACACGCTCACCATAGAGTGAGAAAATTTTAGAATATGAATTACTTACAATGAAATTAAGACCTGCTTGGTCCATGGCGCGAATGGCATAAGCATCTTCATCAATCCCTTGACCAAAACCTTGATAGGCAATATCAAGGAACGGAATTAATTTACCTTGCTGTAATACGCTAATCACCTGATCCCATTGTGCTGGGGTTAAATCAGCACCCGTTGGGTTGTGGCAACACGGATGAAGTAGCACGATACCATTTTCAGGAATCTTGCGAAGTTCAGCCAACATCCCATCTAAATCAACACCATTGGTCGCTGCATCAAAGTAAGGATAGAAATGGGATTGAATACCAGCGCCATTAAAAATGGCAATATGGTTTTCCCAAGTCGGTTGACTCACCCAAACTTCAGATTCTGGGAAATACTTTTTCAAAAAGTCAGCACCGACTTTCAGCGCACCAGAACCACCTAGGGTCTGAACGGTAATAGCACGACCAGCTTTACGCGCTGGACTGTTTTCACCGAGCAGTAAGGCTTGCGTCGCTTGGTTATAAGGTTTTAAACCATCCATTGGTAGATAAAGTTTAACTTTATCATTTTGGGCATTAACCGTGGTATAAGCCGCTTGAATAGAATTCAATTGGGGAACAATATTTTGTTCATTATAATAAAGGCCAATACTTAAATTGACTTTAGTTGTGCGTTCATCCTTGCTGAAATCTTCCATAAGCGAAAGGATTGGATCACCTGCATATGGATCGACATGTTGGAACATGGTTTTAAGTCCTACTTAATGTTCATAATAAATCTAAATATTTCATGCATTGCATGCGGCCGAAGCCGTCTAATTTAATACCGTGTTTTAGTGATATTGTCCAAGCAATTCTCAAATTTATACGAATTGATAAGTATGAATAGGTTTTATACTTAGAATAAAATGGTCAGATAACATGGTTCTTGCCAATCTGTTCGATTCAAACTCATCTTTTAAAGTCATCCTTTATATTATAAGCACTCATTTTTGGCGAAAATCTTTAGGAATTGCTAGAATCATCGGCAAGTTACCGCATCAAGTATTAGGTCAATTTATGATATTAAATTTCGAGCATACTCCCGCACAAAATGCCACTCAAGCCCCAGTGGTTCTGATCCATGGTTTATTTGGGAGTATTGGCAATTTAGGCGTAATTGCCCGAGCTTTACAAGAAAATCGTGACACCATCCAAGTAGATGTCCGCAATCACGGGCATTCGGGTCGATCAGCTGAGATGAATTTTAAAGACTTAGCACAAGACATCTTAGATACTTTGGAACATCTGCAGATTGATCAATTTAGCGTGATTGGCCATTCAATGGGTGGCAAGATTGCGATGGAACTGGCTGACTTAGCCAAAGATCGTTTACAACAATTGGTGGTCTTAGATATGGCGCCCTATGCCTATCAGGAAAATCACCATGATGAAATCTTCAAGGCACTCATGGCAGTACAAAAAGGCCAAGCTGAGAATCGCCAACAAGCCACTGAAATCATGCAGCAGTACATTAAAGAACCGATGGTCAATCAATTTTTATTAAGATCATTTCAAAAAGGGCAGTGGTTGTTTAATGTCGATGCTTTGTATGCCAACTACGCCAATATTCTCGATTGGAATGAAATTTCAGCTTGGCCGCAGCCAGCGCTGTTTATTCGGGGTGGACGTTCTGGCTATTTAACTCAAGCCGCACAAGTGGAAGCACTACAAAAGCAATTTCCATTGGCCACGTTAAAAACCATCGAATACGCTGGCCATTGGTTACATGCAGAACAGCCGCAACTGGTGATTGAGGAAATAAAAAGCTATTTGAATTAACCCAGAATCAGGCACATGGATAATCAATTATGCATGTGCTCTATAAGTCATCATATTGATTCTTGATTTGAGCTATAAAAATCTCAAACTTATGATAAAAGAACACCCTACAACAAAGGAACTGTTGTGAAAACTGTTCATGAATATACCTATGAAATTTTAAGAAACAATAATATCACCACAATTTTTGGTAATCCTGGTTCGAATGAACTGCCATTTTTAAAAAACTTTCCAGAAGATTTTAAATATATCTTGGCCTTACATGAAGGTGCAGCTGTTTCGATGGCTGATGGTTATGCGCAAGCCTCGGGCCAAGTTGGCTTTGTTAACTTACATTCTGCAGCAGGAACAGGTAATGCCATGGGAGCATTCAGCAATGCTTGGAATTCGCATACGCCACTGGTTATTACTTCTGGGCAGCAAACTCGGCAAATGATGGGGGTTGAGGCTTTACTCACCAACTTTGATGCCATTTTATTGCCTAAACCCTTGGTTAAATGGAGTCATGAGCCTGCCAGTGCAGCAGAAGTGCCACATGCGATGAGCCGTGCGATTGCGTTAGCAAGTGCAGAAGCCGCTGGGCCAGTTTATTTATCGATTCCGTATAATGATTGGGATGTCGAAGTCGATGATGAAAATCAACATTTACTCCCCAAACAAGTCGTAACAGCACAATGCCTGAGCAAGCAAGCGCTGAGCGATATTCATAAACATATTCATAATGCCAAAAATATTGCAGTCATTTTAGGGCCAGATATTGATCGACAAGATGCCTTTGATGAGGCAGTCAAATTTGTTGAAAAATTAAATGTACCGGTTTGGGGAGCACCGTCACCACCTCGTTGTCCATTCCCCAATCAGCATGCCAATTTTCGTGGCTTTTTACCTGCAAGTATTGCGGGAATATCAAATATATTGACTGAATTCGATTTGGTTTTGGTCTTTGGTGCACCCGTATTTAGATACCACCAATATGAGCCGGGAAAATACTTAGCTGCAAACACCAAATTAATCGCCTTAAGCTGCGATATTCAAGAAGCGGCCAGAGCACCAATGGGATTGATTTATGTTTGTGATTTAAAAAATAGCCTGAAACGACTTACTCAGAACATTGTAGCCAAAACCAAAAAACTACAACCACGAGCAACATTAACCAGCGCTCCACCATCAAAAGATGGCTATATTGCGCCTGAGCGATTATTTGACTTAATCAATAATACGGCCCCCAAGAATAGTATCTATACCAATGAGTCGACTTCAACCAATAGTATTTTATGGGAGCGTATTCATTTCAACAAACAAGGCCGTTATTATTTTGCAGCAGCAGGTGGGCTAGGGTATGCCATGCCAGCTGCTGTCGGAATTCAAATTGCCAAACCGAATACACAAGTGATTGCGATTATTGGCGATGGTTCTGCCAATTATAGTATTACTGCATTATGGACTGCTGCCCAATATAAATTGCCTATTATTTTTATTATCTTAAGAAATGGCAATTATGGTGCATTACGTTGGTTTGCCGATGTATTAGATGCACACAATGTTCCTGGTTTAGATATTCCAAATATCGATTTTACTCAACTTGCGGCAGGTTATGGCGTGAGTGCTTGTTGTGTCAATAATGATGAAGCATTTATACAATGCTTCAAACAGGCTTTAGCTGCTAAAAAACCGACATTAATTGAAGTGCAAACCGTAGCAGAAATACCGTCACAAGACCTTGATTAACCCATACGGATCATCCACTTTATTAAAGATATTCACCAGCTGATTTTATCTGGTGAATATCTGTTAAACGATGAGCGACTAATCTATATACCTGCTTAATATCACTCGATTGCTTTCATTTTAATATTGAATAAACCAATCACAAGTGCACCTATTACGCCTGGAATAGCGAAGACAATAAAGTTGAGCTCAAACGGCAACTGCATGGATAGAATTAATCCACCTAATAAGGGTCCTCCGATCGCACCAAAACGGCCCATTGCTGCAGCAAAACCAATTCCAGTAGAGCGTATAGATGTCGGATAAAAATCCGCAGCCAAAGCATGCGCGACAGATAGACTGCCAAACATCACACCACCAGCAATGAGGAGTAGGGTATGTAACAGCAGCATTGGTGGGTGTAAGCCTAATGCCGCGATTGCACAAGCACAAATAAGTAAACCTAAAATTAAAGTAGATTTCACTCCCCATTTATCTGCCAAAGCACCGAATAACATCGTCCCAAAAATATTGCCTATATTTAATACAACCAGAAAAGTAATACTTGCACCTAGAGAGTATCCAGCAATATTCATTAATTTGGGTAACCATGTATTTACGCCATATACCATCAGCATAATCATTGCAAAACACAGCCAAATTAAAATCGTTTGAAAGGCACGACCATGATTGAACAGATTTAATAATGAGGTCTTTTGCTCACTTCCAATACCCTCATTAATATAAAGCATGCCTTCTTGATGTTGATGGTTAGGATTAAGTTTTTTTAGGGCCTGAATAACCTCATGCTGCAAGTTTTTTTGAACCAAATAGCGAACAGATTCTGGAAAGGTTTTATAAAGTAAAGGCAATAACAATATAGATAATCCACCCAATATAAATACTGCTTGCCAACCCAGTACAGGAATTAAAAACAAACCAGCCAACCCAGATAAAATGGCACCGACACCATACATTGCCAGCATAAAATTAATCAGCCGATTACGATAGTCTGATGGCGCCATTTCCTTAATAATTGTGACCATCGTTGGAATAGCCCCACCCAGACCAATGCCAGTGAATAACCGACAAATAAAAAAGTTTGTTGGGTTATCAGCAAAGCAATTCGACAAAACGGCAAGGCTAAATAAGGTTGTACAGAATAATACAATGCGCTTACGTCCAAATTTATCTGCAGCGATTGTCAGTGTTACAGCACCAATCATCATTCCTATTAATGAGGCTGATCCCAAGAAACCAGCTTGCTGTGCGGAAAGCTGCCAATCATTCATCAAATGTGGGAGTAAAGAGCCATAAATCACCATATCATAGCCATCAAATAGCATTATTACCGAGCACCAAAATACTAAAATAAAATGTTGCTTATTTATAGGCGCCTTATCTAAAATGCTAGTTACATCTATATTTTGCATTTTCCCTTCCTTGGGGGAAACTCAATAAAATTTATATTAAGTCTATTAAATAAAAAATATTTTAATGAAACTAAAAATTCATAATTAAGTTTCCCACACCATTAAATATGTGTTTTAGATTTAAATTCATTTGTTTTTTTGGTTATATGCTTGAGCTATTGCTCTATTAAAACAATTAATCATGTTAATGCTATGGTCTTTGTTTTTAACAATCAAATTATAATTCAGCATGTCTAGATATAGATTTAATCTATATCCAAAATGAGACTTAACATTAATATAGATTGAAAATAGAAGAGTTAACGTTGGTTTGGAAGTTTTTTGACATATAAGTCACATATATTCAATATGTTACCGAAACCCAATTACTACAAATTCACGCTTATAAATCAATTGGCTGAATTATGATGGACTACATATTAATATTAATTTGAATAATAATGGTCGACTTAAATTTAGTGAAAGTCTTTATTACAATTTTTGATACCAAAAGTGTAAGTCTTGCTGCAACAAAATTAAATATCACACAGCCTTCTGTAAGTCATAGCTTATCTAGACTGAGATATATATTTAATGAGCAACTGTTTATTCGTACAAAAGAGGGCATGATACCGACATTTTATGCAATGAAATTATATGAAGTACTTAACAAACCAATGATTGAAATTGAAAATGCGCTCAAAGATATAAAAGATTTTGATCCCCAAAAAAGTGATGCATGTTTCAAATTAGCCTTAATGGACACTGATGGCTTTAATATCCTTCCAGTGCTGTTATCACAATTGGAAAAAGCGGCACCCAATATCTCTTTAGAAATTGTAGCCATTGAAATAAATAAGGTTCTAGATTGGCTAAGGATAGGGAAAATTGATGCTGTTATTTGTCACCAGTTAATACTCGATAAGAATGTTATGTCATTCAAACTTTTTACAGAAAAATATATCTGTATGGTGAGTAAGAAAAATCAATTACTCAACTACAAGCTGACATTCAATGATTTTCTGCTAGGCAATCATGCCATTCATTCTAATTCTACAATGAATGATTTAATCGATGATTATTTAAGCCAACGGGGATTACAGCGTAAAATTAAACTTAAAGTGTCCCAATCAGGTCATTTAGATCTATATGCTGGAACCCATAATTTAATGATGGTACGACCATTAAGAGTCGGGAGATATTCAAAGCATGATTCAGCAACAAGCATATTCGATCTTCCTATGGATTTACCAACACTTGATATGACTTTACATTGGCATAAGAAAAGTAGAGACACATCAGCACATCAATGGTTTATAACGTTTCTAAAAGAAGCATTGAGAGATAATTGAACTCACTAAAATAATTAAAGTTGTTTAGTATCAATATGTTGTATTTAATCTAATTGGATTGTGTTATTCCCAAGTAGAAATGTCCTACCTAATAACCAAATAGAAATGTCCTATATGGACATTTCCAAGTCAAGCACAGGATTCAGATTTCGTTGTTGAATTGCTGTTTTCTGTGCACGTCTGCTTGGCATCTTTTGAGAACGATTGCGTTTGTTTTGTTGTTCCAGTTCTTCATGCTGTTGTTGGATATGATTCAGAACAGCACCCAACCGTTTATTCTCAACAATCTCTCGCTGGTTGAGCTGACTTAATTTATCGAAGATGCTGTAATTGATCTTCCGGCCTTCATGCATGATGGCTACAGTACCATCCGGGTATTCTAGAAACTCAAGATATTTACCAATCAGCCTCTGGTTTTCTTCTGTACTCTCCAGGAGATATACACATTTATCATAAGTAATGGTCAGGCTATTGGTGACTCTACGTGGCTCTCGCCAGGTAAAAATATCATCTAATTGCTCAGCTGTTTCGGTGGCAGAGCGGTGTAAGTTCTTAGGATTAAAGGCCATCTTTGCAAACTTGAGATTGAACTGCTCAATAAAGCAGGGTAACCACTTATTCGCATCTGCAATCGAACTGATACCTTCCAGGCGCATCTCCTTAATCAGACGGTCCTGAAGGGTTCTGTTGGCCCGTTCCACCCGTCCTTTGGCCTGAGGGGAGTTAGCGAAGATGATATCGATATTGAGGGTACTGAGTACGCGTCCAAACTGGGTAATCTTGCTGTCTTTCTTGCTGCTTTGATTCACCCTAAAGACTGAATGTTTGTCGCTGTAAAACGCTAAAGGCTTACCATGCTGTTCAACATACAAGCGTGTCGAAATCATATAGTCAAAGGCTGATTCTGATTCACAGAAGCGTAAATGCTGCAATTTGCCTGTGGCATCATCGATAAAGACTAGCAGACAGCATTTAGCGGCTCTTCCTTCAAACCAGTCATGGTGTGAGCCATCGATTTGTACCAGTTCACCATAACAATCTCGGTTATATCGAGGCTGATATGGGCGTTTCAGGCGCTTGGAGCGAGGAATCCATAAATCGGCTGCAATCATCCAGCAACGCAGGGTTTCCACTGAAAGATCGAATCCATGAACGGTAGTGAGCTTTTCATGCGCTAAAGTGGGTCCGAAACCATGGAGTTGATCCGAAACAATATTGAGGCACTTGAGTCTGAGTTCTTCAGGAAGTTTGCAGTTGCTGGTTTGGCCACGACCAGCATGGGCTAATGCAGCTGGGCCTTGAGCTTTGTATTTCTGCAGTAAGCGTCTGATCTGACGTTCTGAAATATGAAGTAGCTGAGCAGCCTGGGATTGAGTTATGCGTTGATCGCAGATTTCCTGCAAGACCGACAATCGTTTAAGTTCTTTATCCGACATAGACACCAACATATCAAACCGTCCGCTTCAATAATCGCAAAAGTGCATATTCTAAAAGCGGACATTTTTACTTTGGAGAAACCGGACATTTCTATTTTGGGCTTACAGATTGATTTCGCATAATGTATATTATGTTAAATAGAATATTAGAGACTGTAGCCTATGCAACTCAGTTGGTGCTACAGCTCAGCAACGTGAATCTCTATGATCATAATTCACGTTGCTGAGTATTCCAAGTAACATAATATAAGTTATGCCGAAATCAGACCGCTACTCGACTTGCGTATTAGTCAAGCCTACGCAAGTCTGCGTGGCTATGACCACCTGTTAAAGCTATAATATCCATCCCTCTATGTAAGAAGCTTTAAAAATGACAGACTTAGGCCAAATCCAAGAAATAAAAGAACTGGATGATATTTCGGAAGTAAACTCCCTATTAAAAGAAAATTGGATTTTGCTTTCAATTCGAGAACTTGAAGATAAAAACATATATATTTTAGGTCTTAGCAAATGGTCGAGATTTGGTCAGTATATTAAAAAAGAAGATTGATTAAAGATTATTAATCATTACCCGCATATTATAAATCGGGGGTTGAAGTCCTTCTTTTGCAGTCAAATTATGAGTGCCTGTGTTTTTACACGCATTGACTATTTTTTGTTCGAAGGTTTCAAGGACAGAATTATCTTTAGGTTTAATTTGTTTTTTAGTAATAAGTTCTTGGCTTTTATTTAGCTTGGTTTTTACAACACCATTAAGAAAGTCCTTTAGGTTTTGACAGATGCGAAGATCTATTTCTGAATATGTTGCAGCTAGGACGATTTCTTCCATGATGCAATTGGATTGCTCATAAACTTCTGCAAGCTGATGAATATTCTGATCGAAGTCTTGAATTTTATTGATGAGTTCACATGCCTTGTCCATTCCCTACTCTCCTAAATATTCACGAATTTCAGCATTCGCTTTTTTATAAGTTTCTAGGTGAGCATCAATCAATGAATAGTCATAAGACCAATCACTGGCAACGACTGCTAAATGCTCAAGGCATCTTTCTGTAGATTCTGCTGGGCAACAAACTTCCAAGCATGGATTACCGTGTTCGGCAACAATTTTGGCAACTTGATTAAAAGCAGCTTGAATGAAATCGAGATGATTTTGAAACGATATAGCAGTCATAGAGAGGTGGTCCAAGAAATTTGAACCACAACTTTATGTGAATAAAAAGACAAGACAAGCTCTTACAGATACCAATAAAAATCTGCGCACACAAATTGATGATTTGGAGTCACAACTTAATCAAAATACAGAAACACTTATAGGTATTATTGAAGAGGTAAAGTTAAGAACTAACTTGAAGATAGATCATCTACTAGCTCCTCACCTTCTCAAAAAATATTTATCACGGGAGTAAGATTTTAGGATCAACATTGAGTGTATGTGAAATTTGATAGAGTTTTTCAACCGTAATACTGACTTCACCCCTTTCAATTCGCCCTAAATAGCTACGATCAATCGTTGTTAACAAGGCTAATTGTTCTTGGCTAATATATTTATTTTTCCGAGTTTCTCTGATTTTAGAGCCAATCGACAATGCTAGTTCTTGATTCATAGGTGACAACCGTAAATACAAGAACTATCAATAATTGAAGTGTTTTAATCCACGGACTATAATCCTCATTATTTGTTTGATGTATATGGAAATTCAAAATTTACCAATGTTCCGAGAGCTTTCTAGAGTCTTTTGTAGCTATAAAATTGAGTCATGGCAAACTGTAGATTTCTGGGATAAAGTTAAACTTTTAGAAGTAGTAGATAGTAATGTTAACTATCAAAGTGTTTATCGGTTGATACTTCGATTGGTTAAAGATGGTTATTTAACCGTTGAGGTTAAAAAAAGTAGGTATGGACAAACCGCTTATACCGAAGCTGAAAATTTGCATGATCTACGATCACAGTTTTGCATTGAGTCAACATCTACCATCCAAGAACTAAATTTGAAAAAAGAAGAGTTTGAGGGCGAAATCATTGCATTAGAAGAAGAAATTGAAGCATTGCATGATTTAAAAGGACAATTTCCTGATATCCAATTTAAAATTGAACAATTAAAACAACTAAAGATAAAAGAATATAATAATTTTAAGTCAAAAGTTCGTGCAATAAATTCATTAATTGAATATCTTTCTTGAATAATGCTATAAGATTCCATTGAGCAACTTTTATTTATAAGCTCTAGTAGATTTAATAAATATTTTCTCTGTACACGACAAATTTCACAGAACCCTTATCCTATCAGGGTTCTGCCTTCTTAAAATTGCCAAAATTTCCTTAAACTCTTCTTTTTTCCCAAAACCAATTAAACGCTGAATCGCCATTTGAACATAGTCTAAACCATAGCGAAATAAACTCATTGAGAGTCGTCCATGCTTCTTTATTTTTATCACTTTTTTTTGATCATGTTGCCATTCACCCGTTAAGTAACACCAACAGAAGCTTATAGCTAACACCGCAATCAATTTTTTCACTCGTCTAGGGTCTGTCAAGCGCGTATTTTCAAGATTAAACCCGCGTCCTTTGAGACAACTGAATAAGGTTTCAATTTCCCAGCGTAATGCATAATCCTGAATAGCATTGGCATTAAACTGAGGAGAAACGACGAGTAAAAGCTCTCCATTTTCTAACTGTAGTGCACTTATATATAGTTTCACCCGACCAACCAAAATCCGTCGTTTACGACATTCAATTTGACCAACTTTAAGATGGCGAAATAAATCACTAATTTTATGATTCTTTCCTAAATGATTGGTGACAATGAAGTTTTTTTAACACGAATGCAGAAGTTGATGTCTTGTTCAATTAACCATGTAAACCACTGCTCACCGATAAACTCTCTGTCTGCGAACACATTCACAATACGGTCTTTACCAAAAATGGCTATAAAGCGTTGAATCAAAGCAATACGCTCTTTCGTATCTGAATTTCCACGTTTATTAAGCAATGTCCAAAGGATAGGTATCGCTATTCCACGATAAACGATTGCGAGCATCAGGATATTAATATTTCGTTTTCCCCATTTCCAATTGGTTCTATCTAAAGTCAGTTGCACTTGGTCGAATGAAAACATATTGAAAATCAACTGAGAAATTTGACGATAATCAAAATACTGACCTGCAAAGAAGCGCTGCATACGTCGATAAAATGATTGTGGTAAGCACTTGATGGGCAAGGCTTTAGATGCAGAAGAAAGATTACATGTTTGCTTTAAAATAATCACAAGCATGATGAGCGCAAAGCACTTTAAATGTGACTTGTTCCATTTTAGATATTTGTTTAAGATAAGATATAACTCATTGAGATGTGTCATAGTATTCGTCGTTAGAAAACAATTATTATGACATTATTTCAATGAGTTATCTATTTTTGTCGTGTACAGAGAAATATTTTATATCAATAACTTATTGGTGAAACATATTTACAATCTATTTTTGTACTTTTCATATGGTGTAATGTCGTGACAAAAACTCGAGATAATCATTATGTTCCTCAATGGTACCAAAAGGGTTTTATTGATGAAAAGGATAATCAACTATGTCATCTAAGTCGTCGTAAAATAGATCTTCAAAATGGTGAGTTTAAAATCATTAACTCTAAGAAATGGCAGACCTCAGCCCAACGATTTTATGAAATTGATCTCTATTCAACTTTTTTTGGGACAGAAATAAATGATGATATTGAGAAAAAACTATTTGGTCCAATTGATGATAATGGATCAAAAGCTGTTAAAGCATTTTTAACTGATGATGAGTCATTGTGGCACCATAATTTCCTAGATTTATTTACTTATATTGATGCCCAAAAAATACGTACTCCAAAGGGTCTGGATTGGATTAAAAGTCGCTATCCTGAACTAACGCAATTAGAGCTTATGTTAGAAATGCAAGCTTTACGTACAATACACTGTACATTGTGGAGTGAAGGTATTAGGGAGTTAGTCTCAGCAGAGGATTCAGATGTTAAATTTATTATTTCTGATCATCCTATAACTATATATAATTATGCCTGTTCTCCTAATTCTAAAGAATGTCAATATCCTAATGACCCTGATATTGCATTAAAAGGCTCGCAAACCATATTTCCTCTAGATAAAAATCGATGTCTAATTTTAACAAATCAAGAGTACGCCCAAGATCCAATTAACACTAATCCACTTGAGCCGCGTACAAATGCAATACGTAATCGACAAAGCCTCGTAAGCACAATAGATTTTATAAATTGCAGAAAACTCACAAGAGATGAAGTAAGTAAAATTAACTACATTATAAAATGTAGAGCAAAAACATCTATTGCTGCTGGAAATAAAAACTGGTTACATCCTGAAGAAAATTTAGGATGTACATGGGATGAGTTAAGAACTGTACTATTGCCGCCACCTGATAAGATTAGTACTTATAGTGAAATGTATGCCCAATTTGAGGATGGAACAACTCACTATCAAGATTCTTTTGGTCGATCTACAAAACAAAATGACTATCTTAATAAATTAGTAGATGAAACCAAACTAGGTAGAAATGATTTGTGTGGTTGTGGAAGTGGTAAAAAATATAAAACTTGTTGTTTAAGGACTCCTATTGAACTACGTACAACGTGGAATGTAGCTAGTATAAGAGAAAGAAATCTAGCATTTTGTAGATGTATCAGAGATATACTAGGTATTGACAATGGTAAAACATGGAAAGATATCCGACGAGAATTGTCCAATAGTCAAATAATTGATATATATAAATATTATTCAATACTTTGGCCTAGAGAAACAGATATTTATTCATTACTTCCTAAGCTGGATGGAAAGTATCGTGGACTGTATACAGGAATACTTGATGTTAGAACAATTCATAAAAATGCTCTACCAGCTGCCGCTATGTTTGAAGAGTTTTTAATTCAAATACCTATAATGAATCCTAACAACTTAAAACCTGAATTCAATCCTATTAGCTCACCAAATCAATATAAATATCAAGCACTGAAAGACTTTCTTTTTATGCTTGAATTAGAGCCTTATATTGAATATGGATATATCAACCTAATACCTGATCCAAGCGAATTCGATTTAGAATTGAAGAAAGCAATGTTTGAAATGGCTAAAAGCAGAAGTCATCTAAAAGTTGTCAACTCAAAAGCTGATCGTGAAGCATGCTTACTATTAGGAGCTGCAGATTTACTAAATACAACCTCAAGCATGCCTATAGAAACTAGAATTAAAATGTTGATTAATGAATTTAATTTAGATGAAATTGAAGCAAAACAATTTCTTCAAGAATTTGATAGTCATATTGAAACTTCAGCATTAACATTATTACAGCCAATATCATCTGAAAAAAGTGGGCAATTTATACAATATTGTATGGGCCCAAATTATGAAATGGCTCTTCTAATAGCACAAATCACTGGTTCAGTAATTGTTACTGATAGTGAATCACGATGGCAAGAATTAATTAGTGCACAACATAGAAATCAAGGATTGATCATTTATCCTTGGAATAGGATGCTTAATGAATTAGATATAGCCCCAATAGATGATCAATTTTTAAAAAAAATTATAAAGTCACAAGCTGGAATTTCTACATTTAGAGATATTTTAAAAAAAGTTGATCATATAATTTTAAATAATCATCAAGATACGGAAAAGTTAACTAAAATAGCCAATCAAATTTTAAATATAAAAGAAGAATTTCAGCATACCTCATCTTTAGTAAGAACGATGGATTTGAAGATAGTTAGCCCAGATGGAGGTTTTTATGATAAAAATGTTCAACGATTACTTGCTCGCTCTAGTTGTATGAATTATGAGAATAAAGTTCGATCCATTTATGGCGTAAACCTATAAATAACCAAATATTTTGAGCTGAACATTATTTATAGTAAATAATTCTAGTATTTTAATTAATAGATAGGACAAATTTTTGAAAAATTACATTGGCTATTTAGAATATAAAAATGTCGCTAACATTCCTAGTTTTTATGTTCCTTCCCATGAATATATTTTTTTCTTGCATGACAATTGTGCAAAAATTTTAGTGGAATTTGAAAGCAGTAATATATCAGAAATTGGCCAAGACTACTTGATAGATAAATATTTAGAAAAAACAGGTAATTCAGATTTCAATATTATTGATATTCTAGCCTATTACAAAGAAAATAAACTAGATGCACCTTATTTCCACTTTTTAACATCAAAAATATTAAGTGGTCTTATAGGTGATTTATTACATTTCCTATATGAAGCACTAAAAAACTTTGAAAAAAGAAAATTTTCAGTCGCATACAGTCTATTAAGAAAACCATTGAAAGAAAATTTAATATTCATTTGTTGGTTGTTTAATAATCATGAGGATTTTATAGATTCATTTGAAAAAGAGACACATAAATCTCTTAATAATTTGCGCGAAGAGAAAATTAAGTTAATTCTTAAAGAAACTATAGATAAACTTCCATTATCTGAAATGTTTGATTATGAACTCCTATACGAAATGATATTCTCTAAGAAATTTAGTAATGGATTAGAAGTCCATTGTCAAAGAGCTACACATTTAATTACATCTCAAGGAGAGTTTCTTAAAACTAAAGAAAGGTCTATAAATTCAATTTTCAATAATCCTTTTGATGATACTAATTATGATTCTATGCATATATGCCTTCCATATATTATGTTATTTACAACACATGTGATTCTTGAGGCTTTTAATAATTTGATAAAGTTAAACAATAATACCTACCAACATCTACTCTTAGTATCAATAGCAAGTTATGAAAACTTATATGTAGATGGTAGAAAAAGATTATTAACAAAGTCATTATCAAAGCAATTTCAACCTTTATTGAATTGTATTCATTGTAAAAAAGTAATTAAGATAAAAAAAGAAAATGCTTTGAAAATGTTTATGCTCAATCATCTTATTTGTAATAGTTGTAATCAATATTCTGAATTTCCTTTCTATTGGCTAATGGCACAAATGAAAATATCAATTAGTCAAAATAATTCTAATGATACAAATATTTGGAAAGATACTATTCTTTCAAGAACGTTTAGGGAAGCATAGCCTAGTATGCTATTTACAGATTGATATAGTTAAATATTTATTTTATTTATTAAGGTTGATTTTAGAGGTAGTTATGTCGGGAGGAATTAGTGCAATTAAAGGATTTGACTATCAAGCAACAGTAATTCTTGACCGTTTATTTTATCTTTTCGATCAACATGATAATACTGCCTTTGTTCGACCTGAGGGTGAAGATGATTTAGATTTATTTTGGGTTGAAAATAATATTGAATATCGACAATATATTCAAATTAAAAAGCCCACTGAAACAAATGAGGGCATTCTCAATCCTTCCCCATGGACGCTAACCGATGCTATTAATGAATTATTTCCAAATGCAATTTTACGATTAAATAATAATAGTTATGAACAAATTTGGATTCTTGGTGATGAAGTAAACAAAGATCTTGATAAGCTTGTAGATTCGGGTAATCAAGCTGCTTTAGAGCAATCCTTATCCTATTTAGCAGTTATTCACAAACTAGCTAAAGATCATTGTCTAAAATTAAAATTATCTAAAAAAAATAGGACTAAAATTCAACGCTGGAAAATTCCCAATAATAAAGATATAGACCCTAACTTAAATATTGTACAAAAACTTGAGAGTTTTATTGATTTTGCTAAGATGCTTAGTTTATCAAAATCTTTTTTAGAACAATATGTTAAAAAAATTATAGAAATTGATGCTCTGCTTCCAGATATTCTTGAACGTATTACAGTATTGAGTTCCTATGGTACAGAAGATGATGTAGCTGCTAGAGTTTATTCGCGACTTGAGGATAACTATCAATTACCACAAGCTGTAATTAAAAATACATTATTTCGAAACTTAAGAGGTTTTATTAATGATATCTCTAAGCAACCGAACAAAACATTTAACAAAGAAGACTTCGAATTTGAACTACGTACTGTATGGCCAACAATGGTTATAATTAAAGAGCCTCCTCTGCGTGGACTACAATTTCTACCTAGAAACAACTTAGTCAAACAAATAGCAAATAGATTTACAGGAAAAGCAATTGAAATAACTGGAGTTTCAGGTTCGGGGAAAACTTCTCTAGCAAGTGAAGTATTAGAGTATATTCGTTCAAATCAACCTGATCGAAATGTATTTTATGCCAATGTATCTGAAAATAATTCATTAATTGATGTTCTATCAGGACTAGCTTTTCACCTACGTAGATATGGAATAAACACTCCGTTTAAGATAGCTATAGATAATCAATTATCAACCGAAAACGCTCTTCAAGAATTAGCTAAATCTTTATCCTCATGCAGTTTAAAAATTATGCTATTAATCGACTTAGTGCATGGAACTTGTTCTGATTCTTTTGCGAAAGAGCTAAATCACTTCATCAGCTCTATTTCAAGCCAGCATTTACAAATTGCTATTTTTAGCCAGGAAATGCCATTGCGTGAGATGAGCTATTCAAGCAAAGTTTTATATAAAATTGAACAACTTAACATCCCTGGATTTAACTTTGAAGAATTTGTTGAACTCGTAACATATCAGCATCAAGATGTGGATAGATCAAAGCTCTTGTGGATCTATCAACGTATTACAGTTGGAAGAGAAGCAGGATTGCTAGTGAGTCTTGCACAGACATTAGCCCATGTCGAAACAATAGAAGATATGAGAATAATCGCTGAAATGCCCGCTGATGAAATGCTCGCAGAGGCTGAAAGGAAGCGTTTTGATCGTGTTACGCCAACTCTAGTAACTGCAGCTAAAAAACTAACCTGTTTTGCTTTACCATTTAACAAAACTGATGCTATAGAAATTTTTTCTACAGAGAACATACGAGAAGCTATCCACGAGCTTTTAATATTAGGTTTGCTTCGCAAAACTGGAGATGATCTTTATGAGATGCATGAAACAGTTCGTGCAGGACTTGAAAGTTTTATTTCATTAGATATTTATCGAACTACGCATCAACAGTTGGCTGAATGGTATGCAGAAATTGGTAACATATCAGCACAAATCTTTCATCTTGAAAAATCTGGCAACTTGATTAAAGCACATGCAATTGCAAAAGAGGCCTTTCTGAATGGTAAAGATATATGGTCATTAAAAGCATATATTTTAAAAAACAATCTTATTACGCAAAATGATCTTTTGAATATGCTTAGCAATGCAGAAATAAAAGTTGCTGACTACTACATTTTACCACAGATTATAAAGCGTATAGGTAATGTTGATTTTATAGAGCAGCTTTTTGAATTAATAAAAATTCAGTCTAACCGTTTTCAACAAGATTTTCATTGGTCAACATCAATAATGAGGATAATTTTAGAGTTTGATATAACCAATTTACATAGATTAATTGCATTCGCAATAAAAATTCAGAATGTGGAAGATCTAGAAAATTCAGTGCTTGACTGGTTTAAAATTGCTACACATTGCATTGATTTAATTATTAATCCAAGTATATTAAATTTTTTTGAAAATCAACATCCTGAAATTAAAAGAAAGTTAATTCCTATTCTTTTATTGGACTGGCGTCGGGATATATTAAAACCTGTCTTTAATTTTATAACATCACATCCTATAATGAGGAAAAGTGACTTTCGAACAAATAACAAAATAAATATATATGAAAAGTTTAACAACATAGAAAAAACAACTGAATTCCTTGCAGCACTCCCAAATATTGAAATTGATAAAATGCTTGTTACTAAATCAGCATGTTTGGATGCTTTCGAAGATTTCATTTGGGAAAATAAATACAATTTAACTAAACATTCAATTGCTTTAATTAAAAAAAATGATTCTGATGAGATAGTTATAAATAATGCATTGCGAATTTTACTTTTTTTAGCTGAGCCTAGTCTTCCAGAACTATGTAACTCCCTTGAGCCACGGACAGATAGTACATCAGCATTCATATCATTACTACCATCTGTATTACCATCTTTACTTAATAAATCTATTTATGAAAATGCATTTTTTGATATAAATCTAGCTTTGAATAAAAGAATTACAGCTTTATCCACTCTTCTTGCACACGATGCTGATATAGGAGAACTGTATAGAAAAATTCAGAAGATAGAGCCCCTAAATACTGGCTGGAATTATTGGTTTCTAATGCAGAGTCTAGAAAAACCTTTTCCAGAGGCAATTCCATTATTAGAAGCAAGATTAGCTTCAGAAAATGATCGAACAATTGACGCAATATTATTGGTTAAACTAGGTGAGTTAAGTACTCCAGAAATACTTAATTTATTGATCAATAGTCTAAACCATACAGACGTGATAATTAGACGACATGCAGCATTAGTTTTATCTACAAAACGAAGCACTAAAACTTTACCATACTTAGTTAAACAACTTGCATTAGAAGTCGATGAAAATACTGCGGTTACAATACTTACCGCAATTCTAGCATCAGGTTCAACTCACACTTCAGATTTATCATTAATAAAATTCACATCACCAACTATTGAATTGTGGAAATGTATACTCGCAATGAGGGCTCGTGACATAAGTTTTGCTGAAAGAATTGTTTCATTAGCCTGTAATAAAAATCTTCCTTGGCAAACACGACGTGCTGCGATTTTAGCTGCGGGAAGACTTCCTTTTGAGATTGCACTGAATAGTATTGTACCGAATATTATCAAAGAACATTCACCATTAATAATTGATAATAACTCAAGTCTTTTGGCTCACAGCATTGTATCTGAACGTTTGTTGACTTGTGGTAATGATATAATCGGCTCACTTTCAAGAGGTAAAGATTCCTTTATTTACATTTGGGGTTCGGTTTTTGAACAGGATTGGGAAGGTTGCCTTATGAAATATGATCTCCCCACGGGAGATAACGTAGCAGACTGGTTATTTGAACGTTTAACTTCTAATGAATACCCACCACAAACAAAAATACTTGATCAAATTATGAATGAGTTACATGTACCTATATTACATGCTGCAACTCTAAGATCACTACGATTATGCAATAAAACTGATTTGCTTGAATATTATCTAGCTCAATCATCTTATGTTTGGTTTGCAATAAGATGTTTAAAAGAACTTCATTTAATACGAGAACCTAATGTTTATAGCTTAGAAAAAATTCTTGGAATACTGTCGCTAACTCCATGGCAAGAGCATCCAATTGTAGAAAATGTAGTAAACAATCTTTTTATGAACAAAAAAAATAAAGAGATTGAACATGAGGATAAATTTATTGAAGCTGATTCCTCCATTTCAGTACCACCAGTGATCCACTTAAACTACGAAGATATTTTACATGGACTTGAACAACCTCAGCTTTTACTTGATAAAGATTTTACATTTTCATTTTTAACTCATGAAGAAATTGAGAAATTAATTCCCCTTCTTAATACTCCGAATGAACGACCACCTATGGTAGAGAGTATTAAACCCCAACTTGATTTTACAAATGATGGCTACACTGTTGTTAAAAGATCCTCTACTTCTAGCAAAAAGCCTAGTTCTATGCAATTAAGAGCCCTATTAAGACCAGCACTTGCAGCTGCAAATAGATATGAAATATATATACCTTGGCATGAAGATGGTTTACAGGGTGTCTACTATGATCAATATCTAGATAATTATATCAAGTTATTAGGACTTCAAAATGACTCAGAACATTTTTATAAAACTTTGGCTTTAGAACAAAAGATATTGATACCATCAATTTGTAAATATAATAAGTCTAGGTGGATTCTAAAATATATTGATAGTCGTATTATTCCATTTATCAAGCCATTGGTTTTATCTGGGAATGACAACATATTTGAGGGATTATGTATGTTAGCTGCTGAAGTTCACACTGATGATATTGACATAGTATTAAAGAAATTATTTTCTCGTTTTGTCCAGTTTTTTAAAAAAACATCACAAGTTGACGTTAATTATAATACTCAAATTTGGCGTGGATTTAACTATATTACTAACCATAAACGGTTTGAATTTATACCAAATTTAGTGCCAGAGTTAACTATAGTCCTTAGATCAGATTTAATATATTTTCGTAAACAAGATATTTTTCGTATCTTAGAGCGACACCCTTCTTCATATATTACAATTGAATCTCAACTAATTAACACGTCTAATTTTGAATGTTTTGCTAAAGATGAAGTAGATCGTCTTGATGAGGCTGCTGAAAAATTATTTCATAGGGCCATTTGAATTGTACGCTGTTATGGTAACTCAATTCTGTTAGACAAATTTAATCTATTCTTAAGACGTTTTTAATAGAATACTATGTGTTCATAGCTAAGTTCATGAACTAAATATTTATAAGTTGCCATTTTAGTGCTCTAAGTATTTAAATTTACAGTTTATTAAACATAAATTTAGTTATGAACAATATTCTAGGTGAACATAAGTTAAATAGAATATCTGAGACTGTAGCCTACGCAGTACTGTTTGTAGCTAGTGATCAGCTTTGCTTTTACAACACCATTCAGAATGTCCATTAGGTTTAGGCTGGTATATGCTGGCTGCACTTGCCGCTTGAACCCGACTGATTCACTATTTGAAATATTTTATGCATCAGCACTGTTGTAAAATCACATTTAAATTCCAACCCTCTCATTTTTCAACTTGCTCAGGTTATAATAATGACCTCCCAAAATATGGTTAATCTATTATGAACACCTCCAATGACCCTTTACACGGCAAAAAACTTGCTGATATTTTGGATGAATTATTGGATTACTACGATGGCTTTGAAGGCTTAAATCGTAAAATTGAAATTAGATGTTTTTGCATAGATCCAAGTATTAAATCATCATTGCGATTCTTACGTACCACACCATGGGCACGTGAAAAAGTAGAAAGCTTATATTTGTATGTCTTACGCCAAAAAGCCAAACAGAAATCGTAGTTATCAAACCCCTAGCCTCACTTAGATGTTGCTAACGTACAACGTCATTCCCGTACTTTTAATTTTTTAGTTGATCCTTAGTTCATTTAATGGCAGCTAAATCTGTAATTACCTGATCCATCTTACTGCATCAGATTGCATAGAATTAAAATTTACGGGTCAAGTTACTGCGCCAGACAAATCCAGAGCATTGTGAAAATTAGATTATTTGCTGCTTTGATGCCCTTTCAAATATCATTTAAGTTATGCCCAAATCAGAACTCGAATTGATTTGTATACCGCGATCCCTGCTGCAGCATTTGATGTAAAGCGAATTTGGACAGAAAAAATTTTAGCTCAATTTTAATCTCACAGAGATATTGCGAACATCGGTAACGGTCAGATCTGATTTGAGCGAATACAGCAAGTGTATGGTCAGTGAGAATTATAAAAACTGAAATATAAGTTTGGTTAAAAAACGATTTACGCAAGAGGTCTATTGAGTACTTTTTATAATCACTTCTTAATTCATTATTATTTTTATGGGTTTCTTTGTTATTTTTTATTTTTATGGGCAAGATATTTGATTATACAGTATTTTTTTAACTTCATATTTGTTTAAATACCATCTGTGATTGCCACTACTTTCTTTAAAATTTATTTTAATAATCTCGTATAAATTTATTAAATATTGAAACATATCAAACTTATTTATGTCGGAGTATCCTGTATGGGATTTAAACTTATACCAACACTAATCTCTGTCTCTATTGCACTTACTATTTGGTTTATTATTCCTATACCGCATGGTGTGACGCCAAATGCTTGGTTACTCTTTGCGATGTTTTTGGGTGTAATTGCTGCCATTATTGGTAAAGCGATGCCGATTGGTGCCATTTCTATTATTGCAATTGCATTGGTTGCTATTACTCGGGTCACGTCAGATTCACCCAGTGATGCAATTAAAGATGCGCTCAGTGGTTTTTCCAATCCATTAATTTGGTTAATTGGTATATCCATTATGATTTCCAAAGGATTGCAAAAAACAGGTTTAGGTGCACGTTTAGGCTATTATTTTATTGCTGTATGGGGAAAACGAACCATTGGCATTGGTTATAGCCTGGCACTCTCCGAGCTTATTTTAGCACCCGTTACACCAAGTAATACGGCACGTGGTGGTGGTATTATTCACCCGATTGTACGTTCAATTGCCGAAAGTTTTGATTCTGATCCTGAAAAAGGTACGCAAGGAAAAATTGGTAAATATCTAGCTTTAGTCAATTATCACTCGAACCCGATTACCTCTGTCATGTTTATTACTGCAACAGCACCGAACCCGCTGATTGTAGATTTAATTGCCAAAGCGACCAATAGTGATATCCATTTAAGTTGGACCACTTGGGCGTTGGCTATGATTTTACCGGGAATTGTTGCTTTAGCCGTGATGCCGGTTATTTTATATTTGATGTATCCACCAGAGATTAAAGAAACACCTGACGCGGCTGCATTTGCCAAAAGTCGTTTAAAAGAAATGGGGCCAATTACCTTACATGAAATGATTATGCTCTGTGTATTTGGGCTGTTATTGATTTTATGGGCTGGCATTCCAGCGATGTTGTTAGGTGATCTATGGTTGATTGATCCAACAACCACTGCATTTATTGGGTTGTCATTGCTGCTTTTAACTGGTGTTTTAACTTGGGATGATGTGCTTACTCAAAAAAGTGCATGGGATACGGTTACGTGGTTTGCTGCCTTGGTAATGATGGCAACCTTCTTAAATAAATTAGGTTTAATTGCTTGGTTTTCTAGTGTGTTACAAACAGGTATTGGACACTTAGGCTTAACCTGGATACCGGCTAGTTTATTATTATTACTTGCCTATATGTACGCACATTATATGTTTGCCAGTACTACAGCGCATATTACTGCCATGTTCTCGGCATTTTATATTGCTGGGATTGCCGTTGGTGCACCGCCTATGTACTTTGCTTTAATGATGGCTGCTGCTTCAAGCATTATGATGACCTTAACCCATTATGCAACGGGTACTTCACCAATTATCTTTGGCTCAGGCTTTACCACGTTGGGTGAATGGTGGAAGGCTGGTTTTGTTATGAGTGTCGTGAATATTTTAATTTTTATCTTCCTCGGTGGAATATGGTGGAAATTCCTCGGTTATTGGTAAAGGTTTAAACTAAGCGCATGCAATGGATTAACGTGCATATTCAGTTATTGTATTTACGTTAATCCACCGCTTCAGTAAGCCCCCTGATTATCGATGCTGATTTTAGGTTTTATCAGGAGCATCGATAATTTTTTGAATAACATGCGCATGTGTAGGGATAATCCCGACTTTCATTCCAAGTGGTTTTAATACTTTATTTAAGACGGATTGCGTTAACTTATCATTATCTTGCTCAATATTGGTTAGCGTTCTACGACTTATCCCAACGTAATCTGCATATTCTTGCTGCGACATTTCTAAAATATTTTTTCTTAAATAAATGATCATTTGTCCCAGCGTCATTTCATTTAATAAATACTGCTTATATAAGTCGATAAGAATCTGTTGACGGTTCTTTTCTTGATTTTCAGCACTCATAATAAATTCCACCGCTTTAATTTGGCTTCGATATAATCAAATGACAGCACAGGCATTTTTATAATTTGTTCTGGAACACCTCTCTGAATCAATCTCTCCTTGAGACCAAGCAATTTAACTGCTAAAGATTTTAAAGTCCTTAAAGAAAGACGAGGGTCACACAAATGCGCAAGCTGTTGAGTTATGAGATCCCATCGATACTCACCTCCCTCCTCATATGGGCTTTCCCAAGTGGTCGATCTCGTCACTACTTCTGTATCAGCTTTCATGGGGGGCGAAATCATATATAGGTGCAAGTGATATTTGACCAGCACTTTTAATAAAGGATGTATTGCGCCCATGATTGTCTGAATTTCCAAAAATAATATTCAATAAATCACAAAGATCATTTATTAGATTAAAGTGATTTAAATGGCTACCCGATGGTTTATTTAAAATTGAATATACAGATTCAAGACCATGTCGATGCCATTGCTGATCACACCACTCATTATCAAATCGTGGCAATCACAATGCAGGATATTTAGCACCTATCATCAGTTCTTTCATTATCATCATGAGCAAATATTTTCTCAATTACTAATTTTAAAAATCGTGCTAAATCTAGCTGATGTCTCTCAGCAGATGCTTGAATAAGCAACTCCCCTGAAAATAATTAAACTTAAAATCAGAAAATCGCATACCCTATATTCAAGGGGATTTTCTATGACGAACGCACTTGCTGACCACGCTCAAATAAGCGTGGTTTCTAATTTTTCTGAACTTATAAACGCTAATTTTCAAGGCGATCAGAATGCCATTTGCTGGCATAGAAGTTTGCTTGGTGATTTTAAAGAAATTGTGGCTAAACTTGAGTTGAAAGAGAATATGACTGAAGTTTCCGTCGAAGATCTTTTAATGCTGCAACTTTCAGAAAAAGCAAATCTTGCAAGGAACGTTATCTTAAGCGATATCCAACAATTAACTGATTTCGGTGCATCCCCATCGCTGAATCTGCTTAAAAATTATGAGCGGGATGACGAGCTCGATTTTATATCAACAGATGTTTATTCCTATCATATTGACCGCTCCCCGATTGAAACGGATACTTTTTTATGTACTTATCATGGTCCTGCAAGTGAGATCTTGCCGCATGATCAGGTGGAGCAAAAGATCTTAATTCCAGAAATCAGAGAAAAGCTTAAAAAATTATATGATGGCCCCGAAGCTGAATTTGAAGCTTTTCTAGAAGAATATTTCTTTGATCTGCATTATCAGCCTAAACCCAATTCAAAACCGGTAAATTTAGGTTCAGGGCATCTTTGGCGCTTGGCAGTCGATCATCCCACGCAACAAGTTTTGCCCTGTGTGCATAGAGCACCGATGGAAAATGATGGTGAGTATAGATTGCTCTTGATTTGTTAATTATTGATATCATCAATAAAAATACTTAGGCTATTTTATGATGAAAATGAAGTAATAGATTAAGTTTATAAAACAGCCAAGATATTTTTAAAATGTAAGTCTCAGATTTCCTGAAACATTCTCAATCAATTCATGAGGAACCTTGGCGGCTTCTGCCAAAGCATTCCATCCTGAGACAACCGCTATGGTGTGATTTAGCACTTCTGAGACATATTTAGGCGTAAATTTTCGACTTAAATGTTGCACTGAAAGAATATCAGCCAATACGAAATCTTTACGCTTACCGTTAAGTGACATCCAATGTGAGTCCACCCAGAAAGAATCTGGTTTATAGCTGAATGCTAAATCATAAGCCGGTGCCAATTCCCATTTATGCTCACGCAAGATGAAAGAGAAATTTTTAGCATGATCATCATGGTTCCGCGCAACAATATTGAAAATCATGCGTTTTAGCAGTTGATCAGCCTCGACCGCAGTCATTTTGAGTGTACGAAGCACCATAAACAGTTCTTCATAAGAGAACGAACCTGGCATCTTATAGTCAATATGTGCCATCCCATTTAGGGTTTGTACGTGTAGTTTTTCATTCCCAATACGATCATAGCGCTGCGTTACAAAATGCTGTCGATCACCCTCACTTAAGAGATGACAAGGCATCATATCAATTCCACAGGCGGTTGCCATTTGGTAATAGACGTATTCCATAGCTCCGTAACCCATTGGATCACCGAAAGTTTCTTTGTTGGTATTACGCTCAGTTACACCATCAAATTTGACCAAATAATGTGTGTATCCATTTGGAACCTTCGTCTGCCCTGAGCGAACTTTTGTAAAATCTTCATTAAAAGCCAATACCGCTTTGGGTCTTGCACCACCTGCACTGGTACCGACACTGAGCAGTGAAAGCATTGCATCTCGGTCATCCGAGCCATCTGCTTTTAATTCCAAATCAAATGTATTGCGTGACGATAGGACTTCCTGAGCAATCGCGACCAGTTCATTAATTTGCACCGATTCATTGGCATTTAACTCACCGCGGGCTTCCGCAGGTAAAAACTCTAATGCGCCCATACCACGCTTGCCTGTATAGCGCAGGCGCTCAATTGGGGTAATGCTATTCAGTGCGCGTCCCTTTGTAGCCAACCAAACATTCAAAATACGATTCCCGAAATCATCAGGAAGTGAGTCCGCCAACATTCCTGGTAAACCTTTAAAGGTTTCAGGGTTCAAGGTATTGAAGTTATAGATGTAATTTTCTCGCAAGGGCATCATTAACGGTGATAATTCGATACCCGTTCGAACAAAATCAGGGGTATACATAAATGCCCCATGCCCCGTTGATGGATCAAAACTCAATGCGCCAACATCATGGTTTTTATACATTACTTTAATGACATCTGCCTTGATTACCATCCGAGATCTTCCTCTTTATCTACTTTATTAACGGTCTGATCTGGTGCGGTATCATGATTCACACCGGATGCTCTTTTACGAACGCGACCTTGTAACTTTAATAGTTGTATTGGTGATATTTGTTGTGGTGGCATCAAATTATCTAATTGATCGGTACTTTCCAATGCAATCAAGAGCGCCATTAAATCTTGAACACTACCCTGCCCATGTTCTAGTTTTTTGACGCTGTAGCGACTTATCCCAGCTGATAAGCCAAGGTCTTCTTGGGTGAGATTTAAATTAAGTCGGGCTTGCCTTAATCGTTCACCCAATTCACGCCCCATGGCATCGGGTGTTTTTAAAGCACTGAATTTCATAATTTCACCATGATTGAGAACGGCCTAATCTGCTACAGCATAGCACTTTCCAATCTTGCAATATAGTGGTCATAAATTTAATCATTAGGTGGTGTTTTAGAGAGTTATAGTTAAATATTTGATCATTATGGTTCTGCGATATTGGTTTTAACCAGAAAGCATATTGAATGAAAAAGGCGAAATCAAGCATGATTAAAACTGCACTGCATGCCTGTCCACATCAAGTAATTTAAAGATTGCCATTGTAGAAAAAGTAATTCGTTATTGAATACAAATTAATACCCTATGAGTATTAATTCGACCTATTGAAAGGTATTGGATATTAAATCGTATCAAGGCGAGACTGCTTTGACCATGTTAATCATGTGGTTATCCATAAATCAGGCTTTGATTTTAATTAGCCTCTACGTTTCATTAGGAGACATTTATTATGCTAGACACAGAAATTCAATATCTACCCGGTGCGAGTATCGACAAAACCAAACATGCACATTGGGAAGATGGTTCACTTATCGTTCGCACCAAACATATTCCTTGGACTCCTTGGGCTCTACCTGGTACTGAGTTTAAATTGTTAGATTACGATAAAAATCATTCTTATTCTTGCATCTTGCTACGCATTTCTGCTGATGCACCTGCCACGATACATAAGCATATTGGTGCTGCAAATGCTTTTATTCTCGAAGGTGGATTTGGCTATGAACACGGCGCTGTCTACGAGGGTGATTTTATGTGTGAAGCAGGAGGCGTTACACATATGCCTCACGTATTTGAAGGTGGTTGTACCTTACTTGGATTTAACCATGGTGCAGTAGCTGGATTTTCTCCTGAAGGTGAACTATCAGGCATCATTGATGTTGATTGGTTAATTGAGCAAGTAAAAGCGAATAATGCATTTGACCATCTTGCACACAAGGAGGCGCTATGAAAATTACGCGTTTTGAAGGAAAAGTTGTTGTGGTAACTGGAGCTGGATCTGGTATAGGTCGCGCATGTGCACTTCGACTCATGGCTGAAGGCGCTGATGTTATTTGTATGGATATGCAACAACAAGCGGCCGCACAAACGGTCGCTATGGTGACCGAACTAGGCGGTAAGTCGAGTTATCATGTGGTTGATGTCACAAATGAAACAGCAGTTGCTGATGCGATACAAGCTGTCATTACAACACATACGCAAATTGATGCCGTCATCCATTGTGCAGGAACCCCAGGTCCACTTGGTGGCCCAATTGAATCAGCCTCTTCTGATTTTGAAAAGACCATGCAAGTGAATGTCATGGGGGCTTTTTATTTGTCTAAACATGCGCTTCCACATCTCATAAAACAGCGTGGCAATATAGTAATGATTGCATCTTTAGCGGGGATTACAGGTGGGGGTCCCCCTACCGTTGGACCATTGGTTGCTTATACAACCAGTAAACATGCTGTTATTGGCATGGTGCGCTCGATTGCTTATCGCCATGGCATAGATGGAGTTCGTGCCAATGTTGTTTGTCCTGGATCTATACGAACCAATATGACTCAAGCAGTTGCTGATATTAGCCCGAATTACATACGGCTTGTTGAAGAAGCCACCCCAATGCAACGTTGGGGAGAACCAGAAGAAGTTGCTGCCGCAGTCGCATTTTTAGCAAGTGATGACGCTTCATTTGTGACGGCAGATGTATTGGTTGTTGATGGTGGCTACATCAATAGTCAAGGTAAAGTTTATCCGCAGTTTGATCAAACTTAGACAATCAACGCTTGAGGTTGCGGCAGAGGAAAGGCCGTATCCAGATAATCCTGTAGAGAATGAATATCTATCCAGGATATGAAATCAATAAAAGAAGGAATCTATGTCTAAAAATAATGTCTGCTTATTAGGCGTAACGACGTTGATCAACCTGCTGGGCATTATGCCAGTATGGGCAACGGAAGGTGGAGGGAGTACCTATGCACATGGAACTGAGAATGCATTTGTTGGCTTTATGCCCTCCCCTGGATTTTATGGGCTTGTTTATGCAAGTCACGATCATTTAAGCAAGCTACGTGATGACAAAGGAGATGAAATTGAGCTGCCATTTGATGTAAAAGCAAATGTGATTGCTCCACGTGCAGTCTGGGTGACAGACACCAAGCTATTAAATGGACAACTTGCTTGGCATGCAGTACTCCCCCTAGTTTCACTGGATTCACACATTGCTGGATATTCAGAGAAACACCAAGGTTTAGGTGATTTGGTTATTGGGTCTGGGCTTGGATATCATCCATCAGAAAAGGTGCATTATGCATTTGGTCTAGATATCACCGCACCGACAGGCACCTATAAGCAAGATAATCTGGTTAACCTTGGGCGGAACTATTGGAATATTCAACCGGCCTTTGCACTCAGCTATATTCAAGCAAGTGGACTCAATGCAGACCTTAAGCTGATGTACGGGATTAATTTCAAAAATAGCGATACCAATTATCGCTCAGGACAAGAGTTACATATGGATTATGCACTTGGGTATGCCTTGAATAATGGATGGACTGCTGGAATAGGGGGTTATCTCTATCAACAAACCACGGATGACAAGCAAGATAGTACGGTAAGGTCCAATAGCAAAGGTCGAGCTTTTGCAGTTGGCCCATCCATTAGTTATCACAACAACAGCGGATTTTTGGTGTCAGTCAAATGGCAACAGGATTATGGGGTCCGCAATAGAGCAGAAGGAAATGCGGTCAAAATAAAACTTGCCATTCCATTTTAAATTGTTTGTAGCCATGTAGTTCATAATGAACGCATCACAAACGGAAACTTAAGGTCGTCAACGGTTATGTCGAAGGATGATGTAGTGGAACATCGGTTGCCCGAATAGGTAAAACCTTCATTTCTGAAGAGACTAAACTAGATGCACTCAGCGGCACTAAACCTACGCGCTGCGTTGCTCGTACAGCCGCTAACATGGTTTGAAAAAAACCAACTTCCAAATCTATATTCACCCGTATACCTTGATCACTAAAAGACTGCATGACAGCGCGGTAAACGTCAGGTGCACGCGATCGCTCAAAGAGAACCAACCGTTCAGCAGCAAGTTCTACAATACTGATCTCAGTTTTTTGAGCCAAGGCATGATTGGCATCAACCAGTATGGCGATTGGCTCTGTAATGATTACAACCTCCCGCAATCCTAACCGCACAGGCAATCGATCTCGTTCACTTAAAGCAGCAAACTGCAAATCAACATTGCCATGTGTCACTGAGAAGGTTAAATGTTCTGGGGGTAAATCCACAGGTTTTAATTGCACTGTAGGATGAGCGGAAGAAAAGGCTTCCATAAACTGGGGCCCCAATACTGTAAATGCATATTCCAGCATTCCAAGCCTTAAACGAGACTGCCCTATTTGTTCTGTATGAATCGAAATTACAGCATCATCAAGCATGCTTAATATTTGATTCGCTCGTTCTGCAAATAAAATACCTGCTTGAGTTAATTCTACAGAGCGTGTTTTTCGAATGACTAATGTCGTTTTAAGTGATTGCTCTAACTTCGCAATGCTACGTGAAAAAGGAGGTTGTGCAATATTACATTTTTCTGCGGCACGAGTGAAATGCTGTTCATTTGCAAGCGCAACAAAGTAGCGAAGCTGATCTAACGAAACATGACGCGATGCATGATGCATTTCATTCCCCTAACAAGATCGAGTCAAATAGAAGTGTATTTAATTAAATGATACTCGTATATAGATAGGCATATAAATATTGAATATAAGTACTAAATTTAGCAATTTACTTAAAAACTAATTTTACGTTTGAATTGATATTTCTCACCTGCCATTCCACCAATAGGAATCAGCTTTCCTTCGCCTATCAGGATAGTTACAAACGTCAAAGCACAAAAAAAGCAGCTGCATCACTGCAACTGCTTTTTATCATTTAATGTGGTTTATGACGGTCTATACAAACCGCTTATGAGCAAACCGTACCATCGATCTCATTCATCGTTCCTTTATCGGCCGCAATAACGGATGCTGCAATTGCATCAACAACCCGATTGAGTGACTCTCTAGACGTGTTGACAATTTCTGGAATTTTATTGCCTTGTGGTGTTGCCTGTTGAACAACTTTATTGCTAAACGTCATACGACAACTTAACTGTTGCTTGGGCTGCCCTTTCGCATTTGGATCTGGGTTTAACGGTCGATTCGGGTCTTCACGTTTAATCATCCAAGCCACCACGATTTCATTTTCGATAGTCGAGGTCTTGGTATTTTCAACAATATCGAAGCGTGAAAACTCGGCTGCAATCCGATAAGACACTTGGCCACCAGTCATGCCACTGCTATAGCGATCAACTGCACCTAACTTCTGCTGTAAACCCGCAGATAAACCATCGCGCAACTCTGAACCCAAGGTTGAAGCCCAACGATGCTCTTCCAATAAAGTCGATTTACCATTGGGATTCTGCAACACCAAAAGCGCTTGATTCAAACGATCTGGCAGACCAACAGCCATCACTTCAATCAGCTTTACATTGGAGTTGACCAAAGGGGTAATTTTTGGGGTAAGCGTATAATAGGTTGGCGTTGGTGACGTCGAACACGCCGTTAAGCCAATCCCCATACCGACCAGTAGCATCAATCTAGCACTATGACCAAGGCCGCTTGATGAAATGCTCGATAAAAAATTACCCATGTTTATTTTATTTCGCATGATTCGCCTCCGGTTTTTTCCCACGAATAATCGATTCAGGATGCTGTTCAATATAATCAGCCATTAACTGTAATGATGCTGCGGCACGAGTCATTTGTTGCAGTGCACGGCGTACATCTTGTTGCATTGGCGCATCACTCGAAAGAATAGATTCACTCGATTGCATGGTTTTTCTTATATCATCTAATGTGGCTTGCATACCTGGTGCAACTTTACTGTCTAACTGCTTAATTAACTTATCTGTAGACACAATCGTGGCATTCATCGTCTTCAATGTCTGACGAACATCATTACCAATCTCAACCAGTGGGAATTTAGTGAGTTTATCAGCGATTTGTGAAACTTGGGCTTGTAAACCACTTAACTCAGTCACGGTGGTTGGCACTTCAACGACACCATTTTCTACAGTTTTTAGTGTTGCAGGCTTGGCTTTCGGGAATTTATCAAAGGCAATATAGTTTTGGCCGGTTAATACATTGCCAGTCCGCATTTGCGCACGCCAGCCGCGCTGAACAAAGCTCTTGAAGATATCGCCCTTAGGATCAACTTCTTTTCCTTTGGCTAAACGCGATGGATAAATCACGGCATCCACACGCATACGCATCAAGGTATAGCTTGGGTTAAACTCAGCGTTGATTGATGTGACATTACCAATGTCGATTCCCATGAAATCAATCGGCGCACCTGCGCTCAATCCACGTAAAGAATGATCAAAATACATGACAATTTGACTTGCGGGACCATCTGGATCTTTTAAAGCCTCTGCTTGTGAACCCCATAAAGTAAAGTTACTTTTGTCTGCAGCAACCGCTGAGGTTTTCGCATGCTCGGGATAACCAAATGCAATCCCACCCGCAACAATACTGGCAAGGGATTGAGTGTTCAGATTGAAGCCAGATGCATTCAATGTCACATCAATACCACTGGCTTGCCAGAAACGTGCATCTTGGGTGACAAACTTATCATAAGGCGCTTGAATAAAACTTTGTAATTCGACCTGTGTACCATCATTAGATAGTTTATAAGCCGTAATTTGCCCAACATTGATACGGCGATAATAAATCGGTGCACCAATATCTAATGAGCCCAGATCTTTGGCCTTTAAGAAAAACACTTTCCCGGGCACATCCGCGGCAATCACAGGGGGAACTTCTAGACCGTTAAAGACCGTTTCTTTTACCCCGGTTTTACCTCCATCGACCTCAATATAAGAACCAGACAATAAGGTATCAATACCTGAAACGCCATTGGTCCCAATACGTGGACGAACCACCCAGAATTGCGTATCTTTTGAGGCAAAATTGCTGGCATCTTTACGTAATTCAATTTGTGCGACAACATGGCTACGATCTTCAGAAAGTTCGATTTGACGAACGAGGCCGATATCCACTTGTTTATAACGAACGGTGGTTTTTCCAGCAACCAAGCCGTCTGCAGTTCTAAAAGACACAGAAATCTTAGGTCCTGTATCTAAAATAGCTTTTAAGGCGAGAGAAAGTGCAATCACCAAGGCAATGGCTGGAATAAACCAAATAAAAGATGGCCGCCATCGCCCCTGTTTTTTTGCAGGTTCAGGCAACGTCTGACGCTTTTCATTGCCATTTTGCTCAGTCACTTGCACATCTGCTGTAGTAGCCTCTGGCTTGTTGTGATCTGAGTTTTCGTTAGTCGTTGTATTTTCAGACATATCCATCATTCTTATTGGCTGGAGTTCGAAGGATTATTAATAAGCGAATAATCTGCTTGGGCTTTAATAATAGTTGTATTGTTGCTTGAAAGTGCTGTTGAAACTTCAGATGATGCCGCAGATGGTTTTTGCTTTTCACTAAGCGCTGCGTAATAGTTATCCCAGATAATTCGTGGGTCAAAACTGAGTGACGAAAGTAAGGTTAAGACCACAACCGCACTAAAAGCCACGGCGCCCGGTCCAGCTAAAATTGTTGCCAGTGATTGGATTTGAATTAATGCAGTCAATAAGGCAACCACAAAGACATCAATCATTGACCATTTACCAACGATCTCAACTAAGCGGTATAGCTTGGCGCAGTTTTCGGGTGAAAAATTCCAGCGTTTCGAGGATTGTAAACGCACAGCAATGATTAAAAAAAATAAAATGAGTAATTTCAGCATTGGAATAAAGATACTGGCGCAAAAAATCACGCTAGCAACAAAATAATCGCCACTATGCCAAAAATAAATGACTCCCGTTAAGATGGTATCTTGCTGGCTGCCGAACAGTGAATCGGTGATTGTCATCGGCATAACATTGGCAGGAATATATAAAATTGCCGCAGCAGTAACCAAAGCCAGTGTGCGATCTAGACTTTGCGGTTTACGGTGGTGTAATAGCGTATGGCAGCGGATGCACTTTATCGTAAGATTTTTATTTTCAGTTTGCTCGGTTTCAGCAGTTTGAGTGGAGTTTAATAAACCACAGCAATGACATAACCTCAGTGATAGATCTTGCGCACGAGGATAGTGTTGTAGCGAAAGCTCAATCGAGTCTTGTTGTTTCATGGCAGGCACCTATCGATTTCATCCCAGATACTGGTTAACTTCACCGATGCGATATAGACCATCAGTACACTCAGGGCGGCAAAAGCCCACAATGCAATCCCCGGAATCACGGTTACCATTCCCACTAACTTAACCAATGTCACCAACACCCCAATCAGAAACACCTCGATCATGCCCCAGATTCTAAATAACGATAAAATACGAAGTGCCGGTACTAAAAATGTGGGGCGAGTTTTAAATAGTCCCACAAAGCTAAGAATATAAATAAGTAACAGTAAATCCAAAAGCGGAACAATAAAGGTCGTGATTAGAATTAATACCCCAACGAAGGCGCGATCTACTTGAAACATTGTCCATGCTGCACCCAATAAGGTGGTTTGTGAACTGTTCCCTTGTAATTCAACTTTAACAATTGGAAAGCAGTTCGCAATAATAAATACGATCAGTGCCGTGAGCACGACTGCCAAGAGGCCCGTGAAGGACTTACTCTGTTGATAAAGTTCTGCACCACAACAAATACAATATGCGCGCTCACCTGGTGCCAGTTGTACCTTACGATAAACAGTATCGCATTCCTCACAGCCCACCAATTCTGCATAAGCTAAAGCCTTAGCCTGAATCGCTGAATCTGAGGCTTCAGTGGATGAAACTTGCGTGCTTAATGGCGATTGGCTCATAGAGCATAAGTACCTTTTTAATTATTCATTTAGATTTAGAAAATAGTTCTAGACTATTCATTTAGTATGATAAGTATGACTTCGATCATAGCTTGTTCAGTTTGCGCAGACAATAAGTAGCGTGATAGATTTCTCTAATATAACAATTGATAATCATCATCTACGGCGTGTCAAGTTTGCCTCATGAATAGTCAGTCCATCTAAATAAAAAATAACACGTGATTATTAATATGAAGTATCTAGTATGCGTTTTATCACGAACTTATTTATTGGTAAATATAAGTTGAGTTGAATTTCTGTAGTTCAGCCACCAAAATAAAATCCGGTTGCTTTGGGTGCCGCCAATTCAAAATTTAATAGCTGCTTTTCAATCCGATCATATTGAATCGTCTGTTGTTGGGTGAGCTGCTCAAAACTTTCATAATAATGCATCGCACCATTTTGTAATTCAGAAGACAGCGTACCTAGTGCCCAATCATTTTTATTTCCCAGTACAAATAAATGCGCCTTTGCTCGTGTCACGGCGACATTGAGTAAATTGGGTTTACTGTTAACCCATTTAATACCACCCGCCTTTTTACGTACTTCTGAGGCAGCTGCACAGAAAATTACGGTCGAGGCTTCTTTGCCTTGGAAGGTATGCACAGTACCAATGTGGTCATTGCAAAAATCTGCTATTTTTTTATTGGCTGCTGCTTTACCAAAAGCTTGCATCATCCACGCATGATTACATTCATCTTTTGCGATTCGATTCCACGCACGGACCAGTTCCTTTTTCATGCTGGTAAAGGGCGTAATAATAAACACCCCACCTTTAAGCATTGCAGGTTGCTGTTCTGCCAAATGTTGAATGAGTTGCAGTGCGACATCAGCTTCGGCTTGATTGGCATAACCACCCCCACGCAATTTAGCCGACTGTTCTTCAACATGAATCCAACCACTGGCAATAAAATCTAAATCGGCCACGATATTGGGGCTGGTTGCTGAAACCATTTTATTGTCATAGGCAATACGGTTCGCAATTGAAAACATTGGTTCCAGACAACGGCGATGTACCAACAGCGGAATCCCGACTTTACGCGTTCCAATGAGCGCATAATAATTGCCGGCTTGATCCGCTAAGCTTTGTGCTGAACTATTCGAGACCAGAAAATCATCACCCCACTGTTTTTCCGCATACTGTTTAGACAGCGGTAGATAATCCTCAGCGATGGATTTATCAATTTGATATGGAATCGTGACTACCGGTTCCAGTTGAATCGGATCACCAACAAAAATGACTTGCTTGCAGCGCTGTAATAAACCCACCGCATGAAAGTTTACCGCTTGCCCTGCTTCATCTAACATCGCCAAACCAAAACCTTGTGCCTGTTGCATCAATTTAAATTGATTTTCTACAGACGACAGCGAGGTACTCACAACGGGGAAGAATAAAAATAAAATGCTCCACAGCAATTGATGATGTGGAATCTTTTCATTACTTTCGAGGGTTCCATCTAATAAGGATTCTAAGTCATCCCAATACGCTTCAAATGCTTTTGCCTTTGATTCCAGAATGGCTTCATTTAAAGCCAAGGCTGCCGCAAATAGTTTTGATCTGACCTCATTTAAGGCCATCGAACTAAAGGGCGATCTTTGCTGCAAAGCGCGTTCTTTTTTAAGCTTGGCAACTGCTGATGCATCTACTCTAGACAGGTCAACTTGATAAGCCTGTGGATCAGTTAAATGCAGTTCTGGGTCGAGTTCCCATGTTCGGGTATTTTCAGGATTTAAAATAAACTGTTCAGCAGCATTTACAGATGAATGCAGACGTTTAAATAAAGCGTCGAATTCAGTTTTGGCAGTCTCCAATTTATTTTGGTGATGGGTTAGATATATCTTCTTACCAAACCACTGCTTCTTGACATCTTCGATCGCTGTAATTGCAGCTTGCCAGTCATTTTCACTTAAGGTTTTCCAATGTTCGATAAAATCAGTAATGTCTAGCTGATTGTCTGCTACTTTATACAGTGCCTGACTGAATGCCTGAAAGAAATCATGATGTTTTTTAAAGTTTGAACATTGCTTAAAATCATCGAGCATTGCATGAATGCTTTGCGTTTTTTTCCAAAGATGAATGTGTTTTGAAAGAATACTGGCTCGTTTTTCGATATCGCTTTCAGCTTTCAGTTTTTTCAGTAAGGGATTGAGCTTATAAATATCATCCAAATACTTAAGATGATTCACCAGTTTTTTTAAGGTGTTCTTAAATTCCTTACGGTTAGACGCATTCCCCAATACCGCACAGAATATTCCCCAATCACCAGACTTCGCCACAGCACTAAAATGCTGAAACTGGTTGTTAAAAATGCTGTCTATACTCGATTGTGCTGGTAATTCCTTAGAGATATTCTCCACTGCTTTATTGTTACTCGAAGCAACCAGCAGGCTAAAATCCATAATCTGCTGGTGCAAATCATCATTATTGAACCAGTCCCGATCTGATGAGTCCTGCGCAGGGTCGCGACTATACTCAAGCAACAGCTTGGTTCTTTGCACAAAGCGATCTGCAATAATATCTTTAAGTAAGGTGGTTTTACCGGTTCCTGGTGGCCCATTAACTGCCACCACTGGATTTTGTTTAATTTCTTTGGCGATATTCACAGCGACTGTCTGTAATAAGCTCAAGCCATACTGCGGGTGACTGGGCCAACGCCCAAATGAAATACGATTACTCAGCGGAACAAAAAATTCACCTTGATTCACGGCCTCTGGTACAAAGTATTGTTGTTCACTGCCCAAGAGATACTTTTGCAAAGGGACAGATAAAGCGTCTATACCATGCGCGGTGACTTTAGCGATACAGCTTTCCAAATCTTTCACAAAGAATGGCCCCAACTGCTGTGACTCATTACCCTCAGGGTAATAGCAATAACGCCACCTAAAGGTCAGTTCATTATTCGGGGTAATCACAGGCTTATCGGTACTGCCAATATAATCATCATACTGTGCATCAATGGCTTGGCAATGTTGCAACATAAACGCTTGTGCTGCCTGCTCTGGCCAAAACTTTTTTGCCAGTATTCGATTTACCCGTTTGATCGCCATTTGCAGCGCTTCAGTACTGAATAAATCTTTATTTTCAACATCAGTAAAGGTTGTTGTTAATATATTTTCAATATCCTCCACCCGTGAGGCAATCCATTCAGACAAACTCATATTATGGGCAGTCGAGGGTGGGCATTTTCGGTAAATCGTTCGAATGGTGGATAGATTAATAATTAAATCTTTCTGTTCTGCCGACAACTTCCATTTCATGACGCCTTGCTCTGCATCCCAACTCGGTACAAAGCTATGTGCAACCAGATAAGTCCGTGGCACGATTACATTTGGATGGCGATCTGTCGCAGCCACAATATAACCGGCTTTATGACACTGAAACATAATCGTTAAGCGGCTATCTTCATTTAATATTTTTGGATCAAGCCCGACTTTTTCACTTAAGTCTTGCTTTATTTTCTGTTCAAAACTATCGGCTTCTTCGCTTAAAATATCTTTGCCATTTTTAAATGGGCATTCAGGTAAATCAAAGAGTTCAATATCCAACCAATAATTTAAAATATTTTCACAACGTTGTTGCTGAGCAATCTCTGCTTCAGATTGAATCTCATGTTCAGTGATGGCTGAATGATTATGATGATGATCTAGTCGGTCTGGCGCTTTTCGATTGAGGAGTTTATTTAAAACATCTTTTAAATCTATACGCATTCTTATTCCTAGATCGGGGCAGTCGCAGGGTCAAATCCTAAGAGGGAGCGCATTTGACCCTGCGACTCTAAGCATTCATTGAGATAAATCGATCATTTTGATCAAATTAAATGTATTAAATCAAGTTTTTAGTAATTTAACATAGATGTTAAGACGCGAATACCCTTAGACCATCAATACAACTTAACCCTTAAACTGGGTAATACGCTGCCCCATCTGTTCTGCCAGTGCTTGTAAGCCACTCAATGAACGAATCATCACTTCAAACTCAACGATTTGGCCTTCTGCATTAAAGCGGATCATATCAATCCCTTTCAGTTGCTTGTCGGCAACATTGGCGGAAAACTCAAGCACTACGCTTTGATGATCTGCGGTAAAAAATTCGCGGTCATATTTAAAATTTTCAAATACCTCAATCACATTCGTTAAAATAAACGTCACCACCGCCTTGCCCACATAAGGCTTAAATGCCACTGGTGAGCGAAATACCACATCCTCTGCCAAAAGCGTCGTTAAAATGCTTAAATCACCTGTTGCTAACATGTGATGCCAATGTTGAATCGATACTGCTGTTTGTGGATATTGCATACTTATTTCCTTTTTTATTCGAATCAGATTGTGATTTGCGATTACTACGCTGAGATATGCTGGGTATTTTTCAGTTAAGAACAAAAGTTTTAGTTAAACATAAAGAATAATAGGCAGGATTACGTAAGATGAAGCCGCACGGTGTGGCTTCATCCTCAATGACCTTATAACAACGGCTTAAATCACTGCTGCCAGTTCAGCACCTTGACGAATGGCGCGTTTGGCATCAAGTTCACCCGCTTGCTTCGCTCCACCAATTAAATGTACATTGATGCCATCTGCCTGTAGTTGTTCAAACATCGCAGTATTGGAAACTTGCCCTGCACAGATCACCACCTGATCGACCTCAAGCAACATTGCTTTGTCTGCAACCGTAATATGTAAGCCTTGATCATCAATCTTGTCATAGCGCACCCCAGAGAGCATTTGCACCTGACGTTGTTTCAGTCCTGCACGGTGTATCCACCCTGTGGTCTTGCCTAGGCCTGCACCTACTGGCGTTTCTTTACGTTGTAATAGATAGACCTGACGAGGTGAAGTTTCTACTGCGGCCGCTTTAATGCCACCCGCCTGTGCATATTCACGGTCAATTCCCCATTCATCATAGAATTTCTCTGGGTTGAGACTGCCACTTTCTCCACTGTGAGTTAAATACTCTGCGGTATCAAAGCCGATCCCTCCCGCGCCTATAATCGCGACTTTCTCACCCACAGTAATGCGATCACGTAATACCTCTAAATACGACAGCACTTTCGGATGATCGATCCCTTCAATCTCTAAATGACGTGGGGTCACGCCAGTCGCGACAACGATTTCATCAAATTGCGCTTGTTTGAGTTGCTCATACGTCGCCGTTTGATTGAGACAAAGCTTGATGTTGGGATAAAGCTCAATTTGACGTTTGAAGTAGCGCAGTGTTTCATAGAACTCTTCTTTGCCCGGAATGGTTTTGGCAATGTTAAACTGCCCGCCAATCTGATGAGATGCCTCAAAAATAGTGACCTCATGCCCACGCTGTGCGGCATAGGTGGCAAAGCTCAGTCCTGCCGGCCCTGCACCAATCACCGCAATATTCTTGATGATGTCTGCGCTTTTAAATAACAGTTCAGTTTCATAGCATGCCCGCGGATTGACCAAGCAGGAAGCGATTTGCATGCTAAAGATTTGATCTAAACAGGCTTGGTTACAGCCAATACAGGTATTGATTTCATCACTGCGTCCTTCACTGGCTTTTTTGACAAATTCAGCATCGGCAAGCATTGGTCGTGCCATCGACACCATGTCGGCATCTCCTGACGCAAGCACATACTCTGCCATTTCAGGGGTATTAATCCGGTTTGAAGTGACCAGTGGAATATTCACCAAACCTTTCAGTTTTTTAGTGACCCAAGTAAAGGCTGCACGCGGCACTTTGGTGGCAATGGTCGGAATACGTGCTTCGTGCCAACCAATCCCGGTATTTAAAATCGTTGCACCTGCCTGTTCAATCGCCTTGGCCAGTTGCACGACTTCATCAAAGCTTGAACCGCCTTCAACCAAGTCCAACATCGACAAACGATAGATAATAATAAAATGTTCACCCACCTCTGCACGGGTACGTTTCACAATCTCAACCGCTAGGCGAATACGATTTTCATAGCTGCCTCCCCATTCATCATCACGATGGTTGGTGCGTGCCGCAATAAACTCGTTAATGAGGTAGCCTTCTGATCCCATAATTTCAACGCCATCATAGCCTGCGTACTTGGCTAATTTGGCACAGTTGGCAAAGTCAGCAATGGTCTGTTGGACTTCAGCAGAGGTCAATGCATGTGGTTTCACTGGATTAATCGGTGCTTGAATTGCAGATGGCGCAACGTTATCTGCTTGATAGGAGTAGCGTCCAGTATGTAATATTTGTAGCGCAATTTTGCCATCAGCCGCGTGTACCGCCTGAGTAATGACTTTATGCTTTTCTGCTTCGGCCAAGCTGTCGAGTTTTGAACCACCAGCAAAAGTCACCCCAGCATCATTCGGTGCAATGCCCCCAGTCACAATCAGCCCGACACCACCTTGGGCACGTTCAGCATAAAAAGCGGCCATCCGCTCATAGCCATGTTCAGCTTCTTCGAGTCCGACATGCATAGATCCCATCAATACGCGGTTTTTTAAAGTGGTAAAACCCAGATCTAATGGGGTGAGTAAATGCGGAAAACTTGACATGTATGCTCCTGCGCTGGCGTATGCTGGCTTTTTATTTTTCAATCAAAACAAGTTGAATTACAGATGAATGGCTATTTTTATAATCTAGTTTCTATTTTAATGCAACATGTTGCATAATGACTGTTCATCTTATGCTTCGTAATTGATTTTTTCATGTCTCTCAGTCATGCACTTTTAACCAGTCTTTTAGAAAAACCCAGCACCGGGATCGAACTTGCACGGCGCTTTGATCGTTCGATGGGCTTTTTTTGGCAAGCCACGCATCAACAGATTTATCGTGAATTGAGCAGCATGTTAAAAAATGACTGGATTTCGACCCTTGAGCAGCCCGATTATGCCGGTCGTAAAAAAACCTATCAGGTTGAAGCTTTGGGGCGCCAAGCCTTGGCCGATTGGATGGTCAAACAAAGTTCACCGGCACAGTTACGTGAAGAACTCATGGTCCGTTTACGCGCAGAAGCACAGTTGAACAGCAATAAAATGTTGCCTGAGCTAGAACGTCATTTGCTCCTGCATCAACAAAACCTAAAAATCTATCAGCAGATTTATGCCAAAGATTTTTCTCAAGCCTGTACGCAAGATCGGACCTTGTTTATTCATAAAATGATTTTACAATTGGGCATTGATCTGGAAATGGGCTGGATCAAATGGTTGGAGGACTTTATTCCTCAATTAAAAGCCTTTGATGCCCAAGTTTAAGTTGTAGCGTATTCATGACTCGGCCAGCACAAGCAATAAAATATTGAGGAATCGAAGATGTCTTTCTATGCAATGCCAGATGGTGAATCTTTATTTGTTCGTGAAATTGGTCAGGGCCAACCAGTGCTGATCCTTTCAGGCCTCGGTATGCAAAGTTGGCAATGGATTCCTTATTTACTGCCAAATCTAAAGAATTATCGCTTTATTATTCCAGATTGGCGTGGTTTTGGTGGGTCCAAGCACTGTAAAATCCCGAATGACCTCAATGCCATTCAAAGCCATTGGTCTGATGTTGAGTGCTTGATCAAACAACTGGCCTTAACCGATTTTATTTTAATTGCCTATTCGATGGGCGCAACCACCGCCATGCATGGTATGCAATATGCCCAGCTTGGTGAGCAACTCAAAGCTTACTTACATATCGATCAGACCCCCAAAATTCCGAGTGATGCCAATTGGCCTTATGGCTTGTTCGGTAAAAAATATCCAAAATTTATGCAGTTGCTGCAAAAGATGTCGGATTTTCTGACTGAACATCAACATCTTGAACGGATTGAGCAACTTGAAACCCAGCCCCGTCAAACTCTGATTAAAATGTGGCTGCGCTTTATTCAGCTACAAGGCAGCAATAAACTCAGTCCATTGCTGTTTAAACTTGCGTTAAAACGACCGAAATTGCAAAAGCATCTTTTGCCCATGCAACGTCTAGATTATTTGTCGTGGTATATCCGTAATTACCTTGAACATGATCAAGATTATCGGCAAGCAATTACCGACTTACGCTGTCCAACCACCTTTTTTATTGGCGAGCGCTCCAGTTTGTATGCGGCACAAGGTCAAATCCAAATTGCCCAAGGCTTAGCACAGAGTCAGCAGATTATGTTTAAACATTCAGGACATACACCACTGTTGACGGAGCCTTTCAAGTTTAGCCGTGAGTTGAGCTCTTTTTTAAACCAAAGCCATTAACCAATCTAAAGCAAACTCATTTGGCAAAGCCCTACCTTAAAGCGCATCATTTTAGGGTCTTGCCTAAGCATTTGAACCAAGCATTTAGAATCATTGGAATCAAGTGCTTGAACAGTGCTTGAACTTGGTTTTTTGAAGCTAGTGTCTGCGCTTAGTGTTTGCCCGAAAATTTAGAAAAAATGTCGAACAGCCTCGCGGTCATATTTGACCCCTTCCAAATCATAGATTTGATAGATACAGCCAAATAAGGCACGAATATCATCACTTGGCTCTAAACCACGCATTGCAAGAAAGATCGGGCTGATCGCATCGGCATCCATCAAAGGAATATAGCTCACATGCGGCATTTGTACTTTGCTGGCACTTTCAGGAACAATGCAAATCCCTTCACCCGCAGCCACCAAGCCCAAAGCGACTTGAATATCACGCACTTCTTGGGTGTATTTCGGTGCTAAACCATGCTCAGAATACAGCGCTTGTACTTGGTTAGAGAAATTGGGCTTAGACGTGGTTGGATAGAAAAATTGGGATTCATCGGCAATGTCGGCCAAAAATATGCCCTGTTGATGTTGCGATAAAGGGTGGCTGTTGCGCACGGCAATACTCAGTCGTTCCTCACGCAATAAAATACGGCGCACGGCAGGATCTGAAATCCGTAACCGACCAAAGCCCACATCAATCTTGCCTTCTTTTAAGGCTTGAATTTGATCTTTGGTACTGATTTCAAGAACTTCAACTTTAAGTTGTGGGTACTGCTGACGATAAAAATAAATAATGCGTGGTAATAAACCATAGAGCAAAGAAGAGACAAAGCCGATACGAACCACACGGTCGGTAGAACCAACCCGCTGTGTCATCGATTTAATTTCTTCAGCATTGGCCAATAGCTTGGTGGCATGCTGATAAAAAAAATGTCCAGCAGCGGTGGTTTGCAAAGGTCGGCTACCACGCTCAAACAGTTGTGTACCAAGCTCTTGTTCTAAATTTTGGATTTGACGACTTAAAGGCGGTTGTGCAATAAAAAGCCGCTCAGCCGCTTTGGTAAAGCTCTGCTCTTCGACGACTGCAACAAAATAACGTAAATGACGAAGTTCCATTTTTATGCATACCTTAGAAGTATAAATAAATGCCAATATAATCTTAGACAGCATTAAATCATTCTTTTAAGGTATTCACAAATGAAATGAAAATGAATATGGTGAATTAGCCAAATGTATAAATCAATCGAGACCATCCTTGTAGATATTCCTACAATACGTCCACACAAACTTTCTGTGACGACGATGCAAACCCAAACCTTGGTGTTGGTCAAAATTACCACGGAAGACGGTCTGGTTGGTTGGGGAGAAGCCACCACGATTGGCGGTCTCAATTATGCAGAAGAAAGTCCTGAAAGTGTTAAGACCAATATTGAAACTTATTTTGCGCCCTTGCTCAAATCCCTAAAAGGATTGAACATTGCGCAAACCATGCAACAGCTCAATAAGGCGATTAATGGCAACCGCTTTGCTAAATGTGCGGTTCAAACCGCACTGCTGGATATTCAAGCCAAGCGTTTGTCATTGCCGCTCAGTGAATTGTTGGGTGGTCGTTTACGTGACCGTTTACCGGTACTTTGGACTTTAGCATCGGGTGATACAGCCAAAGATATCGCTGAAGCTGAGAAAATGATTGCAGCAAAACGCCATAACTTCTTTAAGTTGAAAATCGGTGCCAACCCTTGGCAACAAGACGTTGATCATGTGATTGCAATCAAGAAAGCCCTTGGCCCAGATGTCAGTATCCGTGTTGATGTAAACCGTGCATGGTCAGAGCAAGAATGCATCCATGGGATTCAGCAATTGCAAGATGGCGGCATTGACCTCATTGAACAGCCCTGCTCAATTGACCAAAATGATACCTTGACCCGTTTAACCCAGCGTTTCGATGTGGCGATTATGGCCGATGAAGTGCTGACGGGTCCGGTGAGTGCTTATCGTCTTGCCAAGCAACATGCTGCTGGTGTATTTGCGGTTAAAATCGCCCAATCTGGTGGTTTGATTGAAGCTTGTGAAGTGGCAACCATTGCTGGACTTGCTGGAATTGATCTGTACGGTGGCACCATGCTCGAAGGTCCAGTGGGCAGTATTGCTTCGGCACATGCCTTCTCTACCTTTAAAAGCTTGGCCTTCGGCACCGAATTATTTGGTCCGTTGTTGCTCACTGAAGATATTTTAAAAACCCCATTACAGTATGAAAATTTTGAGTTGGTGGTTCCAAATACCCCAGGACTCGGAATTGAAATTGATGAAGACCGTATCGAGCAATTACGCCGTTAAGCCGTCAAAATCGTTATAACGCAATATTAGGAGCAGATTATGTTGTTTCATGTTCGTATGGATGTTCACATTCCAATCGATATGCCAGCTGAACAGGCCAACCAAATTAAAACGGTTGAAAAAGCCTATTCACAAGATTTACAACGTCAAGGAAAATGGCGTCATATTTGGCGTGTTACTGGCCAATATTCAAACATCAGTATTTTTGATGTAGAAAGCAACGAAGAACTGCACAACATTTTGCAAGGCTTACCGCTTTATCCATACATGGATATTGAAGTTATGCCGCTTAATCGTCATCCTTCTTCTGTTCGTGACGATGACAGTTAATTAATCGACTTTTGTATTCAGGGGGTGATGGGTTGATTGATAACTTAATTGATTAACCCCAATGTGTTGCTCACTTGCCTAAGCTTCACCCCCATAAGCTTAATTTTGAAGGAGATCGGACTTTCTGACTGTCCCAAAAAATTAAGCTTCATTTTATTACAGATGATTTGCTTGAATGACTTAAATTCACTACATTAAATTAAAGGCATTCAGTAGGTACTTTTACGAAAGCAGCCAATCCAATCGGCTGTTCTGGTAAGGGTAATCAATGCATCATCTATTCAATACCATTTTAGCCGTTCGAGATGTTGATCAAAACACAGACCATCCCGACCCATCATTGAGTTGAATCCAGCTGGAATTTAACGAGGAAAGACCATGATCGATAAAAGTTCCACTTCTTTAGCAGAAGTCCTTTCACAAATTAAAGATGGTTCAAGCATCATGATTGGTGGTTTTGGCACGGCTGGTCAGCCTGCCGAATTAATTGATGGTCTGATTGAGCTGGGCTGCAAAGATTTGGTGATTATCAATAACAATGCGGGTAATGGTGACTATGGCTTAGCCAAGTTACTAAAAACAGGGGCTGTTCGAAAAATTATTTGCTCATTTCCACGCCAATCGGACTCTTGGGTCTTTGACGAACTGTTCCACGCTGGAAAAATTGAATTGGAATTGGTACCACAAGGCAATCTCGCCTGTCGTATTCAAGCCGCAGGTATGGGACTTGGTCCAGTATATACCCCGACTGGTTTTGGGACGCTGTTGGCCGAAGGCAAACCCACCATGAACTATGAAGGCAAAGACTATGTATTGGAAAACCCAATCCGTGCCGACTTTGCATTGATTAAAGCGCATCAAGGCGATCGTTGGGGCAATTTGGTCTATAACAAATCTGCACGAAACTTTGGCCCGATTATGGCGATGGCTGCCGATGTGACCATTGCCCAAGTCGCCCAAGTGGTCGAGCTTGGTGCCTTAGATCCAGAGCACATCATTACTGCCGGTATTTTTGTCCAACATGTGGTTCAGGTTCAACCTGCACAATAAGCATCCAGAAGGAAAAGCGCAATGAGCTATCAGAAACTGACCCGTGATCAAATCGCTGCACGTGTTGCCATCGACATTCCAGATGGTGCCTATGTCAATTTAGGCATTGGACTCCCAACCAAAATTTCAAATTATCTCCCAGCCGATAAAGACATTTTCTTACATTCTGAAAATGGCTTATTGGCCTTCGGTCCTCCGCCTGCCAAAGGCGAAGAAGACCCTGAGCTGATCAATGCAGGTAAAGAATTTGTCACCATGCTTACTGGTGGTAGCTTCTTTCACCATGGCGACTCTTTTGCCATGATGCGCGGCGGTCACTTAGATATCTGTGTATTGGGCGCTTTCCAAGTGGCCGCCAATGGTGATTTAGCCAACTGGCATACGGGCGCACCCAATGCCATTCCTGCCGTGGGTGGCGCAATGGATCTAGCCGTGGGTTCAAAAAAAGTGTTTGTGACCACAGATCATGTGACCAAAACGGGCGAAGCTAAAATTGTGGCTGAACTCAGCTATCCCGTCACTGGCAAACAATGCGTTGATCGTATTTATACCGATTTATGCGTGATTGATGTGACCGCTGATGGCATGAAAGTGATTGAAAAAGTTGAAGGTCTTTCTTTTGAGGAACTCCAGTCATTGACGGGTGCAACCCTGATTGATGCAACGAATGCTGGGTGACCCCTCTCCCCAACCCTCTCCCAAAGGGAGAGGGAGTTTTGAAAGCCCCTTCTCCCTCTGGGAGAAGGCTGGGAAGAGGGTGCTTTTAAACCACTAATTGGCATTGCGTGTCTCCCTCCTTTTAAGGAGGGATTAAGGGAGGTTGTATGCCCCCTCACCGCACTTTCAGAAGATACTTCTTCTCCAAAGGGAGAGGGAGGTTTGAATGACCCCTCTCCCCAACCCTCATCCCAAAGGGAGAGGGAGTATAAAGATTAAGGAAGTTAAAATGAAAAACGCCTATATTATCGATGCAATTCGCACCCCTTTTGGTCATTATGCCGGTGGACTTGCCACGATTCGTGCCGATGACTTGGGTGCACTCCCGATCCAAGCATTGATGCAACGTAATCCATCGGTGGAATGGCACAAAGTAGATGATGTGATTTATGGCTGTGCCAACCAAGCAGGTGAAGACAACCGTAACGTGGCTCGCATGTCTGCATTGCTTGCAGGTGTTCCATTTCAAGTTCCTGCGACCACGGTCAATCGTCTTTGTGGTTCGTCACTCGATGCAGTCGCAATGGCGGCACGTGCGATTAAAGCTGGTGAAGCCAATTTGATCATTGCTGGCGGTGTTGAATCCATGTCACGCGCACCTTTTGTAATGGGTAAAGCAGACAGCGCTTATAGCCGTAGTCAAAAAATTGAAGACACTACCATGGGCTGGCGTTTTATCAATCCAGCCTTAAAAGCCCGTTTTGGCGTGGATAGCATGCCGCAAACGGCTGAGAATGTTGCAGAACAGTTCCAAATTCCACGTGCAGATCAAGATCAGTTTGCCTTTAACAGCCAACAGCGCACGGCGGCAGCACAAGCCCGTGGTTTCTTTGACAAAGAAATCTTGCCGGTGACCATTCAGCCCAGAAAAGGCGATGCAATTGTCATCAATCAAGATGAGCATCCACGTGCCTCAACCACACTTGCTGGCTTAAACAAACTCAAAGGTGTCGTTACGGCAGATGGCAGTGTCACTGCGGGTAATGCTTCAGGGATTAACGATGGTGCTGCTGCGATTTTAATTGCATCGGATCAAGCCGTTGAACAGTATCAACTCAAAGCACGTGCCAGAATTATTGGTGCAACAACTGTTGGGGTTGAACCACGTATTATGGGTTTTGCACCAGCACCAGCGATTGAAAAACTCTTGGCACAAACTGGCCTCAGTCTAGATCAGATGGATGTGATTGAACTGAATGAAGCTTTTGCTGCACAAGCACTGGCTGTAACGCGTAGCCTCGGTTTGCCAGACGACAGTGAACGTGTTAATCCAAATGGTGGCGCAATTGCAATTGGTCATCCATTGGGGGCTTCGGGTGCACGTTTGGTCATGACAGCATTAAGCCAACTTGAAGCCAGCAATGGTCGTTATGCCCTTTGTTCAATGTGTATCGGTGTCGGTCAAGGGATTGCGCTGATTATTGAGCGAATGGACTAAATCCCATTTAAGATTAGAGCTTTTAAAACAAAATTTTCGAACAGAACTCTCGAATAGAACTTAAGGATAAAATGCATGCCAACCCTGACGACCAATGAAGTCACGCTCAATTATGAAACCTTTGGGGATGCAACAAAACCTGCGCTGATTTTTTCAAATTCGCTCGGAACCAACTATGGGATGTGGCAAAAGCAGTTTAATTATTTTAAGCACGATTATTTTGTGATTTGCTATGACACCCGTGGTCATGGCAATTCGACTGCGCCCCAAGGCCCTTATCGCCTTGAACAATTGGGCAATGATGTGATTCAACTTTTGGACCATCTGGCAGTCGAAAAAGCCAGTTTTTGTGGAATTTCAATGGGTGGCATTACCGGGCAATGGCTCGCGGTGCATCACCCACACCGTTTTAACCACGTGATTGTCTGTAATACTGCTGCAAAAATTGGCCAAGAAAGTGCTTGGCTTGAACGTGCAGCAGCAGTTCGCGCCAATGGCTTGAGCCAAATTGCAGCAACAGCAGCAACACGATGGTTTACCGAACGCTTTATCCAAAGCCAAGCAGCAGTTGTCGCAAACTTAAGTCATGATTTGGCAGCTGGCAGCGTCGAAGGCTATGCAAGTTGTTGCGAAGCTTTGGCTAAGGCGGACTTACGTGCCGATTTGAACACAGTTCAAATTCCGGTATTGGTGATTGCAGGAACACAAGATCCAGTGACCACCGTCGCTGATGGTGAATTTATCCAACAGCAGATTGCCAATAGCCAATTATTTGCAATTGATGCCTCGCATATTTCTAATATCGAGCAACCACAAGCATTTAACCAAGCTGTTGCCGATTTTATTCAACGCTAGTCAGGTTTTAAATTGAGTTTTAAGCTGTAAATGACATCTCTCCCTAAACACCTGTTGGTCCTTGACTGGCAGGTGTTTAATTTTTCGAATAAGACTTAAATTTTTTAGCCTTTTCTAAAATTCAGACTCAACAATCAAATTTAAAAATTAAAAAACCTAAATCCTCAGTTTCCACATGCTCATAAAAACAACATCTGAGTAATTGCGATAAGCGCTTTAGAGCAATAGCATAAGCACACTAAATTGTAGGCAACACTTTAAATACAAATCATTTTTTAAAAAAAGATTATGGTTATGAAAATCTATTTGTTTGATGAATTTGGTCGCCCGATCTTATTTTATGTGCAAGCCACCCTTATCTCTCTAGACAAATGATTCATTAATAAGTTTTACTACACATTATTTTTAAATAAACAGATCACAAAAACAACTTAGCCAATTCAGGGTAATACTGTGATTCTGCCTTTATCACTTGAACATAAGTTCAATGGACTGCCAATAAAACCGAAGTACTAAAACTGAAGTACTAAAATCGAGATAGCTTATGAGTGAAGCCCCTACATATCAGCCTCATGAAAAAAAAGACCGGATCAAAGCCATTGTTGGTGCTGCTTCGGGTAATTTAGTTGAATGGTTTGACTTTTATATTTACGCCGCATTTGCGGTTTATTTTCAACATGCGCTGACTGCGCCAGATATGGACGAATCCAGCAAAGCCATTTACGTTTGGGGAATTTTCGCAGCCAGTTTCTTTATGCGCCCATTGGGGAGTTGGTTATTTGGCTGGATTGGCGATACCTTTGGCCGTAAAAAATCCATGACCATGTCGATTACCCTCATGGCCATCAGTTCATTCCTATTTGCGGCTTTGCCAACTTACGAACAAGTCGGTATGGCCGCCCCATTCTTACTGCTTGCGGTGCGCTTACTACAAGGTCTATCCGTTGGTGGTGAATATGGTACCGTGGCCACCTATATGAGTGAAGTTGCACTGAAAGGTCAGCGTGGTTTCTATTCATCCTTCCAATATGTCACCTTGTCAGGTGGTCAGTTATTGGCGAGTTTGCTTGGTGTGGTCATGCTGATGTTAATGACCAAAGAGCAAATGATGGATGGTGGATGGCGTATTCCCTTCCTGATCGGTGGTGTGGTTGCGATCTTGTCGTATTTTGCCCGTCGTAACTTAAAAGAAACCTTACAAGAAAGTGATAAGCCAGAAGAAGCAGGTAGCTTGCGAGAATTGTTTAAAAACAATTGGGGGACGTTCTTATTGGTGGTTGGTTATACCTCTGCAGGTTCATTAACCTTCTATGTACTGACCGTTTACTCCAAAACCTATATTACCAGTCTCGGTTTCGATGAACGCGTTTCTGGTTATATGATGACTGCAGCACTGTTTGTATTTATGTTGGCACAACCGTTATTTGGTATGCTCTCCGACCGTATTGGTCGCCGTGCATCCATGATTTGCTTCAGTGTCAGCTGTGCGATTTTCGTCTATCCAGTGATGGTTATCGCAATGCGCTATTTCCATGATTCTGCTTTAATTGTGACGTTGTTACTGATCTTCTTATTGATGCTGCTCAGCTTCTACACCTCAATTAGTGGACTGGTTAAAGCTGAGATGTTCCCTGCACATATCCGTGCCCTCGGTGTGGGTTTTGCTTATGCAGTGGGTAATGCCATTTTTGGTGGTTCTGCACCTGCCGTCGCGTTACAGTTTAAAAGTTCAGGCTATGAAAACACCTTCTTTGTCTACGTCATTGTCATGTTGATTGTCTGCTTATTCTGTAGCTTGCGCTTGCCCAAAGAACCAGAATATCTACACCACGACAAGTAAATAACTGGAATTTTAACCACTCAGATCACGGGTTTGGTGGTTAAAATTTAAAAAACCAAATCTTAAACAACAAAAAGGCTGATTAACATGATTAATCAGCCTTTTTTAACAGTTATAACATTAGATTTTCACATTAACTCAGGATTAAACTGCGCCAAAGTAACCCGATCATTTGCACCATAATCTTTTACAGTTTTAATCTGAGCAAAGCCTGCCGCTGCAAATAACGCCTGAACAGCTGCAGCCTGTTGAAAACCATGCTCTAACACCACCCAACCTTGTGGCTTTAACCACATCGGTGCATCCGCAATAATCTGTTCAATATCCGCTAGTCCCTGATGATCAGCCACCAAAGCACGTTCAGGTTCTGCCGCAAGCGCCAACATATGCTGATCGAGTGCATCAATATACGGTGGATTCGATACAATCAAATCAAACTTTTCTAGCGCATGGCCTGCAAAGGCTGCATACCAAGCGCCACAGAAAAACTGCACCTGATTCAGTCCATGCCGTGTGGCATTTTCTTGCGCGACAGCTAAAGTCGGTGGATAGATATCAGTGGCAATCACCTGCCATTGTGGTCGCTCGGTGGCCAGTGATAAAGCAATCGCTCCCGTGCCCGTACCAAGATCAACCACATGTGCTGTATCCGTTAGCGCTAAATTAAGCACCGTTTCAACCAAAACCTCAGTGTCAGGTCTTGGCACCAAGGTGTCTGCGGTTACTTTTAGGTCCAAAGACCAAAATGGCTGAGAACCAATCACATAAGCCAATGGTTCACCAGCAGCAATACGTGCCAGCCCTTGAACATACGTTTGCTGTTGTTCAGTACTCAACACGACATCTGCACGAATTTTAAGTTCAAGCGAATTGAGCTTTAAAATATGTTCGAGTAACCATGCATTTTCTTGACGCTCATAGCTGTCGGCATCACCGCGAACAGCCAAAGCTTGGGCAATATTCATTAGCCACCATTTTGCTGTGCAAGCATTGCCAACTGGTCTGCTTGATATTCACGATGCAAGCTGTCTAACAATTCAGTTAAATCACCTTCCATCACCGCTTCTAACTTATATAAGGTTAAGTTGATCCGGTGATCGGTCATACGGCCTTGCGGGTAGTTATAAGTACGAATACGCTCTGAACGGTCACCTGAACCCACCAAGTCACGGCGCATTTCAGAGGTTGCCGACTCTAGCGCAGCACGTTTGGCACCTTCTAAACGTGACGCCAACCAAGCCATGGCTTTGGCTTTGTTTTTATGCTGTGAACGTTCTTCCTGACATTCCACCACCGTACCGGTAGGAATATGGGTAATACGAACGGCAGAGTCAGTTTTGTTAATATGCTGACCACCAGCACCCGATGCGCGGTAGGTATCAATACGCAAATCGGATGGGTTAATCTCAACCGTGGTATCGACATCAATTTCAGGCAAAATTGCAACAGTACAAGCTGAGGTATGTACCCGACCTTGTGATTCAGTTGCAGGAACACGCTGTACACGGTGTGCACCACTTTCAAATTTTAAACGACCATAAACGCCTTCACCTTTAATCAGACAAATCGCTTCTTTATAGCCACCATGTTCACCTTCATTGGCAGATAAAACTTCAATGCGCCAATTTTGAGTTTCCGCATATTTACTATACATACGGAACAAATCGCCAGAGAAAATTGCAGCTTCGTCACCGCCAGTCCCTGCCCGAATTTCCAAATAAGCCGCATTGGCATCGTTTGGATCTTTTGGAATCATTAAAACGTTCAGGTCGCTTTCAAGCGTTTCCAATAACGCTTTATTGTCTTTGATTTCCTCAACAGCCATTTCTTTAAAATCGGGATCGGAAAGCATCGCTTCAGCGGTAACAATATCTTCTTCGGCCTGTCTGTATTTTTTCCAAAATTCAGTGATTTCAGTTAAATCATTATGTTCACGTGACAAATTACGAAAACGTTTGTTGTCTGATATGACTTCAATATCGGCCAATAGCGCCGTTAATTCTTCGTGTCGATCACACAGTTGGTCTAATCGTAACCGTAACGAGTCTTTCATTTTAATAGCGTCTCAATCGATAACTTAAGTACTGCAACACACCCAAATGGCGGTTGCTTAAGCAATTGTAAAATTTGCGTATAGTGTAACGACTCTGACTTTTAAATAACATATCTAGATGTAAAACTTTCAATGCTGAACGCAAGCGGGTTTTCTTGGTTAATCACTTTTTGATCAATGACTTACATCTTTTCTCCTCAATTGCCACGATTTGCCTATTTTTCAGTTAATCCATTAATAAAACTCAACATCTGGAAACTAAACTGTAGCAGTTCCAATGTGAATCTCCATATTTCAGTGAAAAACATTTGTTACATTTGCTGCATCAAATCAAGCAAGTCCAATCCCTAGGACATGGAGAACATAATGAAATTTAAAGCTTATTTACTAAGTGCTGCATTCGTAACCACGCTGTTGAGTATCACAACAGCGCATGCAGGTAATACCACTCGTGTTGCTGCAACCTCTGCCCTAGGCAGCGTGGTTGGTACTGCGATCGGCAAAGAAATGGGCGGTCATAGTGGTGCCATGATTGGTGCTGCTGTTGGTGGTGCTGGGGGCGCTGCTGCTGCAAGTCATAAAAGTGATCGTACTTCTGCTGCCATTGGTGGTGGTTTGGGGGGTGCCGGTGGTTATGCAGCAGGTAGAAATATGGGCGGTACCTCAGGTGGCTACATTGGTTCAGCCCTAGGTGCAGCTGGCGGTTCGGCGTTAGGTAATAAAATTTCTCAAGACAACCAAAAGACAAATTATAAAAGCCATAAGCGTCATAAAAGACATTATCGTTAATGATTGGACTTGATTTATCTAACACTCATACCCATATATATATTATGGGTTATTTAATAAGTTTAAAAGTTTCAATCTCTTAAAGTATATAGCGCTGTGGTTTCTGTATAAACCAAACACCTTATCTGAGCAGTTCCATTCAAGATAAGGTGTTTTTTTTTGCTTCGAATTCCAAATCCCCCTCACCCGAATGCCAGTCAGTTAAGACAAATACTGCTATTTTAAATTAATCAATTATGTCTGAAAGCCCCTTAAATAAAACTAAAAACAGCATATATCGAAAATAAACGATATACAAAGTCGCTGACATATCGTAGTATTTCGATATTCAAAATTATTGAGCGTTGTTTATGCAAAGCCTGCAACAGACTAAATTTTCAATCTTAGAACTCGCGCCAGTACGCGATGACAAGAGCATTGCCTTCTCCCTTCAACATGCATTAGAACTGGCTCAACACGCTGAAAAACTAGGTTATGACCGCTTATGGCTAGCAGAACATCACAATATGGATGGGATTGCCAGCTCTGCAACTGCCGTGTTACTGGGTTATATTCTCGCCAATACGCAGAAAATTCGGGTTGGCTCCGGTGGCATCATGTTGCCCAACCATGCACCGTTAGTGGTGGCTGAGCAATTTGGCACCTTGGCAACCCTCTATCCCAATCGAATTGAACTCGGTCTGGGCCGTGCACCAGGCACCGATCAGACCACCATGCGTGCCTTACGTCGTGGCGTTCAAGAGACTGAATCTCAGTTCCCACAAGATGTGGTTGAAATCTTGCAATACTTTGCAGACCCGCTACCTGGTCAACGCATTACTGCGACCCCCGGTCAAAGCACACATGTTCCGGTTTGGTTGTTAGGTTCAAGCTTATTTAGTGCACAACTTGCTGCTCAATTAGGACTACCCTATTCATTTGCATCACATTTTGCACCACGGATGCTGGGCCAAGCGATTCAACTGTATCGTGAAAATTTCCAACCCTCGGTTCACTTAGACCGCCCTTATGTGTCTATGGGCGTACCCACCGTGGTTGCAGACTCGGATGCAGAAGCTGAATACTTAGCCACCAGTGCTTATCAACGTATCTTGGGTTTATTGCGTGGCGGCAGTTTAAAACTCAAAGCACCGGTTGCATCGATGCAAGGCTTGTGGAGTGCTGCTGAAAAAATGGCCGTCAACAACTTTTTTGGCATGGCACAAATTGGTTCTGCCGAAACCGTAAAGGCAGGCCTAGAACAATTGTTACAACGCTATGAGGTTGATGAGTTTATTTTTACATGTGATATCTACGACACAGCGAAGCGATTGAATAACTTCGATTTACTCATGCAAATCAAACAATCAGCCTAAGCGCTGAACAGATCAATCGATTGGGTTCGGGTCAGTGGCTGCATTTGTCCCGACCTGAACTCAATTGCTGAATAAATCGCATATTTTATTTCAATCAAGCCTGAACAGCACGACGAGTTCTGCTATGCTAAATGCCTGCATAACCAGCATGGATGAGTCGCATGAGCGTAACACTTGGCACCCCACTTCAATCTTCTGCATATAAAGTTTTACTCCTTGGGTCTGGAGAATTGGGTAAAGAGGTGGTGATTTCTTTACAACGATTGGGCGTAGAAGTCCATGCCGCAGACCGCTACTCAAATGCGCCTGCCATGCAAGTTGCCCACTTTTCTTATACCATTGATATGACTGATCCAGTGGCCTTACAGCAGCTGATTGAAAGCATTCAACCTCATTTAATCGTTCCAGAAATTGAAGCCATTGCTACAGATGTGCTGATTGACATTGAAAGTAAAAATATCGCCAAAGTCATTCCTTCTGCTAAAGCCGTGAGCTTGACCATGAATCGTGAAGGTATTCGTGTCCTTGCAGCGGAAGAACTGGGCCTACCCACTTCGGCCTATCGCTTTGCAAATTCGCTTGAAAGCTTTAGAGCAGCCTGTGACGACATTGGTTATCCTAACTTTGTAAAACCAGTGATGTCCTCGTCTGGCAAAGGTCAGTCACGCGTTAAAGCCTTTGAAGAAGTCGATGCTGCGTGGGAATACGCACAAACCGGTGGCCGTGTACAAAACTGTACCGTTATCGTTGAAGCACAAATTGACTTTGACTTTGAAATTACCTTATTGACTGTACGCGCTCAAAATCCAGAAACAGGTGAAATTGAAACCCATTTCTGCGATCCAATTGGGCACCGCCAAGACGCGGGTGATTATGTCGAAAGTTGGCAGCCTCAAGCCATGAGCCCAATCGCACTGGAAGAAGCCAAACGTATTGCCGACAAAGTCACCAAAGCGTTAGGTGGCTGTGGTGTATTCGGGGTTGAACTGTTTATTAAAGCCGACAAAGTTTGGTTTAGTGAAGTATCGCCACGCCCACACGATACAGGCTTAGTCACGTTGGCCTCACAGTTCCAAAGTGAATTTGAATTACATGCGCGTGCGATTCTTGGTCTTAGCGTCAATACCACTCGACATAGCCAAGCTGCCAGTGCAGTGATTTATGCGGGTGTTGATGCGAACGATTTAAGTTATTCCAATTTAAACCTTGCCTTACAACATCCAGATACTGACTTGCGTTTATTTGGTAAGCCAGAAGGCTTTAAACGCCGTCGTATGGGCGTCGCGACTGCACGTGCAGAAACTACCGATCAAGCACGCCAATTGGCACAAGCTGCTGCCGATCAAGTCGTCGTTAGCCACCATAAATAATACAACACTGGGGACTTTAAAATGATCAAGACCGCGCCTTTGTTAGAGAACGTTGATCACGCGAATGATATTCAAGCGATTAATCAATGGCGTCAAACCGTCGAAATGCAATTAGATCAGTACTATGCCATCGGTCATCCGATACGGGATATTCTCCGTGCACGCGCATGCTCGATTGATGAAGCTTTGCATTTTCTCTGGACACATGTTGGTCTTGATCAAACCCCATTGAGTTTATTTGCGGTGGGCGGCTACGGTCGCCGCGAAATGTTGCCCTGTTCCGATGTTGATACCATGATTTTGTCTGAACAGGATTTAAGTGCAGATCAAGAATCCATGGTCAGCACTTTTATATCGTTGTTGTGGGATGTCGGGCATTTAAAGCCGGGAATCAGTGTTCGCACCATTAAAACCTGTTTCGAACAAGCCGCGGCAGATTTAACCATTGCCACCACGCTGATCGAAGCGCGCCTGATTTGTGGTAATCCACAATTGGCCAAATGGCCGCGACGTATCGTTTCGCAAACGTGGACAGATAAAACCTTCTATGATGCCAAAGTACAAGAACAAGCTGATCGTCATGCTCAACATAATAATACTGAAAGCAATTTAGAACCTGATATTAAAAATGCGCCTGGTGGTATTCGAGACATTAATCAGATTGGTTGGATCGCGAAACGTCATTTTCGGGTCAATCGTATTTATGACTTGGTGCATTTGGGCTTTATCTCTGAGTTTGAACTGGGCGTACTGGAAGAGTCAGAAAGCTTCTTATGGGAAATTCGCGACCATTTACACCGTTTAACCAATCGTGATGAAAATAGACTGCTGTTTGATTACCAACGTGAGATCGCTGCAAAGTTTGGTTATGTTAAACAAGATGATCAGCACCCAAACTATCCGATTGAACAGTTTATGCGGCGTTATTATCGGACAGCACAACAAGTTTCGACTTTAAATGAAATGTTGCTGGCCTACTTTAATGAATCGGTGATTACCCCACGCCTTCCCAATTATGAGCGCCAAATTGAACACGTCAACGAACACTTTAAATTGGTGGATGGCAAACTTGCAGTACAACACCACAAGATTTTCTCTGAAAAACCCAGTGCCATTTTGGAAATCTTTTATATTCTGGCCAATCGCCCAGATGTAAAAGGGATTCGTGCACGTACCTTACGTTTGTTAATTTTAGCGGCTAAACGCATCGATCAAAATTATCGTGCCAATCCCGTTCATCAAGCGTTGTTTATGTCGATTATTCGATCGCAGCATCGTCTCTATGAAACCATGTTGGCCATGAAGCGCTATGGGGTTTTGGGCAATTATATTCCAGCCTTTGGCCAAATTATGGGCTTGATGCAATATGATTTATTCCATATTTATACGGTTGATGCACATACGCTGCTGCTCATTCGCAACCTCAATCGTTTTAAAGAACCAGAATTTGCCAAAGACTTCCCGGTCGTCAGTTCGGTATTTCAACGTTTATTACGCCGTGACATTGTCATGTTAGCTGCGCTTTTCCATGATATTGCCAAAGGTCGTGGTGGGGACCACAGCGAACTGGGCGCTATGGACGCAATCGAATTTTGTCGCATGCATGGCTTTAGTGAACGTGAATGTAATCTGGTGGCCTGGTTAATTCAAAATCATTTATTCATGTCATTAACAGCACAGAAAAAAGATATTTCTGATCCAGACGTCGTGATGAATTTTGCAGAAAAACTCGGAGATATGGAGCATCTAAATTATCTCTATACCCTTACGGTTGCTGATATTAATGCCACCAATCCCAAGCTTTGGAATACCTGGCGTTCATCATTGATGCGTCAACTGTTTATTCAAGCCCGTGATGTGATTCGGATTGGGCTCGATCGCCCAGTCGATTATCAGATGCATATTGAAGAAAATAAATTTACTGCCAGTGAACTGTTGGTCAAAGACTTTTCACTCGATCAAGTCGAAAAAGTTTGGCAAGAACTGGGCGATGAATACTTCCTCAAAGAGTCTGCCGATGAAATCGCGTGGCATACCCGCGCAATTTTACAACATGGTGATAATCCGGAACCCTTGGTGATGATTCGTGGACATCGTCGAGCTGCGCAAGATGCGGTACAAATCTTTATTTATACCCAAGACCAACCCAATTTATTTGCAACCACCGTGACTGTGCTTGATCGAATGAACCTCGATGTGCAAGATGCGCGGATTATTACGGCAGAAAAAGCCTTTAGTTTAGATACCTATATGGTACTCGACCGTTTTGGTACCCTACTCGCAGACCCTGAACGTGAGCAAATGCTTAAAGATGCGTTGATTCACGCCTTAAGCACACCAGAGCAATACCCCGGTTTATTACAACGTCGTATACCACGGATCCTCCGCCATTTTGATATTGAAAATACTGTCGATATCACCTTAAATGGTGCCTTACTGCAAAATATGGTGGAAATTTCAACCCTCGATCATCCGGGATTATTGGCCAAAATTGGCGGGTTATTTATGATGCAAGGTTTAGATATTCATTCTGCTCGCATTGCCACACTTGGCGAACGGGCTGAAGATATTTTCTTTGTCACCAAAAAAGATGCTGTGCCGATGAGTGCCGAAGAATCACAACTTTTTGCCGAACAGCTCAAGGCGGCATTGGATGAAGCGTCGCATCAAATTGCGCATTCACACTAAGTAACTTATATACTCAACTGCTTATTTATATTTAGTTTCCTATTCACTTGCTTTATTTGGTAAATGTTTCATGAACTCAAGCCTAGACTTATTACATCCTTATCCATTTGAAAAACTGAATCAACTTTTTAAGGATGTAAAGCCTGCAGACCTGCTTTTAATTCCCTTATCCATTGGTGAACCTAAGCATCCTGCGCCAGAATTTGTTAAACAGGCGATTCAAGAAAACTTCCAACATCTATCAACCTATCCAAACAGCAAAGGCCTGCTGGGACTAAGACAAAGCATTGCAGCATGGTTGACGCAACGTTTCCATTTAAATCAAATTGATGCGGAAGAACAAATCTTACCTGTGACCGGTACTCGTGAAGGCATTTTCTCTTTTGTACAAGCACTGATTAATCGTGATGACGCGCCTTATGTGGTGATGCCAAATCCGTTTTATCAAATTTATGAAGGTGCAGCCTTGCTTGCTGGTGCAACGCCGTATTTTGTGAATTGTACGGAAGAAAATAACTATCTCGGTGATTTTGATGCAGTGCCTGCTGCCGTTTGGGAAAAAACCGCTTTGGTCTTTGTTTGCACCCCAGGCAACCCGACTGGCGCAGTGCTGTCTAAAGCCCAGTTTAAAAAACTCATTGCATTGTCTGACCAATATGACTTTGTGATTGCATCAGATGAGTGCTACTCGGAACTTTGGTTCGATCAAGCCCCATTTGGCTTACTTGAAGTTTGCGCAGAAATGGGCCGTGACGATTATAAAAACTGTATCGTATTCCACTCTTTATCGAAACGTTCAAACTTACCGGGGATGCGTTCTGGTTTTGTGGCCGGTGATGCAAACCTACTCAAGCCTTATTTGAAATTCCGCACCTATCACGGTGCTGCCATGCCAGTTCAACACCAACTGGCTTCTATTGCCGCATGGAATGATGAAGCACACGTTGAAGAAAACCGTCAACAATATCGTGCTAAATTTGCGCTTTTCCAAGCAGAATTGGGTCATCTACTACCACTTAAAAAGCCTGATGCGGGTTTTTATTACTGGCTCAAAGTGGATCATGATGAAAAATTTGCCAAGATGTTAATGGAAAAGGCGCATATTAAAGTGCTTCCGGGGCGCTATTTATCGCGTGATACCGCACAAGGCAATCCGGGTGAAAACCACGTACGTTTAGCCTTAGTTGCAGACATGACACAATGCGAACAAGTGGTTGAACGCTTAAAAGCCATTTTGTAATGCCGCAATAAAAATATGGCGACTGTTGATTCATGTCCTATTTTGAACATGAATCAACTTTGACAAACATTAACTTTTACCCCAATATTTAATGACTCTTTAACAACTCAATGAAATCAATAACTTATGGTATCGCTCAAAAACTTGGGGTAAAACCTATTTTTCAGGGTTAAACCATTGTTATTATTTGATTTATGGTTTAAATTCTATAGTTCACTGCCACATAGGCAGCTTAGAAAAACGTATTATATAGCTTACAGCCGATTATATTGTTCACTGCCACATAGGCAGCTTAGAAATATATGGAAGGCTTTGAAAGTATTGCATCCGAGTTCACTGCCACATAGGCAGCTTAGAAAGTATATAGTCATCAAATGCATTGTAAAGAAATGTTCACTGCCACATAGGCAGCTTAGAAAAAGATCGTTATCGCGGTAGACTCTGACTTTATGTTCACTGCCACATAGGCAGCTTAGAAATAAAATAAAGGTAGTATGGAGTCCACTTGCAGGTTCACTGCCACATAGGCAGCTTAGAAAACATAAAGCCCACAGAACCCGCGCCGTGGTGCTGTTCACTGCCACATAGGCAGCTTAGAAAAAGTAATGGGTTATCTACTGTATTGAATTTCATGTTCACTGCCACATAGGCAGCTTAGAAAAACTCCAATGTTTGACTTGAATGTCACAGTATGTTCACTGCCACATAGGCAGCTTAGAAATAATAATAGTGATTGTAATGCATCCAATTGTTCGTTCACTGCCACATAGGCAGCTTAGAAAACTGTAATCTCGTAAACGCTTTATCTTTTCTTATAAAATGCGTATCTTGTTGGAAATTTAAGGGGTGCATCATGAAGAAAGTATTGTTATTGGCGGTCGTGATCGGACTGGTGGGCTGTGGTAAATCCAAAACTGAAAAACTAGAAACCAAAATAAAATTACTCACTGCCGAGCAGCAAAAATATCAAGAGATTCAAGAGAAACTCGCTCCACAATGTGATCAAGCCACACAACTTTATCAAGCAGCACTTAAAGCGCAAAAGCCTGATGCAACTGAATTGAAAGAGTCTAGTCGTGATATTTGTCTCGCAACCATTGCTGCCAAAAACAAAGTACTTGAAATACAAAACACCATCACAGAAAGTAAAATAAAAATTGCAGCGCTGGGCAAGTCATAATCAACTTATCATGATTACGGCTACACATCATTTTGGTATTCCACCGCAGAGCAGTGGAACCCGTGGTCACCTATTTACAGCTTTAATGATTACATCGAAAAATCAAAAATTAATTTAAAGGCCAATAAGATTAAAATCACACCCATGACCATTTCAAAAATCTTTTTCTTGTTTAAGAACATTTGACGAATATGTTGAGTGGTAAACAGCACCGCAACCAACATAAACCAAGAGGCATTGACCATACACATCCATAAGCCATAACCAAATTGGATCGCCATTGGAGTTTGGGGTGAAACGATGGTGGTAAAAATACCCAGGAAGAAAATCGTGGCCTTGGGATTGGTCGCGTTGGTAATAAAGCCTTTTAAGAAGGCTTGTTTCAATGAAGACTGCGGAACAACCACAGCATTTTCAGCAGCCAACTCAGCCACTTCTGCCGTCTCTGATTGCTGCACTAAATTACTGCGAATCAGCTGATAACCTAAATAAATTAAATATAAAGCCGCAATAATTTTAACGCTGTTAAATACCCAAACATTGGTTTTAATCAGTAAGCCAAAGCCTAAAATGGTATATAACACGTGTACTGAGATACCTGCCCCAATACCAAGCGCAGTTACGATGCCCATTTTACGTCCATGCGAAACGCTTTGCTGAATCACTACCGCAAAATCAGGTCCAGGTGCAACCACTGCTAAAAAGTGGACCAACGCTAAAATAAGAAATTCGTGTAAATAAAGCACTTAGGCCCCAGTCCTTAGGTTTGAGTTGCATAATGTAGGAGATTTTGCTGTGAAGATCAAAATATAAATCCATTTTCCTTATATTTTTCACCGCTAAGGATTTAATAAATACTGTGCTTTCAGAATACGGATGAATAGATAACATGCAATAACAACAACGACGACATTAAAACCCAAACTCAGCGCAAAGGCTTTTTCCAATTTGATTAACGTTTCTAATTCAGCAAAATGTTTGAGGCTCAATTGAAAAATACTCCCAACGACAGCAGCACCTAAAGCAGCCCCGACCTGTTGTAAGGTCGCGGTTAGACCTGAAGCCATACCAATCAACTTTAAATCAACGGTTGCGAGTACCAAATTCAACATCGGGGTCATTAACATGCCTTGGCTAAAGCCAACCAAGAACATCAACGGTATAAATATCCAGATTGGTTGCACCATCGCCCACTGCCCCACCAATAACATTAAAATCAGATAGGACATGGCATAGCAAATCGCTCCGAGCAATAATACGCGATTGCCAAAGCGTTGTTGCCAGCGCGGTGTTAAAAATGAAGCTACGACAAAGCCAATACTGGCTGGCATAAATAATAAACCAGACTGAAAGGCACTTAATTCTAAACCACGTTGAAATAACATGGTCATCATAAAAGGAAAGGCACTCGAGGTCGCATAAATACACAATACGATCAGTATGCCCAGTACAAAGCTTTTATTTTTAAATAAACCGACGGCTAATAAAGGTGTTTTTCCTTGTTGCTGATGGCGAATTTCATATTTGATAAACCCGCTTATAAATAATAATCCAAGTATTAATACCGCTGAACTGAGCCAAGTCCAACCCCAGATGGGCATCATCAGTATCGGGATTAAACTTAAACTAATTCCGATACTCGATAACACAACCCCAAAGCCATCAAGGCTAATTTTTTCAGCAGATTTCTGACTGTTTAAATATTTAGACCAATACAATGCCAAGCCGCCAATTGGCAAATTAATCAAAAAAATACTGCGCCAACTCAAGCCAAATAAGTCCAGTTCAATCAGTAGACCACCCACAACTTGCCCTGCAATCGCGGCTAAGCCTAAACTCATACCGAGAAAGGCAAAGGCAGTCTTGGCCTGTTGTGGATTAAAGTTATAGCGAATACTGGCATACACTTGTGGGAACAATAATGCCGCTGCCAGCCCTTGTAACAGTCTGGCAAGAATTAAAGCATTGCTGCTAAGCGCAATAGCACAGCCCAATGATGCAAGCATAAAACATAGCATCCCAATTCGATACAATGACTTCGGCCCATGAATATCACCAAGACGTCCCCCTGTAATGAGTAACAACCCAAAACCAAGTTCATAAATCACAATAATCAAAGTTAATGCGGTAAAGCTGCTATTAAAGCTATTTTCAATACTCACCAAAGCGACATTTACCACAAATAAATCAAAGATCGTAACGAATCCTGCGAGCATCAGCACCATCAGTGCATAGCGTTGTTGTCTGTTCATAAGCGGATTAATAGCAAGAAAAATCACACTTTAACCAGACGCTTAAACTGGTACAATTTAAGCACTTATACTGGTACTAGAACTTATAGGCTTATGCAACGACAACGTACTCGTCCAGAACTCGCAGATTTCCTTAGGCATAAACGTGAAAGCTTAAGTCCGACATCTGTCGGTTTACCGGCAACCAATAGACGCAGAACACCCGGTCTACGCCGTGAAGAAGTGGCTGCTTTGGCAGGTGTCGGGCTGACTTGGTATACATGGCTAGAACAAGGTCGTGATATTGGCGTATCAAGTCAATTTTTAGATCGTTTGGCTAAGGTTTTTCAATTGAATCAAGCCGAACGGCGCCATTTATATTTACTTACCTCAATGCGGCACCCTTTGGAAACCGGCATCACTGAATACCAAGTTCCGGCCTCTATTCAGCGGATTATGGATGATTTACCTGCCGATTATTTATGCTATGTGTTGAATTTACATTGGGATGTTTTGGCCTTTAACAACAAAGCCGATCAGTACTTTGGCTTTTCCAGCACAACCGGACAAGCACGTAATTTTTTATGGCTTTTATTTACAGATGAACGTTATCAGCAACTGTTGCCAGACTGGAAAACCGAGGCCTATCAATTGCTTTCAAGTTTTCGCCGTGATTATGCCCTCAATAAACATGATCCCAATATTCAAGCGATGATCCGCGAGCTGACGCAAATTTCAAGTGTATTTGAACAGATGTGGAATCGTCATGAAATCTATCAGCCTTGCAGTGGAATTCGACAGTTTGCGATTCAAGGGGTGGTACAACATTATCAATATAGTTCTTTGACCTTTGATTTAGATAAACATAATCGCCTGATTATCTATGCCCCACTGGCTTAAGCGTTGACCAGCAAACCATTGAGTAACAATTGCACAGCAGCCACGGCATGCTTTAAGCGTTGCTGACTATCTTGCGCATCTGCAATCCAGAAACTGGCCTCCGTTAAGCTGCCATGAATCAGCAAGGCCAAGGCTTCCGAATCGGTATGGTGAATCGTGCCCGCCTGCATCAGCTCCTGTAAAATGCTTTGAAGTGAAGTGAGACATTGCTGTGATTCCGTACCGCTACGCTGCCCCAATACCGCACGTGCATCTTGTAAAATAATTCGCTTAATTTCAGCTTCTTGTGCCATTTCCAAATACAGTTGGCAGCGCTGTTGCAAGCCCGCCCAAGTATTATTCGCTGTGGCAAAGCTTTGCTGTAATCGCTGATCCATTTCCACATCCATTTCAGCCACAACAGCCTTGAGCAATCCCTGCTTATCACCAAAGTGATGATACAGTGCACCACGAGTCAAGCCCGCTGCTGTACATAACTCGTCCATGGCTGTAGCGGCATAGCCATGATCGGTAAAACTTTTTCGAGCACTGCTGAGCAATGCTTGGCGTGTTTGTTCCATGTCTGCCTTGCTACGTCGTGCCATATATTTCTCATTCATTGCAATAAAAAACTGATTTTAGCATTTACATACGCTTCGTATGAATATATATTTCACTTTACATACATCGTGTATGTATAAGTATTTAAACTCTCCCTGAAAAAATCGGATCTCCGCTATGGCCAATCCTTATCTCGAACTTTTTAAAACACCGGGCAGTCTGGCCTTTACCTTGGCTGGACTGTTGGCACGTTTAGCACTTCCGATGATTGGGATTGGCATTATCACCATGTTGGTACAGCAACAATATGGTTATGGCTTGGCAGGTGCAGTCGCTGCGGTCTTTGTGTTGAGTTATGCGCTGATTTCACCGCAAGTATCACGCTTAGCCGACCAACATGGTCAAAGCAAAGTGGTGGTCGTCAGTAGTGGCATCAGTATTGTTGGGCTGATCCTATTGGTGTTGTGTGCTTATTTTTCCTTTGCCAATTGGGGGCTATTTTTGGCTGCAGTCTTAACTGGTTTTATGCCGAGTCTATCCGCGATGGTCCGTACGCGCTGGACAATGATTTATCGTGGCCAAGATCAGTTGCAAACGGCATATTCAATGGAAAGTGTTTTAGATGAGGTCACGTTTATTTTTGGGCCACCACTGTCCGTTGGACTTTGTGTGGCGTGGTTTACCCAAGGCGGGCTTGTGGTTGCCGCACTGTTACTGCTTACGGGAACTTTTTGTTTTAGCCGACAAAAATCCACTGAACCCAAGGCCTATCTCAGCGCCTCAATGTCAACGGCTTCTGCTCAGCTCAATCAGCCCAAATTAAAATCGGTGATTGGTCTTGGCAACGTACAGTTATTGATTGGCTTCATGATTGCAATGGGACTGACCGTTGGTACGATTGATATTGTCAGTGTGGCCTTTGCCCAACAGCAAAACGCTCCCATTGCTGCAAGCATTGTATTATCTGCCTATGCGATTAGCTCTTGTATTGCAGGTTTAGCCTTTGGTGCAATGAAATTTAAACGTCGCTTACAGCAGCTGTTACGGTGGGCGGCAATCGGTACTGCCTTAACCACACTGCCATTTTTATTCATAGATGACGTATATAGCCTGACTGCTGCGGTCTTTGTAATGGGCTTGGCTTTTGCACCGAGCATGATCTTGGCCATGAGTTTGGTGGAACGCGTGGTGCCTGAACAACAACTGACTGAGGCGATGACCTGGTTATTGGCAGGCTTAAATATCGGCATTGCAATGGGCGCTGCATTTTCAGGACAACTGGTTGAATACTTTGCCACTGCACGTGCTGGCTTTGCGGTTTGTTTTGTGGCGGTACTGCTGCTGGTTGGCTTGGCGATGCTGATTGAGCGTATGCTTTCTGCGCACAAAGTCAGTGTTTGAACCTCAAATTGTTTGATATGCAATAGGTTTACACATAATGGTCATATTACCCAAGTAAAATTGAACTTTGCAAAAAGAAAAGAATTACACAGGGTGCTGATCATTAGTTGATCTGTTTTTATTTTTAGTAAAAAATAACAATAACTTAAAGCTGAAAATAATCCACAAAACTTGCGGATAACATTAGGGATAAAAAGGCCCAGCATGTTGCTAGGCCTTTTAAAAAATAATTTACGTTGAAAATTAAACAGTAATATTTTTGTCCCAATAGGCATGCCGCACTTGTGGCATATCATTGAGTAAGTCGATAATAATATTCATGTCTTTGGCTTCAATCGAAGTTGCAATCAGAGTCGCCTCGATTTGCACATCAAGGTTACCAAATGGCTCAACCTCGATATCTTTGGGCGGATAGTTATATTGCAACAGCGCCAAATTCAATTGTTCCATCACCAACTTACTCTGTTGTCGATCACAAATAATTGAAATCACGTTGAGAATCTCGGCTTCATCATCCAATGGACGACGATCAATCACATGCACAATCGGACGTAGCAAGGTATTTGCAGCCAGTATAAAGGCGGTACCCAAGACCGATTCAATCACCAAATCTGCGCCTGCTGCCGCACCAACTGCAGCAGAGCACCACAGCGTTGCAGCGGTATTAAGCCCTTGGATATTGCCCTCTTGGCGCATGATCACCCCCGCCCCCAGAAAACCGATTCCAGAAACCACGTAGGCAATCACCCGCACCGCGCCTGCAGCACCATCTAAGGCCAGTGCAATATCCACAAAAAGTGCAGCCCCAACCGCCACCAAGACATTGGTTCTTAAACCAGCAGTCCGTTGTCGATATTGCCGCTCAAAGCCAATCAAGCCACCCAATACAAAAGCAGTGAACAGGCTAATAGTGGTATCTAAAATATTATCTGCTTGAATGTGTTCTAAAAATTTCATAAAAAATTACAGCCAACCGTAACGTCGAATATAAAACATTTTCATCAATTGCGTTAAAAGCATGTAGGCAATCAAAATAAAGGGTAAATAGATAAAGTAACTCAGTGGCAAGGCTTGCAGCTTAAAGTACTCAGCCAAAGGCCCCATCGGCAAGAAGATCCCAATTGCCATAATCACCACCGTCATCACCATTAATGGCAAAGCTGCACGACTTTGGAAAAAAGGAATTTTCGCAGTTCGAATCATATGTACCACCAAGGTTTGAGTCAGCAGACCGACCACAAACCAGCCCGATTGAAATAGCGTTTGTTTTTCAGGGGTATTGGCTGAAAACACATACCACATCAAAGCAAAGGTCAAAATATCAAATACCGAGCTAATCGGCCCAAAGAAAATCATAAAGCGACCAATTTCACGCGGTTGCCAACGTTGTGGCTGCTGTAGTGATTCTTCATCGACATCATCAAAAGGAATTGCAATTTGTGAAATATCATAAAGTAAGTTCTGCACCAGTAAGTGAATCGGCAACATCGGTAAAAATGGCAAGAATGCACTCGCTACTAATACAGAAAAAACATTACCGAAATTTGAACTGGCCGTCATTTTTATATATTTCAACATATTTGCAAAAGTACGGCGGCCTTCAAGCACCCCTTGCTCTAAAATCATCAGGCTTTTTTCAAGTAAAATCAGATCGGCAGATTCTTTGGCAATATCCACAGCACTATCGACTGAAATACCGATATCTGCGGTTTTTAATGCAGCTGCATCGTTAATGCCATCACCCAAAAAGCCCACCACATGGTCATTGTCTTTAAGCTGCATCACAATGCGCTCTTTGTGCATTGGACTCAGTTTGGCAAAAATTTGATATTTCTCAACGGTATCTTTCAGTTCTGTCTCGGACATCGCATCTATTTGTTCACCCAATATGATGTGTTGATGCGCCAAACCAATTTCCGCACAGACTTTCTGAGTCACAAACTCATTGTCACCCGTCAAGACTTTTACGCTGACACCATGCTGATTTAAGGCTTGAATTGCAGTTCGAGCACTGTCTTTGGGTGGATCAAGAAAAGCCAAGAAACCACACAACGTGAGATTATTTTCATCCGCAACCGAAAATGTACTTTGCTCATGGGTGACTTCACGATAAGCCAAGGCAATCACGCGCAAACCATCACGGTTGTAGGCTTGGGTATTGTTTTGAATGCGTTCAATCAGCTCAGGGGTTAAGTCCACCACCCGATGATTAATTTCCACTGAACGGCACACCCCTAGCATTTCTTCGACCGCACCTTTGGTAATGATGCGTACTTTTTTACTTGGGGTTCTGACCACGACCGACATACGGCGACGTTCAAAATCAAATGGAATCTCATCGACTTTGTGGTAGCGCAACTTTTCCATTTTTACATTTTGGTCTGCATGCTCTAATACCGCGATATCCAGTAGGTTTTTAAGACCAGTTTGATGATAGCTGTTGATATAAGCCAGCAGCAGCATATGTTCAGAATGGTTACCCATCACATCGACATGCTTGGATAAAAAGATTTTATCTTGGGTCAAGGTACCGGTTTTATCGGTACAGAGCACATCCATGGCACCAAAGTTTTGAATTGCATCGAGCCGTTTGACAATGACTTTTTTCTTAGATAAGAAAACTGCACCCTTGGCCAAAGTCGAGGTTACGATCATTGGCAACATTTCTGGGGTCAGACCCACCGCGATCGACAGCGCAAACAATACTGCCTCGCCCCAATCCCCTTTGGTAAAGCCATTAATAAACAGGACAATCGGTGCCATGACCAACATAAAACGAATCAGCAACCAACTGACTTGGTTAACACCCAACTGAAACGAGGTGGAAACCCGTTCATTGCTGCTAACACGTTTGGCCAACGCACCGAAATAGGTTTGATTACCCGTGGTCAGTACAATCGCTGTGGCGGTACCCGACACAATATTGGTGCCCATAAATACGATGTTGTCCAGCGCCATAGCATTTTCTTCATCCGCCCGATGATGGACTGCGAATTTTTCTACTGGCATCGACTCACCGGTCATGGCGGCCTGTGATACAAACAAATCTTTAGCGAACAAAATACGACAATCAGCAGGGATCATATCGCCTGCAGAAAGCTGGATCAGATCACCTGGCACTAAAAATTTCGTTGGTATCTCAAACACTGAACCTTGATGATGTTTTAGATCTACAGCATAGCGCTCTGCAATTTGTGTCAGTTGTGCATAGCCCAAATCACGACGATACACACTGGCACGGTTACTCACCATCGACTTCAATGCATCCGCCGCTTTATTGGATTTTGATTCTTGCCAAAAACGTAAAAATGTTGAGAGCAGCACCATCGCGACAATAATAAACGTCCCTTCAAGGTCCTGGGTCAGTGCCGCAACGGTCGCTAAGATGGTCAGTAAAATATTAAATGGGTTTTTATAACAATACCAAAGATGCTGCCACCATTTTAATGGTTTTTCATGGTGTAACTCATTGATACCATGTTGTTCTCGAAGCAACTCTGCCTCAGCTTCGGTCAAGCCTTTGGGGTGGCTGGCCAAGCTGCGATAAAGCAGTTCAGGGGATTGTTGAGCGGATTGTTTTAACTGTGCCGCAAGTTGTTGTCCCACTTGTTGGGCATAACTTGATTGATGTAATTCTTTGAGCGATGCTGACTTTAAAAAATACTGACTCAGATGATATTTTTTTAAGAAGCGTGAAAATAATTGTTGCCAGAGGTTGCGAATCATACCGACTCTCCTACTTTGGGCAATATTGTTTTATTTTGGCGCTTGGTTTAAATCACCAAGCCCCAAACGAAAAGTTCATTTTGTTTTGATTTGAATCAAGTGTAATACAGCTTTAGCGGACTGGAAATACCCAACTCAGTCCCACCCCCATCCAAGATTGATCATCTGACTGTAATGGATGTGCATAAGCGGCATAAAGTGACAATGTTTCAGGCAAAACATGGTAGTGATAAACGGCCTGAGTCCGCGCTTTTCCGGGATCAGTTTTGAAAACTTCAAGACTTAACTGATTGATTGGATTGATTTCATACGTTGAAGCAACCCCCCAAGTTAAATGACGATCTTTTTCTTCACGGTGTAAGCCAACATTGAGATCGAACTGAAAGTCTTCCACTGCGTAAATTGAAACTGGCAGATTAAAATCCCAATTTTGCGCTTGTTGCTGCTGGCTAGGCTGCCATTGCACACTGCCCGCAATCGCCATCGGAAAATGTTCAGAAGTATAAAACTTCTTTTTCACTTGAATGGCATAACGCTGTTCACCATCTTCCGCAGACAATGGCACCCCCAACTCAAATAAATCGAGTACATTACAGGCGGGTGTCATATTCACTTCATTTTTTTGATCTTGATGAAACCGCTGATCAAGCTCAATTTGACAATGCCTGGCATCAACAATTTCAGCATCGTCAGTGATTAATAACGGCATCGCCTGTACTGCATGTCCAGACAAAACCAGTAAAATCAGCATCATGTAGAATGATACTGTCGCATATATGTAGTGCATCCCCTGTTCCCCATCACTGAGGCGGAATGACGACCAAGTGAGTCTAATAACCAGTGCCGTCTATGTATAAAAAACACAGGCGTCATGATTGATTGAACAATGTAATTGGTATTTTATTTGATGCAGATTTAAGCCGTCTTATTGCAAGACAGCTCCCTTTTCGTGAAGACAGTCTTGTTCAGTTGGATAAACCGGTGTCATTAAACCACCTATAACTCGAACAACTTCCCACTTAGGGTCTCCGCTTACTAAAAGTGCGCAAAGTATATCGACAAAAAAAGTAAATTAACAAGCACTTTTTGTTAATAGCATCACAAAACATATCTATATAAGTTTGGTTTATTGCTCAGCGTCATAGCCCATCATATCCACATCAAAATCTGGCTAAAATCTATCCGTGCTTTTTTTAAGCGGCTCAGACTGCTTATATTTCGCTTAGGCTGCAAAAAATCTTTTTCAGTCAGTAACATCGGCTCAAAAACAAGATCAAGAAAAAAACTCATGATACTCTTCAATTTATTCGTTTGCGGGACAGCTTCGACTCATCATTAAATAAGTCATCTTAAAAAATATGAAGCGTAGAGAAGTTTAAAGATGAAGAATAGCCCAGGGATTTCAAAGGCACTCGGATTAACCCACCCAATTACCATTCAAAAAGGACGAAATGCGGAAGTTTGGGATGAAAATGGCAAACGCTATATCGACTTTGTTGGTGGCATTGGCGTACTTAACTTCGGTCACTGTAATCCAAAAATTGTGAAAGCAATCCAACTGCAAGCTGAAACCCTCACTCACTATGCATTTAATGCAGCATTACATCGTCCTTATCTGGATTTGATGGAACAGCTTTTGCAAATCGTTCCAATTGATCAGCCACTCTCCGGTATGTTTACCAACAGTGGTGCTGAAGCCACTGAAAATGCTTTAAAAGTTGTGCGCATGGCAACTGGTCGTACCGGCATGATCGCTTTTGATGGTGGTTTTCATGGGCGTACCCTCGCTGCTGTCAATTTAAATGGCAAGGTCAAACCCTATAAAGATGGCCTAGGTCCATTACCGGGTCCGGTCTATCATATTCCGTTCCCAAGCCAAGACAATGGCGTTAGCTTTGATCAAGCAAAACAAGCACTTGATCGTTTGTTCCAAGTTGAAGTTGATGTCAATAATATCGCTGCGATCATTTTTGAACCGGTGCTAGGCGAAGGTGGTTTCCATTTAATGTCCCCTGAATTCGCCCAATATTTACGTACCTTTTGTGATACACACGGCATTTTAATTATTGTTGATGAAATTCAATCGGGCTTTGCCCGTACCGGAACCCACTTCGCCTTTAGTCATTTAGGCATCGAACCTGATTTAATGTTACTCGGTAAAAGTATTGCAGGCGGTGTGCCGCTCGGTGCAGTGGTCGGTCTGGCAAAACATATGGATGCACCAAACAAAGGGGCTTTAGGTGGCACCTATTCAGGTAATCCGATTGCCTGTGCTGCAGGGCTTGCAACCTTAGAAATATTACAGTCAGCTGAATTCCAAGCATCGACGCAACATTATATTGAGACCATTGAGCAGCGTTATGCAAAATGGCAACAACAGAAACTCACCCCATGGCTTGGCCGTTTAACCGGAATTGGTGCAATGCGTGGTATTGAACTACAACATCCAAGTCTTGGCGCAGGCACCCAAGTATTGGCTGAAGTGCTGGCCAGTGCACGTGAACAAGGTTTATTGCTGATGCCAAGCGGCCCTGCTAAAAATATTATTCGCTTACTGACCCCATTGACCATTCACCCAGAAACGCTCAATGAAGGTTTAGATATTTTAGAACACATTCTCGCCCAAACTGCAGATATGCAGTAATTGCTAAGATCAGATAAAGACAGGAAATAGCCATGACCCATTGGATCAGTACTAACGAAATTCGCAGCCGATTTTCCGCTTTAATGTCAGACATGTACCAAAATGAAGTACCACTTTATGGTGATCTCATCGACTTGGTGAAAGACATCAATCAAAGTACGCTTGAACAACAGCCGACGTTACACAGTCAATTGCAACACACTGGTGAACTACCACGCTTATCACAAGAGCGCCATGGGGCAATTCGCCTTGGCACTGCTGCTGAACTCAACAATATGCGTCGTGTGTTTGCGGTCATGGGCATGCACCCTGTCGGTTACTATGACTTGGTGCCATCTGGTGTGCCGGTACATTCAACTGCTTTTCGTGCGATTGAAACTGCAGACCTCAACCAATGCCCATTCCGTGTATTTACCTCGCTGTTACGTTTAGAGTTGATTGCTGATGAACAGCTCAGAACACTGGCAGAACAAGCCTTAGCCAAGCGTCAAATCTTTAGTGACAAGGCTTTGGCGTTGACAGCGAAGTTTGAGCAAAATGGTGGTTTAGTTGAAGCTGATGCACAAGACTTTGTACAAGAAGTGCTGGAAACCTTCCGTTGGCATACCGATGCACCTGTGAGCAAATCACTGTATCAAGCGCTACATGATCAACATCGCTTAATCGCAGATGTCGTAGCATTTAAAGGTCCGCATATTAACCACCTCACGCCAAGAACCTTGGATATTGATGCGGTTCAACACAATATGTTGGCCCGTGGTATTCCTGCAAAAGCGATTGTTGAAGGTCCACCGCGCCGTCAATGCCCGATTTTGTTGCGTCAAACCAGTTTTAAAGCATTGCAAGAGAACGTGAACTTTGCCGATGCAGATCAACTGGCACAAGGTAGTCATACCGCACGTTTTGGTGAAATTGAGCAACGTGGTGTAGCACTCACGCCTAAAGGTCGTGCACGCTATGATCAGTTATTACAACAAGCACGCAGCTTGCTTGGTCGTAGCCCAGATGATAGCAATGCCGTTGAATATGTCCGTATTTTAGAACAAACCTTCCAAGCTTTCCCCGATACCTATGCCGATTTACAGGCTGAAGGTTTGGCCTATTTCTACTATTTCGTCAATGCAACGGCTGCAAGCAAGGCAGCACACACGTGGACGACAGCCGATGTTGCTACACTTTTGGCCAATGGCAGCTTAAGCATTGAACCAATTGTATATGAAGACTTTTTACCAGTTTCTGCCGCAGGTATTTTCCAGTCAAATTTGGGTGAAGCCAATCAAACAGACTATGCCTCGGTATCAAACCAAGCCTTGTTTGAACAAAGTCTTGGTGCACAAGTGCATGATGAAATGCAGCTTTACCAAAGCTTAGAACAGCAATCTTTAGCAGCTTGCTTAGCACAGCTCAATAAGCAGTAAACCCTGCTGGTAAAATCGCAAAGCCCTATCCTAAACGCTTACCCGCCCTACTTCATCATTGAATAGCGCGGGTAAAGCTGAGAATCAAAGCTTAAATCCTTACATGCCAGAAAGTTGCCATTGCTCATCCCGCCATTCAATCTCGGTATCATCAAGATTGACCTGCCACACTGCATCGAATAGCACCCTTCTTATTTCTGTTAAACATTCCAACCAATATAGGATGCTGTCGAACAACTGATCTTGCTCTAAATGCAAAGCTAGTTTTGTTGAGCCACGTAATATTTCAAGCGGTGTATCATCATCAGACTCATCTAATGCAAAAGATTCTGCCTCTTGTTTAAGTGCAAAATTATCATTAAATTTTTGAATAATACCTTCAATGCTTTGTATTTCTTCTACGCTTAATGATTGATCACGTTCGGCTGAGTAATAAAGTGAAACGCCCATAATTTCTCCTATTATATTGACAACTCAAATTGTATGAATTTTATTTAACAATTAAATATATGTAATTTGATTTTAAATAGTTTTTCACCAATGTGTAAATACTAAATCTCTCCCTCTTACGCCCTACATGGCTCATCTTTAAAAAATGGATGAGCAGCGCTGCTGTGCAAGGGATGAATTGCTCTGGATCGTAAACAGCATCTCAAAAGATCTGTAGACCCCCACAAAAACACCAAATTTGTGTTATATAGGAGCAGTTTTTTTGTGAAGCTATACCATTTGTTAAACTTTATTCCGAAAAGGAATAGTAACTGTCAAATTATTCGTTTGAGCGTAACAAAAAACTAAACTAAATTCCCGAATACGCAAAAGAAAGGAATACTTTGTGAAAAAACTTTGGAAGTTTTATGTAAACACTTCGTTTATGGCCAAGATGACCACGGGCTTTGTTCTAGGGATTGTGGTTGGTATTCTCTTGGGGCCAAAAAGTTCGGTGCTTTACCCGCTTGGAAAATTATTTTTAAATCTCCTGCAAATGATCGTCATCCCCTTGGTGATTTTACCGCTGATTGTGGCTGTAAATACCTCGAACCCAAAAGAGTTGGGGCGTATTGGCGCTAAAATATTCCCATTTTATTTTATTTCAACAGCCGTTGCGGTGATCTTAGGGATTATCTTAGCGAAATGGACCAATCCTGGTGTGGGTTTAACCCTGCCAAATTCAGCTAATATTACGGCACCAGAAAGCCCATCTTTTATAAACACCTTATTAAATATGGTGCCGACCAACATTTTCAGTGCGCTTAGCTCTGGAGATTTATTGGCTATCGTATTTATTACGATTGTTGGTGGTTTAGCGATTTTATTTCTCCGCCACAGTCCAGATGAAAATCAGCGTAAATCAGGCGATTTACTCTTTAATGTTCTTCAAGCGTGTAATGAAGTCGTTACCAAAATTTTAGCGGGCGTATTACTCTATGCTCCAATTGGCGTATTCGGAATCACCGCCAATACCTTTGGTAGTCAGGGCATCGACTTGGTGATCGTACTTGGTAAATTTATTGGTACGTCATATCTCGGAGTGATCTTATTAATTACCGTGATCTTCCCAATCTTCTTAAAATTGTTTGGGGTTAAAGTCATTCAGTTTTACAAAGATATTAAAGAAGCCATGCTCACTGCATTTGTGACCAGCAGTAGTATTGGTACGCTGCCGATTTCACTTAAATGTGCAGAAAAAAGCGGTATTAGCAATAAAGTATCACGTCTCACTTTACCGCTTGGCCTAGCCTTCAATTTAAATGGAACTGCTTTACGTTTTGGTGTTGCCGTTATTTTCGCTTCTGAAATTATTGGAATCAGTTTATCGGTTCCAGAGCTGGCCACCATCGTGATTATTAGTACTCTGGCTGCTGTTGGTACTGCGGGTGTACCTGGTGCTGGCTTAATCGGCATGTCGATTGTATTTTCTCAAGCCAATTTACCAATTGAAATTGTGGCATTAACTGCGGGGATCAACGTGCTTTTAGACATGATCTTTACCTGTGGCAATGTCGTCGGTGACTTGGTTGGTGCAAAAATTGTGGATCAATCCGAGCGCCATGCAGGTGCAATAGATGAACCCACTGAAACTGTAGAACCGGCTGAAATGACCGCATCGACGTCATCTAAACTCAGTACCTAATTAAAAATCTACACGCGATTTAAATTGCTGCCCAACATTGTTTGGGCTGTTTTTTATTTATATTATTCTCACACCGCAAATTTTAATTTATACACCACATCTCAACCCTTCAATTGCATCAAATCCTCTGACCTTGTTTTATTTCTGTGCTTTGGCTTGAGCCCCGATTCACATTTAAACTATGATCAAGCGATAAAGCATAAGTCAAACTTATTCGCTAGCCTGCTCTCTTTGTTTACCTGTATTTAAATACTGTAACCATGCTGAAATGAAGACCTGTATACATGCTGACGTTAAAATCCAAAGAATACCCCTCGATAATGTCTTTACGTTGTTTTGAAGCTTCGGCTCGCTACCTAAGTTTTACCAAAGCCGCGCAAACATTACATATGACTCAAAGTGCAATTAGCAAACAAGTCGCGCATTTAGAAGAGAATCTAAATGCTCCACTGTTTGAGCGTTCTTTGCAGCGTTTGCAACTTACCCCAATGGGAAAATTATTTTTAGTTGAAACCCAGATTATTTTAAACCAAATTGAAACCTCAGTACTCAAGGTCTTGGCACATCGTAATCAAGAAGACACCTTAAATATGCTGGCTCACCCAACCTTATGCACCCGTTGGTTGATCCCATTATTAAAAGGGTTTAAGCAACAATACCCAAATATTAGTGTCGATATCCAAGAACAGTTTAGTTCTGCCGATATTGATATTACGCAAACCGATATTGCCTTTCTATATGGCGATGGCATTTGGCGTGATATGACCAGTATTCGATTGTTTGAAGAAGAATGCGTGGCAGTTTGCGCACCGAGTCTACTCAATACTCCCCTGAAAAGTTTAGATGATTTCCAGCGCTATACTTTAATTCAATCGCGTGCTCGGCCACGGGCCTGGGAAAAATATTTTCAAGCACAAAACTATTTACATGATAAAAGCTATATTGGGCCGCGTGTCGATACTTTTGCAGCTTGCGTAAATTCAGCGTTGATTGATACCGGTATAGCGATTGTACCGAAGTTTTTCGTTCAAAAAGAATTAGAAAATGGGGAGTTGGTTTTGGCTTGGCCTTACCATATGCAGACCAACCGTTGTTATTACATGACCTATCCGATCTCGATGGCACAAACCCCCAAAGTTATGGCCATGGTGCAGTGGATTAAACAATCACTAGAAAGCTAAACCTATTTTTGATAGCACCTTCAGCCGTATATCACATAAAAATACCTGACGACTGTGAGATCAATCAGGTATTTTAGGCACTGTATTGCATTGCAGGCAAAACGCTTTGCTTTAACGCTTTAACGCTTTAACAATAATGCATGTAATATCTGGATAGGATGCTGTGAAATTTCATGATCCATGCGTTTAATTTGACTACGGCAAGAATAGCCAGTCACCAACAATTGCTTGGTATGTAACTGCTGCTGTTGTTGCCATGATTGTTGATAAATATTTGCAGACAATTCACGGTGTTCGGCTTCGTGCCCATAAGTACCTGACATACCGCAACAGCCCAAAGACAATGCTTCCAATTGCAGTCCAAAATGTTTGAAAATCTGTTGCCACTGGGCCATTGAGGCTGTGGCTTGGGTTCGCTCAGTACAGTGCCCTGCCAAATAATAAGTTGCAGCCGTTGTCTTTGACTGAACTGGTGAGGGGTGCTGTGCAAGCCAGTCGACGAACCATTCTTGTAATAATTGCACCTGTCCATTAAACACAGGTACAGGTTGAAGGTATTCAGTTTTATATTCTTGTCGATAAACCAAGGTCATGGCTGGATCTAAACCAACCAATGGCAAACCAAATTCAGCAGCATGATTCAGCAGCTTAATACTCTGTTCGCGCTTCTGCTCAAACTCAGCCAAAAAACCATGTACATGCAAGGGCTTAGCATTCGGTAAAAATGGGAGTATATAAACTTTTAGCCCCAAAGCAGTTATCGTTTCAATAGTCTCAATCAATACGCCAGTATCGAAATAGCGAGTAAATGCATCTTGCACCAAAATAACTGCATTCAAATCATATTGATCAAGATTACTCAGATCATCATCCAGTAAAATTGCGCCATGTTTGGCTAAATCTGCTTTGGCTTGTGGGTGAAACAATGGAATATCGACCATCTTCATCAAACTTTTTTGCATCAGTTGCAGTGGTTTCAGCTGCTGCATAAAGTTATACAGGGGCGCAATATGCAGCAGTTTCGGCATCAATTGCTCCAAATGACTCACCATATAATCACGCAATGAACGACGATGACGCTGATGGAAGCGATGTAAAAAACGTGATTTTGCATCTGGAATATCGACTTTAACTGGGCATTGTCCAGCACATGATTTACAAGATAAACAACCATGTAAGGCATCATAGACTGCATTATCAAAGCTGGATTGTTGTTCACCAAGCTGCTCACGGCGCAACCATTCTTTGACCAGAGTAGCGCGACCTTTAGGAGAATGAATCCGGTCACGTGTCACCTTATAAGACGGACACATCGGGTCATCTAAATCATAATTAAAACAGGCACCATTGCCATTACATTGCATGCTGGTGCCAAATGCTGCCCAATCTTGTGTGCCGATTTGTCGATCAAAATCACCACGCAAAGGCACTTCGAGCAACTTCAGCAAGCGCGTTTTCGGTTGAGTCTCTGGTGTGGCAATCTTCCCAGGATTCAATTGATTATGTGGATCAAACCAACCTTTGATTTGCTGAATTAAGGGATAAGCTTCACCAAAAAATACCGGTGCATAGCCTGAACGTAAGCCCTTACCATGCTCCCCCCAAATCACGCCCCCATATTTATGCGTGAGTACAACGATTTGATCACTAATCGCTTGCACCATCTGTGCTGACTCAGGTTGTTTCATATCCAGTAACGGACGTACATGTAACACCCCAGCATCAACATGCCCAAACATGCCATAGTCCAGCGCATGTTGATCTAAAAGTGCTCTAAATTCAGCAATATAATCTGCTAAATGCTCAGGTGGAACAGCGGTATCTTCCACAAAGGGTTGCGGTCGTTTCTCACCAGCAACATTACCTAATAGCCCCACAGCACGTTTACGCATCGCGTAGACATGCGCAATCTGTGCATGTCCGACTGCCACGGTAGCGGTTAAACGCTCTACACTCTGGTCTTGTTGCAGATGCTTAAAAAAATGAGCTTGTAATTCAGCCAATTGCTGTTCAGTTTCAGCATCAATCTCGACTAAATTAATGCCTTGGACATGCTGCCCATTTTGCTCAGGAAAATAAGGCGCAACATTCTGCCACACCATATCTTGCTTGGCTAAGTTCAACACCTTAGAGTCAACCGTTTCAATCGACAACGGTTGTAATTGCATCAATGCCTTTGCATCATTCAATGCGTCTTGAAAATGCGCATAACCAATATTAATCAAAGCACGATGTTGGGGTATTTTTAGTAAATTAACTTTGGCGGCAACGATCAATCCCAGTGTACCTTCACTGCCACAGAGCAAATTGTTGATATTAAAATGGGTCTCATCAAAACATGCAGGCAAATCATAACCCGTTAAGGAGCGGTTTAATTTAGGAAAGCTGTGCTCAATCAGCACTTGATGTTGATTTAATAAATCAAATATGTGTTGGTAGAGTTGTTGCTGACGTGGACTTTTATCGGCTATAGCTTGTTGTAATTCACTAATTAAAATCGATTCAGATTCAAGCACTTCTCCACCTGTTAACACCGTTTTAAGCGCCAAAACATGATCATGCGTTTTGCCATAACGGCAACTGCCCTGACCACTGGCATCGGTATTGATCATGCCGCCAATGGTGGCTCGGTTTGAAGTAGATAGCTCGGGTGCAAAAAACAGCCCATAAGGTTTTAATGCATGATTAAGCTGGTCTTTCACCACGCCAGCTTCGACCCATGCCGTTTGTTGTATCGGATCGATGTGTAAAATTTTATTCATGTAGCGGGATAAATCCACCACGACACTGTTGCTTAAAGACTGACCGTTAGTACCTGTACCACCGCCACGTGCAGTCAATGCAATCTTTTGATAAGTCTTTGAGTTTGCCAGTTTCATCATGATTTGCAGATCCTCGACATTTTGAGGATAAATCACTGCCTGAGGTTGCCATTGATAAATTGAATTATCGGTGGCATATACCGCTTTTACCGCTTCTGAAATATCAATATCGCCATGTAAATCTGGACGCAATTCATTTAAAAAGTTTTCAATCAGTTTTACATCAATAGGAGTCATTTCGGTTCAACATATATCGGGCGAGTTGAATAAGATCAACCTGAAGCTGGAATCTCGTCATATTTAAGGCTTAGACTTTCGGTTAACGTGTTGCAGCATTCTCATGAATACAAAGCACAAATAACGCTGTTAAAAAACACCAGATCACTTGCTGCAACAGTTCCACATCCTTGTTGCTTCTGTATTGCGTCAGTAAATCGCCATTCTAAATGCGCAGTATGTAATGCCGATCAAGCCAAGACTATTTTGCTATTAGATAAGAGATCCCGCATTTCTCCAAAAGAAATCTCTGACTTAAGTCATTCCTTTTTTTCTTGATTTTTAATTCTTCGAAATCCACTGCCAGCCTAAATGCAATATTTTAAATATTTCATACAACACGACTGTAAACATGACTACTGACTTGTTAGCACTTTTTGTGCATAATATATATCTAAATGTGATATGCAGAATCTCATGCCCACACCCAAATTTAAATTTACGACAATGCTGCCCGCCTTGTCATGGATGAAGCGCTATAACCGATTGAAGTTTAAATCGGATTTACTGGCCGCTTTAATTGTCATTGCGATGTTGGTTCCGCAAGGAATGGCCTATGCCATCGTTGCAGGTTTACCCCCAATTACGGGTTTATATGCCAGCGTTTTACCCATGATCATTTATGCCTTGATTGGGGGGAGCCCGACCCTGTCAATTGGCCCAGTCGCATTAATTTCGATGATGACCTTTGCCACACTTAATCCTTTTTTTGAGGTTGGCTCACCGGTCTATATTCAAGCCGCTTGTTTACTTGCCCTTTTGGTTGGTTTAATTTCTTTGGTTTTGGGTGTATTTAAATTTGGTTTCTTAATTCGCTTAATCAGTCATCCCGTGATTAAGAGTTTTATTATTGCTTCTGCGGTGTTGATTGCGTTCAGTCAAGTCAGACTGTTGGTGAATGTGCCTCTTGATATTACCAATATGACTCAGTTTCTAATCAGCTTCTGGCACTACCTGCCTGTTATGCATTTAGAAACGTTGATGCTTGGTATTTTCGCCATGATTTTTTTAATATTCAGTCCTCGCCTGTTACGCTCAAGCTGGCTGTCGCGTTGGCTTTCTGAATCTGTACGTCATTTTGTAATTAAAGCCTTGCCATTGCTGATGATTTTTTTAGCCATTGTGGCAATGCAACTGTTTCATTTAGAGAATTTTGGTATTAAAACTGTCGGAGAAATTCCCTCAGGTTTCCCCCCTTTAAATATGCCCTATTGGTCTTGGGACTTGGTGCTGAAATTACTGCCTGGTGCAGCAATGATCGCAATGGTCAGTTTTGTGGAGTCGATTTCAATTGCTCAAGCCACGGCCTTTCAAAATCGTAGCGAACTCAATAGTAATCAAGAGCTGATTGCGCTCGGACTGGCCAATTTAAGTGCGGGTGTCACCTCTGCCTTTCCGGTGACGGGCAGCCTATCACGTACCGTGGTCAATGCCGACGCTGGCGCCAAAACCCCAATCTCCGGGGTGATTTCCTCTATTTTCATTGTAATCGTAAGTCTGTACTTTACTGGGGTTTTTCGTGAATTGCCGCTGGCAATTTTAGCTGCAACCATTATGGTCTCAATTTGGAAGCTGGTTGATTTCAAACCGTTTATTGAGACTTGGCGCTATTCGAAAGCGGATGGTCTTGCCATGTGGGTGACATTCTTTGCGGTGCTTTTTATCGATATTTCTGCCGGTCTGATGATTGGTATGGCAACAACGTTCTTGCTGTTACTCTGGCGCATCAGTCGCCCACATATCGCGGTGATTGGGCAAGTACAAGGCACTCAACATTTTCGAAATATTCATCGCCATCAAGTGATTACTCAATCTGAACTGGTTTCCATTCGAATGGATGAAAGCCTCAGTTTTTTAAATATCAGCAGCCTTAACGAATTTATTATTCAAGAAGTCAGTAACAATCAAGTACTCAAGCATGTGATCGTAAATTGTTCAAGTGTGAGTAATATCGATTTAAGCGCATTAGAAACATTGATTGATATCAATGATGAATTATATAAACTAGGGATTAAATTACATTTTTCAGAAGTTAAAGGGCCAGTTATGGATAAACTGAGACGCTCAAGTTTAATTGAACATTTACATGGACAGATTTTCTTAACTCATTATCAAGCAGTTGCTGCGTTAAAATATGAGTTAGATAACTATATTCAGATCTAGAATCTGAGATTAAAAAATGCTCCCGGTATTCTGATTATTTCATCCTGCTCGACTGCTGAAATACTGGGGGAGATTGATAAAACGGGGAATTTAAATTAAAAAATTGATGCTTTAAAAGGCTTTAATTTCAACTTTAAATTGTTTTCAAAAATAAAATTTAATGCGTGTAGAATAGCGGATTATTTTTTCACAGAATTTATATAAGGCTAGACTATGTTTTCAGCCCTAGGTCGTTTAAACCTTATCTCTCGCATCTTAATTGCGATCGTTTTAGGCGTACTTGTCGCCTATCTATTCCCACAATCTGCACCCCATGTGAGTTTGTTGGGCGATATATTTATTAAAGCTTTAAAGTCTGTTGCGCCAATTTTAGTCTTTGTCCTGGTCATTGCCTCGATTGCCAATTTCAAAGTCAATCAAGGTGTGGGCAGCTTAAAAACCATTTTACTGCTCTATGTGATCAGCATGTTTCTTGCTGCCCTGAGTGCCGTCGCAGCAAGCGTGATGTTCCCAAGTACTTTATTGCTTGATCTCGCACCTGGTACGCATTTAGAAGCACCGAGTGATATTAGTGCAATTCTAAAAGCGTTGGTACTCAGCTTTATCACCAACCCAATTACGGCCTTAAGTGAAGCAAACTTTATTGGTATTTTAGCTTGGGCTGCTGTATTAGGCGTCGCTTTACGCCACAGTGCTGATACCACCAAACAAGTGATCTTAGATTTTTCTGAAGCGCTGTCTAAACTGATTAAATGGGTGATTAATTTTGCACCTATCGGTATTTTCGGGATCATCGTAGTGACCTTTGCTGAATCTGGTTTTAAAACCTTGGCATTATATGGTCATTTGATCCTGGTACTGGTCGGCACCATGCTATTTGTTGCCTTGGTCATTAATCCCATCATTGTCGCATTTGTCATGCGTAAAAACCCATATCCATTGGTGCTGATCTGTTTAAGAGAAAGTGGTATTACTGCATTCTTTACCCGTAGTTCTGCTGCAAATATTCCGGTCAATTTAGATTTGGCCAAACGCTTAGGCATTAATGATGCCATTGCTGGTGTTTCGATTCCGTTAGGCGCAACCATTAATATGGCTGGTGCTGCAGTGACGATCACCGTCCTGACCTTAGCAGCTGTAAATACCTTAGACATACAGGTTGGTTTGGTTACCATGATTGTGCTGTCGGTGGTGGCTGTCATTACTGCATGTGGTTCTTCGGGTGTTGGTAGTGGCTCGTTATTGCTGATCCCGGTGGCCTGTGGTTTGTTCTTGATTCCAATCGATATTGCGATGAAAGTCGTTGCAATTGGTTTGGTGATTAGCGTGATTCAAGATTCGACCGAAACGGCTTTAAACTCATCGACTGATGTATTGTTCACCGCTGCTGTAGAACTGTCGAAAAAGTAATATACTGAGGGCAAATATTTTATAAGGCATCAAGTTTGAGTGATTATTTATCTTGATTAATCTCATTTAAATTTGACTTACTGCTTTGCTTGATTAACGAATAGATAGGTTTATGCTGATACAAAATTTACCCCGTTGGCTACTTCTTTCTGCATTTTTGCTGGCCATGAATGCAGGAATGATTAATGTCTTGGGCTTATTTAGTTTGTTGCACCAGTCGGTTTCACATATGACTGGAAATGTCAGTTTTGTCGCTGATGCTTTAATTCAACAACAGTATGGTCATGTCCTCTATTTATTGTTAGTTATTGCCTGTTATGTTTTAGGCTCGAGCTATAGTGGGTTTATTTTAGGTAATAGTCATTTTGAACTCAGTCAACGTTATGGTGCACCACTGTGCTTAGTTGCCATATTTATTCTGATTTGTTGGTTATTTCTACCCTATTATCCACGTTATGCCTTGCTCTGGGCTTCTGCGGCAATGGGTGTTCAAAATGCCATGGTGAGTCATTATAAAGGTGCGATTATTCGCACCACGCATCTTTCTGGTGTACTCACTGACTTGGGGTTAGCCCTAGGATATCTCCTTAAAGGCTTACCTGTTGAACCAAGACGTATCATTTTACATTTGATGATTTTCGTTGGCTTTTTACTCGGTGGAATTATTGCCTCGCTGGTCTATCCTTATTTAAAATTTGAAGCCTTCCTGATTCCTGCAGGCTTAAGTTTATTATTGTGTGTGGTATATTGGGTGGCTTTATTTCGTGTTCTCCCTTTTTCAAAAAAGTAATCGTTGTGAGTTGAGTTATGGTTAAAAATGCATTGCAAGCCCAGTTATTAAAGGCGGGTTTGGTCGACACTAAAAAAGCAAAAAAACTATCCAAACAAGCCCAACATGAGCATCGTACTGGTCAAAGTGATGAAGCTCAACTGAAAGAAAAAATTGAACAAGCCAATCAAGAAAAAATTAAAAAAGACCAATCGCTCAATATGGAAAAACAACGCATCTTAGATGAAAAAGCGTTAAAGGCTTCCATTATTCAAATGATTGGTCAGCATAAAATTACTGACAGTAAAGGTGATGTGACCTATCAATTTATTGATGAAAATAAAATCAAAAAAATCTATACCAACCAACAGGCATATAATGCCTTGGTATCTGGTAGTTTGGTGATCGCACGCGACCATGCAAGCTATGCCTTATTGCCTAAAGCTTTGGCAGATCGTATTAATGAGAAAATGGAAGGTTTTATTCTGGTCAATAATGCAGAACAAACTGAACAAGTGACCAATGAAGAAGATCCATATGCAGCCTATGTTATTCCAGATGATTTAATGTGGTAATCAGCATATCGCTTCAATTATAGACCGAGACCAATCGGTCTGTTTATTAAATCCTTTAAAAAATATATCGAATGCACTGACCTCATAACTGTCAGTGCATTTTTTATTTATATACCATCACGTTTAAATTATTGGGTCAAATTTATACGGCCCAATCTATTTAAAATTGACTTTACCTTACTCACCTCTTTATATTTACCCACTTAAGTTGTATAAAAAATACTCATGCCAGTGCAGGTCAAGTGGCTGAATGAACAAATCGTGTATATGAAAAGTGTCTTATCAGGTTTAAATCGTTCATTTTTAATAGAATGATCAGTAATATGAATTGAGAGGTTATTGCTTTTGAATAAAATTAAGTTCATCCAAGATACGATAAATTGGGCGAATCAGTATCCTTGGCTAGAAATGCTCAGTTCACTTGCAATCCTAATTGTGGTCGCCTTCGTTGCTAACTTTATTGCCAAAAGAGTCGTTGTCAGTGGCGTTCGAACATTATTATCTAAATTCAAATTTATTGATCAACAAATATTTTCTGAACATAGTGTTATTCGCCGTATTGCCAATGTTATTCCAGCACTGATTATTTTATATGGTATTCGAACGGTTCCTCATTTATCTGCGCCACTGCATAGTTTTATCCAAATGGTGGCACAAGCTTTTATTTTCCTAACGATTGCATTGAGTATCAGTGAGTTTTTAAATATTTTTAACTCAATGTATCAACGTAATCCCAGGGCCAAAAATAAACCCATCAAAGGCTATTTACAACTGGTTAAAATGATTGTCTATATCGTCTGTATTTTGATGATTATGGGCACATTCTTAAACAAAGATGTATTCAGCATATTGGCTGGTTTTGGTGCGATGGCCGCAGTACTGATGTTGGTTTTCCAAAATACAATTTTATCGATTGTGGCATCCGTGCAGATTTCTTCGTACGACATGATCCGTATTGGTGATTGGATTGAAATGCCCTCTTTAAATGCCGATGGTACTGTCATTGATATGTCATTACATACGGTGACCGTCGAGAATTTTGATAAGACCTTAACCACTGTTCCAACCAATAAATTAGTCACGGATACCTTTAAAAACTGGCGTGGCATGGCGCAATCTGGGGTGCGCAGAATTAAGCGTTCCATTTATATTGATCAAAGCAGTATTTGTTTTTTAGATCAACATAAGCAAGAGGAATTGAAATCATTTTTATTGCTTAATCAATACTTAGATAATAAACAAGCTGAACTTGAACGTTTTAATGAACAGTTTGAAGATGAGTCTGAATATAATCTGCGTCAAATGACCAATGTCGGTACATTTAGAGCTTATATTCACTTTTATCTACAAAATCATCCAGGTATTGCGAAGAATCAAACCTTGATGGTGCGCCAATTGCAACCAACCAGTGATGGCCTACCTTTAGAAATTTATGCTTTTACCAATACCATTGTTTGGACTGAATACGAAGCAATTCAATCCGATATATTTGACCACTTAATGGCGATTATTCCCGCTTTTGGTTTGAAAATTTTTCAAGCACCTTCTGGTCTTGATCTGAGGTCATTGTCCTCAAAAGACTCGGCAGAATAAACATTGTTTGTTTGACTCGAAAAGGCGCCAATAGATTTGGCGCCTTTTCTTTGCTTCACCAATTTAATGGAATCGCCTCGCCATCGGCTGTGAGCATTAACTGGTGAAAATCATTATATTCAGTTAACAGTTGACTCATCCTTGCTCGTCCCACGCCCTTTCTCTGAAACTCAGGATGAATCAGCCAGTTTGGGTTTACAAATGTATCATTTATTAAAAACGAAGAAACATTAAATGTAGTGTAAATAAAGATGAATTAAAGTGGAAAATGCAATGCGAATCTTGCTCGTGGAAGATGAACACAAAACAGGTGATTATCTTAAAAAAGGGCTTTCTGAAGCGGGATATGTGACGGATTGGGTACAAGATGGTATCAGTGGGCTGCACTTTGCGATTACAGCGCCATACGACTTGATCATTTTAGATGTCATGCTGCCTAAAATGGATGGCTGGGCTGTTTTAACTGAAATCCGTAAAACTCATGCCAACCTCCCGATCTTATTTCTATCTGCACGTGATCATATTGAAGATCGGGTCAAAGGGCTTGAACTTGGCGCCGATGATTACCTGATTAAACCCTTTGCTTTCGCAGAGTTATTGGCACGAATCAAAACGTTGCTCAGGCGCGGTTCCTTAAAAGAGGAACGCACTACTTATGTTGTGGCAGACTTACATCTCGACTTGGTAAAAAGAAGAGTGGTTCGCGCTGGCCAACGGATTGATTTGACTGCGAAAGAATTTACGCTACTCGAACTGTTTATGCGCAGACAAGGCGAAGTACTGCCTAAATCACTGATCGCCTCGCTGGTTTGGGACATGAACTTTGACAGTGACACCAATGTAATCGAAGTCGCCATTCGCAGACTGCGCAGTAAAGTTGATGAGGGCTTTAGTCCCAAGCTGATCCAAAATATTCGAGGCATGGGCTATGTATTAGAGGTGGAGGATGAGCAATAAAATACTAAAATCGATCGGTTTTCGAATTAGCTTAATCTCTACAGTTTTTACGGTTTCGATTTTAATTTTTATGGGATTTTTGATTAATCAGCATGTGATTAATCACTTTACTCAGCAAAACCAAGCACAGGTTGAAGGCAAATTGCTGCTGATTGAAAACTTACTCCATCAAAACCCGCCTGACTTACAGCGCAATTTGGATGAAGCTCTCATTGGCCATAAAAACTTGATTATACAAATTAAAAATCAAGAAGGTGCCATTCTGTATCAGACTCAAAATGCAACGCAGCAATTGAGTCAAATACAACAACGCAATCATTCAAAATGGCTGAACTGGATCGACCTGCCCTATAATAATCAAGCAATTGTGCGTACTAAACATCTTCAACTCGCACAAAAACCACAAACAGTCGAAATCATCGCAGGAGTTGAAACGACAGATAATATTGAATTTCTACATTTTTTTGAGCAGCAACTACTCCTCATCGGAATTTTAGGTACCTTATGCATCATGTTTCTCGGTTGGTTTGCAACTTGGCATGGGCTAAAACCCATCCGAAAAATGGCCAAAATCTCTGAGAAGATTACTGCAAATCACCTCTCTAAACGTCTAGAACTTCGGCATGCTCCCATTGAAGTGCTTCCACTGGCCACAGCATTTAATCAAATGCTGGATCGACTTGAAGTCTCTGTTGATCAGTTATCCGCTTTTTCAAGTGATCTCGCGCATGAAATGAGAACACCCATTAATAATTTAATGATGCAGACTCAGGTATGTTTGACCAAAAAACGAGAGATTGAGGAATATCAGGAAGTCTTATTTTCTAATTTAGAAGAATATGAGCGAATGGCAAAAATGGTTTCGGATATGCTTTTTCTGGCAAAAGCAGATCATGCTGATCAATTGAAAAATCGACAGAATATTCATCTAGAAGATGAACTTGAAGCACTCTTCGAGTATTTTGATGCCTTTGCTGCTGAAAAAAATATAATATTAAAACAAAGCGGTGCAGCGATCATTTCTGCTGATCCAGCCATGATCCGCAGAGCCTTTAATAATTTAATTTCAAATGCAATTAAATATGGCCAAAAAAATTCGAGTTTAGATATTCAAATTCAAAATCTTGAAGAAAATGTCATCCTGCTGATTAAAAATAAAGTTCCTATCGAAATGCAGCACCTCAGCCAAACACAACTTATTCGTTTTTTTGATCGTTTCTATCGACTCGATGCTGCAAGGCAACGCACAACAGAGGGTACTGGCCTAGGACTCGCCATCACAAAATCAATTATTGAAATGCATCAGGCAAGTATTGAGGTTTTTTTAATCGGTGAATTTATTGTATTTAAAATCATTTTTAAAAATATAAACACTCAGCAAGCTTAATTACATTTTTGTAATTTCCATGACCATAAACTGTATGGCTTCGATCGCTAAACTAAAACGATTGAAACCACTACAGGAATGAAAAATATGAACGCTTTTATTAACTTTGTCGCAGTCGGTCTTTTCAGCATTTCAACACTAAGCTTTGCATCACAGGCTTACAATCAAGAACCGATGCTTGATTACTACGGCACAGGAAGTGATGGCGATAATACAACGGGGCTTCTGCTCAAACAAACTGAAACGATGCGCTCATCTGCATCTGCCCATCCTGGAAAATCACATCCACCACATACCGATACGATAGCAACAGGAAATGATGCTGAAGGTCATAATCACTTGTCAATCTCCAAGTAAGTTTAAGCGAATATGAATGAGACCCCCAGCTGATTAAAGCTGGGCAAACTCGTTGTTTTTTATTAAAAATCACTCAGCAGTAATAATGCATAATTATTCATTTTATATGATTAAAAAAACACCTCACTCTTATTTATAATGGCGCTTCATAAACAAATGTAGCGTGATCAAATGTTAGGACTATCTTTTGGGCATCTTGCTTTATTTGCACTGGTGCTGATATTAATTTTTGGAACATCTAAATTAAAAACCTTAGGTCAAGATTTAGGTCATTCAATTAAAGATTTTAAAAAATCGATTCAAGAGGATGAATCAATAGACAATCAAATACCGAATACAAGCAAATCCTCAAAATACCAAAACAATCAAGATCATAATCATCATGCTTAAGTATTCTGCACTGTATTCATTTCCATGTTAAATATTGGATTATTCGAGCTGCTTTTCTTTATTGCCTTATTATCGAATTCAACTTGCGCAAAAACTGCTGAGCGAAGGTGTTCCATTACAAGATTGTGCTGAACAGGTTGGCTATCAATCACTGGCAGCATTTACCCGTGCCTTTCAACGCGTCACGCAAAAAAATCCAAGCCAGTTTATGTAATTTCATTCGTTAAATAAATCACGCAATCGCGCATGTATAAGCTAGCGTCAACAAGCTACAATTAGACCAAGCGATTTAATTCGCCGTATGAGATAGAAGAGGAACGCCATGATTAAAAAACTTACACAACAAGATTATTTAAAAATGCCTTGGAAAAACAAATTAGGCTTCACCTTACAATTGGCATGTAGTCATACCCATTTAGATGATTTTGATTGGCGCCTATCCATTGCTGATGTAACACAGGATGGTTCTTTTTCACGCTTTCCCGATAAAAACCGAATCATTAGTGTTTTGAACGGTGAGGGAATTATTTTAAAAAATAAAAATACGCAACATGATGAAACGCTCTATCTATATGATGTCTTCCGTTTTTCAGGCGCAGATGAAATTTATGCTGAATTAGTTGATGGGCCGATTCGTGATTTTAATTTGATTTATAATTCAGTACGTTATCAAGCAGAGCTGTGGGTCTCTACACAGCCTGTTTTTGAAAATACCTTTAGTCATCGCACTTTGATTTTTATTTTCAATCCCAATCAAACGCCGGTTGCCGTGATGGTAAATAACCAACCATTCAACTTAGATCATTTTCAGAGTTTATTGATTCAAGAGCAAAGTAACGCTCAAGTTAAAATCAATGCCACTGAGCAGTCAAAATACTATGTTATTACACTCCGTCTAACCCATGAATAAAATAATGGGCGCCCTATTCACAGCCATTTATAGCCGATCAATCTGAGTAAGACTTCTTTTTCATCGATAGACCAAGAAGTCTTATGCAAGCTAAGCTTTATTTTTTTGTTTGTCGCTTTTAAAAGGCTACGACTATTTGTTTTGCAATGCCAAAAAGTAATCTGACATCAAGCGTGATGCCCAAGACTCCGTCTGACGCAAGCCTTGATAAAAACCACAATGACTGCCTTTTTTAGTGGTGACCAATAAAATATTCGGCATACTGCGAATAAAATCTTTATAAGGTGCTAAATTTTTAATATGACAGATTGGATCGTCTTCGGCATTTAATACCATCAGCGGTATTTTAACATTCTCGAATACATACATTGGATTGGTGGCTTGATTATAGGCATCAAGGGATGGATAGCCTGCCATTTCATAATATTCAGCCTGAAAATCTGCCAAATTCTTGGTTGCTAAAACTTGGGTTAAAGAAGCTGTGTTTTTCCATGTGTTGGCATAAGGATAAATAAAGGCCTTAAATAATTTCTTGGTCATGATTTTGGTATAAAAAGGATGAACATTTTTAAAACCTAACTCGGTGTTATACCCTGGGCATAAAGCAAAAGCTGCTTTAAATGGGGTTTGTTCCCCCTGCTCACCCAAATAACGCACCAATAATCCCGTACCCGCAGAAGACCCAACGGCATAGAGTTCAGAATTCGGTAACTGTTGTTGAATATAAAGAAGCTGTTCGCGTAAATCATCGGTTGAACCAAAAATAGACATTTTAGCGACAGGCATCGGCAGTTTGGCATGCCCCCGACGTAAACACAGCGCAATACGCCAACCAGTATAACGATGTAAGTCGCGCACCAATTCGCGCATACTTTCGGGACTACCAGTAATAGTATGCATTAATACAATGGTGGGTGTCTCCGCTGGAAGCTCTAAACCATACCAAGCAATCCCCGTAATACCGCCATCGGCCATATTTAATTGTTCGATCCGATCGTATTTTAAGCTGATACTTTTCTTTTTAATTAAATCAAAATAGAGTAAATGTGCATGTGGATTTGATAACCAAGGCGTCGGTCTATATTTTTGCTGAAGCTGTGGCAGTAAATCGAGTACTTGCTTGGCTTGACCGTGTGGATCAAAGTACAAAGTCGGTTTTTCTGAGCCACTCAAACGATCTAACCATTGCTGACCTAAACGTCCCACGCGACGTACTGCAAGCTTAATCAAACGATACCCCTACCTTAAATTTCATATGAATCAATATACCTAGACTGTTTTTAGCAGGCTGTGACACAGTAACATATTGTTATTGTGTTACAACCGCAGCCCTTGCTTGATCTATGACTGATGCGATCATTCAATTAACTTCACAGTAAGTTCGATTTTATGACGCAATTATAAGATAAATGGATATCGATTATTGAATAGACCTCGAATAATCAAATTAAAAGCAATCTCGGTTTTAAGAAAAATACAGCGCAGCATTTTTTAAGTATGCGATTGCACTTGACCGGTTTTATTCGGCTGAGGAAATTTAAGCCAAACACAACAGCATCGTTATTAAAATAGCGATAACTAAAAATGCCACCATTTTTAAATAATGATGGCATTGCCTGAAGACATGCTTTGGTGCATTGTTTGGCGGATGATTTTGAGCAGAACCTAGAAACGATAACCCACTTTAAGACCATATCCCCAAGCATGATTATCCTTAAAGCTTGCTATAGATTTTTTTGTTCCATACATAGCAGCAGTTTGTGCCTCGGCATCACCGATGATTAAATACTTAAGTCCGCCTGCAATAAAATACTGCGGTGTTGGACTAAATTGTAGCCCTAATCCAAGCCCCCAATAGCCATTGGTTGGACCTAGCGTTGTGGTTGGATCACCCGCGCCAGAATCCCAAGCCACATTGGTATTTCCAGACCATTTTTCATTAAATTTATAACCGACACCCACGGTGACGGCATATTGGTCATCTGCATATTTCACCAAATCAAAGCCTTTAGGATTATCAGGTGTTGCCCCTCTACGTCCCAGTGCTTCTGAGATTGCACCAAACTGTTTCGGTCGAATCGAAAAATCTTTCCAATTCACCCAACGAAGACTCCCAAATACAGCCAATTGTTTACTGAGTGCTGTTTGTAATTCTAAATTAATTGATTGTGGTATTTTCAGAGCAGTCACTGAATTGACGTTAAAATTAGCTGCAGCAGGGTTTTTCTGCTCAGCAGCAAGCACCAGACTTTGACCATATTCATTGGTCTTTAAATCATGTTCAATTTTGGAGCGGTAGGTAAACGAGATTTTTCGGCCGAGCTCTGGTATCTGGTAAGCAGCACCCACGATCCAACCCAATGCATTATCTTTTTTCAGTGAGGCGTTGTAGGCGCCTAGCGCAGCACGTCCAGCAAATCCCGTTCCACGTAATTTAATATCCATGTCAAAGCTTTGATAGGCAGCACCTGCATAGATATTCCAATTTTTATCAGGTTGATAACCGGCCAAAAAAGTTAGATTTTCTGTATTAATATCCACCTGAGTACGCTCAGTGTTTTGATAAAACACGCCGATATTTGCCATGACCTTTGGATCACCAATCGAATAAGCCGCAGATGCACCAAAAGGCTGATCATATAAAAAGCCGAGCGACAAATTTTCAGTGGCTTGTATTTTGACCGCAACTTGTGGAAGCGTGTAATATTCAGCAATATTTGCCAATGAACCACCACCATAAGCAGTATTCGCTTTTCCCTGAACACTTGGATCTAAAACGGTTATTCCAGCTTCAAAATAATTGCCACGCTGTAAAAAGGCAGCAACAGATTGATTCGATCGTTCGATTACAGCGGCCGATGCAGCTGTGATGGTTATATTTAAGCCAATGATCATAAGTCCTATTTTTTTATTTAGCATCATTCAATTCCTTTGAATTTAATTATTTTTATATTCAAGCTTTCGCTACTATTCCACCCATTTACGCATGCGAATACAGTATTACTGGCTTTTGCCTATCAGAATAATAGCTTCCATCACAATTGAAAAAATATAGCGGATACATATCTCAGAATGTTTTTTAGATTATGAAGTTTGAATATTTTTATAATATTGCACCAAAATCAATACTGTTCAATAAACATACGACTTAAGTTTTAAATTTAACACAACAATATGTTTTTATTGAAAATAAATAAAATATCGACATTTATAACAAAATTGATTTGCTGTTTAAAACAACTTTTTAATTTTATTATCATACTAGCTCACAGATATTTTTTAATTTAAATGATAGCCAGCCCACAACGTATATTTAAAAATAAAATAAACAGCGATTGAATATTTAGAATAAAAAGAATTCTGTATTTTCTATTGGATGATGAATCAGGTTAAATCGAAATTGCTGCATTAATTCGATACTGAGTGCTTGTTGTTGCTGCATGAGCATTTTAAATAGCATTAAAAATTGACCATGACTAAAAACGACTAAATTCCGTTCTTGATAAGCAGCTTTTAATAGATTCAAGCGTTGATAAAATCTTTGTACTCGCTGATAAAGTCCAGCGAAAGATTCAGCATCTATTGCATCTTGATAATCTGGGTCCATTTTTTCCCAATATGCTTCTACCCATAAGCTGCGATCGTACATATTGGTATTGCTACAGCGCTGTTCAGATAAATAACTGAACTCATGAATATCTTCATCTATCTCAGCGCTTAAATTATATTGACTCAATAATGGAACAGCAGTTTCATAAGTTCGTGTATATTTAGATACCATCACATGATCGATTGCCGGTAATTGATGACATAATGCTTGGGCTTGTAAATGCCCATGTGCCGTTAATGAAATTGTCTGATGCGACAATGTCCGACCATTTATATTGGCTTGGCTTTGACCATGTCGAATTAAAACAATACTCATCAAACACCCTTAAGATATGCTAACCAAGATATAAGGCGTACTATTTCAAATGCTTTAATATTGACTTCGCACCTGAATATCCCTGATCGACTGAACGTTGATACCATTGCTTTGCAATGATTAAATCAATTGGAAAACCATCTAAACCATAATGATAATTTTCAGCCAGAGATAAACTGATTGCCGCATTATTGGATTGATTTAATTCATTCAGTAAATCAAATGCTTTGGCTTCATCTTTGGCTACACCATGCCCATTGGCATAGAGTACAACCAAACGATATGTTGCAGGTGAATAACCATTTTCAACAGCTTGTTGATACCAGTAATGAGCTTTTGCATAATCAACTGGAATATCCATACCCAATTCATAACTTTGCCCAAGCTGAGCTTGGGCAATATGTAAGTTTTGATTTGCTGCACGGGTTAACCAATCGATGGCTTTCAAACCATCCTTTTGTGCAAATTTTTCATTTTGATAGAGTAGGCCGAGTAAATACTGTGCTTCATCCTGCCCCTGTTCAGCAACACGACTCAACCAAATAAAGGCTTGATCTAAATTTTCGGCAACATCCTCACCAAAAAAATATTTTTGTCCCAACCTTAATTGCGCACCTTGATGGCCTTGCTCTGCCAATTGCATATAACTAAGAAAAGCCCGCGCTTTATCTTGCTGAACATCAAAACCTAAATCATAAGCTTCTGCTTGTTCAAAAGCTTGTTCTGATTCGTCGACCAGTAAATCTTTAAACTCAAATGTCTGAGCTCCACATGCATTCTCACAGGCTTGTGAAAATGTGGTACTTGATAAACTAAATATGGAAAGACCCATTAAGCAGAAAAATATTTTTTGATATGGCATGCTGATTTTCTACACTAAATTTTCATTTTTAAACATATATAATGCGACTCACAGCCTCAAACCAATGCTGTTCTCTCATGCTGAGTATAACCGCGAAATATTAAAACGAAAGTCCCAAACTCAACCCGCTAAAAAGTTCCAAATATAATCAATTTTTTTAGATGAGGTAATTTTACTGCGAATAATATAAACATCTTGATAAAAGTTATACTGATCTGTGTCGAATATTCTCAGTTTAGCTTCTTGTATTTCACTCTCAACCAAAAGCCGCGGCAACCAAGCGACGCCCAAACCTTGCATCACCAATGCTTTTAAATCACCTGCATTATCGGTTTCATATAAGGTCCGAAAGTTTAATTTATTGACGATAACCTCATCAACACATTTTCTTAAAAAGGCATGTTTACTATAGGCTAACAATGGAAAGTGCTGATCTAATTGATATTGTTTATAGCGCGTATCATTAATTGTGACTGGTAAAACCTCCATCGAAAAGATTTTTCTGGATGCAAATAAGTCATCATCTAATTGTTGCAAGGTATTTCTATCGCAATAACAAATCAAAAAATCGCATGAACCATCTTTGAGTAAGCGCATGCCTTGCTCTAAATTTGATGCGATAATTTCTAATTTTAGTGCCTCAATTTCTTCAGTTAAGGCATGAATAAATTTTGGGAAAAACTGAGTCGTCAACGAATGTGAGACTGCAAACTTAACTGATAACTCATCGTTTTTAATATTCTTTTCAAGGTAATGAAGTGTTGTACTTAATTGATTTTGTATGCTTTTTGAGGATGCCAACAAGATCTGCCCTGCATCCGTGAACTCGATATTCTTGCTGTATCTTTTTAAAATTTTAAAGCCGATTGAGTATTCAATATTTTGAATTCTGCGGGTAAATGCAGATTGAGTAACATGTCGGAGTGCCGCAGCTTTAGAAAAGGAATTCTCTTGTTCGAGCGCAAGTAGATCCTCAATCCATCGAATCTCTAATGACATTGCGTATCCATACAGCAAATGAAAAATAAAGTATAACGCAGTCAGAAAGCGCAGTATGCAAAAAATGCATACAGTTATATTTCTTTACATTAGAAAAAAATGGTCTAGCCTATTAAGATAATTTCCATGCCTTCAACAGAGTTATTTAAGTGAATATACAGATCAAAACACGGACAGAGAAAGACTTACTCGGCTACAAAGAAATCCCTGCAGACTATTATTTTGGTATACAAACCTATCGTGCAGTTGAAAACTTTAATCTTAGTCAAAGTAAACTCAGCCACTTTCCATTGTTTATTAAAGCCCTTGCATTAGTGAAATTAGCCTGTGCTGAATCAAATTTTAAATTAAATAAGCTGCCAGAAAATAAATATAACGCAATTAAATATGCCTGTGATCAGCTCACGCAGGGTGCATTTCATGAACAGTTCCCAATTGATATGATTCAAGGTGGCGCTGGTACCTCAACCAATATGAATGCCAATGAAGTGATTGCAAATATTGGCTTAGAATATTTGCAACAAACAAAAGGCGACTATCAATATTTACATCCAAATAATGATGTAAACATGTCGCAATCAACCAATGATGTTTATCCAACCTCGATTAAACTCGGTTTATTGTTTGCGCTTGATCAATTCAACACGCCTTTTACAAATCTAATTCAGAGTTTCCGCGCGAAGTCTGAAGAGTTTTCTGACATCTTAAAAATGGGGCGTACCCAATTACAAGATGCGGTACCAATGACTTTGGGGCAAGAATTCGCAGCCTTTGCAACAACCTTGCAAAATGATTTAAACAAGATCAATCAAATTATGCCTGAAGCTTTAAGTGTGGTTAATTTAGGCGGCACGGCGATTGGGACAGGTATTAATACTGAAGTTGAATACCGCGAGCAGGCAATTAGCGCCCTTTCAAGAATTACCCAGAAAAATATTTCAAGTTCACCTGATTTAATTGAAGCAACTTCAGATATGGGTGATTTTGTTTTACTCTCGAGCTTGTTAAAACGTACAGCGACTAAACTGTCTAAAATTGCCAATGACTTGCGCTTATTGTCGAGTGGCCCACGCACAGGTTTTAATGAGATTCACTTGGAAGCGCGTCAACCGGGTAGTTCGATTATGCCAGGTAAAGTCAATCCAGTGATTCCAGAAGCAGTCAACCTCGCAAGCTATCAAGTTATTGCCAATGATTTAGCAATTACTTTGGCAGCAGAAGCTGGTCAATTACAGCTGAACGCCATGGAACCCCTGATTGCCTTTAAACTGTTCGAGTCGATTGAGTTATTGAGCAAAGCAATGCAAATGTTCCAAACTAAATGTATTGAGAATATCCAAGCCAATCCAGCCCACTGTCAGGCTTTGGTTGAGAACTCAATTGGTATTATTACCGCACTTAATCCGTATTTGGGTTATGAAACGACCACCCGCATTGCTAAACAAGCCAATGAAACAGGTACAAGTGTATTGACTTTAATCAAAGCTGAAAATTTACTTTCTGATGAAGTTTTATTAGATGCAATGTCTATTCAAAATATGGTACATCCAAAGCAATCCGTTTAAATAAACGAATATGCGTTTAAGATCAAGGGAACCTCAAGGTTCCCTTTTTCTTAATATAAGCATTTTATGATCCGCGCCATTTCGAAAGCACGACTGATATTATTGATATTACTTGTCCTATAAATAGAACACATAGTCCATAATATGAGGCTTATCAGAGCATTACCAAAACATTAAGATACTGGTTTTATAATTTTGAGTTGGTTAAATGAAAGTTTTACATATCGATAGCAGTATTCTCGCAGGCAATTCTGTTTCACGTCAGCTAAGCCAAGCGATCGTAGACCAATTGAAAGTAAAACATGATGACCTCAAGATTGACTATCTCGATTTAGCCCAACAGGATATTCCACATTTAACAACGGCCATTCTCATGGGTGAAAATCCTGCACAAACGGCTTTAACTGAACAGCTTGTTCAACAATATCTCGATGCAGATATTGTGGTGGTTGGTGCTGCAATGTATAACTTTGCGCTATCTTCCGCATTAAAAGCGTGGATTGACCGTATTTGTGCAGCAGGTAAAACCTTTAAATATACTGAAAATGGTGCTGTTGGTTTAGCCGGTGATAAAACCGTTTATATTGCCAGCAGTCGTGGCGGTGTTTATGGTGAAAACCATCCGAGTGATTTCCAAGAAGCGATGCTCAAAACAATTTTTAATTTTACAGGCGTGGATAATATTCAAGTGATTCGTGCCGAAGGCGTTAATATGGGCCCAGAATTAAAAGCCAAAGCTTTGGCTGAAGCAGAACAACACATTCAATTGATTTAAAAATTGATGCGTTGACTAAAATTTTATAGCGCCATATTCGCTTATTTCCCCCCAGCTTAATTTAGCCATGCGGGGGGAAACCGTTTAACCCGCTTCCCCCATACCAATACACGGCTATTTAATTCGTCGAACCAACATAAGTGCCAGCAATGGTGCAATCGAGAACAGCGCAAATAACCACATGGCTGCATGACGAGTACCTTCCACACCGCCAGGTGCGGTAATACCGGCATTATTGACGATGATCCCTGCTATTGCGGTTGCTAAAGCCATCGCAAACAGTTGGACGGTGACGACAGATGAAGAGGCAAGATTCTCCTCACCTTTATTCGCAGCATTGAATACATGAATCGCCAGATGCGGCCAGCAAAGCCCAATCCCCAGTCCAACCGAGATCAAAGCGATAATAAATAAAATCAGCAGTCCACCCATGTCTAATAAATTCGGCATTGGGATAAAGATTGCCAAAGCCATCAAGGCAGCAATAATCAATACTGGTGAATAACGAAGAATTTTTGTGACTTGGGTTGCCGTCTTATTGGCGGTAATAAATGCACCTAAAGTCCAACCACCGGCCATAATCGCTGTCAAATATCCAGCTGTTAATGGTGTAGTTTGCTGTATCACTTGCAAAAAATAAGGCAGATAAACTTCGGTCGCGAGACCCGCAATCATTAAAATCATCACCATAAAGATCAGCCCAATAGGATGTTTCAATGTATAAGCACCTGTAGGCATTAACTTGGTGGTACTTTTTGCATCAATTTTGGCAATCGCGATAATACAAAAAATCACGGCTAAAATACCGATGACATTCAACCAAAGTTGATGGGTTAAGCTCATTAAACTGAGTAATCCAATGCTCAAAACTAAAAAACCAATTTGCGCAAAAGGAATCGCGATTTTGCTTTGACTACGTTGTTGCTGCACGTTCATTTGAACAATAACAATCACTGCAATGAATAATGCGATTGGTACAACCGACCAAAATGCCCACCGCCAATGGCCATATTGTGCAAACAAACCACCAATTGCAGGACCGACCAAGGTTGCAATCCCCCACATCCCCGAGGTAATTCCCATTGCCCTTGACCAGAGCCGCTGTTCAAACACAATTCGGATTAATGCATAACTGAGTGCCAATAAAATACCGCCACCCAAGCCTTGTAATACACGACCCACCAGTAGTAAAGGCATATTGCTGGCTAAACCACACCAAATCGAACCCAGTGCAAATATGATCAACCCAAGTAAATAGGCTGAGCGTGGTGTTAATTGCGCTAATATTTGTGCGGCAAGTGCAGAACCAATAATTGAACTAATAACAAATAAGGTGGTATTCCAAGCATAATATTGCATCCCGCCAATATCTTGCACAATACTCGGTAAAATGGTGGTCACAATATAAATATTAATGGCATGTAAGGCTACACCGCCAGTTAATGCCAACGTTCGTAATCCATTTTTACCGCTTAGTAACTCACCCCATGACGCATCTTGCTGGATCTGCTGTTGTTTACTCATGCTTTGCCTATGTGCCTAACTTTTAACAACAGATGGTCAAATCAGTATGTTGTTAAAAGTATTTTTAAAATCAATTAATCGAAATAAACTCAAGATGCAGCCACTATAAAACCTCAACCTATATTTAGGTCAAGGTTTTATATTTTTAACTGGGGTTTATTTTCAAAGATATTGAATCATCGCATTCAGGTCTTTTATTGAAGTTATTTTAAAACCTGTATTTCAAGCCAAGTTGCGCTTGATAGTCGCCCGAATTAATCGCATTCCCTGCAAGATCACCGAATATATTCCAACTTGATTTATCGCTGAGATAATTAAAACCTATGCCATAGAGAAAATAATCTTTATCAAATGCTGGCGCGTTATACACCACGGTAATATCCCGATCGAGATTTGAGGACAAATCGACCTTGGGAAGATTACGATCAAATGCATAAGCATATTCGGTATAACCACCAAGCAGTAAATGTTTGGATAAGGCATAGTCAAAACGAATACCAGCATGGCCTTTATTTTCTTTTGCACTTAAATCACCAATAGAAACACCATAAGCGCTTGACTCTTTTAACTCATCTAATGACACACGATTATGACTCAGCGCTATATAAGGACTAATCGACATTTGATTTTGATTTAAGCCATAACCGAGTTCAGTATAAAGACCATATTTATCTATATCAGATTTGGCTGTACTTGATTCAGATTGAATCGCATTGGTTACCGTGCGTTTAAACTGAATATCGCCAAAACCATATTTTAAATGTGTAGCAATATAAAATGGTGTTTCAGCTTTCCATTGCGCATACAAACCAAGCGCTGTGAGTTTCGCCTGACTTGTCCCCATTGAAGCCGTGTATTTTGACTTTTCACTGAGATTGGATATATACGCCCCGATTATGGTCTGCGCAAAAACTTTCGTATCCGCACCTGCGGTGATTACGTTCATCTTTGAATTCACCGTGTCCCAACCCGTCGCTTTATTGGTGCTTTCAAGAAAACTGCCCACTGCCCATACACCTGTTATACCCTGCCGCATCACTTGATGATTACGTTGTGTAAGTTGAGCATTTACCAAGGTATCGTTACGCAATAATATGGATGGCGTTTCAGCAAAGAATGCGCCTGAATTTGAGTTTAAAAGCGCTTGTGCTGCCCTGCGATTGGGAGTTTGTTGTACTTGTGCGATGTAATCGGTGAGCTTAGTCTGCTCACCTGCTAAGGCTTGACTATTGGCCTTGCGCATAAGTTGATTGAGCAACTCCCCCGAAGCTATCGAAATACCGCCACTCACCATTCCGGCTGATCTTGCATCAGCAAAATCTACCTCGACAGATACTTTATTCGAGGTCTTTGTCATCCCTTTAAGTTGCAAAAATGGACTCGTCGCTGTATGCGTTGTAAAGACGCCATCAATGCCTTTGGCATAGAGCACATCGTGAACGCCTTTGGTCACCATGGCCTGATCTTTTGCAGAGACTTCCAAAGCGCCATCCAGTGTTGCCTGACCATCAACAGTTAAAAAGTGATGTAGGCTATACGCCAAAGTCCCTTCACGAGTCTGTTTAAAATCTCCATTCATCGTTAAACGACCATCATGGGTTGACACTACCCCATGATTCAGCACTGAACCGACTGTACCGCGCCCGGACAAAGCACCATTTTTATTGACCAACACGTTTGAAGTAATACCACCAGTGACTTGTAATTTTCCTGCATTAATCGTCGTTGCCCCTTGATAAGTGCTTGCACCCGCCATCACTAAGGTACCCATTCCTGTTTTAGTTAGGCCTGCATCACCGTTTATATTATTTGAAAAAATAGCAGTATTTGTAGTTACATCTGCCTCAAAATTTTCAGCAAAGATTTGACTAAAACGTTTCGGGCCTTTTAATGCATCCTCAATATGCAGCGCACCCCAACCAAATTTTTTGTTATATAACAGATTTCCCCCTGAGCCATCATCCAAATAACGTGATGTCGTGAGTAGGACTTGGCGTATCTGATCTGCTGTCAGCCATGGATATTTAGACCAAATCATTGCAGCTGTTGCCGTTACTTTCGGCGCAGAAGCTGAAGTTCCTGCAAACATGATTAATCGACTTTGTTTATCACTATAAATTGGTCCATAATAATAATCAGTTGCCATGCACCAACGTGCAGCATCGCCACACCAACTTCCACCTTCTTGCCTATCATGGTGCAGATCGCTACCGTCAAGGTTTAAACCGGTCACTACCAAAAAACCTTTTTCAAGCTGAGGATTCGTAACGGGTAATAAACTTTCACCATGAGGTACTTGTTTCCCATCATTGCCCGCTGCTAAAACAAGCAATGTATTACGATTCACCAATTTAGCTGCATATTCATTCATTATGGCTTTGTATTCTGGGTTTAACTCTGGTGTACCGCCAGACAGATTAAACAGTTTCACCCCATATTTTTCATTTAAATCTGACATTGCTTGCATATGGGTACTGACAAAACCAATCCCCTCTGGATTGGTGGTACGAACCGCATAAAGTTGAGCAATATCTGTGGCTAAACCAGCAATTGCAGCAGACCCTTCAAGAGGTTTAGCAGCAATAACCTCTGCCACCAAAGTCCCATGATATATCTCACTAATATCTTGCAGATCAAGATTCGCTTCCGTCAGATCCGTAATCGTGGTTATTTTTGTCGTTCGTTTATCTTCATCATAACTAAATACCTTTTGTACGGCATGTTTCAAATAATCATTCACACGAACGCCAGTATCCATCACCCCCACTTTTACTTTGTTCTCCGCAGTGTTGGGCTCAGGAACAGCGTATTGATCCCGGTCATAGACAAATACAGATGGCGGTGGATCTGGCGCACGATCCTCAGGTTGTAATTTACTTAAAGGTGGATTGGGAATAACTGCTTCTGGCCGTTTCAGTCCTTCTGGCACGGTGCTGAGAGGTAAATCAATTGTCGCAACGGGTGGTCGTGGCGTAACCACGTCAATTGGTGATCTAATTGGATGTGGTGCGCTGTCACTCGGTAGATGAGTAACAATGTTTGGCGATGATGCGCCCCCACCACCACAACCTGCAAAAAGAGTACTGATTGCTATAGTTAAAACCGTTTTCAAAAATAGATGGAATTCCATTCAACACGTCCTTATTGTTATTGAGTTCCAAACGATCTAAAACACTATTCTTTTGATTTACTTATCGTTTCTATATGGATTCTTCTTTAATGATGGATGACTCGTCCGTGCAGTCCCGCAACCTTTCCGAGCAACCCATTTTCCAGCACACGTTACACTGAAGATAGAATACAGAAATCACTTATATTTACAATTAAAACAATAGGTTAAATAGCTAATAAAATATCACTTCATACAAACTCTGTGATGCAAAACCTATTTATTTTCAATTTAGTTTGTATCCAAACCGAAGCATTTAAAGTGGTTTATTTCTTTTTAAAATATCACGTACTATTATTTTTTAAGGCAGTGTCTCAAATATGTTTTAACTTGCTCATTCTTGATGGACTCCCCTGCAACTTGTTTAAAATAAATTGTAAATAAACCAATAGAAAACAGGATTTTAGTCATTATTATGTCATTTACACTGATTAATATTTCAACTTATTTTAATGACGATGACACTATGGAAAGAAATCTATTCGCATTATCTGTTCTAGCATCCCTCCTTTTGGTCGGTTGCGGTGATGACAAAGATTCACCAGCAACGCAAAATAAAACCTTAAGTTCAGAAACTGCATTAAATTTTGCTGACAAAGATTGTTGGCTTGGTGGTCAAGCCATCCATACAGGGCTAGATAAAAATGGCAATGGCAAGCTCGATGCCGATGAAATTCAAAATACAAAAAACCAATGCAACACCGAAAATTTATTTGCCAATGGTCTGCGTCTTGGTTATGCAATCATGGATATTAAAGGCGTTGCAGATGGTGCTAAACCAGGCAATAACATTGAGTTTCGTTTAGGTGGATTTGGATCCGACTTGGTTGCACATCCAACCAATAAAAATCAATTTTATGCAGTCACGGACCGTGGCCCCAATGCCGATTTTAATATTAATAAAGACAGTGGGAAAATATTTCCCGATCCAAGCTTTACTCCGCGTATTGGTTTATTTGAAGTTGGTGCAGATGGGACAGTTAAAAAAATCAAAGAAATCTTATTTAAAGATCGTGATGGTCAAAATATTACAGGACTTCCTAACCAGAACTTCGGTGCCACCAAAGAAGCGGCTTATGACTTAAATGGAAAACTGTTAAAACAACAAACCGATGAATATGGACTCGATTCTGAGGGTCTAGTCGCAATGAAAGATGGCACCTTCTGGGTCAGTGATGAATATGGCCCACATATTGTACATTTTGATGCAAATGGCGTAGAAATTGATCGTATAAATGCCTTTGAACAAGATACCCGCCGTGTTGGTGGTTATCTCTTACCGGATGAGTTTGCCAACCGTCGTCCCAATCGTGGCATGGAAGGTTTAACTATTACTCCAGATGGAAAAACGCTGGTCGGTATTATGCAATCCACCCTAAATAACCCAACCGCTGCGGTCAATAAATCAGACCTTACCCGAATTGTGACCATTGACTTGGCAACAAAAAAAGTCACCCAGTATCTTTATAAACAAGAAGGTGGTGCGAATGCCTATTCTAATTCGGCGATTACCGCATTAAGTAATACCAGTTTTCTGGTATTAGAACGTGATGGCGATTTTTATAAAGACAACAGCAATATTTTTAAGCGGGTTTATAAAATAGATTTACGTAGTGCAACCAATCTAGAAGACGTTAAAGAAACCGAGCAAATCAAACAAAATGCCAAACTCGGTTTAACCATTGATGGTCAGACTTTAGAACAATATGTCTTGGCAAAAGGTTGGGACGGTTTAAACGCACTCAATATACGACCTGCTGCAAAAACATTAACGCTCGACATGAATAAACAAGTCAAATTCCCGCACGATAAAATGGAAGGATTATGGCTGATTGACAACAAACGTCTCGGTATTATCAATGATGATGATTTTGCTTTATGGAGTCGAGCTGGTGTGATGGAACAAAAGTATTTAGATACAGATAAGAAAGTCATTGATGGCAATACCTTATACATCATCGACAACTTAGATTTAAAGCCTATTCCATAATGCATCGCGCTGCTTAAAACAGCAATTATTCACTAGAGCTGTGTTAATCAGCTGAATGATGTATATATACCCTCTGAGGCTGCTCCAAAGGCAGCCTCAGGGTTATGGAAGTTAATTATTGGGTTCTAAAACCAAGATCTCGATCAGCGAGATCCCCACTTATCAGCCTAGAGACTTCATTTAACTGCACAATTTTTCCATTTTTAATACGATAAAATGCCAGCATTTCTACAATCATTCGCTGACCATTTTTCAGTTCAATATGCACCAGATGCCGATCAGCTAAGGTATCCCCGGTAAAAGCAGCATCCATCACTTCGAAACGCATGGACGTAGTATCGCGTTTAAGTACATTTAAATGCTTGAGAAAATCTGCAAAATTCAAGGTATTACCATCTGCAACTTGAATATAGTCTGTTGAAAACCACCGTCTAACGGCTGCATCATCATTTAAAGTCTGATTGTAAAAGCCCTGTACCGACACCCGTAGTTGTTCTGCTGTTTGGGTTTGCCATTGCGACTCCCAAGACTGCGCTTGGGTAACGGATAGTGGTAGCATCGGAATAATGCTCATGGCCAAACAGCTTAACTTTCGTTGAAGGCTTTTCACAGATAGCTTCGGGTGAATACGATTTTTTTGCATCATGGGTTCTCTATAGATATTTGTTCAATTGTCAGAATGACGATCAGTGAGCCTTAGAAATAACAGGCACAAAACATCTCGTGAGAACAAATTTACAGTTCCCTTTATGGCTTCACTACCCCATTGAAGACGACTTATAGCGCATTAAGGCCAAACTAGACCTATCTAGCGTATTTAACTGATTTTAAATGGCCTTCTATTGTTTAAGGCGAATAACGTCCAGGGGTTTTCCCAAATGTCCGTTTAAAAAGTGCAATAAATGAACTGCTATTGTCATACCCCAATGCTAATGCCACAGTCGTAACTGCTTGTCCTGAAGCCAACAATTCAAGCGCACGTAACAACCGCACTCTTTGCCGCCATTCAGTAAAGGTGAAACCCGTTTCAGTCACAAAACGACGTGTCATTGTACGGGGTGCAATCGCAACCCATTCAGCCCACATTTCTAAGCTTCGACCATCTGCTGGTTCGTGTATCAGTGCTTGGGCAACTTTCAGTAGCCGCGCATCTTGTGGCAGAGGTAGACCAAGTAACTGGTGTGGTAAAGTCCGAATTTCATCTAAAATCACTTCTGCAATACGCTGCTGTGCCGCATCTAAGCCATCTGTATTCCAAGTTAAGGCTCGATTTACCGTCTCACGAAGTAGGCCTTGAGCAGACACGATACAAGGCGACAACGGCAAATCAGTCGATGCCGTGGGTGCGACATAGACACTCCATCCTTCAAATGGCCCATGAGAACGTAATGCATGCGGAACATTGGGTGGAATCCACACTGCATGTGTAGCAGGAACAACCCAATGATTATTTGGTGTTTCTACTGACAATAAACCACGCATTGCGCCAAATAATTGACCACCGGCATGCTGGTGTTGTGGTGTAATACGTGAATATTGATTGGACTGGCTTACGGCCACGATTAACGGTGCATTTGGCTGCAAGATTTTTTCTAAAGATAAAACAAATGATGTTTCCATTTTGACCTATGTGCATTCTGCCGTGGTATATAAGCAGTCAGCGTGCAAAATAACTGCAATATTTATTAAAAATCAATCAAATCGATGCTACTGCTTTTATGCGAACAAAGTACTTTGAAACAGCCCTATTACGGTTGCTCCTCTGCACAGCTTGATTTATTCGTTGAATGATATTGTCCAATTGAATATGCCCAGACGCAATCATTTTTAAATCCTCCCTCCTTATAGCCAATGCCAAATAAGGGAAAGTACGGACACTCCAAGCGCCGTAAAGTTCTTAAAATCTATGATTACATATGCACTTATAGCTCAAGTGTGACTTGATCTGATTAAAATAAATCGATATAGTTAGCCACCTAACCATTAGGTAGCTAACTATGCTCGCAGCCAAACATCTCTCTCTCTTAAATAAAGTGAATGCGGACACACAGCTACATTCCAATATTCAGCTGTGTTTCGAAATTCTCAGTCTTACCCAAGCCATTGATAAAGATTGCGCACAGCGTCTAGCACCCTATGAACTCTCAGAAAGTAAATTTGTTTTGCTCAGCATTTTAAATGATGCACCTAAGCAGCAATGCTTCCCCAATATCTTGGCCGATCAATTGGGAATTAGTCGAGCAACCATTTCGGGTTTGCTCGATGGCTTAGAAAAATCCAACTATATACAACGACTCAATAACAGTGATGACAAGAGAAAAGTCATTATTCGCTTAACCACACAAGGTGCAAAAATCTTAAATCAGGTCTCGGTCATACATACCGAATGGATTGGCGAATTATTTTCTGATTTAACTGCGACTGAGCAACAACTTCTCAAGCAATTCATTGCCAAAGCTTGGAAAAAAACCGATCAATTTAAAAACTCTCAAAAGGAAAATTCACATGCAATATCTGATTGAACTGTATACCCCAACTGCAAAATGGCAAGCCCTGTCATCAGATGAAAAATCATCATTTTTAAGCAGCATCGCCAATGGTATGCAGGCTTTGGCTGAATATAAAATGCAGGTTATTTCTATGGGAAAAATTGACTCAAATGTTTCCAATACAAGTGAGCACAGTTTCTTCGCAATTTGGTCTTTTGATGATCAGGCGGCTAGAGATGTACTGATTGCAGCCATTAGCAGTACTGGTTGGCATGATTACTTTCAGACCATTAATGCTGCTGGCCACGGGGTTCAGTTCCCCGAACACATGCAACAACTGCTTGAGATCATGTAATATTTAAAACTGCTTCTGCTTAAATCAATGTCTGATTGGCAGGAGTACTTTCACTTTATATATGCTGCAAAAAAACTGGAATATAGATTCCAGTTTTTTATTGCAGCAGATATACGTATATTAAAACCAGTGAAGGCTCTAAATACTTTTAGAAAACATACTTTAAGCCTAGCTGCAGTTGATAATCACCTGAGTTAATCGCATTACCTGCAATATCACCAAATACATTCCACTTCATACTCGGTGTGAGGTAGTTAAAGCCAATACCGTAAAGAAAATAATCTTTATCAAAAGACGGTGCTTTATAGCCAACTGTAACGCTATTGGCAACGTTAGATGACAAATCAACATACGGTAGACTACGATCAAAGGCATAAGCGTATTCAGTATATCCAGCAACTGCGAGGTTTTTTGATAAGGCATAATCAAAACGTAAGCCGAGGTGAGCTTTGCTTTCATTCGCATCGATATCACCAACGGATACACCATAAGCACTTGATTCATTCACAGCATCTAATGAAATACGATTATGGCTAAGTGCTACATAGGGGCTCAGCGCAAATGGGCTTTGCATGAAATCGTAACCGACCTCGCCGTAAACCGCATATTTATCAACATCAGATTTTGCCTTACTGGATTCAAAATCAACGCCATTGGTAACGGTACGATCAAACTTGGTATCACCGAATCCATATTTTGCATTGGCTGCAACATAGAGTGGTGTTTCAGATTTCCATTTTCCATAGACACCAAGTTCTGTGAGTTTTGTTTCGCTGGTCCCATTTGAAGCACTATACTTCGACTTTTCATCGTATTGAGACAAATAACCACCTAGCATGATATTTTCAAACAGTTTGGTATCGGCACCCGCAGAAACCACACGAATATCAGAATCTACAGTGTCCCAACCTGATGCCTTATTGGTACTTTCAAGATAACTCCCGGTTGCCCAAACACCGGTCAGACCTTGTTTAGTGACCTGATGTGTGCGCTGTGAAATTTGAGCATTGATCAGAGTATCATTACGCAGTAATACCGATGGGGTTTCAACAAACAAGGCACCTGCATTGCTATTTAATACCGCTTGTGCCGCGACCTGATTAGAAGACTGCTGTACTTTTGCAATATAATCAGTCAGGCCGTTATTTTCACCCGCTAAAGCATCCGTATTTGCCTTGGCCATCAATTTATTTAATAGTTCCCCAGATGCAGTTGAAATACCGCCACTCACTGTGCCTGCTTTGGCTGCGTCAGCAAAACCAACCTCTATCGAAACTTTATCTGAACCCGTTGTCAAACCATTTACTTTTAAGAAGGGGCTGGTCGATTTATAACTTGAAAATGTGCCACTGACTTGCTCGGCATAAAGCACATCATGTGTACCTTCAGTGACCATTTTTTTATCTTTGGCTGAGACTTCGAGGGCTCCATCAAGCTGAGCCTTTCCATTCACTTTTAAGAAGTGATGCAAGCTATAGCCAAATGTAGCTTTGGCACTTTGCAAGAAATCCCCCTTAATTGTTAAACGACCATCATTGGTGGACACTAGACCATTATTCGAAACCGAGCCAACCGTTCCACGCCCAGATAAAGTCCCATTTGCATTTACCAGTACATCAGAAGTGATACTGCCTGTGACTTGGAGTTTTCCTTGATCAATTGTGGTTGACCCTGTATAGGTACTCTCACCTGCCATGACCAAAGTACCATGACCCGATTTAACCAAACCGGCATCACCACCAATATTATTGGAGAAAATCGCCAAATTGTTGCCTAAGTTCGCGTCAAAATTATCGCTAAATATCCGGCTAAAGAGTTCTGGTCCCTTAAGCGCATCCTTAATATTCAGTGCCCCCCAACCAAAGGTTTTATTAAATAAAACATCTTTGCCAGAACCATCATCCATATAATCGGAGGAGGTTAAAATAACTTGGCGCACTTGATCTGCGGTCATCCACGGATATTTGGACCAGACCATTGCTGCAGTCGCAGTAACCTGAGGTGCAGAGGCGGATGTCCCCGTAAATGTGACCAGATCATTAATCTTATCGCTATAAATTGGTCCAAAGGTGTAGCTTGTCGCCAAACACCAACGCGCAGCATCACCACATGCATTAGCCGCATCCCTAGAGCCCTTGTAAAGCGCATCCCCAGCCTTATTTAGCCCCGTGACAGTCAAAAATCCTTTTTCCATCTCCGAGTGACCGACGGGTAATAGATTCTCGGCATCGGGAAATGAATCACCTTTATTACCTGCAGCAAATATAACCAATGAACCACCATTCACAAGCTTTAAAGCATATTGAGTAATTTTTCCTTTATAAATTTCATCGGTAAAAGGAGCACTACCAAATGAAGCATTAAATAATTTAACACCGTATTTTTCATTCAAGTCGATCATGGCTTGAAAGTTGGCAGTAGTTAATCCTAGGCTGCTTGTATTTGAGGTCCGCACACCATAAATTTGTGCGATATCTGCAGCTAATCCATCTTTACCACCCGAACCAGCCGGGTTTTTTCCTGCAATCACCTCAGAGACCTTTGTCCCATGAAAAGTATTGCCTAAGTCTTGAACCTCAATACCAGCGTTGGTTAAATCATCGATCGTTATTTTCCCTGACCAATAATCTTCAATATAATTAAAAACTTTCTGCACAGAATGACTCAAGTAGTCATTCATACGGACTCCTGTATCCATCACGCCTACATTGACTTTATTTTGAGATGTATCAGGCTCGGCAACCGTGTAATTATTGCGGTCATAAACAAACGAAGGCTTTGGGTCGACTCCACCCTCTGGTGGTTTAGGGTCAGTTCCTCCACCCTCTGGTGGTTTAGGGTCAGTTCCTCCACCTTCTGGCGGTTTAGGATCAGTTCCTCCACCTTCTGGTGGTTTAGGGTCAATTCCACCATTTGTTGGTGGAGTAGAGACTATATTCGGAGATGAAGAACCTCCTCCGCCACAGCCGACTAAAATTGCCCCAATTGCTACAGCTAAAACGGTTGGCAGAAACACTTTAGATTTCATTTTAATACTCAACTATTTATTATTTTAAGCACCCTAAGTATTTGAAAATACATTAAATACTTTTCTTGATTTATATTTACTTAAAAAAATTAATTATTAACATTTAACTCAATAAATACTTTTCAACATTTCTTATTAAGTAGATTAGACGTCGTTACTATTAAAATAAAAGCTGATTAGCTCACTCCCTCTAAAACGATCTAATAATAATTTCTCCTTTGCTTTCATCAATATAAGCTTAATACAACTTAAAAAATAAACCTAAAAACCAAATTAAAACTTATACCAAATCCACAAATTATTAGAAACCCAATATATAAAACCAGTTAAATCTAGCGTTATTTTTATTAAATCCTTCAAAGTTCGGTCGTACAAATAAATAGGATACCGCTCACCTTATCAAGCAAAACCAAGTCTAAAAATACTTTATTTTTCATTTAAATTCTCCAAAACCTTTTATTAATAAAAATAAAAACACCAAAGCCAATAAAACAACCAATTAGTATATTTGTATTATTTTAAAATATAGTTATTAATTCTTTATTCAATAAATACATTGTATTGTTTTTATTATTAAAAATGGAATGAGTTGTCATTATATTAAAAAAATAGTGATAAATATCATATTTATTACTTTCTTGGCTTCTAGGTTTCAATAACATTAACTCAGTCTTTTATTTCTAATAAAGAACAGTGCCACATAAAGATAAAGCCAATGATTTTCATCAATTTACTCTAAAGCTAAAGCGACATTTAATATCAAATTTACAAGATTTTTGCTTAATCTTTTAATCTGCAAAGTGCAGTGTTCTGACCTTCAGTAAAAATATGTAAAACATCCTGTAAAGAACAGTATCAACACGCATGAAACATATAGATTAGCGTACAAAAATGGCCTGCATCTGTTGCTCTCCTAGCCCTTTAAATTAAATCAAAATGCTGACAAAAAGGTGTTAACCCGCTCCTCTAGCTGTAAGCAACCTAGAATTAAAGTCTTAAATGATTGGCAATTTATATCTATTCTTGCCTTAAAGAAGTATTTGGTATTTTCAGTAAATTTATTTTAAAACCCTATAATTACAATGGTTTTTTAAATTAATCTTTCAAAAAAAATAAAATCACAAACTATTGAATTTATTATAACTTTTAAAACAAAGACATATTAATAACAAAGTACGCCAACCGATTAACGTCAGTGTCAAAAACTAAAACCACAACTTCGACTACTTTACTTTATAACTTTTTTATTTTACATCAAACGAAATCACTTGGTTTTTAAAGAAAGATAATCAAAATAAAAACTGTTAAGCACATCACACAAAAAATCAAAACATTTTCGACCACAAAAAACATTCAATTATCTTGTCTAGCACAAAGTTAAATTAAAAAAATCATGATACTTATAAATAACTATAAAACTTCAATAACCCCAAAAGCTCAACTTCATTCAAATTAAAATACAGAACAACAAATCAATTTAAAAATACAAGTTAAGCGTGATTTTTTCTTTATGCTCACATAAAACCCAATACAACCAAATATCCATTTAAAAAAATAACTCACTATAATCATTTAAATTATTTACAAGCCAAATTAAATATAAACTCCTCGCAGAGTAAAACTTGTTTTTAAATTCATTTTATTAAAACATTTATTTTTATTAAATAGCTTTTGATTCCATCAATATAAACACAATCATCTTCACCCACCTATTCCACCATTAATGTATTGCCGTATTAATTTGCAATAAATGTTTAAAAAACCAAAAGATAACTATAGATAAAGACTTCTTCTTGCTGTCATAGATTAGAGGTTTTAACAGAATTTTTCCGTGGTTCACCACATAGCAAATATCAGTAGATGTGCTATTAATTCTCATACGGTCTAGATATTTCTATTTAGTGATTTATTTTTACAGATGAGCTGCTTTACCTCACAGCGATATTTTCAGCAAAATCTAATGGACTTTAACCTGTAGCATCTGAGTAAACTGAGAAACTATGCATATTATTTTCTCAATCCAATCTTTAGTTTTAATCGCGTTAGCAGGCTTTTGTTTAGATAAACATCAATACTTAATTTTTTTTGAATATTTAGTTGACTGGTAAAATATATTGATGCTGTAGAAATAGAAAATGAATCAAAGGTATGCACAATCTGATTTCGGCATGATTTTTTCTAAAATTTTGAATCGAACTTCATATGACTTATCACATTTGTTGATCTCATTTTCTGCTATTCTATAGCCCGTTATAACGTATGAAAAATTCTTAAAAAAAGGTAGCTTGGTTATGTTGCAATGGTTTGAGAAACGTGTCGATCCCTATCCGACTAAACATTTAAATGAACCATTGCCACAAACATTTTTTCATTTTGTTTGGCAAGCGGCACATGGTGTAAAACGCTATTTACTGGTGTTAATTCTATTAACGGCTGCTACAGCCAGTTTTGAAGCCATCTTTTTTTCTCAAATTGGTCACTTGGTAGACTGGTTAAGCACATCAACGCCAGATACCTTTTTACAGAATCACTCGGAAAATTTACTGGTTTTAAGCTTTTTTCTGTTTGGTAATATCTTTTTTTCCAGTGTCCAATCGATTGTACGGCATCAAATTCTCTATAGTAGTTTCCCAATGCGTTTACGTTGGCGCTTCCACAATTTATTGCTGCTACAAGGACTCGATTTTTTTCACAGTGATTTCGCTGGACGTCTTTCGGCTAAAGTCATGCAAACCTCACTTGCTGTACGTGAATTCTGGGTGATTTTGGGAGATATGGTGACCTATGTCATCATTTACTTTATTACAATCAGTATTGTCCTTGGTGCGATATCACCGATATTATTGCTGCCGTTATTACTTTGGCTGGTGCTTTTTGTCGGTGCAGCACTGTATTTTATTCCCCGTTTAGGCCGTATTTCTAAAGCACAAGCGGATGCCCGTGCTGAAATGACAGGTCGTATTACCGATGCCTATACCAATATTCAGACGGTAAAACTATTTGCACATGCTGGCCGTGAAAGCCAATATGCCAAAACCTCAATGCAACTCTTTATGGTGACGGTATTTAGGCAAATGCGCTTGGGAACTCGCTATGAAATCTGTATTAACTTATTGACCTTTATTCTGTTTTTTGGTGTATTGGGCACAGCTGTATATCTATGGCTAAATGGCCAAGCCGCGATCGGTGTGATTGCCGCAACAACCGCGATGATTTTAAAGCTGAATAGTATGGCTGCATTTATGATGTGGCAAACCTCAGCATTGTTTGAAAATGTCGGTACCATCCAAGATGGTATGAAAACCTTGGGTAAAAAAATTAGTATTGAAGATAAGCCTGATGCAATGCCGCTACAGATTGCAGCTGGTTCGATTAAGTTCGATCAGGTCAGCTTTGCCTATAATCAAAAAAATGTCATTGATCAATTTAATTTAGAAATTAAAGCCGGTGAAAAAATTGGTATTGTGGGACGTTCAGGTGCTGGTAAGTCGACGCTGATTCAACTCTTGCTTAATTTTTACAGTCTCAATAAAGGTCAAATTTCGATTGATGGCCAAAATATTCAAGCTGTCACCCAAGACAGCTTACGTAAAAATATCGCTTTGGTCACCCAAGATACCTCTCTCCTGCATCGTTCAGTCGCTGAAAATATTAAATATGGCCGCCCAGAAGCCACAGATGAAGAAATGTTTGCAGCTGTAGAAAAAGCCAAAGCTGATGAGTTCATTCCACAATTAAGTGATCTGCGTGGGAAAACGGGTTATGACGCCTATGTTGGCGAACGTGGTGTCAAACTTTCTGGTGGTCAGCGCCAACGTATTGCCATTGCACGGGTGTTTTTAAAAGACGCACCGATTTTAATTTTAGATGAAGCCACCAGTGCACTCGACTCTGAAGTTGAAGCTGCAATTCAATCGAGCTTAGATGATTTAATGGCAGGCAAAACAGTGATCGCCATTGCACATCGCCTATCAACCATTGCACAAATGGATCGCCTAATTGTTCTAGATGAAGGACATATTGCAGAACAAGGGACACATGAACAACTGATTGCACAAAATGGGATTTACGCCCAATTATGGCATCGTCAAACAGGTGGTTTTTTGGTTGAAGATACGCCAGCAATAAATGAAAGTGAACAAGCATAACCGCAAGCAAAGGAAGCAAATCTATGTTGTATTTAGAAGATCTGAACGTTGGTGATCATTTTACAAGTCGTGAATATGAAATGACCTTGGATGAAATTAAAAATTTTGCGGGCCAATATGATCCGCAGGTCTTTCATATCAATGAAGAAAAAGCCAAAGATCATCCTATTTTCCAAGGCCTCGCTGCCAGTGGTTGGCATACGGCTGCGGTCACCATGCGCTTATGGACAGAGTGTTTGCCGATTGCACAAGGCTTGATTGGCGTTGATGTGAACTTACGTTGGCCGCAACCGACTCGGGTTGGTGATCGTATTCATCTTGACGTTGAAATTGTAGATATTCAGCCATCGAAACGTAAAAATGACCGTGGTATGGTGACTTACTTGACCCATGCTAAGAACCAAAATGGCCAAGACTTAATGGTCTCCACCACAAAAGTTCTGGTCTTTCGACGAGAGCCAACTTAACCAAATGCTCATCTTTTAAACAATTAAAGCGCAGAAGATTCGGGGTGATCACCGTATCTTAGGAAAACCAATCTCAGAAAACTAATATTGGAACCCTCTACTTCTTCGATTCACCCCCAATGAGGCATGGACCGCCAATGAATACAATATCAGCTCGTCAAGATCAAGGAATTCCTGGTGTCTATGCGCTTTTATTATGCGATGTCGTGTCACGTTCGGGGTACGCTGCTGAAGTACTGTTTGCACCATTTCAATTGACTGCCGATCAGTTAGCGCAGCCTAATTTTCGTATTGCAACCCGAACCGCCAACGAATTAGTTAAATATGCCTTAAAACTAACGGGTGAAAGCAGTCTCGGCTTTCAGCTTGGTACACAAATGGGAATTTCCATTCATGGTTCGATTGGCTCTGCAATTATGACTGCGGAAGATCTTGCAGCCGCCTTTGTCTTGGCCAATCGTTTTATCCAACTGCGATTACCTTTTATTCAGCTATATTTCTCTACCATTGAACATCAAGCCACCTTAGAGCTGCAATGTGATATTGAAATTGAGCCATTGCGTACCGAAATCGTCACCAGCCTCACCCTCGGTATGTTGAGCATGGCCAAGACTTTAACCGGTATTCAACAATTAAATGCCGTGATCGATTTTGACTTTCCCAAACCGCTTGGTTTTGAGCAACATCGAAGTCAGCTTGCTGGTTATCATTTCCGTTTTGAACAAGCGCATTTACTGGCAAGTTTTGATCAAAAATATCTAAGTTTAAAAATGGTGAATGCTGATCCATTGGCGAACCAAATTGCGATTAAACAATGTGAAGCTGAATTATCTGCACAGGTTGAACGACGCAGCATCGCCATACAAGTTCGTGATATATTGAGCCACGCTGAGCAACACTATCTCAGCATTGAACACGTCGCAGCTCGTTTGCATCGCTCTGATCGCACTTTAAAACGGCAACTTGCCGCTGAAGGAACCTCTTTCTCAAGCCTCGTTGATGAAGTGCGTTATCGCTATGCAACCTCGTTACTGTCACGTACAGATTACAGCTTAGAACAAATTGCAGATGCGCTCGGTTATTCTGATGTGGCCAACTTTAGCCGTGCATTTAAACGCTGGAGTGGTCGCAGCCCAAGCAGTTGGCGTAAAGATCCCTATCTTTAAGTTGCACCTGATCGGTGTTTAGGACTTTTCATCCCTGCAAAAACCCTGTATAAATCTGCTGAAAATATTGAAGTTTTTAATGACTTTTAAGGGAGTTAGCATGAATCATCCTTCAAATTTAAAATACGCAGCAACACATGAATGGGTAAGAATCGAAGGTGATCTTGTGGTGACTGGTATTTCAGATCATGCCCAAGACGCACTTGGCGATTTGGTCTATATCGATTTTCCAGCACTCGATAGCGAAGTGACTGCAGGTCAAGCCGTTGGTGTGGTTGAATCCGTTAAAACGGCTTCAGATATTCATGCCCCAATCTCAGGGGTTGTGGTTGAATTGAATACTGAACTTGAAGATGATCCAGACTTTGTCAATGATGACCCATATAGCAAAGGTTGGATTTATAAGATTAAGCCACACGATATGGCCGATGTAGAAGAATTACTGAGCAATAGCGATTACGAAGCGGGTCTTTAAGCGACCTCTCCCTTGCGCAGCCGTGCTGCTCAAGGGAGAAGTTTTTTAGTTTAATCTGCTGAAATATCTTCAAATAACACAGAAGATAAATAACGCTCACCGCTGTCCGGCAAGATCACCACAATATTTTTTCCTGCATTTTCAGGACGTGCTGCCACTTGCGCTGCCGCTGCCATCGCTGCACCACTCGAAATACCGACCAAAATTCCTTCTTGGGTTGCAATTTGACGTGCCCAATCAATCGCATCTTGGCTGGTGATGGCAATCACTTCATCGACTAAATCTACGTCTAAGTTTTTAGGAATAAAGTTCGCGCCAATACCCTGAATTTTATGTGGGGCTGGTGTGATCTCTTCACCGCGTAAATGTTGGGTAATAATGGCTGATTCAGCTGGTTCAACTGCAATTGAATAGAGCGCTTGGTTTTTTACTTTTTCAAAATAACGTGAAATACCTGAAATCGTACCACCGGTACCCACACCTGAAATTAAAATATCGACTTGACCGCCAGTCGCTTCCCAAATTTCTGGGCCAGTTGTGGTTTCATGAATCGCAGGATTGGCTGGGTTTTCAAACTGTTGAGGTAAGTAATACAGCTCAGGTTGTTCTTTGACCAAGCGCTCTGCTTCATCAATTGCACCCTTCATACCTTTAGCTGGTTCAGTCAGCAGTAAATTTGCACCCAATGCTTTGAGTACTTTACGACGTTCGATACTCATGCTGGCTGGCATCGTCAAGGTAATTGGATAGCCCTTTGCTGCTGCAACAAAAGCCAAGGCAATTCCAGTATTTCCACTGGTTGGTTCAACAATATGCATGCCTTTTTTTAATAGACCTTTTTCTTCGGCATCCGCAACTAAAGCAGCGCCCACACGACATTTCACTGAAAATGCTGGGTTACGGCTTTCAATTTTGGCCAATACGGTCGCTTCACTTTGAATCGCACGATTGATGCGAATCAAGGGCGTATTCCCGATTGCTTCAGCATTATTAGAATATACGGCAATGCCTGAATTTGAGGTTTTAGGAAATTGTTGATCTGTAGACATGGTCTTTCCTTGGAGTACTAAAAGATGCAAACATGATAACGTCTTTTGCTTAGTGATGTTGTTTCTATTGAATTTTGCTTAGCAAATAATATGAAAACCTATGAAACCTTAATTCAATCTATGGCTTTAAAAGCAATCAAGCCTGCATAGCTCAGGACTTGGCTAAATTGTTCAATCTGTTTAAATCCAACAGTCAATAACAGCTGCTTAAATGCCGTCAAGTCCATCAAAAAGAAATCATTTTCTAAACGCGCCAACATCGCATCGGCTTGTGCCTCAGCTAAACCCGTTAACTGCACCATCTGTTTTAACACTTGGGCTTGTTTGGCATTTCCGAGCTGCATCAGGTCATAACTAATACACAATCCATTTGGCGTTAGACTCTGTGCAATCTCTTGGAAAAAATTGGCTTTATGTTCATATGCAACAAAATGCGAAACTAAAATCGCCAATGCAGCATCAAACTTCTTGTCGATTTGTGCAAGGACTGAAGTATCACCATGGACAAACGTTATATTTTGCTCAAGACCTAATTGCTGGATATGCTGCTGCGCTTTTTCCAACATATTGATGGCAGGATCAATTGCAGTAAAACACCACTGCGGAAATCGCTCTGCCAAATACTGTAATTCATATCCCGTGCCACACCCCACCACCAATATTTCAGCTTGAGGATTTAAATAAGCCGTTAAAATGGCATGAACTTGTAAGTGAATCAGCTCATAGCCTGGAATCAGTTTACGAATATGTTGATCATAGCCTTCAACGACTTGCTGGTTATTAAAATCTTTTGCCATTTAATTTGGTCCTTAGTGGTTGGTGTTCAAAGTGTACCTCTCCCTTGCGCAGCAGTGCTGCTCATCTCCTCAAAAGCATAGGGATCTACACATCTTTTGAAAATTACTAGTCGAAAAAATCCCTCCCTTGCGCGGCATACTGCTTAGCTTTTTCGAGATAATCCCTCCCAACCTTAATGCTAGTCAGTTAAGACAAATACAACTGTTTTTGATTGATCAGTTGTATCTGAAAGCCCCTTCTCCCTTTGGGAGAAGGCTGGGAAGAGGGTGCTTTTAAACTACAAAATCCCTTAACTGACTAGCATTACTCCCAACCTCCCTTTTTCAAAGGGAGGAGCGTTGTGTAGCATATACTAGGCTTTGAATTCCCAAAAAAGTCCCCCTCTTTGGAAAAGATGAGCCATATATGGCGTAAGAGGGGAGATTTAGTATTTTTGATATTCAATGAAATTTGCACTCAGCTCGAAATTCCGAATCTAGACAGGACTTAAATACCTTGTATTAAGCTCAAATAGATTACAGATTTCTACTAGATAGGTGTCTTAAATAGATATGTAGATACCTCTCCTCAAAAGAGGGGTACTAAACGAACTTCATATTTAACTAAACGCACTCTCTAGATTCATTTCATCACAGAGCATCTCACGTAGTTTAAACTTTTGTGCTTTGCCTGATGCGGTCATTGGGAAGGCTTCAAGAAAATGCACATATTTAGGCACTTTACTGCGTGCAAGGTGTTCGTTACAAAATTGACGAATGCTTTCGTGATCACTTTTATCTTGATCATGCAAAATAATACAAGCACAAAGTTCTTCACCATAACGCGCATCTGGCAAACCAACCACTTGCACATCACTGATATTGGGATGGGTATATAGAAAATCTTCAATTTCTTTAGGATATAAGTTTTCTCCACCGCGAATGACCACATCTTTGATACGGCCTTTGATTTTGATCAAGCCTTGATCATCCATTTCTGCAATATCACCTGTATGCATCCAATTTTCTGCATTAATCACTTCATTGGTTTTTTCAGTATCTTCCCAATAGCCCTGCATGACCGAATAACCACGCACACACAGTTCACCCAACTGCCCATATGGAATCACTTCACCCTGCTCATTAATAATTTTAATTTCAAGATGTGGATGTACACGCCCAACACTATTGACTCGTGCTTCTAATGAGTCGTGAATTGAAGTTTGTGTACAGGTTGGAGACAGTTCCGTCATTCCATAACAGATAGTCACTTCCTTCATATGCATGCGATCAATCACCCGCTGCATCACTTCACGCGGGCATAAGCTTCCCCCCATCACGCCCGTGCGTAAGCTGCTTAAATCAAACTGTTCAAATTGTGGATGTTCTAAAATGGCAATAAACATGGTTGGTACACCATAAAGCGCTGTACATTTTTCCTGTTCTACAGTGTTGAGTACCGCTAAGGGATCAAAGCCTGTAGATGGATAAACCATAGCCGCACCATGGGTCATACAGGCCAAGTTTCCGACCACCATGGCAAAACAATGAAATAATGGCACGGTAATACAGACCCGATCTTGGGCATGGAGATGCATTGTTTTACCTGAAAAATAACCATTATTTAAAATATTATGATGGGTGAGCATGGTGGCTTTCGGACTGCCCGTAGTACCCGAGGTAAACTGAATATTAATCACCTCGTCTGACTGTAGTTTTGCTGCAATGGCTTGGAGTTGCTGTAGTTGTGCGGTTGTTGGCGAACCGATTAAATCTGAAAAGCGATGTATTGCAGGATGTGGAACATCATCCATTTTAATCACAAACTTGAGATGTGGCAGGCGTTGTAAGCTCAGCTGTTTATTTTCAGTTTGTCCGATCGTTGTATTTAATTCAGGTGCAAGCTGAGTCAAAACGGCTTGGTAGTCCATACTTTTAAAGCTTGGTGCAATCACAATCCCCTTACACGATACTTTATTTAAGACATATTCGAGTTCTGAACGTTTATAGGCTGGATTGAGATTGACTAAAATAATCCCAACTTTAGCGGCTGCAAACTGAGTAATCGTCCACTCCACACAATTAAAAGACCAAATCGCCAAGCGGTCTCCTTTTTCAAAGCCCAGTGCGATTAAGCTACAGGCAAAGGCATCGACCTGTTGCTGTAATTCAGCATAACTTAAACGAATATTCTGATGCACACTGATGACCGCAGCTTGATCTGCATATTGCTGACAAGCCTGATCGAATTTTTCACCGATGCTCATTCCTAAAAGTGCTTGATCGTTTAGACCCGTGGCATAACTTAAACCTAATTGTGTCATTGAATCATACTCCTTGATTCTTTTTGGCATGCTGCTGATCTCACTTAAAATATTGCAATCACAAAGGCTGTCTTTCTCTGTTCTCTAATTAATTGTTGTACTTAAATTATTGTTCTTAGATATTTTTTCGATGTTCATTTAACTTTTGCAATATTAATACATGAGGGCTTTATTACATTTGTTGGTTTTGCTCAATCTAATCCTTGATGGTCACGCGACCACTGAGCAATTATCGCGTTGTTATATATTTAAGGCTTGGGGTAAATGAAAGCAAGTATATTTAAGGCATTAAATTTACTTAAGTATTATTAGGTTATTGCTCATTCCACTGCTGCGCGGTGGAACGAGCAAATCAATACATACCTCACCTTTACGCAGCAGTGCTGCTCATCTCCTCAAGAAGAGAGGGAATAAATACCTCTCCCTTGCCCTCTCCTCAAGAAGAGAGGGAATAAAGGTACTCTTCAACTGAACTCGTTAATCAGATTCAGTTCATCACACATAAATTCCCGCAATTTAAACTTCTGTGCTTTACCCGATGCGGTCATTGGGAACTCATCAAAAAAGCGCACGTATTTAGGGACTTTATTATGCGAAATATGCGCTGCACAGTATTTACGAATTGAATCGATGTCTGTCTGATGATGTTCATGCAAAATAATACAGGCGCAAAGTTCTTCACCATAACGTGCGTCAGGTATACCAACCACTTGCACATCACTGATATCAGGATGGGTATATAGAAAATCTTCAATTTCTTTAGGAAATAGATTTTCTCCACCTCGAATAACCACATCTTTAATCCGACCTTTGATCTTAATAAAGCCCTGATCATCCATTTCAGCGATATCGCCAGTGTGCATCCATTTCGTATTATCAATCACTTCCGTGGTTTTTTCTTCATCATCCCAATAGCCCTGCATGACGGAATAACCGCGTACACAGAGTTCACCCAGTTGATTACGCGGCACGATTTTATCTTGCTCATCAACAATTTTAATTTCAAGGTGCGGATGGACGCGACCAACCGTTGCCACACGGCATTCCAGTGAATCAAAAGTTGAACTTTGCACACTAACTGGAGCCGTTTCGGTCATGCCATAGCAAATGGTGATGTCTTTCATATGCATGCGATCAATCACGCGTTGCATAATTTCGCGTGGACACGGACTGCCCGCCATAATACCGGTGCGTAAACTACTCAAATCAAACTGATCGAATTGTTCATGCTCTAAAATACCGATAAACATGGTAGGCACACCATACGCCGCCGTGCATTTTTCTTGTTGAATGGCTTTTAAGCTTTCCAGTGGATTAAATACTGCAGACGGATAAATCATTGCTGATCCGTGAGTAATACACGCTAAGTTACCCATCACCATACCAAAACAGTGGAACAACGGTACGGAAATACAGACACGATCTTGTGGGGTCAGGCGAATTGTTTCACCGACAAAATAACCATTATTTAAAATATTATTATGGGTCAGCATGGTCCCTTTCGGGTTGCCTGTCGTGCCTGAAGTAAATTGAATATTAATAGTTTCATCAAACTGTAGTTCAGCAGCAATGCCTTGTAGTTGTTGCTGTTGCTCAACAGAAGGTGTTGGCATAAGATCCGAGAAACGATGAATCCCTTGATGCACTGTATCATCAATTTTAATCACCGTTCTTAAATGCGGGAGTCGACTGGCATGTAGAACATTGTCTGTGGCCTCAGTCAGTTCGGGGGCCAACTGGGTTAAAATTTCTTGGTAGTTACTGGTTTTAAAGTTCGATGCGATAACCAAAGCCTTGCACGACACCTTATTCAGTACATATTCCAACTCATAACTTTTATAAGCTGGATTTAAATTAACCAAAATAATGCCAGCTTTAAAAGCGGCAAATTGAGTAATCGTCCATTCCACACAATTGGGCGACCAAATCCCAATACGATCACCTTTGTGCAGCCCCAGTTTGAGCAAACTACAAGCAAAAGCATCGACTTTTTGTTGCAGCTCCCGATAAGTCAACCGAACCTGTTGATGTAAACTAATAACGGCATCTTGATCAGCATACTGTTGACAAGCTTGATCAAATTGATCCCCAATCGTCATACCCAACAAGGGTGCACTGCTCGGACCTGAGGCATAACTTAATCTTGATGGTGTCATTGAATCCTACTCCTTGATTCTTTATAACTTTCTTACGTTCTACGAATTATTAAAACCATTTTCATTGTTATATGACTTCGATTCATTCCCTGAATCGCCGAAGTAGCACAATGTGCCTTTAAAAGCGCGGTTGAACGTCAGTGCTCAGACTGGCGTTTCACCGCATTGACACAAAAATCGGCGATTTGTTTCACGAAGAAGTCAATGTAGCTTTGATCAAATTTGGCATATTGGGACGGACTGAGCGGTTCAATCACCACAAAAGTCATGGTACTGACCACACACAGCGCAGCGGTATTTAAATCTTGAAATTCAAACTCACCACTGGCCTTCCCCTCAGACAGGATCTCAATAATACTTTCTTTAATCAACTGCTTACTACGAAAACGTTCATGCTCCAATCCTGGATCGACCGGTTCAAACATCAATGAATATGCCAGTTGTGGACTATTCATTGCACGTTTTACAAAGGTCGTTACCGCCTTGCGCAATTTCACTTCTGGCCCCTGCTCACTTTGTGCAATGCTATTCAAAATTTGAATTTCATGCTGGATCGCTGCGGACAGAACCTCAATAAGCACTTGGCTTTTATTTTCAAAGTAACGATATACCAAACCACTTGAAACGCCAGCACGTTCAGCAATCGCTTGTATTTGTGCATCTTTAATCCCACCTGATGCAATCAGTTCACGCGCGGATTGCAAAATCGTTTGACGATTTTGTTCCATTCGTTCCTGCATCAAAGAAGATCTTTTATAGCTCATGGTTTTATTCTCAACTAATCAAAGTAAATTGTAAATCATTTTATGAATAATGATTCACTTTTTTAAAATTTATCTGTATTGTATTCATTAAGCACAAAAAAATGCTTTTCAAGGACTAACAAATACAACGCTTAGGATGAATGCAGATATGAATTTACACAGCATAGACTTCGGTTTAGACGAGACATTAATCGCACTACGTGATTCAGTTGCCGCTTTTTGCGCAAAAGAAATTGCCCCGATTGCTCAAGAAGTCGATCAAAAAAACCTCTTCCCTGCTCATCTTTGGAAAAAAATGGGCGATATGGGATTAATGGGCATGACCGTCAGTGAAGAATACGGTGGTACCAATCTCGGTTATTTAGCACATATCTTGGTGATGCAAGAAATTTCACGTGCTTCAGCCTCGATTGGTCTTTCCTATGGCGCTCATTCTAACCTATGTATTAACCAAATTAATCGAAATGGTAATGAAGAACAAAAACAGCGTTTTTTACCGAAGTTAATTTCAGGTGATTTCGTGGGTGCATTGGCGATGTCAGAACCGAATGCGGGTTCTGATGTGGTCAGTATGAAACTCCGTGCTGAAGATGCGGGCGATCACTTTGTGCTAAATGGCTCGAAAATGTGGATCACCAATGGCGGTGATGCTGATGTACTGGTGGTTTATGCCAAAACTGATTTAAATGCAGGCACCAAAGGCATGACTGCCTTTTTAGTTGAAAAAGACATGCCTGGTTTCAGCCATGGTCACCATTTAGATAAATTGGGCATGCGTGGCTCAAATACTTATCCGTTATTTTTTGACAATGTCAAAGTCCCGAAAGAGAACGTGTTGGGTGGCGTTGGCAATGGCGTAAAAGTATTGATGAGTGGCTTAGACTACGAACGTGCAGTACTCAGCGCAGGTCCTTTAGGCATTATGGATGCTTGCTTAGATGAAGTAATTCCGTATATCCATGACCGCAAACAATTTGGTCAAGCTCTGGGTGAGTTCCAATTGATGCAAGGCAAAATTGCAGATATGTACTCGACTTGGTTGGCATGTAAAGCTTTGGTTTATGCGGTGGGAGCAGCTTGTGATAAAGCTGATCATGCACGCAGTCTACGTAAAGATGCCGCCAGTGCAATTTTATATGCTGCAGAAAAAGCCACGTGGATGGCTGGTGAAGCGGTACAAACCTTGGGTGGCAATGGTTATATCAATGATTACAACACTGGTCGCCTATGGCGCGATGCCAAACTTTATGAAATTGGTGCTGGAACTTCCGAGATTCGACGCATGTTGATTGGACGTGAATTGTTTAACGAAACCAAATAATGCCTAGATCGCGTAGATAAATGCCGCGTCAATAGAGAGATATATTGTATGAACCAACTCAATAGCAAACTAAATACAAGAAGTGATGCGTTTAAAACCAATCAAGCAGCAATGCAAAAAATCGTTGCTGACTTAGCTCAAACCACTGAAAATATTGCACTGGGTGGTGGAGAAGCTGCCCGAGCCAAACATTTGGCGCGAGGTAAATTACTGGCCCGTGATCGCATTAATCAACTGATTGATGCGGGAACTGCTTTTTTAGAAATTGGTCAATTGGCTGCCTATGCTGTTTACGCAGACAATATTCCTGCTGCCGGTGTGGTGGCGGGTGTCGGTCAAGTGCATGGCATTAGCTGCATGATCGTTGCCAATGATGCCACGGTCAAAGGTGGAACCTACTACCCTTTAACCGTGAAAAAACATTTACGTGCACAAGAAATCGCTGAACAAAACCATTTACCGTGTATTTATCTGGTCGATTCAGGCGGTGCTTACTTGCCAATGCAAGATGAGGTTTTTCCAGACCGCGATCATTTTGGCCGTATTTTCTATAATCAAGCGCAAATGTCGAGTAAAGGCATTGCCCAGATTGCCGTGGTGATGGGCAGTTGTACTGCCGGTGGTGCTTATGTACCAGCGATGTCAGACGAAACCATTATTGTACGTAATCAAGGTACGATTTTCCTTGGTGGACCACCGTTAGTCAAAGCGGCAACGGGTGAAGTGGTTAGCAGTGAAGACCTTGGTGGTGGTGATGTACATACCCGACTTTCGGGTGTGGCGGATCATTTGGCTGAAAGTGATGAACATGCCCTACAAATTGCCCGCCAAATTGTGGCCAATTTAAATTTAACACCAAAAACCAATCCTGCAGAAATTGAAGCACCGTTATTTGCTGCTGAAGAACTCTACGGTGTGATTCCAAGTGATGCGCGTAAACCGTTTGATGTGCGTGAAGTGATTGCACGTTTAGTCGATGGTTCACGTTTTGATGAGTTTAAAGCCCGCTTTGGCTCAACCCTCGTCACTGGTTTTGCCAAACTCTATGGCATGCCTGTCGGTATTATTGCCAACAACGGTATTTTATTTTCAGAGTCGGCACAAAAAGGCGCGCACTTTATTGAACTGTGTTGTCAGCGCAAAATTCCCCTGTTGTTTATTCAAAACATCACTGGCTTTATGGTCGGTCGTCAGTATGAAAATGAAGGGATTGCCAAACATGGTGCCAAACTGGTAATGGCGGTTGCCAATGCCAAAGTGCCTAAACTGACCTTGATTATTGGTGGTTCGTTTGGTGCAGGGAATTACGGTATGTGTGGCCGTGCCTATTCACCCCGCTTTTTATGGACTTGGCCAAACTCACGCATCTCAGTGATGGGTGGCGAGCAAGCGGCAAGCGTATTGTCGACCTTAAAACGTGATCAAATTGAAATGAAAGCTGGCACCTGGTCAAGTGAGGAAGAAGATCAATTTAAACAACCGATTCGTGATCAATACGAGCGCCAAGGTCATCCTTATTATGCTTCTGCCCGTCTTTGGGATGACGGTGTCATTGACCCTGCTCAATCTCGACATGTTTTGGGATTAAGTTTAGCCGCAGCCTTGAATGCTCCTATTCAAGACACCCAGTTTGGCGTGTTCCGTATGTAAGAGGTGAGTATGGATTATCAATTTTTACAAGTCGAAATTAAATCACAGGTTGCAAGCGTTTGGCTAAACCGTGGTGAGCTACACAATGCCTTTAACAGTGTGTTGATTGAAGAGTTACATGCTTGCTTTATGCAGTTAAATCAACGTGATGATATTCGTGTGGTGATTTTAGCCGGTCGTGGCAAAAGCTTTTCTGCGGGTGCTGATTTAAATTGGATGAAGCAAGCGGGTATGGCCTCGCCTGCTGACAATCAAGCGGATGCGTTAAAACTGGCTGAGATGCTAAAAGCCATTGCCACCGTTAAACAACCGACGATTGCCCGCGTGCATGGTGTGGCTTTGGGGGGTGGTATGGGCTTGGCATCGGCTTGCGATATCTGTATCGCCAGTGACAATGCACAGTTTGCAACTTCAGAAGTACGTTTAGGTTTAGCACCATCGACCATTAGCCCTTATGTGATTCGCGCCATTGGTGCACGTCAAGCATCCCGTTATTTTTTGACGGCTGAACGGATCAGCGCGACCAAAGCACAAACTTTGGGGCTGGTACATGAAGTGACCACAGTTGATGCGCTCGATGAAAAAGTTGAGCAGATGGTGCAAGCTCTCTTATTGGGTGGACCAGAAGCGCAAGCTGCATCGAAACACCTGATTCAACTGGTTGAACAACATCCGCTCGACAATCAATTGTTGTTGCAAACAGCACAGCATATTGCACAACTGCGTCAGGGTGCAGAAGCCAAAGATGGCCTCACTGCTTTTTTAAATAAACAAGCACCTGCATGGATCATGTCAGCAGCAGAACAACAATAAGGATTTTAAAATGTTTGAAAAAATACTGATTGCCAATCGCGGAGAAATCGCCTGTCGTGTGATCCGCACAGCCAAAAAATTGGGCATCGCGACCGTTGCGGTTTATTCGGATGCCGATGCTAAGTCACAACATGTTAAACAAGCAGATGAAGCCATTTATATTGGCGAATCCCCGGCTGCGCAAAGCTATTTACAAATTGACCGAATTATTCAAGCGGCATTGGCCACTGGCGCACAAGCGATCCATCCTGGTTATGGCTTTTTATCTGAAAATGATCAATTCGCACTGGCCTGCGAAAAAAATGGTTTGGTGTTTATCGGACCACCTGTCGCTGCAATTTTAGCGATGGGGCTCAAAGCCACTTCTAAAGCCTTGATGGAAAAAGCGGGCGTGCCACTGACACCGGGTTATCACGGTGCCAATCAAGATGCTGATTTTCTCAAACAGCAAGCCAACAACATTGGCTATCCGGTGCTGATCAAAGCCAGTGCTGGTGGTGGTGGTAAAGGCATGCGTTTGGTCGAGTCTGAACAAGATTTTCTCAGCTCATTGGCTTCATGTAAAAGCGAAGCACGCTCAAGCTTCGGCAATGATGATGTTTTAGTCGAACGCTATGTGGTCAATCCACGCCACATCGAAGTCCAAGTTTTTGCTGACACACACGGCAATTGTGTACATTTATTTGAACGTGATTGTTCTGTACAACGTCGTCATCAAAAAGTGCTGGAAGAAGCGCCTGCGCCGTTAATGGCTGAAGTGAAGCTAGAAAGTATGCGCCAAGCCGCAATTGAAGCAGCACGTGCGGTCAAGTATGTTGGTGCTGGTACGGTTGAGTTTATTGTTGAACAAGACGGTACTGCCTACTTTATGGAAATGAATACCCGTCTGCAAGTTGAACATCCAGTCACTGAAATGATTACCGGACAAGACTTGGTTGAATGGCAGTTGCGCGTTGCTGCTGGTGAAACCCTGCCAAAACAGCAGCATGAACTCAGTATTCATGGTCATGCGCTTGAAGCACGGATTTATGCGGAAGAGCCTGAAAAAGACTTTTTACCAGCGATTGGTCAAATTAGTTATTTGCATTATCCAGAACAAAGCCAATTTGTGCGGGTCGATACCGGTATTGTTGAAGGCGATGAAATCACCACCTTCTATGATCCAATGATTGCCAAACTGATTGTTTGGGCACCCAATCGTGAGGCAGCATTGGTACAAATGCACCGCGCTTTAGGTGAGTTCCATGTTGAGGGTCTTGGCAATAACATTGCGTTCCTTGATCGTATCGTACGCTGTGACTCGTTTAAACATGCGCGTTTAGATACCAACTTGATCCAACGCGAACAGGAGGCGTTATTTAACTTCCCAAATCCAAGCAACGCCAAGTTGATTGTGGCGGCTGCTTTTATTGAGTTATTATTGCGTCTGCAAAAAAATCAAACCCAACATCGTTCGGTTTGGAATAGCGCACCGCTATGGCGTTTAAATATTACTGGTCAGTATCAAGTGACGTTAAAGCAGGAAGAAGAAAGCCAACAGGTTGTATTCTCAAGCACAGCACAGGGTTTTAAAGCAGAATTTGCAGGTCAATGTTTTGAGATTTCTGGCGAACTAGACCAAGCCAATCATGCAGCACTACAAATTGACCAACATAAATTTGGGTTAAGCTTTAGCCGTAGCACAGACCTCATCACCGTGTTCCATAACAGTCAAACCATACGCTTTGATGTGGCACAGCAGAAGTTCAATCAAGAAGATGACAATAGCAGTGATACGGGCCTTAAAGCCCCAATGCCAGGTTTAATTACCCAAGTTTTGGTCGAAGCTGGCGCCGTGGTGAAAAAAGATCAAGTACTGCTGACCCTTGAAGCGATGAAAATCGAATACTCGATTCGTGCACCGAATGATGGTGTACTAACGGCGTGTTATTTCCAAGTTGGGGATCAAGTCAAATCTGGTGATGAGTTAGTTGCATTTGAACTCAGCGTACTTGCAGCCGATGTTCCGGAGGAGGCTGAAGCATGAGTCAAGCATCACGTGCAGATCAAGTCAAAATCGTTGAAGTTGGCCCACGCGATGGTTTGCAAAATGAAAAGCAACCCATCAGCTTTGAACAACGCAAAGACTTTATTTTAGACCTCATGCAAACGGGGCTTAAAAATATTGAAGTCGGTTCTTGCGTCTCGGCCAAATGGGTTCCGCAAATGGCGCGCAGTGATGAACTTTTTGCGGCACTGCCCCAACAGCCAGATATTCACTTGAGTCTGCTCACTCCGAATATCAAAGGTTTTGATGCAGCATTGGCCGTAGGCTGTAAAGAGGTGGCGGTGTTTACCGCTGCTTCTGAAAGCTTTACCCAGAAAAATATCAATTGCTCGATTGCGGAAAGCTTAGACAAGTTTGCTGAGATCATGCACAAAGCCAAACAATACAATGTCAAAGTCCGCGGCTATGTTTCTTGTATGGTCGACTGTCCCTATGAAGGCGCAATTGACCCTCGACAAGTAGCCAAGGTCTCCAAGCAACTGTTTGACATGGGCTGCTATGAAATTTCACTGGGCGACACCATTGGTACAGCAACGCCAGATCGGGTTAAACAAGTCTGGCAAGCCTGTTTGAGCGAAATGGACAGTCAATTTTTGGCAGGACATTTTCACAATACTTATGGGATGGCGGTCGCCAACACCTATCAGTCGTTAGAGCAAGGCATTCGTATTTTTGATGCTTCCCTTGCCGGCTTAGGCGGTTGTCCTTATGCCAAAGGTGCATCAGGCAATGTCGCAACCGAAGACTTATATTATTTATTGTCGCGGATGGGACTTGCAACTGGTATCGATGAAGCTGCGTTAATGCGCGCCAGTCAAAATATCAGTGCAGTATTACAACGCAAAAATCCGTCTAATTTCGCCCAAGCCTATGCGCAACAGTGCTAGTTTTATAAGCAAAAATTGGTTTTAGCAACGGAATTAAATCCGTTGCTGGTTTGGCTGATTTTAAAATCCAACTTTGCTTAGGCTATTTACGGTGGCGTAACTTTGCGTTCTTGTCGCGCTAGATCAATTTGCTTAGGCTATTTCAAATCTTGTTTTAGATCGGATAGCTCCCACCGACTCATTAGCGCTCGGCAAAATAAAGCGCCCGCTTAAAGCCCAATCCGCACGGCAATGTAATACAAATATGTTTGAGCGCCCTCAGAATATATTTGTATGACATCAATCACTGCCACCTGAATATTTCTCCCAGATACCGTCATCTCTTTTACAGATCCGATCCTGTTTTTTATTTAAACTGCGATTTAGCCCAAATATCCCGCTTGAAAAATGCTTTTAACTCTTGTCAGACGCGCCTATGCTGATTAAGAAAATAAAAAAATGGCCAACACAAAAAATATCTAAGGACACCGGACAAATGAGCTATCAACATATTCTGGTTGCGATTGATGACTCCCCTCTTACAGCCACTGCCATTCAACATGCCAGCGACTTGGCACAAGTCTTTTCTAGCCAAATAACGCTGGTAGGTGTAGTTGCCATTGATCCTTTTTTCGGGGTTGATTTCTATAAAGTTGTACCGAGCATGACCCAGCATTTTTTTGATGCCGAACGACGTGCACAAAATTTACTTCAGCAGTATCAACAGCAGTTATTGGCAGAAGGGCTGCACGTGCACTATAAGCTACTGCACGAATTGCAAACCAGTAATGCAATTATTCAATATGCCACCCATATTGGCGCCGATCTGATCATCATTGCGACACATCAGCGCTCAGGATTGAGTAAATATATTTTAGGAACTGTTGCAAAAACGGTGTTAAATTTGAGTTTTATCCCTGTATTGATTGTTAAATAAGTAATCAATCTTGCCGACAACACCCTAAATTATGGTCTAAAGAACTTGCATTATCTAAAAATGGATTATGTAGATAATATATTACGCGCTACTTATATTACAAATAAGAATCATTCATTATCTCGTCTACAAAAAGTTACTATAATTTTTATCTATCTCCACAGGCTTATTCACACAGCATTTCACTGCTTTTCTATTGCTCATGTTTATAACCATTTTTAATATTTCATTTTTATTTCAAAAATATTTCGATATATTAAATAAAAATCAGTTAAGTTAAAAATCACTATCCCGAGTAATTTAGTCGGATAAAAATATAAAGCACATACCTGAAAATTAGTTGACCAAACAGTTTAAATATCACCATAAAACAAAATAAACCCGACTAAAACAGTATACTTTATATATTATAAATTAGCGGTTTTAGCAGCAGTTAATATAAATATACAAGTGTTTTGGTTGGGTTTAGACTGCTATTTTTCGAACACAATTTACAATAAGAAATATTTACAAGTTGTTGTTTATTAACACAATTTAAATATATTTGTGTTTTATCAACTAAAGTTGTTTTATTTTCATTAGCTTTTGTTTAATAATACAATATTCATTTTGAAATGTAGGCTTGTTAGAATGAGCTTAGCGCCGAAAGATTTTAATCTTAGATTTAAACGCGAGATAACGATCATATTAATTATTAAGGTCGTTATTTTATTAATTATCAAAAATATCTGGTTTGATGCGCCTACTATTCCTAAGAATTTTGACAACCAAGTTGCCGAGCGTATTGCTGGCAGTCCTTCCCACATTAAGGAGACACGTTGATGATTTCTGAAAGCGTGGTCGATCTTTCGCGGTTCCAATTTGCAATGACCGCGATGTATCACTTTATTTTCGTTCCATTGACTTTAGGTCTGGCATTTATTCTTGCCATTATGGAAACTACCTATGTAATTTCTGGAAAAGAAATCTACAAGGACATGACCAAGTTCTGGGGTAAACTTTTCGGGATTAACTTCGCACTCGGGGTGACCACAGGTTTAACCATGGAGTTCCAGTTTGGTACAAACTGGGCATATTACTCACATTACGTCGGTGATATTTTTGGTGCGCCACTCGCCATCGAAGGTTTAATGGCCTTCTTCCTTGAATCTACCTTTATCGGTTTGTTCTTCTTTGGATGGGATCGCCTGTCTAAGATGCAGCATTTAAGCGTCACATGGTTAGTCGCAATCGGTTCCAACCTATCTGCTTTGTGGATTTTGGTTGCCAATGGCTGGATGCAAAACCCTGTCGGTTCTGAATTCAACTATGAAACCATGCGTATGGAATTGGTTGATTTCGGTGCATTGATTTTCAACCCTGTTGCTCAGGTTAAATTTGTACATACGGTTTCTGCTGGTTATGTGACAGGTGCAATTTTTGTACTCGCGATTTCAAGCTACTACATGTTGAAAAAACGCGACCTACCTTTTGCACGTCGTTCTTTTGCAATTGCTGCTATTTTCGGTTTGGCATCTACCCTTTCAGTCATTTTACTGGGTGATGAATCAGGCTATGAAATTGGTGACGTTCAAAAAACCAAACTGGCTGCAATTGAAGCAGAATGGGATACACACCCAGCACCTGCTGCCTTTACCTTAGTCGGCTTTCCAAATCAGGAAACCATGACCACGGATTATGCAATCAAAATCCCGTATGTTATGGGACTGATCGCAACACGTTCAACCACCACTGAAGTCATGGGCATTAAAGACTTAATCGCTCAACATGAAGTGCGTATTCGTAACGGTATGGTTGCTTATAGCCAATTAGAACAACTTCGTGCAGGTGATAAATCTCCTGAACTTAGAACAGCATTTGATCAAAGCCAAAAAGACTTAGGTTATGGCTTACTACTTAAAAAATATGCACCTAATGTTGTCGATGCCACAGAAGCAGATATTAAAGCTGCAGCGAAAGACACCATTCCACACGTTGCGAGCTTATTCTGGTCATTCCGTGCAATGGTTGGTTCTGGCTTCCTCATGTTATTGCTTTTCATTCTAGCGACCGTTGCGGTAGCAAAACGAAATGCAGAACAAAAACCATGGTTACTCAAATTCGGTTTATTTGCCCTACCTTTGCCTTGGATTGCAGCGCAAACAGGTTGGTATGTTGCTGAAGTTGGACGTCAACCGTGGACCATTGGTGAAGTACTTCCTACGCACTTGTCAACATCAACACTGAGTACTGGCGATATTTGGGGTTCTATTATTGCCCTTGCTGTGTTCTATACCGTGTTGTTGATTATTGAAATGTACTTAATGATCAAATTCTGTCGCTTAGGACCAAGTTCTTTGCACACTGGTCGTTATCATTTTGAAAAACTTGATGCTGCAAATAAAGCGAAAGAGGAGAATCAGTCATGATCGAATATGAACTTCTCAAAATTATCTGGTGGGTTTTAGTCGGTGTATTACTGATTGGTTTTGCCCTTACTGATGGTTTCGATATGGGCTCAATGGCACTCATGCCATTCGTTGGTAAAAATGATGACGAGCGTCGTGCTGCCATCAATACCATTGCACCGCACTGGGAAGGCAACCAAGTTTGGTTTGTAACCGCAGGTGGTGCGTTATTCGCAGCGTGGCCAATGGTTTATGCAACAGCATTCTCGGGAATGTATTGGGCCCTGCTCTTGGTTCTGTTTGCACTGTTCCTCAGACCCGTTGGTTTTGACTATCGCTCTAAGCTAGAAAACACCAAATGGCGTACTTCATGGGATTGGGCACTCTGCGTCGGTGGTGCGGTGCCAGCACTCGTGTTTGGTGTAGCATTCGGCAATATGTTCCTCGGTGTTCCTTTTGACCTCGATGCAACTGTACGCTCTACCTATAGCGGCAACTTCTTTCAACTACTCAACCCATTTGCTTTGGTATGTGGTTTGGTGAGCTTGTCGATGCTCAATGCACATGGTGGCGCTTGGTTAATGCTGCGTACCGACAGTGACTTGCGTAAACGCTCTGCAAAAGCAACTCAGTTGATGGGTGTAGTGTTCTTGGTCTGCTTCTTATTGGCAGGCGCATGGTTATACTTTGGCAACATCCAAGGTTATACCCTCGTTACCCCTTACGATGTTGGTGGTGTTGCAAATCCACTAGCAAAACAAGTATTGGTTGATGCGAACCCAGGTTGGATGAATAACTATAGTACTTATCCAATTACCTTAATTGCGCCAATTATGGCAATATTAGGTGGTTTACTGATTATATTTGGTGCAGGTAAAAATAAAGCAGGCGTCAGTTTCACTGGTTCTACTTTGGCCGTGACTGGTGCGATTTTAACTGCAGGTTTTGCATTATTTCCATTCCTTATGCCATCTAGCATCAATCCAGATGTTAGCTTGACCATGTGGGATGCGGTATCAAGTAAAAATACCTTAACCGTAATGACTGTTGTTGCTGCGATCTTTGTTCCGACCGTTTTAGGCTACACCATCTGGTGTTACTACAAAATGTGGGGCGTTATCACCAACAAACACATTAAAGACAATACGCACACCCTTTACTAAGGTCTACGCGAGGAGAAAAAGTTATGTGGTATTTTACATGGATTCTCGGCGTTCTAATGGCCTGTTTTGCAGGTGTATTGAGTGCGCTCTACATTGAGTCTCATCACGATTTAGACGAGGAATAAAACATGACTGAAGTCGTAATGTTAGCAAAGCAAGCAAAGGTAAATAAATTTGCCATGGCCGTGTCATTTTTGTTGGCATTACCGCTTGCAGCCGTTTTACTCATTCACCCTGCTGCAATGTTAGATGCAAATGGGGGTTATAGTCATCGTGCCATGATGTTGATCATGATTGGCATTTCGGGTGGCTTTGTACATGGTGTTGGATTTATACCTCGTTTCTGGTTATGGAAATGGTTATTTAGTCCTTTCATTGCCTGGCCACTGATGATTTGGGGTTACTACACTTGGTTTATGGCCTAAGTCTGTAACATCCCTACAGTCTAAACTTAAACAGAAAAAGAGCGCATTGATTGCGCTCTTTTTCTATTTGGCGTGTCCCAATTCATCAGTCGGTCCCAAACATTGTGATGCTATGCCATCGTGATAAAAATGAGATCTTTTCGTTGAAACCTTGCAATGTGCCAGCCATATAAATCACCAACAAAAATAATCCGCTTTTTATTTCATAGCCTTTATTCACGGTCATTACAGCGAATGTGCAGCACACCACAAAGCCAAATTTGAACGTGCAAAAATAAGCCTAGAATCACTTAAAATAGTTATAAAAAATATTCTCATTATCGTTAAAATTAAAGCGTACGCTAGTCTTTCGCTAGCTCACAACAGTTCCTTCAATCCTTTAGTCGTGAGCGTCATAATGAATATTTATAAATCGTCACTCGTACTTTTAACCGGTTCAATCCTCTTATCTACCATCACACTGGCCGCGCCAGTGGTAACCTTCCAAGGAGAAGTTGCAGCACAAACCTGTCAAGCGACAATCAACGGTCAAACCAACGGCATCGTCTTGCTTCCAACCGTTTCAGTCGGTGAATTCACTGCCAAAAATAATACTGCTGGTTTAACCCCTTTTACGATTTCAATCTCTGGGTGTAGCGGGAAGGATCCTGAATTAAAAATTGGAACCAAATTTCTCGGTCGTAATGTCACCAGTACTGGCAATCTAGGTAATCTCGCCAGCGTTTCACCGGCAAAAAATGTAGCGATTCAACTTACCCAAACGGCTGCAGGAACAGTTCCGGTCGTATTAAATGGGATTACCAAAGTGGATGGCTTAATCCTGCCACTCAACCAAGCCTCGACAAGCCATCAATTTGGGGCACGCTATATCGTTGATGAGGGCACGATACCAACGCCGGGTGCGATTACCGCAGTGGCTGAATATACCATTAGCTATCAATAATTTAAAAACTTAAGACCGCCAATACGATTCTGCCTGCCATGCATGGCAGAATTTTAATTTGTTCTCTTTTATTTTTTAGTGTGCTTTCACTATGAATTTTTATATCAATAATTTCGCACTAGCGATGCCCCTCTTGTTTAGCCTCCTCACCTCCTACAGCCAAGCTGGGGTGGTAATGACAGGAACTCGGGTCATTTTTCCGGCCAAACAAATGGAAAAAACCATTCAACTGGAAAACAAAGATAACTTCCCCAATTTGGTTCAAGTATGGCTGGATAGTGGTGATGAAAGCGCTACCGCAGAAACCGCCAATGCGCCATTTATGGTTAGCCCCCAATTTTTTAAAATTGAAGCACAACAAGGGCAAATGCTACGTTTGATTTTTAGTGGTGATCAGAGCGCATTGCCAAGCGATCGTGAAAGCCTTTTTTATTTAAACTTTTCAGAAATGCCTGCGATCAAAAGCAGTGATATTGAAAAAAATAAACTGTTGGTGGTGTTTAGAAATCGCGTCAAAGTGCTTTATCGCCCCGAAGCCTTAAAAACCAGCGCTGCCAACATATCTGAGCAACTCAACTATACGATTAAAAAGCAGACCGACCACACCATCCGTATTCAGCTCAATAATCATAGCGCCTACTATGCCAATCTCAGCAAACTATCACTGCAGTTAAATGGCAAAGAAATTCAAAAAGAGGACAATATCACCATCGCACCACAGTCTGTTTTTGAATGGAAAATCACGCCAACAATCAAAGAGAACGCGGAGCTACAATTACAGATTGTGCTCATCAATGACTACGGCGCCACGATCAAATATCAACTGAAACACAGCCCAAGCTGAGTCAAATTGATGCGATCAGACATCCTGTTTATTTTCGCTACGGCTGTGCCTGTTTATTTAATCTTTGGCGTCATTCTTTCGACTTCACTTACGGCTGCGACAACGGAGAATCAAGGTATCGGTGCCGCAGATGAATATGTATTTGATGGCGCATTATTTCGTGGTTCTTCCTTTAATCAAGAGACTGTGCTGCATTTAACCCAAGGAGAAAGTATTTCGCCTGGTCGTTATAAAGTAGATATTTACATCAATAACCATTTTTTTGAGCATCGCGATGTTCGCTTTATTCAAGATGCACAGCAGCATATTCAAGCCTGTTTCAACACAATGCAATTACAACGTGCATCGATTATCACGTTAATACCTGAAAAAATGGCCAAAACAGAAACAGAAACAGAAACAGAAACAGAAACAGAAACAGAAACAGAAACAGAAACAGAAAATTGTGCTTCATTGCAAAGCCTGATCGGCGCAGGTAGCAGCCAATTCGACTTTAAGCGTTTAAGGCTGAACTTAACGATTCCAAACAGTTTAATCAAACAAGTCCCAGCGGGCTATGTCAATCCGAGTGAATGGCGTATGGGTGAGTCAATTGGGTTTATTAACTACATCAGTAACGTTTACTATAATCGCTATGCAGCTATAGGGTTTAACCAACATCAAGATTCCGCTTATTTGGCATTAAACGGCGGCATTAACTTTGGACAATGGCAGTTCCGACAACAATCCAACTTAAACTATCAGCAGCACCATCTGCATTGGCGCAATCTACGTCGCTATCTTAAACGGCCAATCCCCAGTCTCAACAGTGAGCTTGCACTGGGCCAATTGAGCAGTATGGGTCGTTTTTTTTCAGGAATCAGTTTTAATGGAATCAGCCTGCATTCTGATGATCGTATGCTGCCCAACTCTAAGCAGGGTTATGCCCCTGTTATTCAAGGTGTTGCCAAAAGCAATGCCCGCGTTTCAGTTCAACAAAATGGTTATGAAATTTATCAAATCACGGTCGCACCGGGCCCATTTAAAATAAGTGATCTGTTCCCAACCAGCGCCAATGGTGACCTAAATGTCATTATTGATGAAGCAGATGGCAGCCGCTCAAACTTTCGTGTGCCCTTCTCTGCTGTCGCTGAATCTGTACGGCTAGGTGCATTTAAATATAGCTTTGATCTGGGCAAAACCCGTGACACGCAAAATGACCGTATCTTTGCCAATCTCACCACCCAATATGGATTCAGCAATACCATCACACTCAATAGCGGCTTCAGGATTGCCAATCACTATCAAGCCATTGTACTGGGCAGTGCCTATACCCATCGAATTGGTGCTTTTGGCGCAAATCTGACGCTTTCTCGTAGCACAGCTCAACAACAGGCCAGCCAAAAAGGCTGGATGTTGGCAGGCAACTACAGCAAAACCATCCAGCCAACCAAAACCACAATTGCCCTCAGTGCCTATCGGGTTTCCAATTCAGGTTATCTTGAACTCACCGATTTGATTCGCTTAGATCAACGCAAACCAACAGGGCGTATTTCTCGTACCAATTCCACACAAGCCAATTCTCGCTTCACGCTTTCAGTCAATCAAGCCTTGGGCCGTTTCGGTGGGATCTATCTTTCTGCATCCGCGCAACAGTATCGGGCAAAACGTCCCAATGACAACCAGTTCCAACTCGGCTATAGCAAATCATTGGCGAATGGACTTTCCATAAACCTTACCGCAACGCGACTTAAACGAGGTCTTACTCCAACCGATCAAGAAAGCCCATCCCGTCTTCCGAGTGTAATCTCAAATCCTAAGGACCAACATCATGCCAGAACAGAAACCAGTTTTGGCTTGTCAATTGCCATGCCACTGGGTCTAAAAAGCGCACAAAAATCGCATCAACTGATGCTGTCGGCCTACCACAATACCAATCAAAATGACTATCAAGCCAATTTAAGCGGTGCGATCCTACAACGTCCCGACCTGCACTATAGTCTGGGGGTCAATTATGAGGATGCCTCACAGCAACGTCATTGGAATGCATCCATCCAGAAGCATAGCCCAAATGCCAACATTGATGTCAATGCAGCTATGGGGCAGCACTTTTGGCAAGCCGCTGCCAATATACAAGGTGCATTGGCAATACATGCGGGTGGCATTACTTTTGGTGGCTATTTGTCTGATACCTTTGCCTTAATTGAGGCACAAGGTGCGCAAGGCGCCAAAGTTTTAAACACCCAAGACAGCACAATTAATAGTTATGGCTTTGCCCTGTTACCGGCATTAACCCCCTATCACTACAATACGATTGCGCTGAGCCCAGAAGGCATGTCTAGTCAAGCTGAGTTGGTTGCTGGTCAGCAACGGGTTGCACCCTACGCAGGTGCTGCCATTAAAATTAAATTTACCACTCATCAAGGCTTTGCCTTTCTGGTTCAAAGCACACTTGCAGATGGGGTTGCTGTCCCCATGGGAGCCGATGTTTTTGATCAATCTGCCAATAATATCGGCATTGTCGGGCAAAATGGTCAAATCTACTTTCGGTCAGAACAGTCCAAGGGTGAACTAAGCATTAAATGGGGCGAAAATGAACAAGAGGCTTGCAGCATTCACTATGCGCTCACATCACAACAAATTCGCATCCCCCTAACCAAATTCTCCGCAATTTGTAAAGTAGAGCAATAATATGCGCCCTATACTTGGAAACTACTTCAGCCTCGGATTGCTGGGCACTGTTTTGTGTACTGCTTTGTGTTTGGCCAGTACTGCACAAGCCAGTTGCAGCTCAAGCAAGCTCACCCGTACTGGAAATGAATACGCTGCAACGATTAGCTTTGCCAAACTCAATCTCAGTTCAGACTACTTACAACCTGCAGGCACCTTGTTGGGCAGTCGTATTGTTGCACCCACCGCACATCAACTTATGGGTGCCAATGCCCGCTCCATTCTTTGGAGCTGTGATGAAGCGGATTTAGGTTCGATCTATTTTCTGGTCGCCACCAATGGCGATGATCGCTTGGCCGGTTATTGGGAAGTTGGTGCAGCTGATGGCTTGAGTCATGTTTATGCGACTTGGTGGGAATACATTGGCTTAAAACAAAGCATGGCGGGCGTTGATATTACTCGTTTTTGGAAAAAAGTTCCCATCACTTCATTTGAACGGAATAACCGAAAAATCAATATTCGACTCATGGACCTTCCCCCACTCGAAGCCAGTCTGTATAAAATCAGCAGCCTACCGCCCATCATTGGCAGCAACAGTAACGCTTGTAATCGGATGGGCAGTTCAGGCCTATATGACTGTCAACAACCGAATAGTTATCTGCAACTGTCGGGGGATGCCAATGTTGGTTTTGACTTTGCACATGATTATGTGGGTGAAGATTCGAGTCTTCAGCATCGCTTTATGAGTGACAACAATGGCTTCGCTTATGGACTCCATCACACCGGGCCTCTCACCAGAACCGAAACCTGTGTTGCAAGAAATGCAACACCACTGATTCAATTTCCCACCATGTCCGCATTACATTTACAGCAAGGTGACAGTGCGCAAGCCGATTTCTCGGTCACCATTGAATGTAGTGATCAAGTACACTCTGGGACGGACTCAGGTCAAACTGCGATTGCCTTTGAAATTTCCAATAACGCTTATGCTGTTGCACAGAATCTAGGCTTGTTACAAGCCAATGGCGCAGTGAACTATTTACTTTCAGATCAATATCAATCGAACTCAGATTTGGCACAAGGGGTCGGCATTCGACTTAAAAATGCAATTTCAGGCAAGCAAATCTTATTTACTCATCCTGCTACCGGATTAGGCGGTGGAGAAAGTCTGGGTTGGTATCCGGTTTTAGAGGGTGCTTCCAGAGTCGGTCGATTGCAATCGGGCTACAGCAGTTATTTGCAAAATTACACTGCGATCTTGGAAGCATTGCCTGGGCTCAACGTAACGCCCGGAAAAATTAAAGCCACGGCAACCGTCGTCGTAAAAGTGCAATGAACATTGTTCAAATAAAAGAGCGCAGTCAGCGCTCTTTTAACAAAGTTTAATTGTTCAATGTTCAATCGTTCAGTTTCACAATCGCTTAGTATTTAAAATTCATCGTCAACATATAGCTTCTTGGATCACCGAAATACCCTGCTTTATAACTTGGCGTGATGCGAGTGTAATAGGTTTTATTAAACAGATTATTCACATTCATGGTGACATTAATTTTTGGACTAATATCATATGCTGCATACAAGCTACCCAATACGTAGGCCTTTTGCGTCAGCGCTTTTTCAAAAGGTTGATCAGCCGTCCCTATTTTAATTTGTGCAGTGCTTGAATCGTACCAATTCAGTCCAGCCCCAACTTTAAGCCCAGATAAAGCTTGGTCAAAGGCATAATTTACAAATAATTTAGCATCTTGGTTCGGCATTGAGGTATTTAAACGCTTACCCGCTTTATTCTCGGTTTTGTTGTAGGCATAGCCTGCACTTAAACTCAATTGATCGGTGAGTTGCCCAACGGCCTGCAGCTCTATGCCTTTGGTGGTAGTATTGTTTGCAGCGCGATAGCGTACATCACGGCCATTGGGACTTATATAATTGGGATCAATCTCAGCCATATTGTCTTTTTTAGTCCGATATACCGCAGCATTTAAATTCAGGCGCTCATCCAACAAACTATTTTTAAGCCCAAACTCAATACTACTGCCTTCCTCAGGATCTAAATACTGATCATGAATATCCAGATTATATTGTGGCTTAAAGATTTCGGTATAACTGGTATAAATCGTGGTATTGGGTGTTAGATCAAAGGTTGTTGCAATATAAGGTACAAAGACAGCATTGCGTTTTTGCTCATTGCTGGTCTTGATTAAATCCCCATAATGATAAGTTTTAAGTTTGCTTTCCCAGTGACTGACACGACCACCTGCAAATAATTTCCAACGATCCGTTAAATGCCAACGTGTATTTAAAAAAGCTCCCAACTGCTTACTTTCTGTAGTTTTATCTCCAAGACCGCTACGTTCTGTATCGAAGTCTGGTAGCTGAGCGCCGTCAAATGCATGACTATTTTCGATTGTCTGCCCTTTGGGATAATGCATGCCATATTCCTCAGCATTGCGCGTCCATCCATTTAAGCCAAATACCACTTGGTGCTCACGCTCAAATAAATTGAACTTGCCATTTACCGTTGCATCAAAGCTATGTTGCTTTAAATAGCCCTCACTTGCCCAATAGGAATAACTCAGTCCTGAGCCATCGCTGTTCATACTGCCGTTAAATGGCCAGAAATTCTTCAATGACCCCGCTAAGGTCTGATAGCTATAGGCTAATTTAGCTTGCCACTGATCATTCAATGCTTGATCTAAATAAATATAATAATTTTTATGGGTTCGCGTCCAACGCACCCAATCACTACTTGCGATATTGTCTTTGGGCTTAAAATCGGTTTCAGTACCATCCGCATAAAAAATAGGTGAAACATTTCCAAGCCCCTTAGGATCATCCTTTTGATAATCCATCCCCAACGTTAATGTCGTAGTGTCTGTCAGTTGCGAGGTTAATGCACCCGATAAGACAAGATTATTTTTCTCATAATGCTGGCGTCCTGTATCACTACGGCTATAGGCGGCAATAAAACGCCCATTCAATTTTTCATCAGCCAATATCGCCCCAGAAACATCGCCTACATAGCGTTGCGTATTCCAACGCCCATAACCCACGCTTCCCGATGCTTGAAATTCACTGCTTGGCCGCTTATGAATCATATTAATACTGGCTGAGGGTTCACCTAAACCCGTGGTTAAACCTGTGACACCTTTAAGCACTTCAATATGGTCATAAATGGCGCTGTCATAAGCAGGGATTGCTAAAACTGAAGCACCCGTACCTGAATAAGCCGTTGTTATGCCATCAATCTGAATATTATCAACATTAAAGCCGCGTGCACTAAAGCTCACCCGCTCACTGTCATTGTTACTGACATTAATACCAACCACTTGATTTAACACCTCAGCCAAGCTGGTCAACCCCTGATCTTGGATCTGTTGCTGAGTCACAACACTGACCGTTTGTGGCGTATCTTTTAATGAAATATCCATTTTGGTCGCCATGCTTGAGTTTGGCTTAATATATTTTTTTGAATGTTCCGTCAGCTTTTCTTCAACAAGACCATGCACAATAATCGTCGGCAAACTTTGTACAGTTTCATCAGCGGTAGGACTCGATTCTAAATCCATCGCTAAAACAAACGTCGGTAGAGCCAATAAAGCATAAAATAACGGCGTGAAATATGGGAGGCGCATAGAAAACACACATGAAAACGAATTGATATTCATTATCATCTGTGTTGCAGAAATTAACAATAGACCAGTCTATATAATTTCAATATTTTGAATTTTTATTTCACAAACAGCTGTGGAATATGCGTAGATAAGGTTCGCAATGGATCGAGATTTTTATGTATTAATGCCAGTACCACAGCCCCCTCTAATAACATCACCAATAGTGTAGTCAGTTGCTCCGCTTCTGCCGCTGAATAATGATCTTGTTGAAGTTTATTCTGACAAACCTCCATCCAGTTCTGCATGACTTGCTTGGTCGCAACCTGAATGCGTTCAACATCATATGAGGTTTTGGAGACAGCCATCACCAAGGGTAGGCTGGCTGAAAGCCCCGCTTGTTGAAAGTAATCAATCACCATTTCGATATAGGCTTGCATCGCGGCCAATGCCGTCGAATGTTGTGCAAACAAGTCAATGGTCGCTTGTTTTAATACCCCACCAAAGTACACAATCGCCTGTTCTGCAATCTGTTCCTTGCCTTCTGGAAAATAATGATAAAGAGAACCTTTGGGAATACCGGCTTCTTGAATAATCTGATTAATTCCAGTTGCGGTATACCCTTGTAGACTAAACAGCTCTGCGGCTTTGGTCAGTATTTTTTCTTTCATTGATATTTTAGACAATATGAATTACCCATCGGAACGTTAAAGCGTGCAAAAAATTATAAAAGAAAGCTAAGCCGAAGACCATCTATCAATACTCTGCTAAGCAAACGGTTGAACTCAATATGCCTAAACAGTATTTTTTCATTCAAGGCAAAACACAAAAAATTAAGTCTTGATGCCATAGCAAGTGTCAAAAGTTGCACAAATTATTGGGGTGAATTTTGTTGTAATACATGCAAAAGATCAAAAGCGATGGCGTTTTATCATCGGTTTGGCTTTATTTATTTAACAACCAATCCACTAACATTTTGAATCCCTGAAAATGTCCCGATTATAAACAGCGATCGACTTTAGACTCATTTTCCCTTTATATTTTAAAAACCTATTTCTGTTCAGTTGCTACATCATACGAACTTTGAAACTCGCTTTTCATTCTCTCATCACTTGTCGAAGCTATAAATGCTTCCATTTTTTGCTTATATTCAACATGCCCAGCTTTATACATTGCTAAAAGATAGCCCCATTCCCCATAAGGATATTGAGGATCATCTTTCGGAGCTTCATTTAGATTTTTCTTGATATATTGAGCTAGTTTTTGATTACAGGATCTAATCGCATCTTGTTTACGATTTAATAATTCTAATAATTGGCATTTTATAATTTGTTTCACTAGAGAAGGATTTTCAGCGAGTTGTTTTTCATTTAAATCATAAGCTTCTTGATGCATTTCTAAATAAAGATAAATATTCATTTGTATTTTTTCTCGCTCATATTTATTTTTTATGTGCTCGGTTTCGGATAAAAACCTTCTAAAACGAGGATTACTAACCTCACGATCATTTAGATCTAATTCATTTATTAATTCTTTGTATTTATCTTTAATCGCCTGATCTTCAGCCGTAATTTTCGGTGCATCGTTTTGTTCTTTAGCGATGTTCTCTTTTTCAAATGCGCCATCTTGCGCCTTAGAGCAAGATGTACTAAGGAATGAAATACAAACAATAGCCAAGATGAAGTATTTTTTCATTTTGAATCCCAGAAAATGTCCCTATTATAAACAGCGATCGACTTTAGACTCATTTTCCCTTTATATCTGAAGAACCTATTTCTGTTCAGTTGCCACATCATAAGAATCTTGAAATTCTCTTTTCATTCTTTCTTCTGTTGTCGAAGCTATAAATGCTTCCATTTTTTGCTTATATTCAACATAACCAGCTTTATACATTGCTAAAAGATAACCCCATTCTCCATAAGGATACTGCGGGTCATCTTTAGGCGCTAGATTTAGGTTTTTTTGAATGTATTGAGCTAGTTTTTCATTACATAATCTAATCTCATCTTGTTTACGATGTAATACTTCCAATAATTGGCATTTTACAAACTGTTTCTCTAGAGATGGCTTTTCAGCCAGTTGTTTTTCATTTAAATCATAAGCTTCTTGATGCATCCCTAAATAAAAATAAATATTCATTTGTATTTTTTCTCGCTCATATTTATTTTTTATGTGCTTGGTTTCGGATAAAAAACTTCTAAAGCGAGAATGACTAACCTCACGGTCATTTAGACCTATTTGATTAATTAATTCTTTATATTTATCTTTAATCTCCTGATCTTCAGCTGTGATTTTCAGTGCATCGTTTTGTTCTTTAGCGATGTTCTCTTTTTGAAAAGCTACATCTTGTACCTTAGAGCAAGATGTACCAATGAATGAAATACAAATGATAGCCAAGATGAAGTGGTTTTTCATTTAATAAGCCTCGCAGCAGAAGTTAAGGTAAAAGTATGCGTCATATGACTCGGGGTTGTAACCACTGCACTTACATCAATACGAGCCTCATACCCCAACTCTAATTCAACTTTAACAATGGATAAATTAGGCTCTGGAAGAATGATACTACACGTACCAACAGGCTCTTTCCCTTTAGTATTATCCCAATAACCTGGTTCACCCATTGTTAGTTTTTTAGATAGAATAAATTCAAAAGTCCGGTTTTTCTCTCTAAATATACGAAGTGCTGCAAATGGGAAAACTTTAGCATCAATACTCAGCCTTGGAGGGACATAAGAAACTGCAACATATAATTTCTTTTCTTTAAGTATATAAGTGACTATAAAGTCACAAGCCCCTGATATTGCTTGTGTTAAAACGCCAAACCAACCTCTTACATCACTATTATATGGAGTTAATAACGGCTTAAATTTCAAGTAATCAACTTTGTCCTGCTCGATATAGTAAATTTCATATTTACCTTCATCTTGAGTAAAACTATTTGTTTGATTCTGTTGCCTACTCGTTGATTGTAAATTTGATATAGCAGAAGTCGCAGCCCCACCACTATCTCCAACAACATGATTTTGTTGAGGTAGTATCATTGCTCCACACGTAAGCTGATCGCCAACATAAGCGACTGCTTTGTCATCAAAAATAATATGATCATGACTTTTCACAACCGTTGACCAACATTTGCATTTTGGGCAAAAGTGCCCATCACCGGCACGCACAAATAAATGACCCATCTGAGAACTTCTCATCTGAGTTGAAGGAATCATACCGCCATGATCAGTCAAAGCATGATGAATCGCAAAACCTTTAGCCATGATTTATCTCCGATCTATAATGAGTCATGACTCAAAAAGTCTTTAGGGCTTGGTTGATATTTAAAAATATGAATAGCGAATGAACTGTTAAAAAAGTTATATTTATCAAATTGATGCTCCATATACTTATCATTGTTTTTGGTAATTCTTATTTTTCATCCTAACGATATAATCCATAATCCCGATGAAGAATGCAAATTTACGCGTATTAAAATCATTTTATATTTTCCCAAAATGCTTTTCTTTTTTATGTCTTTTTTATTATTTTACAACTGTATCGTCTGATATTTCTTATATCACTCCACTTCTGGTTGCATCGAAAAATAATAATAATTCTGACCAAGCTTTTCTCAATCTAGACTTAGCCTACTAAGCTTCGGGCTTTAACCGAGTTTTCCATATTCAATGCCACTACCCCAATCAACACAATCGCACCACCTAACATCACCATAATTGAAGTTTTTTCATGCAAAATAACCGCAGCCATCAGCATGGCAGTCGGGGGAATTAAATACAGCGCACTTGAAGCACGGCTCACTTCTACATATTTTAAGACATAAGCCCATGCTAAATACGCGAGTGCACTTGGGAATATTCCCAATATAAGTACCGCAATATCGACATTCAGTGGCGCGAGCATGAATGCAGTATTGAGTCCTTTAGCATAGGGCAAAAGAAACAGCGTGCCAAACCATACGGTATAACAGGTCATACTAAAGGGGTCATAATGCAGTGAGTACTTCTTCTGTAATACAAAATAAATACTCCAAGACAATGCCGCGCCCAAGACCAATAAGCCATACAGATTCGTAGCTGCAATCCCATGATCGCCCACAACCACCATTGCAGCCCCAAACATCGCAATCAATATGCAGCCGCAACGCCATAAACTAATTTTTTCTTTTAAAAACCAATAAGCAATCATGGCAGAGAATACTGGGGTGGATTGTGCCAATACACTTGCAGCACCCGCACTGACATGCATTTGACCAAGGTTTAACAATAAATGATGCAGCGTCACTGCGAAAAAACCCAAACCTGCCAGTAGCGGAATATCTTTTAGTCTGGGTGGTGTGATTTTTATGGAGATGGCGAGTATAAATAAGAAAGCAGAAGCAATAATAAAGCGAATCAATGCTAAGTGTTCAGGCGTATAAGCCTGTAACCCAATTCTGATGCCAATCGGCGAATAGGCCCAACATAGAATGACACTCAGTGTCGCAAACAAAAGCTTCCCTTTCTGTTGATGCATCTTTACCATCCTTGTAAACGCTGATCTTATTATTTTAAAGTTTGTCTTTGATCAATTATAAATGTGTGATCTACAGCTGTTTAATCCTGATCTCTATCACTTTATAGCATTACAGTCGCTCGACCAAGGCCGAAATTAAAAATAAGCCGGAGCCTCAATTATTCTAACATCCTGCTCTTCGAGCGCTCTATTTTAAACCAAAGTTTGAAATCTTCTTTAAGCCTTATTACTTTCTCATCTCTCCGCGTATTATCATCTTCCAAGTTAGGTTTTAGTTTTTTAAAAAGCGCTTTCTCATTTTTGAGCCTTTTACATAGTCTTCTAATAATGTTGATTCGATCTGTTTATTTGATTTAAAGCGTGTCCAGTTTGTCCCATCCCAACCTTCTGGAAATACTCCAAAACCGAGCATACAACTATTTTTCTCAAATGGGATGTACATCACCATAACAACAAGACGATAACGTGCATAAACATCCGTTTGAGAGGTTGCGTAGTCTGATAAGCGTGCATAAGGAATGTCAAAAGGCTTTAAAAATAAAAAAATGTCTGTATTTTCATTCGACATTATATCTTCAGATATCGTTAAGTCCTCAAACGTCATGATATCTGTAGAAGTTTTATTTAAGCGTTTCAGCAGTTGCTCCGTCGCAAATGCTTTGAATTCCATTCGCGTTGCAGTTGTACACTGATCTTTAATCATAAAATGCGTATCTTGCATAATAAAATGATTATCAAATGGTTCAATCACTTCTTTTGCAACGATAGACAATGATAAGCTGCTTAAAACCATTCCCAATACGAGCGCTTTATAGTTCACTAAACAACATTCCTTTAAATAATAGGTATAAATAGCCATATAATATTGAACACGTTTTAATAAAACAAATACAGCCTAAGTCTTCGTTATTTAATCATCATTGACTGCCATATTAAATGACTATTCTTGTATTATGCCTATATATCCTAAGAATCTAACGCCATGAAAAAACTCATCCTTTTATTTCTATTGAGTATCAGCAGTACAACTTTTGCGAATAATCTGAATAGTGAACAGCAAGAGCAGGTTCAACATATTATTAACTTATTTAAAAAGCATGATATTGATGCGATCAGCCAATCGATCAGCTACCCCTTACAACGTCAATCACCGATTCCTAGCATTGAGAATGCGGCAATGATGAAAAATCGTTATAGCCAAGTTTTCGATGTGCAATTGAGCCAGACAATTGCCAATTCAAAATTATCGCAATGGTCGAGTGTCGGATACCGTGGGGTGATGTTAGACAGTGGTCTAGTTTGGTTAGATGGCCCTGAGATTCGCGCGATTAACTACATGAGTCCTGCCGAACAGCAGTATAAAAACAAGATCATTGCTCAACAAAAACAAATGCTGCATCCAACACTCAAGCAATTTAAAGACGTTGCCCTACAATTTAAAACAGAGAAATATCAAGTTCGTATTGATCAACTCTCCAATGGAAACTATCGCTATGCAGCTTGGGCGGCATCAAAGGCTCAGTCCAGCAAACCTGATCTGATCCTCAATAATGGTAGCGTTACCATGGATGGATCAGGCGGTAATCATTTTTATCGCTTTAAAAATGGTGCCTACCAATATACAGTTTATCGCTTTATCCTCGGTGCAGAAGACATAGACGTAGAACTGGTGGTTGAAAAGAATAGCAAAGAGATTCTTAAGCAAGCTGGTGAAATTTTGCCATGGGTGATTTTAAAATCGAATCAATAAAAAGGTGCTGAACGCATAATCATTTTGACAATCGCCCTTTTTTACCCCAATATTTAAAACACTCTTTAACAGCTCAATAAAATCAATGGTTTACAAACAACCTTAAAAACTTGGGGTTCTTGCTATTTTTTAAGTTAAATAGCTGTTATAAATAATTTTTTAGCTTTAAACTTACTGTTCACTGCCACATAGGCAGCTTAGAAAGCTTGAAAAAGTTGTGAACGTTACTCTGCCTACTTCACTGCCACATAGGCAGCTTAGAAACCCAGCGCCATCTTTAATTGATTGGGTTAGTTGTTCACTGCCACATAGGCAGCTTCAAATACAAAAAAGCCCCAGCAAATTGCTGGGGCTTTAACGACGTTTAAATCGCTCTTATTTGGGTTCGATTGGATTAAAGGGTGCGATCACATCGGCATTTTGTGCACGGTTACGCATAAAATGGTCCATCAATACAATTGCAAGCATGCCTTCCGCGATGGGTGTCGCTCGTACACCAACACAAGGATCATGACGACCTTTGGTCAGTACATCGGTATCCTCACCATCAATGTTAATGGTCTTGCCCGGTGTGGTAATACTCGCTGTTGGTTTCAAAGCAATCGCCACACGAATGGTTTGGCCTGAAGAAATCCCACCTAAAATCCCACCGGCATGATTGGCCAAGAAGCCATCACCGCTCAATTCATCACGGCTGCTGTGTCCAAATTGTTCAGCGACTGCAAAGCCATCCCCAATTTCAACACCTTTAACCGCATTAATACTCATCATGGCATGGGCAATATCGGCATCAAGACGATCGAATACCGGTTCACCCCAACCCACTGGGACATTTTCAGCTAAGATTTCAAGCTTAGCACCACAACTGGTGCCTTGTTCACGCAATGAAGTCACTAAGGCTTCAAAGCGAGGTACCGCATTGAGATCACCGCAGAAAAATGGATTATTCGGCACTTCATTCCAATCGAGGGTTTGTGCTTGTTCGTTGCCAATTTGAGTGACATGACCGCGAATCACAATACCAAACTTTTCGGCAAGATACTTTTTAGCAATCGCACCCGCAGCCACACGCATCGCGGTTTCACGCGCACTCGAACGACCACCACCACGGTAATCACGGAAACCATATTTATGCGTATAGGTATAATCGGCATGACCCGGACGGAACGTCTGTGCAATGTTGCCATAATCTTTGGATTTTTGGTCGGTATTGCGGATCAGCAAACCGATTGAAGTCCCAGTGGTTTTACCTTCAAAAACCCCAGAAATAATTTCGACCTGATCGGGCTCTTTGCGTTGGGTAGCAAATTTTGAAGTGCCCGGTTTACGGCGATCTAAATCGTGTTGTAAGTCTTGTTCGCTCAGTTGCAAACCGGGTGGGACGCCATCCACAATGGCCATGAGCCCAGCACCATGAGACTCACCGCAGGTCGTAACACGAAAAAGTTGTCCGATACTATTGCCAGCCATGTAGATGATTCCTTATACGTTTTGAAGTGATTGAATGAAGACATCACGGTATTGACGGCACTGTGCAGCGGTCAAAGCAAAAATACCTGAACCGCCTTTTTGGAATTGCAACCAGTGCATATCCACGGTGTTAAAGTTTTGCTTCATTGCCCATTCAGAGTTGCCGACTTCAATCACGATTAAGCCATCTTCAGTCAAATAATCAGCCGCTTGCGCCAACATTTTACGCACCAAGTCGAGTCCATCTTGACCCGCAGCCAATGCCAGTTCAGGCTCATGCAAGAATTCTTGTGGCAAATCTGCCATGTCTTCTGCATCAACATACGGTGGGTTGGTCACGATCAAATCATATTGATTTTCAGCAGGGATTTTTTCAAACAAATCCGATTCCATTAATGCAACTTGATATTGCATATTGTGGTGTTCGCTATTGATTGAGGCGACTTCTAAGGCTTCTTTGGAAATATCTGTTGCATCGACTTCCGATTCTGGGAAAGCATAGGCCAAGGCAATCGCGATACAGCCCGAACCGGTACACATATCTAAAATACGGCGTGGGGTAATCGCTAGTGGGTTTTCAGGTAGCGCATTTAATGCAGCACGCATTTGCCCTTGTTCATCGAGGAAGTACGGTGCAAAACGTTGCTCAATTAATTCGGCAATCGGTGAGCGTGGGATGAGCACACGTTCATCTACATAAAAAGGTTTGTTGGCGAAATAAGCCAAATTGAGTAAATATGAGGTTGGAATCTTCTCGTTCACACGACGCACCAAGAGTTCCAAGAATTCTGCTTTTTCACTTGGCAACAATTTAGCATCTAAGATTTCAGGATTTGCACTCCAATCAAGCGAGAGAGTTTGCAATACCAATGCTGAACTTTCAGCAAAAAAATCTTCGGTTCCTTGACCTAAGTGGGCATCATATTGACGTAATGCTGACACACCAAAGCGAATAAAATCGCGAATCGTGCTTAAGTTTTCAGCTGCTTCCTGTATTTGTTCAGGGGAGATAGTCATTTGATCCACTAAAGGCGCCTCCAAGGGGCAAGTCGTTTAAAAGACGCTATCATACCCTGTTTTTATTGTTTTTTTAACGGCATTGACGCAGTGTTATTGCAGAATATTGAATCATTTCGCGCTTAAGATCTGATTCACGACAGATAATCAGCAACAGTGCTGATTTTTTATACCAAAAAACATTTTCCAATCCCAATCGCGCTTATACGTGCGGTAAAGCCCCGAATATTTTTTCTGATTCTGTAGCTGCAATACACGCGAACGTATAATCGCGCTCCCCATGCAATTTAATCTGTGTAAATCACAAGGGCTCGGCTAAGTTTTTCACGTTTGTAGTCAGCCAAACCGATTAAACCCAAAGGTTTAATCGTGTTTCTAAGTGGCCGTTCATGTATGTGATCAAATACCCTTATTTGACTTTGAAAAAATGCTTTTCCGTCACCAGTTTAACTCGGATATTTCGATATAAATGATGTTTGCCATCCCCTGATTTACTCACCAGCATAAAAAATTCATCTGCATCGACCAATCGTGCATAGGTCTTGAAACCAAACTCAAGTTTTTCAGGCACCTTTCCTGCTGCGATATGTGCGTCAATTAGTTGATTAATTTTCTTGGTATCTAGATCATTCATATGCTTAAAATCAATTGCTTAGATAGAATCCTGTTTGTAACATGCAATGTTTACATTTTTATTAAACTTGGCTCTCAGCTGCAGAATCAGGTTGAAAGACTGCGCTTTTTTGATATTTGAGGATATTATTGCTTCACTTCGAATGGATGCACTGCTGAGTTGGGCTTTTTGAATCAATCGCAACTCCTGCTGTATTAACGGCATTGCATCATCGCCAAGCACACGGCATCATATACTCGAAGCTTTTGAAATAAGGACGGCAGATGAGTTATAAGCACAATGATTTACACGCAATTCGTCAAAACTATTGGCAAGATGAACAGTCCGACAAAGTGCAAACTGAAAAACAGTATTTTCAACAACTTTTAACCACACATGGCATTTTTCAAAGCGCAACACTTGAAGATGCAAAGTATTTGTTTTTCACCTTGCCCAGCATCATCATTGTGAAAGGCTATGCACTCGGCTTTATGAGCAATTTGGTGAATGAGATGCTGACTGATCATATTGTCACGCACAAAACTGAATTGTCTCAACGTAAAGTCCTTAAAATTAAATACCGTCTCTAAACATTTAACAAATGACTGCCTAATTTGATTAGGCTGGTTTATGTGAACGATTAGATTAAACTTTTTTTATACGTGCATACGCTGTAATATTCACTACAATGACTTATCTGCACGCTTGCCCAAAGGATTTAATGTTCATGTCAGATCAGAACGATAAGCTTAAACAGTTAAAAACCTCTTCAATGGATCGACGCTTCTCAATCGCCAAAGCCTCTTTACTTGCAGGGACACGTTGGGCAGCATCAAATGCAAGTACGTTATTCTCAAGCGAAGAAGAAAAAGAAAGAAAACGTAAAAAAGCCATGAAAGAGCAAGCTGAATACCTGGTCGCAGAAATTGGCAAACTTAAAGGTTCAATCGTCAAAATCGGTCAAATGATGGCGCTCTACGGCGAACATTTTTTACCCGTAGAAATCACCCAAGCATTAAATACCTTGAACAATCAAACAGTAGCTTTGGCATGGCCTGCGATTAAGCAGCATTTGGCGCTGCAACTTGGCTCAAAACTTGATGAACTCACCATTGATCATGAACCGATTGGTACAGCATCTCTCGCACAAGTACATCGCGCTACACGTAAATCGGATGGCTTAGAACTGGTGCTAAAAATTCAATATCCAGGCGTTGCAGAAGCCATCGATTCGGACATGAGCTTGTTTAAAAACATGCTCAAACTCACCCGTATGGTGCCGCAAACCCGTGAATTTGATCAGTGGTTTGATGAAGTGCGTGAAATGATGCATCGTGAAGTGGATTATGCGGTTGAAGCAGCAACCACGCGACGTTTTGCTGAGCGTTTACAAGATGATGAGCGCTATGTAGTCCCCGAGATTGTCGATTACTTCTGTAGTGATCGGGTGTTGTGCATGACCTTTGAACGTGGTGTCCCGATTAACAGCCCAGTGATGTTGTCTCTGCCGCAGGATCGTCGTAATCGCCTAGGTGAAGCTTCGCTGGAAATTGCAGTTCGTGAAATTTTTGAATGGGGCGAAATGCAAACCGACCCGAACTTTGGTAACTACCTGGTTCGACTCGGTGATGGTCAAGCACAGGTCGATAAAATCGTGCTACTCGATTTCGGTGCGATTCGCCAGTTTGATCAACAGTTGTTACGTGTTGCGCGTCAGCTCATTACCGCAGGCTACAATCACAATATCGATCAAATGGTGGATGCCATGACTGATTATCCATTTTTTGAAGGGATGCCTGCCAGTATTAAACCAGACATGGCCAAAGTATTCTTATTGGCAACTGAAGCGTTTAGTAGCATTGAAAACAACCCAGATTTACCACCAGGCGTGATGGATGCACATCAGCGCTATGACTGGAAAAAAAGTCAATTACATAGCCGAGTGATGCAACGTGCCTCTAAGTCAATGGCCTCGCGTTATTTCAGTATTCCACCGAAAGAATTTATGTTTATTAGCCGTAAGTTTATCGGGGCTTATACCTTTATGACCGTAATTGAAGCCAAAACCAATGTACGTAAAATGATCACACCCTTTATCTAAATCCTGTCCATTTTTTTAAACACTTGGCTAACTTGATGAAAATTTATAATTTACGTCAGCTTAGCCAATTGATCGTTTTTCCAACTCAATCAATATATAAAAATAACGATAATTCAAGCGACTGATCTCTCCCTCGCCATTCTTCTACACGCAAACTTTGTTCAATCTACATGTCAGTGCCGACATAGTTTTTTTGATTTTCTCGTGTCAGCATGATGATCGAATGACAGGATGATCAGGACAATAAGATGAATAAAATGGCAAACCAAGCCCAAGGTTGGAGCTTAGCACTACTCACAAAAATTGCAGGAAGCCAACTGATTGATCAACTCAAACTGAGAAAGTGGCTGGAAAAATCACTCTATCAAAGTGCCAAGCACAGTTTTAAGACACTCTCTCAAACTCAAAAAATTTTTCAATCACAACCGCAGCTCAAACAACAACGCTTAGCAAATCAAAAAAAAGACTTGTTTGATCTTCATTTAACCGAAGATCAGCAAATGACCTGTGATGCGCTCGGACAATTTGCAACCGAGGTACTCTACCCGCTGGCACGGGATGCCGATCAACATGAGAAATTCCCAGATGTCCTTTGGCAACATTGCAGCGATTTAGGTTTACATGACTATGCCCTCACCGAAGCTTTGGGTGGTGTGGCCACTGAAAAAAATATGCTCAGCAATGTGCTGATTGCAGAACAATTGGCACGTGGCGATTTTAGCCTTGCAGCCGGATTGCTCAGCAGTTTTAGTGTGATCAACTGTATTAGCCAATGGGGTTCAGCACAGGTGCAAGCCGATTTCTTGCCCGCCTTTGCCACACAAACTGATTTACGTGCCAGTTTTGCTGTGCAAGAAAACACCTCAGGCTTTAATCCGATGCAACTCAAAACCCAAGCCAGCATCAATCATCTCGGTGAAATTCAACTTCAGGGTGAAAAAACCTTGGTGCTTTTGGGCGAAACTGCCGATGTATTGATTGTGAGTGCCGAGTTCAACGCGCAACCCGATGTATTTGTGGTCAAACGTGATAACAGCATCCGCTGCAAAAAGTCACCGGCCATGGGACTTAAAGCCACAGAAACAGTGATGCTATATTTTGATCACACCCCTGCTCAGCGTTTAGGTGATCATGATTTTAATTATGCTGCCTTTCTGGATTTAGGCAGTTTGATGTGGTGTGCTTTAGCAGTAGGCAGCTGTGAAGCCGTTAAAAAATATTGTATTGAATATGCCAATCAACGGCATGCCTTTGGAGAACCGATTTCTCACCGTCAAAGCATCGCCTTTATGATTGCCGATATGGCAATTGAAATTGAAGCCATGCGCTTGTTGCTGTTTCAAGCTGCCAGTCTCGCAGAAGCAGGACAAGCCTTTCATCGTGAAGCCTATTTAGCACGACTGCTCTGTGCAGAAAAAGCCATGAAAATTGGGACAGATGGGGTGCAAATCTTAGGGGGGCACGGCTATACCAAAGAACATCCCGTGGAACGTTGGTATCGGGATTTACGCGCCATCGCGATTTTACATTCTGGCTTACACGCTTAAGTGAAACACCAGCATTAAAAATAATAAGGACGATTCAACATGAATCTACAACAACCGAAAAAATTCCAATTACTGCTCGATCAGGCCCACCAAGCTGCGCGTCACGTGCTGCGCCCAATTTCCCGTAAATACGATAAAACCGAACATGCCTATCCCATCGAACTCGATATGTTCGCCTCCCTTATCGATGGCATGAATGACAGTGGTGATGACCAAAATGCAGGTGCGGCTGTAGGCAAATCGGATACCCAAGATTCAGCCAATAAAAATGGTGTCAATATGGCCACCGCATTAAGTATTATCGAAATGTGTTATGGCGATACCGCTTTATTACTCAGCATGCCGCGTCAAGGCTTGGGCAACTCAGCCATAGCAGCCGTTGCGAACGAAGAGCAACGCTTGCGCTTTAAAAACATCTGGGCAGCGATGGCGATTACTGAACCGCAGTGCGGCTCAGACTCGGCATCAATACGTACCACAGCCACCCGAGATGGCGATGATTATATTCTGAATGGCGAAAAAATATTTGTGACCTCAGGTCAACGTGCAGACGCCATTGTGGTCTGGGCGACACTCGACCCCAAACTCGGACGTGCTGCGATTAAATCCTTTGTGGTACTGAAAGAAACCGCGGGAATGACCGTTGAACGCTTAGAACATAAGCTTGGGATTAAGGCCTCCGATACCGCCACGATTCGTCTGATCGACTGCCGCGTCCCAGCCAAAAACTTATTGGGGAATGCTGATATTGAAGTCAGCAAAGGCTTTGCCGGTGTAATGCAGACTTTTGACAATACTCGTCCCTTGGTCGCAGCCATGGCGATTGGCTGTGCCAAAGCATCCCTTGAGCGCATTCAAGAAATTTTCAAAGATCAGCTCGATGCCAACTATGCCACTCCCTATTTGCACTGTTCGCATTTGGCCGCACAGATTTATCGGATGCAAGCCGAATGGGAAGCAGCACGGTTATTGACGCTCAAAGCAGCATGGATGGCTGACAATAACCAACCCAATTCCCGTGAGGCGTCTATCGCCAAAGCCAAAGCAGGCCGCATTGCGAATGAAATCACACTGAAATGCGTCGAACTGGCAGGCAGTCTGGGCTATAACGAAGATGAATTACTTGAAAAATGGGCACGTGACTCTAAAATTTTAGATATTTTTGAAGGCACACAGCAAATTCAACAACTCATCATTGCACGACGTGAATTAGGAAAATCATCAAGTGAATTAAAATAACCACGGAGCAAGAAGCAACAAACTTTTGTTGAAAATCGACCAATATGCATTAGAGCTCTTTCATCATTTTTATAGGTCCTGTGATTTTCTCCTCAAAACAGGAATTAAAACGACTTATGCAAGAGCGCTATTGCAAAGAATTCTGTTTTTGCTATAAATAACAGCCTCTTGTTTTAATGTTTGTGTTTTATCCATATGTATCAACTTCGCCCACTCCAAGCGCAAGACAATGCGCAGATCGCGCAAATTATCCGTGATGTTTCTAAAGAATATGGTCTTGCAGCCGAATCTGGCTTTGCCGTTGCAGATCCCATTTTAGATGACCTCTATGCGGTTTACGACCAACCTCATGCACAGTACTGGGTCGTCGAAAATCAACATGGTCAGATTTTTGGTGGTGGTGGACTTTCCCCTTTGGCCGGTGATGCAACCATTTTAGAAATTCAGAAAATGTATTTCCGACCTGAATTACGTGGACTCGGCTTTGCCAAGAAAATCTTAGACCAAGCCTTTGCCTTTACCGCACAACATGGCTTTCAAGCCTGCTATTTAGAGACGACGGCATCTTTATGGCAAGCGGTCAAGCTCTATGAAAAGCTTGGTTTTGAACATCTAAATGTCCCCAAAGGCCATACCGGACATAGCCATGCCTGTGAAATCTGGATGCTAAAAACGGTATAATCGGTGAATTGCGGGCGGCTCTAATCGCCCTCCCCATTAAACTTTCAGCAGAAATCCGAGTAAGGCAAAAACCAAAAAGCAAGCAGCGGACAAATAATATAAATAAGCTGCTTGGCACTTTAACCAATCGATCCATGCCGCTCGACTCAAAAGTTTCAGCAGGCCTAAATTCCAAGCCAACACCACCGCCAACATCCATATGCAAATCAACACATGCTGCCAAACAGAAAATTGGCTGTAGACCAAGACAATCAAACTGCTATAAAACAAAATATTCTTCGGATTAAGTAAACTCGATTGCAAACCTAAGCCCAAATATTTGAGTGAGGAATTGAATAGCGTGCTGCGAGTCTCGGTTGAGATCGTCACTACAAAAGGTTGCCGTGCGGCGTTAAAACATCGGATAGCCAAGTACAGCAAATACCCTGCCCCCAAATACTGCACATAATGCAATATATTGGCATCGAGTTTTCCCAGCATCAACATGCAGCTATAGACCAATATTAAAATCAGTGCATTGCCCAAGGCAATACCAATACAAACCCACGTCGCAGCACGGCGATCATTGCTCAATAAGCTGGTGAGGAGTAAGAAAAAATCGGGCCCCGGTGAAAGCAGCGCAATAAAATGCGTCAACGCAATCATCAAAAAAATATCCATTGCTAGTTCCTGTTCAATACAGGTGGACTATAGATAAATGCGAATACGCGGGTCTTGTATTAAATTGCAGCCTTGAATTTTTGTTGATATTGTTTGGGTGTCACACCGGTGTGACCTTTGAAAACGCGATGAAAATGACTTTGATCACTAAAACCCAAGTCATAGGCCACCGTTAAAATAGACTGGCCTTGTTTTAACTGTTCGCGTGCTTGGTGAATATTTAAATTTAATTGATAGGCATGCGGGGTAAATCCCAAATAATGCTTAAACAAACGAATTACCGCAAAACGACTGAGTTCAACCTGTGCAGCCAGTTGCGCCAACGTTAAGATTTCGTCATGACTCGCAATATAATCCAACAGACACGCCATTTTGTCGTGTTCAGTCTTGCTATAGCGAGTTTTTTGCCAAATAAAAGCAGGCAATAAGATCTGGGTTAATCCCTCAATCAGTACTTGTTCTTTCTCAGCAATGGTTTGCTCAAGTGAAAATAAAGTTTGATTCATGCGCGTAAACGCGGCATATAGCTGCGGTGTATTCAAAATGCGTGGGGTAAATTGCGGAATTAAATATTGTAAAGCTTGGCCGGTACTTTCTTGCAACAATGTTGAAAGCCAATCGAGCTGCAAATGCATCATTTGATAACTCCATGGCTGTCCTGGCATGGGATTACACGAATGTTCAACATGGGCTGGAATACAAACCAAGCTGCCGCTTTGAATGGTTTGCGCAGCACTTAAATAACTACTAAATTGGCTTTGTCCTTGATCGACTGCGCCAATTGAAAAGGTTGGATGGCTATGTGCCTGATAACAAACCCGACTCTGGCAAGCCTGACGCGTCTCGACATAAGGCATACGTTGATCATGCCAAAATCTCGCTTCAAGCTGAGCAGGTGTTTGGCCAAGTGCCATCCAGATATCCTTTAAACTTTAACCAAAGAAATTATTGAAATAAAAATAAGCCTGCTGAGCCTCAGGCCTGTGCTAAAGCATTTTCAATATCTTGCTCAATGCTTTCTGGCTTGGTGGTTGGTGCATAACGCTGAATCACCTCACCTTGCTGATTAATCAAAAACTTGGTGAAGTTCCATTTAATGCCATTGCCCAATATTCCTTTACTGTGATTGGTTAAGTAGCGAAAGAGAATATGTGCTTCCGGCCCTTTCACATCGACTTTGGCAAACATTGGAAAAGACACGCCATAGTTTTTCTGACAAAATGCCCCGATTTCTTCATGACTGCCCGGATCTTGGCCACCAAACTGATTGCATGGAAAGCCAAGCACTTCAAAACCTTGCGCATGATATTTTTGGTAGAGCTTTTCCAGACCAGAAAATTGTGGGGTAAAACCACATTTACTGGCAGTATTTACAATGAGTAGAACTTTTCCCTGATAATCAGAAAATGCTTGGTTCTTCCCATCCAGTAATTCAGCTTCATACTGATAAATATTACTCATGGATAGGTGTCCTCATCGCTCTTTTCTTGGGTTACCAAGTCTAATGAGGCTGAGTTGATGCAATAGCGAAGGCCTGTTGGTTGTGGACCATCTTCAAACACATGCCCCAAATGTGCATCACAATGATGACATGTCACTTCAGTCCGCGTCATGCCATGTGTTTGGTCATCGTGTTCTTCAATTACGGTTGGATTGGCTGGTTTGAAAAAACTCGGCCAACCACAGCCACTATCAAATTTGGTCTCTGAAAGGAACAAGGCCGTTCCGCAACAGCGACATAAATAGGTACCTGCTTGTTTGGTATTCCAATATTTGCCAGTAAACGCGGCTTCAGTCCCCTTTTGGCGCGTAATCCTAAATTCCTCTGGTGATAACTCTCTTTGCCATTCTCGGTCTGTTTTATTGAGTTTTCCCATGATTAACTCCTTTAAATATTTAACATTCGGTGTCATGCTTCATGACAATCATATTTACGCTAGAACGTTATAAAATCCTAGCAAAATTTGAACATAGATTGTGATATTTCAGTAATCTATATACTTTTTAACTTAATCACTAACTCACTCACATTGGATGGCAATATGTCCGGTTTAGGTTTTACATTACCACGCGAAATTAAAAAATCATCAAAGCTCGAGCATGTATGCTACGACATTCGCGGACCAGTATTACGAGCCGCCAACGAAATGGAAGAAGCCGGACATAAAATTATTAAATTAAATATCGGCAATCCAGCACCTTTCGGCTTCGAAGCACCACAAGAAATTATTAATGATGTGGCACTCAACCTGCCCAATGCCATTGGTTATACCGATTCAAAAGGGATTTTTCCAGCACGTAAAGCGGTTTGTCAGTATTACCAACAAAAAGGTATTCTCGATTTATCGGTCAAAGATGTGTATATCGGCAATGGTGTTTCTGAGCTGATCGTGATGGCCATGCAAGGTCTACTCGATGATGGCGATGAAATGTTGGTCCCAATGCCAGATTATCCACTTTGGACGGCTGCGGTAAATCTTTCTGGCGGTACCGCAATTCACTATAAATGTGATGAAGAAAATTATTGGTACCCCGATATTGCCGATATGGAAAGTAAAATCACGCCAAATACTCGCGGCATCGTGATTATCAATCCAAACAACCCAACAGGTTCAGTCTATCCACGCCATGTACTTGAAAAAATCGTACAACTGTCAAAAAAATACGACCTGATTTTATTTGCTGACGAAATTTACGACAAAATTATTTACGATGGTATTGAACAAGTTTCTGTTGCAACGCTCGCAGGTGATCAACTGTGTATCACCTTTAATGGTCTATCGAAATCACATCGTATTGCTGGCTTCCGTTCTGGCTGGATGGCTATTACCGGTGACAAAACCCGTGCAGAAGATTATATCGAAGGCTTAGACATGTTGGCATCTATGCGTCTGTGTGCCAATCATCAAGCGCAATACGCCATTCAAACGGCTCTAGGTGGCTACCAGTCAATTAACGACCTCATTCGTCCAGGTGGTCGTTTATATGAACAACGCAATATCGCATGGGAAATGCTCAATGAAATCCCTGGGGTGACTTGCGTTAAACCAGAAGGTGCCATGTACTGCTTCCCGCGCCTCGATCCTGAAATGTACCCAATTAACGACGATGAAAAATTCATGCTCGATTTTCTCAAAGCTGAAAAAGTCTTATTGGTCCAAGGCACAGGCTTTAACTGGCCAACACCCGATCATTTCCGTTTGGTATTCTTGCCGGCAGAAAATGAACTGCGTGAAGCCATTACCCGTCTAGGTCGTTTCTTGCAAAAAATGCGTTAAATTACTTGGGTACGCATTGTGTTTTTTGGCGCTTGGTTGAGAAAAATCAAGCTTCAAAAAAAAACCAGCGCATTCAGCGCTGGTTTTTTAATGCCTTAAATTTTAATCGAACTTACCAACTAAAACCAACGCCTGCACCACCTGAACTTTCATCGTCTGTAAATGCACCACCGAAGTTGAGACTCACTGTGATATTTCAAAAACTTATAGAATTATTTTGCGACACAAGATAGCTTTTCGTAAAATAGTTTGATATATATCTCTCTTTTGCAAAAATTAAATCCTCTGCCCATCAATTGAAAAAATCACATGCCTATTACCATTTTCAGATGGCTATAGCCAAGCATAGCTGTTTTATATTATTTTGAATTTGTGTATGTTTTTTTTTGCACTAGAAATAAACAATATGACAATTAAAGGATTAAATAATGAAGCATAAAATTGCTGCGCTGACGCTTGCGCTCACCTTCATGACACCCATGTCTGTATGGGCTAAAAACAATGTGGTGGTGGTTGCCACGGGCGGAACGATTGCTGGTGCAGGTGCCAGTTCAACCAATAGTGCCACTTATACCGCAGCCAAAGTTCCAGTCGATGCCTTATTGAATGCCGTGCCTCAAATCCAAAATCTCGCCAATGTCACAGGTATACAAGCGTTACAAGTCGCTTCAGAAAGCATTACCGATAAAGAGCTACTGTCTCTTGCGCGTCAAATTAATGACTTACTTAAAAAACCAGATGTGAACGGTGTGGTGATCACGCATGGTACCGACACCATGGAGGAAACCGCATTCTTTCTTAGTTTAGTGATTCACTCAGATAAACCGATTGTGCTGGTTGGTTCGATGCGACCGTCGACTGCAATGTCTGCGGATGGCCCATTGAACTTATATAGTGCTGTCGCGTTAGCGGCTGATGAATCCGCCAAAGGCAAAGGTGTAATGGTACTCATGAATGATTCCATTTTTGCAGCACGTGATGTGACCAAAACCATTAATATTCATACCAATGCCTTTGCGAGCCAATGGGGGGCTTTGGGCAGTTTGGTGGAGGGTAAAGCGTATTGGTTTAGAAACTCTGCCAAACGTTTCAATAACCGTTCTGAGTTTAATATTGAACAGATTCAAGGTGACAAATTACCATTGGTGCAAATCGTTTATGGCTCAGGCAATATGCTGCCAGATGCTTATGATGCCTACGCCAAAGCTGGTGCCAAAGCGATTATTCATGCAGGGACAGGCAATGGTTCGGTGGCCAACTATATTGTGCCGACCTTAAAGAATTTACAGCAGCAAGGCGTGCAAATTGTACGTGCTTCACGTGTCCCACAAGGTTTTGTATTACGCAATGCCGAACAACCCGATGACCAAAACGGCTGGGTAGTGGCGCATGATTTAAATCCGCAAAAAGCCAAACTTTTAACTGCACTGGCTTTAACCAAAACGACAGATCCAAAACAAATTCAACGCATGTTCTGGGAATATTAATTTTATTTAGTAAAAAATACAGCAGCGAGCATTTTAACTCACTGCTGTATTTCTCTTAAATTAACAGTCTGCATTAATAGTCTGACATTGACTCTTTATACTGTTTAGATTTACGAATGTCTTTTTTCAAACCATAGCCGCCTGTTTCATATAAGCGTGCTAAATCTTCTGCCACTTCTTCATAACCAAGATCAACTGCTGCTTCATAGTATTCAGCGGCGATTTTATAATTTTTGGCAACACCTAAACCATTTTCGTAGAGTTCACCCATATTATAATTGGCATGTGCATTGTCTAATGCAATTGATGCCTTAAAAAGTCGTATGGCTTCTGGATAATCTTGTTTGACACCATTACCATCTTTATAGAATAAGCCTAGATTATTTAAAGCACCTGCATCGTCCTGTGCTGCTGCTAATTTATAATAACGGATCGCTTTTGCGATATCTTGATTGACCGAAATACCCTCATCATAATTATATGCAAGATGATATTGTGCATCACTTAATCCACCATCAGCCGCTTTGGTGAGCAGGGCAATCGATTTCTTCGGATCTTCATCAACACCTTCAGCGCCATTTTCATAAATGATTGCGAGTGCATATTGAGAAAGACCATGACCACGATTGGCTGCTTTGCTATACCATTTGACCGCTTCTACCGCATTTTCATCGACATGTTGGCCTTCGCTATACATATAACCAATTGAATAGATTGCATCTAAATGGCCTTGTGCTGCGGCTTTTTGATACCACTTAAAGGCTTCAGCTTCATCTTCGTCAACCTCATAGCCTTGATAATACGCTTCACCCAAATCATATTGCGCTTGTGCATTACCCTTTTTGGCTTGCGAAACTAGACTTTGGCTAAATACGACCTCTTCCGCTGATACTGCCCCAGAAAATGAAAATGCCAATACCATGGCCAGTGATAAGTTTTTAAGCTTCATAAAATCCCTAAATAGACTTTTAAATTAGAATGATCAGTAAGATATATTATTGATATTTTTTTAGTTTGAATACTGGAATAAACACTTTGTACCGAACAAAATCCAAAATAAATTGAAGGCTTGTACCACGCATTCTAATTTTAATTGCGTTTTTAATACGACCAATCTCTAAGATTGATCGTATTTCTTTAAATGGACTTAATAGCCATTTGCAAATTTTTCGCTATATTGAGTTGATTTACGAATATCTTTTTTCAAACCATACCCCCCTTTTTCATAAATACGGGCCAAGTCTTCAGCAGCTTCCTCAAAACCAAGGTCGAGTGATTTTTCATAATAATTGGCTGCTTCTTGATAGTTTTTAGTCACCCCAAACCCATTTTCATAGAGCTCGCCAATATTAAAATAAGCATGCTCATTGTCTTGTTCAGCAGAAGCTTTAAATAAACGCATCGCCTCAGCATAGTTTTGCTTGACGCCATTGCCATCTTTATAGAACAAGCCCAGATTATTTAAGCCTGCCGCATTATTTTGTGCAGCCGCCAATTGATAATAATGTACCGCTTTACTAATATTTGGCTCTACCGAAATCCCTTCTTCATAGTTATACGCTAAATGATGTTGGGCTTGCGCCAAACCGCCATCAGCTGCTTTGGTAAGCCAATAAATTGATTTTTTGGCATCTTCCGCCACACCATCTTCACCATCTTCATAGACCACGGCCAATTGATATTGGGAAAGCCCATGACCCCGTACTGCAGCTTTGCTATACCATTTTATTGCTTCTTCGCCATTTTCTTCGACAAAATGGCCATCACTATACATACAGCCAATGGAATAAATTGCCTCTAAGTGTCCTTGTGCTGCGGCTTTTTGGTACCATTTATAGGCTTCCTCATTGTCTTCTTCAACGCCATAAGCTTGATAATAAGCCTCAGCTAAATCATATTGCGCCTGTGCATTGCCCTTTTTCGCTTGCGTGACTAGACTTTGGCTGTATTGAACTTCGCTCGCCAACACCGTCCCTGAAAAAGAAAATGCCAACAAAATAGCCAATGATAAATTTTTAAGCTTCATAGCACCCCACAATGGACTTTTAAATTAAATGGATTAATGGCAGCCATATTATTGATAATTTATAAGTTTGAATACACTAAATAGCCAATTACACTACAGATCGGTCTAAAAAGGCAGTTTCACCTGCATTCACAAATCAGACCATGTTAAAATATCGGCGGCTTTCTTTAAGGATTTTTTTATGCAGTTTGTTCATCTTGGTATTCATACGGAATTTTCGATTACCGAATCGATTGTCCGCGTACCTGATCTGATTAAAGCTGCTGCATCTGAAAACATGCCTGCGCTGGCCATGACCGATCTGTCCAACTTACACGCAGCGGTTAAATTTTATCGCGCGTGTTTAGGCAAAGGTATCAAACCCATTTTGGGAGGTGTACTGCGTCTCAACGATGCCGAGCACCGGATTACCCTGTTGGCGATGAGCAATCGCGGTTGGCGGAGCCTGACGGAAATTATTTCACGTGGTTTTATTGAGGGCCAACAACTCAGCATTCCTTGTGTGCAAAAGCCTTGGATTTTAGAGCAAGCAGACGACTTAATCGTGCTGCTCGGACAACACAGTGATGTCGGCAAAATGCTCTGCTCCTCCAATCCACAAAAAGCAGAGCCATTACTTGAAGAGTGGATTGCCAAATTTGGCAATCGTGTCTACTTCTCACTTTGCCGCACTCAACGCCCACAAGAAGAAGAATTTATTCAACAAGCGCTTAAACTTGCAGAAAAATATCAAATTGGTGTGGTTGCGCAAAATGACATTCATTTTATTCGCCCTGAAGATTATGAAGCGCATGAAGCACGCGTGTGTATTGCCGATGGTTATGTACTCGCAGACCAACGCCGCCCTCGTTTGTATAGCCAAGAGCAGTATTTTAAAACTGCGGAACAAATGAGTGAGTTGTTTGCTGACATTCCCAGCGCACTTGAAAATACTTACCAAATTGCCAAACGCTGTAATGTCACGTTGAAATTAGGCACTTACCATTTGCCTGATTATCCAATTCCAGATGGCCATACCATCAACAGCTTTTTTGAGCATATTTCCAAACAAGGTTTAGAAGTGCGTCTGGATGTACTCTATCCTGTCGCGGAACGTGACCAAGATTGGCCAGAAATACGACGACCTTACGATCAACGCATTGAATACGAAATCAACATTATTAATAACATGGGATTCCCCGGTTACTTTCTAATCGTGATGGACTTTATTCAGTGGTCAAAAAACAATGGCGTTCCCGTCGGCCCTGGCCGTGGTTCGGGTGCCGGCTCATTGGTGGCCTATAGTCTCAATATTACTGACTTAGACCCCCTGCGTTATGATCTGCTGTTCGAACGCTTCCTAAACCCTGAACGTGTTTCAATGCCCGACTTTGACATCGACTTTTGTATTGCTGGTCGAGACAAAGTGATTGACTATGTTTCACGGCACTATGGTCGTGATGCGGTTTCGCAAATTGCAACCTTCGGTACTATGGCGGCCAAAGGTGCGATTCGAGATGTGGCACGTGTTCTTGGTAAAGCTTATGGCTTAGCCGATCGAATCTCTAAAATGGTGCCAACCAAACCGCTTGGGGTGGACCTTCGTGGTGCCATCGACATGGAGCCGCAACTCAAAGATATTGTCACCAATCCATCAAATCCCGACTATGACGATGCTGCTGAAATTTGGGAAATGGCGCTCAAGCTAGAAGGCATTACCCGAAATACGGGTAAACATGCGGGTGGTGTGGTGATTGCACCAACCAAAATCACCGACTTCTCCGCAGTGCTCTGTGATGAAGACGGTACCAACCGGGTTGCTCAGTTCGATAAAGATGATGTCGAATCCGCTGGTTTGGTCAAATTTGACTTCTTGGGCTTACGTAACCTCACGGTGATCGAAGATGCCCTACAAAATATCAATAAAAATAGAGCTTCAGACCAACAACTATTAATTTCTGAAATCCCATTAGACGATACTCAGGCATTTACCATCTTTGCCGACGCCAATACGACCGCGGTGTTCCAGTTCGAGTCCGTGGGCATGAAGCGCATGTTAAAAGAAGCGCGCCCAAGTAAATTTGAAGAGATTATTGCATTCGTCTCCTTATATCGCCCAGGTCCGATGGATCTTATTCCTGACTTTATTCATCGTATGCACGGCGGTGAGTTTGAATATCTACATCCTTTACTTGAAGGCATTCTGGAACCCACCTACGGGATTATGGTTTACCAAGAACAGGTGATGCAGGCAGCACAGTATTGTGCAGGTTATACCTTGGGCGGTGCCGATTTACTGCGTCGTGCCATGGGTAAAAAGAAACCCGAAGAGATGGTACAGCAACGTAAAATCTTTACTGAAGGTGCCGCCTTAAAAGATATTGATGAAGCGACCGCCAACCATATCTTTGACTATATGGAAAAATTTGCGGGCTACGGTTTTAACAAATCGCATGCTGCGGCCTATGCTTTGGTGGCTTATCAAACCGCATGGCTAAAAGCGCATTTCCCTGCCGAATTTATGTCTGCGGTTATGACCTCGGAGATGCAGAACACCGATAACGTGGTGTTTCTCATCGATGACTGCCGTAACAACAAGCTCGACGTTATGCCGCCATCGATCAACATGTCGCTCTATCGTTTCCATGCCAGCGACGATAAAACCATTGTCTATGGACTTGGTGCGATTAAAGGTGTGGGTGAACAAGCCATGCAGTCGGTGATTGAATCGCGTCAGCAAGATGGCCCATTTAAAGACCTCTTCGATTTCTGCCATCGTATCGATTTGAAAAAAATCAACAAACGTACTCTTGAAGCCCTGCTGCGTGCCGGTGCACTAGACTGCTTAGGCGTCGAACGTTCAACCTTAATGGCACAGCTTCCCGAAGCGGTGCAAGCCGCAGATCAAGCACGCAGTAACCGTGAATCTGGCATCATGGATTTATTTGGTGAAGTTGAAGAAGTGCAGCGCAAGCCAAGTAAACCGGTTAAACCATGGAGTGATGAAGTCCGTCTCAAAGGTGAAAAAGATACCTTGGGCTTATATTTAACTGGTCACCCGATTGATATTTACAAAGCTGAATTAAAATCCTTTGTGCCCCTAAAAATTAATGAACTGACCCCAACCAGACGTGGTGTCACCACCGTCTATGCCGGTTTAGTCATTGATGTTGCTAACTTCCCCAATCGAATGATGATCACCCTCGACGATGGCACGGCGCGGATTGAAGTTTCAGTCAATCATGAACGTTTCCAACGTTTTAAAGAGATTGTTCAAACTGAAAAAATTGTGGTGATCGAAGGTGAAATCTACGAGCGTGAAGGCTTTGAACGTCCTATGGGTCGTATGAACAAAGCCTTTAGCCTCAATGAAATCCGGCAAAAACGTGCCAACTGCATCAATATCAAATTGCAGGCAGAGTTTCATGAAACACCTTTAGCGGCAGATTTAAAACAAATCATCACTCCGTTTTGCGATGTCGATATGGCGCAGCATATCCCCATTCAAATCCAACTCGATTATGCCTATGCCAGCACTCAACTGTGCCTAGGCGTACAATGGAATGTGGTTCCAACCGACGAGTTACTGTCTCAATTACGTGACTATTTTGGCAAAGAATCCATTCACATTGAATATCAAGTCAAATCCAAGGCTGCAAAAGCAGTGCAAGTCGCAGCGACGACAGCACTGGCACCACCACCGACGGATATCAGCATGGATGAAGCGATGGATCTGTATCAAGCTGAAACCGAAGCCGGTCAATATTCTTAAAATCTGGAAAAATTATGGAACACTTTGACAATGCTGCTGTTTCAGCACATTTAAGTCATATACGTATTGTGATGGTCAACACCACACTGCCCGCCAATATCGGCAGCGCCTTACGCGCCATGAAAACCATGGGGCTGTCTGAGTTGGTCCTGGTTGCACCTAAAACCTACCCGCATCCAGATATTGATGCCCTGGCGGCAGGTGCCACCGATCTGATTGAAAAAATTAAGATCGTGGAATCTTTAGAAGAAGCGATTGCAGATTGTCATTTGGTGTTTGGCACCAGTGCACGTAGTCGAACCATTCCTTGGCCTTTGCTCGATGTGCGCCCTGCAGCAGAAAAATCCGTACATGCTGTTATTGAAAAACAGCAACGTGTCGCGATTATTTTTGGCCGTGAAGACCGCGGGCTCACCAATGAAGAACTGGCCCTAGCCAACTATCATGTGACAATTCCAGTTAACCCCGACTACGGTGTGTTAAATGTTGCACAGGCGATTCAAATTGTCTGCTATGAAATGCGCATGGCCGTACTGGCACAACAGCCTGTTGCAGCGCTGCCGAATCAATCTACCGACCAAAGTCAAGATGCGCTTGAGCATCAACCAGCTCAGATTGAGCGTATGCCCGTCACAGATCAACAATCCATGCAATGGGATGAACCTTTGGTCAATCAAGCACAAATGCAGCAATTTTACCCACACCTAGAGAAAATGTTGGCTGAAATTGAATTTATGGACCCAGAAAATCCAAGATTATTGCCTTTACGCTTGCGTCGTCTTTTTGGACGTATACAATTAGATCGTATGGAATATCACCTACTACGCGGCATATTTACCCGAGTACAGGCACTAAATAACGGTACATGGAAAAAATCGACACCTCAGGAGAAACAACACTAATGCTTAAACAGCTCAAAGAAGACATCCAAGCTGTACTCGCTCGCGATCCAGCAGCACGTAATAGTTTTGAAGTATTAACCACCTATCCTGGCATACATGCCATTATCATGCATCGTATGGCGCATGAACTTTGGAAAAAGGATTGTAAAACTTCTGCGCGTGTTCTGTCCTCTTTTAGCCGCTTTGCAACGGGTATTGAAATTCATCCTGGTGCCAAAATTGGTAAACGTTTTTTCATTGACCACGGCATGGGTGTGGTGATTGGGGAAACTGCCGAAATTGGCAATGATGTCACGCTTTATCATGGTGTTACGCTTGGTGGTACCACATGGAATAAAGGCAAACGTCATCCAACTTTAGCAGATGGTGTGGTGGTTGGTGCTGGCGCTAAAATTCTTGGGCCCTTTATCGTCGGTAAAAATGCCAAAGTGGGTTCTAATGCCGTGGTCACTAAACCCGTTCCTGAAGGGGTGACTGCTGTTGGTAACCCTGCTCGCTTCATTTATAAAGATGCACCGCAGGCCGAGCTCACCCAGATCAATAAACAAGAAGAAAGACGTCGTGATTATGCTGCTCGTATTGGTTTCCAAGCCTATGCCACCAGCAATGAGCAGCCTGATCCAATGATTGAAGGCATGCGCGTTCTACTCGATCGGTTAGAACTCAATGAAAAACGCATGAATGATTTATGCAAACGGCTCTCGCATCTCGATCCAACATTTGATCAATCTACTCAAACCACTCAACCGTTTAGTCAACAAGAGTTAAAAGTACTCGATGATATTCGCCGTGAGTGCGAAGCACAAAATGAATCCACACAAGATTAATGTAGTATTTTTATGCATGTAGAACATTTAACGTTGCATGTTAGACCTTCTTTTCTTAGACTGAAGCGCGTGTATAACCAAGCATTTACAACAATTACCGGATGATAGATATGACCCTTAAGCCCTTGGCATTTACCTTACTCGCGGCAGCAGTATTAACCGCATGTGGTACAACGTCACTGAAAAAAGATAATAAGGCAAATACCGATCCAATCGTATTTACTGAGCCAGATTTGACACCGCCATTCTATGCGTTAAATCCATTTAACTATGATCAACCACCTGTATTTGAACTTGAGTTACAAAAAGCTGCAGTTCAACCCGTGGCTAAAATGGAAGTCACTGACCCAAGCAATCCACAAAATAAAATGATCTTGGATACCAACAAACTCATTATCCCAACAGTCAACAATAAAAACCGCGCCATGAAATATGCGGTTCTTGCGGGTAATAATGAAATTGATATCACCAGTATTGATGATTTCTTACAAATGGTTGAAGGTAAAGCGCGTCATTACCCACCTCAATTTACAGACCGTCAAGAACGTAAAGGCTTTGAAAATAGACTTAAAGAAGTGTCATCACAACTGGACACCCTTGCAGCCAAAGACAATGCATCGTTTGATGTCTTGATTCGCGCATTTAAAGCCAGCGTGATGGGACGTAACCTTGACCTTGGTCCTGCCTATACAACCAAATCATTGACCTATGCGCAGCGCATCTTAAAAATCAATAAAGATGATGGTGAAGCGAATCTTTGGTTTGGCTTCTCACTGTCTGAGGGTGGTGGTCAAAGAGAATCTGTCGTTTATTTAGAGCGAGCGATGAAAGCTGGCGTGCAAGAAGCATATCTTTCTACAGCCAATAACTATATTGGTATGGAGCAAAAGAAAAATGCAATTCAAACGCTGAAAAACTATAAAGTCAAATACCCTCAAGAAAGTGAAGTGGCTGATCGCCTGATCACAGAAATCGAAAAGAAACAACGCTATAATGTTTGGCAAGTGCTCAAAACACCAGCGAAATAATAAAGCCTAGATCTAGGGTTTGGTTGTTCAACCAAGCCTTAGGCATAAAAAAGACCCATAAGTTGTTTCCGACTTATGGGTCTTTTTTATGCCATTTTTTAAGGTCGAATCCGATGCAAGCTTACAAAGCACTTATCACCTTTTTCATCCGCACAAAAATCGATGCTATTACTATTTTCCCAGCGCACGAAGACATTGGACATTTCACCAGTTTGGTCTTCTTTAAATCCAGAACAATCTTTTTCATTGTTTTCATATTTCACTTGAATCGCCAAGGTTGGCAATTTAGTCATACTGTTATCGGGCGAAGGTTGATAATCATAAGCCCCAATTGACCACTCCTTTGCGCTATTGATTACAACTTGATTGCCCCCTCTGAAATTATAGTATTCAACGCATTTTTTATTACTCGGAATAACCATTCCCCATAAACCCAAAATTTCAGGGCGAGTATCGACATTAATTTTAGATACATTTGGGGCAGTCGGATTATTTGGCACTTGTGTTTTAGCTGGACTTGCAAATATTGTTGGTGTTACCAAGCTCAATACAGCAGTCAATAAAAGAGTTCGATTCATACTTCTTCAAAAATAATCAAATTTTATTTTGCTAACTTAGCACAATTTCTCAAGATTTTATTTAAAAATAACTATAGTTGAACAATCAAGTTTAAATATTCAGAATATCAAAATAAGGTCAAGGTATTTATAACTAATCTAGTTAATATCTATATATTTTAACTTGTTGCATTTACCAGTAAAGCCCAATGCACTCAATTTTAGCCGCATTGCAGCTTGGCTTTCATTACGGGCCTGCATTTAGTGTGACCCTTTAAGCTATAACACAAATATAGAAATCCAAAACTCGGACTCCCCGTCAAAAATTAATAAACCAACTCATTTCCATTTCTTTAATCTGTGCAATCCAGCAAACCCTGACTTAATTGCACCACATTATTCAGGCATTTCAAACCAATCTGCCAATGACTTCATTTAAGCTCAATGAAAATGCAGCATTCAAAATAAATATTTTCAACCCCATGCGAGGGTCATGCTACTTTCATGCTATAGATGAGGCTTCAGTAGCGCAACTTCTTCTGAAATACGCTACCCTTATAAATAATCTGTAAATTTTACTTAGAATGAACAATACTTTAAGCGAAGGATTGCAATGAAATACGCCGAATACATTCAATATGATGGCCTTGGTTTAGCCAATTTAATTCATAAAAAACAAGTCCAAGCCCATGAGCTTCTAGACATTGCCTTAGTACGCAGCGAACACGTTAACCCTAAATTAAATGCCATCGTCATTCCCATGATCGAACAAGCCCGTAAAAAGGCGCAACAGCCATCATCGGGGCCTTTTTCGGGCGTTCCATTTCTACTCAAAGACTTACACCAAGAATATGCAGGTGTCGCAACCAGTTCTGGCTCTAATGCACTTAAACGAATAGGGTATATTGCTCCACAGCACGCAGAAATCGTAAGACGCTGGGAAAATACTGGGGTTAGCATTTTTGGCCTAACTAACGCACCAGAATTTGGTATTAAAGGTATTACCGAACCAAAAGCTTGGGGAAGTTGTCATAACCCTTGGCAATTAAAATATAACAGTGGTGGTTCCTCTGGTGGCTCCGCTGCTGCGGTTGCTGCGGGCATTGTTCCGATTGCAGGTGCCAGTGATGGTGGTGGTTCGATACGAATTCCAGCATCTTACTGCGGTTTATTTGGATTAAAGCCAAGTCGAGGTCGTACACCATGGGGACCTCACATGAGTGAAGCGATGCATGGTGCAGCAATGCAACATGTGCTCAGTAAATCTGTACGGGACAGTGCAGCAATGCTTGATGCCACGCAGGGTGCTGATGCACATGCCCTATTTAATATACAATCTCCACAAGGCAGCTATTTAGACTGCCTAAAACAGCCACTAAAACCCTTGAGAATCGCCTTCAACACACAATCACCCATTGGTACCGAAGTCTCTAAAGATGCGATTCAGGCGATTCAAGCTACCGCCAAGCTATTAGAGTTTCTCGGTCATCATGTTGAAGAGGCTACACCGCCGCTTGATGGTATGGCACTGGCCAAAGATTTTGTTCGCATCTGGTTCAGCCAATGTGCCTACAATGTACAGCAACTGAAACAACAGCATGGTGCCACAGATCGAGATTTTGAACTCGACACCTTGGCAATTGCCGCTTTTGGTGCCAAAGTCAGTGCCCTAGATTATATTCACACCTTAAATCAATGGGGTGTTTATACGGCGCAAATGAATCAGTTCTTTCAGCAATATGATTTGTATCTCACACCTGCAACAGCATCCGTTGCCCCTAAAAATGGACATGTTAAAACTCCTCGCTGGCAACACCCGATCCTGAAAACTTTATTAAAAGTCGATCAAGCACACTGGCTTGCAAAAGGCACATTGGTCGAACAATTGGTCAAAGGCAATCTACAATGGGTGCCTTTCACCCAATTGGCCAATATTACCGGCCTACCTGCCATGTCAGTGCCTTTATATTGGAATAAAGAAAATCTCCCTTTGGGCTCACAATTTATTGCACCCTTCGGTCGAGAGGATCGTTTATTGCAACTGGCAGCGCAACTTGAAACAGCTCAGCCATGGATGCCCAAGTATAAAAATATTGTGGTTTAAACGCTGAGTCAACACACATAGAAAAGTGGCAGTTTTATTTTAATAACCGCCATCCACATAACCAAAAACCCAATATTTTTTAAAATATTGGGTTTTATACTATCGCAGTTGCGGCTTAAAACCGCCCAAACTAAAAAGTCATCTCGTCGATGTGATCGACACTCAAACGATTGCTTTGCTATTTATTGATTGGCTAACCAAGTCATAAAGCGTTGACGTTCTGCCTTACTGGCACTCTGCCAGATTTGAATCAATTGTTGATCTGCACTACGAGCAGGCATGGCATACTGTACATCTGTTGCTGCCGTTGCAGCACTTGGCTGAGCGGCTGATGCTTGCACTGCTGTTGAACTGCTTGCATAGACCGCAGCAGGTTGGTTACCAGATGGTTTATTTGATTTGGTAAAATCAAATATACGCCCACCAAACCAAGCCTTTGGCTCGTTATTGGCACCCGTCTGTTCTACAACTAACTTTTTGTTCTGATCATAAAGTGCAATAGTGGGTTGCTCAGCATATTTTTTCGCGGCTTCATATTCATTGGGTACATTAACTGGCTTTAATGTATAGGTTTTCCCATCCAATAAGTTTGGCGCCGCAATAGTCACAACACCCGATTTCACGATGTCATGCTCACCATCTAGATGTCTAAAATACTGCTGATAACGCACACTAAATGACGCTTGCCCAGCATCCACTTTATAATCATTTTTTGAAGTTCTGAATAGGCCAGAATTGACTTCCTGATCATTAATCGCGAGCAGCACAATTTCCTCAGGTGTTGTAATCGTCACGGCCGCAAAAACAGGCGCACTCACCATTAAACTGATTGCTACAATGCCGAACTTATTAAACGCCATACACTTCACCCATACCACTGTCAAAAAACCGTAAAATTTAATGCACTATGCAATGTCCGTGTGACAACTTTATGACAATCAAGAAAATCTGCACTGTTTGTATATCCCTCCCCAAAAAATCGAATCCCCCCGACCTCCAAAATGCAAAAAAGAACGCAATGCGTTCTTTTTTAAATTAAATTCCATTAACCAAACTTAATTAAAAGTTTTAAAGCGCACACTGTCATCAATATATGCTTTTTCTGCTGCTGGTGCTTCAATCGATCCAAATACCAATTGTGCACGTAATTTCCAGTCTTTAGGCACTTGGAATACATCAGCAACTTCATCGTCTACGATTGGATTGTAATGCTGCAACGATGCACCTACACCCTGTTCTGCCAGTGCAGTCCATACTGCAAATTGAGCAATACCAGTTGAGTGCTCAGACCAAACAGGGAAATTATCGGCATAAAGTGGGAATTGTTCTTGCAACTGCTTAACAGTTGGTTGATCTTCATAAAATAATACGGTTCCCTTACCTGCAATGAAACTGTCAATTTTAGTTTTAGTTCCTGCAAAAGCAGCTTCTGGCACTATTTTTTGCAAGGTTTCTAGAACAATCGTCCAAAATTTAACATGTGAATGATCAAATAAGATAACGGCACGGGAAGTTTGTGAGTTAAATGATGATGGGCTCTGTCTTACCGCTTCTTTAATAATATTTTCAATTTCATTTTGAGCCAAAGTAACATTATTACCTAAGGCATAAATACTACGACGCTGTTTGATTTGATCTAAAAATGACATCGTTTCAACCTTCTACTATAGTAGTTTACATATTGTTTGGGATTTGGTCATTGTATGGATCAAGCCAATATTGTTCACTCATACTGGTACTACATTGCGTTTCGTAATTAGAACAATATCTCTTTCACCTATTCCACTGTAACAGCGGAATAGATGAAATATAAAGCTTACTTTTCAGTTTCGAACAAAGCTGCAACAAATGATTTAGCAGAAAATGGTCGTAAATCATCAATTTGCTCACCTACGCCAATGAAACGAATAGGAACATGTGTACGACTTGCGATGTTAAATAACACTCCACCTTTTGCAGTGCCATCTAATTTAGTAATTGTCAGTCCAGTCAGCCCAACGGCTTCATCAAACATTTCAACCTGATTGACTGCATTCTGGCCTGTGCCAGCATCGACCACCAACATAATTTCATGTGGTGCAGTGGCATCAATCTTTTGCATAACTCGTTTTACTTTTTTGAGTTCTTCCATCAAATTGCTTTTGTTATGCAACCGTCCTGCGGTATCTGCAATAAGCACATCAATGCCTTTGGCACGCGCACTTTCAAAGGCATCAAAGATGACTGAAGCACTGTCTGCACCATGACCTTGAGAAACCACAGAGATTTGATTGCGCTCCCCCCAAATTTCCAACTGCTCCGTTGCAGCTGCACGGAAAGTATCCCCAGCAGCCAACATTACTTTTTTGCCTTCACCCTGTAAGCGTTTTGCCAACTTACCAATCGTGGTGGTTTTACCCACACCATTAACGCCAACCACTAAAATGACAAAGGGATTTTTATTGGGATCGACATGTAATGCTTTCACTCTTGGCGCCAACAAACTCACCAACTCTTCTTGTAATGCTTTATACAATGAATGTGAGTAGATCAAATCACCACGTGTCGTACGTTCGGTCAGATTGGCAATAATTGTTTTGGTCGCTTCCACCCCAATATCTGCGACTAAAAGCTGCTCCTCAACCTCTTCAAGCAACTCATCATCAATCTCTTTACCGCCAATTAAAATATTCACCATACCGTCGGCAAGATTTTTGCGGGTCTTGGTTAAGCCCATTTTCATACGGCTAAAAAAACCACCCTTGCCGCTTTCTTCTACAGCATCAATCGAATGCGCAGTAGAAGGTGCACTTATTTCTGCCGCATGATTTTCAACGATAGGCACATCAACGGCGGGTAAACTCGGTAAAGTGACATCATCGTCACCAATATCCGCATCAATCAAAAATTTATTTTGCTGTTGTTGCATGCCGATTCCTTGAAAAGCACCACGTTTAAAAGGCTGAGTTTAGCATAATTCTAGTTTTTTTATGTGCCAAATATCACAGCTATCCCCTAACCCAGCGCGGTGTTGTAGCGATTCTGATCATTTTGTCTTAAAGTGGATTTAAAGGTTAAGTACAGCATTTCTCAAAACAATATTTACTCATCTTCTAATTTCATGGCTGGATATTCTTTCACTTGACTCGCTTCTTGCTGTTGCGCCAACATCAGCTTCAGATATTCAAAGACATGTATTTTCTCTTGTCCCAAAAGTGCTTGCGCCATTGTTTGGGTATGCAAATAACTCGCTTGGTCAGACAACACAACTACATTATTATATTCTCGTGAATCAATGGGTTGATATAATTTTGCCGATGCATGTAACACAATTAAAATAATAATTGAAATTACAATGACTTGAAACATTTTATCTAGATTAAACTTAGCTTTAAATCTGTTAAACCATTTTCTAAAATCAAACATGAACTACCTCTAATTAGAGATAGTTTAATCATGCCGACCTAAAAAATATAGCCCTGTTTGATTCCAACCGAAACTTTAGCAAAATCCTTATAAATAAAGGGATCAAAGCCCTTAGCGACGTCGCTAAGATACGCTAAGGAATCGCGATTCGAACCACCGTAAAATATAAAATCATGGCAATAACAATCAAACTTAGAATCACTGCAAAAATACTCACACCTGATTCTGCATTTGCAGGGTGTAAATCATCGTCATCAGCCAAACGTCTTAATTCACCATCATAGATTTCATAAAACTGTTTTTTTTGCGGCAAGGTTAAAGTTCGAGTATACTCAGACACTCTATTACGCTGTGCAATGGAAAAATTTCCAAGATGAATTTCCTGATGGAAAATCGCTTCATCAAGTTGCTTACGATGAAACTGCGCCAAAGCGATAATTTGAGACTCGGATAGAGGTAGATCAAAATTAAAACCGTCAATTATATTTGTCATGATTGTTCTCCTTTTTAGTATTTCCTGTATTGATTTTAATAAAAAATATTTTAATTAATGTTTAATCCTGTAATCTCATTATTATTAGTGGCTTGAAATGGCCTCAAATTAATTGACAAATGAAGTTATATGTAATATTAGTTTAATATTGCTTGGTTACACTACTCATGAGTCGAACATAAGCTACAACATTTAGTGATCATAATTACAATAAGGAGTTTAATATGATTCAACAATTCTCTCACCGTGACTTAGAAAATATTTACGTAACTGCAGTTAATACAATCCACTCAGAAATGAATTTTATTGATGCAGTTCACCAGTTAGAAGATGCAGCACATGCTGGCCATGGTAAAGCGGCAATGTTCCTAGCAGAGCTTTACTACCAAGGATTTCGTGTCGAACGTGACTCACTTAAAGCACAATACTGGCAAAAGATGGCCACCATGCAAGCATAATCAAACGTCACCTAGGTGGCGTTTTTTACAACCTTTCAATTTTATATAAATATTTGTTTACGATAAAGCATAAAGCAGCTACTGACCTTGTCAGAAGTTCCATTACAATAAGTTGACTTTGAATCAGACAGCTAGAGCCTCATGAAAAAATACTTTGTATTACAACCAGTCTCTAAACAACTCATTATTCAAATCTCCATTTTAAAGACCATGATGTACTGTGGCGTATTATGGGGCTTGTATCATGAAGGTTGGGCAATCAAATCCGAACATAATGGCAACATTTTCCCTTTCTGGCTCAACGCTGTTCAAGCCTATCGCTATGCTAAAAGCCATTGGCCAAATTATCAGCCCCGCAGAATCACCCCCAAAGACTTCGAGGAATCTTTATTACCGACCTTGACGCGCTTTAAAGTTATTCCGGTACTCTATAATTCTTCTACCCAAAAATTTAGATTAACCACACATCAAATGCATCATTTCTTTTTTGACTCAAAAACCATGCAGTTTGCTTAATTTATCTCTCAGCCATTGATTTTACCCACAAAATGAAAAATACTCGCTATATCTTGATATAAAGATATAACCAATCAAAAAGCATGATTTTAAGATTTAGTTGATAAAAAAGAGAGGATAGCTAATATGTCCACCGTTGCAAAAGTATTACTTAATAAAGCTTCACAAGACGTTGCCACCATTACCCCAGATGCCACGGTATTAGAAGCCATTGCCCTAATGGCCAGCAAAGGCATTGGTGCAATTGTGGTGGTCGAGCATGAACAAGTCGTCGGCATTGTATCCGAGCGTGATTACACTCGTAAAATTGCACTTATGGCGCGAACCTCTCAACAGACCACGGTGTCTGAGATCATGACCAGTAGAGTCATTACCGTTGGTCGAAGCCACCGTGTAGATCAGTGTTTAGAACTTATGACCGACAAACATCTACGTCACTTGCCAGTGGTTGAAGATGGAAAGTTAATTGGTTTAATTTCTATTGGGGATTTAGTTAAGGCAACCATGGAAGATCAAAAGAAATTAATCGAACAATTACAGCAATATATTTCTGGCTAAACCCACCTAATTAAAGTCGATTGTCTAGTCCTGAAATAGGTTGACAGTTTTATGCAACGAATTGCTCTCTATTTCTAAACTCGATTATAGACGCCTGATGCACTGCATCAGGCGTTTTATATCCTAAAGATAAATGTGGTCTCAAGCTATTATAGGCTTCAATTGATTCGGCAATTATTATTCGGGCTTGCTTTAAATCTCGTGGCTTCTCTAGCAGAAACTCCTGTTTCAAGATTCCATTTACTCGCTCCGCTAAAGCATTTTGATAACAATCATAACCGTCTGTCATTGAACAGGTAATACCTTCAACCACATGAATATTTTGATAATTATCAGAACAATACTGAATACCTCGATCCGAGTGATGCACTAGCTGCTGATCTGTCTGCCTTGATTTAATCGCTACCAATAATGCTTTTGCTACATGCTCTGTATGTAGGCTCTCATGCACATAATATCCAACGATTTTACGTGAGAAAGCATCTGTGATCAGGCTTAAATACACTGTTTGTTCATGTGTAGGAATATACGTTATATCAGCAACCCACAACTGCTCACTACCCGTTACAGCTACTTGGTTCTCACCTGCTTTAAGTACGTTAGGGTGTTTTCTAAAACGGTGATGACTATTCGTCGTTTTGTGATACGAACGCCTGAGTTTAATGAGCATATTTGCACCACGCAATATATCGAATAAACCATCTCGCCCAAGCTTGATTTTTAAATCTTGAAAGCGCGATTTAAGTAAGAAATATAATTTACGTGTCCCTAATCGGGGTAATTGCAACCGCTGACTTATTACAAGTTCTACCACACTATTAGCCATTTTCGCCTTAGCTTTAAGGCTTTGAAATTGTTTGTAATAGGCTTGGCGGCTAATACCATAATGGCGGCAAGCGGTATCAATACTCATCGCTTTTTCGGCTTTGAGGTTTTGGACAGCTTGCCTAAAGGCTTTTTTATCAGTGGATTAGGGTACTCTGTACGAATAATTCTGACGACTTCTTCAAATAGCATAGCCTTTTGTTGTGCTTCAAGAAGTTGCACTTCTAATTCTTTAATACGTTGTTCTGGAGTAAGTGGTTGATTTTTCATATTAGCGGCACTGTTTTTATTAGATGTAGCTCCAAGCGTACACCAATCCATAGAGCCATGCTTTCTTAACCAGTTACGAACAGTTGAATGACTCTGTATGCCGTAGCGCTTAGCAGCTTCAATATAAGTCATCTCGCCACGTTCAATTTGGGCGACAACACTCAATTTAAAAGACATGCTGTAATCGCGTTGAGTACGCTTAACGTATTGGTTCATTTGACACTCCTGAGCTAACGCTCTGTTGTGTCAACCTATTCTAGGACGGGACAGATGCATAAAATAAAACGAGCTATCCGAATAGCTCGTTTTATCTTTAAATAAAGCTGCAACTCAAATAACAATCTAATTTAAGCCTAGTTTTCCAGCAACAAAATCTGCATCCTTGTCCCCACGCCCAGACAAATTGACCACCATAATCGTTTCTTTTGGCATTTTTACAGATTCTCGAATTGCCCATGCCACAGCATGTGAACTTTCCAGTGCAGGCACAATCCCTTCTACGCGCGATAAGGTCATAAAGGCATCTAAGCACTCTTGGTCTGTTACTGAGTGATAATCAACACGACCTAAATCTTTCAGAAAGCTATGCTGTGGTCCTACACCCGGATAGTCAAGCCCTGAAGCGATGGAATGTACTGGTAAAGGTTGCCCATCATCCTCTAATACATAACATGCCATCCCATGTATCTGACTCGGTTTGCCAAGCGTTAATGTTGCAGAATGCATTTGCGTATCAAGACCCAGACCAGCCGGTTCAACACCGACCAATTTAACCGTTGGCACATTTAAGAAGGCAGTAAAGGCACCAATGGCATTTGATCCACCACCGATACACGCCACGATATAATCTGGATCTCGTGCGAATCGCTGTGCACTCTGTTGCTTAATTTCATTTCCGATAATCGATTGGAAATCACGCACCATTTTAGGAAATGGATGCGGACCGACAACTGAACCAATTGCATAGATAAAGTTTTTCGGGTCTTTTAAATATTCTTCAAAGGCACTATCAACGGCGTCTTTTAAGGTGGCGGTTCCTCTTGTGACTGAGATCAAATTCGCACCTAAAATTTTCATTTTAACCACGTTTGGATGCTCTTTCTCAATATCAACCTGCCCCATGTGAATTTCACAAGGAATACCCACCAAGGCACAGGCTGTTGCCAGTGCCACACCATGTTGACCTGCGCCCGTTTCAGCAATCACTTTGGTTTTGCCCATATACTTGGCCAATAACGCTTCACCTAAGCAGTGATTAATTTTATGCGCGCCAGTATGGTTTAAATCTTCACGTTTTAAATAAATCTGCGCACCACCCAATTGCTGAGAAAGGCGCTTCGCATGAAACAATGGACTTGGACGCCCGACATAATTTGCAAATAAATCAGCTAGTTCATCCTGAAACTCAGCACTGTGACGAATATTCTCATAGGCAAGATTAATCTCATCCATGGCTTCTTTTAAATTAGGCGGTATGAATTGACCACCATATTCGCCAAAAAAACCATCTTGGTTAGGTAATGCAATGCCATTGATCTGATGATCCATTCGAGTCCTCACAACATTCAATCTGATATTAACGATTATTGAAACTGAATTCTTGAAACTCAGCTACCGAAGCCAGGCGGCTAAAATTAGGTTATAGGGATATTAAACCTTAGCGGGCTAAATATTTAGTCATATCCTCAATGCCTTTCAAAGTCATTGGGTACATATGCTTTTCAAATATTTGCTCAATTAAACCAATACTTTGAGTGTATTGCCAATAGTTTTTTTCTTCTGGATTAAGCCATGCTGTTTTTTCAAAATGCTGATGGAGACGTTTTAACCAAAGTTCACCTGGCTCCTCGTTCATATATTCAACCGAGCCACCCACGGATCTAATTTCATAAGGTGCCATGCTGGCATCACCAACCACAATAACCCGATAGTCTCTTCCATAGGTATTGAGTAAATCCCATGTGCTCATGCGTGAGGTAGAACGACGCTTGTTGTCTTTCCATACATAGTCATATAGGCAATTATGAAAATAAAAATAATCTAATGTTTTAAACTCAGACTTTGCCGCACTGAATAACTGCTCACATTGCGCAATATGAGCATCCATTGAGCCACCGATATCGAATAACATCAGTACTTTAATACGATTGCGTCGTTCAGGTACTAACTGTACATCTAAAATTCCTTGCTTCGCAGTTTCACGAATTGTTCCCTGAATATCGAGCTCTTCAGCCGCACCCTGCCGCGCAAACTTACGCAGCCGACGCAAGGCCAACTGCATATGCCGCGTCCCTAAAATTTGCTCATCATCTAAATTTTGATAATTGCGTTGTTCCCAAACCTTGACCGCTGAACGTTTACGACCTGGCCCACCAATCCGCACCCCTTCTGGGTGATCACCAAAAGCACCAAAAGGTGAAGTTCCACCAGTACCAATCATACGATTGCCACCCTGATGCTTTTTATGTTGTTCACGCAAACGCTCTTCCAACATTTTCATCAGCTCTTCAAGCGAACCAGCCTTTTTTAAGGCTTCACGTTGCTCTGGGCTCAAGTGCTTTTCAAGTAATTCTAGATCAAACCAATCTTTGGGCAATTTTTTAACCTGATTCAGTAAATCATCAAGATCAAAACTTTGAATACCGTCAAAATAATCTTTCATGGCACGATCATATTTATCAAAAAAACGTTCATCTTTAACCATGATCGTCTTCACCAACTGATAAAATTCTTCTTGATCCGCAAAAACTAGCCCTTGTGCAACGGCTTGATTCAAATCAATCAATTCACGTGTGCTCACAGGTACACCGTACTTTCTTAAGATGTAAAACAATCGCACAAACATGGACGAATAGATCCCTTTCAATATGAGGTGAACTTGAGAAAATTAAAACAATGGTTATCAACTGACATATTCAATGCAAATTGAAATGCAGCTTAAAATGGCATTATGTGAGATTGTAAAAACGATGTAAAGCAAAATGCCAAGTACAGGTTTCAGTAAGGAGAATTCAGGCAAAATAATGCATTCAATCGACCAAATTTATAAATACTGAAATATTTACCCCCGTGCACTCAGATTGACATAAATAAAACACGTTAATATCGAATAAAAAAAAGCCCACATTTGTGAGCTTCTCGATTCATTTAAACTTTAACAAGATTTCATTTGCGATCTGCATCCTCATAAAGAGGCTACGTGACCAGACTAAATTCAACCTTTATATTAAAATGAATGTATTGACCTAAACTAAAGCTTTTCGCAATTAACCAATTACTTTAATGCTGCTTGCTTGTGGGCCTTTTTTGCCATCAGTCACTTCAAATTCAACACGTTGACCTTCGTTCAATACTTTGAATCCACTGCTTTGAATTTCGCTATAATGAGCAAAAACATCTGGACCAGAATCTTGCTGAATAAAACCAAAACCTTTAGTTTCGTTAAACCATTTAACAGTACCAGTAACGATATTAGACATATTTAATCCTAAATTTTAAAAATTGAGTCGACTCTTAATAATGTTCGAATTTGAAAGAATGTGAAACTGAATCAAAAGATACGAAGGATTAAATGATAAACCACGAACTAAAAGATACTGAAACAAACTATTCACTCATTACGACTATAGAGTTGATCTTTAAAAAGCCCATCAATATGAGCAATGAATATATTAGTAAAATAAAAGCCCTTCGTCTACTAAAAAAATCAAAATTCATCGAACTAAGTCGGTTTATTTAACGCTTTCTCAGATTCCACAAATTAATTGCAATTTATTCACTTTATTTATATTTTTAACGCACTAAATTCCTGATTTTTAGGTACTTATCTGCTAACAATAAGACTACAGTAAAAGTAAAATTTTAAAGCATTTATTAAATTAATTGCCATAGTTTTATAACTTTAAATGAAACGCTACGATTATATTCAGCAGATATATTTAGGGCGTAACATCACTGTTACGCCCCATTCAATTTACGAGAAAATCCGCTTATCGACGCGACATAAATGCGAGTCTTTCTAGTAACTGCACATCTTGTTCATTTTTAATCAATGCACCATACAACGGCAGTACAGCTTTGGCTTTATCCTGACGAAGAATGTCTTCAGGCATATCATCCGCCATCAATAAACTCAACCAATCGATCAATTCAGAAGTCGAGGGTGGTTTTTTTAAGCCTGGGACTTTACGAAGTTTAAAGAATGTTTGTAATGCCTCATTCACCAAAGTTGTCGAAATCTTCGGAAAATGTACATCAATAATTTCACGCATGGTTGCTTCATCTGGGAATTCGATGTAATGAAAAAAACAACGACGTAAAAAGGCATCTGGGAGTTCTTTTTCATTATTGGAGGTGATAATTACGATTGGTCGTTGCACAGCATGAATCGTTTCACCAGTTTCATAAACATAGAACGACATTTTATCGAGTTCATGCAACAAGTCATTTGGAAACTCAATATCCGCTTTATCAATCTCGTCAATTAATAGGACACAGCGCTCTTCACTACTAAAGGCCTCCCACAATTTACCTGGCTTAATATAATTTTTAATATCATAAACACGCTCATCACCCAGTTGGCTATCTCTTAAGCGCGATACAGCATCGTACTCATACAAGCCCTGTTGTGCTTTGGTGGTTGATTTAATATGCCAAGTAATAAGTTTCAAACCTAAACTTTGTGCAACTTGTTCTGCCAATAAGGTTTTGCCTGTACCAGGTTCACCCTTTACCAATAATGGCTTTTGTAATGAACGTGCAGCTTTAACGGCCAGCTTTAAACTATCCGTTGCAATATACTGTTCAGTTCCACTAAATTGTTGTGAGTCTACAGACATAATCTTAACCTTATTTCTTATTTAAAGTGGCGATGCCATTTTGGCTCGCTTTAGCTTGTTGGCTTTATATTTTGACCAACTATATCCGAGCAATAAACCAATTCCGATCACAAATAAAATCAGGGATAAATTCGACCATACCAAGCTATATTCTTTGGTTAACAACCCAAATAATAAGCCAAACGTGGCTGGTGCAATTTCAGAATTTGGTCCTTCGGAGATCGTTGGTGTCGCCACAAAGGCAAATACGATAATCCACAATATCCCTGCCAATGGCGAGGCCAAGCGTTTTACAACCCCGTACCAACACCACAATATAATCAGGCCACCAAGAATATAAACGGTAATTGCAATACCATCTTCAGGAAGTGAGTCCAACAGACTTAAAAAACTGTCCCACATCGTAATTTAATCCTTATGCACCACGCAGACCTTCCGGTTCAACCGCATTCGGATTAATTAAACCTTCGGGTGGCATTTGAATAAAAAAACCTTTGTTTAGCAGAGAGTCAATCACATGCAAAGTGCTTACACGAGCCAACTTACGCGCAGGACTTAACTCCAAATGCATCACAAATGTTGCACGACCAAAAGTCTGGCGCAGTAATTCGGGAACAACCGCTAAAGGATCTGTATCTTGCGCTTCATCCGCTTGTTCTGGGCGAGCGATGTAAAGATACATTTCATCTTTTTTACTCGATTTATAAATATCACAATGCATTAGGTTTGACCATGTCTATATAACTCGAGGAGTAGCATACAATAAAACCGCCCTGCTGGCATTAACCAATATCAATGCAATAGTCGTATTTTAAGCATTCAATGATTTGTACGGCGATTCTCTTGTAAAGAAAAAGCTCTACACTTGCGTATAGAGCTTTATTAAAGCAGCTTCATCTTAATATATTCAGCCAGCAAACACAGCGATTAATTCATCACTTTCATTTGCGTTGATAAATAATCGATGTCTTTATTTAAAAGAGCAATGATTGGTCGCGTTAAAATATCATAACGCCAGCCCAGCAAATACTCAGGTAAATCTTGCTCGCGCCCTTGAAACACCACATGATGATACAAAGTGTTCAACCATTTTTTACGCATAAGTACCTCTTTAGGCACTTGACTGCTAATGACCGTTTTTTCGATTAAATCATCAACATACTGCGTCACTCCTTTCGATGAGTGCTTTATTGGTCGTGCAATTCGCAGTGGCCAATGATCTGGTTCTGGTAGAAAACGCAAAAGATCCAAAATAATTTTGCCATGCTCGCGTACAATCGATGCACGTAGATCTTTGGTCTGAGACAATTGAAAATTATTTTTTGGGTTTTTTTCCACCAAATCAATCATACTTGAGTTCTTTAAAATAAAGCTTCTCGGTTGATTTAGGGCTTTGACCATTTGCTCACGCCAAACACACAGTTGCTGCAATTGCATTAACTGCTTGCGTGAATGGCGATAATTACCGACTTCACTAAACAATTTTTCTTTCGGTACTTCAGCTGCAATTTCAAGACTTAAATGATTACTGTCTTCTACTGCAAACTGATAGAGCCCTTTTGCCTCAAGCTCAGCTTTGAGCTTTCCAGCAAGCTGCATAATATATAAAACATCATTAGCCGCATATTGCATTTGCTCGCTACTTAATGGACGAGCAAGCCAGTCAGAACGGGTTTGATCTTTCGCAATATCAATTTCTAGCATTTGTTTTAATGCATTTTGATAACTGACCTGCAGACCATGCCCCAAAAAAGACATGCCAATTTGTGTATCAAAGACATTTTTTAGGCTTTTTTGCTGCGCATAATGATAGATCAGATCGATATCTTCACTACATGCGTGAAAAATATTTTGCTCTGCTTGATAAAGCCTGTTCCAAAACTCGCTCAAATCCAGTGTAGTACCATCTAAAAGAAAAATCTGATGATCTACATTAATCTGAAAAACACCGAGTTTCGGCCAGTAAGTATCAACTTTAATAAATTCTGTATCTAAGCCATAAATCGAACAGCGACTCATCAAATTCAGAACATTATCAAGTTCAGCTTGTTGTTGGATAAATTGAAACATGTTCGTTTTGAGTCAAAATAATATATTCAAATTAAACAATATTTTACATTAATACAAGATTTTTAAATATAGTATTTTTACACTAATTTCCTAAAAAAAATAAATTACATTGAAAATCAAACACAGCGATGTATTTTTTGACCTTAAAGCCTAAAATCATACGCCGCATCATCAAATGATGCTACCAAACCCTGAAGTATGAACAGCTTAACTTTGATTGATTTTGACACAAAACAATATTTTCAGGCGCGAAAATGTTTCAATTATTGTAAACGGATTTGGTGTTTTATCAAGAAAAATATATATAAGTCACTTATTTCATTTGCATCCGATGATGTAATGCCTGACTTAGGGTGTGGCTATCCACATATTCAAGTTCTCCACCCTGTGGTACACCTTGGGCGATTCGTGTCATATGTAAAGCAAGATGCTTGGTCGCCTCTAAAAGATAATGTGCTGTTGCCTGCCCCTCAACGGTTGCGTTGGTTGCCAGAATGACTTCTTGGATGGATCCCTCGGTTAGACGTTGCACCAAATAAGGAATACCAATTTCTTCAGGTCCTATCCCATCTAAAGGTGATAAATGCCCTCCCAAAACATGATATTTCCCTCGAAAACTACCGCTTTGTTCAATTGCCATAACATCTGCAGGAGATTCAACGACACAAAGCACTTTGTCATCTCTGTCGATTGACAAACAAATATCACATACCTCATTTTCAGTCAGTGAGTGGCAAGTTCTGCATTCATGAATATAAGAGGTTGCTTCATTCAGGGCATGCGCTAAATTAACAGCCCCTTCACGGTTTTTCATAATCAGATGCAAAGCCATACGTTGGGCAGACTTAGGCCCAACGCTTGGCAAAATACGTAAGCTTTGCACTAGCTGATCGAAACGATCACTAAACACTAGGCGAATCCTTAAAACATACCTGCTAAACCAGGGGGTAAGCCCATGCCAGTATTTGCAGCTTTCATTTTTTCTTCACTAATGACTTCGGCTTGACGTACAGCATCATTAATTGCAGCAGCGATTAAATCTTCAATCATATCCGGATCATCTTGTAATAATTCAGGATTAATTTCGATACGTTTAACCACGTTACGGCAAGTCATGGTGACTTTAACCAAACCACCACCCGCTTCAGCTTGCACTTCTGTTTGCGCTAACTGCTCTTTGGCTTTTTTAACATTTTGTTCCATATCTTTTTGCATGCGCTGGGCTTGCTGCATTAACATATTGATATTCATAAATCTCTCCAAACCATCCTATTTTCTTAAATTAAATCTAAACCACGAGCAAGATCGCGAATAATATCATTAAAATCTTCTAAACCAACAGATAGACGTATTAATCCTTCATCAATACCGACCCGTTGCTTGGCTTCATCACTCAGTTTGCCGTGTGTGGTCGTCGCTGGATGGGTAATGGTTGATTTAGCATCACCCAGATTCCCTGTAATCGAAATCATTTGGGTCTGATCAATGATCGTCCACGCCTGCTCACGACCGCCATATACTTTAAACGAAACAATACCGCCAAACCCTTGTTGTTGTACAACCGCTAAAGCATGGGTTGGATGATCTTCGAATCCGGCATAATAAACATGTTCAACTTTAGGATGCTGCTTTAACCATTCAGCAACCTTTTCGGCATTCGCACAATGCTCTCGCATCCGCAAACGCAAGGTTTCTAAGCCTTTCAACACAACCCATGCATTAAACGGGCTCATCGATGGACCAGTGGTACGCACATAACCAAATACGTCTTCAAGCAATTTATCGCTACCAGCGACAGCTCCCCCTAAAGTTCGACCTTGGCCATCCAAATATTTGGTTGCTGAATAAACCACTAAATCTGCACCCAACGCCAAAGGCTTTTGTAATATTGGCGTACAAAGCGTGTTATCAATCGCCAATAAGGCTTGGTGTGCATGTGCCAAATCGGCTAAAGCACGAATATCCGCAACTTCATTTAATGGATTAGAGGGGGATTCTAAAAACAACAGTTTTGTTTCTGGGCGAATCGCTGCTTCCCATGCACAAAGATCCGTTAAATCAACGAAATCGACAGCAATACCAAACTTGCAAATGTATTTTTCAAATAGCGCAACAGTTGAACCAAAGACTGCACGCGAACACACCACATGATCGCCCGTTTTTAAAAAGGACATGCACACCGCCATAATTGCAGCCATACCGGAACTGGTTGCAACAACACGTTCTGCGCCTTCAAGTGCTGCCAGACGTTTTTCAAACATCGCGACCGTTGGGTTAGTAAAGCGTGAATAGATATTCCCCGCCACTTGCCCAGAAAACTTGGCGGCTGCCTCGGCTGCATTCGCATAAGTAAAAGAAGAAGTTAAAAATATTGGTTCGGCATGCTCACCTTCAAAACTCCGGGTATGCCCGGTACGAATTGCAAGTGTGTCAAGTTGATATTCAATGTCGTCGTATTGACTCATTTATTTACACCAGTTATGGATTGGCTTGTGAATTATAGCCAACATTTTGAGCGCCTAAGGTATTTAAGGTCAAGGTAAAATATGAAAATATAGCTTAGACTGCCAACAAATTCTTCTGATCACGAGTTTTGATCCAATCATGTCAGCCATTAAACAGAAAATGAAACAGCAACAAGATAAACTGAAAAACCTGTCAAAACGGCTATTTGATTCGAAATCACTGATCCTTTCTCAGCAAACCCCCTATCAAATCATTGCCGAGTGGGATCATATTCGGGTGCGCTATTATGCTGCCACTGAGAGAAAATATCTTGAACCACTGGTCTTTGTTGCGCCACTTGCGATCAACATGTCCATTTATGACTTATTCCCTTATCGCTCATTAATCCAATATTTTACTCAAATCGGATTTGAAGTGTATTTAGTTGACTGGGGGGAAATGAACTACCAACACCGCCATCTAAATTTTTTAAGTTTTGTTCAAGACTATATACCTCAATGTATTCAGCAGATTCAGCAGCATGCCAACAGCGAAAAAATTTCTCTGCATGGCTGGAGTATGGCTGGTATTTTTGTCATGCTGTATACCGCACGACAACAACCGCAGATTGTGAAAAATTTAATGGTCTTGGGGAGTCCAATTGACAGCTATGCTTCTGGTTATCTTGGTAAACTGATTGAAACTAGCAATGCTGTGATACAGCGGTCAGAGAAACTAAAAAAAACCTTATATTCTGGTAAGCTACCGACTGCATTTATTCACTCACCAGCCAAGCTCAATGCAATAGGCTTTAAAATCATTAATCCCAAAAGTTGGTATGACGGACAGAAACAGTTATTACTCAACCTTGATAAAACACAAAACCTGCAAGAGCACGCAACTTTAGCTCACTTTTTGAATCATATGATTGACTATCCTGGCGGGATTGTTCAAGACATGCTCTTCAATATCTGGCTGCAAAATCCATTAAAAAATGGTTGGATTGAATTACAAGATCAAATGATTAATCTTAAAGCGATCAATTGCTCATTATTGATTGGCGCAGGAACAAATGATCAAATCGTCACTGCAGCCGCCGCGCAGCCACTGGAAAACCTAACCAGCAGTACAGATGTCACGTATCGCCTTATTCCTGGTGGACATTTAGGCTTGATGTCGAGCAAAAAAAGTGCTGATAAATTTTGGCCATTCCTCGCAGACTGGCTCAAGCAGCGATCTACAGCTTTAAACACAGCATAAGTCAGATATACAGAGATAAAAGAAGGGAAACTTGATGATTTAATCTGTTGCTGATACAAACAGTGACTTCGTCAGTGCAATAAAACGGTATGAATCATGGAGTAAAATTACGTTTGAGTAATGATTCAACATTGTATAAAGCTTTTCTGCCCCTATAATGGCTATAAATAAGACACCATTGATGTCAATTTTTGAGGTAAGCACATGAAAAAGTTCACAGTAGCATTATTCTCTATCGTTTCAGTTGCAGTGGGTTCATATGCCTATGCAGCAGATGCTGCACAAGAGTGTAAAAAACTCCAAGATGAATCAAATCTTATCTATGCGGCAAAAGGCTTCTGCTTTAAAGATCCTGAAGCAAAAGAGAAGTATGGAAATGAAAACTGCTTTACCAACAAACCCAAGTTTTCTGATAAAGAACAACAGCACCTTGACGACATCAAAGCACGTCAAAAAGAGTTGAACTGTAAATAGTTAAAATTCAAGGACACTAACCACGGAGTAGTATATGGCTTACGATGACCAAAATATTTTCGCAAAAATTTTACGTGCTGAGATTCCCGCGATAAAAGTCTATGAAGACGATCAAGTACTTGCTTTTATGGATATTATGCCACAAGCAGATGGTCACACATTGGTCATTCCTAAAGTACCAGCGGTCACACTACTCGATCTCCCAGCTGATGCTGCGGCCTATACCATTCAAGTCGTTCAAAAAGTTGCCAAAGCAATTGAAACAGCCTTAGATGCAAAAGGCATCGTCCTTATGCAACTCTCAGGAGAGGCTGCTGGACAAACTGTGCCCCACGTACATTTCCATCTGATTCCAAGTTCAATTCATACGTTGGGCAAACACGCTGCTCAAATGGGTGATCAAGAGAAAATTAAAGCGTTGGCTGAGAAAATTAAAGCAGCCCTCTAGTTTAAATAAATAGACCTATTTCTTTTTTGTATAATGAAATCGAATGATAATTCTCCCTTGTCATTCCGAATTAAATTAAGCAATCAATGAAAGCGGTCTATTTTTTATGCGCTGATTTAAATGATTGCAAAATAAAAATCAACTTTCACACCCCTCTCCGCCTTCCTCGCCAGACATCAACCAAATCGATCCTTTAAATAACGCCCTCAAATGAAATCTAATGCTTTATAAACATTTAAATAAACCAAATGTTATATTTTAAAATAAATAGAATTCAATAAAATAGAAAAATTATTCAAGCCATTCCACTTGGTTAATCAATATATTCCATGTATAAACAAGATAAAATAAATTCAATAAAAATCAGATTCACTTCACCTTTACACATATGAATTAATAATAATTAACTTTATTTTTATACTTAAATACAATGACTTATAAATAAAAAATTAAAACCTAAAATAAAAAATAAGCAGAAATCACAAAGTATCAAACACTAGCTCTCTATATTTCCAATTTAGCTTTAACTACTCAGTCCATCACTTCATTTCAATTCCAAATTATACAATTACTAAAATCCACTTATTTATTAATATAAATTTTAAACCACTAAACCTACCTCTTAAACGTCATCAAACTGTCATTTTGCTTTCACTGACTTGTAACAAAGTTTTCAGATACTGCAAAGCAAGTTAGTAAGCGTTTGTAACTACCTTTAAAACCTTACAAACGCAGAACGGTTAAATCAATCACATGCCATTTTAGATATACGTTTTTTGGAGAAATCTCAATGAAAAAAGTGCTACTCGCTGCAGCAGTTGCATCAATTGGCTTTAGCGCAGCGCATGCAGCGCCAACATTGTACGGTAAATTCAATGTTTCATTAAACCAAGTTGATAATAATGACTGGAAAGGCAACGACCAAACTCAGCTCAACTCGAATGCTTCACGCTTTGGGATTAAAGGCGAAGAAAAATTAACGGATACACTTGGTGTTGTTTATCAAGCTGAATGGGCAATTTCAACTGATGGTTCAGGTTCAGATACAGACCTCAGCGCACGTAATCGCTTCCTCGGCTTAAGCTTTAAAGACATTGGTGTATTAAAAGCAGGTAATTACGACTCTTACTTCAAAACTGTTGCTGGCGATTATCAAGATATCTTCAACGATGACACCAATCTCGATATCACCAAAACCATGTACGGTGAAGAACGTCTTAAAAACGTGGTTGGTTTTGAAACAGATAAAAAATTAATTATCCCAGGCCTACAATTTAAAGTTATGGCTGAAATGGGCGAAAATAACGCTTCAAAATATACCACTAAAGAACGTAATGGCTTTGGAAGTGGCGTATCAACTGCACTGTCTTATGAAAACAAAGATGCTGGTGTAGCAGTTGCACTTGCTGGTAACTTTGGTGTCGCTGGTACTTATAATGCATCTGGCATTAAAGATAAAATCGAATCTGATGCTTACCGCCTAACCGGTTCTTATGACTTATCTAAAATTGGCGTTCAAGGTTTAACTTTAGGCGCACTTTATCAATATGTAGAACCATCTAATTCACCAACAGCTGCATCGCTAACTGCAAACAAACTTGACCCTAGAGTTGCCTCACTTGAAGAAAATGCATGGGCCATCCAAGCAACCTATCGCATTGCAAGCACACCTTGGGCAGTCAAAGGTCAATACCAGTCTGCAAAAGATGAATGGACAGGTGGTAGTCAAACACTTGATCAATATGGTATGGGCTTAGACTATAACTTCAATAAACAAACTCGCTTCTACGGCATCCTTGCACAGCAAAAACGTGATTGGAAAGATAAAAACACTACAGACGATACAAAAACTGTATTTGGTGCAGGTATGGTCTACAGCTTCTAAGCCAATCCATCTGGTCTAAAGCAAGTTTTCCAAAACTCTCCCACTTAAAACTCCGAGTCAAATGACTCGGAGTTTTTCTGTTAAATCCATGAATAGATACGGCAAGCCACGCTACATCGGCAGCTCACGATAGACTTCTTGTGCAATCATCACCGCAGTTGCTGCAGATAAAGTCCATCCCAAATGACCGTGCCCAGTATTATAAAAAACCCGCTCACGCTTTCCACGTCGTACTACAGGCAACATATTCGGCATCATTGGTCGAAGTCCCGCCCAAGGCACGACATGTTCAGTAGAAAGGTTGAAATTTTTATTGACCCAGTCGGTTAAGGGTTGAATACGGTCAGCACGAATATCTCGATTATAGCCATTAAACTCCGCTGTTCCCGCCACCCGCAAACGATTTTCACCTAAGCGCGAAGTCACAATTTTAGCGCCCTCATCCAGCAAACTCACCCAAGGTGCAGCTTGAATACTTTCTGGATCATTGAGTTGTACAGTAATCGAATAGCCTTTCACCGGATATATATTCACGCGATCACCCAGTTGCTTCGCTAACTGATAACTTCCCACACCGCCACAAACCACCACTGCATCTGCATCAAGTTGTGAGGTCATTTTTTCTGTCATCTGCATATTTTCTACGCTTGGCTGATACTGGATGCGCACCCCTTGAGTGTCCGTATCGATCGCCAGTACTTGCATACCAAACAAATACTTAACCCCTTTACTTTCAGTCACTTTAGCCAGCCCAGTGGTAAATTTATGAATATCACCTGTAGCATCGTCCGGGCAATAAAAACCGCCGTAATATTTCCCTGTCAGCGTTGGCTCAATACTTTTAATTTCATCGGTTGTAATTGAATATCGAGTTAAACCACCACTACACAGTAATTCATTAACCTGCGTTGCGACCACATACTCCTCAGCTGTATGATAAAAATGTAAAATTCCCCGTTTTTCTAAATCGAAATCAATCCCTTCCTGCTCCGCAACAGTAAATAAACGTGCGCGTGCCATCAGTGCCATTTTGACCGTTTCTTGTGTATTGCTTTCATAGTTTTTGATGTGGCCTAAGAATTCGACCAACCAAGCATATTTATGGAGATCAAAGGCTGGATTGAGTAATAGCGGTGCATCCTTGCGCGCCATCCACTTAATTCCTTTAAGTACCGTTGATTTTTGATTCCACACTTCCGCATTACAGGCAGAAAGTTGGCCGCCATTGGCGAAAGAAGTTTCCATTGCTGGAAAAAGATGCTTATCAATAACCGTAACCGCATAGCCCAATTGAACCAATTCATAAGCTGTGGTTACGCCGGTAATACCTGCACCAATTACAACGACATGTTTCATAAAACACCCCTTTGAAATGCATAACATTTCAAATCATGCCCCATCTGTCATTGGTACCTGAGAGCTTCGATACACATTTAAAAACTCAATTAGTTAAACAATGAGTAGTCAAATATGACCATCCCCTTCGGTGAGCACATAATTTTTTTATGGCTTCTCTCCAGATTTTTGCGATTGTTACAGTCCTTTTGCCTGAGAGTTTCCGGGGCGGTTGCTCCTTCGGCGAGCGCATTTTTGCTTCTCTCCTGCAACAATCTTTGCATCCTTTATGCAATGTATATGCCATTTTTCTTAATATAAAACCTGAAACTTAATCTGTGTCACCAATCCTTTTAAGGCAACAAATATCAAGTGCGATCTGTCCATTCCACTTGATTGTAAAACAAACAAAAATAGATTTATCTCAATGTATTCGCTCTTATGACACATTGCAAGTTTCTTTTTAAAAGCAATAAGCTAGGATATTAGTCTATAAATGAGTAGTTTGAATCTTGCAATGTCTTTCTGGCTGGGGTGGTACTGCTATCTATCTCTTCAAGGTTTGAAGAATGATTAAACGTCTTGTTGAGACTGTAGAATTAATCTGGCGAGCTCTAAATCTTCAGGATAGGTGATTTTAATATTATCCGAACGACCAGGCACAATTTGCACAGGTGCTGCACAGTATTCCAAAGCACTGGCTTCATCCGTCACATGCACGGCATCTGCCAAAGCACGTTCAAGTGCAGTTTTTAGCAAAGCAATGCTGGAAATTTGTGGGGTTTGTGCTTGCCAAAGTTGCTCACGGCTCACTGTTTTTACAATCGAATGATGTTCAGTTGAGCCTAATTTTAAGGTGTCTCTGACTGGTACAGCCAAAATAGCACTCTGCTTAGAGTACAGTGCCGTTTCGAGCAAAGTGTTTAAATTTTCAATACTTACACAAGGACGTGCTGCATCATGTACCAAAACCAAATCATTTGGATCGGCAATATTACTCAGATAGTTTAGCGCATTTAAGACTGAATCTACCCTTTCCGCACCACCTAGACAAAAATGAGCTTTTTCTGCACATGTAAATTTTAAGCTTTTCGCGACATGGTCATCCGCACTAACTGCCAATACATAACCCGTCAAGGGCAAAGCATTTAATCGACTAACACTGTGTTCAAGTACGGTACGGTCTTGAATGATCTGATATTGTTTTAAATCAGTGGCCGAAAAACGACGACCTGAACCCGCTGCTGGAATAATGGCCCACAGTTTAATGGAGTTCAGGTGGTGCATCTTCATTGGTTCCGATCTCTACGTCAATACTCGAATCAAGTTGTATAGGCTTATATTGGGTACTGATCGTACTCATTTGAATAAATGTTTCATGTGGTTTGATCAGACCGAGATCTAATCGTGCATGCTCTTCTATGGCTTCTGCACCATTTTTTAAATCAAAGACTTCCGCAGCTAAAACGCGATTATTTTCTTTTTGTTCTTGGTTGGCTTCGGTTTGAGTTTCAATCTGCTCAAGCAAAGTCTGGTGAGGAAGATAGCCTCCCTCACCCAACCAAAAGTGATATTGCAGCACGGCGATTATAATAATCGCCAATACTGTCAATACTTTACTCGAAGTTGTTTTAAATACTTCTAACATGGGTTGGTTTACACCAATTAATTTAAGCCTTTGAATTCAGCTTTACCGCGATAAACTGCTTGAGTCAACTCTTCAATGCGAAGTAATTGATTATACTTAGCAACACGGTCAGAACGACAAAGTGAACCGGTCTTAATTTGGCCCGCTGCAGTACCGACTGCTAGATCAGCAATCGTAGTATCTTCAGTTTCGCCAGAACGATGAGAAATAACCGTGCTATAACCATTGGCTTTAGCTAGGTAAATCGCATCTAACGTTTCAGTCAACGTACCAATCTGATTGTATTTAATCAAGATTGAGTTACCAACTTTCTCATCGATACCACGTTGTAAGATTTTTGGATTGGTCACGAATAAATCATCACCGACCAACTGAATCTTGTCGCCTAGAATTGAAGTTAAATAGCTCCAACCTTCCCAATCCGACTCATCCAAACCATCTTCAATTGAAATAATTGGGTATTGTTTTACCAAACCTGCAAGATAGTCAGAAAATTGATTGCTGGTAAAGGCTTTATTGCCTTCGCCTGCAAGAATATATTGACCATTTTTGTAGAATTCTGAAGCAGCACAGTCAAGCGCCAACATAATATCAGAACCTGCTTTATAGCCAGTTTGCTCAATTGCAGAAAGAATTACGGTAATCGCTTCTTCATTTGAACGTAAGTTTGGTGCAAAACCGCCCTCATCGCCCACTGCTGTATTTAAGCCCTGTTTTTTCAGTACAGATTTCAATGAATGAAAAATTTCTGCACCGGCACGTAAGCTTTCAGCAAATGAAGTGAAACCGACAGGCTCAATCATAAACTCTTGAATATCCACTGTATTATCAGCATGTGCGCCACCGTTGATGATATTCATCATTGGTACAGGCATGCTTAAAGTGGTTTGACCACGCAAATCAGCGATATATTGGAAAAGCTCTGTTTTTTTCTCAACTGCAGCAGCACGTGCCACGGCAAGAGAAACTGCAAGTGTTGCATTTGCACCTAATTTCTCTTTGTTTTCAGTGCCATCTAAAGCAATCATCTGCTCATCTAATGCTTTTTGTTCAAATACATTATGACCAAGCAATGAATCACGAATCTGCGTTTTTACATTCTGAACAGCAGTACGGACACCTTTACCAAGATAACGTGATTGATCCCCATCACGTAACTCTAAAGCTTCACGAGAACCAGTTGAAGCACCAGATGGTGCACATGCACGGCCAACAACACCAGATTCTAAGATAACGTCTGCTTCGATGGTTGGGTTACCACGAGAGTCCAAGATTTCACGTGCACGAATGTCAACGATTTGGCTCATGAATAATTCCTCAGTTGAATAAAAAACAAGATGTTGAATATAACATCAATGAGTATCTAACTTTTTGAATCCTTTAACTAAAGTATCCAATTCTTTCAATTGTGCCAAGAACGGCTCAAGTTGAGATAAACGTAACGCACAAGGTCCATCACATTTTGCTTTTTCAGGATCTGGATGTGCTTCTAAGAACAAACCAGCTAATCCTGTCGCCATACCTGCGCGAGCAAGTGTGGTAATTTGTGCGCGACGTCCACCAGCCGAATCCGCACGGCCGCCTGGTGTTTGTAATGCATGTGTGACATCAAAGAAGACGGGTACATTCATCTCTTTCATAATGTCAAAGCCCAACATATCGACCACTAAATTGTTGTAGCCAAATGATGAACCGCGCTCACACAAAATAAGTTTGTTATTTCCTGCCTCTAGACACTTATGCAAAATATGACGCATTTCATGTGGGGCAAGAAATTGAGCTTTTTTAATATTAATAATGGCTTGGGTTTTTGCCATGGCTTCAACCAAATCAGTTTGGCGACTGAGGAATGCAGGCAATTGAATAATATCAGCAACTTCAGCAACAGCTTCGGCTTGATACGGTTCATGCACATCAGTAATGATTGGCACATTCAATTGTTTTTTAATCTCTGCAAGCCATTCAATGCCTTTTTCAAGTCCAGGTCCACGATAGGAATTGAGACTCGAACGATTGGCCTTGTCGAAGCTGGCTTTGAACACATAAGGAATATCTAAACGTTTACAGATTTCAATATAAGTTTCAGCAATTTCAAATGCTAAATCTTTAGATTCAAGCACATTCATTCCGCCAAACAATACAAATGGTAAATGATTCGCCATTTGTATATCGCCTAAACTGATTATTTCCTGCGCTTGTAACTGTGACATTTAAACGTCCTCATCTGTCCTAAACAATTACTGACTCAGCTTACTGAGCAGCTTGGTAGTGTTTTTTTGCTGCATCAATAAAGCTTGCAAACAATGGATGGCCATCACGTGGTGAACTGGTAAATTCTGGGTGGAATTGTACAGCAACGAACCAAGGATGGTTAGGAATTTCAATTGTTTCAACAAGATGTTGTACTGGTGAATAACCTGAAACCTTCATACCCGCTTGCTCAATCGCTGGAATAAAACGATTATTCATTTCATAACGATGACGATGGCGCTCAACAATTTCAGCATTACCATAGATTTCACGAGTTTTAGTACCTTCAACCAATTCAGATTTTTGTGCACCTAAACGCATGGTGCCCCCCAAATTTGACTCTAAATTACGTTGTTGTACTTCACCACGTTCATCTAACCATTCCGTAATTAAACCAATCAGTGGATATTTACTGGCACGGTTAAACTCAGTTGAGGTTGCTTCTGGCATACCTGCGACATTGCGTGCAAATTCAATTACCGCCAATTGCATACCCAAACAAATACCCAAGAACGGTACATTGTTTTCACGTGCATACTGAATCGCTTGCATTTTACCTTCAGTACCGCGCTCACCAAAGCCACCTGGAACCAAAATGGCATCTGCATCTTTTAGTACATCAGCAGGGTTTAAGCTTTCTAACTCTTCTGCATTGACATAATCAATTTCAACTTTAACGCGATTTTGAATACCGGCATGTAAAAGTGCTTCATTGACCGACTTATAAGCATCTGGCAATTCAACATATTTACCGACCATCGCAACGCGAACCGTAAACGCCGGGTTAAATAAAGCTTCAACCACATTGTCCCAATCTTCAAGATTGGCTTCGGTTAAACCGTCATAACCAAAACGTTCACAGATTAAATCATCGACGTTTTGCTCATAGAAAGTACGCGGGATTTCATAAATTGATTTTGCATCTTTACATACCACGACAGCACGTGCTTCAACGTTAGTAAATAAAGCAATTTTACGTTTAGTCTCAGCATCAACATCATATTCAGTACGGCAGATTAAAATATCTGGCTGAATACCTATCGAGAGCAACTCTTTTACAGAGTGTTGTGTTGGCTTGGTTTTTAACTCTTTGGCAGAATTAATATAAGGCAACAACGTTAAATGCATGAGCATGGTCCGTTTATGACCAAGTTCAACCATCAGTTGACGTACAGCTTCCATGAATGGTAGAGACTCGATATCACCGACAGTCCCACCAATTTCCACGATCGCAACGTCATAGCCTTCGCCAGCGCGAAGTACACGTTCTTTAATATTATCCGTAATATGTGGGATAACTTGAACAGTTCCGCCTAAGTAGTCACCACGACGTTCTTTATTGAGAACATCCTGATAAACACGACCAGAAGTGAAGTTATTCAGTCTAGTCATTTTGGCATGGCGTAAGAACCGCTCGTAATACCCTAAATCTAAATCCGTTTCGGCGCCATCCTCGGTGACGAATACCTCACCATGTTGGAATGGGCTCATCGTACCTGGATCTACATTAATGTATGGATCCATTTTAGCCATGGTCACTTTTAAACCGCGGGCTTCTAGAAGCGCAGCGACAGAAGCAGCCGAAATACCTTTACCTAGTGATGAAACCACACCACCAGTCACGAAAATAAAATGGGTCATTGAGTCTCTCGTACAATCGAGCCTAAAGCGGCCTACAATGTTGCGCAATTTTACTGTACTCTGCCCCTATAAAGCAAAGTCAATCAGCATCAATTCATAGAACTGAAAACAATTGATTATTTTATCAACATTTCCGATAAAATATTTACATTTGTTTAGAGCGATAAACTCTATAAATTTACTGCTATAATACGTTGACATTTTTGATTCAATTTTCTTTGAGTAATTATGAATAAAAAACTTTTAATCTGTGGCCTTGTGGCTACAGCACTCCTCGTGACTGCCTGCGTAAAAAAGAAAGCACCGCAAGAAGAGGAAACTCAAACTGCTGAAGTTGCATCTCAGCCTGCTGCACAATTTGAAAGCTTGAAAAGTGTTGAGCAAGAACAACCTACTCAAGTAGAAATTCCAACACATGTTGAAGCAGAACCCGTTAGACATAATCCTGAAGTTCAGCCTAACATCATCAATACGCCAGACAATGCTGCGACTGAGGTAAAACCAGTGGTTGCGAAACCTGAGCCAAAACCAGCCAAAGCTGATGTTGTGAAAGAAACTGCAGAACCGACACGCCAAACCAGTACTAAATCATCAACTTCACAGTCTGAAGCTGATGCGATTGCTGCCGCAATGGCTGCTGCTGCGCCTGCATTAAAAAACTAAGTTAACCGCTAAGCCTATTTCAATGGCTGACGTTGAATGACTTAACGTATAAGAGGAACTCAATTGTTCCTCTTTTTTTATCGCTGGTCTTTTATTCCAATACGTCTTGCGCACTGAACAATCATCCCTCACTTAGTCTGCATCGACAATATCTGCAAAAGCTGCATTTAAAACCTGTTGCAGTGCATTCGGATGCACCCCGATATCAAGACCACGCTTTCCACCGCTCACATAAATCTTTTCTAATTCAGTCGCCTGCTGATCTAATACTGTTTTCAAGCGCTTTTTCTGGCCAAAAGGACTGATCCCACCCACCAAGTAGCCCGTGAGCCGCTCTGCATCTTTGACGTCTGCCATATGCAGTTTTTTACAACCGAGCGCTGCTGCAACTTTTTTTAAGCTGAGCTGATATTGAACCGGGATGACAGCAATATAGAAGTTTTTATCATCAGTCACCAGCAGTGTCTTAAAGACCTCTTCAACAGACAGTCCTAGTTTTTCTGCGGCTTCTAAACCAAAATTTTTGACATTTGGATCATGTTGATACTCATGAATACTAAATGCTATTTTTTGAGATTGCAGTATTTTACAGGCTGGAGTCATCTTGCTAAGCACTCAAATCAAAGGCGTTGATTATACTAAATTCATTTTAATTTTCAGCAAAACTTAAGATTTAAGCCTTATAAAGCTTCTTTGCCGCACTTTTTGATGCATTTAAGTTAAATGATCAAGGAGAAAGAGTGTCAATCTACAACTCTCTTGCAGATTGACCGTATAATGTCGCGCTTTATCTAATCTTGATGTTGTGATGATCAATAATCATTGGGACATTTTAATCAAGGAGCAAAAATGTCAGTTGAAATGCTAAATTACCAATTATTTAATTATCTCAATGCACCAGCAACCGCAAGTCATACAGATATTTATTTTGGTATTTTTATGGCCAATGACACCTTGTATATTTTATTGCTCTTTTTGGCCATGACCTGGTTCCTTGGCAGCTATCAATCCAAGGCCTTGGCACTCAAAGCGGTACTCACCACAATCACCGCACTGTTAATTGGTTATGTTATTTCGCTGGGGTATTATCATCCAAGACCCTTTATGCTCGACATGGGCAACACCTTGATTAAACATGCACCTACTGCATCTTTCCCAAGTAATCATATGCTGATCTTTAGCAGCGTGGCATTTTCCTATATCTTTGCAAAACAGCTTAAATTTGGACTAAGTTTATTTGGTTTTGCGCTGTTAGTTGCATGGTCTAGAATTTATGTGGGCGTACACTTTCCGATGGATATGTTAGGGGCTATATGTGTCGCTTTGATGACAAATGTCTTGCTGCAATGGATCTGGAATCGTTACCAAGATCCGATTATGAACTTCTGCCTCAAAATTTATCATCTCTGTTTTAATGCAATTTTAAAAAGAGGCTGGATTAGATAAGGGCTGTACAGCCTTGTTATTCCAATAAAAAAAGATATGCATTTGTTGTGTTTTTAACCCCTCAGTACAAGTGCATACCATTGAAATAATTTAAGATTCATTTACCTGATAGATAAAAATTGAATGTTTTCTTTAAAAGAAATTCGATAAAACTTGAGTTTAATCATCTAACTTGATTAAACTCTTTATAAGATACTACGTCACAATAACAATGCCATCTATCTATCAACTCAAACCTATTTTCCAAAATGTGCTACGCCCCCTCGTTAAAAAACTATATCAACTGGGCGTAACTGCAAATCAAGTCACCTTATCTGCAATGATTATTTCAGTGCTGCTTGGTCTGTTCCTCTACTTACAAGCAGCAACCTCACCACTGATTTGGCTGTTATTTCCGGTATGGATGTTACTGCGAATGGCCTTTAATGCTGTCGATGGCATGCTGGCACGTGAATTTAATCAGCAATCTAAGCTCGGGGCTTTTTATAATGAACTCAGTGATGTCATCTCAGACAGTGCACTGTATTTAAGTTTTTTATGTATTGCTTGGCTCTCTGCCGAACTGCTGTTGCTCATGTGCTTTCTTGCAATTTTATCTGAATATGCTGGGGTGATGGCGCCCTTGGTGGGTGCTGAACGTCGTTATGATGGGCCAATGGGCAAAAGTGATCGCGCGTTTTGCTTAAGCCTGTTGGCAATTCTCATCTATCTCTCCTCCCTCCTTCCTGACCTGCATCAACGGATGGCTTATCTCGCTAACGGTTTAATCATTCTGATTATTTTACTATTACTCCTGACGACTTTTAATCGAATCAAAAAAAGCATTAATTTACCTTAATTATCAATATTACTTTGGAATCAAAATGATGCATAACAACTCAGAACAAACTTTTATTACACATGACGGCACATCACTCTTTTATCAACATTGGGCCAGCACCCAACCTGATTCAGAAAAGAAAGCTATTCTGCTATTTCATCGCGGGCATGAACACGCTGGCCGTATGGCACATTTAATTGAGGAACTCAAACTTCCCGCCTATGATTTTTTCGCTTGGGATGCTCGTGGTCATGGAAAGTCACCAGGTGAACGTGGGGACGCACCCAGTTTTTCAGTCTGTGTAAAAGATATTCAGTATTTTGTGCAGCACATTGCGACGGAATACAACATTCAAATTCATAATATTGCGGTGATTGGTCAGAGTGTAGGTGCTGTCTTGGCCGCCACTTGGGTACATGACTATGCGCCCAAAATTCGTGCACTGTGTTTGGCATCACCAGCCTTCGATATCAAACTTTATGTACCTTTGGCCCGACCTGGCCTCAGCTTAATGAATAAGCTGCGTGGTAATTTCTTTATTAATAGCTATGTTAAATCCAAAATGCTCACCCACGATCTAGAACGTGCAGCGAGCTATGATACTGATCCACTGATTGCACGTGCCATTTCCGTTCGTATGTTGCTTGGCCTCTATCAAGCTGCGGATCGTATTGTCGATGATGCGCAACATATTTTCGTACCCACCCAAATCCTTTGCTCTGGTTCAGATTTTGTGGTCACGCAAGCACCACAACATAAGTTCTATCAAAAATTGCCACATCCACACAAAGAGTTCCACATATTAGAAGGCTTTTATCACGATACTTTAGGTGAAAAAGGCCGTCATGTGGCAATCGAAAAAATACGCAGATTTATTTTGCAATGTTTTGCCCAAGACTACCAAGCCCCAGATGTATTACATGCCGACAAAATGGGACCAAGCTGTGCTATCGCAGAGCAGCTTAGCGCTCCTCTACCAGAAAAATCGTTAAAACAAGTTTTTTGGCAACTGACCAAAAGAAATCTTAAAATTGGCAGTTATTTTTCTAAAGGCCTAAAAATTGGCGAAGATACTGGTTATGACTCCGGTAGCACCTTAGATTTTGTTTATCGCAATCAAGCAGAAAGCCGTAATCCACTGGGTAAAATCATTGATCGCCAATATTTAAATGCGATCGGCTGGAAAGGGATTCGTGTTCGCAAACAGCATATCGAACAACTACTACAAAAATACGCGCAGACTTTGACGCAAGCCAATCAACCATTACGCATCCTCGATATTGCCTCTGGGCATGGTCGCTATATTTTAGATGCCGTCAAAAGTTTGACTCAGCAGCCAGAATCGATTTTATTGCGTGACTATAGTGAGTTGAATGTAAAGGCTGGCCAGAAACTCATCTCTGACCGTGGTTTAGCAACCATCGCACAGTTTGTTCAAGCTGATGCATTTGATCAAGTTTCACTGGCGACCATTGCACCCAAAGTCAATTTGGCTGTGGTGTCTGGCCTATATGAGCTATTTAGTGATAATACCCTTTTAACACAGTCACTCAGCGGCTTAAGCGCTGCTGTCACTCAAGGTGGCTATTTAATTTACACCGGTCAAATCTGGCATCCACAACAAGAATTCATTGCACGCGCCTTAACTTCGCATCGCCAAGGAGATGCTTGGGTGATGCGCTTACGCTCTCAAGCAGAAATGGATGCCTTGGTTGAGCAAGCTGGCTTTAAAAAAGTTGACCAATGCATTGATGAATTTGGCATATTTACCGTCTCTGTTGCGCAGAAACTGTAATTCAGATGATCTAAATCGCGCACATTTTATCTTTACTGATCATTACTGGAATGCAAAATCGCAATGATGCATACGCTTGATAAACAATCAGGAACATGGAAATGGGGAATATTCGGGCTTGCCCTATTGGCTCCATTTTTCTTTTTAAGTTATGGCTTTGCCAATCATTATGCCGCCAACCTCAAGGCTGTGCCAAGCATCATGTTTGCATGGGAAGCTGATATTCCATTATGGCCTTGGAGCATTGTTCCTTATTGGTCAATTGATTTGTTTTATGGCCTATCGCTGCTGCTGTGTTGGAATAAATTTGAGCTCAAACAGCAAATGCTTAGGCTATTCTCAGCGCAAATCATTGCTGTGAGTTGCTTTTTACTCTTCCCACTCAAATTTAGTTTAGTACGCCCGGAACTCTCTGGCTTTTTTGGTTTATGGTTTGATGTATTAATGGGCTTTGACCAGCCTTTTAATCAAGCCCCTTCATTACATATCGTCTTATTGGTGATTCTTTGGGATTTTTACCGCAGGCATGTGAATGGCAGTTGGAAATTATGGGTTGATTGTTGGTCTTTTCTGATCGGGCTTTCTGTACTCACCACTTGGCAACATCATTTTATTGATATCCCAACGGGCATATTGGTTGGTGCCTTCTGTTTATGGCTCTTTCCGCTTCAGGTCAAAGCACCCTATTCCGCTCAAAAGCAACCGCAACATACGAAACGACATGCGCGACTAGCACTATTATATAGCCTTGCCGCCATCCTCCTTTGCTTTGTGGCTTATCTATTGAAAGGTTGGGCTTTGTGGTTACTGTATCCCAGCTTAAGTTTAATTCTAGTCGCATGTGCTTATGTTTTGGATCGCCCTCACTTTTTCCAAAAAGACCCACAAGGACAAATCAGTGCTGCTGCACAAATTCTATTTGCCCCCTATTTTCTCTGCGCTTGGTTAAATAGCCGAATCTGGACCAAGGCGCATCCTGAAGATTCATTCATCGTGACCTTGGGTTCAGTCGAATTGTATTTGGGACGTATTCCATCAATGCAACATGCTAAAAGCTTTGATGCTTTATTCGATTGTTGTGCTGAACTCCCACGCCCAAATCATCCGCATCATTATGCAAGCTATAGTTTAGATTTAACCACTGTACAGGCAATGCAATTACAATGTGCTGTAAATGAACTAGATCACGCCATAAATACCCTTACCCATCACACATCACCACAAAAGATTTTAGTTTTTTGTGCCTTAGGCTATTCGAGAAGTAGTTGCACGCTGGTGGCATGGTTGCTGACGCATCACAATGCTGATTCCGTCGCTGAGGCAATCAGCATCATACAAAATGCACGACCGTGGATTGTGATTAATCCTGCGCAACACCTTGAACTTGAGCAGTTTCATCTGATGTTACAGGGGGCACAATCATGTTAATGCAATTACGTGTGCTATCAAAATTACTGTCTGCAACACGAGGTCTGTGCTGCTCGGCTTATCTGTGTTTTGCCTTGGCAATGCTCCCACTTATGTTTTATATGTGGCACGACATGATTTGGTGGGCTTACTTACTGAGTATTATGGCTTTGTGTTTGACTCAACATTTTTTATGCATTCGCATACAATTTGATGTCGACCTGCTGAACATGATGACGACAACTGCTGACAGCAAAAATGAGACTGCTTCACTCACCGAATTAACCACGCAACTCGACCATGCTTTGGTCGACTTACAACTGATTCCACCCAAAAAAATAGGCCGTAATTGGAATCTACGTATGCAAGGCTGTATGCGTTTGTTTAAAATACAGATCACTTTACTTATACTTCAATACATTATATTTATTTTCTTGATTAAACGTCTTATTCAACAATAATTTCACCTAGGCCTCATTATGAACAGTAACTTGCCCACGCCTTCAAGTGGAACCACCAAAAAGACTGCGATAATCTCACAGCAGATTGCTCGTTTTATTGCATTTTTAACACGTCGAAGTGCTCGATTACTGACTGGCGCAAGAAGCGTTTGGCTTGGCTGTGAACCTGATTTAAAGCAGCGCATTTACTATGCAAATCATAATAGCCATATCGATTTCATTCTTTTATGGTCGTCATTGCCTAAACCCATCCGCAGAAAAACACGTCCTGTGGCTGCATCAGATTATTGGAATAAAGATGGAATACGTCGCTTTCTGATTCAAGATACTTTTAATGGGGTGACCATAAAGCGCAATCGTGAAAATAATGCAGATCCATTACAGCCCATTAAAGATGTACTCAGTGATGGTTATTCAATTATTTTCTTTCCTGAAGGAACTCGAAACTTAGATGATGATGTTGACCTGCTAAAATTTAAAAGTGGTCTTTATAATTTACATAAACAGTTTCCTGAAATTGAAATTATACCGGTCTGGATTTCAAACTTAAGAAGAGTGATGCCGAAGGGGGCTCTTATTCCACTTCCATTGTTGTCAACGGTTTGTTTTGGTGCACCACTTGAATCGCATTTAGACATGGATAAAGCAGAATTTTTAGATTATGCCCAAGATGCATTAATCAAATTAAAAAAGGCTGAAAACCAATGAGCTTAGATAACCTACAGCAAACCTATCTTTTATTTGGAATTTTTGCAGGGATCTTAATTTTTGCTTCGACTGTTGGGTTTATTTTAAAACAACGAACAGCCTCAAAAGCATCACCAGTGATAGACAATTTAAATGCACGTATTAATGCTTGGTGGGTAATGCTGATCGTTATCGGATCAGCAATTCTATTGGGTCAAACTGCATTTATTATACTTTTTGGTATTATTTCTTTATTTGCTTTACGTGAGTTTATCAGTTTATTACCTACACGACGTGGCGACTATTTTCCATTACTCATCGCATTTTACTTTGTCATTCCTTATCAATATTATTTAGTTTATATCGATTGGTATGGGCTATATTCGATATTTATTCCACTTTATGTGTTCTTACTGATTCCAATTGCCAGTTTAAAACAAGAAGATACCACGCATTTTCTAGAGCGTAGCTCTAAAATACAATGGGGATTGATGGTTAGTGTATTCTGTATTTCCTATGTACCCGCATTATTAAACCTCAAATTAATCGGTTTTGATGGTGAAAAAATATGGTTAGCCATCTGGCTCATTATGGTGGTACAAGCCTCGGATGTTTTACAGTACGTCTGTGGCAAACTATTTGGCAAACATAAAGTCGCCCCTGTTCTTTCTCCTTCAAAAACAGTTGAAGGTTTACTGGGTGGTATTATTTTGGCGACAGCACTCGGTGTGGCACTGTCCTGGCTCACTCCATTTAATTACTGGCAAGCAACAGTGATTGGTTTTGTTGTTTGTATTTTTGGCTTTTTGGGTGGCTTGGTTATGTCAGCGATTAAACGTGATCGCGGTGTAAAAGACTGGGGACAACTCATTCAAGGGCATGGTGGCATGCTAGATCGTATCGATTCAATTTGTTTTTCCGCCCCAATCTTTTTTCATATTCTTCGTTATTGGTGGTCTTAAGCCTCATACGACATTCAATCAAATCAAGTTCATCTCTTTAAAGCATGCATAAAACATTGCATGCTTTTTTATTACTTAAACATCATGCTTAGAATAAAAATACTCCCATATAATGAGTTTTTCCGCCTCTATACATCAAGCACGATTCACTATCCAATTCTAAGCAAAATACATTCAGCCCTATATTTATTCGCAAATAAACTAAATATAATCGTATGATTGAATCGTTTTTATAAAATGTAGATGATTTTAGCAATGCACACAGTACAAGACCGTCATAGGCAGAAGCATTGGCAAGGCAAAATTGGGATTGGATATGGTATTGGTTATTTTGAAGGCCTGTCTGGTGATAATCACCACCACCAACATCACGCACATCAAATCAGTTTTTCAAAATCATCTGAACATTTAATCTCGATAAAATCAGATCAAACGTGTTTAACCGGTGAAGCTTTTTTTATTCGAGCCAATACTGCACACCAGTTAGACCCAGATTATTACTGCTCGATTTATATAGACAGCACCCATTATTTAGCCGAGCAATTTATTGCACAGCATCAACTCAATGATGCCATTCTTCCCCTAACGCAAGATTTAATTCAAATATTACGTCGCTGTTTCAATCATCCCAATAGCATTCAATCTAGTTTTTTGAAGTTGCTTCAATCACTAAAAAAACCAATAAATGTGAATACTTCAGACAAAAAAATAAAAACTCTAGCGCTTCTGCAATCCGAATATCCACATATTCCTGAACGACATTTACTTGCGCAATACATTGGGGTCTCGGATAGCCGCTTTTCACATTGGTTTACAGCGTCATTTGGCATATCTTATCGAAGCTATCGAAAATGGCTAAGATTAATCAGCACTCTCAAACTTATTCAACTGCATGTCGATCTAACCAGCATCGCACATGAACGCCAATTTTCAGATCAGGCTCATTTTAGCCGTACCTGCAAGCAAATGTTTGGCATTAATCCTTCCGCCATTCAACCGCTTGACCAAATTGAGATGATTCCGTCATTGTTCGATTAATAATAAAATAGCCGTTTCATTCAATTCTAATTTCAATTGATCCATCAATATTGCTCCATTCACCGACAAAGCAAAGGAGCACTGATGAAAATATTATTGAAATACCTAATTCGCTATGGCAGCTATCCCCTCATTATCAGTAGTGTCATTCTGATTGTTTATAAAATTGCGGATGGAACTTTAGCGTATTGGCCAACGGCTCTCGCTATTATTGTTATGGCTAGCCTGATTATTGCATTCTTGGAGCGCATTGATCCATATCAAGAAGATTGGTTAGATGACCATCAGGATACTTTCACTGATATCATACATGCGCTTTTGAACTTAAGCTTAATTGTACTCACCTCTGAAGTAATCAGCTTACTCTATCAATTTAATTTCACAACTCAACTTTGGCCAACAAAGCTTCCACTATTATTACAACTCTTACTGGTCGGCTTAATCATCGATTTTGGCTTATGGGTCATGCATTATATGAGTCATAAATACCGACGTTTATGGAAACTACATGCCATCCATCATCAATCACAACGGCTCTATTGGTTGAATGCTGAAAAGCGGCATCCTTTAAGTGCTTTATTATTGGCAGCGCCAAGTCTTATTATTCTCACTATAATCGGTGCTCCTAGCTTACTTATCGGTTGCTGGATGTCAATGATGGCTGTTCATTTGGCTTTTCAACATGCCAACTTAGATTATCGACTTGGTCCATTTAAAAATATATTTGCTGTTGCGGAAGTTCATCGTTGGCATCATAAACATGGTTATGGTCAAAAAAACTTTGGTGAAGTCTTTGTTGTCTGGGATCATCTCTTTAAAACATTTCATTATCAAGATCAAAAAGTACAAGACAACCAAGTCGGTATCAAACTTAAAATGCCAAATGATTATCTAGGGCAACTTAAATGGCCATTTAAAAAATAATCCGAACAGTGGGTTTAGCTTAAAAATTAAAAAGCCAGTAACTTAAATTACTGGCTTTTGTTCAAAATACTGCCGAATTGTTTAAAGATGCAAGGCATCAATTGAAGCTGTACTTTGAATTTTACAATCACAAACGACCTCATTCATTCTAGTCTAGAAAAATTGGCATCGAATGAGTTTTACTATGATCAGTTGCCTAAACAAAAACAGGCGGCTTAACTAGAGCAGAATATCACTTATAAATAGAGTTCTAGTTGTTCAAAATATCGGAACCACCTCTTGATTCTTGATTTTTTTGATGAGCTTCTTATTGGTTCGGTCTTTGTATTTTTAAATATTCATAAAAATCTACGGCGTTATTTCTAAGTATGCCTAGTTATCAAAAATGATATCGCAACCCCAATTTATATACCAAGCCATTTGCATTGACTTTGATTGAATCACACGTGGTCTGGATACCCTTTATAGTAAAACAAGCTTTAGAATCATAATTAAATAACCACTGATAACTCAAATTACTAAAATATGAGAGATGCTCTGATAATCTAGCCTCTCCTTCTATAAATAATGGTGTGGTTATATATTTGAGTTTTAGATCGACTGCGAGAGCATTTGAATCACCTAGTTTTTGATCCAACCACATATAGCCAACTCCACCTCCAACCAGCCCATTAATTTTTTTACCACGATAAAACTTATACTGAGTACCTGCCGTCACTTCATTAAACTTTAATATACTTATTTTCTGTTTATTATATTCAATATAAAAACCAATATGAGGGCTTGCCTTCACAGCACCTTTTACAAAAAAACCGTGAAGCTCTTCTTTATCATCACTAAAATTCTCACCTCCTCCAATGTAACCAGTAGATATTGAAAACTTATTTTTTACTGGTAGATGCATATTCTCGGCATATGTACATGTAATCGAGACACTTAAATAGCCGAGTAATAAAAAATATCTCATTGGAATTACTCAAATTTATTGGTTATAAATTTATCACTTATCCATGCCCTAGAAAATAATTTTTTTAAGTTAGTAATACAAATCTTTTAATAGTGAGATTCTCATTGCACTTTTGAATTAATATGAGAAATAATAGACTTCGATTTAAATCTAAGCTTATCGTAATATGCACCTCCCCTTACCAATCCACCGCTCAGAAAAATAAGCAACATTGTCAGAGATACCAAGGAAGTGTTTTTTATATTCAGAACCACTCATTTTGCAAGTTACATCAACCTTATTATCCGCTGTATAAGAAAGGTGTTAACTTTAAACGGGCACCAGAACATCATTATCGGGTGGTAATCAGGATATTAGGCATTTACTTCTTTTGATAAAGGGACATTACGAGATTCGCCACGTGTGACCACGTTTAATCGGAGTTGGTAGCTTCATTTTTTAGTGCATATCTGGTGCAGATTATTTCCCCAATTACCCAAAAAGCTGTGAAAATAGTGAAATCAATCAACAAATACCAAAATGTAGATGATAAAAAACCCGCACAAGCCTTAGGTCTGACTCATACAGGCTGTTGTATTTTAAAGACTTATTTCTTTACAGATGCTTCAGTGGTAATTTTTACAGTGATCTTATCGCCAACATTTGGAACATAATTCCCAATCCCAAATGCAGAACGATCAAATGAAGTCGTTGCATTAAAACCAATCGTTGGTGCTTTAGTCATTGGATGATCAGCTTGTTTATTTAACACCGCATCTAAAACAACAGGTTTGGTCACGCCTTTAATGGTTAAGTTACCTGTAATTTTAAAGTTCTTTTTATCTTTGGTTTCAACCTTGGTACTTTTAAAAGTAATGTTTGGATAAGTTGCTGCATCAAACCAATCTTTGGTTTGAAACTCTTTATCTAAAGCAGTAACACTGGTATTTACACTACTCATTGGGATAGTGACATTTACAGAAGAGTTCGCAGGCTTTTCATTATCTACGTTAATAACACCTTGAATATCCGTAAAATTTGCAGATGGTGTAGAAAAACCAAAATGATTCCAAGTAAATACGGTTGCAGTATGGGTTGGGTCAATTTGATAAGCGACTGGTTTCGCAATTGAAAGAGTTGTAGCCGCTGCGAATGCAAGGCCAAGGCTAAGTGCTTTAAAATTCATGTTGTATTATCTCGATTAACAATGTTGGTTAGTTTAGTGATTTATGTAGTAAAAACATCCTGTTCTATAAAACGATCTGTTGCAGATTTGCAACATCTTCGTCGTTATAAGTCCCTAAATTACGTGATCACAGCGCAGTTTGGAAGTGTCTAAATTGTTCTAAAATCAAAAATAGTAAACTTTTTTAATCACCTTTTCAGCAATGAGTTCTGCGCTCATGGCTTGCAGCGCATAAGGTGGGTGTTTTGATGCTGGAAATAAAGCAATCCCATCTCCCAAAAACACGGGCATTTCATAAATTTCCAATGAATCCAATAATTTCTTTTCTATAAATGCGCTTTGGAGTTGTGTGCCACCCACAACCCAAGCCTGCCCATGCTGCTGTTTTAAATGCGCAGCCAAAGCAGCCGTTCAAGCCTGCCATAACGAATGCTGATATCAATGGTTTAACTTTGAGGCATACCGAATATCAATGACCTTGCAGTGCTCATGATAACTCCTGTATAAATATTTCATTTATTTAGTGATTTAGAATGTAATGCTTAAACTTATTGCTGAAGACTTTATAGATCCGGATCAGATTGCGTTGGTATTGCCCTTATACCAAGAGTTAGTTGCGCTCACCAAATTAGAAACGGGCTGTATTGCCTATGATTTATTTCATGATCTACGCAACGTCGGACATTTTGTATTTATTGAAGAATGGGAAGATCGTGCAGCGCTGGATCGGCATGTTCAGTCTGAGCACTTCCAGCGTCTGGTGCCATTAATCGATGCCCATACTCGACAACAAGCAAACTTTACTCACATGCAGCATTTTACTGAACTGATGCCAAGCGAAATTTTAGAAAAATCATAAATTAAACACAGGCTTAATCCTTAAATTTTGGTTTAAGGATTTGGCTTTAGCGCAATCACCGCCTTAAGTCCCTGTGGTTGATTGGCTTCCAAGTGTAGTTGATAGCCATTTCTTTCTAACAAGCTGTCGGCTAAAGCAAGACCTAGACCATAACCATGATTTTGTGCAGATTTACGCCAAAAACGCTGCTTGGCCAATTGCAACTCTTCTAGGCTCAGACCGACGCCAAAATCAGCGATAATCAATTGATGTTGTTGCTGATAAATCTGAATCGGTTGTGAACTTTGCGCATGCTTTAAACTATTTTCAATTAAATTTAGCAGTACCATTCTTAAGGCTTGTTCAGGCAAATACATACGCTTGAGGCTCGCCCAATTCACGTCAACCCGTTGTTCAATATCAGTATAAGTATCGGCTAAAGTCAGCATAATATGTTTTAAGCTGAGGTCTAGTTCCACTGCCGTATTGTTCTGTGAGTTTTGAAGCTGATCATGATGTTCTGTTTGACTTAAAAGTAACAATTGCTCTAAAAGTCGTTGATAACGGACAATGCTATCGGCTGCCTCAGACAAAGATTCAGTGAGACTGGCCGGCACATCTGTCTGTGTTGCAATCATCTGGCTCAATTGCACATGAACTTTAATTGCTGTCAGCGGACTTCTCAGCTCATGTGCTGCAAACGCGCTGAAGTTTTTTTCATTTTCCAGACTCTGTTGTAAGCGCGAGACCAAATCAGAAAGATGCTCAATAAATGAATGTAACTCAAGCGGCACATTGGTTGACTGTAACTGATGAATCGAATCCGAGCCACGCTGTAATTGATCTTTATGCCGTTTTAAAAACTGTGTGGTCTGCTCAATCGGCTGAAATTGTTTTTTGATAATCCACTGCACCAAGCCAAGACAAAAAATCAACGTCAAGATTAATGGCCATAAAATCGACTGTAGAATTTCAATAAGCAATTGTTCCCTTAATATCACCTTCTCTGCTGCCACCACTTGTAAAGGTTCACGCTTTAAAGAATAACTGCGCCAAGTCACGCCATGTTCTGTCCACGTGCTAAAACCAGCCGCTTGTTTCGCCAAGCCTGCGGGTGCACCACGGGTACGCGCAACAATATTATGGTCAATGACCAAATCCGAACTAAATAATGAGACTTCACAAGCAATTAGGTTCTGTTGATTCAATTCAGATACCACTGGCGTGGCATAATCAGACAGTTGCGTCACCGGAATTTGGCTTAATAGACGTGCCACCATATGTGCCGATGCAGAGAGACGTTCATCCAGTGCCTCAGTCATTTTCCGTTCAAGATTGACATAGAGCCAAACAAAAGCAACAGCCCAAATCAAGATAAATGCCGTGGCAATACTAACCACTAACCGCCATTTGAGGCTATATTTTTTAACGCGCATCATAGTAAGCGCCCCCATTAAGCTTTGGCATTAAACAAATAGCCCACCCCACGTACCGTTTGAATCATCTCGGCGCCAATTTTTTGTCTTAAATGAAAAATATGTACATTGAGCGCATTGCTTTCAATATTTCCCTGAAAACCATAAATCTTATCGATCAGGACTTCATTTTTCAGGACTTGATTGGGATGCAACATAAACACTTCGAGCAATGCATATTCACGGCGTGATAAATTTAATGCCTGCGTTGCGAGATGCACCTGCTGGGTCGCCTGATCTAAATGTAAGTCTTGATATTCAATATGATTCGAGGCAAAACCGCGGAAGCGTCGCCCCAGTGCGTGAATTCGTGCAATTAGCTCAACCAATTCAAATGGTTTAGTTAGATAGTCATCAGCACCGGCATTTAAAGCCTTGACGCATTGATCGGTTTGATTGCGGGCCGTCAGCACCAGTACCGGTAAATCAATCGACTGTGTACGCCAAGTATTGAGTAAACTCAGACCATCTTGATCTGGTAAGCCCAAATCAAGTAGGCACATGTCGACCGCGGTATGCCGTACAAAATAATCTGCATCTTTGGCAGTACTGACATGCTCAATTCTAAAGTCGAGATGCTTCAAAGCCAGCACAATACTCTTGGCAATATAGGGATCATCTTCAACCAATAAAATAAACATGTGTATTTCTCCTAAGCACTGTTATTTTACAAAGAAAAACAACAGTTAATGCTCTCTTAATCTAATTATATGGATAATGGTGACAAATCAGATTTTAATATGGAATGATGACTTTGCATTTTTTATACCGTCTTGGACTTGCCTCAGTCATATCTATTACAGCAGCTTCAAGTTTTGCCAAACCCGATTTTCTCCCACCTGATCAAGCATTTCAGTTTTCTGCCGAATCGGTCAGTACCCAGTCGGCTCAACTCAAGTGGAAAATTGCTCCCCATTATTATCTTTACCACGATCAATTTAAAGTCACGGTCAATCAACAGCCAATTAAGCTGCATTTACCTGCAGGCAAACCCAAAGATGATCCCACCTTTGGGGTCACCAATGTACATTACAATCAGGTGATCACCAATATTGCGGTGCAGCCCAATACAAAGTACCAAGTAGTGTGGCAAGGTTGTTCTGAAGATGGTCTATGCTACCCACTGCAACGTCGCTCAATTCAGACCAATGCTGAGGGTTTATTGCCCCAAGGTGACGGCAATAGCGCCAGCCAGAAGAACCTATTTAAAGCAACGCCTGCCAACAATAACGAAATAGCCAATGATGCGACCGCAGCGACAACCGCTAAAGCCGCAACGACACCATTGACCAGCAAGGAAGTCAGTTCCAAACCCGCAGCTGATAGCGCTCAAAAAGATTTGGCACCAGCGACGCAAACACTTGCGACAGAAAAGAAACTTGATTCAGCCCCGACGCAAAACATAGATACCCAAACCAGCGCGTCAAGCACAGAAAATATCAGTATCTCCGCAGCCTCCCCATCTGATCTGACCGCAGCAACCAGTGCTGTAGCAGAAAATAGCTCAGTGGCTGCCACGGATTCGCAGCAAAGTCAGTTGCAACTGAATAATGATCAAGGATTTTTTCAGCTACTCTCGCCTGATACTCTATTTTTAAATTTAATTATTTTCTTTTTACTGGGTATTTTATTGGCCTTCTTGCCATGTTCTTTACCTCTGATTCCAATTTTATCTGGGATTATTGTGCAACGCGCCAGTGGTTATAAAGCTATTGCAGTTGCTTTAAGCTTTGTCATTAGTATGGCCTTGGTATATAGCTTAATGGGCATTGTGGTCGCTGAGATTGGTTATAGCTTTCAGCGTTGGTTCCAAAGTCCAGTGGTGATTGGCCTATTTGCCTTAGTCTTTGTGGCTTTAGCACTGAATTTATTTGGTTTATATCAGCTTTCATTACCACAATCGGTAATGCAAGCCCTCGATCGTTTTCAAAACAAACAAAAAGGTGGCACCCTCGTTGGCGCAATGGTCATGGGTGCCTTGTCTGCACTGATCGTTGGTCCCTGCATGAGTGCACCTTTAGCTGGTGCCTTGCTCTTTGTATCACAAAGCCAGAATGCGGTTTTAGGTGGATTATATTTATTTATTCTCGGCTTAGGTATTGGTCTCCCCCTGTTTATTGCCAGTGTATTTGGCGCCAAATACTTACCCAAACCAGGTCTTTGGATGGATCGCATTAAAATTGGTTTTGGTTTTGTGATGTTGATGGTCGCGGTATATTTTATCCGCCCGATGATTGCGGAAAGCTTGTACGCTGTATTACTCGCACTCCTCTGCCTCGCCTTGGCTTTGTATTTGATTAGAATACGTCGTGAAAGTCGAGGTAAAATTGCTGGATTCAGCCTGATTCTGTTGGCTGCACTCAGTCTAAGCGCTGCGCTCTGGAATATTCAGCACGGCTATCAAGCCTACCAAGTCAAGCATGCGACTACGGCACAATTGACTTGGCAAAAAGTCACGACCGCAGCCGAACTGGAACAAGCACTAACTTTAGCCAAGCAGCAACAACGTCCTATTTTGCTTGATGTATATGCTGATTGGTGTGTTGCCTGTCAACCAATTGAAAAAGAAGTCATGCCTCGTGCAGATGTACAAGCCGCATTGGCAGGTTTTAGTCTGATTAAACTCGATTTAACCCATTATGATGAGTCACAAGACTTAATCTTGAAAGATCGTGAAATTTTAGGCCCACCCACCATGCTCTTCCTCAATGCGGATGGACAAGAACAACGCCATTTACGTTTGACGGGTACGTTCTCTGCACCGCAGTTTATTCAACAACTTCAACAGCTGGGTCAATAATGTTAACGGTTCAAGCCCTCCATTTAGGCCCTTTCATGATCCCTTGGCCGATTCTGATTGGTCTGCTCAGTCTACTCCTTGCACTCTGGCTGAGCAGTCAACTTAGACTCAAGTTTAACTTGGCCCCATTGCAATGGCAGCAGTTTAAAGACAGCGTCTGGAGTGCGCTCTGGATCGGATTGCTCTGTGCGCGACTGGTCTTTGTGGCCATAAACTATCCGTTTTATCTTGCAAGCCCGATTGACATCATCAAAATCCAAGACAAAGGTTTTAATCCGATTGCTGGCGTTGTGGCTGCAATGGCTTGGTTATTTTGGAAAAATCGAAAAGTTCACTTGGGTTTTATTGCGATCTTTATCATCACTGTTGCGGCTGTGATGGGAACTGGTCAGTTGCTGCTGCAAAAAGTTCAGCAGCAATACCAACAATATCCTCAGGTTACGCTCACTGATTTACAGCAAAACCCCATTCAATTGCAGCAATTTAAGGGCAAAGCTACTGTCATTAATCTATGGGCGAGTTGGTGTCCACCTTGCCATCGAGAAATGCCCGTACTGGCCGCAGCCCAGCAACGTGAGACGGATATTCAATTTGTGCTGATTAATCAAGGTGAAGATGCCACGCAGGTGCAAAACTATCTGAGCGAGAATCAATTGGTCATGCACAATGTGTTACTTGACTCACAGGGGCAAACAGCACAGGCAACCGGTATGTATGGGTTGCCAAGCACGCTATTTTATAATGCCAACGGTGAACTGGTGGATAGCCATATGGGTGAAATCAGCCATGCGGTATTAGCACAAAAACTTCAACAACTGAAATAACCCTTTAAATCACTTTAGCAATGTTAGGAGCAATGATGCTTAACTTTAAATCGATCACATTGGCAGGCTTGGGACTACTTTTAACCAGTCAGCTGTATGCCCAAGAGGGTTTGATCAAACAAAATTTAGAGACGCAGGGATATACCTTTGTAAAACAAATCGATGCACCTGAAGGTCTTATCGGTTGGACCGGTCATAAAGATGGCTACCCATCAACCGTGTTTATTTCAAAAGATCAAAAAAACTATATTGTCGGGGATTTATTTAATGCCCAAAACCAAAATCTTTCAGAACAAGCGATTAATCAACATGTTAAAAGCGCAGTATTGGATGAGATTTGGAAAAGTTTAGAAAAATCGACTTGGATTCAAGATGGTAATCCAGATGCACCCAAAACCATTTATGTGTTCAGTGATGTTAACTGTCCTTACTGCCATACCTTCTGGAAGCAAGCACGCCCTTGGGTCGATTCAGGCAAAGTACAGTTACGCCATATTATGGTGGGTGTGATTCGCGAAAGCAGTAAAGCTCAAGCTGCAACGATTTTATCGGCCTCTGATCCCGTAGCACTATTCAAGCAATTTAATCAGTCAGCAGGTAAACAAAAAATTGGTGCCATGGCTAAAATCCCATCTGACTTGGCTGAAAAGTTAGACAGTAATGCCGCCCTGATGGATAAATATGAATTCTATGCCACCCCAGCGATTTTATGGAAAAACAGTGCTGGTGAAATTCAAAGTCAGCAAGGTGCACCGAAAGATCTAAAAATTATTTTTGATTAATGGGCCGCATTCGGCTTATTTGATGAATTTGATTTCTTCGTTTAATCACATTTTGCCAATCATCATGAGAAAACCTCAAATCAGCATCGACTGATTTGAGGCTTTTACTTTTATCCAATACTAAATATCTAATCACTTGAAACTGAAGAAAAGTAGTTTAAAGGCAATTTTAAATAGCGTTCACCATTGGCCTCTGGTTTTGGAAACGTTCCCGCCAGCATATTAATTTGGATGGCAGGTAAAATCAGTTTAGGCATCGACAACGTCGCATCACGTTGTTCACGCATTTGAATGAATTTGTTTTTGCTTACACCCGTGTGAATATGAATATTACAGTTTTTCTGGGTCGCAATAGAACTTTGAAAAACATAATGCTGCCGAGAAGCGGGCAAATAATCATGGCATAAAAAAACCCGTGTTGTTTCAGCTAAGGCATAGAGTTTCTGTACTGAATCATAGAGTTGTTCTGCACTTCCACCAGGGAAATCACAGCGCGCTGTACCGTAGTCATGCATAAACAATGTATCACCCACAAATACAGCATCACCCACCACATAACTCAAGCAAGCTGGCGTATGTCCAGGCGTTGCCAAACCATAAGCCTCAAGCTGACCAATTTTAAAATGCTCCCCTGCACTAAATAAATAATCAAAGTGCTGATCGGCATTGATTCCCTTGATATCAAGGTTATAAATTTTGGAAAAGGTGCGTTGCACTTGGCTAATCTGATCACTCATGGCAATTTTCCCGCCTAAGCGTGATTTTAAATATTGCGCTGCCGTTAAATGATCGGCATGGACATGGGTTTCTAATATCCAGTGCACCGTTAACTGATGTTTCTGCACATAGCCGATAATTTGATCGGCATGTTGTGTCGAAGTGGTGGCTGAGGCAGCATCATAATCGAGCACACTGTCGATAATGGCACAAGCCAAGGTTTCTGGATCAATCACCAAATAACTAAAGGTATTGGTATTGTCATCAAAGAATGCTTCAACCTGTGCCTGTTGCATATTAACCTGCTCCTAATGTTTTTCGATGAATCCAAATACCGCAACACATAGCACCAACAAAATATAAAACCTCCCAGTAACCCAAACCAATCAAGCTAATACTTGGTGCTGGACAAATGCCAGTTAAGCCCCAACCGACACCAAACAATACTGCACCGAGAATCAACTTAGAATCGATCTGATTATTTTGCGGCAATTCGATTTTTTCGTTAAATAACGTCTGTGGATTACGAATGGCGCGTTGAAAAGGTAACATACACAGCATGATCGCGCCCAACATCACAAAGGCTAAGCTGGGATCCCAATCTCCAAAAAAATCTAAGAAACCAATGACTTTTTGAGGATTGGCAAGCCCTGAAACCAGTAAACCTATCGAAAACAATCCACCAAAAACAAAGGCAAAGACATTGCCCAATCGGCTGTTTTTCATGCCTTGTGCCTGAATGTCGCAGCTATTCATACCAATACTCCTAACCAATGACGCGTGATCCAAACACATGCCGCACCTGCTGCAATAAAGGTACAGGTTGCAACCATCGAACGCTTCGATAAACGACTTATTCCACAAATACCATGACCACTGGTGCAGCCTGAACCTAAACGAGTACCGAACCCGACCAATAATCCCGAAACAATTAACAAAAATGGACTGGTTGTCATCATTTTAACTTGTGGTTGTTGGATCGCAGCATAGAGCATTGGCACCAGCATCAACCCCAATAAAAACCACAATGCGGGGCTTTTGGAACGTGTTTTCGAATTCAGTGCCTGAGCCATCAGGCCACTAATTCCAGCAATTCGACCATTAACAAACAAATACCCGAGTACTGCCACACCTAAGATCAAGCCGCCTACCCAAGCTGTGAACCAGGTCATTAAATTTAAATCATTAAACATAGTCTGACGCCTTACATTATATCTTCTTATAATATATAATTATCTTAATTAATCAACTTTTTTTTATTTAGGAAAATTTAAACAATGACGAACCTTGATTTTTCATTTGATTTTGAAAAAGCTGATTTTGTTGCGCAACAATTGAAAGTGCTTTCCAATCCAGATCGCTTGAAAATTTTATGTGTATTAAAAGATGGGGAAATTTCAGTACAACAGATCGAAGCCCTCACGCAAATCCAACAACCCACATTGTCGCAACAACTGACCGTGTTACGCCAAGCCGATTTAGTACAGACTCGTCGTGAAGGCAAACAGATTTTCTATTCAATCAAACAGGTTAAAACCTTGAAACTCATGCACAGTCTTTATCAGCTGTATTGTCAGAGTGAATAATTCAGTGGCAATGTAGATGCAGGCGCCCAATCAAACTCCATTCTTTTTGCGGTATTTTCGGCAAATTCCAGTTCACTTAATAGAGCGACCACATAAAGTGATGCATGGATGCCAGAAGCAATACCAGCTGAGCTAATGATCTTGCCTTGCTCGACGTAGCGCACTTGTTGAAGGACGGTTATTTTTGGATATTCTTCTGCTAAACGCTGTAGATCCATCCAATGTGTGGTGGCTTCCAGACCGTCTAATAATCCCAATTCAGCCAAAATAAATATGCCTGTACATACGGAGAGTGTCACAATTGCTTGTCGATGTACCTGATCGACCCATGCTTTTAATACAGGATTATGCAACTCTGTGACTTCCGCACCGTACCCTCCTGGAATCACGAGCACATCAATCTGTGGATGCTGCTCAAAGCTATAATTGGCTTGAACCAATAGCCCATTGCGCGCCTGAATCTGTGCATGTTCAGCAACCGTAAAGACCTTAAATAGTTTTTGGCGATGACGGTCATGACTAATACCAAACACTTCAAAAGGACCAGCAAAATCCAAAACCTCAACTTCATTAAAAATTAAAATACCAACACTGAGCATTTTCAATCCTCGAAATCATTTTTTCATTTTGTGGGAATATTCTTATCCTGCGACTTGAGCATGCCAGTTAAGCCACCCAATGCATGTCTTTTTTAATCGATAAATATAGCAACCGCTAGCTTTAAATGATGGGTTTTAAAAACAATAAAACTGAAGTTGTAACTAAATACCAAGACCGTGATGAAATGCCAAACCTATTCAACATCTGGTTTGTGAAGCTTAAGCGATTCAAATCGTAACACCCCATCGTGACTTGAACGCCTTTGATCTTGCTACAGCTTAAAATCCATGCATAATAATTTAGAGCATTTACTCTAAATAAAAAGGTCTTTTACCATGATCGGATCACGTCAATGGATGAATCTCAGTCAAGGAAATTTATCAAGCAAAGAAAAACTTCAATTAATCCAACACATCATAATGCCTGTGTCACTTGGCTACGCACAACGTTGGTTGAAGCGCCCCCATCACAATACCCAATTACACCTAGATCAGATTTCGCTACCAGATACCCGCGTGATTCAGGAGGCAACTGAAATCTTGGCACACTGTGGCTCCCCAGCCATTATCTATCATTCTTGGCGTTGTTTTTTCTGGGCAATCGCCATTGCGCAATCAAAGTCGTGGCAATTTGATATGGAAAGTCTCTTAATTGCCAGTCTGATGCATGATTTGGGCTTAGTCGATTCCACACCATCACAACCTTGTTACTGCTTTAGCTATTTGAGTGCACTCAAAGCAGAGCAATTGTGCCAACAACATGCTTTTCCTGTGCAACGCACTGAAAATATTTCGAATGCAATTTGCCTACATATGAATGGGTATTTGAATCAGGAGAATCCGCAGCTTAGCAAAGAAGTGCTCTTACTGCAGTGTGCAACAAGCTGTGATGTTACTGCAATTGATTTGGCAAGCATTCCTTTAGCCTATCAAAAACAAGTGTTAGAAAAATATCCCCGAGAAAATTTCAATCAAGTATTCAATATCTTGACCAAACAAGAAGCTCAGCGGTGTCCACAATCCCGAACAGCACTCCTGCGGCAACTTGGGCTTTCCCTAATGATTAAAAGCAATGGCTTTGAATAGTTTAAGCTAAAAAGAGTTAATGCTACTCACGCGATTAACCCTCCACAATGCTTAGGCTATTTATCAAATGCTAAAGATAATAAGCCACGCAGACAAAGCCCAATAGCGCGACCGCTTCACTTACCTCAATCGCAGCACCAAGGGTATCTCCGGTCACGCCACCAATTCTGGCAATAAAACAATGCCTAAGCCAAAGCAGTCCAAGTAGCACCCATGTTGCACTAAATACCCCACGCCATCCCCAAAAAGCAGAAGCGGCTAAACTGCTGATCAAAATGATGATGGCCCACGTTTTGGGTAAAAAGTGGGCCATGGATGAACCCAACCCCGTTGCCCGCACATAGTCACAGCTCAGCAGTAAGAATAAAGGTGCAAGTCGACCTAAAACTGGAAATAAAATCAGCGCATAAAGCATCTGCTGATCTAAGAGCACATAGAGGCTCGACCATTTGACTAAACAAAGTAGCACCAGACTCAGTACGCCAATTGGACCACTGCGCGGATCTTTCATGATCTCTAAGGTACGTGTGCGATCACCAAAACCACCCACCCAAGCATCTGCACTATCCGCGAGACCATCCAGATGTAACCCACCAGTCAATATCACCCAACATCCTAAAATTAAGCTTGCGGATAGTACATGGGGCAATACGGACCATAGATTCGCCAATGCGAATAAAATCAGTCCAATACCGAGTCCAATCAAAGGATAAAACAACAGTGATGCAGCATTTTGTTGCGGTGACGGCATCTGCTTTAGATGGATGGGCACAATGGTCAAAAACTGTAATGCAATCCAAAGCGGGGTCATTTGGCAATGCCCTGATAATACAGTGCTGCATCAACATCTAATTCAAAATGGTGCAGCTGCCCCAATTCGGCAGACATACTCAGCAGGCGATCGAGTGGTTGTGCTAAAGCTATGGTTTTCAGCAATTTAATCACACCACCATGAGTAACCACTAAGGCATGTTGTAAATTTGATTGCACCATCTGTTGGTGGATATGTTGTATCGCGCTCAAAACCCGCTGCTGAAAAACCAATAATGGTTCTCCATTCGGTGGCGTGAATTGTGTCGGCTGCTGCCAAAACTCAGCTAATTGACTCGGAATACGATCATATAAGGCTTGCGTGGATTCACCTTCCCAATCGCCAAAATGAATTTCTTGTAAATCGGGATCTAAATACAATGCTCGTTGCTGCTGCTTGGCAACATCCTCTGCAAATAAACGACAACGTTGCAATGGTGAACTAAATACGGCTTGCCATGGACAGCCTTGCTCAAGCTGCGGCTGAATGCTGGCAGACATTTGTGCCCACCCCAAAGTGCTCAGCTCATCATCAATGGAGCCACGTAAATAGCCATTCGACCATTGACTCTCACCGTGCCGCAATAGATCGATACGTCGCATCTGGGGTTACTCAACTTTATCCGCTTCAACCGCAGCCTCAGCAAAGGTCGCCATTTCATTGTGAATACGACAGGCCAAACGAATCAAGCCCAATGCCGCCCCTGCACCGCTGCCCTCACCCAACCGAAGATTGAGTTTTAATAAAGGTTGAGCTTCCAGAATTTGCAATAAGCGCACATGACCAAATTCAGCCGATTGATGGCCAAAAAGCATCCATGCACGTACCCCAGGGTTGATCCGTACCGCCAGTAATGCCGCCACAGTGCTAATAAAACCATCAACCAAAATAGGCAGTCCAAGTTGTGCTGATCGAATATATGCCCCCGTCATGGCTGCAACCTCCAACCCACCAACGGCACACAAAGCTTTAAAGGCATCTTGCTGAACATAGGCTGTATGCAATTTGATGGCTTGTGCAATCACATTGGTTTTATGGCTTAGACCCGTTGCAGTCATGCCAGTACCAGTACCCGTGAGTTGATCTGCTGGCAAATCTAATACCATGCAGGCCAATGCGGATGCACTACAGGTATTGCCAATGCCCATTTCACCTGCAATATAAATTGAAGCACCTTGTGCAACCGCTTGTTCAACACTGTCGCGCCCAAGCGCCAAAGCCTGTAGGCACTCAGCTTCAGTCATAGCCGCTTCTACCGCAAAGTTTGCTGTGCCTGCACGAATTTGGCGTTGCTCAACGCCTGCATAAGCATAGGCTTCACCGACCGTACCACAGTCAATCACGGTTAAAGTTGCTGCATATTCTCGCGCAATCACATTGATACAGGCGCCACCATTTGAGAAGTTTTGTAGCATTTGTCGTGTCACAATTTGAGGATAGGCCGAAATATTTTCAGCACACACGCCATGATCCGCTGCGAAAATGCTAATCCAGGGTTTAGAAAGCTCAGGATGTGGGGTGTTTTGCAAGCTAGCCAATTGAATCGCAACATGCTCTAAATCTGCCAAAGATCCTGTTGGCTTGGTCAACTGCTGTTGTCTTGCAACGGCACTGTGTTGTGCCGTTGTACTTGGTTGTTGAGATGCTTGTAAAAACCAGCTCATCTTAAGCCCCTTTTAATTTTATTGGAAAACCTGCAACACAAAAATAGACCCGATCAGCCAACTGACCCAATTGTTGATGTAAGCGTCCTGATTCATCGACGAACTGACGACTCAACTGCCCCAGAGGAACCACGCCTAATCCTGTTTCATTACTGACTAAAATAATATGTGACTGCAATGTCGGCAAAGTTTCATAAAGTTTTTGGCACTGTTGCTGCTGCAACCTCGCATCTTCATGTAAAAGTAGATTGCTCATCCATAGGGTCAGACAATCCACTAAAATCACCTGTTCAGCGCGATCATGTGCTAACAATTGATCCGCCAAAAATAGGGGTTCTTCAACACTTTTCCAAGCGCAAGGTCGTTGCTGTTGATGATGCTCGATTCGCTGCTGCATTTCGACATCATGTGCCTGAGCCGTCGCAACATAGATGACAGGATGGTTTAAATCCTGTGCAATTTGCTCTGCATAACGGCTTTTACCAGAACGTGCCCCACCTAAAATCAGTTGTAACATGGCTTATCCAATTGAATATGCTGCTCCGCAAAAAGCGGGCCTTGTAGAATATGCGGTTGATAGCAACCAAACGTCAAATGATTCACTTCAATTTCAAATGTTTGTTGCCGAATTGCGGCTATACGCTGATAAATATCGGCATAACGATAGGCAGCACGATAAACCCCTAACGTAATATGCGCACAATAATCCAATGGTGCAATTTCAACTGCATGTTCCGCTAGCCGGTGCCGTAAATCAATAAGTTTTCCGCTTGGATCTTCAATCTCAAGCATCAAAGCACTCTCAAAACTCTGAATTTGACTTACACGTAGTTTGAATGCTGAGCTTGGCCTTTGCTGTAGATCGGCTAACTGCCGCTGCAATTGCTTGCGAAGAAAGTCATCATTCTGTTGAATGTGGGCTTGATCCGTTAAAAAGCCACAGATATATAGACTAATATGGAATTGCCGATGAATCGGCTGAAACAACACATCTGAAAATGCATGTCTTAAATCGTGCAAATAGTTGAGCAAACCCGTATCTTCAATTTCCAAATACCACAATGCATATTTTTTTCGACCACGATGCCATTCAGGATAATCCCGTTGCACAGTGGGTATGGTATTACGATGAGGTTGAAGAAACACGTTGCTCACGACTGTTTGAAATAATGGGTATTTGAAACGACGAATGAAACAATTATAAGTTAAATCATATTCAGGGCGGAAATAGATTTTTAACCGCCCTCAATCTATCTAACTAAATCGATTAAATTGACGGGACTCACCGTCATTAAACGGGTTTATTCTGGTAGCGCAATCACTTTAATCACAATGCTTTGGGTATCTTCACTTTGTGCTGCATCGCTATCATCTACAATATATTTGCGACTCAACTCTTTTGAGCTCACTTTAAAGTCATGGTTCTGATAACGAATTACGGATGGAATCTGATCAAAATAGTCTTTATCTGCCTCGATATTCTCTTCAAACAAGGAGGTGCCTAACTGGTATTCTTTACTTTTTAATACGATGTATTTAACCGTGGTTTTCATAATCCCTACTCTTTTATGGCGCTTTATTTTTAGTTATAACAGCTTTTAAATGTCTGTACAGCGCTGATCGAGCTTTTTGCCCACTAAAACCACAATTAAGCCTGATTTAGCACTTTATTCTACGCATGACAGGTGTTTTTTCATCATTTTTAAACATCTCCACCGTATTCATATTTAAAAAATAAGTTTTATACAATTTTTCGAGCCAGTTCTCGAAGCTTTTTGACGCCAATTCAGTTAAAATCCCTCACCAAGAATATCCAAATTTTAAAATCCAATATGTACGCGCTCATTATTATTTCTATATTTGTGATCAGTCTTTTATATGCACACTTTCGTGGTAAAGAAAGATTAAAATTTTCACGCCAATTATTTGACCACTCAACATTTTTGGGACCTGTGAATATTTTTATGACCGGTTTTTCTAAACTGCCCAATAAACCTTTTTTTGAGACTAAAGATTTTCCTGAGTTACAAGTCCTGCAAGACAACTGGAAAGTTATTCGTGAAGAGGCATTGCAGTTACAAGATCAAATTAAAGCGGCTGAAAGCAATAATGATGCGGGGTTTAATACCTTTTTTAAACGAGGCTGGAAACGCTTCTATTTAAAATGGTATCAAGCCAGCCATCCCTCTGCAGAACAACTCTGCCCTCAAACAGTTGCATTGCTTGAAAAAATCCCAAGCGTAAAAGCTGCAATGTTTGCAGAACTTCCATCAGGCAGTTATTTAGGCAAACATCGCGATCCCTATGCTGGTTCAATTCGCTATCACCTCGGACTTAGTACACCCAATAGCGATGATTGTTTTATTGAAGTTGATCAACAACGTTATAGTTGGCGAGATGGTGAAGCGACACTATTCGATGAAACCTATGTGCATTGGGCTCAAAATAAAGCAGATACGACACGTATTATTTTATTCTGTGATATTGAACGGCCAATGAAATGGGGATGGGCGCAATCATTTAATTACTGGTTTGGTCGTCATTTTATGGCGGGTGCAAGTTCCCCCAACGATGAACAAGACCGTACTGGCGGTATTAATAAAGTATTTAAATATGGCTATGCTATTCATGCCAAAGGTCGAGAAATTAAAGCGGAAAACACCACCAAATATTATATCTATAAATGGATTTTATATGCAGTATTGATTGGCATCATTCTATTACCTGCTTTATTATAAGCCTGAGTTATTCGTACTTTAATTGCTCAACCCTTAATAAAGAACTGACGAAGTATTCCTTTTTGTTAGATAAACCTTTAAATTGGGTTGATTAATATTTTTTAAATAACAATCTTAAAGCATAGGTAAAACATGAAAATCAAATTGGCATTGATATCCTCTATTGTCTTGTTAACTGGTTGTGTCGCATCTCTACCAGAAAGAGTCGTCACCAAAGGTCCTCTTATTTGTCAAGCTGATGAAATCTGCCCAGAACTTTCTATGCTATGGAATGATGAAAAACGTAATGGTTTTAAAATTACTGCAGAGATTAATAATCCCGAACAATTTAATATTACACAAATGAATTTTATTATTGATGGACAAGATTATGTCTATTCAACAATTCAAACCACCCAATTCACCAAGCAAGAGACAGCAACAACCTCATCCAATTCGATTGTTGTTCCAGTCAGCTTTTTAAACTCATTCCGTGATGCCAAAGAAATTGATTTAAAAATAGTCACAGACAAAGGAAATATTGAACGCCCAATATTAACCACAGCGGGCCATAAATCCTCCGCGTATTTAACCTTCCTCAAAGGTTATGCTGGTGACGACGTCGCTCAATAAGTCTTACCGAATGCAACTCTAAAATAAAAATGCCAGCCCGTTTAAACGGGCTGGCATTTTTTAATAGGTGTTTTCATCTGCGTGTTGCTGTACTTTTTTAAGTACTTGTACTTCTTGAACTTATATTAAAACCCTAGTCGACCAGTTTTTCCTGAGACACCACAATACCATTATTATCAGCATAGAGATAATCACCAGCTTTAAAGTTGACACCACCAAAGGAAATATTCACGTCGACTTCGCCCACACCCTGACGATTGCTTTTGCGTGGAATTGCCGCCAATGCATGCACGCCTAAATCGAGTTCCGCAATCGCATCCACGTCACGTACACAGCCATAGATCACGACACCATTCCAGTGATTCTTCACGGCTGATTCAGCAATCATATCGCCCATCAGTGCACAGCGCATAGATGCGCCACCATCGACCACCAGCACCTTACCAGCGCCATCTGTGGCTAACAATTCTTTCACTCGAGAATTATCTTCAAAACACTTAACCGTCACAATCTGCCCAGCAAAGGATTGACGTGCGCCATAGCTGTTAAAAAACTTCCCATCCATTGAGGGAATCAACACTTGAATCGCCAGCTCTGGATGATCATCAAGTAAATCACAGGTTACAAATGGAGCGCTTGTCATTTTGGTTTTTCCTTATTTATCATCAAGAATGCTTAAATTATCATATATTTTAAAATTATCTATTTGTGTTTGCGCGGCTTTGATGAGCGTTGCAGCCACAGCATCGGCCGTTACGGGCTTGAAACGAAAGCGGTTGGGTAAAAGTGGCATAAATTTAAGGTATATTTTCTGCCCTATTTGCTCCAAAGGTCTTTGCTCTGGCCGTGTCCCCAACAGTAACGATGGTCTTAAAATGGAAACTCGGCGCAAATCCAACTCACGAACATAGTCTTCCAACTCACCTTTGACCCGATTATAAAAAAAATAAGCGTTTGGATCGGCAGCCATCGCACTGATCAACAAGTAATGTGCATTGGTCTTCGCAATTAAGCTGGCAAAATGTGCATTTAAGGTAAAATCAGTATGATAAAACGCAGCCCGACTCCCAGCTTTTGCCATAGTTGTGCCTAAACAGCTAAAAGCATGGCTATACCCTTGAACCTGCTCACTTTGTAATACCATAAAATCACTCAACAACAACTGCTGTACTTTATTTAAGCGACTAAGCGCAGGATCTAAATGACGCACCACTGCCGTAATTTTTTCACAATCCTCCCGTTGATTAAGTTGCTCGATGAGTACTTTTCCCACTAAACCTGTAGCACCGATCACAATTGCACTTTGAATAAAATTAGTCATTTTTTAAACGATCTCCATAGCTTAGTAATAATCTAACCTTTTCTTTCCAGTTTTTCTGCCTCTAAATTGCTCTAAGGGCGTCTCAAGACTTGACTTAATCGCATTGTTTAATCACAATATGGCACTTGTTTACGGGCTGGTGACAATTGATTTGATATTGTTTTCAGATGCAATTTCAGCCCGCCCAGACCACCTAATTTCAAGGAGTGCACGAGTGGCAAACTCTGCTCAAGCTAAAAAACGTGCTCGTCAAAATCTGAAAGCACGCAAACACAACGCAAGCTTACGTTCAATGGTTCGTACTTATATCAAACGTACTATCGCTGCAATTACTGCTGGTGATTATGCTCTAGCTACAGACGCATATAAAAAAGCAGTTCCTGTAATCGACCGTATGGCTGATAAAGGCATCATCCATAAAAACAAAGCAGCTCGTCATAAGAGCCGTTTAAATGCTCAAGTTAAAGCACTTGCTTCTAACTAAGATGCATTGAATAAAAAAGCCCTTGATGGGCTTTTTGTTTATTTGAAATTCAATAACCAATCAAACAATAAATACACTTTTGTAGCGTTTAAAACAGTTTAAATATTATCCCTCCCCAAGATTCTAAGTGTTCAATACCCAATACACCGAATATATTCTCCATAAAAAGCCAAGCACCATTGCGACCGCTTTCAAATCTGAGCGAATCAATCACCCAGCCCTTGTATCAAATTGGTTTTGGTTAAATTGATCATGCCCAGTTTTAACCGTTTGGTTATTTTTTCTTATCCAAATTTAAAGCAATATGTTCAATCTTATTTAATTTTTATCAAATTCAGCTAGAATCGTTTTCTTTTATAGAGAATAAAAATAATGCGCTCAATCTTTAGCTTAGCGTTACTGCTATTACCTTGCACACTCTATGCCGCTGACCCACTCCACAATACCGTTTGGAAAACCATCGATGACAAAACCAAACAACCCAGCGCTATTGTCAAATTTACAGAAACATCAAATGGAAATCTGAGCGGCACAATACAAAAAGTCTTAATTGCCAATGAAGGCGAAAAATGTTCAAACTGTATCGGCCCATATCATAATAAACCACTGATCGGATTAACCATTATTAAAAATCTTAAGCAAATCAAACCAAATAAATATGATGATGGCTCTATTCTCGACCCACAATCAGGCAAGACCTATCGCTTCAATGCAATCATGTCAGCCGACAAAAAGACATTAAGCGGCCGTGGCTATATCGGTTTCTCAGCAATTGGACGTAGCCAAACTTGGTATCGTGTCAGTTAATTTTTTCGAGTAGGGCGTTGACTAGATCAACGCCGGTCTTTGATTGGCAAAGTCTTGTATATTCAGCTGCCCCAATTCCCCACGCCAAATCCATTTTAATTGAGATTCTAAAAAACGCTCACCTTCAAACCAAAGAAAAGCCCCTTCCATCATCTCTGGCCAGTCATCTTGTTGAATATGTGAGCATCCTGAAATCACAGCCACAATTGCGGCCAAAATCGTATCATGACTGACGGCAAGACTGAGACCATTTCCATGTCGTGGATGCGCATTATACATAAGCTCAAGCACATCCATCACCCCAGTCACTGGATGCTTCATACCAGGTAAACGCTGATTAACAAAGCTATTAATAAAGCCCAAGGCGCCTTGTTGTCTAAAATAAGGAGAGGCTTGCTCAATATCGACAACAAAGCTGCCGGGCTCAACCAGTAACCCCTGTTCAACGATGGCAAGTGGTACAGCTATATCGGAAGCTGTCATGCAATCAGCACCTTGAATCATCAACGCTGCGGTATCCACACAGCGTTGAATCGGGCTAGACATGCAGTGTTGAATGTTACGATCAGTTTGCTCAACCAAATATGCCCCCCAAGACTCGGCTAAATCACGGCCTTGCGGTGTCAACTGTAGATTATAGCCTGCCAAGCCCTGACCACTCACCATTTCACGAATAGAATGGCGCGTAAGTAAAGTGACTGGTGTGTCCGAAACGGGCAACAAGTCGACAGCTCTTAGCATACTTTGCGGTAACAGCTTCAGCACAACACACTCTCATGTTTTAGCGGCATAGGGAAAGCAACTATAGCATGAGATCTTTGATCTAAATCAACTTTGCATGGTGACATTGCCCAATGCTGCTAATGCAATCTTTTGATTTTCCTCATTGCGAAAGGCAATAAAACCTTGATTTAGCACCGTATCTCGGAGGTTGTAGGTAAATGGAACGGCATCTAAACTCACCAACCCTCCCCCAATACTTTCCAGTAAACCCTGACCCGAACTGGTATCCCATTCAGAAGTTGGATGAAACCGTGGATAAATATCAATTTCGCCTTCAAGCATCATACAAAATTTATAAGCACTGCCAGCCTCACGGCGAATAACCGGAACTTCTTGTTCGATATAATCGATATATTGCTGATACTTCGGATTTTTACTGCTATGGCTTAATCCTATTTGAATGGCATCGTGCTCTGCATCTTTATATTTGCAGTAACGTTCCCACGCTCTGTTATCAAAATAATATTTATATGGGAACTCAGTTAAATACCCCAAATACATCAACTGCTCACATGGCACAGCAATTAATGAAAAAATTGTTTGATGATTTTGGATCAAACTTAAATTAATTGTAAATTCATCACGTTGATGAATAAACTCCTTGGTCCCATCCAGTGGATCAAGCATCCAACACAAATCCCAATCATGGCGCTGTGCATAATCACTTTCCTCAGAAAGTACAGGAATATCCGGTGTAATCTCAGCCAATTGGGCCAATAAAAATTGATTCACCTTCAAATCAGCTTGAGTGACGGGAGAGTGATCTGATTTTTCATCAATCTTAAACTCGTGTCCTGCACAGTAATGTTGGTATTCGTCAAAGAGTAACTGACTGGCTTGCGCCATAATCGGAACCAATTCCAAGATGCGCGGATCTTGTGGTGCTTGAGTTGTAATAAACATTGATTTAAACCCACGATTTATTATGTTTAAATTTTAAGTCAATGATTGTATTGACGTGTGAAGCAGTAAATTCAGATTGCTCTATTGAATAAAAATAAGATACACGAACTATTCTACAGTTTGATGTATCCGCAACCTATCCACTATAGTCGATGAATTATCATACACAGTCAATATTCAACTCGCTCATTATTCATTGATTTTTTACAGTTTATTGAAAATTACAGCAAAAAAACAATTACCAGTTCACACTTGGTAATTGGAAAATGGTACTGAATGGCATAGAGGAAATCTCAGGGGATTCGACATTAACAATGATTCAAGCATATAAGTTTTAAAGTTCGATATTAATAATTCCACTCATAAATAGAATAAATAAAAATTAGATTATTATAATGACAGTATTTTAATAAAAATATGTTTTTATATTTGTTAGATTATTTCTTCTATACAACAAACCGAAACCTGCTCATCTGGGCTTGGTTTGGCCCAAAGCACTATATCTAATTCTGATTGGTTTTGTCCATAACCTTTAATCTGATCTAAGCGATTACCGACTTGAAGGATTTAGAATAAACCTTGTTACTTAAATTAAAGTCGCCAGAAAAATTCTAGCTGCAAGGCTAATGCTTCCCCTCAGACACTCTCTACACCTTGATTTTATCCATCGGACTTTGCAGCATTTTCAGACAATTAGTGTGCCACGCCTTTCACTACACGGCTTTTTTGTTAGAATCACCGAGCGAGTTGAAAAACCTCATGACTCTTGAAAATAGATATTTTAAATACGTCCATTCACGCAACGTAAATTTAACTTCAAGATCAGGGCATTTTAATCAACTTAACTGGATTCGATAGGAAATCATAATACAACCTATCATTGTAAAAACGCATAAAATCAAAGGTGTTAACCTGTATGAATCAAGATCATTTAATGCCTGACCTCTCTACCCATACTCCAATGATGCAACAGTATTTAAAAGTAAAAATGCAGCATCCTGATGCCTTGATGTTTTATCGTATGGGCGATTTTTATGAGCTGTTTTTTGATGATGCGCGTAAAGCTGCTAAATTGCTCGGGATCACCCTGACCCATCGTGGTAAAAGTAATGGTGATCCGATTCCAATGGCGGGCGTTCCCTATCATGCAGCTGAAGGTTACCTCGCACGTTTGGTAAAACAAGGTGAAGCTGTGGTCATCTGCGAGCAAGTGGGTGAAGTCACAGGAAAAGGTCCCGTCGAACGTGCAGTGGTCCGTATTCTCACTCCAGGTACACTCACCGATGATGCATTATTAGCGACACATCAAAGCTCGCATTTAGTCTCTTTATGTTTACAGCAAAATCAAATTGGGATTGCATTATTAGATCTCAGTGCTGGTATTTTTAAAGTTCAACAGCTTGATTATAAGCCTGAGACGCTGGCCTTAGAATTAGCGCGTTTAATGCCAAGTGAAATATTAATCGATGAAGATTTAATCGATCAAAATATTATTGAGCAAATAAAAAAATACTTAGATTGCCCGATTACCAAGCGCCCCAACGTCGACTTTAATATTAATAATGCGCAAAAAACTTTATGCGATCAATTTAAGGTTTCGACATTATCGGGCTTTGGCATTGATCATTTAAATCTCGCCAAGGCCGCTGCCGCATCGTTAATTCATTATGCCAAAGAAACTCAGAAAACTGCTTTACCGCATTTACAGTCAATAAAACTTGAACAGAGCACCGACTTTATTGCACTCGACCCTGTGACACGGCGCAACCTAGAAATTATTGATCCTCTATTCGAACATGGCACTTCATTATTTGCATTAATCAATCATTGTGAAACCGCAATGGGTGGGCGTTTACTCAGCCGAACCCTGATGCAGCCTTTGCGTGACACCGCCTTACTCGAACAACGCCTCGACGCGATTACCTGTTTAATCAAGGGCTTCTATGAAACCCCATTACGTGATGTATTAAAAGAAATAGGCGACATTGAGCGTGTTCTAGGTCGTGTCGCGCTTGGCAGTGCCAGACCGCGTGATTTAGTACAATTGCGTCAAGCCTGCGCCCAGATACCAGCATTACGTCAAAGTATCCAACCACTGCTCGATAAGAATGCCTCAACCCTCCTCAATCAGCTCAATGATGAAATGGGCGATTTTCACGGTCTGCATCAACACCTTATTGCCGCGATCGTGGAAAACCCACCGGTGTTATTACGTGATGGAAATGTCATCGCAGAAGGTTTTGATGAAGAACTCGATGAGTTACGTCAAATCCGCGATCATGCCGGACAATTCCTCATTGACTTAGAAATCAGGGAACGCGAACAAACTGGCATTAATACCTTAAAAATCGGGTATAACCGCGTCAGTGGCTATTATATCGAACTGTCCCGCGCGCAAGCTGAACAAGCCCCAGCTCATTTTATTCGCCGACAAACCCTTAAAAATGCTGAACGCTATATCACACCTGAACTTAAATCATTTGAAGATAAAGTACTTTCAAGTGAATCTCGTGCTTTGGCCCGAGAAAAAATGCTATTTGAAGCTCTATTAGAAGATTTACGCTCTGAGATTGGTCAACTACAAATGATGAGCAGTGCAATTGCGCAAATCGACTTAATCGGTAATTTTGCTTATCAAGCACGCCTACAAAATTGGGCACGACCACAGTTTAGCCCAGAGATCGGGATTCATATTCAAGCTGGACGCCATCCAGTGGTTGAGGCCTTGATTAAAACACCGTACACGCCAAACGATACCCAACTCGATTTCCATCATCGAATGGCAATTATTACTGGACCAAATATGGGCGGTAAATCGACCTATATGCGACAAACAGCATTAATCACCTTATTGGCTTATTGCGGCAGCTTTGTTCCAGCACAATCGGCCAAACTTGGACCGGTGGATCGTATTTTTACCCGTATTGGCTCTGCAGATGATTTATCTTCAGGTAAATCGACTTTTATGGTGGAAATGACTGAAACTTCTCAGATTTTGCACCATGCCACCAGCCAATCGTTAGTCTTAATGGATGAAGTAGGTCGTGGCACCAGTACCTATGATGGTCTATCGTTGGCATGGGCCTGTGTACTCGATTTAACCAAACGTATTAAGTGCTTATGTCTGTTTGCAACGCATTATTTTGAACTAACAGAGCTTGCCAGTGAAGTTGCAATCGATAACTATCATGTGACCGCAAAAGAGTTGAATGGTAATTTGATTTTATTACATAAAGTTCAGCATGGCCCAGCCAGTCAAAGTCATGGCTTACAAGTCGCCAAATTGGCTGGTATTCCCAACAGTGTGATTAAAGAAGCACAGAAACGCTTAAATATTCTAGAGAAGCAGCAACTACAGCAGAGTAAAAAAACGGTGCAGAATGATTTATTTTCTGAGCCAAGCCCTGAACCAATCGCACACATTATTGAAGTTGAGAAGTCATCTCCTGTACTAGATGCACTTAGTCATTTAGATGTTGATAATCTCACCCCACGACAAGCCCTCGAACAGCTTTATGCCTTAAAGGCACAACTGGATAACTAAGCCACTTCGGGTGGTTACACTTATTAAAAAGGGCGTTAACTCGAATGATTTAGCGCCCTTTTTCTATAATCATTTGCTGAAAATTTGAATTAATGGCGATAACGTAAGCCCACAGAGAGCAATGAATCTCGACTGTTACCACTGTCCGCTTGAAGGTTTTTAATTTGATAACTGACCAATCCTGAAACTGCGGTGGTTAGACTTGCACTCACACTGGTTCGAGAACGTAATGTTTGGGACTTATCACCAAAATCATAACCAAGGTCCTGATTGAACTTAACCATGTCATTAAATTTATACTGATAAAACATACCTAAACTACCAATTAACTCATTGTAATCATTGCTAGAGCTACGACTAGAATCATGATTAATTTTACTGTAGCGATAGCCCGCACCCGCTTCGGCGATCAGTTCTTGTTTGGCCGTTTTAATCACATCAAGTCCAGCGCCACTTGTCAGGGCAACTTGATAATCAAAGCTACTGGATAAATCTTTATCCCCTTGTAATTTGGCATACTGATAAGTCGTGTCCGTGCTACGGTGCAATAACTTTCCTGACAACATATAACGTTCTACATTATTACCAGCATCGCCATCATCATTGGCGCTTACCGCTTGCGCTTTAAGTTCTTGCCCCCAAACCCCAACTTGGCGCTGGAATAAAAGATTTGCAGCTAAGTTTTCCTTACTATTGCCTTTACCATTTGAATGACTACTATTGAGCAAATAACTTAAATCAGCTTCTAACTTGTAATCTTTGTTTTCAGGTATTTCTATTTTTCCGGTTTTGACTTTTGAAGGCCCTAAGTCTGCAAAAATCATTGTAGAGGTGCTCGTGAGAAGAATTACGACAATTTTTTTCATTGATTTGTTCTATGCATTCACTTTTGTAGTATTACATTTTAGATGGAAATGAGGTTTTTAAAATAGTTCACTGCCATAAATCAACAGAAATCCCTCCAATAAGCCTATTCTTTTCAAATCCCCCCTGCTTAAACATTATCTGTATATCTTTATCATATAAAAGTAAATGAACAAGATAATTGGAGGGCTAAAGCTTATTTACATTAAAGTATGTCTTTTCTCGATTAAAATACTTCCAATGGAATACTGGTTAATTAAATAAACCCTTTGATATCAACAATAAAAAGAACTAAAGAAAAATCCACAAAGCGCGTTAATTACATAAAAACAAGTACATACAACTGAATCATTCTCATTTAAAGTAGGGTTTCATCAATATTATTAAACTCAGCAGTGGTTTATATAACAAATATCAATAAAAGCGATTGTTAGTTGAGGTGGTTTTTGCCTAAAATAGGCAATCATTGAATAGAACCATATTTTTAGGTAGCTGACGCCATGACCTTTGTTGTCACTGAGAACTGTATTAAGTGTAAATATCAAGACTGTGTAGAAGTTTGCCCAGTCGATTGCTTTTATGAAGGACCGAATTTTCTGGTCATCAACCCTGATGAATGTATTGACTGTGCTTTATGTGAACCAGAATGCCCAGCCAATGCAATTTTCTCAGAAGATGAACTTCCTGAAGGGCAAGAAGTCTTTATTGAACTTAACGCAGATTTATCGCAAACATGGCCAAACATTACACAAATTGGCGATCAACCCGATGATCGTGAAGAGTGGAATGGCAAACCAGACAAGCTACAATATTTAGAAAAATAATCGATGAAAAGATCAGCACTGCTGATCTTTTCTTCTTTTAGAGTACATTTATTTGCAATTTAAGCGAACCCGATATCTAAAAGTAGACTAAACTAGTCGCGTTATCTTAAATATTTAATTTAAAGAATGAAAAAAAACTTACTTGGTCTTGGTACGATTGCAAGTGCAACACTTATCATGACTGCCTGTAGTACTTCTCCGCATAAAAATTCACAGATACCACATGACAAAAGTCAGCGTATCGTCATTCCCCAAGAGAAAATCATACTGCAACGCCAAGCCCCACCCAAGGCCATGCCAGAATCTTATCGTCAATGGTTAATCACCAATGATAATCAAGCCCGAGCGCGTGAATACGAGCGCTTTCTAGAACAAAACCATGTTGGCAATATTATTCCGAGTTTCGAATTATTTAAAACAGCACGCGATTGGCAGAAATGTGGCAGCGCTGAATATATGGTGCCTAACCGAGAACTATGGGGCAACCAATTAGCCACTTTAAAAGTTTTTAAGTATTTGGTTGCGACCAATATATTAACTGACTTTGAGGTCACCTCAGTTTATCGAGATCTACCATTGAACCAATGTGCGGGTGGTGCTTCATCTTCACGTCATTTATATAACTCAGCGATTGATTTTCGAATTGGCCCTGTTTACCCACAGGCTCATGATTATACTTATATCGAAAGCACCAAATATAGACTTTGCCAGTTTTGGTCTCAATATGGTCAAAACTTTAATATGGGCATAGGCTTATACGCTTCCGGACAGATTCATATTGATACCCAAGGTTTCCGTACTTGGGGACCAGATCTGACTCGTAAAAGCTCAATGTGCAATTTCTAATAGACGACATGTAACGATTCCACTCAGGCTTGCTGAATAATTCAGCAAGCCATTCAAATAAAATTGCACTCTATCGCCAAAAGTTTAGAATGCCACTAGTTTAAATTGAATGAGAGTTACACGATGCAGCAATTGTGGTCAGATATAGACTGTTTTATTGAAAAGCACTTAACCCCGCAAGACCCTGCGCTGTCCTATGCCATTGAAAACACTGAACAGCAAGGCTTTCCAGAGCATTTGGCAGTTGCCCCAAACCAAGGCATGTTATTACAAATGCTCATTCAAATGAATGCCTGCAAACGCATCCTTGAAGTCGGCACCTTTGCGGCTTATAGCACCATGTGGTTAGCACGCGCCTTACCTGAAGATGGCTACGTCCTCACCATCGAAGCCCGTGAAAAACATGCCAACTTAGCACAACAACACATTGATTTTGCAAAAAAAGAATATCCAGCCACGATTGAGCTAAAACTGGGCAATGCGGTTGAAATATTGAAGATGCTACCAGAAGATACCGAAGCTTTTGATTTTATATTCATTGATGCAGATAAACAGAGCTATCCTGAATACCTAGACCTAAGCTTGAAACTTTCACATTCAGGGACGGTCATTGTACTCGACAACGTGATTCGCGCTGGTGATATTTTAGATCTCGACAATCATAAGCCAAGTATTGAAGGTATTCGTGAGACTTATACACGCCTACAAAATCACCCCCGCATTCTTTCTTGCACTGCCTTGCAAACTATTGGCAGCAAAGGCCATGATGGTTTTGCTATCGCGATTGTCAAGTAAAGAGGTCAAATGAGCGCATCCCTTAAAGCAGTTCATTGTCATATTAGCTTTCAAAGAGCTTACATTTTTACCACATAATTTAAAATAATATCAGAGTTATCCCCGAAAGCTGTTTGTAATTTTGTGGATAACTTCAGGATAACAACCCAAGCTACTGTTAAATAACAACTTAATCCAAAAGAAGATAAAACAATCAAGCACTTACTCAAGCGCTTGACTATTCAAAAACACATGAAATTTTAATGACCTAGGCCAAATAACTTGACACGAAGCATTATTTTATTTGAGAACCAAAAGTGGCACTGTCGCACTTCGGAAAATTTTAGTAGTCACACTACCTAAAAAGAATTGACGTATTTTACTGTGACTAAAGGCACCAAGCACAATTAACTGAATCTGGTGCTGTGCTTGATAATCAAGGATATTATCCGCAATATCACCATATCGATATTCAACAACAACATCCATTCCCGAGTTTTTTAAGAATTGAGTCGGCTCATTCAAAATTTCTGGATAATCCCCCACATAAAGCAAATGACATTGTAGTAAGCGTAATAAATCGCTTTTTGCAACACGCTTCAGCATATCTTTACAGGTTGGCGAATCATCGTAAGCAAAAATAAAACGTGTAGGCGGCTTAAAATTTTCACCCACAGTCATGACGGTACAATTGGCACCTCGAATAAAGTTTTCGACATTACCACCAATACTTTTGTTTTTCTCAGCAGAGCGTTCACCGACACGACCAATCACAACAATGTCATCAGGTTTCAAAAGATTAAAACTCTGCTCTAAAAAATCACCTTTTTCTTGAATCGTACTCGGTTGAATTAAAAATTTCTCATGCACGGCTTCAGAAATATGATTGAGCAGATTATTACTATAATCGAGTGCCAGTTCACTTTGCTTTTGCTCAAGCTCAGCGAGTTCTTTCAGAAGCATCGCATTACTTTCAAAACCAATGACGCCACTAATTTCGCCCAAATGGTAACTTGCGGGATAATAATCCAAAATTTGTAGAAGCACTAATTCTCGATGCGTCTGAGTTGCAATCCAAGCTGCAGCCTCTGCCAACGCATGAATGCAAGGTGAAGAATCAATACATGCAATAACACGTTTCATATGTGCCTCTCTGCGGGTCTAGTTCTTAAAGTTAAGTAATAAAAAATTTAATTGTATGCAATACATATTGTCGTAATCTATCCTTTTACTCAACTGTTTTAACAGTATTTCATCAATCCCTGTAACGAATTAATTTTGTGGGATTCCCAGCAACGACTTGTCGTTCTTTGATATTTTTAGTCACCATGCTATTCATACCAACGACCGCCTGAGCTCCAATTTGTACGCCATCCTTTACACCAACATGTGCACCCAACCAAACATCTCGGCCGACTTCGATACCTTGCGAGCGTACTGACTGTTGATAGATCGGCTGATCAATTGCCATACCATGATCAAAAGCATACAGGTGACAATAAGCCGCCATTCGCACTTGATCATGCAAACGTATGCCTTTACGCCCACCATCAAGAATACAGTGATGATTAATTGCAACTTCACGACCTATATCTAAAGGACCATGTAAGGTACAGTCCGCCGCAATAAAACTGTGATCACCAATACGAATATGACGACCTGGTTCTGCAAAAATATGGGCCAACGGCGAGATAAAACAATTCTCTCCAATTTCAATGGTTTCCATTTCCATTAAATAAGCTTGAAAGTCCTTTTGCCAAGCTTCAGCCCACTGCCGGTGCTTGGGCTTCAATGTCCAATACAACCATGGCATGTAATTTAATCGATGTTGATGCTGTGCACGATATTTAGCGAGCGGATCTGAAGATACGTCTAGATTTAGCGTATCTACATTAGGCAAAGAATTAAACTCGCGCATCTACTACTCCTGAGCTAAATCCAAAGCTTTCAGTTGTGATTGACCACGACTTACATCTTGGATTTTTAAGGAGAGCTCTTCAAATTGGGGTTGCTGTAACTTGGCATACACTGCAACGCCTTGTGCTTGATAATGTTCCTCAAAACTTATATTTCGCTGTTTTAATTCGTATTGTAATATTGCCCATTCTGCGAATGTACATACAAAATGTACCTGCATATACTCAATCAGTTCAACTTTCTCAGCAAGCTTTAAGCATTTTCCAGCACAGCCCCCATAGGCACGCACCAAACCACCTGTTCCGAGCTTGATCCCACCATACCAGCGATTCACCAACACAATGCAGTTACTGAGGTCATTCCCCTCAAGTGCCGCAAGAATCGGACGACCTGCTGTACCAGAAGGCTCACCATCATCATTAAAACGCAATTGATGACCAATTTTCCATGCCCAACATTGGTGTGTAGTGGTAATGTCCTTATATTGCATTAGAAAATCCTTCACCGCCTGCTCACTATCAACGACAGCAGCAATGGCCTGAAAGCGGCTTTTTTTTATTTCTTCTTCAAAAGTATAAGTTGCAGCAAGACTAAATGGCATATTATAAAAAAACTAAAATAAACAGTAAAAGTATAGCCTGTTTTCATTTACTTGGCATCTTTGATGCATTTGACCTAGCAAGTAATAACAGCAGCTCAAATCCAAAACTTGAGCTATACCATTAAATAAAGTTTAAATAATATTAAGTTAATTTAAAGATTGGCATTTTAAAAAGCTAAAATCTATTTTTTAACAGACAATAGAGAAATTAATTTGCCTACAGTGGCTGAAACACAAAGGTTTAACCAATCTACGAACTTGATTTTTCAAATGAGAAGACACGTAACTATTGCTTAAAAATTCAACAAACCAGATTTATACTAATGTATGAAAATAAGATGATCTACTGGATCGTAACGAATGCTTAAAGAATTTCAAACCTAAAAGCTATTTACGAGATTAAAAACAGATAAACGCTGTGAACCACCAATACCTACTTTACTTCTTGCCAACCACTTTAAGATTGCATTTTTATGCGTAGACTCATTTTCAGTAATATCTTTTAAATTTTTAATATTTACAGATTCAATTTCAGATACGCTCGTTTCTAAAGAAATACCGGACAAACTTACAAGTAAGTATTCCTCTGATCCGGTTTCTAAAATCAATTGATTATTTTCAGATTCATTAAAAAAACAATCAACAATCATATCCTTGCCATCTTTTAGAACAATGATTAACGAACATTCACTTTTGAAAAACTTGTATACATCGTCTAAATCTAAATTTACTTTAAAAATTTTAGGTGCGTTCGTACCAACTTCATAATTAAAGCACTTATTCGAGAGGTGGATCAGGAAATTTGAACAACACTTATAAGTGATATTTTGCTCCCCAAATGATGTTATAAACATCAATATATGGAGTATTTTATGGCACGTAGACCAAGAAGAAATCATTCAAATGATTTTAAAGCTAAGGTAGCACTTGCTGCGATTAAAGCAGAAAAAACACTTGCTGAATTGAGTGCTGAATTTGATGTTCATCAAAACCAAATTATCGACTGGAAAAATCAACTGATTTCAGCTTCCTCGCAAGCTTTCGATCAATCAAAAGCTCCAACAGAACCACCCATCGATCTAAAAAAACTACATGCAAAAATCGGTGAGCAGGCATTAGAAATTGATTTTTTAGAAGGTGTGTTGAAGAAACTGGGCCGCTTCAACCACAAAAGTTAATCGATGACTCACTTCAGATTTCAGTATCTAAGCAAGCTCAGCTGCTGAAAGTCTCCCGTGGTTGTTATTACTATCGCCCAAAACCTGTGAGTGCATCAGATCTGAAGCTGATGCGCTGTATGGATGAGTTACATATGCAATACCCTTTTGCAGGTAGCCGTATGATGCGTGATTTGTTGAATCGTCAAGGACATCATATAGGACGACGTCATACACGTACTTTAATGAAGAAAATGGGCATTAATGCGTTATATTGCAAACCAAATTTAAGCCAGGCTAATCAAGCTCACCGCAAATATCCATATCTGCTCAAAGGATTGGCTATTCAGCGCAGTAATCAAGTGTGGTCTACGGATATAACGTATATCCCTATGGCAAAAGGCTTTGTTTATTTATGTGCTGTGATTGATTGGCATAGCCGCAAGGTACTTGCGCATAGAGTATCGATTAGTATGGAGGTTACATTTTGCATAGAAACATTAAATGAAGCTATTGAAAAATATGGTCGACCTGAAATATTTAATACAGACCAAGGCAGTCAGTTTACCAGTGATGCATTTATTGATGTATTGAAATCAAATGACATCCAAATCAGCATGGATGGTAAAGGTCGATGGGTTGATAATGTGATGGTTGAACGATTATGGCGGAGCGTTAAATATGAAGAGGTGTATCTCAAAGCCTACAGCAATGTTTTGGATGCGAAGAAGCAATTAAACGCATATTTTGAATTTTATAATTTGAAACGACCTCATTCGAGTCTGGACAAAATGACTCCAGATGAGTTTTACTATGACCAGCTACCACAACAAAATAAGGTAGCTTAACTAGAGCAGAGTATCACTTATAAATAAGCTTTTAGTTGTTCAAACATGTGGGACCACCTCTTTCGTTACTTTTTCATAAAACGCCAAGATATTCATTACATCAACCACCAATAGATTCAGTTCATAAAACTGTACAGGTGTTATTTTATGTAATTTAAATACATTTAACAAATGCCAAAAATCAATTTCAAGAATTTCAAAAAACTTATTAAAGCTATTCTTAAGTTAATTAGATCACCAAATAAAACATATGTATTAAACAGTAAATTTTAAACCAATAATGTGATAAAAGTCACATATAAATAACCTTAAAAATAATAAGTATTTAGATTTTATTAATAATCATTTTTTTCAAATATAGAATCGTATAATTACTGATGATTACTGATCAATAATTAGTTGATTTTGCCATTTTTTTTTGTTTGATAAAGTTGTATTTTAATATTGTAATGACAATAAATAGCGTGTAGTGACCGAATATATCGCATTACATTTACAATATAAACTTAACCCTTTAAACATGGTCATCACCCCAAATAATAAAAAAGAGGTCTAAATGACCTCTTTTTGCTTAAACCACAAAGTCTTCACCCAAATAAACTTCCCGCACTATTTCATTGGAGAGCACCTCTTCAGGCGTCCCTTCCGCAATAACCGCACCCTCACTCACGATATAAGCGTGCTCACAAATTGCTAAAGTCTCACGTACATTATGATCAGTAATGAGCACACCAATTCCTCGGCTTTTTAAATTACGGATAATCTCTTTAATATCACCAACTGAAATTGGATCTACTCCCGCAAAAGGCTCATCCAGCAACATAAACTTAGGATCAGCAGCCAAGGCGCGTGCAATCTCGGCACGACGTCGCTCACCACCAGAAACACTCATTCCCAGAGAATCTTTGATATGTGTGATTTTAAAATCTTCAAGCAGCTCAGTTAAACGTTGCTGTCTTTGTTTCTTATTTAAATCTTTGCGGGTTTCTAAAATCGCCATAATATTATCAGCGATCGTTAGTTTCCTAAAAATTGAAGCTTCTTGTGGTAAATAACCAATTCCTTTCAGTGCCCGCTCATGCATGGCTAAATCAGAGATATCTAAGTCATCGAGATGAATTTCACCTTTATCCATACGTACCAGACCAACCACCATATAAAAACTTGTGGTTTTCCCTGCACCATTTGGACCAAGTAAGCCAACAATTTGCCCACTCTCAATTTTTAAAGAGACATCTTTGACCACCCAACGTTTATTATAATTCTTAGCCAAATGCTGAATACATAAAGTCCGTTGTTGATTTTCAGACTGAGCCATTAATTGCGCACTCCTGGATAAGTCTTAGTGTTTGAAGGCGGTATAATAATTTGCACACGCTTGGTATTTCCAGACGAACTCCCAGCTGCTTCGATATCACCTTTATTCAAGCTATAAGTTAAGGTATTACTACGAATACTGGCTCCGCCATCTTGATAGAAATATGCATTACCAATTAAGTTGATAAGACCAGTTTCTGCATTGTAAACAATTTTCTGAGCTTCGCCACGAGACATGCCACGGTTTTGATCAATCTGTTGTTGGAATTTGGCAGGTCCACCCGTCGCAGTGATCACGCTAATCTGCTTATCTTTATTTAATTGCGCCACAATTGAAGCGGCTTGCACTTTCATACTACCTTGCTCAATGATCACATTACCACTATAGGTGGTTGTACCACTTTTCTCATTAAATGTCGCACGGTCTGCAACCAATGAAATGGGTTGACTACGGTCTGAAGGCAGCGCCAGTGCAGCAGCTGAAATGAGCAGCAACGATGCACTGATACCAACGTGCTTTAGGAAAGTTGTCGTGAGTGTAGAGAGTTTAACGTGGCGCATACTTTCCTCGAATGTTAAAGAATTCGTATTGACCTTGATTTAAGTCAGCTTGAAGCCCTTGGCTTACAAATTTCCCATTTGGTGCATCCACATCCACTTGATGTTTGGTTTCTAAGCGTCGTGAATCGCGATAAATAGTGAGTTCTTCTGTGGTCAAAACCATTTCACCAAATTGGCCTTTTTTAACGGCCTGAACATCACCACTTAGTATAACCTTGCTATTATCATCAAAACCACGACCTTCTTTCGCATTGAAGGTCGAATCAATACGATCCTCATGATAAGTCGTCACCGTCATGTTGATTAGTTTAGATGTTTTATCTTGTGCATTTTGCTCGGCATGATCAATTTGAGCACGGAGATTTAAAGCACCGCGATCATCGGTCTGTAACACTTGAATGTCGTCGGCCGCTTGAGTCATGTTATGGGCGGTATCGGCATCCAACTTATTACTTTTACCACTGTAGTAATAATAGCCCCCACTGATCGTGGTTATAACTACCGCCAAGATATATAAGAGTCGTGTATCCATAGATAAAGATCAACAGCGCCAGTAAAAATACAAGATTTAATATTAATGTGTGAGTCGTAAATATTTTTCAAGAAGTGCTTGGTAAGTTCCCTTTGAAGTGAGCAACATATCACATACTTCTCGAACTGCGCCACGCCCTCCCATCGCCTGTGTAACTAAATCTGCGCGACGACGAACTTCAACATGTCCATTTGGAACAGTAACTTTCATTCCAGCAATTGCAAAAGCAGATAAATCAGGCCAATCATCGCCCATGTATAGACAGTCTTCGGGCAAAATATTTAATTGAGCGCAAGCTTCTTTTAAAGCAACACCCTTATCTTCACGACCTTGAAATATAAGATCCACACCTAAATCAGTCATTCGCTTTTCAACGATATTACTTTTTCGCCCAGTAATAATAATGACTTTCATCCCAGATGCTTGAACCAACTTCATTCCAAGACCATCGCGAATATCGAAAGATTTAATTTCATCACCGCTATTGGTCAAGCTCACAAAGCCATCACTTAGAATACCATCAACATCAAGAACTAAGGCTTGAATATCACGTGCTTGTTCCAATAAAACATAGGAAGCCATTGGCTAGTTTACTCCAGCTTGAATTAGGTCATGCATACTGATTACACCAATGACTTTATTTGCTTCATCGACCACAACAAATTGACTAATTTTTCTTTCGTTCATTTTCTCTAAGGCTTCAACCGCGCGTGCCTCTTTAGAAATTGTCACAGGATTCGGAATCATCACCGCTGAAATAGGCAGATTGATATCAAAACCTTGTTGTTTATCAATTAAACGACGCAAGTCACCATCCGTAAAAATCCCCAAAAGCTTCTCATCTTGATCCACGACCGTGGTTAAACCTAAACGCTTATTAGAAATTTCATATAATGCTTTATTAATTGGCGTATCTGGAGAAACTTTAGGTAAAGCATCACCAGTATGCATAATATGTTTTACATGTAAAAGTAAACGCTTACCCAAAGCACCTGCCGGATGCGAACGCGCGAAATCATCTGAAGTAAAACCACGTGCTTCAAGTAACGCAACGGCCAAGGCATCGCCTAAAGCCAATGTAGCAGTGGTACTTGAAGTTGGTGCCAAGCCCAATGGACAAGCTTCTTGAATATTACCCAAAGTTAAGGCGACATCGGCATTTTTAGGCATTGGCCCAGTATTTGCTGCACTAATGGTAATTAATGGCACTTTTAAATGCTTCAGCAAAGGCATTAGCATCATAATTTCATCACTTTTACCCGAATTTGAAATGGCAATCACCACATCACCAGCAACCAACATGCCTAAATCACCATGTCCTGCTTCGCCTGGATGCATGAAAAATGACGGTGTACCTGTTGATGCAAAGGTTGCAGCCATTTTGCGACCAATATGGCCAGACTTACCCATACCTGTCACGACAAGGCGACCGCGACATTGCAAAATGATTTCACACGCTTGCGTGAAACGCTGATCAATTTGGCTCGCCAAGACCCTTAATGCTTGTTCTTCTAATAGCAAAGTGTCCAACGCGACTTTTTGAAAATCAATTTGATTGGAGAGCGATGATGAATTCAAAATGAATGACCTTAAACTTGGAGGTAAAATTTAAATACGAAGGAAAAGTATTTTCGGCATTTTAGCATAGCTATGCAATTCTCTTCTTCGCAAAATGTATAATTTTCACGTGTATATAAAAATAAAGCATAAGACTTTGTGAAACATCATGCTTACGTTATGATAAGTCACCTTATCGTGAAAGCTTTTAGATTCCTATGCAGCCTTTTGTTCTATACAACTCAGAGCAACGTAAAAAAGTTGAATTTGTTCCACGCCAAGAAGGACACATCGACCTCTATGTCTGTGGAATGACAGTATATGACTACTGTCATATTGGACATGCTCGGGTCATGGTTGCATTTGATATCATTACTCGTTATTTACGTAGTCAGGGTTGGAAAGTTCGATATGTACGTAATATTACCGATATCGATGACAAAATTATCCAACGTGCTAATGAGAACAATGAATCTATTCAAGACTTAACCGAGCGCTTCATTCAAGCTATGAATGATGATGCCGCACAGCTCGGTTGCTTTGCTCCAGACCAAGCCCCGCGTGCGACTGAATATATTGCACAAATGCAAACCATGATTAGCGATTTAGTTGACAATGGCGCGGCTTATCCAGCGCTTAACGGTGACGTGTACTTTCAAGTAGATAAATTTGCAAAATACGGCCGCCTTTCTGGCCGTAAACTTGATGATATGCAAGCCGGTGCTTCTGAACGTGTTGATGTCGACGTCGAAAAGAAACATCCTTTTGATTTCGTTCTTTGGAAACATGCCAAAGAAAATGAGCCTTTTTGGCCATCACCTTGGGGCAAAGGTCGTCCAGGTTGGCATATTGAATGTTCAGCGATGTCAACGTGCTGCTTAGGCAACCACTTTGATATTCATGGTGGCGGTTCAGATCTACTCTTTCCGCACCATGAAAATGAAATTGCGCAAAGTGAAGCAGCGACAGGTGAGCAATATGTAAACTACTGGATGCATGTTGGCTTTATTAATGTTGATGGCGAAAAAATGTCGAAGTCTTTGGGCAATTTTTTCACCATTCGCGATGTGATGGATAAATTCCATCCTGAAGTGATTCGCTATTTTATTGTGTCTTCACATTATCGCAGCCCAGTGAATTTTTCAGATGTGGCATTAAAAGAAGCGAAATCAGCACTTAGCCGCTTTTATCATGCATTTAAAGCCTATCAGCAACAATATGCTGAACCCACTACTCAGAACTTGGATCAAGCTTTGGTTTCGCGTTTTACAGCGGCAATGTCTGATGATTTCAACACCTCTGAAGCATTGGCTGTTTTATTTGAAATCATTAAAGAATTAAACCGTGCGATCAAAGAGCAACAAGCTGAACAAGCGCAGTTGTATTATTCAACGCTGCGGTATTTAGTTGATATCTTAGGTCTGGTACAACACGATGTAGATGAATTTTTAAAATCAGATATTGGCCAAGTTGAACTCAACCTGACCGAAGCGCAAATTGAAGACTTCATCCAACAACGCCAAGACGCTAAAAAAGCCAAAAACTTTAGTCAGGCCGATCAAATCCGTCAGGATTTACTCGATTTAGGTGTGGTTTTAGAGGATACCCGTCAAGGTACAATTTGGCGCCGTGCTGATTAATTCGACAGTCAGATGCACAACATCTTGACAGTTGGATGAAATTCTCTATAATTTTGCTTATTGCGGGAATAGCTCAGTTGGTAGAGCATAACCTTGCCAAGGTTGGGGTCGAGAGTTCGAGTCTCTTTTCCCGCTCCAAAATATGGTATTAGAATCAACGGGCTACAAGGTTTAAATGACTTTTTGGCCCGTTTTTTATTGTCGATTGGTCAGCACTGATTAGGCAAAATAATCAGATTTCGCATTAAAAAACGCTTTATATTTCTACAGCGACACCAAGAAATCTAGAATCCCACCAAAAACCTTCTATCATTTATTTTTGTCGATTATAGCAAAAAGGCCACCTTTTTAAGGCAGCCTCTTTGCTCATACATTACCGAGTTATTTAAGCTTATTTTAATATCTTACTAATTTGATAATGACTGTTTCTCCGAATAGCTTTTAGCAAGATCAGTTTCTAGCACAACATCTTCTTCCATTATTTTAGGTGTTCTAATCAGTGCAATTGAAATTACAGCAATTAAGGCAGGAAGTGCTACAGCAAGGAAGTTCAATTTATGCGGAAGCTCCATTCCTAAAAGCATACCAATTACAATCGGACCAATAATTGCACCAATTCGCCCCACGCCAGATGCAGTCCCAATACCTGTCGCACGAACAGACAAAGGATAATACTCTGCAACGTAGCTGTATAATAAAATACTGGCACCGAGTGCTGATGCACCGGTAATACCAACCAGTAAATATAAAACATATTGAGGTGAGTTGAAACCCAAGCCAAATAAAGCCAAGGCTCCCATTAACAACATGGTGATAATCACAGGTTTTAAATGGAAGCGATCTGAAAGTATACCTCCACCAATAATACCAATAACACCTCCAATGTTCATCGATAATAAGAACATTAAACTGGTACCCATTGAGTATCCGGCAGCAATCATTAGCTTCGGCAACCAACTACCCAATGCATAAAGCATCAGTAGGCACATGAAGAATGTACACCAGAATAAGACCGTTCCCATGCCACGGCCCTGTCTGAATAACTCTTTAACAGAAGCTTCTGAGGTTGCCTCTACTTCTTGAAGTACAAGCTTGGTTTCTGCAGTAATTTTTTCAGCGGGTGCAATTCGTTTAACAATTGCTTTAGCAGTATCATTTTTTTGTTTTTTAACTAAAAATGTTAATGATTCAGGTAAAAACTTCCAAAGCAAAGGAACAAATAACAAAGGAAGACCTGCAATATAAAACATCATTTGCCAGCCATGATCAGCAACCAGCCATCGACCTAAGAGTGCCGCTAAAACACCGCCCACAGCGTAACCACTGAACATCGTCGTTACCAATGTACCGCGTAAGCGTTTTGGTGCATATTCATACGTTAATGAAACTAAATTTGGAAGCACACCACCTATACCAAGGCCTGCAATAAAACGTAAAATACCAAATTCTGTCGGGCTAGTAGCAAATCCACCCCAAAAGGTAAAGCCACTAAATAAAGTAACACATATTAAAATTACATTTTTACGGCCAATTTTATCAGCCAGCATACCAAATAGCATGGCTCCGAACATCATTCCACATAATGCAGTACTTGCAAGCATACCCGCCTGAACAGCCGTTAACCCCCACTCCTGCATCAATAAAGGCAAAACAACGCCATTAATTGCCAAATCATAACCATCAAACACGACGACAAATAAACACCACATCACGACCAAGGCATGAAATGGTTTAAATTTTGCATTATCGATTACAGCATTTACATTCATTGTTTGCGCTGTCATTTTTACTCACCTCCAATTGTGAGATTTTAATTTAAGCATAGAATGAATCTGTATTCATTTTTTGTCCAAAACCCTTAAGGTATGAAGTTATACTTATTCCGTATCTTAAGTAGTTTTAGGCATTTAACAGCAACCATTTATAAAGGTTCTCAGCCACACCGCTACAAGGAAATACATTTACTCTTTTAATATTTTATTTTTATATTATTATATTTCAAATGTTTACATAGAAAATAGTCGTCTATTAGACTTTAGGTGGGTATATCTTCAAATGTTTTTAAAAATAAATTCCATGCATTAGACTAAAATCGAATATAAATCTGATTAAACCTTATTAATTTCACGCAAATTAATATAGCAAACTCAATCTAACTCTACTAAAAAAATGGAATCCCTAAAGGTTGTCTCTTTCATACAAATAACATCGTGGATACTTGATCAGTAATCACGCAAAATGAAGATGGTTTAACCTCATGAGCGCCCCTTATTTAGGGGCTTTTTATTGTATTCGACCTTTTCGTTTTTCCATTTCTTTTTTCCGCGCATAAAAAAACACCCCAGTCGTTGACTGGGGTGTTTTTAGGAATAATGAGCTGGCGATGACTTACTCTCACATGGGTAACCCCACACTACCATCAGCGCAAAGAGGTTTCACTTCTGAGTTCGGGAAGGGATCAGGTGGTTCACTCTTGCTATTGTCGCCAGCACAACTGTTTATGGTGATTTCGGGTTTTACGTCGTATTCGACATCCGTACTATCTTAACCAAAAGAGTTATTAACAGAAGGGCTGATTGAGTTGAAATTGCATGTATATTTTAGCGGTTTGATTAACTAAATCAAGCGATTTGTTAAAGAATAGATTGCGCATACAACTGCTTGGGTGTTGTATAGTCAAGCCTCACGAGCAATTAGTATTGGTCAGCTTCACATATCGCTATGCTTCCACATCCAACCTATCAACGTCGTAGTCTTCAACGGCTCTTTAGAGGACATAAAGTCCTTGGGAAATCTTATCTTGAGGTAGGCTTCCCGCTTAGATGCTTTCAGCGGTTATCCCTTCCGAACATAGCTACCCGGCGATGCGACTGGCGTCACAACCGGTACACCAGAGGTTCGTCCACTCTGGTCCTCTCGTACTAGGAGCAGATCCTCTCAAATTTCCAGCGCCCACGGTAGATAGGGACCGAACTGTCTCACGACGTTCTAAACCCAGCTCGCGTACCTCTTTAAATGGCGAACAGCCATACCCTTGGGACCTGCTTCAGCCCCAGGATGAGATGAGCCGACATCGAGGTGCCAAACACCGCCGTCGATATGAACTCTTGGGCGGTATCAGCCTGTTATCCCCAGAGTACCTTTTATCCGTTGAGCGATGGCCCTTCCATACAGAACCACCGGATCACTAAGACCTACTTTCGTACCTGCTCGACTTGTTGGTCTCGCAGTTAAGCGCGCTTTTGCCTTTATACTCTACGCGTGATTTCCGACCACACTGAGCGCACCTTCGTACTCCTCCGTTACTCTTTAGGAGGAGACCGCCCCAGTCAAACTACCCACCAGACATGGTCCTCGTCCCGGATAACGGGACAGAGTTAGAACCTCAATATTACCAGGGTGGTATTTCAAGGATGGCTCCATAGCAACTAGCGTCGCTACTTCAAAGCCTCCCACCTATCCTACACAAGTAAGATCAAAGTTCAATGTCAAGCTGCAGTAAAGGTTCACGGGGTCTTTCCGTCTAGCCGCGGGTACACCGCATCTTCACGGCGATTTCGATTTCACTGAGTCTCTGCTGGAGACAGCGCCCCCATCATTATGCCATTCGTGCAGGTCGGAACTTACCCGACAAGGAATTTCGCTACCTTAGGACCGTTATAGTTACGGCCGCCGTTTACTGGGGCTTCGATCAAGAGCTTCGCTTACGCTAACCCCATCAATTAACCTTCCAGCACCGGGCAGGCATCACACCCTATACGTCCACTTTCGTGTTTGCAGAGTGCTATGTTTTTAATAAACAGTTGCAGGGGCCTGGTTTCTGAGGCTGTCAACCGCTCAAGGAGTAAATCCTATCACCGTCAACAGCGTACCTTCTCCCGAAGTTACGGTACCATTTTGCCTAGTTCCTTCAGCAGAGTTCTCTCAAGCGCTTTGGTCTACTCGACCTGACCACCTGTGTCGGTTTCGGGTACGATTCCTGTGTAACTGAAGCTTAGAGACTTTTCCTGGAAGCAGGGTATCAGCCACTTCGCTAGTAAACTAGCTTGGTATCAGTTCTCAGCATAGAGTACCCCGGATTTGCCTAAGATACATGCCTACAACCTTTCACCTGGACAACCAACGCCAGGCTGACTTAACCTTCTCCGTCCTCTCATCGCATTACACAGAAGTATTGGAATATTAACCAATTTCCCATCGACTACGCCTCTCGGCCTCGCCTTAGGGGTCGACTCACCCAGCCCCGATTAACGTTGGACTGGAACCCTTGGTCTTTCAGCGTGCGAGTTTTTCACTCGCATTGTCGTTACTCACGTCAGCATTCGCACTTCTGATACCTCCAGCATACTTCTCAATACACCTTCATCGGCTTACAGAACGCTCCCCTACCACGCATAATAAATTATGCATCCGCAGCTTCGGCATATAGTTTTAGCCCCGTTACATCTTCCGCGCAGGCCGACTCGACTAGTGAGCTATTACGCTTTCTTTAAAGGGTGGCTGCTTCTAAGCCAACCTCCTAGCTGTCTATGCCTTCCCACATCGTTTCCCACTTAACTATAATTTTGGGGCCTTAGCTGGCGGTCTGGATTGTTTTCCTCTTGACTACGGACGTTAGCACCCGCAGTCTGTCTCCCGGATAGTACTCATTGGTATTCGGAGTTTGCATCGGTTTGGTAAGTCGGGATGACCCCCTAGCCGAAACAGTGCTCTACCCCCAATGGTATTCGTCCGAGGCGCTACCTAAATAGCTTTCGGGGAGAACCAGCTATCACCAAGTTTGATTAGCCTTTCACCCCTATCCACAAGTCATCCCCCGGCTTTTCAACGACGGTGGGTTCGGTCCTCCAGTTAGTGTTACCCAACCTTCAACCTGCTCATGGATAGATCACCTGGTTTCGGGTCTATACCCAGCAACTAAACGCCCTATTAAGACTCGATTTCTCTACGGCTCCCCTATACGGTTAACCTTGCTACTGAATATAAGTCGCTGACCCATTATACAAAAGGTACGCAGTCACCGAACAAGTCGGCTCCCACTGCTTGTATGCATGCGGTTTCAGGATCTATTTCACTCCCCTCACAGGGGTTCTTTTCGCCTTTCCCTCACGGTACTGGTTCACTATCGGTCAGTCAGGAGTATTTAGCCTTGGAGGATGGTCCCCCCATATTCAGACAAGGTTTCACGTGCCTCGCCCTACTCGTCATCATTATGTGTGCCCTTTCGTGTACAGGACTATCACCCACTATGGTTGCACTTCCCAGAGCATTCCACTAAAACACACATAACTTAATGGGCTGATCCGCGTTCGCTCGCCGCTACTGACGGAATCTCAATTGATTTCTTTTCCTAAGGGTACTGAGATGTTTCACTTCCCCTCGTTCGCCTCGTATGACTATGTATTCATCATACGATACCTACCTTATAGTAGGTGGGTTTCCCCATTCAGAAATCTCCGGATCAAAGGATATTTGCCGCCTCCCCGGAGCTTATCGCAGGCTATTACGTCTTTCATCGCCTCTGACTGCCAAGGCATCCACCACATGCACTTAATTACTTGACTATACAACCCCAAACAGTCGTAACCCCTACAAGGAGGGTTAGCAACATTACAGTTTGAAGTACTGTGTATTTAAACACTGTACAGCTTCAATCTATTTTCGTTTTCCAAAACGCTTGATTCAGTTAATTTCTTCGCTAGTACTCATCGTTCCTTTCGAAACAATGAGCTAAAACAATTAATTTCAACTCAAATTTGCCAATCTGTTAATGATTAACTACGCCTTCGTCAGGTCGTAGCAAACTGTGATAAATCACAGAACTTAATAAAATTGATCACCAAGATATGAAGAACAACTTTTACTAAATTCTATAATCTAACTTTGCAGTTAAATTCTTTGTTTCTGATTCCAGAAACCTAACTTTATATGGTGGAGACTAACGGAGTCGAACCGTTGACCTCCTGCGTGCAAGGCAAGCGCTCTACCAACTAAGCTAAGTCCCCAGATAATCTATTCGAGATACTCTATCTTTGCTTCTCATAAGTTCTAAAACATCGTTTTATCACCACACTTAAAAAGTGAATGGTGGGTCTGACGAGACTTGAACTTGTGACCCCACGCTTATCAAGCGTGTGCTCTAACCAACTGAGCTACAGACCCTGAGAAAACCTAAAGCAACGAATCGCTTTAAATCTTTTGCAAGACACAGTTGAAGAACAACTTGTTGTGGATTCTTACCGATCGTCAATCTTTCGTTAAGGAGGTGATCCAGCCGCAGGTTCCCCTACGGCTACCTTGTTACGACTTCACCCCAGTCGTTGGCCACACCGTGGTAAGCGGGCTCCTTACGGTTACCCTACCTACTTCTGGTGCAACAAACTCCCATGGTGTGACGGGCGGTGTGTACAAGGCCCGGGAACGTATTCACCGCGGCATTCTGATCCGCGATTACTAGCGATTCCGACTTCATGGAGTCGAGTTGCAGACTCCAATCCGGACTACGATCGGCTTTTTGAGATTAGCATCCTATCGCTAGGTAGCAACCCTTTGTACCGACCATTGTAGCACGTGTGTAGCCCTGGTCGTAAGGGCCATGATGACTTGACGTCGTCCCCGCCTTCCTCCAGTTTGTCACTGGCAGTATCCTTAAAGTTCCCGGCTTAACCCGCTGGCAAATAAGGAAAAGGGTTGCGCTCGTTGCGGGACTTAACCCAACATCTCACGACACGAGCTGACGACAGCCATGCAGCACCTGTATGTAAGTTCCCGAAGGCACCAATCCATCTCTGGAAAGTTCTTACTATGTCAAGACCAGGTAAGGTTCTTCGCGTTGCATCGAATTAAACCACATGCTCCACCGCTTGTGCGGGCCCCCGTCAATTCATTTGAGTTTTAGTCTTGCGACCGTACTCCCCAGGCGGTCTACTTATCGCGTTAGCTGCGCCACTAAAGCCTCAAAGGCCCCAACGGCTAGTAGACATCGTTTACGGCATGGACTACCAGGGTATCTAATCCTGTTTGCTCCCCATGCTTTCGTACCTCAGCGTCAGTATTAGGCCAGATGGCTGCCTTCGCCATCGGTATTCCTCCAGATCTCTACGCATTTCACCGCTACACCTGGAATTCTACCATCCTCTCCCATACTCTAGCTAACCAGTATCGAATGCAATTCCCAAGTTGAGCTCGGGGATTTCACATCCGACTTAATTAGCCGCCTACGTACGCTTTACGCCCAGTAAATCCGATTAACGCTTGCACCCTCTGTATTACCGCGGCTGCTGGCACAGAGTTAGCCGGTGCTTATTCTGCGAGTAACGTCCACTCACTATAGGTATTATCTATAGGAGCCTCCTCCTCGCTTAAAGTGCTTTACAACCATAAGGCCTTCTTCACACACGCGGCATGGCTGGATCAGGGTTCCCCCCATTGTCCAATATTCCCCACTGCTGCCTCCCGTAGGAGTCTGGGCCGTGTCTCAGTCCCAGTGTGGCGGATCATCCTCTCAGACCCGCTACAGATCGTCGCCTTGGTAGGCCTTTACCCCACCAACTAGCTAATCCGACTTAGGCTCATCTATTAGCGCAAGGTCACAAGTGATCCCCTGCTTTCCCCCGTAGGGCGTATGCGGTATTAGCGTCCCTTTCGAAACGTTGTCCCCCACTAATAGGCAGATTCCTAAGTATTACTCACCCGTCCGCCGCTAGGTCAGGTAGCAAGCTACCTTTCCCCGCTCGACTTGCATGTGTTAAGCCTGCCGCCAGCGTTCAATCTGAGCCATGATCAAACTCTTCAGTTAAAAATCATTAGTAGCTTATGGCTACAAATCTTGGCTCATCAAATAACTGACAAATATTTCTCAAATAAACTTCGAGTAATTTCTACCAATCAATCAATGATAATATTTGATCAATCAACCAGTAAAAATCCACACAAGTTGTTCTTCATAATCTCTTAATGATTTACTTACTGCTTCGTCAGCAGCAAGCTAGGTCGGCTATGTTACTCTCTTTATTTAGAAAGTCAACAAGTAATGTTATTTAATTTAAAGCCCCTATCTGCAATCCAAACACCTTAACTTAAAGCTAAGTGCTTGTTATTCAACAAGTTCTTATTAACATCACCGCCGATGGATGTGCATTATAGGCGAAAAAAAATCGTGCGCAACCCCTATTTCATCTTATTTCTATCAGGTGGCTATTTTTCAATCCAAATACCCGATTAAATGCTTTGTCAGTTGCTTTTATAACCAAAATTAACTGTTCGCACATTAGGCCCCAGATCCGCACGATTCAAATGAGGCTTAATCGAGCTCCATTAAAGTGTATTGAACCACCCCAATTTGACTATATAGCCACTTATAAATGCAAAAGGGCTAAACCTAAATCGTTTCATCCAAGACAATTGACTCATTCACTCATTGCCCATGCCGAAATTTAACAAGCCTACGAACACTCAATTGACAGCTGGTTACTTATTGATATAAATATAAATAGTTTCAATAATGTAACTAATTTGTCATGTAGCCAACTTACTATGCATGCAAATTTGAATAAGCGGTCCTTAAGATGGCGCAGATCATGTCTTCAAACCTTAATAATGTTCAACACAGTTCTCACACCTATATTAATCGTGAGCTTTCACTACTTGAATTCCATAAACGCGTCTTAGCGCAAGCCAACGATGCCAATCACCCGTTACTTGAAAGATTAAATTTTTTAATTATATTTTCCCGCAATCTAGATGAATTTTTTGAGATTCGTGTCGCAGGGCTGATTAAGCAGTTAGATTTCAATCTACTCACAACTGCCCCAGATGGCATTCCCAATGAAGTATTAGTCCAACAAATTTCAGTATTAGCGCATGAAGCCGTTGAACTTCAATATCAAATCTTAAATTACACACTATTGCCGCAATTACAAAACCATGGCGTTCACTTTATTCAACACAACGATATTTTAGAAAAGCATAAAGAATGGATTAAGAATTATTTTTTTAAACAAGTACAACCCGTAATTACCCCCATTAGTCTCGACCCAGCACACCCTTTTCCGCGTCTAGGCAATAAAAGCTTAAACTTCATTGTCACCTTAGCAGGCAAAGATGCATTTGGTCGTCAAATTGAACTTGCGATTGTACCAGCACCTCGCTCGCTACCACGCGTTGTTCGGCTTCCCAATGAACTTACCGGTGGGCAAGAACACTACATCTTATTATCTGCGATAATTCATGAACATATTAGTGATTTATTTCCAGGCATGACTGCAACGGGTTGCTATCAATTCCGAGTCACTCGTAATGCAGATCTCACATTAGCGGCTGATGTCGATGACTTAGCCGTTGCCTTAAAAGATGAATTATCTTCACGGCGTTTTGGTCGCGCTGTACGTCTAGAAGTTGCCAAGAATACACCGGAAGCACTTAATCGTTATTTATTAGAGCAGTTTGATCTTGATCCAATTCATTTATACCCTGTCGCCGGGCCTGTAAATTTAGCACGGCTTTTGGCTAACTTTGATATTCCAGCATTACGATTCAAACCCTATCAGCCAGTTACTCCTAAAGCACTGCGCCAATCACATAAGATTTTTGATGTTTTATCCAAGCAGGATTTTTTACTTCATCATCCTTTTGATTCATTCGCACCAGTAATCAATCTACTGAAAGAAGCCGCAAAAGACCCTAACGTCTTGGCAATAAAGCAAACCCTCTATCGAAGTGGCCCAGACTCTGAGATTGTTCAAGTGCTTGCGGAAGCTGCACGTAATGGTAAAGAAGTCACCGCTATTATTGAACTTAGAGCGCGATTTGATGAAGAATCAAACATTATGGTCGCAAATATCTTGCAAGAAGCCGGTGCAGTTGTGGTTTACGGCATTGTTGGCTACAAAACCCATGCCAAAATGATTTTAGTTGTTAGACGTGAATCAGACCAACTCAAACGCTATGTGCATCTAGGGACTGGAAACTATCATGCAGGCAATGCCAAGATGTATACCGATTACGGTTTACTCACAACAGCGCCTGATATTTGTGAAGATGTACACAAAATTTTCCAAGAATTGACTGGCATGGGGCGTATGGCCAAATTAAAGAAACTATTTCATGCCCCATTTACCTTACACGCGCAACTCTTACACCTGATTGAACAAGAAATTGCTTTTGCCCAAGCTGGTAAGGCTGCGCGCATTATTATTAAAGTCAATGCACTGACTGAACCTCAGCTGATTGCCGCACTCTATAACGCATCTCAAGCAGGGGTAAAAATCGATTTAATTATTCGATCTGTTTGCTGTTTACGCCCACAAGTCAAAGACCTGTCAGAAAATATTCGTGTACGATCCATCGTAGGTCGCTTTTTAGAACACACTCGCGTTTATTATTTCCACAATGATGGTGACGTTAAACTTTATTGTGCCAGCGCAGACTGGATGGGGCGTAATTTATTTTCGCGCGTGGAAACCTGTTTCCCCATTGAAGACACAAAATTACGCAAACAGATAATTGAACATGGCTTGCTCAACTATCTGAAAGACAATGTTCGCGCTTGGGAATTAGATGAACATGAACAATGGCATCGTGTCAGCCCTAAAAACGAGCAAAAGGTATTTATTGCCCAACAACAGTTAATGGATCAACGCTATTTAACACCTATCGCCTGATTTTAAATGCGATCACCAGTAGTTTTGCTTATTTAGCGACAAGGCATGAATTCCAATAAAAACCCCCTGATATCAGGGGATTTTTTCCTATGCAAGCAACAAGCAACAAGCAACAAGCAACAAGCAACAAGCAACAAGCAACACCTTAAAACACCAACACATCGTGCAAATTAAAAAGCTTAGACTCTTTCGACAATAGGCGAATTAAGCACCAACAACGCCTGACTGCTGCAAGGCTTTAAGTTCCACCTCGGTACAAATTCCCTTTAAAATCTGTTCGGTATGCTCACCTAACTGTGGCGGTGCACGTCTATATTCAATCGGTGTTTCAGACATTTTTATCGGAGAAGCAACCATTTTAAAATTTTGCTGCAGTTGATGCGGCACAGCCACCAACATTTCACGGGCCTGAGTTTGTTCTTCAGCAAATGCCTCTTCAATGGAGTTCACCATCCCAACAGGAACTTTCGCAGCATGAATAAGTGCAATCCAGTGCTGCGCTGGCTGTGTTGAAAAGTGCTTGGCAAGCAATGCAACCAATATCTCACGATGTTTAACCCGATCTTGATTACGAACATAATTCAGATCTGTTGCTAGATCAGGCAAACCAATGGCCGAACACAAAGCCTTAAACTGCGTATCGTTACCACAAGCCAATATAAAGGCCTTATCTTGGGCATCAAAGGTCTGATAAGGGACAATATTTGGATGACGATTCCCCATTCGTTTAGGTGACTTCCCTGTGGTTAAATAGTTCATTCCCTGATTCGCCAATACCGCGAGTTGTACATCATATAAGGACATATCGATATATTGCCCACGTTCAGTATGCTGCCTTGCAATTAATGCCGCTTGAATTGCAATCGTAGCATATAGTCCGGTTTGAATATCCGTAACAGCCACACCGACTTTTTGCGGACCACCACCCAGTAAGCCGTCTTGTTCACCCGTAATACTCATCAAGCCAGATAAACCTTGAATCACAAAGTCATAACCTGGTTCTGCTGCACGTGGACCAGTTTGTCCAAACCCTGTAATTGAACAATAAATAATTTTAGGATTAATCTCGCTCAAACTTAAATAATCCAACCCATATTTTTTTAATGAACCCGCTTTATAATTTTCGATAACCACATCTGCGGTTTTAACCAACTCCTGAATCAGTTTTTGACCTTCTACGAGAGAAATATCAATTGCAACCGAATACTTATTCCGATTCGCACACTGATAGTAACCCGATTCACGTGTGGGATTTCCATCATTATCGAGCATCCAGGGTGGCCCCCACATACGGGTATCATCCCCCACGTTTGGTCGCTCGACTTTAATCACTTCAGCACCAAGATCCGCCAAGATCTGTCCACACCAAGGCCCTGCAAGTACGCGACTTAAATCTAAAACACGTATTCCTTGTAATGCACCCATTTCAACTTCCCCTTGTTTAAATGCCGAATTGTTTTTGTATTTTTTAGACAAAACTTATCTTTAGACGCCCATTTCTGAGCATCCAAGATAGATAAAATTGATTAGATTAGTTACAGAATGCGGCAATACCCGTTTGCGCACGACCCAAAATTAAGGCGTGTACATCATGTGTACCTTCATAGGTATTCACAACTTCCAGATTGACCAAATGACGTGCTATACCAAATTCATCACTGATTCCATTACCGCCTAGCATATCTCGGGCAACACGTGCGATATCTAATGCCTTACCACAGTTATTGCGCTTGATCAGAGAAGTGCCTTCAATGGAAGCCGTCCCATCATCCTTCATGCGACCAAAACGTAAAGCGACTTGTAAACCCAAAGCAATTTCAGTTTGCATATCTGCTAATTTCTTCTGAATCAACTGATTTGCAGCCAATGGGCGACCAAACTGCTTACGATCCATGGTGTACTGATGTGCGGTGTGCCAGCAGAATTCTGCCGCACCCATCGCCCCCCATGCAATGCCATAACGTGCACTGTTTAAACACGTAAATGGTCCTTTTAAACCACGCACTTCTGGAAAAGCATTTTCTTCTGGAACAAATACTGCATCCATAACAATTTCACCCGTAATCGAAGCACGCAAGCCAACTTTACCGTGAATTGTTGGTGCAGACAGCCCTTCCCAACCCTTTTCCAAGATAAAGCCACGAATATCACCGACATTACCTTGCTCTGAAACTTCTTTCGCCCAAACTACAAACACATCTGCAATCGGACTATTAGTAATCCACATTTTCGCACCACTGAGGCGATAGCCTCCTGGTACTTTCTTCGCACGGGTAATCATGCTGCCCGGATCCGAACCATGATCTGGCTCTGTTAAACCGAAACAACCGATATATTCACCACTTGCTAGCTTAGGAAGATACTTTTGTTTTTGTTCTTCAGTGCCAAATTCATTGATGGGTACCATGACCAACGAACTTTGCACACTTGCCATTGAACGATATCCCGAATCAACACGTTCAATTTCACGTGCAATCAAGCCATAGCTTACATAATTCAGTCCTGAACCACCGTATTGTTCGCCAATCGTTGGTCCTAATAAGCCAAGTTCGCCCATTTCACGAAAAATGCGTGGATCAGTTTGCTCATTACGAAATTGCTCTAAAACACGTGGCATCAACTTATCTTGACAGTACGCTTGTGCCGCATCACGAATCATGCGCTCTTCTTCAGTCAATTGCGCTTCGATTAAAAAAGGATCTTGCCAGTTAAATTTAGAAGATGATTTTGCTGTGTTGTTCATGAGGGAATGCATCCTTTGCTCTAGTCATGTTTATTTAAAGTTCATGCTAGTGATGCCAAACAGATTTGACAAACGATTAATTCGCATTGAGATATGCTATTTTCACATAGCTTGTTATTTCATTTTATGCTTTGATGGTGTAATTAGCGATGATTTAAATAATTTTCTAGATCAAACCTAGCTACACCCCGCGTAAATATTCATTTAACTAATGTCTACAAACTTTAATTTATAAGGCTTATTGGGGAACTTATGCGCAGAACTATTCCATCATTACAAGCGCTACTGTGCTTTGAATCTGCAGCCAAACATTGTAGTTATACTTATGCAGCACAGGAACTTTCTCTGAGCCAAAGTGCTGTATCTCGGCAAATCCAACAATTAGAAGAATTATTAAAACTGCCTTTATTTAATCGGACCCGCTATGGCGTTGAACTTACGCTGGCTGGCGATCAATACTATAAAAAAATTAAACCCTTACTTTCAGGAATAGAACAAAGCACCTTGGACTTGATCGCACACAAAGGCCATGGAGGCACCTTAAAACTCGGTGTTGTCCCCACCTTTGCCACGCGTTGGTTACTGCCTCGACTCAATGCTTTTAATGAAATTCATCCTGAAATTACCATTCACTTAGAAACCAGCACCAAACCTTTTCTGTTTAGCGAGCATATATTTGATGCTGCAATTTATACGGGTACTCATGCACAAATTGCAAATTGGCCAGGTGCTAAAATTCATTACCTTATGAAAGAGGACGTGGTACCGGTCTGTTCACCTAAATTAATTAAAAAATACTTTCCAGAATTGGTCGCAAAGTCCAAAGCGCAAAATCTGCGATTAAGCCCAGAACAAATTGCGTGCTTACCATTACTACAGCAAACGACGCGCCCTAAAATTTGGCAAGAATGGTTTGATAAGGCGGGTTTCACCCACCCTTCCCCAACAGATGGACAACGACATGAACTATTTTCAATGCTTGCTGTTGCAGCAACCCATCAGATGGGAATTACGCTAGTCCCTCAAAATTTATTAGAAAAAGAGCTGGCTTCAGGTGAGTTGGTGGTAGCCTCTGATCTAAGGCTTCTTGGCGCACGAGCCTATTATTTTGTCTATGCAGAACAACAAGAAAGCCCATTGATTACGAAGTTTGTAGAATGGTTAGCACAACAAGCCAATGCTTCAGAAAAAGCCAGCAATAACGACGCCCTACTTTGTGACTCTTAGCATGACATTAATTGTAACTTACGCCGTAGCTCACTCACGTGGGCTTAAACCGATATAACGCGACATCCCCAGCACCCCAAGATCCATTTTATAAATTAAATAGTCTGTGTAATTCGACTGCGTAATTTCATCAAAGATATTGAGTTGATCATCATTGGCATGGATTTCATCGATGCTTCTTGGCAAAGTTTGCTCAAATAAATCACTGACATATTCAAAGCTTAAATCCATTGCAATAAATAATGTGTGTGTACAAGGCTGTAAATATTGCTCTTGAGACCAATCAATGACCGCTGACTCACAATAAGGGCATGTTACATTTGCTTGATGATTTTTAACTTGAATGAATTGAAATGTCATAGTTTCGAGCACAAAATAAATGCCAGTTTAATGCGGTTTTCTCCAAATGAAAACGCATTGCAATAATCAGCTCCAATTTAGTCAATAAGGATATTATGTCTACTATAGAAATTGCCATTGCACTCGCTGCAAAAAAACATGCTGGACAAATAGATAAAGCCAAACATCCTTATATATTTCACCCACTTAGAATCATGTTTAAAATGAAAAGCCCTGAACAACAAATTGTTGCAGTGCTTCATGATATTTTAGAAGATACCGATACCACTGTCGTTGACTTAATTTCACTGGGCTTCAACCAAGATATTATTGATGCAATTTTAGCCTTAACCAAAAAAAAGAATGAATCACGGATAGAAGCCGCCTATCGTGCGGTCAAAAATCCGTTGGCACGCATTGTCAAACTAGCAGATGTAACGGATAACATGGACTTATCTCGAATTACCCAGCCTAGTACTAAAGACCTATTGCGCTTAAAAGAATACAAACACGTCTATCAGATTTTAACCACTGAATGAGTTTGACCATTTTTTCCATCCACGATGGTGCTGAAAATTCTTCCAGCACGTTTACCACACTCTTTTGACGGCACTATTTTACTAAAAAGTTATAGGATTTATGTTTCTAGCATTTGACATGCTGCAACCATTTCCTTAAAAATCACTTATTGTTGCAATTTTGGAATGTTCTATGCTACCGGATTTAGATGATTTTTATTGTTTTGCATTGGTGGTTGAACACGGAGGCTTTAGTGCTGCTGAACGCGCAACCGATATCCCTAAATCCAAATTAAGCCGTCGTGTCTATCAATTGGAAGAAAACTTGGGAGTTCGTCTAATTCAACGCAGCTCACGTCATTTTGCAGTCACAGATGTGGGCATGAATATTTATCAACATGCACAAGTAATGGTAAATGCAGCACAAGCTGCCCATGATTTAGTCGATCATCTCAGTGTACAACCACGTGGCGTCATTAAAGTTAGCCTACCTGTGACCATCGCCCAACATGAAATGGCACAAATTCTACCTGCGTTCTTGAAAAACTATCCTGAAATTAAAGTTCAATTTTTTGTAAGCAATCGTCGAATTGATGTCATCAATGAAGGGATCGATGTGGCTTTGAGAGTGCGCTCCAATCTAGATGATGATCCCAATTTGGTCATACGCCAATTTCAGCACATTGAACAACATTTATTTGCAACCCAAGCCTACCTCAATGAATTTGGGATGCTAAAAAGCCCAGAAGACTTAAACAAACATCGTATTTTAAGCATGTCCCAAGATCATTTAGATCAACAAATGCTGTTACATAATGCAGATAACCAACAGATCAAAGTAAAAGTAAATCCCACCATTATGGCTTCAGATCTCAGTATGCTCGCGCAATTGGTTAGCCAAAATTGTGGGATTGCGTTGCTTCCTGACACCATTGCCAGTGAGTTAATTCGTACAGGCCGCATTGTCCGGGTATTGCCTGAATGGAAAGCCCCACATGGTATTTTCCATGCAGTTTATCCCTCTCGTCGTGGTTTATTGCCCGCAGTCCGTGTTTTTATTGATTATTTGGTTGAATGTTTTGCAACAAATTCAACCTCGACCACACCGCAATAATAGCTTCGAGCATTCTAAGCCAATTTTTGATACCATCCTCTCTTAGTTTTTTTGCACTGTATTCCCTATGACTTTAGCGCCCTATCAACAGCAGTTACAAACGAAAATTGACCGAGTAAACACCCAATTCAGTCAATTTTCTCCACCAGAACTTGACGTTTACGCCTCGCAAGAACACAATTTTCGCATGCGTGCAGAGTTTAGAATCTGGCGCGAACAAGACGACATGTTCTATGCCATGTTTGAGCGCTCAGCCGAAGATCAAAGCAAAGTTGTGGTACGCATTGATCAATTCCCAATTGCCGATCAAAGCATTAACACTCTGATGCCAATTTTATTGGCGGCATTAAAAAAAGATCCGGTATTAAATCAACGTTTATTTGAGGTGCATTTTCTCTGTAGCTTAAAAGGTGAAATGTTGGTTTCTTTAATTTACCATCGTAAACTCGAAGCTGACTGGGAAAGCGCTGCGCAAGAACTCGCAACAACACTCGGCTTTAAATTGGTGGGTCGCAGCCGTAAACAAAAATTTGTATTTAGTGATGAGTTTATCTTGGAAGAGCTTCAAGTACTTAATCGCACTTATTTATACAAACAGTTTGAAAATAGTTTCACTCAGCCAAATGCACGAGTCGCTGAGAAAATGTTGAGCTGGGCATGCCAAGCAACTGGTGATAACAATCAAGACCTGCTTGAACTCTACTGCGGCAATGGTAACTTTACTTTACCCCTCTCACAGCATTTTAACCGTGTACTCGCCACTGAACTGGCAAAATCCTCCGTTTATGCAGCGCAATGGAATATTGAACAAAATAAAATTGATAATATTCAAATCGCTCGATTATCAGCTGAAGACTTCACCCAAGCCTATCATGGCGAACGCCAATTCCGTCGCCTGCAAGAAGCCGAAATTGACATTCAAAGCTATAATTTCGATACCGTTTTTGTCGATCCACCACGTGCAGGCATTGATGATGAAACGCTTAAATTGCTGCAACTTTTCCCACGTATTATTTATATTTCATGTAATCCTGATACTTTATATGAAAATCTTAAATGTCTCACTCAAACGCATCGTATCACCAAGTTTGCACTGTTTGACCAATTTCCATATACCCATCACGTTGAATGTGGCGTTTTACTCGAAAAAATCTAAACAACAGGCTTAGACTTTAATTCATACAAATAAAGCAGCTATTTTGCCGAACAAGCAAAAGATTAGCTGCTTTATGTTGTAGGTATCTCCATTTTTATTTCATTATTCCGTTCAATTTTGGTGTTATGATCGAAAAATTTTATCCATTAAAAAGAGCAACCTGGCTTAAGGTGCTTGTATTTTATTTTATATTGGTTATATTTCGAACTATGTTAAGTTCTAGAAGAAGGCTCTATGAGTTTTTGGAAAAATCTGCTGATCTCTGATCCGCAGGACAACGAGCATAAAAATCAAATTGCTTGTGTTGAAAATGACTGTTCATGTAAATCGAACGACCAACTTCTTTCAGCGTTAATGAAAGAAACGGATGAAGAAATCATCGCTGGAATTAAAAATGTACTGATCTCTCGTGGCTATAGCCGTAAAGAACTCTGTGCATTGATGCCAACTCAAATCCGAGTCTAATCAATTCCCCCTTTGAAAATGGCACTTAAAGATTAAGTGCCATTTCTATTTCAGGCTTTCAATCATTTAAATTCAATAAAACAATTTTAAAGCAGCCTCGCCTTTGCCATTTTTCTAAATTTAACGTTCAACTGCTAAAAGATGAATTAAATTCAATTAAATACACAGTTATTTAATCTAATATTCCTTGGCCTTCATTATCTGAAATATTAGGCTTGTTATGGCTCAGGCATATAAACACTTTAGTTTATCAGTCTTTCAATTCATTTATGCAGCAGCACAAAGTACATATTTCATACAGAAACTTATTATTTTCTGAGTTTTTTTAAGAAAAAGCCCCTGATTGAAATAATTTCATGCAATTTACTCAGGTTAAGCTAGTCCTAAGGCTGAAGTCGATGTAACATATCGCGTCTTTATGAATAAACTTTGATAGGATTTTCATGCGCGAGTATGCCGTTTTTACTTCGGAATCTGTAAGCGAAGGCCATCCTGATAAAATGGCCGATCAAATCAGTGACGCAATCTTGGATGTCATCTTAAAAGAAGATCCATATGCTCGAGTGGCTTGTGAAACTTTGGTAAAAACTGGTGCAGTTGTACTTGCCGGTGAAATCACATCGACTGCGAATATTGACTTTGAAGCTGTTGTTCGAAAAACCGTAAATGGTATCGGTTATCACCACACTGACCTAGGCTTTGATGGTTCGACTTGTGCCGTCATAAATATGATTGGTAAACAATCTCCAGAGATTGCTCAAGGCGTTGATCGTCAAAAACCTGAAGATCAGGGTGCAGGTGACCAAGGTCTGATGTTTGGTTATGCCAGTCGTGAAACGGACGTGTTAATGCCAGCCCCGATTTCCTATGCACATCGCTTAATGGAAAAACAAGCTGAATTACGCCGTAATGGCCGTTTACCGTGGTTACGTCCTGATGCCAAGAGCCAAGTAACCTTCGCTTATGAAAATGGTAAACCAGTGCGTTTAGATGCGGTGGTACTTTCAACGCAACATGATCCTGACATTAGCCAAGTTGCGCTAAAAGAAGCCATCATCGAAGAAATTATCAAACCGATTATTCCAGCAGAAATGTTCCATGCTGGCACTAAATTCCATATCAATCCAACAGGTATCTTTGTGATCGGTGGCCCTGTAGGTGATTGTGGATTAACTGGCCGTAAGATTATTGTTGATACCTATGGTGGTATGGCACGTCACGGCGGTGGTGCTTTCTCTGGTAAAGATCCATCTAAAGTTGACCGTTCAGCGGCTTATGCTGGCCGTTATGTTGCGAAGAACATTGTTGCAGCAGGTTTGGCTGACAAATGTGAAATCCAAATTTCATATGCTATTGGTGTTGCAGAACCAACCTCGATCTCAATCAATACCTTTAATACAGGTAAAGTTTCTGATGAACTAATTATTCAGTTGGTTCGTGAACATTTTGATCTGCGCCCTTACGGCATTACTCATATGCTCAACTTATTGCAGCCGATGTATCAACAAACTGCAGCCTACGGCCACTTTGGTCGTGAAGGTAATGATCATGCCTTTACTTGGGAAAAAACCGATAAGGTTGACGCGCTTAAAGCATCTGCAAATCTATAAGTTAGAACTCTAGCAATTGCTAAAAAGCTCACATTAATGTGAGCTTTTTTATGCAAAATGCTTTTGTGCAACCATTACAAAAGACAGAACAGCAATTTGATTATTTTTTTGGCGCATGCGTATTATCCTGATTCAATACATCTAAGATAAATGGCTGAGTCTGCGTATCTTGCGTGTCTTCGATATAAATATGTACCAGTTTAAAAACAAGAACAGCAGCAAAACAGGTCACCACACAAAAGACCCATAAATTAATTGGACTTCTAATATGATGTGAGCCACATTTGGGGCATGCTTTGTTGTAACTTGGTAAAGCTTCTTCGCAACAAGCACAATGATATTTGTAGAGCATAGGTATTCTCCTATTTTATTTGCCTAAGCCATTCATTTAAATATTTATATGGCCTATAGAGCATAGGAGACCTCGCAAACAAAAACAATCCTTAATTTATATAAGAGATGTTAAAAGCCTACATAAAAATACTGCCTACGCATAATTCTCTCTATGACTTACAGAGCAGATATAAACCATATCCTTGGCCGAGATTGTAATACTGCTCTATAACAATTAAATGACAAAATGCATATTACTGGATGAACAATGTTATTCTATGCCGGTTCTTTGCAGAGGAGTTTACAGGTGTCACTGATTCACAAAGGCGGTTTTAGAGAACGGGCGAATCGCAATCACAGATATAAAGATTCTGAAAATCAACAGGCTAGTTTGAAAAATCAAAAAAAATATCAACCTAAAGCCCAAGATCAGCAGTTACCTGTCACTGAGACAGCAGCAGCCCCCTTGACTGATCTAATAGCATCATCAAACACTGAAGAGTCTAAAGACATCTAACCACAGCCAAATGGCAAACAACATGAATAAGACTCCAGAAATCAGATCGATATAACCACTGACTTGTTGGTAAATCGCCTTAATTCGTGCTCTAGATAAAATCCACATTAGCAAACTAAAAGTTAAAACAGTTTGAATTGGAATAAGTACTGCCAATTGCATCTTAAGGTCTGTATTGGCAGATGAACTTAAGGCAATTGAAAATACGCTACTGAAATAAATAACGATTTTGGGGTTAGATAAATTGGTGAATAGCCCATTTAAAAAATAATTTTGTTTTTCTGGTTGAGCTTCGATATCTAAGGCAAGTTTTTGTTTTAAAGCAGCACGGCCACCTCTAAACATCGCATAGCCCATTTTTGCCAGAAACAACCCACCAAGCAGCATAATCAATTGCTGAATCCATGGCCATTGCTGAATCAGAACCGTAAAACCAAGTAGCGTTAAAACAACCCAAACCACGACCCCCATACTAATCCCGAGAATAATCTTAAAGGTATTGGCCTTGCTGGTGGATGCTGCACTTTTTGCAATGAGAAGTACATCGGGACCGGGAGTCAGTTGGGCAATAAAATGTAGTGCGCAAATCGAAAGTAACAGTGACATTTAAAACGTGCTCAAACATGAAGATAAAAAGTATAACGATCTTTTTTCAATAAAAATAAAAAAACAATAACAACAATCGATTAAATCATTTTTCCTGGTGGATGCTAAGATCGCACTGGCTATTTTAAACAGTATGACGCTTTTTCATTTACGATAAAAAACCGAATCATTGATTCGGTTTCTTAATTGCTACTCAGCCTTGCGCTAAAGAGAAAGCCTTTAGCCGCACAGGTGATTGATGCCTTACTTCTTCGGTGTAACGTCTTTAAATTCAATTTTCTTATAGTCAGGTTCGACTTCACGCGCCTCACCATCAATCACATTAGAATCTTGATAATTTGCACCATTTTGATTTTGCATTTGACGCATCAAATCAGCAAATGGGTTTTGATCTGCAGAACCACCTGCATTCATGCCCCCCATCATGCCACCCATCATTTTTTCCATCATCGCCTGCTGGCGTTTAGCCATCGCTTGCATGAACAAGTTGCGGAACAACTTCTGCACTGGTGGAATCAAAATAAGTAAAGCCAATACATCACTGATTAAACCGGGAATCATTAACAAGAAACCAGCCATAGCCGTTGTGATTTTACCACTAACGGCTGAATCGCCACCCATTTGACCAGTCATCTGCATTTGCTGTAACTGTGGCATAAGCACAGCAGTACTTGAACGAAGCATCTTCATACCGATGAAAAAAGTAATGAAAAATGAGAAAAAGACATGCCAACCACTAATGAATTGTGCAACCCCAATCCAGACAGCAATTTCAGCAACAATCGCAATTAAAATAATGGGTAAAATTTTCATTAAGATCAATCATCTCTAAATATAAATGGGGGGATTTCATTTGCAGTACTTAATCGATGGATTAATTTTCTACAAACAATGCTGTAAGTCAGTTGGAAGGTAGCAATGATACCGAATTAATCTTGGAATAAAACAACTACATATTCATGCCAGACAATGAATTCGACGAAAAAACCCGCAGATTCACCTATAATTGCAAGTCCCTACTGATTTCAAAGCACTTACATCATAAATTATGGGTACAAAACTAAATTTATCAAGTTAAGCCACGTAAATATTCGGAAAATACCATTTTTTGTACGAGAAATTAGGCTATGCAGTCACCTTAGCCTTGTGTAACAATATCAACATTATTGATTTTTTAAGCTTAAATATGACCTTAATTATTGGCATTGATCCAGGCTCTCGTTTAACTGGCTACGGGATTATTGAAAAAGATGGTCAAAAACTCAAATTTGTTGATGCAGGCACTATTCGCACTGAAACCAAAGAAATGCCTGAACGTCTTAAACGTATTTTTGCTGGGATTCATCGTATTGTAGAATTTCATGGTCCAACTGAAGCTGCTGTAGAACAAGTGTTTATGGCACAAAACCCCGATTCCGCATTGAAGCTCGGTCAAGCACGAGGCGCCGCGATTGCAGCTTTGGTCAATTCAGATCTAGAGGTCGCAGAATATACGGCCCGACAGATTAAGCAGTCTGTCGTCGGCTATGGTGCCGCAGAAAAAGAACAAGTACAGATGATGGTTATGAAACTACTCAATTTAAGTATTCAACCACAATCAGATGCAGCAGATGCACTGGCTGCTGCCATTTGTCACGCACACGCCTCTGGCACCATGAGTAAGCTTGCCGTATTGAATGCACTTGGTGGAATGGCGCGTGGCCGCAGCCGCACCAGTAGCCGCAGACGTTGATTGCTAGACTCAACAAACCAACTCTGCAAACCGAACAATCACCATGACAGCAGATTAAAAAACGCAGCCTGAGCTGCGTTTTTTAAGGTCATTGAAAATAGGTCTAAACGCTGTCAGCTTAAATCAGACAGCTTTAAATTACTTACCTGGTTTAAAGCTATCACGTAAATCTAAAATGCGGTTAAACACAGGTTTTGCTTCACTGTGATCATAGCGATCTGCGACAAAATAACCTTCACGTTCAAACTGGAAACGATCTTCTGGCTGGGCTTGAGCAAGTGATGGCTCAATCACAGCTTGAACAACTTTGAGTGAATCTGGATTGAGATTGTCTAAGAAATCTTCTTCGCCCGCTTCTGGATCAGCTTGGCTAAATAAACGATCATAAATACGTACTTCAGCCGCAATGCCTCGGCTTGCAGAAACCCAATGCAATACACCTTTGACTTTACGGCCTTCTGGATTTTTGCCCAATGTTTCTGGATCAATTGAACATTTCAATTCAATCACTTCACCAGCAGCATCTTTAATCACGTCATCACATTTAATCACATAACCATGACGCAGACGCACCTCACCTTGTGGAATCAAGCGCTTAAAGCCTTTTGGCGGTACTTCTTCAAAGTCTTTACGATCGATATAGATTTCTTGGGTCAAAGGAATCACGCGATCTCCCATGTCAACATTAGGATGACGTGCATGGGTCATTTCAAGTTCTGCTGGCAAATTGGTCAACGTCACTTTTAATGGGTTCAATACCGCCATACCCCGTGCAGCGGTATTTTCGAGTGATTGGCGAATCGAAAACTCAAGCATTGCCACATCAACAATACCATCTGTTTTAGACACTCCGACACGCTTACAGAAATCTCTTAGACCTTCTGCGGTAAAACCACGACGACGCATGCCAACAACGGTTGGCATCCGAGGATCATCCCAACCATTCACATAACCTGCTTCAACCAATTTACGTAGTTTACGCTTGGAGGTAATGGTGTAATCAATATTTAAGCGACTTGATTCATATTGATGCGGCACGGTTTCAGAGCGAACTTTCTCAACCACCCAATCATAGAATGGGCGGTGATCCTGGAACTCCAAAGTACATAAAGAATGGGTAATCCCTTCGATTGCATCAGACAGTGGATGCGCATAATCGTACATCGGATACATTTTCCACTGATCACCGGTTTGGTGATGTGCTGAATGTAATACACGATATAAAATTGGATCACGCATATGTATATTGGATGATGCCATATCAATTTTGGCACGTAGTACCGCTTGGCCTTCACCAAGTTCACCATTGTTCATTTGTGCAAAGCGCGCTAAATTTTCAGCAACGGTTGTATCGCGATAGGGAGAATTTTTACCAAGCTCTCTAAATGAACCACGGTTTAAGCGAATTTCCTCAGGACTTTGCAAATCAACATAAGCATCGCCTTGCTCAATCAACTGTACTGCCCACGCATGTAATTGATCAAAATAGCTCGATGCATAACGTGGTTCACCTTCCCACTGAAAGCCCAACCACTTTACATCGTTCGCAATACCATCGACATATTCTTGTTCTTCAGCATCTGGATTAGTGTCATCAAAACGTAAATTACAGACACCTGCAAATTCTTGGGCAATACCAAAGTTCAAGCAAATCGCTTTCACATGACCAATATGTAAATAGCCATTTGGCTCAGGTGGAAAACGGGTAACGATTTTTTGAGTATGTCCCGTTTTCAAATCATCAGTAATAACCTGACGAATAAAGTCTAAACCCGCTTGTTGTTCTTGCTGTTGAGCATCGACAGGCGTAACAGAAGATGTCGGGTTCATTGGCAAATCAGAAACAACAGTGTTCGGCTTCATAACTTTTTAATCACTTATAGATAAAGGTAAGAGAGGAAAAAACATTAATTTAAGTATTTAACAAAGAAAAATAACATTTTTGCTTGCCTTGTAGTTTACAGTTTGCTTATGCTTCTCACAACTGAAAAACCCATGGCATTTCGTCATGTTTAGGAGATTATAGAATGAGTTTTCCTCAAGTCGAATTAAATACCAATAAAGGACGTATTGTCCTTGAACTAAATTCTGAAAAAGCGCCTAAAACTGTCGCTAACTTTTTAGAGTATGTTCGTGACGGTTTTTATGATGGCGTTATTTTTCACCGCGTGATCGAAGGATTCATGGTTCAAGGTGGTGGCATGGATGAAAACTTCAAAGAAAAAGCAACTCGCGATTCAATTGAAAATGAAGCAGATAACGGCCTAAGCAATGAAGTTGGTACTGTTGCAATGGCACGCACTCAAGCACCACATTCTGCTTCTGCACAGTTCTTCATTAACGTGAAAAACAACTCTTTCTTAAACCACACGGGTAAAACAGCACAAGGCTGGGGCTATGCTGTATTCGGTAAAGTAGTTGAAGGTCTCGATGTTGTTGATACCATCAAAGCTGTACGCACTGGTAACCGTGGTTATCATGCAGATGTACCTTTAGAGAATATCGTGATTGAATCTGCTAAAATTATCTCTGAGTAATTTTAGTAATTCAACGTTTTAGTATTCAATAGGAAGCATCGTGACCTATCTGTTTATATCAGATTTACATTTGTCACCTGAACACCCTCGATTAATTCGGGGGTTTTTAGATTTGTTAAAACATTATTCACAACAGCAGACCCAACTCTATATTTTAGGCGATTGGTTTAATACTTGGATTGGTGATGATTTTCATGCAGCATGGCTTGATGAAATCGTCGTTGCATTAAAACAGTTTAACCAGCAAGGCAATCAGATTTATTTTCTGGCAGGTAATCGCGATTTCCTCTTAAATAAAAAATTTTTAAAACAGTTTAATGGCATTTTACTGCCAGATGAACTTACGCTTAATATTGCGCAGCAACGCCTACGCATTGAGCATGGCGATGCACTGTGCACAGACGATATCGCTTATCAACGCTTCAAAAAAATCATTCGACAACCGCTGTTACTCGCGGTACTCAAAAGAACGCCACTCAAATTTAGAATGCAACTCGCTCAAGGTTTTCGTAAAAAAAGTCAGCAGTCTCAACAAAACAAAAGCTATGCCATCATGGATGTCAATGATGATGCGGTGGCAGATGCCGTACAAACTGTTGACTTATTAATCCATGGCCATACTCACCGTCCAAGCGTCCACCATGAACATGATAAAGTTCGGATTGTATTGGGTGATTGGCGTGAGGAAACATCAGCAGCAGAAATTCTAGAAGTGAATCAGCAAGGCGAATGGAAATGTATTACTTGGCCGATTGCCTAAACTCATTTTCATTTACAGGTGCTGAAGATCAAGCGCATATTTTAAAAATTATTATTTATATTAAATCGATCTAATTCACTTTGGCTAAATAGGTATAATCATCTGTATCTTTTATTTAGATTGAATACCTATCTATGGATTTACTCAGTATTTTGCAGCAACGCTATAGTACCAAAGCCTACGATTCAAGTAAGAAAATCCCTCAAGCACAATTTGAGGAACTCTTGGCACTCATACGCTTAACACCATCCTCAATTAATATTCAGCCTTGGCATTTTATGATTGCAGTCGAGCAAAGTGCCAAACAACGTATTGCTGAATCCTTAATTGGTAACTACGCCTATAATGCAAGTAAAGTCTTAGATTCATCGCATACGCTGGTATTTTGCAGCAAAACCGATATTGATGAAACCTATTTACAGCAGCTCAATAATCAAGAAAATCTAGATGGTCGTTTTAAAGATCTAGTCTCTCAACAACAGCGCCACCAAAGTCTACAGAACTATGTGCAGCATTATCATCAAAGCCAAGGTGATATTTCGAGATGGACTGAAAACCAAACTTTTATTGCCTTGGGTCAGTTACTCACCACTGCTGCTTTAAAAGGAATTGATGCAACCCCTATCGGTGGATTTAATGCAGAAATTCTCAGCCAGCAATTAAAGCTCGATACGCTCGGATTAAAACCAAGTGTAATCGTCGCACTTGGTTATCGCAGCGATAGCGACTTCAATGCAAAACTGCCAAAATCACGTTTAGACGAAAGCGAGATTTTTAGTTATATCGCATAATAAAAAATCCACTGTAGGCTATCTCTAACAGTGGATTTTTTTATACTCGCCCAAATATTTTAAGACAGTATTCAAGCTGCATAAATAACCGCTATATTAACAAGGCTGATTTAATCAGCCTTAGATATTAAACCTAGAATTTAGCACGTACAGTGAAGGTCACATTACGCGGTTCGCCCCAATAGATTCCATTATAAAAACCAACATTCAGATAATATTTTTCATCAAATAAATTATTAATGTTTAAACTGGCTGATAATTCATCATTGATTTTATAACTGGCGAAGGCATTGGCCAAATAATAAGATGGCTGTACGATTGTTCCACCGTTGTGGGCATTTTTAGGTGCACCACCCCATTTTTGAGATATTTCACTTTGCCAGTTTACCCCACCACCGACAGTAAGTTTATTCGCGCCTTTCCATAAGTTTTCAGGTAAGGTATAGCTACTAAAAAGTTTGACTTGGTTTTGTGGAATCGTCGTCGTCGAGCTCGCATTGGCAGAGGTAACACTATTCACATAAGTATAACCTGCGCTGATATTCCAATTGTCTTGCAACATCCCAATGACTTCGACTTCAAAACCATTGACTTTCAAACCTTTACCCGTTGACATATAGGCTGTTTCCATATTATCAACTTTGGGAATGGTGCCATTCTTCACCCCATCACGATATTCTTTGTCTTCTACAGCAAGATCCTGAACTTTAGACCAGAATACCGCTGCACTGGTGAGTAACTTCGCATCTAAAAACTCCGCTTTAACCCCCATCTCGGTATTACTGCCAACCTCAGGATCTAAGTAATTACCTGCTCGATCCCGTTTTCCAGATGGCGTAAACATATCGGTATAACTGGCATAACCGGTATAGGTATCATTGAAGTCATAAAGTACACCAACATAAGGGACAAATTTCTTGAAACTGCGAGGTTTCAGTCCTGGTTTAGAATTATAATTTTCCCACTCTTCTTTTTTATAATCATAAGTATTAAAACGCCCACCGAGTATTAACTTTAAGGGATCAGCTAAATTTAAACGTAGCGTCGAATAATAACCATACAGCTCTGTCGTTTGTTTATCATGATCTCCATTCAGTTGATAGTTTGGTTTAGGAATATTGCCTGTCCATTCATAATAATTGGGAATTTCGTCTGGATATTTAATATCTGCATCAACATCTTGCGAAGTGGACTTACTCTTATAACCGCTATAACCCAAAATTAAATCGTGCTGACGACCTAAGAATTGAAATGGTCCCGTCGCATAAAGATCGAGATTGAGCTTTTTACTTTCTGAATAGGGAGAAATATTGGTCCACATCCCAATACCCGAACCCGTTTTTGGGTCGGGAAAACCACCGCCCCCATAGGCCATTAACCAACTGCTATCCGATGTACTGTGGCTTATTGCCGCTTTTACAAGCCATTCATTTTCAAATGTGTGCTGAATATCCGCAAAAATAGTTTTATCTTTTTGGCTAATCGAACTCCAATCTGCGGCCAAACTAAAATTACGTGATAAATTGGCTAAGCGACCATCCTTATTAAAGTAAGGCACAGCACCCCAAGTGGAACCTTTAGGTGTGTTGTCTTGATATTGGAAACCCACAGATGCCGTGGTATTCGCGGTTAGGTCAGCTTCAATAACGGCCATTGCAGCCGTTGATTTTAATTGATAAAAATCCATATAGGATTCTTTGTCGGTATAGGCAGCCATAATTCGGCTACGGATACTGCCATCTGAAGTCAATGGAATTGAAGCATCTGCCTCAACCCGAGTATCATCCCAACGACCGTAACTTGAACTGACACTGCCTGACAGCTCCTTGGCGGGACGCTTACGGATCATATTAATGGTGGCAGATGGATTACCTGTTGACCCCATTAAACCCGAAGCACCTTTAACCACTTCAATTCGGTCAAAAAAGAAACTGTCTGCACGTGGATCATTATCTCCTATGGGCATCCCATCAATTTGCTGGTTTGTAATTTTAAAACCACGCGCATAATAATTCGAACGCTCACTATCATTTTTGGTTACAGTCACGCCAGGCGTTGCCGCCAAAATATCATCAATATTATTTAAATTGCGTTGTTCAATTTGCTCACTGGTAATCACACTGATCGACTGAGGTGTTTCTTTTAAGCTAAGATTAAGTTTAGATGAACTACGTGATGCTTTTGCTTTAAAGCTACCCGTCCCTTCGCTCTGATCGCCAGAAGTCGCCTTCACAATGATTGTCGGAAGGTTAATAGTGTTCTCAGCTGCATCTTCCTGAGCATAAGCAACTTGATTTATCCCCGAAAAAATTAAAACAGTTTTCACTGCCAGACTGAGCGTATTCAGTTTAAGTATTCTATTCATGAAGTTAATACGAACCATTAAATGAGAATCGTTATTATTATTGTTTTGATTTGTATAGTAAACCCTTTTTAAAATCAATATTTAGCTTTTATTACAGCATTACATAGCGAGAATTTAACTGTTAACACTAGGTTAAATAGAAGTTAACAGTCACGGCAATTATATTTAGGGATTGCGCTATTTGAATAGTTTTAACTGGAGCTAAATTCCACCCAACTGTAAATGGCTCTTTATGATTATTAAACTGCCATCGCCAAACACAACACGCTCATTACCCCGAGTAGTAAGGCAAGAAATAATTCTTTTCGAAGCTGCTCTTTAAATAAGATCACGCCCAGCAGACCACCTAAAAACATCACTAGAATATTCATGCCAACAAAGACCACTGCTGGTGAATCTTTTAATAATTGATGTGCTTTCACATAGAGGGCAATATTGGCGAAATTGAATAACCCTAAGACAAGACCTGCGCTAATCGCCTGCTTATTCCATTGGGTTTTTTGAACAAATAGAACCACAAGTGTAAAAATGAAGGCCAAGATAAAACTTAAATTAATTGTTACTGCAAACTGTAAGCCAAGACTACTGGTGTATTTAAGCAGAACATCCACCAATGCATAGCCCCCCCATACAGCCAATAAAGCATACAGCCCAGTTTTAGGCATCGCCTGTGTTGTATTCAGCCCAGACTTTGAAAATAATAAAAGTAAAATGGCAGCAAGCCCAAGCACCAATCCCAAAGCCTTGAGTAGATTTAATTGTTCTTGGAACAGCATAAATGCTGCGATCACCGATAGAATCACGGAAAGTCGTTGGGCAATTTCGGTTTTTACCATCCCAACTGTTTGTAAGGCCTTACCCAAACATAAAAAAATACTGGGCAAGATAATCGCCAAAAGGATGATAATCCACCATGGCGTACCTGTAATAGATATATGACTAAAATCGGGCTTAAACCAGAAAAAACATAAAATACTAGCAATGGCATAATTCGATGCCACCATTTGTAAAGTATTTAAGCCTCGCGCTTTAAATAACTTCATTAAAGCAGAGACCAATACACTACATAATGCTGCCGCAAAGACCAGTTGCATGTTTCTTTCCTGAGTTATTTTAAGTTCAAGCGTTTTATCTACATAACCACGCATAGCGAAGTAATATGATTTTGTTTAATAAAAAAGCCCACAATTGTGGGCTTTGATTTTATAACGAGATAGACAATATAACAGCAGTAATCAGGCGAAGATTAATAGCGTTCGACCATTTTCTCTAATGAGATTGGGCGAATTTTATCCGCATTACCCGCAGTACCAAAAGCAGTATAACGATCGATACACACTTGTTTCATGGCTTCGACTGAAATTGCAAAGTATTTACGTGGATCAAATTCACTTGGATTTTCAGCCAAGAAGCGACGAATTGAACCTGTAGAAGCTAAACGTAAATCGGTATCGATATTGATTTTACGAACACCATGTTTAATTGCTTCAACCAACTGTTCTACTGGCACACCATAAGTTTCTTTGATGTCGCCACCAAATTCATTGATTACGGCTAACCATTCTTGTGGAACTGAACTTGAACCATGCATCACCAAATGGGTATTTGGAAGCGCTGCATGAATTTCTTTAATCCGTTCAACTGCAAGGATATCGCCTGTCGGTGGGCGAGTAAATTTGTATGCACCGTGTGATGTACCAACCGCAATGGCCAAAGCATCAACGTTGGTATCTGCAACAAATTGGGTCGCTTCTTCAACAGAGGTTAATAGCTGAGAATGATCCAGTACGCCTTCAGCGCCTACACCATCTTCTTCGCCAGCCATACCGGTTTCTAGGCTACCTAGACAACCGATTTCGCCTTCAACCGATACGCCACAGGCATGTGCCATGGCAACAGTACGACGGGTTACATCAACATTATATTCATATGATGTCGGTGTTTTTCCATCTGCAGCCAAAGAACCATCCATCATCACCGAACTAAAACCCAATTGAATTGAGCGTTGGCAAATATCTGGGCTGGTACCGTGGTCTTGATGCATCACCACAGGAATATGTGGCCATTCTTCAATTGCAGCTAAAATAAGATGACGTAAAAACGGAGCACCCGCATATTTACGTGCACCGGCAGATGCCTGCACAATAACAGGTGAATTGGTTTCATCTGCGGCCATCATAATTGCGCGCATTTGTTCTAGATTGTTTACGTTAAATGCTGGTACGCCATAGCAGTGTTCGCCGGCGTGATCCAAGAGCTGGCGCAATGAAATAAGAGCCATAATATCCTCCCAGGTAATGCCCCATATTCTACCCTGTGATCTGTTCCAATTCAGCAACAAATCGACTTATTTCTAAAAAAAATCCCTGCAAACGCAGGGACTTTTAATAAATAACCATTTTTAGCGACCAGTTGTCTATTTCTGAGCCGGTTCTTCCGTTGCTGGCGTTGCAACATCAGCAGGTGCATTGGCTTTTTCTGCTGGAACATCTGTATTTTTTTCATCTAAAACGGGTTTATCCAATTTATCGATCGCTGCTTGTTGCTCTGGTGTTGTCTGATCTGACTCAGCAACTTGAGCATTTGAGCTTGCTTGTTGTTCAGATGTTGCAGCATCTTTTTTGGCACATGCAGTCAAAGCTAAAGGAGCAACAAGAAGTGCGGCAAGAAGTAGTTTGTAGTTCATCACATTTTCCACAATCGGTGATTAATTTCACAACAATATATTGCAGAGATATTACATTTTAATGACGAAAAAATAAAAGGCTGACATTTTGTCAGCCTTTTATTCGATATCGCGAGTCAATTTAACGGTTCGACTAAGCAGGTAATCAACGCATAAAATATAACGTTACGCTACTATTTATTGTGCGCGTTCAAGCAATACAGCAACTGCCGGTAAGGTTTTACCTTCGACAAATTCTAAGAATGCACCACCACCTGTAGAGATGTAGCCCATTTTGTCTGCAACTGCATATTTATCAATCGCAGCCAAGGTATCACCACCACCGGCAATAGAGAATCCAGCCGATTCAGCAATGGCCAAAGACAAGGTTTGCGTTCCTTGACCAAATTGATCCACCTCAAAGACACCAACGGGACCATTCCAAAGAATGGTTTTAGAGGTTTTTAAAATCTCTGCAAATGCAGCAGCTGTTGCAGGACCAACATCTAAAATCATGTCATTTTCAGCAACATCAGCGACATTAACTGTACGTGCAGTCGCTTTGGCCAATGAACCCAAGAAATCACTAAAATCAATCTCAGCGGCATCAGCCACCACAACATCTGTTGGTAACGGTACTGAAATTTTTGCAGCAATGGCTTTTGCAGTATCAATTAAATCAGCTTCATACAATGATTTACCGACATTGAAGCCAGCAGCAGCCAAGAATGTATTGGCAATACCGCCCCCTACAATCAATTGATCGCAAATGCTTGACAAAGAATTCAGTACATCTAATTTGGTTGAAACTTTTGAACCTGCAACAATGGCAACCATTGGTTTTTCAGGGGTTTTTAATGCACGACCCAAAGCATCAAGCTCAGCCGCCAACAAAGGACCCGCTGCTGCAACCGCCGCATAACGTGCGACGCCTTCCGTTGAAGCTTCTGCGCGATGGGCTGTACCGAAGGCATCCATCACGAACACATCACAAAGTGCAGCATATTGTTGTGCTAACTCAGGGTTATTTTTCTTTTCACCATGGTTGAAGCGTACATTTTCAAGCAAAACTACTTGACCAGCCGTCACCGCAACACCAGCAAGATAATCCGTTACCAATTGAACGTCTTGACCTAAAGCTGCAGTCAAATATGCAGCCACAGGTGCCAAAGATTGTTCAGCTTTCGGCTCACCTTCTACAGGACGACCAAGGTGTGAACATATCATCACTGCCGCACCTTGTGCCAAAGCCGCTTTTATCGTTGGTAATGCTGCACGCAAACGTGCATCACTGCTAATGACCCCATTTTTAACAGGAACATTTAAATCTTCACGAATCAGAACTCGTTTTCCGGTTAAATCAAGATCAGTCATACGCTGAAAATTCATGCTTTTCTCACTCATTAGCTATCAAAAATCGCATCGATTCTAAATGATTACACAAAAAAAGGTGAGTTAATTTGTCGAAAAGCTGTAGAAATATTTTGTTTTGATTATCATAGGCTGAGTTTGCACACCAGTATACCCTTATGTCGATACATCCTGATCCAAAAATCAATGGCTTAAACGTGTTAGGCCAACCCTTGGCTAGCTGTTGCTTTGACCCCATTAGTGGTTATTTTCGCAATGGTTTTTGTCATACTGCAGCCACAGATATTGGCCAGCATACCGTCTGCGCTGAAATGAGCGCAGATTTTTTAAACTTTTCACAAAAAATTGGCAATGACCTGATTACCCCGCTTCCAGAGCTTGGCTTTCCGGGACTAAAACCAGGTGATTTATGGTGTATTTGCGTGACTCGATGGGTTGAAGCTTATCAAGCCAATCAAGCGCCACGCATTAAAGTCAGCGCTTGTCATCAAGCCATGCTGTCTTATGTGCCTTTAAATATTTTAATGGAATATTCAATCTAATGGTCGCTGCTGAAATTATTTTGGCCTCATCCAGTCAGACCCGTAAAGCCTTACTTGATCGTCTTGGATTGGACTATCGTTGCATTTCACCCGATATCGATGAATCGCCGCAAAATGAACAGCATGCAGATGAACTTGCAATGCGATTGGCCTATGAAAAAGCCAACGTGATTAGTCAAGCACATCCACATGCGATTGTTATTGGTTCTGATCAAGTGGCATGGCATGCAGAAGCACCGCAAGTTTTTATTGGTAAACCCTTAACAGTCGATGCTGCGATTCAGCAATTACAAGCACAATCTGCGCAAACACTTTATTTCAGTACAGGTCTGAGTGTGCAACAACAATCTAGCGGTTTCGAGCATACCGTGGTTGAGCATTTTCAGGTGCAATTTCGTGACTTAAGTTTAGTTGAAATCCAGCGTTATGTTGCGCGTGAACAACCGTTACAGTGTGCTGGTAGTTTTATGTGTGAAGGTCTAGGCATTAGTTTATTTGAAAAAATTTCTGGCGATGATCAAACCAGCTTAATGGGACTGCCCTTGATTCAGCTGTGTCATATCTTACGTAAACTTGAGTTCAAGCTGCCTTGAACTCAAGGCATGCAGCCTGATTCAACATCACAATGATTCACTCTCTTATTACTTTATTTGCTTAAGCATTAGATAAAGTTCATATTATTTCAAGTTTATAGTTTTTGAGATTTACTAAACATGAAAAATATCATTTTGCTCAGTGCTGTCTGCACATTGTCTATCGGTATGGCGACACCAAGCCTTGCCCAAACCGCGACGATGATTAGCCAGCAGCAAAACCAACAAGCACAAGCTTTAATTGATGATTGGGTTGACTACAAACTTAATGAAAAACAAGTTGCTGATCGTTTAGAAATCGCTCGAAAGGAATTCGCACAGCTCAAACCCGAAAATACTGTGGTCTCTGAGCAACAAATACTTAATCTTTCCAAAGACGCGAAACGTGTTTCGCTTGATGGTTTAAAGCAGCTCAAACCACGTACTGTTGAAGTTCAGCAACTGGTGCACATGAAAATGCAATTCACAGAACAAACTTTTGATTTCATGATCAATGAAATGACAAAGCCAGTGCATACCCAATCGAAAAAACAGCAAGAACAGTATTTATCTAAATACGCTCAATTGACGAAATTGACCAAAGAGATCAAACAACATGAAGAGCGGATCGAAACGCAAGTTTGGCAAAATTTAAAACAACAGCAAAAATCTTAACCCGCAATAAAACTTGCAGCCAAGTGCCCGATCAAGGGACAATAGCGAAAATTTAAGTGTAGTTTTCATTATGTCCCAAGTCCTTGATGTACTAGGCGGAATAAGCGCCGAACAATTCATGTCAGAATACTGGCAAAAAAAACCCTTATTGGTGCGGAATGCCCTTCCTGAAATCGCTGACTTATTGGTGCCTGAGGATGTGCAAAGCTTGGCCCTCGAAGAACACGTCACCGCCCGTTTAATTAAGCAAAAAGACAAAGATCCGAATCAATGGTCAGTTAAATCTTCGCCACTGGCAAAAAGTGATTTTCAAAAACTGCCCAAACAATGGACCCTACTGGTACAAGCCGTCGATCATTTTTCTTTCGAATTGTCTGAACTCTGGAAAAAATTTGCCTTCATTCCACAATGGCGCCGTGATGATGTAATGGTGTCTTATGCACCACGTGGTGGTTCAGTCGGTCAGCATTTTGATTTTTATGATGTGTTTTTAGTACAAGGCCACGGCCATCGTCGTTGGCAGCTTGGACAAATGTGTGATGAAGACACTGAATATGTGCCGAATCAACCGCTTAAACTATTGCCTGAAATGCAAATCAATTTTGATGAAGTATTGGCACCAGGTGATTTATTGTATGTACCACCGGGCTTGTCGCACTATGGCGTCGCTGAAGATGACTGTCTCACCTATTCATTTGGCTTCCGTATGCCAAATGTCGCAACCATGATGGATCGTATTAGCGACCATTTTGCTGACACCACAAACTTAAAAAATCCGTTGCGTGATCTTGCACGCCAACACGCGACGCCAATTGGTAGCATGACCAAGACCGAGTTGGATTATTTAAAAGCCAACATTTTAGAACAGTTGCAAAACTCAACCGCTATTGAGGGCATTCTGGCTGGACTAATGTCTGAAGCCAAATATCCTGATCACCTGCCTGAGCCAGATGAACTTGAAGCAGATGATTTGCTGGAAATTTTAGATAGCGGTTATGAACTCATGTTAGAGCCAGCATCGCGCCTTTTATATATCGAACAAGCAGATAGCTTTGCATTTTGGGGCAATGGTGAGTCGATTTGCATCTCGCCAGACTTGGTGGATGCCCTGAAACGTATTGCAGATGGTGAAGTTTTAGCATTTGACCAAGCCCTGCAAGATCCTGAGGTGTTAGCGGATCTGGCGCAATTACTCAATGATTCAATCTTAATGTTATTACCACCTGCTGAAGAGGCTTAGGTTCGCATTTTAATCCCGTTGTAACAGCAGCCTGCTATTTTCACACTAAATCACTTTTCACTTAAGAAAAGTGATTTAGTCCAAATACTTACATTGATTAAACTTCATTAATTTTTCCATTAAATAAACCAAAACTTCATATTTAACAATTCAGTACTTGAGCTTCTATCGCATTATCGGCAAGTTACAAGTTGAATTAAAAACGGACCATTTTAAAAAATGCCTAGTTCTGCTCAATCCATCAGATATAAGCTACTTAACACTTTTTTTTCGCGATATTCAGTTTGGTTTCTCTGTATTTTTATCGCCCTCTATTTAACTTGGGTGATTTTCTTTAATGCCGACCATTATATTTATTATTTTTTATCAGATACTTGGCTTAATACCCTGTGGGTGATTACCATAATCCTTGCTGCACTAGGATTATACGATATACGCCAAACTCGGCATGCTATTTTAAGAAACTATCCCATCATGGGACATTTTCGCTTTATATTTGAAAGCTTCCGCTTAGAAATTCGTCAATATTTTATTGAATCCGATCAAGATGAACTGCCATTTTCGCGAATGCAACGCAGTTTGGTTTATCAGCGTGCTAAAAATGAAAATGCAGATAAACCATTTGGTTCAATTATTGATGTTTATCAAGAAGATTACCGCTTTCTCACCCACTCTATGAATCCTTGCCACCCTGCAGATCATGCCAGTTTCCGCACCTTGGTGGGCAATGAACAATGCGCTCAGCCCTACAGTGCATCGATTATGAATATTTCAGCAATGAGCTTTGGTAGCTTAAGTGCCAATGCCATTCGCTCCTTAAATAAAGGCGCCTATAAGGGGCATTTTTACCATGACACAGGTGAAGGCAGTTTAAGCCCTTATCATCTTGAAAATGGTGGAGATATCGTATGGCAGATCGCCAGTGGTTATTTTGGTTGTCGTGATGCAGATGGACATTTCGATCCTGTGCGCTTTAAAGAGCAGGCCGCTATTCCACAAATTAAAATGATTGAAATCAAGCTTTCACAAGGGGCTAAACCTGGTCATGGTGGTATTTTACCAAAAGATAAGATTACTGAAGAAATTGCTCAGATTCGTGGTATTCCACGTGATCGCGACTGTATTTCACCGGCCAAACATTCTGCCTTTAACACCCCAATTGAACTGCTTCTCTTTGCCCAACAATTACGTGAACTTTCTAATGGTAAACCTGTCGGCTTAAAATTGTGTATTGGTCAACCTTGGCAGTTTATGAGCATTGTGAAAGCCATGCTTGAAACGGGTATTGTCATCGACTTTGTGGTGGTCGATGGTTCCGAAGGCGGTACAGGTGCTGCACCAGTGGAATTGATTGATCATATGGGAACCCCGTTGCGTGAAGGTTTATTGTTTGTACACAACACCTTAGTGGGTGCTGGTCTACGCGACAAAGTGAAACTGGGCGCCAGTGGTAAAGTCATTAGTGCCTTCGACATTGCCAGCATTATGGCAACCGGTGCTGACTGGGTGAACTCTGCACGTGGCTTCATGTTTGCAGTCGGTTGTATTCAAGCGCAAAGTTGTCATACCAATCAATGCCCGGTTGGTGTCGCAACCCAAGACAAAGAGCGCCAAAATGCAATTGATGTTCCCACCAAATCGGAGCGTGTTTTTAACTACCATGAAAACACGCTCAAAGGCTTGGCTGAAATGATTGCCGCCTCTGGCCTGAGTCACCCGAATGAAATTAGACCGCATCATTTAGCACAACGAATCAATGACCGTGAAATCAAATCCTATGCCCAATTGCATTTCTGGTTAAAATCAGGTGAATTGCTCAATTGTGAAAATAAAGATGAAGATAACTTCTATTATCGGATGTGGAGTCTGGCCAATACTCAGCAGTTTTAAGCGACTTTAAAACTAACAATATTGCGGATTTTAAACAAATAAAAAAGGGTTAAAGCCATTTGCTTTAACCCTTTTTTATTCAAGAAAGCCAAGCTCAAACACCCAATATAATCGGTGTATTCAATTGAATAAAATAATAAAAAGCCAAATTAAATACGTGAATTTAACTTGGCTGAATATGAGTAACCAGTGATCAGCAGCTGATGCTGACAATACCTAGTAATAGTCACCAGTCGAGTGCGCATGTAAGAAAGCCGGAATTAACCCGGTCAATGCTGCACGAATATCAGCGCGTTCATTGATGAGCTGATGTGAGCCTTCCTCAAGCATCAATAAGGTTTGCAAACGGAATTTACGCCGTACAAAGTCAAGGTTATAACGCCAATCAACTGTTTGATCTTGTGCACCTTGTGCCAACCAGACTGGAATACGACAGGCTGGACGCTGTTCCATTTCTTGCATCCATTTTGACATGGCTAAAATCCAATCCATCCCCATCATTTTCGGTTGCAATGGATCTTTTAAGCGTACAAAGCGCAAGAATTCTGGGTTGTGGTTGTTGCGTCTAAAATGGCGTGGTACTTCCCGTTTAATGCGACGAATAATACCAAGACCAATCGAGTTATGCCACCATGCCGATTTGGCAGGACGGATCAAGGGTGAAAGCAATAATGCACGCTCAACAATTGGATTTTCACGACGTTCTGCATATTCAAGTAAATGATGCATTAAAATTGCGGCACCCGTACTTTGCCCAATACCTAACCATGGTTTCGGTAACTGACTTGCCTGTTTAACATAATGATAAACGGCCTGTAAAACCTCTTGATAATGATCGAAGTTTTTAATATTGGCTGGAGAGCCATCACTGAGGCCATGACCGGGCAAATCATAGGTTAATACGCTAAAGCCTTGCGCCAATAATTCTTTAATAATAGGTTGATAAATCCCACTATGCTCCAGATAACCATGTAATAAACACACTGTGCCTTTCACCCGCTCTATACGTGGTTTAAAAACTTGCACATGTAATTTAAATAAAGGCATTTTGATGTAGCCTTGCCAATATTCACAGTTCAATTGGTCAAAACCATAAAGTCGACTATAAGCCAACATTTCTCTGGAAGCATGATAGCTGCTGTTTAAATTGAGCGGCTGTAATAAATCTGGTGTATTTTCCCGATTAGGAACGGGTAAGTCGAGTTGTTTTAATATTGTTGGATTTAGAAAAGGAATATCAGACACTAGGGAACCTCTCTACAACCACTTGAGCCAAATAACATATCTCGTATTGTGGCTAAAGTTTCATAATTAGCACGGCGACTATGATCATAATTTTGTTTACTTGGTTGCCATGCTGTTAATTGGGTTGGCATTGGTGCTTCAACTGGAATGGTTTCAATTCCATTTAATGCAAACAATCGCCGTGTTCGTGGCATATGGTAACGGTCTGTAATCAGCAATACCGTTGGTGCTCCACCCTTCTTTTGTAATAACAATGAACTGAACCTCGTGTTTTCACAAGTATTCATGCTTTTATTTTCCAATAAATTGGCTTGTAATCCACGCTTTGCCAACCAAGCTTGCATATAAGGGGCTTCCACACCGCTTAGTACAATTGGCAAATCTGTTTTTTGTTCTAGTGCCAATGTGGTTTCCAATCGCAGCCGTGTATATTCATTAACCACAATTGCTTTACTGGTTTTATCTTGGGTTAAGCCACCGCCAAGCACCACAATCGCATATGGCTGTGACTGAGTCTTTTTCGGTGAATCATTTAAAGTATTAATATGTGCAATATCTTTATAGACCTGCTCATCAATTTTTGCTGCCATTTCTGCATCAATGGGATGGGTCTGTAAAAAGTGCATGTATTGATCCATCCGCTTTTTATAATCCGTGCGATTAAGATCAAGTAAATCTTGCACATTTTGTGGTGCGGCTTGACTCACAGCAACATTAAACTGTTCCGCCTTTAACGGAACACTGACAGGAACTGTCGTACCACCTGTTCTTTTTTGCTTGGTCTCAGTGCGATCATCTGTGATTTCTTGCTGAAGAATTTTATAGCGTGCTTGAATCACATTGAGTTCTTGCACATTCTGCTTATGTAATGCTTCTTCTATCACTTTAAAATAGGCTTGACGTGCAATCCATAAATCAGAACCCGGCTCTAAATTCTCACTTTCGGTGAGTGCTGCCTGCTGCTGACTCTGTGCTGCGACCTGATTGACTTCAACTGGAACCCATGCATTTAAAGTACGTACTACTGCATTTGAATAAAAGGGTGTATAGAAAAAAAACACCAGACAGCCTATAAGTACCGATACGATGATCAACAAACGTAGCAGCTTTACTATCCAGTTGCGTTCTTTCATTGGCATTGATCCTGATGTGGTTGTATCTGACCATCTTGATTAAATAAAACCGGTTCAGGTTCTAAGTGAATGCCAAATTTTTGATAAACATCTTGTTGTACCGCACGATACGTCTGTTGTACATCCAGTAAATTGGCATCAGCATAATTTACCAAGACCAAAGCTTGACGATCAAACATTCCCACGTTATTCAAGCGCTTGCCTTTCCATCCAGCTTGTTCAATCAACCAGCCTGCAGCAATTTTAACCAGATCTTGCGCTTGTGGATAATGTGGTAGCTTTGGAAATTGTGCCAGCAATGTTGCAAATTGCTGTGCTGTAATCAAAGGGTTTTTAAAGAAACTCCCCACATTGGAAAATTCTTTTGGGTCTGGCAATTTGGCTTGGCGAATCTGAATCACCTGTGCCTGTAAATTTTCAGGACTTAAGTCATTGCCCATTGCTGTTTTTAAATCGCCATAATTGATTTTTAACTGTGGCTGTTTCAACAGTCTAAACACCACATGGCTGATAATATAACGGTTTGGCTGTTGTTTAAAAATGCTATCTCTATAGCCAAATTGGCATTCAACATGGCTTAAACGGCTAAAGCATTGTTGCTGACGATCATATATCTCAACACACTCAATAAACTCACCCGCTTCAACACCATAGGCACCAATATTCTGTACTGGAGAGGCACCGACCAAACCGGGAATTAAGGCCAAGTTTTGCAGACCATAACAACGCTGTGCCGTGCTCCACAACACAAAATCATGCCAAACCTGACCCGCACCGACTCGAAACTGCTGCGATTGCGTATCTTCAGATAATGATGCAATGCCCTGAATCTGCATATGCATGACCAGCCCATTTAAGCGTTGCGGCAGCATGATATTGCTCCCACCTGAGAGAATGATCACATTGAGTTGTTGCTGCTCGGCATAATCAAGAGCTTGAACGATTTCTTCAGGCTGTTTAATCTCGACATAATGACTGGCGATTGCATCTAAGTTCAACGTATTAAAGCGTTTAAGTTGTACTTGCTGTTGAATTCTCATGATTGCTTAATTACTTGTGCTCAAACGTTGTTGTTGGAAATGCTCGACCCAAGCACGACTACTCGATTCACATTGATCGATCACGCGCTCAAAACCATCTGCTTCACCATAATAAGGATCAGGCAATGCCTGTTGTGGAAATAAACGATCATGCTCACTCATCAAAGCCAACTGCACCTGTAATGCAGGTGCACCAAAATGCGCTACAGCTTGTAATTGTAAGGTTTTCAAATCATTTAAATTTGCTAGATCCATCGCCAGAATCAAATCAAAATCAATAAAGTCAGCCAATTGAACCTGTCTTGCTCTTAACGAAGACAAATCATAGCCCCGACTCAGCGCATGTTTTTGACTGCGTAAGTCTGGTGCTTTGTTGGGATGATAATTACTGGTACCAGCAGAATCAATTTGTACATTTAGCGACTCATTCGTACAAAAATGACGAAGAACCACTTCGGCTGTTGGTGAACGACAGATATTGCCTAAACAAACACATAACACCTTATACGGCGCCTGAGATGACATAACAGCCCCAAAAGTTTATTTCTTTTCAAACGACTTATGTTAAGTTATTTGGAGGATGAATCCTATAGAACTTTAAAACAATAATGTTTAATTTATGCTGATAATAAAGGAATTCTAATGAGCCAATTTCATTTCCAAAGCGTCCCGCAGCTTATTTCTGGTTTAGGCTCAATCCAAGAACTAAAAATACTTTTCACGAAACAATGCTACCAACATATTTTAATCGTCACTGATGCTGGGATGCTTCAACATCAATTACATTTGCCCATTATCGAAATCTTAGACAAGCTACAACTTCACTACAGTCTGTACGATGCAATACAACCCGATCCCAGTGAAGCCATCATCTTCGCAGCAGTCAACTTTGCCAAAGCACAAACTGTTGATTTGGTTTTAGGTTTTGGCGGTGGCAGTGTCCTTGATGTCGCCAAAGTGATTGCGATTTTGGCACATCCGCAACAGCAGCAAACACTTGCAGATTTATATGGCATCGATCAGGTTCAATTACCGCGCCTACCGTTAATCTTGGTCCCAACCACCGCGGGGACTGGTTCAGAAGTCACGCCCATTTCAATTGTGACCACCGGTGAAACCACCAAAACAGGAATCGTCTCACCAGTATTGTTTGCAGATGTTGCCATTTTAGATGCAACCTTCACGCAATATTTACCCGCAGCAACCACAGCGGCCACGGGCATCGATGCAATGGTGCATGCGATAGAAGCCTATACTTCTAAATTAAAAAAGAACTTTTATTCAGATCATTTGGCCAAACAAGCACTGCTGTTACTCAATCAAAATTTACCACTGGTGCTCAAACAGCCCGCAGATTTGGCTGCACGACAAAATATGTTGCTCGGTGCGATGTTGGCTGGGCAAGCCTTTGCCAATGCGCCTGTTGGCGCCGTACATGCTTTGGCCTATCCCTTAGGTGGCCATTTTCATATAGCGCATGGTCACAGCAATGCCTTGGTCTTAATTGAAGTTTTAAAATTTAATGCGCCACATGCCAAACATTATTATGCTGAATTAATCCAATGGCTTGATCCGCGCTGCTCAGGCAGTGTCGATGGTTTATGTGATTTATTTATTGATCATATGCAACGGCATTTGAACCAAAGTGGACTAATACTCCAATTGAGTCAGTTAAATATCCCAGAATCGAGCCTACAGCTTTTAGCCGAAGCTGCCATGCAGCAAACCCGCTTATTGCAGAATAATCCCCGCCCAATGCAACTCGAAGACGCATTGGCAATTTATCAAGCGATTTATTAATGGCACCGTCCCCCCAAAAATTCAACCCCATTTCAAGTGAACCCCTGCATATCCCAAACCTGAACATCACGGCCTTTGAACAACAGGATCAATCTAGAGTTAAAAACACCTTCTACTCACTTGAATAGAAGGTGTTTTATTAATGGCGAACCATAAAAGTAAAAACTTAGGCTTGAGCAGGATCGGTAACCGAATCTAAACCTGTTTCCAAACGTCCAGCAAAGCGTCGGTAAAATGAGGAATCATTGCTCGAAGTCACTTCAAAATCATACCATTGACGTGCATCATCCAAATCCCAATGCTGGGTCTTGGTGGTACCTGCAGCAACTTTAATATTCATCGCAGCATCTATCCGATAAGCCACTGGGCTGACATTAAAGCTGACTTCTTTATTGCCTAAGTTAATGAAATCAACATAGAGGCTCCCATTGGCAATGTCGTAACACACCCGAATTTCTGGGTTAATGTCCAAACTTTTCAATCGTTTGGTATCACCTTTAAAGTGGCGATGATAGCCATTCGGCCCCAAAACCCACAAATCATATTGCCCTTGATGATCGTTATCGACCTGCCAAACATCCTCCAAACTCTTACCCGCTTCAACCATGTAGCGTTTTGGAATTAATCCCAAATTCAGCTTGTTATAAACATGGAAGACCGCACCTTGCTGACCGCTATTTGCAAAAAGCAATTTCACGGCACCCTCTGCCTCACAGCGTGCACTGGTATGGAGTTCATACGGCAAAGCACGTGATTGCTTAATACCGCGCGTTTGAATCGGCATACGCACATCGGTTGGAATCGGCATCGCTGGGTTTTGCTGTTGTGATGCACGCAAAGCATCGGCATCAGCACGTGATTGCTTTCCGCTTAATTCTGGTAGGCGATCATCATTTGGTGTTTTAAAGTTAAATGCCGAGGTCAGGTCACCACAAACTGCACGGCGGAATGGGCTAATGTTGGTTTCAATAACCCCAAAGCGCTGTTCAAGGAAACGTAATACTGATGTGTGATCAAACACTTGTGAATTCACCCAGCCCCCACGGCTCCATGGTGAAACTACAAATAATGGAACACGCGGCCCAGGCCCATAAACCCCTTTGTCATTCTTCGGCTGCCAGCTACTGCCTTCAGGCGCAGGATGGGTGTAATACTCATATGACATTTCTTGATCTGTCAGCGTGGTTTTGCCTGCAAAGCTTTGATCAGCCTGCATAGAGGGCGCAGATGGAGATGGTACATGGTCAAAATAGCCATCATTTTCATCATAATTGATGAGCAGGACAGTTTTGCTCCACACCTCAGGCACTGCGGTTAAAGCATCTAAAATTTCTTGAATAAACCAAGCGCCTTGTACTGGGCTTGACGGTCCAGGATGTTCGCAATAAATAGACGGTGCATTGACCCACGAGACTTGTGGCAACTTACCCATTTTAATATCACGTTTAAATGCATCCAGATAGGACTCAGGAGTGTCACCTGGCAAGGTATTGGCAATGCCTTTATACAATGGGTTATGTGCATTATCCGTATTGGCATCATAAGCATGGTAAGGCAATGCTTGCCCATTATTGGTGTACGGTTTATTCGGTGCTCCACCACTTGAAACGGGATAACCAGAATCGACATTGGCTTTTTTGAATGTGCGGAAAGCCCCAAGCATATTGTCGCCCCATTCATCTGGCATATTCTGGTAGCAAATCCAACTCACGCCCGCTTTTTCTAGGCGCTCTGCGTAGGTTGTCCAAGTATAACCACGATTGATATTGGCAGCTAAACCATCAATGGCATCCCATTCATTATTCACAAATGCGGTACTGGTCGGCACAGCACCATTGGTTCCCGTTAAATGAAAGGCACGATTGGCATCGGTCCCTGTATGCATTGAACAGTGATAGGCATCGCAAATGGTAAAGGCATTGGCCAAAGCAAATTGATAGGGCAATTCTTGTTGTTTGAAATAGCCCATCGATGGATTGGTTTTGTAGGTTGGCCATTTTGCCATCCGCCCATGATCCCAAGCATCTTGGCTATCGCGCCATGCATGATGAACCCCTGTTGCACGTTGCGCATTATTGAAAGTACCATCTAAATGATAAGGCGTTAAAACCGCACCATCACTACGTAGTTGCTGCCATACCGTACGGTCATTGGCCAATGGAATTGCCATTCGATCAGCAAAACCACGTACCCCTTTGAGCGTACCGAAATAATGATCAAAAGAGCGATTCTCTTGCATCAAAATCACGACATGCTCAACATCTTTAATGGTTCCAGTCCGATTATTGGCTGGAATTGCCAGTGCTTTTTGAATACTGGCAGGAAAGGCAGCGATCGCTGTGGCGCTTAGCCCAGTTTTAATAGAATTTGCAATCAGTTGGCGGCGGGTAATCATAGTGTAATTCTCATCTCATCCTTAAGGTGCACAGCGCTTAACAGCAGGTTTTGACGGATTCTGATCCGTTGGTGGCGCATCATCTGAGTCATTACAGGCAAGCAATAAGGATAAAACAGGAATAAACAACACAAAGCGTAAGCTTCGGGTGAAATCGGAAGGCATCTTCAAAACTCGGTCAGATTGAGCTAAACAGATTAGATTTGTTTAATGACATTGCTTTGACAGATATATGACAAACACATCCTTACACAGTAAAGAATAATGTGCTAGACCCGCTGTTGTTTGGTATTTAATCAGCAGAAAAAAAGTGGGGTATGCTCTTGGGTATAAAAGCTAATTTCTAGCGCGCTACCGCTGCACAGTAGAGCGCAAAACCGATAAATTATAAATCACAGCGAAAAACAGCATTATTTGATTTGAATATCGTTTAATTCGGCTTCAAAGGTTTCAACCAAACTTTTCACGACAGGTTCTTGATGCAGTAAATCAGTCGCACATTGAAAGGCTTTTTCTTTGCGTTGATTTTGCAAAATAAAGGGCGTGATTTCAGCAATTTCTTTGTATTCCACGCTAAAGCGCGTGTCTGGCCATTGATTGGACAATGCTTGCTGTAAGTCAAACTGTGCTTGCGCCAGTAAGTTTTCATATTGTTGAGTGGTATGAAATACCGATGCACCATTAATCTGCCCTGTCATCAGACCTTGCTGTGCGAGTTCTTGTACTGCTGGTGGTAAGCCACTGCTTCTAAACCAGTATTCCCACTTATGTACATCCCATTCACCATCCAGCTGTTGCGGTGCGAGTGCCAAAATGTCTTGTGGCATTTGCTTCGGCTGCGAGGTCGCGCCTGTAAGCGCTGCTTGGCTATTTTGCAAATGTGGCTGTTCGGCTTCTTGCTGGAATAACGGCTGATGCGCTTGACTTTGCTCAATGACTTGATTTTGTTCAACAACTGCGGTCTGCGGAACCATCGGTTGCTCTACGACGGCTTGCAACGTTGCATCACGTTGCGGATCAAGGAAAAATGCATCTTGGTCAGACAGTGATGCAATATCAATCGTGTGTAGTGCCGTTTGACGATCATCTGCGGCACTGATAAATGAGGTTAATGCCGGCGCTTCAGAGCGACTAGTGGTAGCTGTAGCAGCAACCGCACCCGTCGGCTCAAGTATTTCAGGCTGAACCACTGGGGCGACGCGCTCGATTGTCTCTGTCAAAGTCACGGTTTCAGCTGTATGTGTACCTGTTTCCAGTACATGATCGGCAGTAACATCAACCACATGATTCGGAACAGGACTCTCTTGTGCTGTCTCGTGGACAACCGCTGTTGGCTGAGAGGATGGCATGGCTTGTACTGCGTGCGTAGCTTTTGCTTGCGTACGCGGTGGTTGTACTGCTGTAGGCGCTGCAATAATGCCTTGCTCAGTGCCACTTGTTTCTGTTGGCGCTGCAACCGTGATATTTGACTCAAGTACAATTTGTGCAGATCCTCCCGTTGAGTAGGAGATTTCTTCAAGCGACAACGGACGGAATGCCAATAAGCGCAGCACCGTCATTTCAAAGCCTTGTTCTTGAGTCACCGCCATTTGTAAATCAGCACGGCCTTTACAGGCAATCTGATAGTACAGCTGTAAATCTTGTGCTGAAATCACCGCAGATAATTTTTTAATTTTATGGTTAATTTCTTCGCTATATTTCAGGCTTAAATCGGGTAAGTGTTGCAACAATGCCAACTCATGTAAAGTTGAAATCAGTTGATCTAGCACCAACGCGACATCTAAGGCTTGCTGCCTAAACTGCAACAGCAGTTGACTAACCTGTTGTTGTTTATTTTGGTGAATCGCAGCCAACAAATCATAAATAATACTGCGATCAATCAGACCAAGCATGTCTTTTACATCTTGGTGATGAATCTCCCCTTGACCAAAAGCAATCGCTTGATCGGTGAGCGACAAAGCATCACGTACAGAACCTTGTGCTGCTTCAGCAATTTGCCAAAGTGCATCATGTTCCGCGGTAATCGCTTCTGTTTTTAAAATTTGTTCAAGGTGTTGGGTGATTTCATCAACCGCCAAAGGCCGTAAAGTAAATTGCAAACAACGTGAAATCACCGTAATCGGTAATTTCTGCGGATCAGTCGTCGCAAATAAAAACTTAACGTGTGCCGGCGGTTCTTCCAAGGTTTTCAACAACGCATTAAAAGAATGCGTTGAAAGCATATGCACTTCATCGATCAGATAAACTTTATAGCGCCCTTGGGTTGGGGCATAAGGCACGTTATCGAGCAGTTCACGGGTGTCTTCCACTTTGGTTCGTGACGCAGCATCAATTTCGATCAGATCGATAAAACGACCTGCATTCACCGCCTGACAGGTTGCACACTGTTCGCATGGTGTTGATGTTACACCAGTTTCGCAGTTCAGACATTTTGCCAAAATACGTGCAATGGTGGTTTTACCGACACCACGGGTTCCAGTAAACAAATATGCATGATGTAAACGACCACGGTCTAGCGCGCTGGTTAAAGCTCGGGAAACATGGCTTTGGCCCACCAACTCATTAAAATTACGCGGACGATATTTACGTGCAAGTACCTGATACATGGATGCTCCTAGTGACAGGCATAAGGATACTGTGTTTTCAGCACAGTGTGAATCATTTCGACCGCTCTCCATGTAAGCAAAGTGCGAAAATCATGTTAATGCTCAAAAGCTAAGCAATCGCTCTCAAAACCAGCCCTTATGCCCTGTTAAAATTGCATCACTACAACGCAAGGCTTCTTGGCTCAATCCCCAAAGTCGATAATCCCCAGTAATCGACGCATCTGCAAAATTATGGGTATAAGCAATACTCAAACCTCGTTGAGGATCGCACCACGCACCCGATCCGTTATAACCCAAATGCCCAAAACCATGCTTGACGCGTTTACCAAGTGTAATAACACGGTGATAGCCCAAACGCCATTTCATTGGAATGGGCATGATCCGATCACGTTTATAACTTTGAATTTGGCTCAGTTCTGCGAATACTTCTGGACGGATCAGTTGTTGATCTTGCCACCGACCTTGATTGGCAAGCATGGCATAGACTTTGGCTAGACTGCGTGCCGTGAATGCCCCATTGACTGCCGGAATCATCGCCTGCAATCCGACATCACTAAAAAAGCTAAAGTCACGCATGCCCTTTGGAATCATCGCATCGAGGAAGTCTTGCGGATTTTGCCCAGAAAGTTCAAGCAGTTTCTCTGGAATCGTGGCTTTGTGTTTTTTACGTGCTTGCGCTGTAGCTGCCTCAGGCTGCGCCCCAGCGGCTGTTGTCGGCACTGTTTTCCGAATGGGCTTTGCTACGCGTTCAAGCGCTGTACGAGGTACACCAAAAAATGCCCCATCCAGCGCAAGGGTATCGACTAAATATGCTTGCATTAAATCTTTGAGTGGTCGTTGCGTGGCTTTTTCCAACAGCCCACCCACCAGCCAACCAAAGGTTAAGGCTTGATAAGCCATATCCTGACCAGGCACAAAACGAGGACGCGCCTGCTCAATACGCTGCAACATATGCGGCCAATCTGCCATTTCCGCAGCGGTCGTAATTAAATGGCGAATATCAAAAAGTCCACTCTGATGACTTAGAATATGTCGCAAGGTCACGTTTTCTTTGCCATTTTGAGCAAATTCAGGCCAATATTGCATCACAGGCGTGTCATAGTTTAAAAAGCCCTGACTGACCAAGATATGCGCCAGCGTTGCCAGTACCCCCTTGCCAGTGGAATAACAAATCGAGAGCGTATCTTCAGCCCAAGCCTCCGTCTGTGATTTTTTCCCTGTAAAGATATCAACCACCAACTGACCTTGAAAATAAACTGCTAAAGCCGCACCACCCTGTCCGTTACGCGCGGCTTGTAGTCGACTAAATTGCTGTGCAAGATCAATAAAATTGGGATCTACAAAACCGCTATATTGTTGTTTGTCTGCAAAAATAATATCCGTTAAACCACTCATGTCCTTTACCTTCATTGTTATTTCGGGCGGGTTCATGGCACAGCTGTCACTATATAAAGCCGCTTAATCCATCATGCCAAAGTCATCCAGACTTAAGCGGCTTATCTTATATTGCTTTAATACGCCCCGCCACATGTGGTTTTTGATTTTTCTGATTCCGAATGAGAAAATCAGTCTCTTGTTTTTGCTCTACGCTTAAAAACTCAACTTGAGATGGTAAATATAAAGGGAGTTTAAACCAAACATCCGCTTCATAAGCATCGCTTAAATTGAGACTGGCAAGTGCGTGTGCTTTGCTCCACATACCATGTGCAATGGCCTGTTTAAAACCAAAAGCTTTGGCAGTCAAAGCATGAATATGAATAAGGTTAAAGTCTCCTGAAACCTTGGCGTAACGACGACCAATATTTTCGGCAATGTCCCAGACACCCTGTAACTGGTAATCCGTAGGATTTTGTTCTGTCGCTTGATCTGTTTTAACCGCATTTGCCGCCTTTACAGAAAGCTCGGTTTTTTGGCGTGATAAATACGTCGTCACCCCTTGCATCACCACATCATCGCCTACTTTAGCAAGCGTAATAAAATCAAACTGCACCCCTTTATCATGTGGCTGTAATTCACCAAACTCACATGACAACGTCAGTTGCTCATTGCTACCGACTTTGCGGAACTGTTTAATTTGATTGCGAATATGCACTAAACCCAACACTGCAAACGGAAATGCTTCTTGTGTCATCATATGCATTTGTAAACTTTGCGAGAGTACAGCCAAATAAATAGCAGGAATATAGCCATTATTTTTAAAACCGCAGACTTGGTTATAGGCTTTTAAATGGTTTTGATCCACTTTGAACCCATCAACCTGATATTTAACTTGCGGTAAAATTGGTGCTACTTTAATTTTTTTAAATATAAGCCCTTGAATCACTTTAGGATAAGCAAAATAAGCTTTGGGAAGTTGACTAAAATGGCGTGTATTCATTTAACATTTCCTGTATTTTTATTTCGATGCACTGCGGATCCAAGCGATCCAGATAAAAAAGGGATGCCAAGGCATCCCTTTTAACACCAAGGCTTAAGCGCCAAGTAAGCTTTGACCACACACACGCACCACGTTGCCATTGAGACCGGTTGATGCGGTAGAAGCAAATAAGGCAATGGTTTCAGCCACATCGACTGGCAGCCCGCCTTGACTCATTGAGTTCATACGGCGGCCCGCTTCGCGAATCGCAAATGGAATCGCCGCCGTCATTTGTGTCTCAATAAAACCAGGGGCAACCGCATTAATGGTAATCCCTTGATCTAAGGTTGGTGCTGTGTATCTCACAAGACCAATCACGCCAGCCTTAGAGGTTGCATAGTTGGTTTGGCCCAAGTTTCCTGCAATTCCGGAGATTGAAGAAACACAGACGATACGGCCATTTGCGTTTAAGCCTGCATTGCCCAGTAGATAATGATTCACGCGCTCAATCGCAGCCAGGTTGATGTTAATCACCAGATCCCATAGCTCAGGCTTCATATTCGCCAAAGTTTTGTCACGGGTAATCCCGGCATTGTGCACAATAATATCAACCCCACCCAAAGCCGCTGCAGCTGTTTTGATTTTCTCACCCGCATCTGCTGCAGTAATATCAATCGCCAAGGTTGATCCAGAAATTTCACCAGCAACTCGATCTAAATCGGCTTGTTGCTGTGGTACATCCAAGCAAATCACATGTGCACCATCACGTGCCAACACATGCGCAATCGCTTCACCAATGCCACGACTGGCACCAGTCACCACCGCTGTTTTACCAGCTAGCGGTTTGACCCAATCAATATCGAGCACTTCTGCTTTGCTCACACGAAGCACTTGACCAGATACATAGGCTGAACGTGGTGACAATAAGAAACGTAGGCTTGACTCAATATTGGCTTCAGCACCAGGTTGTACATACAGTAATTGTGCTGTAATGCCCTTTTTAAGCTCTTTACCAACAGATTTAACAAAGCCTTCAAGTGCTCGTTGCGCAATCGCCTGTTGTACGGTTGTTGCGGCATCTGGATCGATACCCACCACAATCACGCGACCAGAACGTTGAATTTGACGTGCAATTGGATTGAAAAAGGCATAAAGCGCATGCAGTTGTTCTGAGCTTTGAATGCCTGAAGCATCAAATACCACTGCTTTAAATTTTGACTCTTTATCACCTTCATTATAAGCCCCGACATTTAAACCGCTTTTTGCCGCGATTTGCTGTAACTCTGGGTTATTGCCGCTATAACTATTGGCGTGAATATTGGCCAATACTTGGGTGATTTCTGCAGTTAAGCTGCTTGATGGCGCTGCCCCCAATAGCACTGCACCCTGAATGACAGGTGTCGCAGACTGAAAGCGATCTAAGTGAGTTGGAGATGGTAGGCCTAAATTTTTAATGACAAATTTACCAATTGGAGATTTTGCAAAGGCTTGGTATTGGTCACTCATGTTTTAATCTCTCAATAAATTAATTTTGGATGAATCTTCAGGGGGTTATCGCGACAGTTTAAGCTTAAAACGCCAATCGCTGCATTGTATCATTGGCTGTCGTCAGTCTCGTATTCCTGCGGCTGTACTTGATGTCAGATCGTTTTATCTAAATCGATTCATTTGTTTCGCTAAGATCATACTTGACTTGGCCCAATGATGTCTTGACCTGAATACATACTCAGAAGTCATTATAGTCAATACGGGCCAACAACAATTGTGCTAATGTAGCCATCAAGAAAGTGTTTGATATGCTTGGAAAAGCCTTATGAGCAAAACAACTCAAGACAATTCAGTCGTCGAAAATACGACGACTCCTTCGGTGTCAAATACATCAAAGTCAACTGGTCGTAGCAGTAGAAAAGCAAGCCCTCAACCCAAAGTAGCAGCCAACAAAAAGACTGCCGCTGAGGCTAAAACTGAACTTACACCAATCTCTGTTCCACAGGAAAAAAATATGAGTAACAATACAGTCCGTCGCGTTGCGATCATTGGTGGTAACCGTATTCCATTTGCACGTTCGAATGGTGCCTATTTTGAAGTATCAAACTCAGATATGCTCACTGCAGCATTAAATGGCCTTGTACAACGTTATCATTTAGAAGGTCAACGTTTAGGTGAAGTCGTTGCTGGTGCTGTTTTAAAGCATAGTCGTGATTTCAACATGACTCGTGAATGTGTACTCAGCACCCTCCTCGCTCCTGAAACTCCTGCTTATGATATGCAGCAAGCCTGTGGTACCGGCTTACAAGCGGCTTTTGCTGTTGCCAATAAAATTGCCTTGGGTCAAATTGAAGTCGGTATTGCAGGTGGTGTCGATACTACCTCCGATGCACCAATCTCGATTGGTGATGGCTTAAGAAAAGCACTGCTCGAACTCAATATCGCCAAAACAGCAAAAGGCCGTTTAAAAGCGCTAACCAAAATTAACTTTAGAGATTTACTCGAAGCACCTAAAAATGGTGAGCCACGTACGGGCATGTCAATGGGTGATCATCAAGCAATCACCGCACTTGAATGGGGTATTTCTCGTGAAGCGCAAGATGAGTTAGCCGCAGCTTCTCACCATAAAATGGCAAAAGCCTATGATGACGGCTTCTTTGCTGATTTGATCACGCCATTTATGGGCGTCGAAAAAGACACCAATTTACGCCCAGACTCTTCTGTTGAAAAACTGGCTAAATTGAAACCGGTATTTGGTAAAGGCGAAGCAGCAACCATGACTGCTGGTAACTCTACGCCACTCACCGATGGTGCCTCTGTTGTGTTACTCGCCTCTGAAGAGTGGGCAAAAGCCAATGGCCATGAAGTGCTTGCTTACCTCAGCTTCTCTGAATCTGCTGCTGTTGACTTTATTGGCAAAAGAGAAGGTTTGTTAATGGCTCCTGCTTATGCCGTACCGCGTATGTTGGCACGTGCTGACTTGACCCTGCAAGATTTCGACTACTATGAAATTCATGAAGCCTTTGCATCACAAGTGCTTTCAACCCTAAAAGCTTGGGAAGATCCTAAATTCTGTAAAGAGCGTTTAGGCTTAGCAGCACCTCTTGGTTCAATTGACCGTAGTAAATTAAACGTAAAAGGTTCTTCACTTGCAGCGGGTCACCCCTTTGCAGCAACTGGCGGTCGTATTTTAGCAACCGCAGCAAAACTGCTCAATCAAAAAGGTTCTGGTCGTGTTCTTATCTCGATCTGTGCTGCTGGTGGCCAAGGTGTAACGGCCATTATTGAAAAATAATTTTTTAAAGCGCAATAAAAAACAGCACATGGGTGCTGTTTTTTATTGCCTGTGTGTCCCGACTCAGAATCACTGAGTCGCTCATCACGCAGATTTAGGCTGTGCCGCTCAAGCTTGATTTGGTATCGTTAGAAAAATAACGAGCTTCAATCACATCAAAGCACCATTGGAAAATAAAGGTATAAACCAAAATACAAGTAGTCAAACTTAAATCAAGTAAAATTGCTTCCCACAAACTCATGTTCATTGCATAAGCCACCATCGGAATCGTTACCAGCATCAATCCACCCTCAAAGCCGATTGCATGCAGTATTCGCACTCCAAAGCTACGCTTAAACTTTCGCTTTTTTTCTAATTTTTCAAAATAATGATTAAAAATCATATTCCAGATGACCGAGGTAACCGCCATCGCCACACCTAAACCACCGGTCACCTCTAATGGTACTTCAAAGATAAAACTTAACGCGATTGCAATGATGACCAGAAGGATAATCTCATAGCTCAACGCATGAACGATCCTTCTTTTGGAAATCAACATTTTAAATACTCTATTACATAATTAGATCGCCATTCTAATGTATTATATTGATAATTCGAGTTAGAACCTTTCATAAAGTTTGATAGATGAATATTAATCAAGAACAACTCAACATTTTCAAGACCGTGATTGAGACCGGTTCATTTTCTGCAGCCGCGCGTAAGTTAGGCAAGGTTCCTTCTGCCGTGAGTATGTCGATCGCCAATTTAGAAATTGATTTACAACTCAATTTATTTGAACGGGTGGGTCGCGAGCCAAGACCCACCCCCCAAGCAATGACCTTATATGAAAAAACAGATCAGCTCTTGGTTGAAATCAATCAATGGAAGCAACATGCCTTTGCGCTCAGTGCCGGGCTTGAGTCGTCACTCAACATTGTGGTGGTCTCTGAGCTCTCACACACCCATTGGACTGGCTATATCGCCTTGTTAGAACATCAGTTTCCAGAACTTCAAGTCAATATTTTTTCGGCCCCCCAAGAAGATGCGGTACAACTGCTGCACGATGGCGCAGCGCAATTGGCCATTATGTTTGAACGCGAACAACTGGCCAGTAGTGAACAATTCGTTGAGTTAAAGCGAGAAACCTTGGTTGCTGTCGCCGCAAAAACCTTTAACCTCGCATTACATTCCAGTGTCAGTTTTGAACAATTATTACAAAGCCGACAAATCGTAGTGGCAAGCCGTGACCGCGCAATCAAACCAGAACTGCTCTATTCAAAAAAGTATTGGCGTACAGATAATCACTATTCTGCTTGCGCATTAATTACTCAAGGTTTGGGATGGGGGATTCTTCCACTCGAAATGTTTAATGAAAATCCGAACTTAAAAAAACAACTGAAGTATCTAGACCTGGCAGACTTTACCCCAAAATTTGAATACTACGTCGACTTGGTTTGGCGACGTGAAAGTCAATTGGGGGCGGCTGCACGCTATTTGATTGCACACATCCGCGCCAGTAGAAGCAAATAAATCACATTATTTCCCAGCTTATTTCGACAAAGCATGGCTTTGCCTGTGTTATAAATACAGCACAAATATTTTTAATTTAGAATTTCACAGCAATGACTCAATCTGCATTTGACCAATTACAAGCCATCACAACAATTGTTGCTGACACTGGCGACTTAAAAGCCATACAACAATTTCGTCCACTTGATGCGACCACTAACCCATCTTTGATCACTGCTGCTGCAACACAGCCTGAAAATCGTGAGCTGATTGAAGATGCCTACACCCAAGCAAGAAATGAAGACTATCAAAGCGATGAACTCATCGAGCGTAGCATTGATATTTTGACGGTCAAACTGGGCGTGGAAATTTTAAAATCGATTCAAGGTCGTGTCTCGACAGAAGTCGATGCTGCCCTGTCTTATGACACCGATGCAACCGTTGCCAAAGCCAAACAATTACTGGCGCTTTATTCAAGTTATGGCATTGATCAAAGTCGTATTTTAATTAAAATTGCAGCCACGTGGGAAGGCATTCAAGCCGCAAAACAACTTGAAGCCGAAGGGATTCACTGTAACCTCACCCTTTTGTTTGGCTTAGCACAAGCCAAAGCCTGCGCCGATGCTCAAGTCACACTCATTTCACCGTTTGTTGGTCGTATCTTAGATTGGTATAAAAAAGCTGAACAAGTCGATCACTACCCGATTGAAAAAGATCCGGGTGTATTGTCGGTTAAACAAATTTATCAACTGTACAAGCACAACCAGATTAAAACTGAAATTATGGGCGCCAGCTTCCGCAGTATTGATCAAGTACTTGGACTGGCAGGCTGTGATTTACTCACGGTTTCTCCCGCATTACTGGCAGAACTCGCACAAGATCATCGCCAAGTGAGCCATCAACTCCTAAGCCAAGCCAGCACTGCCGTTGAGGCCGATTTCAAACTCGATAAAGCCCAATTTAAGCAACAACTCGAAGCAGATTTGATGGCATTTCAACTGTTGCAAGGCGGGATCGATGGCTTTATTAAGGCACGCGAACAGTTAAGTACGCTGTTACGTCAATCTTTTGGCATTGATGCAGAAATTAAGGCATAATTTAAGCCCTTTGGGGAACAGTCGTTTGTTATAAAGACATCGAACGTTCTTCTATGAAGTCGAGCATTCTATTAAGGGTGTCTCGACTTTTTAATTCGACAACCTTTGCGAGTACAACGTGTTTGGCATCACTGATCTTCTCAGTTATATCATTGGGACAATTTTTATTGTTATCCTTCCTGGCCCGAATTCAATTTATGTCATGTCAGTTGCATCACGCTTTGGTGTCAAAACTGGATATACCGCTGCGCTCGGTGTTTTTACCGGTGATCTGATCTTAATCTTGTTGACGGTTTTAGGAGCTGCGTCGTTATTACATGCATTTCCTTGGCTTTTTGTCTTATTAAAAGTCGTAGGTGCCAGTTATTTATCTTATTTAGGGATACGCTTAGGGATCGCAGGGGTTAAAACTTGGCGCAGCAGCAGTAAAAACAGAGCCACCGCAGCACCAGTGAGCAGTAAACAATTTCATCCTTATCGAACTGCGCTCACCATTAGTTTGCTCAATCCCAAAGCCATTTTATTTTTCTTGTCTTTTTTCATCCAATTTGTCGACCCGAACTACCCTTATCCAGCCATAAGTTTTGCACTTCTATCGGTTATGCTGCAAATCGTTAGTATGAGTTATCTCACCTTACTGATTTTCTCAGGCATCAAACTCGCGCAATACTTTAACAGGCATTATAAAGTTGCTGCCGTCTGTGTGACTGGTGTTGGCCTAATGTTTTGTGGCTTCGGCATCAAACTCGCAACTTCGACCTTGACCTAACGCTCTATTCAATACATTTTTGCGAATCGCATAAAAGAAATCAGATTATTCTATTTTCCGATCAATGCTTTTCGCACTCCCATCAAATCGGTATGATCAGCGTTAAATTTTAGCGTTGTTCAATATAAGCCGTTCATGATCCGTAAATTATCCCAAGATTTTTCAGTGCCAGCCGTATTCGCAGGCTTTATCACTTTTTTAATTGGCATTAGTGTTTCATCAATTTTAGTGATTCAAGCTGCACAAAACCTGGGAGCAAATACAGCGCAAATCAGCTCATGGTTTTGGGCATTGGGTATTGGCATCGGACTCTGCGGTCTATTACTGTCCTGGAAATTTAAATATCCAGTGGCAACCTCTTGGTCAACTGCGGGTTTGGCGCTGATCATCGCCAGTGCCAGTGGCTACAGTCTTGAACAAGCCATCGGTGCATTTTTGATTTGCGGCCTACTCACCGCAATACTCGGCTTTTTAGGTGTTTTTCAACGGGTTCTTTCCTATATTCCGCAAAGTCTCACCAGTGCAATGTTGGCAGGCGTTTTATTAAAGTTTGGGATTGGCTTATTTGCCAGCCTACAAAATAGCTGGGCTTTTATCCTTTCACTACTCGCCATCTATATTTTGTCAAAACGCCTTTGGCCACGTTATAGCATCGTTATTACTGTGATTGGCAGCTTCATGCTCAGCCCATTTTTCTTAGAAATTCAACCGCTTCACATTCAATGGGGCTTGACCACACCAATCTGGACGACCCCAGCTTTTAGTTGGTCTGCCTTGTTTGGTTTAGCCCTGCCACTGTTTGTCATCAACATGGCATCGCAGTATCTCCCAGGGATTGCCATGATTAAAAGCTATGGTTATCAACCGCATGTCAACCAATTGATTGGTTGGACTGGCTTTGCGCAAACGCTATTGGCCCCTTTCGGTGGCTTTAGTATCAATATTGCAGCAATTAGTGCTGCCGTAAGCTTAGATGATCAAGTCCACCCAGACCCGAGCAAACGCTATATCGCAGGAATGAGTTGTGGGTTGTTTTACATCATCATGGGCTTGTTTGCAGCAACCCTCACCAGTTTATTGCTCTCTTTTCCAACGCTGTTTATTGTGGCTTTGGCCGGTATCGCCTTATTTGGCACCATTGGTCATAACATTGCGATCGCCTTTCATGATCTGCAAGAACGTGAAGCGGCCTTAATGACATTTTTATTCAGTGCTTCTGGGGTACAATTCTTTGGTATTGGTTCTGCATTTTGGGGTTTATTGTTCGGCTGTGTGGTTTCATTTATTTTCAAATTTAAAGCCAAAAAATAAAGCAGTGTGGCAAGATGGCCAACACTGCTTTATTGAACGAGTTTTTAATTAAATCTACACAAGATCACTTAGATTGCTGGATAATGCCCTGTACCTTCAGGCCATGGTGAGAGTAACTCAAATCCAGTTTCTGTGACTGCAACCATGTGTTCCCATTGAGCAGATAAAGAACCATCGCGGGTAACTACAGTCCAACCATCTTTCAGCTCTTTCACGCCAGCCTTACCTAAATTCACCATTGGCTCAATGGTGAATACCATGCCCGTTTTTAAGACTAAGCCGGTACCGCACTGTCCATAATGCAAAATATCGGGTTGCTCATGATAAACCTTGCCAATACCATGACCACAGTATTCTCGAACAATACTATAACCTTCTGCTTGCGCAACACTTTGAATGGCAAAACCAATATCACCCAATGTCGCACCAGGTTTTACGGCATGGATCCCAGCACGCATTGCAGCATAGGTGGTTTCAACGAGTTTAGTGGCTTCTGCACTAGCAGCGCCCACATAATACATGCGACTGGTATCCCCAAAATAACCGTCTTTAATAATGGCAACATCAATATTCAAAATATCGCCATCTTGTAAAATACTGTCTTTCGAAGGAATACCATGACAAACCACTTGGTTTGGAGAAATGCAGGTGGTTTTGGTAAAGCCATGATAGCCAACATTGGCTGGAATCACCTTTAAGGTATTCACAATATAGTCATTGCAAATATCATCTAAATATTCAGTACTTACTCCAGCTTTCACATAAGGACCGATCATTTCAAGCACTTGTGCAGCCAATCGCCCTGAAATACGCAATTTTTTAATATCATCTTCTGTTTTTATTGTCACGCGAGTAGCACGCATTAAATTCCCCTTAATCTTATTTCGCAAAAAGTAATATGAAAGTCATATATTTCAATCCTTCATCATACTCCTTTGAAAATAAGAAGCAAAATACACTTGTATTACATCACCTTCCTTCATTGTTTTGGATTTAAATCGGCAATTTTTAAGATTACCATCAACCATGGGATGGCCATTCTTTTTTAGCAATGCATGCTATTTAACCATTTACAGTAGAATTCTTGGGATACAAGGCTTTTATATAAAAAATCGGAATATGATTGATAAAATAAAATACCAATCTATGCGTAATTCAACTAAAATCGACGCTTTTGTAATATTCACACTGTTGTATGACTACTCTTCGTTTAAGAGATATTATTGCACTGGGTTTTATGACCTTTGCCCTCTTCATTGGGGCTGGCAATATTATCTTCCCACCTATTGTTGCGCAACAAGCCGGTGATCAGGTTTGGTATGCCGCATTCGGTTTTCTCATCACCGCTGTTGGTTTACCCGTACTCACCATTATTGCGTTGTCTAGAACTGAAGGTTCAATCGCCATTTTAAGCGCACCACTTGGTAAAGTTGCCAGTTTAATTCTAACTGTCGTCTGCTATTTATCTGTGGGACCCTTATTTGCTATCCCGCGCACAGCCACCGTTTCTTATGAAATCGGTTTCTCGCAAATGGCGGCCTCCTATTTCAGCAATGAGCACTACAGTATTTTAATTTACAGCATCATTTATTTTGCTGTAGTGACTGTCGTCTCTCTCTACCCCAATAAATTACTGGACAGTATTGGGAGTGTCTTAGCGCCACTAAAAATTATTGCACTTGCCATTCTTGGTATTGCAGCCTTTATGATTCCTGCAATGGATATCTCACCTGCGATTGGTAAATATCAAAGTTCACCGATTTCTGAAGGTTTCGTTAGTGGCTATTTGACCATGGATACTTTGGGCGCACTGGTTTTTGGTATTGTCATTATCCATGCGATTCATTCTCGTGGCGTAACCAACCAAAAGTTGATTATTAAATATGCACTGATTGCCAGTATTATTTCAGGTATCGGCCTAACACTCGTTTATCTCAGTCTCTTTAAATTAGGTTCAGGCAGCCATGAAATTGCAGCCAATGCACAAAATGGTGCTGTGATTTTACATGCTTATGTAGAACATGCCTTTGGTGCGAGTGGTTCAATCTTTTTAGCGATTATGATTTTCTTGGCATGTATTGTCACCGCAATTGGTTTGACCTGTGCATGTGCAGAATATTTCTCTGGCCTCACCGGCATTCCCTATAAAGTTTTAGTCTTTGTATTTGTTATTTTTTCCTTACTGATTTCAAACTTAGGTTTGACTAAATTGATTGCCGTCTCTGAGCCGGTACTTTCTGCAATTTACCCCCCTGCAATCGTTGTGATTTTACTGAGCTTTTTGGCCAAGTATTTCAAGCGACCGCACTCTATCTTTGCACCCGTCACTGGCGTTGCATTTATATTCGGGATTATTGAGGGAATAAAAGTCACGCAGTTTAATTCGATCTTGCCACAGTTTCTAAATAATCTTCCACTCAGCCAACAAAATTTGGCTTGGCTGTTACCCACCGTCATCATATTTTGTATCTGCATTACCCTCGATAAGTTCACAAATTGTGAAAAATCGAACTAAGCTTTGAATTGAGAAATTTAAATTCTTTTTTATCCAAATAGAATTTATGCGTAACAATATTAGCGTATTTTACCCAAATACACTTTTATTGCTTACATCAACCCCAGCTCAAAGCCTTATCACGACAACATCTAACCTTAAAAATAAAGAATAATCATATTTTTAAAATAAATGTACTTTTGCATCATATATTTCAATATTGTCATAAATATTTAACATTAGAATGTTAATGCGCTTGCATTCCTCTAGTAGAAGAGGTACAAATGGATACTTCAAAGACCATAACAATAGTGTTTTGTCGCGAATGACAGGAGGTATGGAGATGTTTTCACTACATTTCGACAAGCAAGTCTTCATTAATTCTTTGAAGGCAAATAAAAATTTAGTTACTTATATGAGTACCACTTTTGCACTGATGCTAACGCTCATGCTGCATGGTCTTATACAAGGTGACTTGAAACTCGAATATTTCGCTTATGCTTTAATTGTATCTGTCGCATTTTTCCTATGGGCAGTCATTGATAGCCGCTATCGAAAACAACACTGTGAATTTCTAGATTAGAAGGTGGATGACCATGTCATCCATCTTAGTTAAAAACCACCACCATAATAGAAAAATAATAAACCAAGCAACTCTTATATTTAAACTTTATTTTCACTTTTTACAATCTCATACTTTGCATTCAAGTCCATTTAATTTAAAAATAAAATTGAGTTCTCCCTCATTGTGTTTTCATTTCTGTTTTCTTGGATTGAAATTCCAAGTGCAGTAGATTCCACATCAATACATAAAACTGTAGATCGTGCCAAGTAACAATCCCGCTGTCGCAAGTAATTCGCCCACAATCAATAACAACATTGCCGAGGTTAATATCCAACTCGGTAAGTGCCATTTACCCAATTGATTTGGCTGCTTAAATTGGTTATTGGTGTCTTTAAGACAACCATGCAACACATAGCTCAAGATTGCAAAGCTAAAAAACAACACATTAATAAGAATAAAGATTAAATTAACGCGCTCAGACCAGGCTGAAAAATAGGCCAGCACAGCCAAAATCAAAGTAGCAGGTGCATATAACAAACTACTGCGATGTGCAATATCGACATAGTAATGCGCTCGACCAGATACCGAAGTACGAATTTGCGCATACTTCCACACCCCGGTCAGCATGCCAACCCACAAATAAACCCCACTAAAGGCAATAGCAAGCTTAACCGAAAAAGGTATTGCATCTACAAACAACATAACTGAATCTTCCTTAATTTATACTTCGGCATTTTTGCCTGGTGTATGACTTTTCAGTCATAGAATACATGAGTTTCTTTTTGGAACTTAGGTAAAGTACTGGCAGTACCTTAATTAAGCAAGAATTATGAAAAAGTTCGAACCGATTAATATCACCTGTAAAGATGGTTACCAGCTGAGTGGCCAGTATTATTCAGCCAATCCACTAGCACAGTCTGCTCAAACGCAATCCCACCCAATCCTCATTTGCCCTGCCACAGGTATTACCAAAGTATTTTATAATGCCTTTGCCGAATGGTTAACCGATCAAGGCTTTAATGTATTGAGCTTCGATTTTCGTGGTATTGGCGAATCACTGCATGGTGCACTCAAAAATAGTACGGCCAGCATTCAAGACTGGGGCCAACTCGATATTCCAGCCGCGATCGAAACGCTATTAAACAAAACTCAAGCTGAAAAAGTTATTCTGATTGGGCATAGCGCTGGCGGGCAATTATTGGGTATTGCCCCCAATCATAAAAAAGTTGCGCGTGTCATTGGTGTCTCTTGTTCAACGGGTTATTTAAAAGGCTTAAAAGGTCGCACCAAATTCCTCGGCCCTGTGATGTTTAACGTTATTTTTCCTATTTCCAGTTTACTTAAAGGCTATGGTGCGACTAAATTTATCGGTATGGGTGAAAACTTACCCAAACAAGTCGCCAAACAATGGGCCCAATTTTGTGGTCAACCTGGTTATGTAACCAATGCCATTGGAAAAACCATTTTCGAAGATTTTCATCATGAGATTCAATGTCCAATCACCGTATATTGGAGCTCGGACGATCAAATTGCAACTGAAGCTAATGTCAAAGACCTGCTTAGTCTATATCCAAATGCAAACACTCAAATGCATGAGCTTAAACCAAATCAACTAGGCTTTGCACAGATTGGGCATATGCTGATGTTTAAAAAATCGCATAACCAGATTTGGCCACTGATTACACAGGAGATCCTGAGCCAAGCCTAAACAGACCATGCCGCAGAAAATAGCTTAGCCTTTCAAGGACATCAGCTTGAAAGGCTCTATTTAACAATCATCCATCCGACTTTCACTTTGCATCAGCGTCTGAATTACGCCAAGCAACCATTGTAATGCTGGATCAGAATCTTTATTTCGATGCCAAATCATACTGAAATCAAATTGAGGAATTGAAAGTGGTGGAGTGAAGCATGTCAATTGCTTTGGAAATCTGCCAGTCTGAATGGTTTTTTCGGCTACCGTTAAAATCAAATCAGTCCCCAATAAGACCTCAGCGGCCACACTCCAATGTGGCAATATCAAGTGTATATTGCGCTGCCTTCCTATTTCGGCCAGTACTCGATCGATTTCATCTGCAGCAAAAGTCTGTACTGCAACCAAAATATGCGGATAATTCAACCAAGTATCCAGATCTAAAGTTGCTGCTTCTCCTAAAAACTGACGATCCATCACACTGATAAACCGCTCTTTGAATAGAATTTTTTGCTGTATATATTTAGGTCGTGCCTGATTAAACACCCCAAAGGCTAAATCCAACTGCCCTTCAATGACCTGTTCCATCATCATGCGCCTACTCAGCTGTACAACCTCAATTTTAATATGTGGTGCATATTGACGAATAATTGGCAATAACTTGGTCAATATCACGCTACTGCCATAATCCGACATTGCCAATCGAAAACGACGTTGAGATGCCTCTGGTTTAAACTCTTGATCTAAAATAAGCTGCTGAATATTCTCAAGTATATTTTTTACAGCCATTTTCATTTGTGTCGCTTTTGGACTTAAACACAATCCACGGCCTTCTCTTAACAACAACTGGTCGTTAAAAACAATTCTAAGTTTGGCTAAATCATGACTTAAAGCTGGCTGACTCTTATTCAAGCGCTCAGCAGCACGGGTTAAATGTGGATCGCTCAGTAAGGCATCCAAACTCAACAACAAGTTGAGGTCTAACCGTCTTAATTCATTCATTATACGAATAGCAAATTATCAAAACTAGAATTTCTATTATAAATATGAATAGCGGAAAATCATAACAATACTATTAGAGCACGATCATTATGAAAGGTTATATTTTGATTTTCTTTGCCTTACTCTCAGGATTTGTCGTTCCGATTCAATCTGCGACCAATAGTTATTTGGCAAAAGCATTGGCAAACCCATTTCTAAGCACATTCGTTTCTTTAGTGGTTAGTCTTGCAGTCATACTACCAATTTTATTACTTAACAAAGCACAGCTTCCGAGCCTCAATACTTGGAGCGCGCCCCTGCATGGTCTTGGATTGGTGGCATAATGGGTGTCATATTTATTAGTTCTGCACTAATTTTATCGCCGAAACTTGGAGTTAATACCTTTATTGCTTGTGTGATTTTAGGTCAACTGTTTAGCTCAATGATGATCGATAAATTTGGCTTATTCCATATGCCTATACAGGACATCTCAATGACCAGAATTCTGAGCTTAGTATTAATTACAGGCGGTGTATTGCTTAACTTTATGAGTAAATCGAGCAGATAAACAGGCTGCGGGCTATTTCAAATAAGTCAATTTAGGCAATAGTCCGCCTGCATATCGTGTGCTTTTCAAACAGATCAAACTACATCAGGAGAATAAGCAAACTTTAGAAATATTTTATTACATTTTTCAATAAATATATTATGTAATAGTTACATTCTAAAACAATAAAATAAATACATGTTTTACCACATTTTTTTAAACGGTCCCTACGTGTCTTTATTTTTTAATAAAATTTGAAAATACAGTAAAAGTTGCCCCCCCAGTCCCCCTGAACAATCATTTTATTCACCTAAATATTAGCCCAGCTATTTCCACAGAAAGCCTATTTTATAAACCTAGCCAATCAAAAAAAACCATTCCTCTACCCGCTTTAATCACCATCTCAACTGGAAATAAGATAACCAATCACAATTCACTTATATGCAGCAAAAGTGCACAGCGCATAATAGATATGAATCATTAAGCGGTGAAAATCGATCACGAATGCGCTTTTAATCAATATCAAATTCAACGCATAGCAACCCAATAGCATCAAACAAAACAGTTATGTTATTTAGCCAGATGAATGCTTAAGTTAATCCCGATCAAAATGCATAACACCTCAGCACAAGACCTATTCAGCACAACGAAAAATAGTCGATTTATGCATGCAGGAAAAGCCGATTACTGCATCAAAAAAAGTTACATATTGTCGCGACTCAACAACCTAGCTTCATTTGACGGCAAAGAAAATTTACGATAAATTTCCCTTGTTTTTTACTCATTTTAATGAGCGCTTGATTTATCTATTTAATTTACAATATTATCAAGTTTCAATGATAATTAAAAAAACAGGCACGACTCGATGACCAAGAAATTTGCGAAATTTTTACCTTCGGCGGAAGATTTCAATATTGAGAATTTCCCCTATTATTGGATTACTCAAGTCCATGCACAATATGTGTTAAATGTTGATCATGTACTGAAAAAATACGGCGTAGATAACTCTAGAAGACGTCTATTGGTAACCCTTAAAGCCAAACCACATGCAAGTGTTTCAGAGCTTTCCGAGTTAATTGTTTCTAAGATGTCAACCACAACTAAAATCGTTTATCGGCTAAAAGAAGAAGGTTTTGTTGATACATATTCTTGTGAAAATGATGCGCGTATTACCCGTGTTTTTCTCACAGAAGCAGGCATTGCAATGACCCAAAAAATCTATGATCTAATGTCAGTGGTATTAGAACAATCTTTTGATGGCCTAACCCCATTACAAATTGAGAAAATGATGGAAAACTTAAAACATATGTTTAAGAACCTTGCCCATTAAATTAATCGCGTGATCGCAGCCATATCCCGACACAGATGATCAAGACATAAATGAGCTTTAAAATATCCTCATGGTGCTGCGTATCCCAAGAAAAAGCCCTAAATAGTTTAGGGCTTTTTCTATATTAACTCTCTTTTGGTTAGCAACCATAAAAGAGGAAGCTAAGCACTTTTCTTGGCGGCATGTTGCTTACGAATCATGACCATAATCACTTGGACTGCAGCCGGTGTCACACCAGGAATACGCCCCGCTTGTGCCAAGGTTTCTGGATAAACCGCTTTTAATTTCTGGGTAATTTCACGTGACAAGCCTGAAATGTTGTCATAATCAAAGTCTGTCGGAATTTTAGTTTCCTCTAGACGTTTTAACTGTGCAACATCTTCATGCTGACGATGAATATAACCTTCATATTTCACCGAAATCTCAATTTGCTCGCCCACTTGTGCGGAAACTTCAGAACCTGTTAGCGCTGCAATTTCTGTAAAATGAACATTCGGACGTTTGAGTAAATCAATTGCACTACATTCTTTACTTAAGTCAGCACCCGTCATTTCTACAAACTTTTTACCCATTGGGTTGTTTGGTGCCGCCCATAGATGTTGTAAACGTGCTGTCTCTCGCTCAACCGCTTCCATTTTTTCGCTATAAGCCGCCCAACGCTGGTCATCAACCAAACCAAGTTCACGACCAATCGCAGTCAAACGTTGATCTGCATTGTCTTCACGCAACATCAAACGATATTCTGCACGTGAGGTAAACATCCGATAGGGTTCTTTGGTCCCTAGCGTAATCAAGTCATCAACCAACACGCCCATATAGGCTTCATCTCGTTTTGGTGTCCATTGTTCTTGATCCCATGCACGACGGGCGGCGTTCAAACCAGCCAAGACCCCTTGCGCACCGGCTTCTTCATAACCTGTGGTGCCATTAATTTGACCAGCAAAGTAAAGGTTTTGAATCGCTTTGGTTTCCAAGGTAAATTTCAGTGCTTGTGGATTGAAATAATCATATTCAATCGCATAGCCCGGTCTTAAAATGTGTGCATTTTCCATACCGCGGATTGAACGCACCAACTCGAACTGCACATCAAAAGGCAATGAAGTCGAAATACCATTCGGATAAAGTTCGTGTGTATCTAAACCCTCTGGCTCTAAAAAGATTTGATGTGAATTTTTATCTGAAAAACGATGAATTTTATCTTCAATTGATGGGCAATAACGCGGACCAACGCCTTCGATCACCCCGGTATACATGGGTGAGCGGTCTAAGCCACCACGAATAATTTCATGGGTCTGCTCGTTGGTATGCGTAATATAACAGTTGATTTGCTCGGGATGCATACTCACATCACCCAAGAACGACATGGTCGGAGATGGGAAATCACCTGGCTGTGGCGTCATGACTGAGAAATCTACTGAGCGTGCATCGATTCGAGGTGGTGTACCCGTTTTCAAACGACCGACCGGAAGATTTAATTCTCTTAAACGATCTGCTAATGCAATTGACGGTGGATCACCAGCACGACCACCACGCGACTGCTCCAAACCAACGTGGATAATTCCACCAAGGAAAGTACCTGTGGTTAAAACCACTGTTTTTGCGTCAAAATGGATGCCCATTTGGGTAACAACACCCTTAACGGTATCACCTTCTACAATGAGGTCATCTGCAGACTGTTGAAATATATCTAGGTTTTTTTGATTTTCCAACGTATAACGAATTGCAGCTTTAAAGCGTACACGATCAGCCTGAGCACGTGTTGCACGTACTGCCGCACCTTTACGTGAATTTAATATTCGAAATTGAATCCCACTTTTATCGGCAGCCAATGCCATTGCACCACCTAAAGCATCAATTTCGCGGACCAGATGAGATTTTCCGATTCCACCAATTGCTGGGTTACAACTCATCTGCCCCAAAGTTTCAATGTTATGCGTCAAGAGCAATGTCTGTCGCCCCATGCGCGCTGCTGCTAATGCAGCTTCAGTACCTGCGTGACCGCCACCGATAACAATGACATCATAAACTTTAGGATAATGCATAATTCTGAGACAAAAAGAAGAGACGAAAAATTATAGCAAATCTTTAGATTGATGTAGAGCAGAACCTCAGCCAAATTCATAGCGGCAACAAAACAAAATCTCTCACTAAACAATCAGAACTTTATTACTCTGTAATTAAATATTACTTTTTTGTATATAAAATCAACAATAGTTGAGCAAAATTTACTTAATCGACACTGTTTTATGGCTTACGAATTTCTAGACTGTTTATGCAATTACATCATAAACATAGGAATATATACCATGAATATAAGAATCATATTGCCTGCTTTACTGTTCACCCTTGGATTAAGTACTTTTGCCCAAGCAAATGACAATGTGAATCAAATCTACAATGCTCAGAAATACCAACAAGTCTGTAAAGGCAAGACTGAAGGTGCGGCTGTGAGCTTTACTTACAAAGGGGTACTTTGGAATGGAACTTGCCAACCTCAGTTCTTTGCAACCAAAAGTTCAGTCCTGAAAGGCGATGAAAAAGAATTGAATTCAATTTGCAAATCAGATCCTAAATCAAAGTCAATTAACATCGAAGGGGTCGACATTAAAGGACAATGTGCATTGGGCTTCTCGCCACCACAACCACGTTAGTCTGACTGCATCGCCCCCATTAATCTGGCGCGATCTTTACTACTTCCCAGAAAAACAAATCAAAGCAGCCATCTCAGGCTGCTTTTTTGTGCTTTAGCGACTGAGTTCTTGCTTCTTTCAATAACTCAATTATATTCAATAATAATCTCACCTAAACTTCTTTTATAAACATCTAAATTATCTGATATTTCTTCTGCAATCGTCAGACATTCGTATTTAGAGTTAATCGATGCCTTGTAAAAGAAAACCAAGTGAGATCATTTTTAATTGCATATAAAAAACACATAAGGAAGCGACCATGGATTCAGGGATCATTACCATATTTTTACCACTTGCATTGGCTATTATTATGGCGGGGCTAGGCTTAGAGCTTCGCCCCAAAGATTTTGCACGTGTCACACAACACCCCAAAGCAGTTATTTTAGCTTTGCTCTGTCAGCTGGTCGTGCTAACCAGTATTGCCTTCCTGATTTGTAAGCTACTGGCTCTTCCGCCATTGTTAGCCGTTGGATTAATGTTACTTGCGGCATCCCCAGGTGGGCCAACCGCCAACTTATTCAGTTATCTCTATAAAGGTGATATTGCCTTAAATATTACCTTAACAGCGGTGAATTCAGTGATTGCTGCATTTACCCTCCCCTTAATTGTGAATTTCGCAATTGCACATTTCATCCAAGATGGCCAACACGTGGGCTTACAGTTCTCTAAAATTTTACAGGTATTTTTGATTATTCTAATTCCGGTGGGCATCGGGATGTTAGTACGCCGCTATGCAGAGAATGTAGCAGAACGTCTTAACAAACCGGTTCGTATTTTTGCTGTGGTTTTTCTCATTCTGATTATTATTGCTGCAGTCCTAAAAGAACGTCATAACATGATGGCCTATATTGGTCAGGTCGGTATTGCAACGCTACTCTTCTGTATTGTAAGTTTAACGATTGGCTATTTCGTGCCACGTTTATTTGGAATTCCCGCTTTTCAAGCTAAGGCTTGCGCCTTTGAAATTGGGATACATAACAGCACTTTAGCCATGACCATAGCCTTGACTGTGATTGCGATTCCAGCCGTTGCCATGCCGGCAGCCATCTATTCCATGTTTATGTATATATTCGCAGCGATCTTTGGGACATTAATCAACCGCTTTAGCGCAGGTGATGAAAATCTCGCTGAGCTCACGCCCCCAACATCCGCGCAAGGCTAAGCAACTTATTAACATTTATGCACGTAACGGAATTTATTCCGTTACAATGCATAGCGATATAGTCATAAGATTGGATTTTAGTTGTGAAGTGGTTACAAATTCATATTACAGTTGATCAAGCTCAGGTTGAATTCACAGAAACCCTGCTCAGCTCTTTAGGCGCCGTCAGTGTGACATTGGACGATGCCGAAAATCAGGATTTACTTGAACCGTTACCAGGTGAAACACCGCTCTGGAATAAAGTCATTGTGACTGGCATCTACGCCCAAGAAGATGATGAGCAACTTGATGTTGCCGCCTTAGAAACATTTATTACAGCACAAATGCCAAATACGCCAATTCGCAGCGAATTCTTAGAAGATCAAGTCTGGGAACGCTCATGGATGGATTATTATGAGCCAATTCAAATTGGTGAGAAATTCTGGATTGTTCCTGAATGGTTAGAACCACCTGAATCTGATGCAGTAAATATCAAACTTGATCCAGGCTTGGCCTTTGGTACGGGTAATCATGCCAGTACTTTCCTTTGCCTACAGTGGTTAGGTAAAACAGACTTAAAAGACAAAGTCGTCATCGATTATGGATGTGGTTCAGGTATTTTAGGCGTTGCTGCATTATTATTGGGTGCGAAAAAAGTGTATGCCACCGATATTGACCCACAAGCTGTCTTAGCCACCCGTCAAAATGCCGAACTGAATGGCGTATTAGATGGCTTATTCGTCGATTTACCTGAAGCATTTAATCTTGCCTTTGCAGCCCAGCAAGCCGATGTACTGGTTGCAAATATTTTAGCTGGTCCACTCATGGCTTTGGCAGAAGATTTCTCCACGCTCATCAAGCCACAAGCTGAGTTTGCTTTAGCGGGTGTAATCGAAGAGCAAGTGGAAGATGTTTCCAAAGTCTATTCGCAATTCTTTGAAGTGTTAGACGTTGAAAAACGTGAAGAAAACTGGTGCCGTATCTCTGGTAAGCGTTTATAACCGAGGACATCTACTTTTCGTATGAATAAACAAACCCGCTGCCCAAGCTGCCATCGCATATATAAAGTCACTGTTCCTCAGCTGACTGTGGCACAGGGCATGGTTTGTTGCGAGAAGTGCGATCATAACTTTAATGCTTTATTAAATTTGCTGAGTGACTCAGATCCAAATTTAAATGATGACATTCAAAATACACTACAACATAAAAAATCTTTTTTAAATCGCCCATCGCAAACGATGCAGCGCTCTGCGCCACAGGATTTAGAAATTTTTACCCGCATGGTTCAACATTCCAACTTAGACCTGCGCCATTATTTAAATCAAATCAATTATCGTGACCACCAAACTGTTGATTATTTTCCGACACTCAGCTTGTCTTCAAAGCCAAAAGCGAGAACCAAGAAAATAAAACAACCTCGTCCACTACGCTATTATTTGGCATGGGGACTGATTAATTTTTGCTTATTGTTGCTGTTGCTGTTTCAAATCATCTGGTTCAACCCCAGTATTATTGAACGTAATCCTGCACTAAATAGTTTATTTAATCGCAGCTGCGCTGTTTTACGTTGTGAAAACATAGATCAACGCTATCAACAGATTATAATTAAAGACCTCAGCATTAAGCCCGACTTATACAACCAAACTATTTTTACAGGTGAGCTCGTCAGCCACTACCCGAATAGTCTAAAACTGCCACTGCTTAAAGTTGTGTTTATAAAAGACAACCAAAAAATGAGCCAGACCTTTGTCTCTTCAGAATATTTAATTGAAAGCCTACATGGAATTACCCGAATTCCAACTGAGCAGCCTTATTCATTTAAATTGGTACTACCACACCGCTATGATGCAGCTGAACGCTATCAGATTTACTTAATTCACCCTTAGAATTAAAAAAAAGCGAAAAAAGTTAAAAAAAATGTAGTTTTCTTGCTCATTTTTTCCTAGACAATGGTATGATACGCGCCACGAAAGCTATGCCTCGTCAACTTTTCGCAATATCCCACAACAAATACTGTCTAATTTTGTGCTCTATATCCCAATATTGCGCAAGTAGCATTTTTTTTGTGTAAATAAGCGCTGTAACAAATATTAATTTTTTGTTACGCTTAAATTTCGTTCAGTTCGATGAGTTATGGCAAGCTAATTGTTCTAGCGTGAACTGTTTTAGGAACTAAAACAGTGCTCGGTTTTTACACACATTTATATGTTACTTTACCAAAGTAATATTTGATTTTTCGGATTAATTCGCATGAATAGCAAGTCTCCTATTTTTACTGCTCAATCTGATGTCGCTCTTCGTATTCACGTAGATCGCGCAGTTCGCCATTATTTTGCACAGCTTCAAGGTGAACAGCCTTCACAAGTGTATGACATGGTGTTAGCAGAGATGGAGAAACCTCTATTATCTGTTGTATTGGAATATACGCGTGGTAACCAAACTCGCGCTGCAGAAATTCTCGGACTTAATCGCGGTACGCTGCGTAAAAAGTTAAAAGCTCACGGTTTAATGAGTGAATAAATGCTAAGATGCTCACGCCTGTGGGCATTTTTTTTGCCTATCTGTTTCCAATCTGTAGACTCCAAACTGTTGACTGAAAATCATGACTATTAAACGCGCTCTAATTTCTGTTTCTGACAAAACAGGTATTGTTGAATTTGCTAAGAATCTTGCAAATTTAGGGGTAGAAATTCTTTCTACCGGTGGTACTTATAAATTACTCAAAGAAAACAACATCACCGTAGTCGAAGTTTCTGAACATACCGGCTTTCCTGAAATGATGGATGGTCGCGTAAAAACCTTACATCCAAAAATTCATGGTGGAATTTTAGCCCGCCGTGGTTTAGATGAAGCGGTAATGCAAGAACATGCAATCGATGCGATCGATTTGGTTGTTGTAAACCTCTACCCGTTTGCTGCCACTGTTGCAAAACCAAACTGTAGCCTGAGCGATGCGATTGAAAATATCGATATCGGTGGCCCAACCATGGTCCGCGCTGCTGCAAAAAACCATGCTTCAGTTGGTATTGTCGTGAATGCAAATGACTACGATGCCATTATTGCTGAACTACAAAGCAATCAAGCATTGTCTCATGCAACACGTTTTGATTTAGCCGTAAAAGCCTTTGAACACACAGCACAATATGATGGCATGATTGCTACTTATTTAGGCGTACGTGTTGGCAAAACTGAACCTGAAGCAGATCAGTTTGCGCGTACCTTCAATACGCAATTAAATAAAGCTCAAGATTTGCGTTATGGCGAAAACCCGCATCAAGCTGCTGCATTCTATGTCGACCCTGCAGCAACAGAAGCATCTGTTGCGACAGCACAGCAGTTACAAGGCAAAGAGCTGTCTTATAACAATATTGCGGATACTGATGCGGCACTTGAATGTGTAAAATCATTTGTTAAGCCTGCTTGCGTGATTGTAAAACACGCCAACCCTTGTGGTGTTGCCGTGTCTTTAGACGGTATTCAAGCAGCCTATGATTTGGCGTATGCAACTGATCCTGAATCTGCTTTCGGTGGCATTATTGCTTTTAACCGCGAATTAGATGTTGCGACAGCACAGGCGATTGTTGACCGTCAATTTGTTGAAGTGATTATTGCACCAAGTATTGCTGATGGTGTACTCGAAGTGACTGCAGCGAAAAAGAACGTTCGTGTATTGGTTTGTGGTGAACTTCCTGCAATTGATCAACGTGCTGCACAACTTGACTATAAACGCGTCAATGGCGGTTTATTGGTTCAAGCACAAGACTTAGGCATGGTGAGCAAAGATGATCTTAAAGTCGTCACTAAACGTGCGCCAACTGAACAAGAAATTGATGATTTGATCTTTGCTTGGAAAGTTGCCAAATACGTAAAATCAAATGCAATTGTCTATGCAAAAGATCGTCAAACCATTGGTGTGGGCGCAGGTCAAATGAGCCGCGTCAACTCAGCCCGTATTGCTGCAATTAAAGCAGAACATGCAGGTTTAGTGGTTGAAGGTGCTGTTATGGCATCGGATGCATTCTTCCCTTTCCGTGATGGCATCGATAATGCTGCTGCGGCAGGTATCAAATGCATTATTCAGCCAGGCGGTTCTATGCGTGATGAAGAAACAATCGCTGCTGCAGATGAACATGGTATTGCAATGGTCTTTACTGGTATGCGCCATTTCCGTCATTAATGCTGCGTGTTTAAAAGATCAATACGATGCCAGCATTGGTGTCTAATATTTTTATATTTTGCATAAAGTCCTCAATAAAATGAGGACTTTATGTCATTGCGATTCATGGAGTATGAAGCGATGAATATTTTAGTTTTGGGTAGTGGTGGTCGTGAACATGCTTTGGCATGGAAAATCGCGCAAGATGAAAAAGTTGCTAAAATTTTTGTTGCACCAGGCAATGCTGGCACGGCAAACGAAAATAAATGTGAAAATGCACCACTCGATATTCTCGACAATGCAGCAATCATTGCTTTTGCACAGCAGCAACAGATTGATTTAATCGTGGTTGGACCAGAAGCACCGTTGGTCAATGGTGTGGTCAATGCTTGTTGTGATGCTGGCCTAAAAATTTGGGGACCCACCCAATTTGCAGCGCAGCTTGAAGGTTCTAAAGCCTTTGCCAAGCACTTCTTGAAACGCCATGAAATTCCAACTGCATTTTATGATGTATTTACTGAGGCTGATGCAGCCAAAGCCTATGTTGCAGAACATGGCGCACCAATTGTGATTAAAGCGGATGGTCTTGCTGCGGGTAAAGGCGTGATTGTTGCCATGACCAATGATGAAGCCTTTGCTGCAATTGACGATATGCTGTCTGGCAACAAATTTGGTGATGCAGGTTCACGTGTTGTGGTTGAAGAGTTTCTTGATGGTGAAGAAGCTTCATTCATTTGTATGATTGATGGTGAAAATATTTTACCAATGGCAACCTCTCAGGATCACAAACGTATTTTCGAAGCTGACCAAGGCCCGAATACTGGTGGTATGGGTGCTTATTCACCTGCGCCTGTGGTAACAGCTGAAGTTTTTGAACGTGTTATGAATGAAGTGATGCGTCCAACTGTAGATGGCATGGCCAAAGATGGCCATGTTTATACCGGTTTCTTGTATGCAGGTCTAATGATCGATGAACAAGGTCAGCCCCGTGTCATCGAATTTAACTGTCGTTTTGGTGATCCTGAAACACAACCGATTATGATGCGTTTACAGTCATCATTGGTTGAGCTCATTGAAGCCGGTATTGCAGGTCAATTACCAGCCGAAGCAGCTTGGGATGAGCGTAAAACAGTCGGTATCGTATTGGCTGCTGAAGGCTACCCTGAAACTGTACGTACAGGTGATGTGATTCATGGTTTAGACACGAATGCTGCTGACTGTAAAGTCTTCCAAGCAGGTACAGCTTTGAATGCTCAAGGCGACATTATCACTGCTGGTGGTCGTGTGCTTTGCGTAACGGCGATTGGCGACAGCATTGCTGATGCCCAAGCCAAAGCCTTAGAACTATGCAAAACCGTTACCTTTGATGGCGTGCAATATCGTAAAGATATTGGTTACCGTGCCATTGCACGTGAACAAAGCAAATAAATTAAGCCAAGTTCCCTTGCGCATAAAGCCAGTCTAGACTTCGATCTTGCCTGGCTTTATTGATTTCTTCCCCCCGTTTTGTGCATTAGCCTCGATCACATAACTATTTAAAGGTGTTCTATATATTTTTATTTCATATATGTCATATTTTTTCTTCGTTTAAAAGATAATGAAAATAAATATAATTGCATCATCAAGTTACTAGCAATTGCTTGGCTATTTTGCGAACAGCTTGCAACTGTGTCGTGAAATTTGAGCACTTGCCATCCATAGCAGTCTCCATGGTAATATCCACCGTGTGCTTGTCCCTCAAGCCGTATTGTCCGTTTTCAATTGCTTGTTTGCGAACGATCAATATTTTGCTGGTCATATACCGTGGCTACCGCTAAAACCAGAGCTTTCCGCTTTAGCGCAAAGACCTGATGATGTCGAAACTCCGTTGTCTCTAAATGTCGGCTTAAACAGCGTTAAAGGACGTTTATGATCACATTTAGAGATCGCAACACAGCATTATCCAAAAGAATATGCGCAACTACAAAAACACAAACAGCTTTCAGTCGCTGAGACTAAGGCTTGATTGTTAAAGTTATATCCATATTAGGACGCCATAATGAAAATGTTTACCCGCCTATTTTTAAGTGTATTTGTACTGGTACTGGCTGCCTGTAGCAAAGCTCCAGAAGAACAGAAAACCACAGCGGCTGCTGATCCATCAAAACCACAAAAAGTTGTTATTGCTTCAACAGGTTCTGATGCAGATATTTGGAAATATATTGCAACCCTGCCTGAAACCAAAGCTGCTGGTGTTGAACTTGAAATTAAAAATTTCACTGACTATGTTGCAATGAATGCTGCAACAGCAAATAAAGAAGTCGATCTGAACGCATTTCAGTCTTATAACTATATGCTGGCCTTTAATGAACAAAGCAAAGATAAAGTTGCTGCTGTTTCAACGACGTATATCGAGCCTATGGGTATCTATACAGACAAATATAAAAAGTTAGATGAGCTTCCAAACAAGGCCACGATTGCCATTCCGAATGATGCCGCAAATGAATCGCGTGCATTAAGCCTATTACAATCGGCAGGTTTAATTAAACTCAAAGCTGGTTTTGATCCGGTACAAGGTACACTGAATGATGTGATTGAAAACCCAAAACAATTACAGATTAAACCGATCCCAATGGCGACTGCAGTACGGGTTAAATCTGAAGTTGATGCCATCGTATTGGGCAATACCCTGGCAATGGAAGGTGGTCTCAATGTATTAAAAGATGCGATCTATTATGAGCCTACAGATCAAAGTACCAAACTTTATGTCAACTTATTGGTGACAGCTGCCGGTCGTGAAACAGACCCAACCTTAACTAAAGTTGGCGCGTTATATCATACCGAAGCAGTAAAAAAATATGTTGCTGAACATTTTGGCGGAACCAAGATTGATGTAAATCAACCATTGAGCTATTTAACTGACACGCAATAATTTATAATGTGTAAGCAAAACAGGCCAGCAATTGCGGCCTGTTTTGTGTTTTAACCTTCTTATCGTAATCACTCAATAGTCCTATAATTATGATTCAATTTAAAAATATTTCGAAAGACTATGTATTGAAAGGTCAACGCGTACGTGCGCTCGATCAAATCAATCTAGAGATTCCGCTTGGCAGTATTTTTGGGATCATTGGTTATAGTGGTGCTGGTAAAAGTACCCTGATTCGTTTAATTAATTTGCTAGAAAGACCCACTCAAGGTCAAGTCATCATTCAAGATAAAGATTTTACTGCTTTAGATGCTGCGGCGCTTAGACATGAGCGCACTAATATTGGCATGATTTTTCAACATTTTAATTTACTTGAAAGTAAAACTGTGGCTGAAAATATTGCAATGCCTTTAAAACTGTTGGGTGTCAATGCTGCAGAACGCGATAAACGTGTCGATGAGCTCTTGGCCTATGTTGGTCTCAGCTCAAAAAAGCAGGCTTATCCTGATGAGTTATCCGGTGGTCAAAAGCAACGTGTTGGTATTGCCCGTGCCTTGGCCAATCGCCCGCAAATTTTGCTTTGTGATGAAGCGACCTCTGCACTGGACCCACAAACCACACGCTCTGTCCTAGACTTATTGAAAAAAATCAATAAAGAACAGAATATTACCATTGTAATGGTGACCCATGAAATGGATGTGATTCAATCCATTTGCGACTATGTTGCGGTGATGGAAGCTGGCCATGTGGTTGAAACAGGTTCAACCATTGATATTTTTAGTAACCCACAACATCCAACCAGTAAAACCTTTATTCAAACGGTATTAGAACAACAGCTGCCGGTGAATATCCTCAATCGTCTAGAAAACCAAAATCATCATAGTATTTATTCGCTGCAATTTTTGGGAACTTCCTCCCAGGAAACGGTGGTACAACAGATGCTACTAAAATTTGAATTACAGTTTAATATCTTGTTTGCCAACATGAAGGAAATTCAGGGCACCGTGATTGGGCAAATGTTTGTGCAAATGCTTGGTGACGAAGAAAATATTCAACAAGCGATTGCCTACTTAGAACAACACGGCGTGCGTGTCTTGCAAACAGGGGTACAACAATGAGAGAACTGATTGTCGAATTCCTCACTGCCCTCACAGCTCCATTTTGGCATAGCTCACTTTCGATTGACCAATTCGTCACAGCGATGCAAGAAACCCTGCAAATGATGTTTTTTGCAATGCTGTTTGGCATGATCTGGGCATTTTTACAAGCGATTATCCTGCTTTGTACTCGCCCCGAAGGTATTCTCCCCAACCGTGCGGTTTATCATCTGCTTAGTCCATTTGTAAATGCCTTACGCTCACTACCGTTTATTATTTTGCTGATCGCGGTACTGCCCCTAACCTATTTTCTGGTGGGCACACGGATTGGTATTTGGGCCGCCATTGTCCCACTAACGATATATATTGGTCCTTATATGGGCCGTTTGATTGAAAACTCTTTGCTTGAAGTCAATCCGGGCATTATCGAATCTGCACAGGCCATGGGTGCAACACCGGCACAAATTATCTTTAAATTTGTGATTCCAGAAGCACGTAGTTCATTAATTTTAAATATGACCACAGCCTCGATTAGCTTACTGGGTGCCACTGCGATGGCAGGTGCTGCGGGTGCTGGCGGGGTCGGTGATTTGGCGATTTCTTATGGCTATCAACGCTTTGATAGTAGTGTCGTCATTTTAACTGTAGTTGTTTTATTGATTATGGTGCAGTTGATGCAAATGTTTGGCGAATGGTTGTCTAAGCTAAGATAACCTCTCCCTGACCCTCTCTTTGTATATTTAAATGATACAAGGAGAGGATTTTTATACGACAATTAGAACTTGTATTTTAAGCCCAAATTATAATTTCGGCCCTCACCCCAAGTGTAAGTGCTATACCAGTTAAAAATCGTGTAGTACTTTTTGTCTAATAGATTATTTACATTAAACGAAAGCGAGAGTTGGTCATTCATTTTATAATTGGCCATTGCATCCACGAGCCAATAATCCGAAACCTCATGTTTAATAGGGTCTTTAAATTTCGGATTATAAACATCACCCCAGGTTTTATCCTGCCAACGTACACCACCGCCAATACTTAAACCCTCGACCCACTGATCGACTTTATAATGAGTAAATAACGTAAATTCATTTTCTGGCGTGAGTGTTGCAACTTTGCTGTCTTCTTTCTTAGAGATTTTATGGCTAAAGCCAGCATGAATATTCCATGCTGGCGTGATTTCTCCAGAAATTTCAAATTCTGCTCCCTTGGTTTTCACGCCTTGAATTGCTTCATACGCCACATCATTTGACGTTTCAATCTTTCCAACTTCTTTTGCAAAATTATCTTGGGTCAATTGGAAGTAGGCCAAACTTGCATTTAAACGACCATCAAAAAACTCACCTTTCACACCTACTTCATAGTTTTCACCTTCAAGTGGATCAAGTCGTTTATCGTTTATATCTCTGGCATCTTGGGGCTTAAAAATGGTGCTATAGCTGGCATATACTGAATATTGATCATTGATGTCATAGACCGTTCCAACATAGGGCACAAAAATCCCTGATTTCTTCAAATCCTCTACTTTATAATTAACAATTCGACCACCCAAAATCACTTTAAGCTGATCACTGATATTCCAACGCGAAGTGGCATAAAAACCACTTTGTTTCGTCACCTCTTTATCATTCCAGTGATTACCATTGGCCCAGTCAGGTTCAGGAACATCACCATTCCAGTTATAATAATCATCTACATGATTATTGTAGTCTTTTTCACTATTATAGCCGTCATTCTTCCATGTACTTTCAGAAATACTCGCCCCCAAAACTAATTCATGCTCTCGATTAAATAAAGCAAAAGGGCCCGTGATATAGATATCAGCGGCATTACTTTTGGTTTCACCTATATAACGACCAAGCCATAAGCTTGCACCTTGCCCAGTATTTGGATCTGGATCACCACCAGCAGTCGCACCTAAGCGGGTATCATAGCCATTGATTTGGTGATTTAACTGTAGTTTAGCCACCCAATCATTTTGCATTTTATGTTCTAAAGTCGAAAATACCGTCCGGGTGTATTGCTCCCATTTACTCCATCTTGCACCGTTGTTAAATGAGGTTGGCATGTCATTAAACTCGCCTTCCGTATTAAAAATCTGAATCCCACCCCAAGTTGAATTCTTCGGCTTATTATCTTGATAATCTGCACCTACCGTCAGCAAGGTATTTTCAGTTAGATCGGCCTCGACGATACCGTAAAACACTGGCGTTTGACGTTCATAACGATCAAGTTCAGACTCTCGATACTGATAGGCTGCAACTCCACGCGCACGAATACTCTCTGATTCATTTATCGAACCACTGACATCAATTTCGCTCCGGTAGTTATTCCATGATCCAACGCTGAGCGAAACATGACCTTGAAAATCTTGGGTTGGTTTTTTACGAACTAAGTTAATGGTTGCACCAGGATCACCTACGCCAGTCAGCAGTCCAGTTGCCCCCTTAAGTACTTCAATCCGATCATACATCGCCATATCAGTCAGCGTATTACCTGCTGAGTAAGCAGAATTCCGTAACATTGGAATACCATCGTATTGAAAGTTTTCAATCGCAAAACCACGCGCATAATATTGGGTACGCTCGCTATCATAAATGACAACACTCACCCCTGGGGTATGGCGCATTACATCATCAATCGCAGTGAGATTAAAATCCTGCATTTCCTGATTCGTAATCACACTGATGCTTTGTGGTGTTTCTTTAGGGGTTAACACCAAACGGGTAGCTGTAGCAATTTTACCGGGGGTATAAGAACCTGTATTTTCAGTAATTTCACCCAATTGATTGGCGGTAACCACGATGGTTTCAAGTTGTACCGCCTCACCCTCTGCGGACATAGACGCAGTTCCGCGATTGGTTATCTCCCCTGTAGCGACAGCAGCAGGTGCCGATTGCAAACGTGGTTCTATTCGCCATACATTGGGCGTTTGCTGAATCAACTGTAAGTCGGTACTTTTTAACAATTGGGCAAAGCCTTGTTGAATATTATAATTTCCCGTTAATCCTTGGCTTTTAAGTCCTTGCACCAGCTTTGGATCAAATGACAAGGCAATATTCGACTGTAAGGCAAAGCTTGACAAGGCCTGCCCCAAATCACCCGAAGCCACTTGATAATGCTGTTGTGTCGCTGCAGCTTGTGCGTGCTGCATGGCACTCATCCCCAACATGCTGCTGAGTACCAATATGTGCAAGCTTGAAAATTTAAATTTTTTATTGCTGCTGTTAGGCTTCGCTGTGGCCCGTTGCAATTTTTGAGAAGTTCTAGACACCGTAATCCCCGATTAAATAAGAATAAGAAGCTTTCTTATCTATATAGCCAGTTGAATCGCGAAAAAGTGTCAAACTAATTTAATTTTTAAGTGCAATGCGCACCCAGTAGCCTTGCGCATAACAGTCGACTTGCAGTGCATAGGTTTGCGCCAACATCTCATATAACGTATTGAGATCATCAATCGGATAAGTGCCTGATATGCTGATTTGTGCTGCTGCATCATCCAGCGAAATATGCCCTTTTTGATATTTTTCAAGGCGCTGTACAAATTCGGACAAGGGCATGTTATCCACCACAATAAAGCCTTTTTTCCAACTTAACCGTGCTAGATCTAAACCCTGAACTGTTGTCACATTGGTTGCATTAAAGATACCTTGCTGATTGGCATAGACAATAGGCGCAGCATCACCTTGATCGGATGCTTGCTTCGGTTTGATTTGTACTGCCCCATGTTCAACCATTAGCCAACTTTGTTGCGCTTCGAGATTAACCGCAAATTCGGTCCCGAGTGCTTGCGCTTGGCCGTGCTTGATCTGTACGAAGAATGGGCGCTGCTGTGGATCTTTGGCGGTTTTCACCCAGATCTGGCCTTTTCGCAGCACAACTTCACGCTTCTCTGCATCAAAATTCACATCAATCGCAGCACCGCTGTCCAAATACAACTCACCACCATCAGGCAAAGTTATGCTTTTTTGTACTCCCATCGGGCTACGATAATCTGCACCCCACTGCTGTTGTTGATTAAGCTGATTGGCCAAATACAATACTGGCACACAAGCCAAGAGGTAGAGTAAAGGTCGCTGCTTTAACCATCCGGTACTGGTGCTTTGATTGAGCACAGGCCGCGCAAGCTCAGTCGGTAACGCTGCAAAAGTGCCATTCAGTTGCTGTATTTTTTGCCACGCTTTGCCGTGTAATGGGCTGCGTTCCTGCCAAGCGGTCAATTCGAGTAAATCTTGTGCACTCAGTTCATCTTGGCTTAGACGCATCGACCAATCGACTGCTTCTGCTAATATCTGCTGTGCTTCTGTAGTGCTGTATTCGCTCACGGTTCACTCATTAAGTTATCTTTTTTTATTCATTGTTAGTCGTCCAACATCACTGTCAAACAATGTAAATAGGCTTTTTTCATATAGCGCTTTACCGTGCTCAGCGAAATATCTAATTTAATTGCAATGGCTTCATATTTTAAGCCTTCAAGCTGTGCATATAAAAAAGTATCTCGCACCACTGGCGGTAACTGTTCTAAGAGTTGTGTCACTTCCAGCAAACTTTCGATAATCAAACATTGCTGCTCTGGGGAAATCCCCTCATTCTCTGGTTGTAATGCCAATACTTCGAGATAGGCCCGCTCAATCTGTTTACGCTGAATCCAATTGACCATCAGACCTTTTGCCACGGTGGTCAAATACGCCCGCGGTTGCTGTAATTCAACTTGCTGTTGGCGTGCCATGACTCTTAAAAAAGTATCTTGTGCTAAATCAGCCGCATCTGACGCATTGCCCAGTTTTTTATACAGCCATGCATACACCCAAGAATGATGTTCTTGATAGAGCTGACCTATCGCTTGATGAGGGGATAATACGGACATGGGAGAAACGCAGATATATGAATGATAATAATTATCATTCATATGTCGTTAAAATTCAACCATTTTTCTAAATGATATAAATATGAAATGCGATTAGGATGGTAGTAACCCCTAATGTTTCAGAGGAATACTTAAATATTTAAGAAATATATATAGTCGAAATATGTAATCTATTTGAGCTTAATACAAGGTATTTAAGTCCTGTTTAGATTTGGAATTTAGTGCTGAGTGCAAATTTCATTGAATTTCAGAAACCCCCAATCTCCCCTAACCCCTCTTTTCCAAAGAGGGGAACTTCCATTAAATATCATACTGAGTTTGATACACAACGCTCCTTCCTTAGAAAAATGGATGAGCAGCATTGCTGCGCAAGGATGGATTACTTTGGATCGTAAACAGCATATCAAAAGATGTGTAGATACCTATGCCCAATGAAAGAAGGCTGGGTTGAGGGGCATAGAATGGACCGATATGCTGATTATCCCCACCCCGTACCCAATGCTGCGATCAGCTGTGCTGAGTTCTGCATTTGTTTTTGTTGTAATTGCACGATGGACTGCGCAGCCGCTAAGCGCAAGTTTTGTGCCACGACTACTTCAAGATAACTGATCATACCGGCTTGATAACGCTGTTGAACCACACGTTCATTTTCCTTTGCTAAATCCAGCAGTTGTTGCTGTTGCTGTAATTCATTGCGAAAGCTTTCCGATTGCAGCAAGGCATCTTCAACTTCTTTCCAACCCGTTAAAACCTTGTGTTTATAGATCGCCAAGCGTTCGTCATAACGGGCTTGCGCTTGTACAATCTGCGCTTTACGTTTGCCACCATCAAAAATCGTCCCTGCGGCTTGTAATCCCAACGACCACAAATACTGCGGAGATTGCAATAACGTGCTGAGTACCCGGCTATTGACACTGGCATCTAAACCGATATTGATATCGGGCAACCATGCCGTTTGTGCCAAACCCAATTCGGCATGACTGGCAGCCAATTCACGCTCAGCTTGAATCACATCGGGACGTTGACCCAGCAAACGACTGGGTACTTGGATCGGAATTGCTGGTGGATTCAAGCTGAGCTTCTGGGTTGGGAGCTTAAATTCACTGACTGGCTGCCCAAGCAAAACTGCCAAGATATTTTCAGCTAAAGCACGTTCACGTTGCAGCACCAGCAAGTCAATGCCGACTTTTTTAAGCTGTGTTTCTGCTTGAATCACATCTGCACGGGCAATCATGCCGGCACGAAATTGATCTTGAAGAATCTCAAAGGCACGCTGATAACTTGCTTGCGTTTGCACAAGCAAGTTGAGCCGTTGTTCAAAACCACGTATTTGCCAATAGGCCTCTGCCGCCAAAAGCTGTTGATTCAGCTGTATGGCTGCCAAATCTGCAGCACTGGCCTGCGCATTGGCTTGTGCCGCCTGTACCGAAAGCGCGACTCTGCCCCACACGTCCAGTACCCAACTGGCCTTGAGTCCTGCGTTATAGTTGTTGTTATCATCGCTGTGCTTGGCCCCTTGACGCGATACACCGCCCTGCGCATCGAGATTGGGTTTGCCTGTTGCCTGTTGCTGCTGTACCAAACTCATGGCTTGTCGATAACGTGCCTCCGCTTGTTGCAAGCTCAGGTTATCTTTGCCTAAGCGTTGCATAAGTGCTGCCAAAGTCGGGTCTTGATACACTTGCCACCAATCGGCAGTCGCTGCCGATAAATTGCTGGTTTCCACCCAATTCAGCCCTGCATATTGATATTGCAGCGGATGACTTAACACTGGCTGCTGATAGTCTGCTGCTTTAAAGACCCGATCGGACTGACAAGCACTAAGCAGCGGAATGGCCATGAGTGAAAGAGAGAGAATACGCAGTTTCATATGCATGGCCTATGGATTCCTTTGAAAACGATTTGTGCTAAAAATCAAACGCTTTAAATATTGTGAGATTTTCTCTAAAAGTAAGTACATGATTGGGGTGGTGTATAACGTCAGTAATTGACCCAAAATCAAACCACCGACAATCACTAAACCGAGGGGTTGACGGAATTCTGCGCCTTGTCCCCAACTGATTACCAAGGGTAAAGCGCCAATCAAAGCCGCAGTATTGGTCATTAAAATCGGGCGGAAACGTAAGCGTGCAGCTGCTAAAATAGCCGCCAGCGACGATTTGCCTTGCCGCCTGAGTGCCAGACTAAAATCAATCATTAAAATCGCATTTTTCACCACGATCCCAATCAGCAAGAACATCCCCAACAAGGCAATTAAGCTAAAGGCATGATCAAATAGCCACAAGGTAACCAACGCCCCAACCGCAACGGCTGGAATGGTCGATAAAATCGTCAGTGGATGAATCATACTTTCATAGGTCATCCCCAACACCAAATAGATCAGCACAATCACAGTGAGAATCAGCATTGGAGTCGTTAAACCACTTTGTAGACTTTCCGCTTCAGCATCTTTATCTCCCGTCACAAAAATCTCATTTGGAAACATGATTTCAGGCAATAAACCACGAATCGCAGCATCGGCCTGTTCAGCGCTATATTCCGCTTTGACCACATAACCAATGCCCATCACCGCAAACTGATTGCGTCGATAAATTCGGTCATTGGTCAAGCCATAAGACCAGCTGGCAAACTGTGGCAATGGGACAAACTGCCCTTGTTGATTGGGTACTTTAATATTTGCCAATGCTTCGGGATGCTCAGTAAAATGTCGATCAACCTCCATGACCACAAAAAACTGATCGGTCTGATCATAAATGGTGGAAATTTGTCGTTGTGAAAATGAATTGTTCAGCACACTAGAAATTGCTTCGATATCAACACCCAAACGCTTGGCTGCTGCACGGTCAATCTCTAAACGCACATGCTGTGCGCCTTTGTCCCCATAGTTTTCTGCTTCTTCAAGTTGTGGCAATTTCTGCATGGCTTCGGTCAGGATTGGCACCCATTGACGCAGTAACTCGACATTGTCGGACTGCAATAATAATAAGTATTCTTGGCCATTGCCTGAGGCAAAAGGATCATCCAGTTTTAAATCTTGTCCCACCCGCGCAGAAAATACCGCACCTGCATGCCAAGGCGCTTGGCTTTTTAAGCGCTCCACCACGGTTTTGGAAGCTTCACCACCACGTTCAGCTTTGGGTTTTAGGCTGATCATAATGTCTGAGTTGGTAAAACCGCCGCCTCCGCCTGAAATCCCAATCACATCTTGCACCGCTGGATCTTGATTGACATAGGCAATAAAGCTGGCAATTTTAGGCTGCATCACTTGGAATGAAAAACCATCATCGCCGCGAATAAAGGCTTCGACGCGTCCGGTATCTTGTTCTGGCAATACTTTTTTCGGTAGCATTTGATAGACATAAACTGAGCCAAAAATCGCTGCAAGCCACAGCACAATGACCACATAACTGTGTCGCATCAACCATTTCAGTGAACGCAGGTAGGCTTGAGTCAGGCGCTGCATCATGGCATGGCTATAACGATACAAAGATGTCGGCTGCTGACGATTAAGTGGTGCGACCACACGTGCTGCCAAACTGGGACTAAACAGCAGCGAAACCAAGACTGAGAGGATGACCACAAATACCAAGGTCAATGAAAACTCTTTAAACAGCCGTTCAATCACACCGCCCATAAACAATACCGAAATAAAGATCACCAACAGCGAGAGGTTCATAGCAATCAGGGTTGCACCCACTTCTTGAATGCCTTTAACTGCCGCAGCATATGGACTTAGACCATTTTCAACATGCCGTTCGATATTTTCCAGCACCACAATGGCATCATCCACCACCAAGCCGATCGCCACAATAATTGCCATAATCGACAGATTATTTAAGGAAAAGCCCGAAAGATAAATCAGTATACAACTGCCAATCAGGGTCACCCCCACAGCCAGTGTTGGCACCCAAGCACTTTTAAAACGCCCCAGTAACACCCCAATAATCACAATCACCAACAGAATCGAAAACAGCAAGGTCTCCCGAGCATCTTGCAAACTGGCACGAATCACTTCCGAGCCATCCATCACCACGTTCAACTCACTGTCGGCTGGAATTAGATGGCCTAATGTCGGTAAGCGCTGTTTAATCTGGTCAATCGTTGCCACGATATTGGCATTCGGCTGGCGACTAATTTTCAAGATCACCGCAGGTTTGCCATTGTGATAACCACTGACATAGCGGTCTTCCACTGCGTCTTCAACGTCAGCTACATCTTTTAAACGCACCACGGCATTGGCATTTTGGTGAATGACCAAATCTGCAAAATCTTCCGCCTTTTTCAGGTCACTGGACAAAGACACTTGCCAACGGAGCTTTTCATGCTCAATCACGCCTAGGGCTTGTACCACATTGCTTTCAACCACTGCTTTACGCACTTGCTCCAGTGATAAGCCCTGTGAAATTAAAGCATTGGGATGCAAAGTGATTCGCACCGCAGGCATGGAAGCGCCATCAATTTTAACTTCACCCACACCAGAAATTTGCGCCAAATTCGGTTGTAAATCATTGGCAGCAATTTCATAGAGCTGACTTGGCGCCAGATGCGCTGAACTAAAAGCCAGATAAAAAATCGGACTTTGACTTGGATTGACTTTGAAATATTCGGGTGGGCTTGGCATTCCGGCAGGCAATTGCGACATCGCTGCATTAATGGCAGCCTGTACCTCACGCGCGGCTTCGTTGATATCGGTTTTTAAATCAAAATGGAGCACCACTTGGGTTGAGTTTTGACTGCTTGACGAATTAATCCCCTTCACCCCAGCCACGCCCATCATGGCGCGTTCAAGCGGTGTCGCCACGGTGGAGGACATGCTTTCTGGACTGGCGCCCGGCAAACTGGCACGCACCACAATGGTTGGAATATCCGCTTGCGGCAATGCTGCCACCGGTAAACGCCAATAGGCCAACAGCCCCAACAGCACAATCGCGATCGCCAGCAAACGACTGGCGACAGGACGCTGAATCATCATAGTCAGGAACTTCAAGACAACGCTCCTGATGAATCATTGCCAGCATTGTTAACATTGCCGATATCGGCGGGTGCTGACGGTTTTTGTAGACGATCAAAGAATAAATACACCACAGGCGTGGTAAATAACGTCAGCAACTGGCTGACGATCAGTCCACCGACCATCACCAAACCGAGCGGTTGGCGTAGCTCTGCACCTGAGCCAGAAGCAAACATCAACGGTAATGCACCGACCAAGGCCGCCATGGTGGTCATTAGAATCGGTCTAAAACGCATTAATGCCGCTTGGTAAATCGCCTGTTCAGGGCTTAAACCTTGATGGCGCTGTGCTTCGAGGGCAAAGTCGACCATCATGATGCCATTTTTCTTGACCAGACCAATCAACAGAATAATCCCGATCAGTGCAATCATATCCAGCGGTTGCTGCAATAACATCAATGCCAATAACGCCCCAATCGCGGCTGAAGGTAGGGTTGATAAAATGGTAATCGGGTGAATAAAACTCTCGTAGAGCATGCCCAACACGATATACATGGTGACAATTGCCGCCAGCACCAACCACAGACTATTTTCCTGTGCAAAGGCAAAGGCGGCTGCTGCACCTTGTAATTCAATATTTAAATCGACAGGCAAGCTTTGATCTTGTTTGATTTGATCAATCACCGCAATCGCATCACCTAAGGCCACGCCTGCTGCCAAATTAAAGGAAATGGTACTGGACGGAAATTGCGCCTGCTGCTGTAAAATCACCGGTGCATGGCGTTCGGTAATCGTGGCAACTGCACTCAGCGGAATGGCTTGGCCCTCTGCCGAGTGAATATAAGTTTGTGCTAAAAGATCAATGCCTTGTTCCAACCTAGGATCAATTTCAAGCACAATTTGATATTGGTTGGCTTGGCTATACAAAGTCGCAATTTGACGCTGTGCATAGAGATTTTGCAGCGCCAAACTAATCTGTTGAATGGTCAGTCCAAGACGTGAAGCAGCATCGCGATCAACCTCAATATAGGCCTCCAAGCCTTGACCGGCATCGACCCGAGTCACATCTGCAAATTGTGGTTGTGCCGCTAGACGTTGCTGAATCTTTTCAGTCCATTGCTGTACCGCTTGCTGATTGGCTGCGGTCAAGCTGATTTGATATTGAGTGCGACTGATTTTATCTTCAATACTCAGCTCTTGCAGCGGTTGCATCCACGCTTTAATGCCTTGTACTTTATATAAATCTTCAGACAACCTCGCCATCACACCATCGATTTTTTCACGTTCAGCATGTGGCTTTAAATTGACTAAAATACGGCCGCTGCTCAGTTTCGGATTATTGGCATCCACCCCAATAAACGACGATAAGCTTTGCACCGCAGGATCTTTTAAAATCTCTTTGCTGAGGGCCTGTTGCCGCTGACTCATGGCTTGGAATGAAATGTCATCGGGTGCTTCGGTCACCACCTGAATCACGCCATTGTCCTGTACCGGGAAAAAGTCTTTGGGAATCACCCAGTACAATATGCCTGCCAAAACCACGCTACTCAGCATCACCACCATCGTCAATGCTTGATGGCGCAACACCCATTTCAATGACCTGCCATAGCCTTGAATAATCCCGTCCAGACTAAAACGTCCACCCGCACGATGTTGTGGGGCTTTTTTCAGCAAATAAGCACACATCATTGGTGTCAACGTGAGCGACACCAGCAACGACAATGCAATTGCAGCAGCCAAGGTCAGGGCAAATTCATGGAATAAACGCCCTAAAATATCGCCCATAAATAACAAGGGAATCAGTACTGCAATGAGCGATACTGTCAATGAAATCAAGGTAAATCCAATTTCTTTGGCACCTTTTAAAGCTGCTTCTAATTTACTGGCACCCGCTTCTCGATGCCGTGCAATATTTTCCAGCATCACAATGGCATCATCGACCACAAAACCAGTGGCAATGGTTAAGGCCATCAGGGTTAAGTTATTGACTGAGAAACCAAGGAAGTACATCAGCACAAAGGTACCAATGATCGACAGCGGCACCGCAATACTTGGAATAATGGTGGCAGCGAGATTTCTTAAAAATAAAAACGTCACCATCACCACTAAGCAGACAGCAAAGACTAGTTCTTTTTGCACGTCATCGATGGCACTACGGATACTTTCGGTACGGTCACTGAGTACCTGAATCTGCACATTTTCTGGCATATTCTGCTGTAACTCGGGCAACACTTGTTTAATTTGATCGGCTACATCAATGACATTGGCATTCGGTTGCCGTTGAATATTCACTAAAATAGCGGACTGACTATCTGCCCATGCCGCCATATAACGGTCTTCACTGCCTTCAACAATACGTGCCACATCTTTGAGGCGAATCGGGGCTTGATTGTTCCAACGCAGAATCAGATTTTCATAGTCTTCAACCGAACGAATTTGATCGTTGGCATCCAACAAGGTACTGCGAAATGGTCCATCAAAACTGCCCTTGGGCTGGTTGGCATTGGCTGCTGCAATCGTAGCTCGCACTTCTTCGGCACTGAGTTGATAGGCGGCCAAGGCAGTCGGATTCATCTGCACCCGCACCGCAGGGCGCTGCCCACCAGCCAAACTGACCATGCCCACACCCGACAATTGCGATAGCTTTTGTGCCACGCGCGTATCCACCAAATCATAGACTTTGCTTAGCGGCAAAGTCTCCGAACTGATGGACAATGTCATTACAGGTGCATCCGCAGGATTGACCTTACGGTAGATCGGTGGTGTTGGCAAATCATAGGGAAGCTTACTGTTGGCAGTGCTTAGCCCAGATTGCACCTCTTGTTCGACCACGCCTAAGTCCGCACTTAACTGGAATTGCAATGTAATGACAGAGGCACCCACCGAACTGGTGGAGGACATCTGCTTCAGCCCAGCAATTTTACCCATTTCACGTTCAAGCGGTGCAGTAATGGTGCGTTGCACCGTATCGGGATGGGCCCCTGGTTGAAAGGTATAGACTTGAATAATTGGATAGTCGACTTGCGGTAAAGCAGAGACTGGCAGCCAGCGCCACACCAACAGACCACTGACCAACAGTGCCAACATCAACAAGATGGTGGCGACGGGTCTTAGGATGAAAAAGCGAGAGATATTCATGGGCTCGCAACCAGCGTAGATGCCGCAGCAACCTGATTTTCTGCTGGATGTTGCGCTTTCTGCTGCACAATTTGTACGGCTTTGCCTTCGGAAAGTCGATCAATTCCCTCAAGTACCACCCGTTCCTGACCATTTAGGCCAGATAAGATTTCGGTACGCCCTTGGGTATTGATACCGAGTTGAAGCACACGCACTTCGGCCTTATTGTCTTTATTAATAATATAAACATAAGGCCCTTTGGCGCCGTGCTGAATCGCATCGCTGGGAAGATTGACGGCATTGGCAATGGTGTTGAGCGCCAATTTGACATTGACGAATTGATTTGGGAATAAACGATCATCTTGATTATTGAAAATCGCCTTGAGCTTAATGCTGCCTGTACTTAAATCAATTTGATTATCCAATGCATGGATTTTCCCTGTCGCCAATTGTTGCTGCTCACTGCGATCCCAAGCGGAAAGCGCCAGACTTTGCCCTGCTTGTTGCGCACCGCGTAAGGTCGCCAATTGCTGTTCGGGCAGAGCGAATTGCACATAGATCGGGCTAACTTGGGTAATACTCAGCAAAGCGCTGCTGTCATTGGCTTGAATCAGATTACCCACATCTTTCATGCGGAAGCCCACACGACCCGAAATTGGCGCATGAATTTTGGTATACGACAACTGTAGCTTTGCCGCATCGACTTGCGCTTGATTGGCCTGACTTTGCCCTTGCAGCTGTTTCACCAAGGCTTGCTGCTGTTCAACTTGTTGTTTTGCAATTGAATCGCGCTGATAAAGTAATTCATAACGGCGTAATTCAGTTTGAGCATTGGCTAGCTGAGCAAAATGCTGCTGCTGGGTACCCAAAGCCTGTGCCAAAGCCACTTGAAAAGGTGCCGGATCAATCAATGCCAATAACTGCCCTTTTCTGACCGTTTGCCCTTCATTAAAATATAACTGCTGTAAACGACCAGACACTTGGCTTTGTACATTGACCATTTGACTTGGAATCACCGTTCCAATGGCTTTGACTTGTTGCTGTAAATCGCTGCGCTCTACAGGCACCACCCGTACTGGCACGGGTTTACTCCATTGACTATACTCTTCTGCTACCGTTTGAGTACTTTTCCAATATTTCCATGCAGCAATCAAACCCAGTATCAGCAAAACCACAATAATCAACCATTTAAAAGGTTTCAGTTTTGATTGCCGAGATGGCGTTTGCTTTGAGGTTGAATGGGACTTTTCCGCTTCTGACATTATTGGTTCACTCATTACACTTTATTCCCATTCAACGAAAAACTTGTAAGCCACACAGCAGCACGCCTGAAAAACCTGCCAAGTACAGGTTCAAGCGCGGTCGGTAACTTTGGATAAAAATCATCAGTGCTAAAATTAGGGTTAGCGCACCAAACCCTGCAGTGATGCCGATTGGCGCACCCCATGCGGCAATCGCAGGGAAAAATGCCAATAACAATGCCAGCCACCCCAAGGCATAACTAATTTTTGCTTGGGTTGGGCTAAGTGGGCGTTGCAATATTTGTTTGGCATGGCGTTCCATCGAGAGATTGATTGCAAACATGCCGAGATAAAGCAGCAACATCGTGCTGATCATATTGATTAAATCAAGATTCATGGCTCATCCTCAGTAGGATGATCCTTGCTTGCGTCTGAAGCTAAGTGTGAGTCTGACTGTATAGCTGAATCCGAATCTAAAGCTAAGTCTGCTTTTGCCGTTGGATCTGCTGACTTCGGCTGAACAATCACCGATGCCTTCGGAACGCTTTGTTGTTTGACAACGCGCTTGGCTTTGACTACTGGCTTTAAAATCGATAGACGTTTACGCCATATCGCATAGGCTGCCCAAGCCAACAACAAACCAAACATGAAGAAACCAATATCAATGCTGGCCAGCACATAATCTTGTGCCTGTAAGGTCACACCCAAATGTCGATCTGTGGTTAACACATTTAAAATGGGTAAGCTGAGATAGGCCACAGCAGCCAAAGCCAACAGCTCAAACCATGCCCGCGGAATCGGTCGACACAGCGCATAGAGCAAACTAAACAACAAGCTCAAATACAGACAATGTACTTCCCAAGCAGCACGCCCTTCAAAACCAACGGAAAGTAGCCGATTGGCCCAAAAATACACCGCGATGGCCAAAGGTAAACCTGCGACCATGGCAATATTGAGACGTTCAACCAAGCCATGACCAAATAACATCTTGCCCGCTTTCATCTGTTTCGGACGACGTTTCACTGTCCATAGCACCAAGCCTGTCGCCACCATGGCGGTGCCGATCAATCCGGTAATCACATAAAATAGGCGCACCAAAGGTGAGGCAAAGCTACCAACATGCAAACCAAGTATCGTACTGCCAAAAATCAATGGTGCAGTGTCTTGGGGCGTTTTCCCTTTGACGATTTCTTTGCCGCTCAGCAAATTGAAATTCATCGTGGTGTAGCTACGTGCCACATGGCTGCTATATTTATAAAACTCAGCTCTTGCTGGTTCTGCCCCTTGACTTGGATAGATACTCAGCCCTTCAATTTGACCCGGCCCCCATTGCTGCTGCACTTGTTGTAACATTGGCATAAAATCAGCAAAGTGCTTAGATTCATCGCCCAACGCCATCGTTTTGGCGTTATCTGTATCGTTCGAGGCGATTGGGGAGTTATAAAGTTCTGCATAAAAGTGATCAATACTTTTCTCTGCTTCGCCATAGGCCAAAGGCACTCCTAAAGGCATATATGCATTGAGAAAAAATACCAAGCCACTATAAGTAATCATCAAATGAAAAGGCAGTGCAATCACGCTTAGAATCACATGACCATCGAGCCAAGAACGTTGCCCTTTGGCTGGACGGAAGGTGAAGAAATCTTTGAATATTTTTTTATGGGTGATCACGCCTGAAATCATTGCCACAAACATCAACATGGTACAAATACCAATGATGCGAATCGCCCAATCATAAGGGATGTAATGCAAAGCATAATGCATGCGATATAAGGTATGACCGCCACTGGTTTCGCGTGGTTTCTCTTGACCTTCAGTCGGTAGACCCGTAGTCGGATTTAAACTTGTACGCTGATACTTTCCATAGCGTTCCCCTTCAGCGGCAGGCAATGACCAGTTCACTGTCAGCGCATCTGCACCGCGTTGCTCAGAGATAAAACTCATGCCCCAACGTTCAGCCTTCGCCGCCTCGGGATCATTTTTTAAAAAGGCATAGGCTTTGCTGAATTGTTCAGTGCTGTTTGGAAAAACCTGTTGTTGCAATGGACGTTCAGGCTGCATCCAGCGACTGAGTTCAATTTGTACATAACCAGCAGTCCCGGTTAAAAATACAAAAAATAGAATCCAGCCCACCACCAGCCCAGTCCATGTGTGCAACCACGCCATACATTGACGAAATCCCTCTTTCATAGCGCCCCCACCTGTCTAGCGCCCCAAACACAAGCACTGAGCAGCAACAGGAGAATGCCTGATGAAATCCACGCTTTAGCTAAGCTTTTCACACTGAAGACATAAATAATGTAGATCAGCCAAACCACAAAACTTGCGATCATGCCGGTATAAGTCGCCACAGCTCGACGATCTGGATAAATCAATGCAATCACCGCAACGGATAAAGATGCAATCGCAAAACCGATAACCACCGCCAGTACAATCCGACTCAACACCATCCAGCGATAGCGCTGTATTTCACTCATCTTTAACGCTTTAAATTTCATTAACTGCATTCACTAACCAAGAGGACCGTTCATAACAACTGCTTTACTTAATAACTAAGACGATTGAGAAAGCAGAACAGCTCAGCTGAATTGTTAAGAATTGTATATTACTATCACTCAATTTGATAATGATTCTTATTATTAATTCGATTTATTTCTTTCTATCAAACAGCAGCTTAGTTTGAAACGCTTGGGCGATGGGGTGTTTAGCGGAAATTGATCAGAAACAGATAAGGTTATTTGAACAAGAAATCAACAAACTTTTGATAGCAAAAAACTTTTACGTATCTCAATTTGATCAGATGGCATTTTGCGCTGATTTTAAATACGACAAAAAACACTTAACTTGTATTATTTTCGACCAGAACCTACAATCACTTACACTTGATTGATTTTTTCTTTGAGCTAAAGGCGCCCAAACAAAAAAGTAGCGGTGTAGAACTTAACTGTACTCGCTCAAACTCAAATTTTCCGATTTGATTGGTTGGCGCTCATTGTTTCGCATTCATCCTTTATTTAAGATTCCAATACTCATTCAATCATCACTTTACAAACTGCGGACGTGACACCTTTTATGCAACTGATTTGGTTTCGACAAGATTTACGTGTTCAAGACAACACCGCGCTATGGCATGCAACTCAGGCTGGTCCTTGCATTGCATTTGTGGCTATTTCTCCCGAACAATGGGCATTGCATGATGATGCTCCAATTAAAGTCGATTTTTATCTCAGACAACTGCAATCGCTAAAAATACAATTGGATAATCTAAATATCCCGCTGATTATTCAACATATTCCACTGTGGAACGAAATTCCACAAGCCTTGCTACAACTGGCACAGCAACTGAATATCAAGACCCTGCATGCCAATATTGAACTTGGGCTAAATGAGTTAAAACGCGATGCGGCTACGCAGCAGTTGTTGGAAAATACCAATATTCCGCTTGAGCTCTATCATGACCGAACCCTATTTCCAGTCGGAAGTATTCGCAATAAAACTCAGCAACCTTATAAAGTCTTTAGTGCATTTAAAAAAAATTGCTATGAACAGCTGATAATCAGTCTGCCACAGTGTTATCCCGCGATTGAGGCGCAAACCCCACTTTCAGCGCATCCCCTGTTTACAACATCGCACTGTCAGCTTGAGGATTTTGTCCCCGCCCACGTCACCGATGAACAACGTGTGCTTTGGCCAATCAGTGAAACCTATGCAGTTACGCTACTCGATCAATTTCTAAATGATAAAGTTGAGTATTATCAGCAAGAAAGAGATTTTCCAAATTTAGATTCGACCAGTCGATTGGCGGCCTATTTAAATATCGGAATCCTGTCGATTCGCCAGACGATTCAGGGACTCTTCCGCTTGCAACAGGGTCATTTTCATATCGACAATCTGGGGCAACAAACTTGGCTAGATGAGCTCATCTGGCGTGAGTTTTATCAACATATATTGTTTGATTTCCCACAAGTCTCTAAACACCAGCCCTTTAAAATCAATACCAACAACATCCAATGGCGTGATGCCGCGCAAGACCTACACGCATGGCAACAGGGCCAAACTGGAATTCCAATTGTCGATGCCGGAATGCGTCAGCTTTTAGCCACAGGTTGGATGCATAATCGGGTGCGGATGATCACAGCGATGTTCCTTTGCAAAAATCTATTGATTGATTGGCGTCTCGGTGAGCAATGGTTTATGCAGCATTTAATCGATGGTGACCTGTCTGCCAATAATGGCGGTTGGCAATGGTGTGCATCGACTGGTACAGATTCTGTTCCCTACTTCCGTATTTTTAATCCAGTGTCGCAATCACAACGTTTTGATGCAAGCGGTGATTATATCCGTCAGTGGGTTCCCGAATTGGCCCATTTAGATGCAAAACAGATTCATGAACCCTATGCAAAAGATAAAAATTTGCATTTAAATTATCCGCAACCGATTGCCGATCTAAAACAAACTCGGATTCGTGCATTAGAAGCATTTAAAGCGATCTAGTCAGATAGCACTTAATTAATTATTTTAAATATTAATAACTTGCTATCAATTACTAAGATTTAAAGTCGATCTATAACAGGTCGACTTTTTAAAATCTGGGCGAAAATAATGGGGTCAAATTTCGATCATTAATTGAGCAAAAAGCACAATCCCATACAACGAATAAGGCTTTCAGCCCAAAAACTATCCACAATTTGTGTGGGTAACTTTTCTGCTCTTTTTCACTCAACTCTGCCCTGCGAAATACCACAACATTGTTCGGATGCATTTGCCAGTCATCTCTAGGCACGTCTTTTAAAAAACGCTGTACAGGTACTGAACCCCATAAGTTGGACATCACTTATGGGGTTCAAGATAGAGTTAGATTTTTATTGAATCAAGCGTTTGTCTATGTTCGCGCTTGATTGCTTGATCTGGCTTAGTGCTGAATGCAAATTTTGCCAAAATGCTGACCAGATTCTTGGTATTTGAAGGCTTCTGCCATTTGATCTACCGAGAATGTACGGTCAATCACTGGCACCCAATCAAAGCGATTTAATGCCTTCACCATCTCTTGTTGCTGCTCGCGGCTACCGACGATAATCCCTTTTAGGCTAATTTGCTTGGCCATTAATTCAACTGTCGGAATTTCACCGGAATAACCGGTTAAAATACCAATCAATGCAATATGTCCACCGACTCGACAGGCACGAATCGATTGTGCCAATGTTGCAGGACCACCGACTTCAACCACAATATCAGCGCCACGACCAGCAGTGAGTTCAAGCACTACATCACCCCAGTTTTTTTCATCACGGTAATTAATTACCTGATCAGCACCAAGTGCCAGTAATTTTTGTTTTTTCGCTTCAGATGAAGTCGTTGCAATCACCTTAGCACCTAGGGACTTGGCCATTTGTAATGCAAAAATTGAAACACCACCGGTCCCCAAGACTAAAACAGTATCTCCAGCTTTCAGTTTGCCATCGACCACCAAAGCACGCCATGCCGTCAATGCTGCTGTAGTCAAAGTTGCTGCCTGTGCATGGCTATACTGACTTGGTGCATGCGTAAATGAAGTGCTTGGCGCATTGACTTGTTCAATCGCATAACCATCAACCCCATCCCCTGGCACTGTTGCAAAATCCGATAAATTTGCTGGCCCATCCTGCCACGTTGGGAAAAAACAAGACACCACGTGATCACCCACGGCAAATTCAGTCACGCCAGCACCAACCGCCGTAACCACACCAGCACCATCTGACATCGGAATACGACCTTCTGCAGTCGGGAAATCACCTCGAACCACAACCAAATCATGAAAATTTAAAGAATTGGCGCAAATCTTGACCTGAATCTCGCCAGCTTGCGGCTCACCAAGCTGCGGCAATTCAACACAGTGTAAACTGTCAAAGCCTGCGGGTTTTTTCAATTGTATTGCTTTCATGGGGCGTGCCTCAAATTACGGATTATGATTAAGTTTGCATATCACCTTATAACATCAAGATGAATGCCAGAGGTCTATTATGGCCGATCCTATTGTTAGTACAACAACACCTTGCACGAGCAATCCCCACTGTCACGCAACGTGGCTTGACCGTGCAGTGGCCTGAGTTTGAAGCCGCTGGTGTTTGAGCTTTGGGATTACAGCATGGCTTTGCCTTCATAAGCCAAACCCACATAGTTTTCAGCCAAGGTGGTTTGCCCAGCGACGGAACCTAGCACATAGGCCAACTCTGCTTGCTTGATTTTTAAATCAAATTCACTTTCATTTTCAAATCGGTGTAAAAGGTGTGTCATCCACCAAGAGAAACGCTCAGCTTTCCAAACCCGCTGCAAACATTTTTCAGAGTATTGCTCAATCCCTTGCGCTGAAGCTTCGGTATAAAACTCAATGAGGGCGCTAGAGAGATAGGCAATGTCGGATGCTGCAAGATTCAAACCTTTTGCGCCTGTCGGTGGGACAATATGTGCTGCATCTCCGGCAAGAAACATTTTTCCAAAGCGCATCGGCTCAGTCACAAAACTACGCAACGGTGCGATGCTTTTTTCAATGGAAGGGCCTGTCACTAGATGTTGACGACTTTCATCATCAAGACGTTTACTTAACTCATCCCAAAAGCGTTGATCAGACCAATCTTCCACTTTATCTGTGAGCGGCACTTGTAAATAATAACGACTACGTGTTTTAGAGCGCATGCTACACAGTGCAAAACCACGATCTGACTGTACATAGATCAACTCTTCAGCCACTGGGGGTACATCTGCCAAAATACCGAGCCAACCGAAGGGATAGACTTTTTCAAAGGTCTTTATGTTTTCTTTCGGCACACTGGCACGGCAAACCCCATGATAACCATCACAGCCAGCAATAAAATCACAGTTCACCCGATATTGTATTCCATGATGCTCAAAGGTCACAAAAGGCATGTCATAAAAACCATGTACCTGTACATCTTGTGCTTCGTAGAATGAGCTGAGTTCTGCCTGTGTACGTGCCTGCATCAAATCTTTGGTTAATTCCGTTTGGCCATAGACCACAACCTGTTTGCCCTGAGTCAATGCGGTTAAATCAATCCGATGCTTGATGCCTTGAGTCAGGATTTCAATGCCTGAATGTGGTAGACCTTGTTGATTTAGATGCTGATCCACCCCTGCTTGTGTCAGTAAATCCACAGACACTTGCTCTAAAATACCAGCACGAATCCGCGCTGAAACATAATCCGCACTACGTTGCTCGATGATAATATGCTCAATCCCTGCTTTATAAAGCAATTGCCCCAACAATAAACCCGCAGGACCTGAACCGATAATTGCAACTTTTGTGGTTAAAACTTCCATGATGAATGCTCCTTGCTTCATTCATTAAAGTTAATTTTTAAAGTTGCTTTAGGCTATAGTGAGCATGACAAATTCACCGCTATACGGAGACCTCCACCGTATAGCGGACAATAGTTCATAAGTTGATATTTTAAAAAGCAGGGAACGCGATGCGATACCAACAAATTCACAATTCATCTTCTGGAGAAAGTATCTCTAATGATGACTATATTGCGGGGCTAGCCAAAGGCTTGGCGCTGCTTGAAGCATTTGGCATGGAACGGCAGAAACTCAATGCCTCGCAAGTTTCAGCCCGCACAGGAATCAGTCGCACTGCCGCCAGACGCTATTTGCGTACCTTAAAGTTCTTAGGCTATTTGGATGGAGACGAACACTATTTTTGGTTAACCCACAAAGTACTGCGTTTTTCCAGCTCTTATCTGAGTTCGGCATCGCTACCCAAAGTCGCGCAACCGATGTTAAACCTACTCAGTGCACAAACATCATTCACCTTTTCAATTGCGGTACTGGATGAAAATGAAGTGGTGCCGATTGCACGGAGTTACTTAGCCCAGCAAGATAACTTACGCATAAGCCCTTATGGCATGCATTTGGGTAATCGCTTACCTGCACACGCCACCTCGACGGGTAAAGTATTATTGGCCGCCTTAACGCATGATGAGCAGAAAGTCTGGTTTGATCGACATGGTCTAAAACGTTTAACGCCCTATACCATTCAGGACGAGGCCGATTTTTATCAAGTCCTTCAACAGGTTGCCCAGCAAGATTTTTGTCTATCACAAGAAGAACATGAGCTGGGCATACACGCCTTGGCTGTTCCTATTTATGCGCAGCAATCCAAAGTGGTTGCTGCTCTGAATATTATTTCATCCACCACGAAAACCACGGATGACTATTTACTCACAAAAATCCTTCCGCTGTTGCAAGACACGGCACGCGAGCTAAGGAATGTGCTGTAGGGAGATTACAGCTGATAGAGAGAATAGATCGACATTTACTCAGTGCTACGGTTTTTTGCAGCCAAGCGTTTAATCGCCTTACTAATCGCAACTGCCGAACAATTAAACCGGCTCGCCCGTTCAGTAAACGTCGCATCGGGATAGTTTAATAAGTCATCGCTCAAGGCCTGATCCTCAATCTTCAAGGGCTTACGCACACAATCAGGCTTGGGTTCGAGCTTGGTTTTCCACTTTTGTATGGTCGTGGGACTCAAATCATATTTATCAGCAAGTGCTCGAATACTCATCCCTGATTCAAGCTTAGCTAATACTTTTTTTCTAAAGTGTACTGAATAGGTCATTGAATGCTTAGTAATCCTTGTAATAAATAAAGATCTTGTTCGTTATTTATTAAAGATTAGACTGCTTTCATAAAATTATATAACCACTTCTTTCTACTAAAATAGAAACTAAAATAATTAATAAAAGAAATCTATTACACTCTTTAATAAAAAATAAATTGCGAAAGTTAATTAGACTACGAGATTATATCCCCCTTATTAAATATGATTAATATCAGTTCGATTTAAATCATTTAATAAATCTTTCCATTTACTACTCACCTTTTGACTAGAATATTCATCTAAAACCAATTGAGTATTATCGCTGTAATTAAACATATTATTGCGATAGTAGTCAATAATGCTACTAGAGAGGCTTTCCACATCACCATGAGCCACAAGTTTCCCATTGACACCATCTTGTATAATTGAAGATGGTCCATATTTAATATCATAGGAAATAACAGGTGTTCCCTGTTCTAAACTATCTAAAATTGCAATACAAAAACTTTCAACCTTACTAGTAACAAGACTAAGCTGAGCATTAAATAATTCTGATTTAATATCATGAACATAGTCTTTTAAAAATATATATTCTTGTAATCCATGTTCATTAATTAGAGCCTTAATACGATCTATTTGTTTAATATCCCCTGAACCAAAAAACTCTAAACGCGCATTTTGAATCGTTTGTACGACAGTTTTCATCGCCATAACCATATCCTCATGGCGCTTTTCAGTTGCAATACGTCCAATAGATAAAATTCTAAAAGTTTCTGACTCAAGTTGAGTGTTCTTTCTGTATTCACTTATATAACTTGGTGGGATAACATAAACTGGAATACTCATATTAAAATCAGCAATTAAATCTAAATACTGCGCCTGTGTACCAACTACGCAAGCAGAAAAATGTTGTTGATTATCTAGTAGATATTTATAATTTGAATTAACCTTCTTGTTACCACTCATATTAGGATTACTAGTATGCGTGCTATGAATAATGGCTATTTTTTTTAAATCATCATTTTTAATTTCTGCCAAAATAGAATTATAAATTCTATTTTTATCAATAAAAAAATATGTATTCCCCTGAATAAGCGTCTCTAACCAATGCTGTTGTAAAGCAGTTTCATTTGCAAAAAATAGTTTTTTATTTTTATGCTGCAAAGTATAAGACTTCTTATCTTCATGATGATTCACTATTAAGTATATTTGCTGATTTGCATCATAGTGATTTTGCTGTAATACCTTATTATTAAACAAGATGACTTCACAACTCTTATATCCTAAATAATCATAAAGTTCGCGTCTAACTTTCTGCCTTTCAGGATTAAAATAATTGATATATGAAACTCGATCTGTGCCTTTAAAGCATCGAATATACATAACATAAACACCTCCGACAAAAACTTTATGATCAGTTTCGATATTAAGTACAGGCTTAACTTCAGGCTGATGCAAAGTTTGTAGAAAGTCTTGCAACGTATAGATTAAATCTCGATCAAAACCCTGATAACTCTTGTATAAATTTATAAAATCAGTGTATTCGATATTATGTAAATTACAAATAGGTTGCAGTTCAGTAGAGTAATTCATTGTCACTATATTGCAAGCTAAGCCCATCTCTTTAAATAGTTTATACCGCTTCAAAGATGCATGTTCAATCCCCGTTAGTTTATAACCAAAAGGAGAATTTAAAAAATAACTCAGCATACAAATAAAAATCCTATTTATTCCACAAATTCATAAAAACAAATTAGTCTAGCCAAGTCTAATACTTAAATTATACTCAGCAGAAAACAACTATCTAAGATTGATCGGCAACTTGACTTCCATATGAAAATAAAACAGAAAAACTCTCATTTAAAACATTATCTTTTAATGTTAATTCACCTAAAAATGAATCCACCCTATTAATCAAGATTAATAAATCACCATTACCGACTATAGATTTTTTAGCAAAAACTTAATAGCAATATACCACATTAATAATAAAAAATTAACAATAGCTCTCACAAATAATATAGGAAAATTAAATCCCATATATTATATCTTTCTTATTAATAACAATAAAAAAGGACCCAAGGATCCTTTTTTATTTAACTAACCGAATAACAGAATATTAATGCCAAATAATATTATTTTTCAGCAAGTCCTCAAGTGAACTAGAAGTATTAATGTTAATTAAATCAACATAATTAGACTGACCTGAACTTCCTTCTGGTTGGCCAATACTATCAGCCTTGCCATTACGATCGATTTTCAATACACCATCTTCATAACTGACATAATCACCAATATTATTTGCATTTTGATTTCCATCAAGCAATTTACTAATATCGATTTTATCACCTTCGGTAGCGTTAAAATCAGTCCAAGTATCTAAACCATTACCGCCATTACCACCGCTGTTCGCATCAGATTTATTCAATATGTCATAAATCACAGTATCTGCACCGGCACCCATTTTAAAGGTGTCGTTTGCAGCAGAACTCTTCACGCTATCACTAAATTCAGATGCGCTAATATTCTTACCAACATTAATTTCAAGTACGGCAGTTTCTTTAGTACCAACATTAGATGTTGTTTCATAAGTGAAATGATCTATACCGTATATTCCACCTGTTGGTTTATAGCTGTAGTTGCCATCTTTAAATACCGTTAATGTTCCGAACTCACCCTTAATATCGAATGACTTCACACCTTTATTCGGATCACTGACTGACAATTCTTTATTACCAATTTTCAGGCTATTAATTGAATCTATACCAAGGTCATTTTCAAATAATTTACCAGCAATTGGCGTCAGTTTTTCGGTATAGCTGTCTAGATGAACAATATCAGCCACAAAATCGATGCTATCAATTGTTCCATCTTGGGTAATCACTGTTAAGGCGTAATGACCAGCAGGTAAATTCCCCCCCCCAATATCAAGTACCGCATCTTTGCCCTTCGGTGTAGTGAAAGTCCATTGTTGTCCCGTTGTTGTATTCTTCAATACATAACTGACTGTCATGTCTTTCTTATTCAGACCCAAGAAGCTTTCAGAAGTTCCTGCAACTTTAATGGTAAAGCCTTTACCCATTTCATTGGTTTTGATATCAAATTCTTTTGAATAGGTTTTTCCAATGCCATTCAAAAGTGTAGATGAATCATGGAATTCAACTTTAGACTCAACATTATGCTCTGCAACAGTTACTGTATTAAAATCATCTTGAGCAGTATGCGTACCAATTTTGATATTTAAGTTTTCAATAACCGTCTTACCATTAGCACCTTGCGTAACCAATTGGAAACTATCGACTTGACCGTAGGCAGGTTTCCAATCCGCTGGAGCATTTACAGGTTTTGTCACCGTATAGGTATAACTGCCATCAGTATTTATGGTTAATACGCCATACTTACCTGTAATTTCAGCAGCACTATCTGGCTTCACATCAACTTCAACGCCGTTGGCTTTGACTTTAAGTAAAATCGTTGTCTCATCTGGTGTCGCATCACCGCTGACTGAACCTGCATATTCTGTTGGTTTTCCATAGTCATAGATCTTATCGTGATCTACGTATAGACCAGAACCTTCAGCAACACCGAGTAGCCCTTTACTATTTAAGATTGCACGGTATTCCCCTTCACCAAATAACAAGGTTAAAGGATCTGACTTTCCGCCAAGCAAGATAATGTTAAACCAATCTTTTTCAAGATGTACCTGGACATAGTTACCTGTACTTGGATCCAGTTTATAAATGACCATATCAAAAGTTTTACCAATTGATACACCACCTGCACTACCATGGAAAGTGAGTTCACGGACCTCATTTTTCCCAACAGTGAACTGCATAGCGCCAGCATTAGATAATATCTCAGCATTCAGAATTGGCCCAAGCAAACCTAAATCGATCAACTTAAATCCAGTCGCCGCCTTAATTTCAGACTTGTCCGTATCTAAAGTTACACTTGGTGCTGTATCTATGATCACAACATTATCAATTTCAATGCGTTGATCTTTTGGCGTAAGGTTTAAATCAAAGGTCAATTCAGCTTCTGAAGTATTACCTGATGGTGAAGTCACCAGGTAATTAAACACATCTTTCTCACCATAACCACGGAAGTTGTCATTTACGGTATAGGTATACGTACCATCTGCCTCAACCGTCAATATACCAAATTTACCTTGGATAATGGTTTTGCCATCTTGAACCGTACCGGGTTTGTCGGAGGGTCAATATTCTGAGAGACTATTCCGATGAAAAAACCAAACTATACCCCCGAAATTAGAGAAAGAGCGGTTCAATTACTAATTGAATCTGAAAAAGATTATCCTTCTACTTGGGCAGCAATCACAGCTATTGCACCTAAGATTGGTTGTACTCCTGAAACATTGCGTGTTTGGTATTTAAAGCATATGGATCAACTAAATCCTGCCAAAGTACAACAGATATCTGACCAAGAAAAAATGAAGCAAATGGAACGTGAAATTAAAGAATTAAAACGTGCCAATGAAATTCTACGTAAAGCAGCCGCTTTTTTCGCCCAGGCGGAGCTCGACCGCCCACACAAATAATGGTGGATTTTATCCATAACAATAAAGATCGATATGGTGTTGAAGCGATTTGTAGAATTTTACCGATTGCAGCTTCGACCTATTATCGGGCTTTAGATCTCGTTGATAACCCAGAACATCGAGCGAAACGTGCTCAGCATGATTTACATCATGCAGAACAAATCAAACGTATTTGGAAAGAAAGTTCAGGTCGATATGGTGTACGTAAAGTCTGGCAAAAATTGAAACGTGAAGGCTATGTTATTGCACGTTGTACAGTTGCTCGATTGATGCAGAAGCTAGATATACAAGGTGTTTGGCGTGGTAAGAACAAACAAACTACCCGCAGCCGAGATGATCAAAAACGAGCAGATGATTTAGTGAAACGGAATTTTAGTGCTGATCGACCTGACCAATTATGGGTCAGTGACTTTACGTATATTCAAACCAATTCTGGCTGGGTCTACACTGCATTTATTATTGATGTGTTCTCGCGAGCAATTGTTGGATGGAAAGTATCTACACGGATGAATACAGATATGGTGCTCGATGCATTGGAGCAAGCATTGCACGATCGAGGCATGCCAAAGAATGTAATTCATCATTCCGATAGAGGTGTTCAATATCTTTCTATTCGCTATACCAATCGTTTAGAAGCAGCAAATTTACGAGCATCAGTCGGTACGACAGGTGATTCATACGATAATGCTTTGGCTGAAACGGTGAATGGCTTATACAAAACAGAGGTGATTGAATATTTAAAAGCAGATTGGCAAGGTTTAGCGGATGTACAACTTGCGACATTAAATTGGGTAGATTGGTTCAACAAAAAGCGTGTACACAGTGCACTGGGTTATGTATCGCCTTTTGAGTTTGAAGCAATGTACTATGATAAGATTAATCCGTTAGGTCAGGTGGCCTAACTTAAATAAAAAAGTCTCCGACAAACCCGGTACGGTTCATCTTGATTGAGCGTCTGACCATTCACCGAAGTTAATGTTGTTCCTGCTGGTAATTCATCTTGCCCAAACTTCGGATCTTCATCCGTTAGCATATTACCGTGTGCTTCACCTTTAACCGATTCAGCATTGTTGTAATCTAAAACTACATCTTTAGTGAAATATAGTTTATAGCCAGTTAAGACTTGAACGCCCTCACCAGAAGCCATGACAAACATCCATTTACCTTCGCCTAGCGTAAATGAAGTGTCTTCAGACTTACCACCGAGTAAATAAGAGACTACCCAGTTTTGTTTAACTGCATGTTGTTCCCATTCATTGGTTGTCTCATTGAGTTTATATACATATAAATCCATTGTTCCAACGACTTGAACACCGAATGCGCTGCCATGAAGAGTAACTTCTCGAACTTGATTTTCACCCACGTCAAGTTGAACTGAGTTTTTAATCACATCAGCCAGTACATCCAGTCCAAGAACAGGACCTAAGCCAACATTTGCAACCGTCAAACCACCGTTATCCAAATCACTTGGTTTGCTATTGATAATCTTCTCTGGTGTTGCATCCAGTTTAACATCGATATTATTATCGACCGCAGCAATAATCTCTTTAACCCCAACACGTGTTTGTAGGTCTGATTGATTGCCTGCCTTATCTTTTGCAGTGATATTTAAAATCTCACCTTTTACAAATGGCGTATTGGGTTTGTATTCAAAAACACCATTCGCATCTGCTTGACCTTCTTTCAGCACATTACCATCTGCATCTTTTACGATCACAGTAACGTTAGGTTCCGTTTCAATTGTAAGTAAAGCATTATCTTCACTCACTTCTGCAAAAGTAATTACAGGTGGTGTGATGTCTACTTCAAACTCAAGTGCTGGTGATTGAGCACTCTCATTACCATCAACCGTTTGCGTTGCTGTGATTGAATGAAGACCTTCTGTTAAAGCATTTTCTGGTTGTAGTGACCAGGTACCATTGGCTGCAGCGGTTGCAGTACCAATGATCGCACCATTGTTATAAACAGTAATGGTTGCACCAGCAATTGCACCAACACCCGAAATCGTTGGCTTAACATCATCTGTCACATCATTCTTGCCAATTTGGCCTGTAACACTACCAACCTTGTCTTCTACAGTTGGTGCCTCTTCAAGCGCATCTGTATCCGAGTCGCTATCTACATCTGAGTCGCTGTCTGAATCCGAGTCGCTGTCCGAGTCTGAGTCGCTGTCCGAATCTGAGTCGCTGTCCGAATCCGAGTCGCTGTCCGAATCTGAATCGCTGTCCGAATCCGAGTCGCTATCTGAATCCGAGTCTGAGTCGCTGTCTGAATCCGAGTCGCTATCTGAATCCGAATCGCTGTCCGAATCTGAGTCGCTGTCTGAATCTGAGTCGCTATCCGAATCCGAATCACTGTCCGAGTCCGAGTCGCTATCTGAATCCGAATCGCTGTCTGAATCCGAATCGCTGTCTGAATCTGAATCACTGTCCGAATCTGAATCGCTGTCCGAATCTGAATCGCTGTCTGAATCTGAATCGCTGTCTGAATCTGAATCGCTGTCTGAATCTGAATCGCTGTCCGAATCTGAATCGCTATCCGAATCTGAATCACTGTCTGAGTCTGAATCGCTATCCGAATCCGAATCGCTGTCTGAGTCTGAATCGCTGTCCGAGTCTGAGTCGCTGTCCGAATCCGAATCGCTGAACCGTACCGGGTTTGTCGGAGGGTCAATATTCTGAGAGACTATTCCGATGAAAAAACCAAACTATACCCCCGAAATTAGAGAAAGAGCGGTTCAATTACTAATTGAATCTGAAAAAGATTATCCTTCTACTTGGGCAGCAATCACAGCTATTGCACCTAAGATTGGTTGTACTCCTGAAACATTGCGTGTTTGGTATTTAAAGCATATGGATCAACTAAATCCTGCCAAAGTACAACAGATATCTGACCAAGAAAAAATGAAGCAAATGGAACGTGAAATTAAAGAATTAAAACGTGCCAATGAAATTCTACGTAAAGCAGCCGCTTTTTTCGCCCAGGCGGAGCTCGACCGCCCACACAAATAATGGTGGATTTTATCCATAACAATAAAGATCGATATGGTGTTGAAGCGATTTGTAGAATTTTACCGATTGCAGCTTCGACCTATTATCGGGCTTTAGATCTCGTTGATAACCCAGAACATCGAGCGAAACGTGCTCAGCATGATTTACATCATGCAGAACAAATCAAACGTATTTGGAAAGAAAGTTCAGGTCGATATGGTGTACGTAAAGTCTGGCAAAAATTGAAACGTGAAGGCTATGTTATTGCACGTTGTACAGTTGCTCGATTGATGCAGAAGCTAGATATACAAGGTGTTTGGCGTGGTAAGAACAAACAAACTACCCGCAGCCGAGATGATCAAAAACGAGCAGATGATTTAGTGAAACGGAATTTTAGTGCTGATCGACCTGACCAATTATGGGTCAGTGACTTTACGTATATTCAAACCAATTCTGGCTGGGTCTACACTGCATTTATTATTGATGTGTTCTCGCGAGCAATTGTTGGATGGAAAGTATCTACACGGATGAATACAGATATGGTGCTCGATGCATTGGAGCAAGCATTGCACGATCGAGGCATGCCAAAGAATGTAATTCATCATTCCGATAGAGGTGTTCAATATCTTTCTATTCGCTATACCAATCGTTTAGAAGCAGCAAATTTACGAGCATCAGTCGGTACGACAGGTGATTCATACGATAATGCTTTGGCTGAAACGGTGAATGGCTTATACAAAACAGAGGTGATTGAATATTTAAAAGCAGATTGGCAAGGTTTAGCGGATGTACAACTTGCGACATTAAATTGGGTAGATTGGTTCAACAAAAAGCGTGTACACAGTGCACTGGGTTATGTATCGCCTTTTGAGTTTGAAGCAATGTACTATGATAAGATTAATCCGTTAGGTCAGGTGGCCTAACTTAAATAAAAAAGTCTCCGACAAACCCGGTACGGTTCACTGTCCGAATCTGAATCGCTGTCCGAGTCTGAGTCGCTGTCCGAGTCTGAGTCGCTATCCGAGTCTGAGTCGCTGTCTGAATCTGAGTCGCTGTCCGAGTCTGAGTCGCTGTCCGAGTCTGAGTCACTATCCGAATCTGAGTCACTATCCGAATCTGAGTCGCTGTCCGAATCTGAATCTGAATCGCTGTCCGAATCTGAGTCGCTGTCCGAGTCTGAGTCGCTGTCCGAGTCTGAGTCGCTATCCGAGTCTGAGTCGCTGTCCGAGTCTGAGTCGCTGTCTGAATCTGAGTCGCTATCCGAATCTGAATCGCTATCCGAATCTGAGTCGCTGTCTGAATCTGAGTCGCTGTCTGAATCTGAGTCGCTGTCCGAATCTGAGTCGCTGTCCGAGTCTGAGTCGCTGTCTGAATCCGAGTCGCTGTCCGAATCTGAACCGTACCGGGTTTGTCGGAGACTTTTTTATTTAAGTTAGGCCACCTGACTGAACCGTACCGGGTTTGTCGGAGACTTTTTTATTTAAGTTAGGCCACCTGACCTAACGGATTAATCTTATCATAGTACATTGCTTCAAACTCAAAAGGCGATACATAACCCAGTGCACTGTGTACACGCTTTTTGTTGAACCAATCTACCCAATTTAATGTCGCAAGTTGTACATCCGCTAAACCTTGCCAATCTGCTTTTAAATATTCAATCACCTCTGTTTTGTATAAGCCATTCACCGTTTCAGCCAAAGCATTATCGTATGAATCACCTGTCGTACCGACTGATGCTCGTAAATTTGCTGCTTCTAAACGATTGGTATAGCGAATAGAAAGATATTGAACACCTCTATCGGAATGATGAATTACATTCTTTGGCATGCCTCGATCGTGCAATGCTTGCTCCAATGCATCGAGCACCATATCTGTATTCATCCGTGTAGATACTTTCCATCCAACAATTGCTCGCGAGAACACATCAATAATAAATGCAGTGTAGACCCAGCCAGAATTGGTTTGAATATACGTAAAGTCACTGACCCATAATTGGTCAGGTCGATCAGCACTAAAATTCCGTTTCACTAAATCATCTGCTCGTTTTTGATCATCTCGGCTGCGGGTAGTTTGTTTGTTCTTACCACGCCAAACACCTTGTATATCTAGCTTCTGCATCAATCGAGCAACTGTACAACGTGCAATAACATAGCCTTCACGTTTCAATTTTTGCCAGACTTTACGTACACCATATCGACCTGAACTTTCTTTCCAAATACGTTTGATTTGTTCTGCATGATGTAAATCATGCTGAGCACGTTTCGCTCGATGTTCTGGGTTATCAACGAGATCTAAAGCCCGATAATAGGTCGAAGCTGCAATCGGTAAAATTCTACAAATCGCTTCAACACCATATCGATCTTTATTGTTATGGATAAAATCCACCATTATTTGTGTGGGCGGTCGAGCTCCGCCTGGGCGAAAAAAGCGGCTGCTTTACGTAGAATTTCATTGGCACGTTTTAATTCTTTAATTTCACGTTCCATTTGCTTCATTTTTTCTTGGTCAGATATCTGTTGTACTTTGGCAGGATTTAGTTGATCCATATGCTTTAAATACCAAACACGCAATGTTTCAGGAGTACAACCAATCTTAGGTGCAATAGCTGTGATTGCTGCCCAAGTAGAAGGATAATCTTTTTCAGATTCAATTAGTAATTGAACCGCTCTTTCTCTAATTTCGGGGGTATAGTTTGGTTTTTTCATCGGAATAGTCTCTCAGAATATTGACCCTCCGACAAACCCGGTACGGTTCACTAGCGTAACTTCAAAGTTGCCTTCCGCATCCGCTGTACCACGACCAATCACATTGCCGTCTTTGTCTTTAACTTCAACAGCTGAACCAGCTTCTGCTTGACCAGTAATACTTGAACCATCTTCACCGATCACAACATCTTCTGGAGCATCTGGCGCAACAGTATCTTTAGTACCGGTTGCTTCAGTCGGTTCAGAGGTATTCCCAGCTTTATCGGTAGCTGTAACATCAACCACTTCACCATCGGTGACTGGACGATCTAGCGTAACTTCAAAGTTGCCGTCCGCATCCGCAGTACCTGTACCAATGACGTTGCCAGCTTTGTCTTTAACTTCAACGGTTGAACCAGCTTCTGCTTTACCCGTAATGCTTAAACCATCTTCACTAATGACGACATTAGTCGGAGCATCTGGAGCAGTATTATCATCAGAGTCGCTGTCCGAGTCTGAGTCGCTGTCCGAGTCTGAGTCGCTGTCCGAATCAGAGTCGCTGTCCGAATCTGAGTCGCTGTCCGAATCTGAATCGCTGTCTGAATCAGAGTCTGAGTCAGAGTCGCTGTCTGAATCTGAATCACTGTCCGAATCTGAGTCGCTGTCTGAATCCGAGTCGCTGTCTGAATCTGAATCGCTATCAGAGTCCGAGTCGCTGTCTGAATCTGAATCGCTGTCTGAATCTGAGTCGCTATCCGAGTCTGAGTCGCTGTCTGAATCCGAATCGCTGTCCGAATCTGAGTCGCTGTCTGAATCCGAATCGCCCTCTGAAGGTTCAGGTCCATCGTTTAATGCCGAACTAGACTCACCAGCCCAAGCGATAATACCGCCTGCTGTAAGTGGTACAGCAGCCCAAGCCAACGGATTATAATTATCTTGATATAAAAGCGCGTCAATCTCTTCTACTGGTTGATAATGAATTTCGCTTAAAAATAAGCCTTCATTATCTGTAAAACGCACCCAAATTAACTTCCCAGTCTCATCACTAAAAACCAAACTATTGTCAGTTCCTTTAGTTGAACTAAAGAAATCCTCAATGACAATAACTTCACCATTTTTTAAATGGATAATTACCTGTGTACCATCTATTTTTATTTCAGAAACATCTTTAATTGAATATTTAATTAAAACTACAGATGGTTCTATTAACTTTACTGTAGTTCCTGAAACATTCGCTAAAGTCGCATGACTTTCTTTAGCAATTATTTGGATATCAGCCATAAATACACGTCCCCAAGAACACAAATAATAAAACTATTCAAAGTTTTTATTTCAAAACTTATAAATAAAATCCCATGTTAATTTGCATTAAAGCATAGTCATCATTACAAGTTAAATTTGCGAAAAAGAACAAATACATTATTATCTAACCAATTAAGTCATAATAATTTTAAGTATTTAATTATCAAAAAAAACAAACAAATAAAATGTCACATCAGTTTAAATATAAACCACACCAATATTATTAATCTACTTCCAACTTCTCACCATCAAACCAATTTAGATTTAATTATTTATGCCACTTCACCTTAAGAGTCCTCTGGGACTCAGCGTAAATTTCGTGTAATTTGACACAAATAGATTATTTAGATTACCTTATCAACATTAGGATACAAACAAGCAAATGCGTAAAAACCAATTCGAGTTAGATGAAAAAATAAACCAGAATTCGTCCTACAAAATCAAATAGAAAGCAAACTAAATTAAATTACCGCAAATACAATCACAATTACCCCCAATATACGATAAGTATATAAATCCATCCAAGCAGCCATTTTAATTTAGATTTAAAAATCAAAAATAAAACATTATTTAGTTTTGATTAACAATTTGTTTTTCTTAATTAAGTAACAATAATCATTTATTTAAGCGAATACTTATCAATTGATATTTCTCAACTTCAATTAGCGAATACTTAAAAGGTTCTATGGTATCAATGATGCAATAAAGAAATATTTACAGAAATAAAACACAAAATGGAACACAAGTTAAGTGTAACACTTTTAAAGTTAATTTTTTGTTATGCATGATATCCGCCTTATTTACATGTGTCGATCATGTCACATTAATTCCAACCAATTTAGTCGGACTTTATAATTTTTAAATAAAAAAAGGATTTTATCTTCCATTTGTATAATTTTATATGTGATTTAATTATCACTATATTTACAATAAGCAAAAAATTCCCATCGATCAAATGTTCAATATTTAACCAGTTGATTTCTATTTAGCTGATCTCGTCTTTTTTTAAAAAAATAAGCTGATAAACCACAAACAAAAGCGTATCGATTTTCTGATTTACGTCTATGATTTTAGTTTTTAGTCGGCAACTTAAATAAGGTATTAAAGATAAATAAGCCCTGCTATCTCAAATGAATCAAAATCCCAATAAAACTCTTTTATTAGCCTTTTAATTTATCCTTCAAGGAGGAAAAACGTGTTTGTAAACAGTTCTGAAAACGACTTATTCCAATAAAAAATGGCTGCATCTGCAGCCATTTTTTATTATTAGAACTCAATGTATTCTATGCTATCGCTCTCTTAAAGCTTCATTGGCTTTATTAAATGGTTTCAGTAAGTATTCAAGTACGGTTTTCGACCCAGTTTGAATATCAACAGTTGCCACCATGCCTGGAGTGATCGCAAAGGCTTTAGCTGCCTTGTTATAAAGTTTATCTGAGTCCGTACGAATATAAACCCGATAATAAAACTGATCCTGTTTAACTTCATCTCGAATTGTATCCGGAGAAATAACCGTAACCTTTCCTTTTAGTCCACCATAAATTGGATAATCATAAGCCGTGATTTTAACTAATGCAGATTGCCCTGGTCGAATAAAAGCAATATCTCGTGGTGAAATTCGTGCTTCAATTAATAATTGATCCTCTAAAGGCACGATCGTCATGAGCTTACCATTTTGAGGAATAACCCCACCCAAAGTCATCACATCAATTTCTTTCACAATACCGCGTGCAGGTGCTTTAAAAATAGTGCGCTCCAAAGTATCTGACCGTCCTTTAACCACTTGCTGCTGCTGTTCTATGTCTGTGCTGGCCTTAGACAGTTCCTCGCGTGCTTTTACCAAATATTGATTTTTTGCATCACTGATTTGATTACGCATTTCGTTAGCTTGTCGTTTTAAACGAAGTACCTCGACCTCACTGGCTGCACCTTTCTCCACCAAGGGTTCCGTCATCCGTAGCTCTTGCTCAACTAACATCAGGGCTTTTTCTAAGCCGGCCACCGTCGCATTTAAATTGTCACGGCGTGATTGATATAACTGGGTTTGTTCTCGAACCAACTCCATCTCTTTTTTAACTGCATCAGGAAAGACCAAAGCTGTTCCATTTACCTCTGCACGCAATCGTGCAGCAGTTGCTTGAGCCGAGATCAGCAAGGACTGTGATTCACCAACATTCGACGCAAATCGAGTCGGATCAAGTTGAGCCAAAACCTGACCCTTCTGTACCACATCACCCTCTTTGACATTTAATTTGGTTAAAATACCACCTTCTAATGATTGAATAACCTGATCTTTTGAAGATGGCACCACTTTGCCAGTCCCCGTTGAGACTTCTTCTAGTGTAAAGAACCATGCCCATAAGATGAGTATCAAAAAGCCTATACTAATAATCCAAACCAAGAAACTGGCTTTCGGCAATGCTGGCACCTGACGAGAAAGATTTAACCTACGTGCATTTTTTTTATTGTTTAAACTCATGCCTCTACTCCCTGACTCTGCTGGACCTGTATGCTTTGAGTTGACTCGGCCTGAGTTTGGTTGGATTGCGAACCATTTAGAATCTGATCACGTGGTCCATCCATCACAATTTTGCCATTATTCACCACAATAATTCGATCAACCAATTCCAGTACTGCTCGACGATGTGTCGCAACCACCAAGGTTCGATTACCGAGCCACTGTTTTAAATGATCAATCAATTGTTTCTCAGAAATATCATCGATCGAAGCGGTAGGTTCATCAAGCAATAAAATATTCGGCTGACAAATTAATAACCGTGTCAACAATAATGCTTGGCGCTGCCCACCTGAAAATCCAACACCGCCCTCTAGAATAATATGTTCGAGACCTTCTTTCTTTTCTTGTACAAATGCTAATGCACCTGTAATTTCCAATGCACTCAACAACTGTTGATCGGTTGCTAATGGTGCACCCATCATTAAGTTTTCACGGATGCTGCCAAAAAACAAATGTGCATTTTGGTTTAATAAGCTCATATCTCGTCGTACATCGGAGGGATCTAATAGTGTCAGATCAATGCCATCCAAAGAAACCTTACCTTGTACTGGATTTTGCATCCCCGACAACAATTGCAGTAAGGTTGACTTACCTGCACCATTACGCCCTAATATGGCAATTTTCTCACCCGCTTTAATCTCAAGCTTAGCGATGGCGAGACTGGGTTTCGGGTCATCCTCGGCATATTTAAAGCTAACACCTTCCAATAGATAATCACCGTGTAAAACTGCACGTTGAATCAGCTGTGAGCGCTCTGGTTGATCAACAGGTTTTTTCATCAATTCATCTAAACTTTGCTTGGCCATTTTCGACTGTTGTAACTTACCTAACACGCCAGCAAATTGAGAAATCGGAGCCAACATTCGTGTCGATAAAATTGAACATGCGACCAATGCCCCAGTGGTCATATCGCCTTTAATGACAGCAAAGACTCCCACTAAAACCACAATTGCAAAAGTTAGCCCTTGAACTTTTTGCGTCCACGTCGACATCAAGTTGACTATTATTCTTTGCTTCATGCTGATATTGGCTGAAACCTCATTCATGTGGTTCCACTGGTTCTGGAAACGTGATTCTGCTCGTAATAGCTTAATATCCTCAATCCCTTGTACTGCTTCAACTAAAATTGCATTACGAATTGAGGATTCACGCATGCCCTCTTGTGCCAATCGAGCCAAAGGCTTTTGCATTAAAATCCCTGGAATAAGCATCACAGGGACAATCACCAACATGATCCAGAATAAATCACCACCGATCAGCCAAAAAATGCCTAAGAACAAAATAAAAAATGGTAAATCTGCAATCGCACTGATGGTGGTTGAGGTGACCATCTCACGCACACCTTCCAATTCGCGAATTTGTGAAATAAATGTCCCTGTTGATTTAGAGCGTTCATTGTTTTTGATCCGCAGTGCATGACCAAAGACCTGATCTGAGACACGTAAATCGGCTCTTTTCCCAATCATATCGGAAATATAAGCACGTGAAATTCTTAAAATAAACTCAAATATTGCTGCAATCACCACACCGCCAAACAATACCCACAAGGTTGGGATTGACTGCGACGGTACCACCCGATCATAGACATTCATTGAAAATACAATGGTTGCCAAAGCTAGAATATTGGCAATTAACGAAGCAAATAAAATATCGATATAGCGCTTCCAATCTGCAAGCACAATATGCCAAAACCAATTTGGCTCATAAGGTTTGATATATTCATCAATGCGTACATCTGGTACAGAGGTTTCAGGTCTTAAAATATAAGCAACATCAACATGCTCTAGTAAATCTTCAATACTAAAGACCTGTGCCAAACCATGATCACCACTGAGTTGAACACTAATATTGCCTTCTTGATCTGCTTTATCTGCAACCCCAACTTGACCATTTTTAAAACCAATTAATATCGGTAAACGCCATGGATTAAGCATCTCAATGCCAAATGCTGACTTACGTAAACTGAGACCCACCTGGCGTGTCACTAAAGACAGAACATCATCAACGGTTTGGTTTTTATTCCAATTGAGTTCGAGGCGTAAACGCTCTTCAGAAGGCGAAATACGATAATGTTTTGCAATAATCAGGACCGCTTGCAACCACGCTTGTGCATTGATACTTAGTGTCATGGTTGAATCTCTACCCCTTGAATTGAAACATTATTTAGTTGATACGCCTCACGTGTCTTTCCAGTCACTGCAATAAATTGAACCAAACTGTCAAAGATTTCATAGCGATTGGTTTCAAGTTGCATATTGGCACTGTGAATCGCTTGTTCTGCATTGAGTAAGTCCACAACCGAACGTGTTCCTAACTTATATTGTTCTTGATAAAGCTCTTTGGTGCGGACAGAAATGGCCTGTTGACTCACCAACACCTCCATTTGTAAGCGCTTATTTTCAATGTTTTCGCGTGTTGCACGAATTTGATTGAGGACTTCTAAATACACGGCATTGACACTAGAACGAGCAGCTTGCTCTGCATAACTTGCAGCTTTACTTCGCGAGGCATTGGCACCTCCCTGATAAAAATTACTGGTTGCTTCAAACATGATTGAGTTGTAATAACCATTGTCTTGATTGTTATTTGGATTAACGCCATTGATGGCCTGACTCAACGATCCCTTAATACTAAGTGTTGGATAACGACTTAAATCCACCTGCTTTTTTTGTAGCTGAGCCACATCAACATAAGCTTGTGCTTCAATCATTCTAGGGATCTTTTGAAATGCAGGATCAGCATAAATGTCAGCATTCTCAATTAACACCAAGGGAATCTGCCAATTTGTGCTTGCAACCTCTTGCCCCAAAAGAGTTCGGAGTCGTTCTTGATAAATTCTCAGCTGTGTCTGTTGTGAAATGAGATTAGAACGTGCTGCTGCCAAATAAGACTGAGCTTGAATTGGATCGGCCTGACTACTAATCCCAGCATTGGCACGTAAATTTGCGATTTCAGCAATCCGCGCAATACCTGTGATTTGTTCTTGTGCAATTCGAGACATCTCTTGGTAGCGTTTAATATTGACGATCGAACTTGCAACCTGAAAAGCGATATCGTCAATGCTGACCAAGACATTGCTTTGTGCAGCAAGCAACTTGGCCTTTTGCTCATCCACACCACTTTTTACTTTTCCGAAGTCATAAACCATCTGTGTTGCATTAATATTTAGCAATTGTCGACCACGCTCGCCAGTCGTCATATCACCGCTACCGATACCACCAGAAAGTTGTGGATAGTAGGCTGCCTTAGCAACATCAATACTTGCATTCTGTGAAGCAAGATTGGAAATACTGCGGCTAATCAGTGGATGGCGTGAAAGTGTGATACGAATTGCATCAAAAAAATTCAAGTTTTGTATTTCTGCGTCATTCTGCTGACTTTGCCCCATCATCGATTGTGGGTTGCCTACAGCCTGTAAGCGCGGTAGATCTTCAATCGCTGAACGGTCATATTGAAAATTAGAAAGTTCACTGAATTGTATTTTTTGATAATTAAAATCGGGGGTCGGTGCTATTAACGCCATAACCCTGTGTTTAAGCGATTGTGCCATGCTCGCAGATTTTTCAACTTCAGGTGCACTCATAGGGCTCAATGCAACATTCGCATTGTATGGATGATCAGCAGCTGTAGATTTCACAGTATCAGATGCATAAACATAGGTATTTTGTAGCGCAAAAATCATGACACATAGGCTTAGCCTAGGGGTGATTAAAATTAAACGGCGGCTAATCACATTATTTCTCTAAACTTGGTTTACACAATCAACCTATTTATCTTACACTAATTTACAATTGTATTTAATCTTGAATATTTTATTATCTGATAAATTCTAAATTAATTTGAAAAATAGGTGTTGTAATCCACATTTAAAACCATATTAATTACATGGCTTTAAATATTAATTTTAATCATCGTTAAATAAAAATTAATAGAATATTTTTTTTCAAAAAATATTTAAATGAAGATAATGAAATCAAAACTTAATGTATTTCGTATTGCCGTTAATACATTTTATTTATGCGTAACGTCCTAAAAGTAATTTGCTATTAATCATTTTTAATAAGCTCGAAAAACTCACAATAATTTCTATTTAAAAATAGGAGAATATTTTTATATTTATTATAGACATAATAAAAAACCACAACGTCGTTAAACACAAAGTTGTGGTTCGTCTACTTTCAAAAAACTAAGGACTCACAATAATTTTCACAGCGGACTCATTGTTGTGAATCAAGGTTTCAAAGCCTTCAGCAACCAAATCATCAAGTTTAATGCGCTGGGTGATAAACGGTTCCAAATTAATTTTGCCTGCTTCAACCAACTTGATGGTTTCTTGATGATCATTGACGTAGGCAATCGTGCCACGAATATCAAGCTCTTTCATCACCACTTGATGCACATTGATACTTGCTGGATGACTCCAAATCGACACAATTACAATGACACCCGTTGGCTTGGTTGCATCAACCAATGATTCAAGTACTTTATTGACACTGGTACATTCAAAGGCCACATCTGCGCCACGATCACCCGTAATTTTCATCACTTCAGCCACAACATCGACTTGCGTTGGATCCAAAATGTAATCTGCCACCCCTGATTCACGTGCCTTGTCTTTACGTTTGGCGCTGAGTTCAGTCACGATCACCGTTAAACCTTTGGCTTTTAATATCGCAGACAACAGCAGTCCAATCGGACCTGCACCACCAACCAGAGCAACATCACCGGCTTTGGCACCACTCCGTACAAAGGCATGATGACCCACAGATAAAGGTTCAATTAAAGCTGCTTGATCGAGTGGAATTTTATTTGAGATAGGATGCACCCAACGGCGTTTCACTGCGATTTTTTCAGAAAGACCACCACCACGTCCACCAAGACCAATAAAGTTCATGTTCTTAGATAAGTGATATTGATCACCCGGACCTGTCGGTACATCATCCGCAATAATATACGGTTCAACCACGACATGTTGACCCACTTGAATATCATCAACGCCCTCACCTACGGCATAGACCACACCAGAGAACTCATGTCCCATGGTAATTGGCGCAGATTCACCAGAGATCGGATGTGGATGACCACAAGCAGGAATAAAAATAGGACCGTCTATAAATTCATGTAGATCTGTGCCGCAAATACCACACCAAGCCACTTGAATACCAACCGTACCAGCTTCAACGACGGGCTCGGGAATATCTTCAATGCGGATATCACCCTTATCGTAAAATCGAGCTGCTTTCATTTTATTCTCCAATACGTCAATGAATGTGCCTTCGCATCTCAAACCATCAAAATAATCAGACCATCGCATAGAGATCCCTTGCACTTTATTGGTTTAGTCTGTCATTGATGAAGATCTGCAACTCAACTATTGGTACAGCATAAAGGGTTGGCTTTTGGTTGGCTCGGTATCAACGCCTGCAGTCGCGACCCTGAAAACCAACTCAAGACACTTTCTTTAAGCCTTTGACTTAAACCTACTCCACTTACTCAGCCAATTAAATTCGTTTCGCTCGATTGACAATATCATCCAATACACGATTCACCTGCCGTTCTAAATCGTCAGTCAAACCTTGGCAAAGTTCATCTTGCTTCTTCAACGTCCCGGTACTTTTATTGCGATAACCTGCCGGTACATCACCAGAATAAAAGACCTTACTTTGTTCAGTTTCATCTTCAAGTGAAATCACCTTGCGTAGACCAACAGCACCTTTGCTTTCAATGATGAGTCGAATTTCATATTTATTTTTTTGAAACTCAGTCTGTTGGTTAAATTTAAATACTTGCCCCTGATGGTCAAGCACACTTTGCACTTGATTGTTTTTTTCAGGCCGACCTTCACTGTAATAACTGCTGTAATCAAAATACACCACAATATCAGCATCTGAACGACGATCTAAAAGCGTAAATGGAGCAGCTTTAAAAGCAGTTTTGATTTCTTGTTCAAATCGCTCAGATAAACGCTCACTGCTGTACTTACCGCAGCGATCATCCCCCTTTTCCTGATCGATAAAATAGGCAACACGTACAAGGCCTTTTTGAGCTGCAGTGCGTGCTAAATCTGCTGAATTTTTATAACGGCCATAGGGGCTATAAATGGTATTGGCATCTTGATATAACGTGGCAATTTCTCGAAAATCAACCTTGTAACGTGCAGACTTTTCTTTCTGACTGGCTTCTAAAAACAATTGACTGGCTTTTTCTGTACGCCAAAGCTGGTCATATTTACTAAATTGTTGCGCTGCGTCTTTGTATTTCCCATGTGCCGCATAAGCTTCACTGGCCTTGGCAAAGTCTTCACTCGCAGCTTGATAATTTTTTATTCGGACTTGTAACAAGCCACTTTGATAATAGTCGCCAGCCAGTCGCGTGGCATATTCAAATTGATAACGCGTCGCAAGTTTGGCGATGTCTAAATAGTCTGCATAACTTGCACCTGTTTGATAGGCTTCTGCTTTTTGTCTATAGTTTTCAGTGGTATTCAGTTGAATCGCATTGCCTTTTTGGTAATACAATTTCGCCATATCGAGTTTTAAGCTTGGCATCGGATAACGTTGATTAAAAGCTGTAAACTCATTGCGATAAAAACCAGCATCGAGTAAATAACGCGCTTGATAAATCGTTTCAAGACGTTTAATTTTCTGATCGATACTCACATTGGGCAAATTTTCAATGCGATTCAAGGATAAATGCACACTTTCCAGCCAACTCTTTTTCAGTGAGTTTCTTGGATATTCTTGTTTTTCATTCAGCTTGTTGGTGACGATGCGAATACTGCTTAGATAGTCACCTTTTTCATAACTTTGCATCGCCTTGTTTAGCGTACATGCTGTCAAAGTACTCACACAGAACACAATACAGCAGATTTTAGCTAAAAATGTCTTACCCATTGCCTACAACCACTTTCTTATAATACATAGATTATACGGTAGTCATACACGACAAGACGAATGCTTTTACCATCACACCCATCAGCCTTCACAATATATGCTTAGTTATCTCAAGGGGATAGCAGCATAATCTAGACTAAAACCACTGTCCAAACCAGTTGCTGAACCGCTGCCATAAAGATGGGGCCTGATGTGTTTCAGATTGACTGGCGCTGCTATTTGAATCGAATAGATTGAGTTGCTGTAGATCCTGATTTTTCATTTTAGGAAATGCTGCCTCTAATGCAGCACAAGTTGGATATTGTCGCTGTAGCTGCTGCAAATAATAAGCCTGATCATGGTTTAAAAAACCGTCTAGTAATCCAACCTTTAGCACATTACTGCTTGAACAGCGCCCAACCTCTCGGTTCCATACCAGAAAAGACTTGAGGGATGGTCCAATCGATAATTTATCTGCCGTACATGAAAGCACAGCCAATGCGCTAACCGTATAAATTTCTGGTGCATCACCATCTGCTGCGTAGGCTAACCCGATCACCCATTCATTTTGCTTTAGCTGCTGAAACTCAACCTCACTGTGCCATTGCTCCAGCCTAGACTGAAATATACTTCGCAATTTGGTCTGCAAAAAAGCCATGCTGGTCTTGAGGTCAACGCTACGCAAGACAAACTGCGGATGAGCAAATTGCAGCCTAAAGTTGCTGGATTGATCTGGTGTTTTTAAGGGAGCAACTGATTGATAACGCGCGATAAAAACATCATCTGGTGAATGTGGTATACAGGCCCAGAGGGTTTGCGAACTGATCAGCGACATCCCCAGCACACTGCCCAAAACAACACGCATTAAATGGAGCTTTAGCAACCGAACAGACTGAGTATCCCTCATATAAATCTACACTGCACAAGTAGATGCCCTAAATCGCATTATTTCTTCCATTGCAACACTTGCAGGCTGTGATCGTCTTTTAAGCTGTTTTCGACCGCATTGGCCAACTGCTTGATCAAACTTTGGGTTTCTATTTTACTAAACCAATCTTGGCTTTCATCTGCTGCTGCATTAATTTCACAGACCAATACCCCACTGGCATCTTGGTTGCGGCAGGTGACCCCAAGCGCAATCGGATGGTCAGCCACGCTGACATTAACGGTTTCTGTTTTGGGTAATGCTTGCGTTTCAAAGCCATAATTTTTTAATTTTTCGGACAGCAAGGCCGTTACATATTGCTGGGTCACATGACAATCATCATGTTGCGCATGGGGATGGGTTTGGCGGTCTGCTGTAAATTCTAAAGTTCTCATAATCTAATCCAATGACTTAATTCTTATATGGATTTAGCATAAGCAATAAAACGCAAACAGCCAAGGATTAACTTGGCTGTTTGCAGACTTATTTAAAATGAACTTTTAAATCTTACTGATTTTCTTCAACTTCAATACTGAAGCCCGCTTGTGTTGTCAGCTGAGTAAAAGTCGGAAAGCTGGTTGCAACCGTTTCAGTCCCATAAATGGTAATTGGGGCTGAACTACGTAAACCTGCCATACTAAAACTCATCGCGATACGATGATCATGATGCGATTCAATTTCACCACCAGTGAAAATATCAGACCAATCATTGGCTTGGCCTTTACCTTCAATGATGATGCCATCATCGGTCGGGGTACATTGAATGCCCATGGTTTGTAAGCCATCTGCCATCACTTGGATACGATCTGATTCTTTCACCCGTAATTCAGCCGCACCCGTTAAGATGGTTTGACCTTCTGCACACGCAGCAGCAATAAATAATGCTGGGAATTCATCAATCGCCAATGGCACTTGATCTTCGGGAATATGAATGCCTTTTAAAGTGCGACTACCACGAATACGAATGTCTGCAATCGGTTCACCGCCTGCGATACGCTCATTTTCAACGGTCAGATCTGCACCCATTTGTTTTAAAATTTCAATGATTCCGGTGCGTGTTGGGTTAATTCCAACCGCTTCCAAAGTCACATCAGCATTTTCACAAATCGCAGCGCCCACCATAAAGAATGCTGCAGAAGAAATATCTGAAGGTACTTGAATATGTGTTGCGGTTAACTTACCACCACCTTGCAGTGAAATACGATTGCCTTCGGTTTTCACCTCATAACCAAAAGCACGTAACATACGTTCAGTATGGTCACGGGTTGGTTCAGGTTCAGTGACCGATGTTTCACCTTCTGCCCACAATGCCGCCAGTAAAATGCCTGATTTCACTTGTGCCGAAGCCATTGGCAAATCGTAATGAATGCCTTTTAACTGCTGCTGACCAGTCATCGAAACTGGTGGTGTGCCACGCTCACCGGTGGTTTGAATCTGTGCGCCCATCAAACGTAAAGGTTTAGCGACACGTTCCATTGGTCGTTTTGTTAGAGATGCATCGCCAGTCATCACCGAGTCAAACTGCTGTGCCGACAGCATGCCTGACAATAGGCGCATTGAGGTACCAGAGTTCCCCATATACAACGCGCTCACTGGTGCTTTTAGCCCATGCATGCCCACACCATGAATGGTCACTTGACCATTTTTCGGACCTTCGATACTTACGCCCATATCACGGAAAGCTTGTAGCGTTGCTAAAGCATCTTCACCTTCTAAGAAACCACTGACTTGAGTGGTACCTTCCGCGATCGCCCCAAACATAATTGAGCGATGTGACACCGACTTGTCACCGGGAATCGTGAATTTACCGTTGAAGCGATGCGATCCAGGCAAAATATTAAATTGTTGGGTCACCTTATTTTTCTCCATTAAAGGTTTTTTCGCGAGCATATGATTAAAATGTTGTCTGGCTGCTTGCGCATGTCCAAGCATCCCCATCAACGCATGCGAATCATCTGTTTCAATCAGTTGACGTAAAGATTTCAATTGTGCTTCAAAACCATCGACCGCATTTAAGATCGCCGTTTTATTGGCAAAGAAGATATCGTGCCACATTTCTGGGTCGCTGGCTGCAATGCGAGAGAAGTCGCGAAAACCGCCGGCTGCATAACGAAAGATATCGTAATTGTCTTGGCGACTGGCCAATTGCTCAACCAAGTTAAATGCCATTAAATGTGGTAAATGACTGGTATGAGCAAGCACTTCATCATGCTTTTGCACATCCATACAAATCACTTCAGCACGGGCAGCCTGCCACAATTGAGTCAATTTCTCGACCGCCCATGGTGCACTGCTGTCCAGTGGGGTCAAAATCACTTTATGATCAGCAAACAAATCTGCACGTCCAGCATGTACACCGGTATGTTCAGCGCCTGCAATCGGGTGCCCAGGTACAAAACCCTCAGGAAAACCTTCAGGGAATACTGCTGCAGCAGCGGCGACCACATTGCCTTTGGTGCTACCAACGTCAGTTAAAATAACGTTTTTTGACAAATACGGTTTAATTGTTTCAAGTACTTGCTGGGTGGCACGAACAGGTAAAGCCAACACCACTAAATCTGCACCTTGAACAGCATCAATGGCTTGGCTGAATCCTGTATCGATCAGGCCCAAAGCTTTGGCATCTGCTAAGGTTTGTTTGGAACGTGTTGAGGCCACAACCTCAACCGCTAAATGCTGTTGTTTAATGACGCGTGCAAGGCTCGAACCGATCAGTCCGAGCCCAATAAATGCAACTTTTTGAAATAACGGCTGTAACATAGCAGTGACTTATAGCACCGCGATCGGATATGAGCCCAGCACACGGACTTCTTTGACCAATGGGCGGATTTCTGCAATCGCAGCTTTCACATTGTCTTGCTCAATATGACCTTCTAAGTCGATAAAGAACACATATGCCCATTTCTCTGGCAATGCAGGACGGGTTTCAATGCTGGTCAAGCTGATATTGTGCTTGGCGAATGGCGCTAGAATTTCAAGCAGTGCCCCTGCACGGTCATGAGCGGAAATCAGTAATGAGGTTTTATCATTGCCACTTTGTGGTACTTTCTCACGGCCAATCACCAAGAAACGTGTGGTGTTTTCTGGGTTGTCTTCGATATTGCTGTGAAAAATTTCAAGATCGTACAAGCTAGCAGCCACATCTGATGCAATCGCAGCAGAATGCCATTCATTGCGAATACGGCGTGCCGCTTCAGCATTCGAGCTAAGCGGTACCCGCTCAATGCTTGGATAATGCGCATCTAACCATTTACGACATTGTGCCAAGGTTTGTTGATGCGCATAAATTTGTTTAATACTGTCTTTGCGGGTATTGCTCGATACCAAGAACTGATGATGAATACGCAATTCAACTTCACCAATCACATTAACATGCGAGGCTTTAAAACAGTCTAAAGTATGGTTAACGATCCCTTCAGAAGAGTTCTCAACCGGTACTAAACCATAATGCGCACTGCCCGCTTCCACTTCACGGAAAACTTCATCAATGGTCGGCAGTGGGCGAACCAAGGCATCCTGTCCAAAATGCTTCAATACAGCAGAATGGGTAAATGTCCCTTCAGGCCCTAAAAATGCAATGCTTTGTGGGGCTTCAAGTGCCAAACAAGCTGACATGATTTCACGGAACAAACGTGCCATGGTCACATCAGAAATTGGGCCCTCATTACGTTCCATGACACGGCGCAACACTTGTGCTTCACGCTCAGGTCGATAAAACATCGGGTTCTCTTCAGCTGCAAATTTGGCTTTCGCGACTGCCTCTGCCAAACTGGCACGACGATTAATCAATTGCTGAAGTTGTTGATCGACCGAATCAATTTCATCACGAATTTGATTTAGATTAAGAGAAGACGAATTGTTTTGACCATCATGGACCATGTGTAATACTGCCCTATTTCAATAATGTTTTTTTAAATCAAACTGAGTATAACAAGACTTCGATTTGAATTGGTACGCTCAACAACTTTTTATCTTTTCCAAATAGGTACTTTTAGCATTTATTTAGCTCAAATTGCTTAAATGCACATAAAAATAAGCCTAAATATATTTAAACCTCATTAAGGTTTAGATCATTTAGGCTTAGATCATTTTCACTGTAAATATATTGCTTAACGACCGATCATTCCGCGTGCCACAATTTCTTTCATAATCTCATTGGTGCCACCATAGATGCGTTGGATTCGTGCATCGGTGAAAAAGCGTGAAATCGGGTATTCGGTCATATAACCATAACCGCCAAACAGTTGCAGTAAACTATCTGCCACTTTCATTTGCATGTCACTGCTAAAGGCTTTCAGTGCGGCCGCTGTTTCCACATCAAGTTTATCCTGTTTATACAGAGTCAAATTTCGCTCATAAAAGGCAGCCGTTGCCAGTTCATCAATTTTTGCCTGTGCCAGCACAAAACGCGTATTTTGAAATTGGCCAATCGCTTGACCAAAAGCTTGCCGTTCTTGCACATAGTGTTTAGTAATATCAATCGCACCACGTATCGCACCCAATGCGGTTGCCGCAATCGCCGTACGTTCACGTGGGAGTTCTTGCATTAAATAAGCAAAGCCTTGGCCTGCTTGACCAAGCAGTTGATCTGCTGGCACTTTAACGTTGTCATAAAATAATTCAGAAGTATCTTGTGAATGTAGACCGATTTTATCTAAGTTAGTGCCTTTTTTAAAACCATCCAAATGCGTGTCGACCAACAACAACGATACGCCTTTGGCTCGTGCCTGCGGATCAGTTTTTACTGCCAACACCACCAAATCGGCATGTTGACCATTTGAAATAAAAGTCTTTGAACCATTTAGGAGATAATGATCACCTTGTAAAATTGCACTACTGCGCATGGCTTGTAAATCAGATCCAGCGCCTGGTTCAGTCATGCCAATGGCACCGACGACTTCGCCTGTAACCATTTTAGGCAACCAATATTGTTTTTGTGCTTCATTGGCGATATGCAGAATATAAGGGGCGGCAATGTCAGAGTGACAAGAAATGGCCGTAGAAAGTGCAGCAAAGCCTGCCCGCGCAGATTCCTCAATTAACATGAGAGAATATTCAACCGCTACACCATAGCCCCCATAGGCTTCGGGAACATCGACACATAAAAAGCCATTTTCACCTAAGCGGCTCCAAATCTCACGCGGCATAATGCCATCACGTTCCCAGGCTGCATAATCTGGTGCAATATGTTCATTCATAAAACGTTTAAAGTTATCGCGAAACAGTTCTAAATCTGCATCATAAGCCAACATTTTCTCTCATCCTTGCGGTTATTGTTTTTCATCTCAATACGCAGACTAATCATTTTAGTGGCCGCTGTCATGTGATTAAACTGCACGGTCCAGTCCAACAATTTAGATCAGAGTGCCCATTAAGCTTAGGCTATTTATAAACCATTGTAATCTGCTTAAACACTCAGGTCGAAAGCCGTACTAGCACTTAATTCGATTTTTTAAAGAGACCGTTTCAAGCCGTCAGTGCGACAATAAAAAACCCCAAAGTGCGGCAGCGACTTTGGGGTTTCTAATCAAATCAAAACCAATACACATCAAGTTTAAGCATATTAACTCTGCAAGGTTTGATTCGATGTTTCCAACATTTTACGATCCACTTCCTCTGGATTGTTTAATGCTTCATGCAATTTTTCGCTATCTAACTCACCAACCCACTTAGCAACCACAATGGTGGCCAAGGTATTCCCCACCAAGTTAGTCAAAGCACGTGCCTCAGACATAAAGCGGTCGATCCCCAAGATTAGAGCAAGACCTGCCACAGGAATGGTTCCAACGGCTGATAACGTCGCAGCCAATACAATAAAACCAGACCCTGTCACACCAGCAGCCCCTTTAGATGACACCAACAACACCGCAAGTAAGGTAATTTGATGCCAGATATCCAATTGAATATTAGTGGCTTGCGCAATAAAAATGGCTGCCATCGTCAAATAAATCGAGGTGCCATCCAAGTTAAATGAATAACCGGTTGGAATGACTAAACCGACCACTGATTTTTCACATCCTGCAATCTGTAGTTTTTTCAACATACGTGGCAATACAGACTCAGATGAAGACGTACCCAATACGATCAGCAATTCTTCGCGAATCATACGAATCATTTTTAAAATATTGAAACCACAAATACGGCTGATCGTTCCTAATACAATGAAAACAAACAAGATACAGGTTATGTAGAAGCAAACAATCAGTTGGAACAACTGCGCTAGACTACTAATACCATATTTACCGATAGTAAATGCCATCGCACCAAACGCACCAATCGGTGCAAGTTTCATGATCATATTCACAATATTAAAGAACACATGTGAGATTTGATCAATAAAGTGCAGAACGGGTTTGCCCATTGGCCCTAGACGGTGTAAAGCAAAACCAAATAGAACCGCAAACATCAAGACTTGCAGGATATCACCGTTGGCAAATGCACCAACCACGGTATTGGGAATGATGTTGAGAAAAAAATCAACCAAGCTCTGTGATTCACCAGACTTAACATAGCTATCAATACCAGCGGTTTTCAAGGTTGCTGGATCAATGTTCATACCAGCACCAGGCTGTACAACATTAATCACCACTAGACCAATGATTAAGGCAATGGTAGATACAATTTCAAAATATAACAGCGCAATACCACCGGTTTTTCCAACCGATTTAATGCTTTCCATACCTGCGATCCCGCTGACCACCGTACAGAAAATCACAGGTGCGATAATCATTTTAATGAGACGGATAAAACCATCGCCTAAGGGTTTAAGCTTCTCACCATAACCAGGAATATGTTTCTCTACGCCTTGAATAAATTCAGTGCTGCTTGGGAAGTAATGACCGACCAATATGCCGGCAATAATTGCAACAATCACCTGAAAATACAAGGATTTATATATAGGTTTTTTTTCCATAATCTTTACTTCTATCTAAAAAAGATAGGCGGCATTTTTCATGTCAGCCTTCTAAAAACAAAAAACCGGCATCTCTTGTAACTACAAGAAATAAATATAAAAAATCAATCACTCACTTAACTAAATTATTTATTCAAATCAGTTCGATTTTTGGGAAATATCGAATACTTATAGTTGAGTTAAATTAAACAAAACAACTTGTGTTTCAATTTATCTTAATAAACTTCGAAAAGCGCGACAGTATAATAATAATTCATCGGACATTTCTGATAATTTTGTTAAATCAGTCTAGAAAGTGATCAATACCGCATTAGACATTAGTCGTATACTATTGTTTTGTATTTTGAGCAGATTGATGCGCAGCTTTAAAAGATATTTATGTCATAGTGTAGACATTCTTTTTTATACTTTTTGGCAATGAACACGAACTCTCGTAACCAATATTCAGATTTTGAACATCCTTTTGCGACCTATATTCGCATTATTGGCAAAGGCAAAAATGGCGCCAGATCATTAAGCTATGATGAAGCTTATCAAGCTTTTAGTATGATTTTAAAAGGTGATGTCTTAGAGGTGCAGTTAGGTGCTTTCCTCATGCTGCTGCGCGTGAAAGAAGAATCTGTCGACGAACTTGCAGGCTTTGTTCAAGCCACTAAAGATCAATTGCTGTTTGATCCGATGCCTATAGATCTTGATTGGTCCTCTTATGCTGGTAAACGTAAGCATTTTCCATGGTTTTTATTGGCAGCGCTGACCTTGGCAAAAAATGGTTATCGTATCGTTATGCATGGCGCAGCAGGCCATACCATTAATCGCATCTACACCGAACAAGTTTTGCAATACTTAGGCTATTCTATTTGTCAGAATCAAACCCAAGTACAACGTCAATTACAACTGCATAACTTCGCCTATTTACCACTTGATGTTATTTCACCGATCTTAAGCGACTTGATCGGACTACGAAATGTAATGGGCTTACGCTCCCCAATTCACACGTTGTCTCGTTTAATCAATCCATTTAATGCCAAAGCCACTTTACAAGCCATTTTCCACCCTGCCTACCGCAGTTCACATCAACAAGCAGCATTAAAACTGGGCTATCAAAACAGTGCGGTGATCAAAGGTGAAGGGGGTGAGTTTGAGCGTAATCCAGATGCGCGCACCCTCATTTGTGGCATTCAACAGGGTGAAATGTACGAATATGAACTACCGAAGTTGACAGAAGGTCGCAGCGCAACCGAAGAACAACTTGAGCTTGAAACATTCAAAGCAGTCTGGGAAGGCAAACAAAGTCATGAATATGGGGAAATTGCAGTAACGGAAACCATGGGCATCGCGTTATATACGATGGGAGTTTGCAGCAGCTACGAACAAGCCATGCTTCACGCTAAGCATCTCTGGCAAACTCGATTGGTTTAAGCTGTTAGGGTATCTGCCCCCTAAACAATCCACAAAAAAGGCGCTCTACCTAGCGCCTTTTTTGTGATCCGAGCTGTTTAGACAAATTAGACAAAACGGATCGGGGTGAACTCTGATTCTGGAACGTGATTATCATCATCACAGACTTCTTCTTCCACATGCGTTTTTTTAGATTTATCGATATAGCCAGTACGCTCAGTCGCTGCCACATGCTCATGCTCCCAAGCAATCACAGCTTGCATACAGACTTGACGTTGCTCCGTCGTAAGTGCGGCACCATTCGGCCATTTACCAATTTCCACTGCGGTCTTTAAACGCGCCACTACATCTGCGTCTAACACTGCGAGCATTTGCTGTACGTTCATAATCAATCCTGCTGTTGCAATGAGTCAAAGTCTCGATTCCATCCAAGTTTTGTTCTACACGCCATGTAGAAGTCATAGCCTGGTGGATGTAATAAAGTCAGTTTAAAAGGGTGTTTGCGAATATGTAAGCTATCGCCTACATTTAACGATACGCTGTGCTGTCCATCAGCACTCACCATCGGCATAACCCGATTCTCTCGAATTTGCACTTTAATTTCGCTTTGTCCCCCCACCACAATCGGTCGAGATGACAAGGTATGTGGATGCATCGGAACCAACGCAATTGCATCCATACTCGGATGTAAGATTGGACCTCCGCCAGATAAAGCATACGCAGTTGAGCCTGTTGGCGTAGATACAATCAGGCCATCACTATGCTGTCGATGAACATACTGACCATCGATATACAGATCAAAATCAATCATATGCACAGATTTACCAGAATGTAGCACCACATCATTTAATGCGATCGCATCATAGATCACTTCATTTTTACTGCGAATTTCTAGCTCTAATAGAAAACGACGGTCTAATTGGAATTTTCCATTTAAGACTTGGTCTAATTTATAAATTACATCAGTGGGATTAATGTCAGTCAAAAACCCCAAACGACCACGGTTAACGCCTAACACGGGCGTGTTATATTTAACCAGTGCACGCGCTGCGTGTAATAGAGAACCATCTCCGCCAACAACAATAACTAAATCAACGACCTCACCGAGTAAGTGACGGCTTACGGTTTGAGTATTTTGAAAAGGAACCAGTTCAGCAGTTTCCGCATCCAATACAGGATGTAGACCAAGCCCTAAAAGGTGGTCATGGATAAGACAGAGTGTGTCAACCACGGATGCTTTGTCTGGTCGCCCAATTAAACCAATATTTCGAAATGTTCTTGGTGAAAGGTGCACCTACGACAAACCCCATAATAATTTTGGATATAATAACACTAACCTATGACTTTTAATAAATGCAGCAACCAAATTGCTTGGCTTTGTTGCAACTAATCTGATTATTTCACAGTTTAATGATTGCAAATTAATGAAAAGCTTCGCATGATTGGCTAAAATAAACAGGCTATTATGTATATTTATGAAGTTTCAACGTGGTATCGGCTTAATTGCACTCATTTTTTCGTTGTTGGTCATTGCAGCCGCGATCGCTTTTAGTGTTTATGTCATTCGCTTAGACAATGTCATTCGAGATAAATTTGAAGGAAATCGTTGGGATATTCCCGCAAAAGTATTTGCACGGCCACTCGAAATTTATGCCAATGCGCCCATCATTCAAAAAGACTTAGAACAAGAACTTAAACTACTTGGCTACAAAGAAAGTAATAGTTACGAAAAATCAGGTAATTATGTGGTGCAAAATAATGCCCTCTATATTCATACACGTGGCTTTGACTACGGCAATGAAGTTGATCCTGAACAAGTATTACAAGTCTCTTTTGCCAATGATCAAATTTTGGATGTTCGTGCGACGAAGCCTTCCAATACGGGGATTGCGCGTATTGAACCGTTACTCATCGGTGGTATCTTTCCGCAGCACAACGAAGACCGTGTGCTGATTAAACTCGATAAAGTGCCGAAGCCGCTAATTGAAGCCCTTATTGCAACGGAAGACCGCAACTTCTATCGACATTTTGGTATTTCTTTCCGAGGCACTGCGCGTGCTTTGGTCAGTAATGTCACTGGTGGAAAACGCCAAGGTGGCTCTACCCTCACCCAACAGTTGGTGAAAAACTTTTATCTTAGCCCTGAAAAAACCCTAAAACGTAAAGTGAATGAAGCCTTAATGGCATTGCTGCTCGAATTGCATTACAGCAAAGATGAAATCTTAGAAGCCTATCTCAATGAAGTGAATCTTGGGCAAAATGGCAACTATTCCATTAATGGTTATGGCTTAGCTGCACAGTTTTATTTTGGTATGCCACTACGCGAATTGAATACCGCACAACAGGCTTTTTTAGTTGGTTTGGTTCAAGGCCCAACCCTGCACAATCCTTGGAAAAACCCAGAAAATGCGCTCAATCGACGCAATGTGGTTTTACATAATATGTTGGTGATGGGTTATTTAAACCAAGAACAATATGATGTTGAAAGTGCCCGTCCACTCAATGTCGTGGCAAAACCGACCACAGGACCTTCACGTTTCCCCGACTTCCTTGATATTGTACGTCGTCAACTTAAAACCGAATATCAAGAATCTGATTTAACCAATCAAGGCCTCAGAATCTTCACTACACTCGATCCAATTGCACAAACCAAAGTTCAAACTAGCTTTAGACAATCTGTTGCACAATTGGTCAAAGGCAATCCACGTCGTTTACAAGATTTACAAGGTGCTGTCCTCATCACCCATCCTGAAAATGGTGAATTGGTGGCAGCCGTTGGTTCAACCCAAGACTTCACTGGCTTTAACCGTGCCATCGATGCTAAACGTCAAGTCGGCTCATTACTCAAACCCGTGATTTATCTCACTGCCCTCGAATCAGGTCGTTATACCTGGGCCAGCAAAGTAGATGACAGCCCGATTAGCATTCCGATGACAGGCAATCAATCATGGACACCTAAAAACTATAGTGGTCGTAGTTATGGCGAGGTGCCATTGGTTCAAGCATTGGCCAACTCGTATAATTTATCCGCTGTTCGACTCGGTCAAGAATTTGGGGTTTCAAGCTTCAGTAATCATCTGATCAAATTTGGCGTTACATCTCCAATTCCAAGCTATCCGTCTATTTTCTTGGGTGCCGTCGACATGTCACCGATGGAAGTCATGAATATTTATGGTAACTTCGCGACTGGCGGTTTTAAATACCCTGTCAAATCAATTCGCTCAGTTGTCGATTCTAATGGTCGTTCACTCGATCGTTATAATTTGAACGTGCAACAGACCATTGATCCAACCGCTGCCTACCAATTGAACTACGGTATGCAACAAGTCATGAGTTCAGGAACTGGACGCAGTGCCTACAATACGTTTTCACCGCAGCTCAAATTGGCAGGTAAGTCTGGAACCACCAATGACACCCGCGACTCTTGGTTTGCAGGTTACTCTGGTAATTACACGACAGTGGTTTGGTTAGGCTTAGATGACAACAAAGTGACTGGACTCACTGGTTCAAGTGGTGCTCTACCAGTCTGGATTAATGTAATGAAGCAGTTGCGTCAAAAGCCCGTTAATCTAAAACAAACCGATGATATCCAATGGCATTGGATTGATGTTGCCAGTGGTGAATTGTCAGCTCAAGGTTGTGAAGGCGCGTTATTTATCCCGATCACACGCTTCCATGTGCCAACTCGTGCTACGCCATGTGGTTTCCCACACTATCAGGTTCAGTCTGATTACATTCCTGGCGATGAGAATGATCCATCACAGGACGGTGCTAACGATAGCTTGGGTAATTATATTCGCGAGAGTGAGCGTAATATGGAACAAGATTTCTCCGATGCGCCACAACGTACTCCCTCATCCAACAATCAATTTTGAATCTAAACCATGAAGTTATCTCACGTTTTAATTTTATGTAGTCCTCTGGTCCTGTTGGGCGGGTGTCAACTCACCTCCGCCCCAACAGGAGGCCCAAAGCCGGTTGTACAAAAGCCCGCGACAAAACCCACGACTCCGCAGCAAGTGGCTACACCACCAGGCGTTAAAATTACGCCTTATGAGCAAGCTGAAATTACCAGAGAGCGTCTAGAGGTTGTGGTGCCGAAGCAACAAGTACAACCACAGCACTTTGATGATGGCAGTGCCCTGCCTGCGTTCAAACACCTGATGCAGCAAACTCAGACTGCATTTAAGCAAGGCAAGATGCAGGACGCACAAAATGCGGCCACGCATGCACAGCGCCTAGCGCCACAGTCAGCTGAAAGTTATTTATATTTAGCGATGATTGCCAATCACAATCAACAAGCCAGCAATGCTGAATCTCTCGCACGGCGCGGATTGAGTTATGCACAAAGCAATGCCATGAAAAAACAATTGTGGCAGGTCATTGTGACGGCTGCTCAACAACAGAACAATCAAAAAGTTCTTCAAGAAGCACGGCTTAAATTAAAAGGCCTATAAGCCAACACAACTGCATAAGTCCAGCTCCACACACTTGTGGGGATTTATAGCTCCACTGCTGTACGGTGGAGCCTTAGCCTTTTACGCCATCATGTAAGCCCCCTCCCTTTAACGTTCCACCATAAAGTGGATGGAACGAGGGATTTCTTACAATACTATTTTTCTAGTGGGCTGTTTTAAGTTTGCATTCAAAAGCCACTGATGCCTGCCACCCCATAAGCACCATGCCGCTGTGCCAAGTCCAAGTCATTTGGTTTCAATCCACCGAGAGCAAATATGGGAATATGACATTGCTGCGCAATCTGTTGAAATGCCTGCCAGCCCATCCCGATGGCTTCAGGATGCGATGCAGTCGCCTGTACTGGACTTAATAGCACTGCATCAAATCCCACTGCCTGCGCCTGCTGAATCGCAGCTAAATCGTGACACGCGGCAATACAGCGCTGGCCAAGTGGCAAGTCACCGATCTTGAGTGCCATCAACTGATGCTGCTTAAAATGTACCGCAGTGATGTGCTGACGATGTTGGGGGCTCAATAAATTGTAAATTTCAATATTGACGATCAGCCCTGCCAACTGTGATGCATCAAAATCCTGCAAGACTGTTTCATTCAGCTGCGCAGCAGCAATCCGCCAATACAAGGCTTGATCTGCCCCAAGTTGTGCAAGCGCATCAATATCATCGGAAATTTTAATCTGGGTCGGCCAATTGAGCCGTGCAATGATCTTTTTGTTGGCTGCTGGAAATTTCAAGCTGTGCAGCTGTGACCGCGTATACCACGACCACGGCGTTTTCACCTGCGGCAATGCGCTGTCATCCAATTGAGCATGGAAGATATGTAAATTCAGGGTTAAATCGTCATAACGATGGGTAATCAGATCAAAGGGATGCCAAATCGCAATATCCACGCCAACCTCTTCAAACACTTCACGTCGGCAAGCTGCCAGTGCGGTTTCTCCTGACTCCACTTTACCGCCAGGAAACTCATATTTATTGCCTTGATGCTGATCGCTGGTGCGCCATCCGACCAAAACTTGACCTTGATAAAAGACCAAGCCAATCGCGATATCCAATACTGCTTTCGTCATAATTCAAAAATTCTGTGTATTTTACTTAAGTTTACGCAAAACATTTTTTTTTAGAAATCGTTAAATTTACGTTGACAGGTCTATTCGATAATGATTATCATTTGAATCGATCAACACACCACGGAGTTTTACCATGAACGCACCATTTAGCTTATTTACACGTCACTATGAATCAAACCATTCGTTGCCGATGTTGCATTCAAACAACCTATTTGCATTGGGTCGAGAAATTCGCATTATGCATGCTGGAGAAGAATATCGCTTGCGTCTAACACGTAATAACCGTCTGATTCTGACCAAATAATAAGATCAACAACGGTTATAATAAAAAACGTGGGAACAGCAGTATGAAATCAGCGCATACTGCTTTTTTTTGGCTGAATAAAACTGAATTCGATAATAACCCTACCATTATATATTCAGATTCGGCATGCTGATCACAACGGCTAAACCACCATATTCAGATAATTTAAACTCTATTTTCGCCTGATGTAATTCAACAACTTTCTTGCAAATCGACAGGCCTAAGCCGCTGCCTTGGGTTTTCGTGCCCAAAGCACGATAAAAACGTTCTCCCAATCGCGCCAGTATCTCTGCGTTCATCTGCTGCCCATCGTCTTCAATGCTAAAGATTAACTGCCCATTCAAGTATTGATAATCAATATAGACATGGCCTACGTTTTCACAGTAACGAATCGCGTTATCCAGTAAATTACGAATACAAATAAACAGCAGTTCACGATTGGCCAACAGCATCGGATGAACAGTTTGATTTGAATCAATAGCGATCTGCTGTTGTTGCATTTCAGCTGTGTGTAGCGCTGCCGAGTCATGCACCTCATGCTGTGTTATTCGTAGTTGCTTACTATTGGGAAGTATAAACAACTCAACCTGCTTTTGTTGTGCAGATAATTCTAGCGATTGTACGACTTCATAAATGAGATCATCAAAATCAAAATAGCTTTTAGGGAGCGCCTGTAACTGGGTTGGATCTAGCCGGGCAAGCAACAATAAGTTTTCTAATATTTGGGTACCACGCTCTACATCACGTTGAATCAAGATAAGATCTGCTTCAACTGCACCGAGCTGATTCGCATATTTACGCCGTAGTACTTGTAACCGCATTTGTATCGCAGACAATGGGGAACGCAATTCATGTGATGCATCTGCCGTTAACCGCTGCTCTGTAATCAAGGAGCGCTGCAAACGCTCTAACAGTAAATTCAGTTGTTTGACCATTGGTTGTAATTCGATAAATTCAGCTTGCTGTTGAATTGGCTCCAAATCATCTGCATTTTTTTCTGCAATATCCCGTGACAAACGATGAATCGATCGAAATTGCTTTTTAACAGAAAAATGCAGTAAGCCCCATTGCAACCCCCACAGCAGCAACAAACATAAGCCATACCAAGCAAAATGCTGAAAGAAATCAGAGAAGCGCTCACTTATCGGCTGATAAAGCCGGACGTGTAACTGCCGCTCAGCATCGACAGCCTGATAACTGCGCCAAAGCCCTTGATCGTACCAAATAAAAGCATATTGATCATTTGAGAGAAAGGTCGAATTTTGTTGTAGCTCTAATGGGAAGTTCTCAGATTGCGTCAGCAGCTGTTGCCCAAACTTCAATTGATAGGCGATCTCAAACTCATCACTCAGTTCATCAACCTGTCGCCCACTGCCCGCACTTAAATCTGAGATCAACAACATATCCGAGATCTCATCCATCAAATTATCTTGAGTATCCATATTTTGATAAACAGAAAATGCCAGCAATAAAATCAACCCGACAATGCCCGCAGCAATTGAGCTGAACATGGCCGACTTGACCAGACGTCGTTGTAATGAAATCGCTTGTTTAGACATAATTCAACTTGTGTGTTGCTCTTGATTCATACGGTAACCGAGACCACGAATGGTCTTGATCATGCGATTGCCAATTTTCTTACGCAATTGATAAATAAATACTTCAATTGCATTGCTTTCAATCTCACTGCCCCATGCATACAAGGAAACCTCAAGTTGCTCACGAGTGACTATATGTGCAGGCTTTTGCATCAGCTTGTATAAAATCTGAAATTCTTTGGCGGTTAAATTTACTGGCTGACCATCTTGCAACAGTATTTTGGCTTGAGGATCTAGACTTAAATTTGCAAAATTAAGCTGTTGCCCAATTTGCGTATGCTGCTGCCGAAGTTGTAGCCGTACACGAGCAGAAAGTTCTTCCAAACTAAATGGTTTGACCAAATAATCACTTGCACCTAAATCGAGTCCTTCAACCCGATCGGCAATACGATCACGTGCGGTAATAAAGATGACAGGTACACTTTGTTTGGCTTGAAGCAAAGCCTGTAAAACTTCATCACCACTGGCCTTAGGCAAACCACGATCCAGTAACACACAATCATAGGCATGTTGTTCGAGTGCTAAAAGCGCATGATCTCCACGCTCAACCCAATCAACACTATAGCCATCCATTTCTAGCCAGCTCTTAATACTCTCCGCTTGAGAGCAGTCATCTTCAGCCAACAATATTCGCATTTTTCTGACTCATCTTTTTGATGGTATGTATTTCATTTACTCAATATATTGCCTGAAACCCACTGAATAAAAAACCACATGCCAAGTGCATGTGGTTGAAAGCTATTTAACGATCGAAACTCAAGTCAACTTTAAAATTGTACCGCATCGACATCGATCTCAACACGTTTCATCGGCTTGTAGTCAATATCTACTTCACCGATTAAAGTTACTGCTGTATTGGCGGCAATCGGTTTGCCTTGCCATAAATCATCATCAATATCGACAGTAATGCTGCCCGTATTGTCTTTAAACTCATATTTTTCATCACCAATGGCTTTAACCACATAACCACGTAGTTGAACTTTTTGCTCATCTTTCAAACTTAACGCCTGTTTTACTGTGGTGGCTGCGGGTACAACTGCCGATTGATTAATAGGTGCATTTGCTAGCGTTAACGTACTGGCTGCGATTAAACTACTGCTGATCAATAATTTAGAAATTAATTTCATTTTGGTTGCCTCTTTAGGACGTTGCTTGTTTTGGTAGAGCCATTAAAACAACACAACATGAGCTGAATCTTAAGATGCATCATTTATTTTTTAATGTATTACGTTAATTATTAAATCCAGCGACTAATGCAGGGGCACCACACGAAGCACTTCCTCAAGTGTGGTTAGGCCTGCCTTGATTTGCAGCGCACCCGCGATTCGAAGTGGTGCAACGCCTTCTTGCTTTGCCAAAGCGCGCAATTCCTCCAAACTTGCATTCAGATTAATCTTGGCTTTGGCTTGTTGGCTGATTGGCATAAATTCATATAAAGCAATCCGTCCGTTATAACCCGTATGCCGACATTGCTGACATCCCACGGCAGCGTAGACCTGATCTGGCGTTTCGATCTGATCGTCAAAACATAGCTGCTGCCATTGTACGAGATCAATCGGCTGAATCACGCGGCATTGGCTACACAACTGCCGTACCAAACGTTGCGCCAATATCCCCAAAATTGTGGCAGAACTCAGAAATGCCTGAACCCCCAGATCATGCAAACGAATCAAACTTGAAGGTGCATCATTGGTATGTAACGTCGACAGCACCAAATGACCTGTTAACGCAGCTTGTATGGCCATATTTGCGGTATCAATGTCACGGATCTCGCCAACCATAATAATATCGGGATCTTGACGCATGAGCGCACGAATCCCATCTGCGAAGCCCAAGCCAATCACAGGATTAACCTGCATTTGATTAAAACTCGGTTCTAACATTTCAATTGGGTCTTCCACCGTGCAGACATTAACTTGGTCGGTGGCCAACAATTTTAAAGTCGAATATAAGGTGGTGGTTTTTCCAGAACCGGTCGGGCCCGTCACCAAAATAATCCCATGACGCTGTTGGGTCATTTTCTGCCAATCAGCTAAAAGCTTTGTGCTAAAACCCAACTGCTGAAAGCTACGTACCAATACTTCTGGGTCAAAAATACGCAATACCAGTTTTTCACCAAATGCTGTAGGTAAAGTCGAGAGCCGCAGCTCCGTTTCGTGCCCCTTTGGCGTACGTGTTTTCAGTCGCCCATCTTGCGGTTTGCGTTTTTCAGCGACATTCAAACGCCCTAAAATTTTGATCCTTGAAATCACTGCTGTTAGGGTATTAGATGGCATTCGGTAAATACTATGTAACACCCCATCAATTCGAAAGCGTACTCGGCCTTTGTCTTTTGCCGGCTCTAGGTGAATATCACTGGCGCGTTGTTCGAATGCGAACTGTAAAACCCAATCCACCAACTTGACAATATGTTGATCATTGACATCTGGGCTGAGTTGCTCGCCCAACTGCAACAACGCTTCTACCCCCTTATGTTCAATCGCATAACTGGATGCTTTTTGTGAGGAATGCACTGCATCACTGACTTGATAGTATTCGAGTATATAACGTTGTAATTGCTCTGGATCGAGCAACACGCAGACAATCTTTTTGGGCAAAAGACTTTGCTCTAAATGCTGCATCCATTCCAAATAAAACGGTTGTGCAGTCCCGACCAAAACCTCATTGTCTCGAACCTCAACCGCCAAGATATGATTTTTCAAGGCAAACTCTTGAGTCATCACCTCGGTCAAAGCCGCGACATCAGCTTTGAGCGGATCAATTCGATACAACGGCAATTGGGCTTTTCGTGCAAACCATTGACAGAGTAAGGGTAAATCGAGCAACTTTTGAGTGCGTTGCTCTTTTAATTGAAAATTTGCGATCCAGCGCAGAGGATGCCAGTCCATTTGCTGGGGTTTACGTTGCGTGGTTTTGACCAAGGCCTGATCACGCTCAGACAGAAAACCATCTAAGCACAATTGCTCCAAGCACCAAGCGCTATCCACCTCATAATTTAGTTGCATCTCATTATCTATCCCTATTTCAATGACGCGTTAACAAAAACTCAGCCCCTAAAATAGATCGATTGTTGCGCTGCTTTATTGTTATTTATTCCATGCTGCCATATAACGTTAATCGTTGTATTTCGATGTGGTCTTCTAAGATATTAAATTTCACATTTAAATCTGCAAAACGCATTCCATAAATACGCTGTGCATCCTGCTGATAGGCTGGACGTGGATCGAGTGATAACACCTGCTCAAGCTCTTCAAGCTGTTGCAGACTTGTTTTTTGAGCTGCGAGCAGCGTCTGTTTATCTTGCATTGCTCGCACAGACCATTGCAGCAGTTTACGCTGTGGTTGTTGCTGCGCATAGCCACTCTGGGCGTTTAAAACAGCATCTGAGTAATGAATATAAGGTTTAATGTCCACAATTGGTGTGCCATCCAGCAAATCACTGCCTAACACATAGACACGCACTGATTTCCCCTGCTTCACCACCTGTTTGAGCTGTACCACCGATAAACCCAATGGCGCAGGTCGATACATACTACGTGTGGCAAAAACCCCTATTTTTTGATTGCCCCCCAAACGTGGTGGACGAACTTGCGCACGAAATTGTTGTGCAGTGGTGGCTGGTTTATTTTCATGGAACTGCCAAATCAACCATAAATGGCTAAAAGCTTCGATCCCCTCAAAAGCCAACAAATCATTATAAGGCGGCTGCATTTCAATGTAGGATTCGACTTGAACGAGGTTTGGTTGGCGCGGAATTCCAAATTTTTCACGGTAGGGAGAGTGCATATAACCAATAATAGGCATAGAAATGTCAGTCATAATCATTTTTTCTGATAAGCTCAATTGATTATATTCAGTTTATCGAGAATGATTTTAGTTTAGAATAGTAAGTTGATTTATTTTGATAATTTATTGAGACTTTTAATGGCTGCTTTTAACGTCGAAAAGATTACTCACGTTCACCACTGGAATGACACTTTATTCAGCTTTAAAACCACGCGTGATACCGCGTTGCGCTTTAAAAATGGTCAGTTTGTGATGATTGGACTTGAGGTCAATGGTAAGCCTTTAATGCGCGCATACTCGATTGCCAGCGCGAACTATGAAGAAGAACTTGAATTCTTCTCGATTAAAGTACAGGACGGCCCATTAACTTCAATTTTACAAAAAATTGAAGTGGGTGATGAGTTACTTATCTCTAAAAAACCAACAGGTACCTTGGTACTTGATGATTTAAATCCAGGTAAAAACTTATACTTACTTTCTTCTGGTACTGGGCTTGCACCATTTTTAGCGGTGATTCGTGATCCCGATACTTACGAGCGTTTTGAAAAAGTAATCGTGGTGCACGGCACACGTTTTGTATCAGAGTTGGCTTACCAAGATCTCATTCTAGATGAACTCCCAAATCATGAATTCTTCCAAGAACTTGGTGTGCAAGAGAAATTGGTTTACTACCCAACTGTCACTCGCGAAGAATTCCACACCCGTGGTCGTGTGACACATGCGATTGAATCAGGCGAGTTGTTTGAGAAAATTGGCTTAGATCGCTTTAATCCTGAAACAGACCGTGCCATGTTATGTGGTAGTCCACATTTTTTAAGTGATGTTGCAGCATTGCTTGATCAACACGGTTTAAAAGAATCACCACGTATGGGTCAACTGGGCGACTATGTGATCGAACGTGCATTTGTAGAGAAATAGTTTTTTACACTCTCTATCATTCCTAAAAAATCTAAAACCGAAGCGATGTCTTCGGTTTTTTATTCTATTAATTCTGTTCAGCCACAATAATCCCTACTAATTTACTGGGTTGAATCCTTTACGTATATTCATACAATAAAGACCTATTTTTTATATGCCTTTAGCATTATGACCATTAAACACGTGACTGAACTCTTATCCCCTGCTGGTTCGTTGAAAAATATGCGCTACGCCTTTGCCTATGGTGCAGATGCGGTGTATGCCGGTCAGCCACGTTATAGTTTACGGGTGCGTAACAATGCTTTTGACCATGACAACTTAGAAATTGGTATTCACGAAGCACATGCCTTAGGCAAAAAATTCTATGTGGTGGTGAACATCCAGCCACATAACAGCAAACTCAAAAACTTTATTCGTGATTTAACCCCCGTGATTGCCATGCAACCTGATGCCTTGATCATGTCAGATCCCGGTTTAATCATGATGGTGCGTGAGCAGTTTCCTGAAGTCGATATTCATCTCTCGGTTCAAGCCAACGCAGTCAATTGGGCTACAGTTAAATTTTGGAAAAACATGGGCTTGACCCGTGTGATCCTGTCACGCGAACTGTCTATAGAAGAAATTGAAGAAATTAAAAATCAAGTTCCAGACATGGAAATCGAAGTTTTTGTGCATGGTGCCTTATGCATGGCTTATTCGGGTCGTTGTTTACTTTCAGGCTATATGAATAAACGTGATGCCAATCAAGGGGCATGTACCAATGCCTGTCGTTGGGAATATAAAATTCATGATGCCATTGAAGATGAAACTGGGGACGTGATTCCAGTGCATCAAATTGATGCTGCGGGTTGCGGCTGTAAAACAGTAACAGCAGATGCTGATCTAGATGAACAACATGCAATCGCACAAAATCAATTTGATGAGCCGGTATTGCTGCAACGCAATGAAGAAGACATGTTTGCTGCCGAAGAAGATGAACATGGCACGTACTTTATGAACTCTAAAGATTTACGTGCGGTTCAACATGTTGATCGTTTAACTAAAATGGGCATTCATTCACTTAAAATTGAAGGCCGCACCAAATCCTATTTTTACTGCGCACGTACTGCACAGATTTATCGCCAAGCCATCGATGATGCCCTTGCGGAAAAGCCATTTGATCCCGCCCTGTTAAACCAACTTGAGGGGCTTGCCAACCGTGGTTATACCGAAGGCTTCTTGCGTCGCCATGTGCACAGCGAATATCAAAACTATGAAACGGGCTCATCTTATTTTGACCATCAGCAATTTTGTGGTGAAATTTTAGAACGTCACGGTGACTATATTAAGATTGATGTCAAAAATCATTTTGAGGTTGGCGATTCGCTTGAGTTAATGACCACATCTGGCAATATCACCTTTAAATTAGCACAAATCTTAGATAAAAAAGGCAACTCGATCCTTGAAGCCAAAGGCTCAGGGCACATTGTCGATATTCCTGTTCCAGCCAATGTAGATATGGCCTTTGCCTTGTTAATTCGTAACCTACCAAACTCAACACAGGATATTACCGCAAGCGCGCTGGCCTATACGGAAGCATAACCATGGCTTTATTGATTACAGATCAATGTATTAACTGTGATATGTGTTTAGCAGAATGCCCGAATGAAGCGATTTATGAGGGCAGTAAAGTCTATGAAATCGATGTCGAACGTTGTACCGAATGCGTGGGCTTTTATGAAATACAAACCTGTGTTGCGGTATGCCCAATTGATTGTATTGTGCCGCACCCAGAACATATTGAAAGCAATGAACAGCTAATGCAGAAGTTTAAGGCGTTGAATCTGTTTGGTTAATGCCTTGTTGTTAAAAGCAACCTCTCCCAGCCTCTCCTTAAAAAAGGAGAGGAGATTAGTGATACCCTCTCCAACGGGAGATGAGCAGCACTGCTGCGCAAGGGAGAGGGTTAAGCAGAGAGTTTTAACTCCCTGAACGAATAATATAATCAAAGGCAGATAGTGATGCTTTAGCACCTTCACCTGCGGCAATAATGATTTGCTTATACGGCACAGTGGTACAGTCACCTGCAGCAAATACACCTTTGACATTGGTTTCATTGCGATCATTCACCACAATCTCACCACGATTTGAAAGCTCAACTGTAGTCTCTTTTAAGAAATCCGTATTGGGCAATAAACCAATTTGCACAAAGATCCCTGCGAGTTCAACCGTATGTTCTTGCTCAGTCGCACGATCTTTATATTTCAACGCCGTCACTTGTGCGCCATCACCAATCACTTCAGTCGATAAGGCATTCATGATCACTGTAGTATTTGGCAAGCTATGTAGTTTGTCTTGTAGCACTTGGTCTGCACGTAATTTAGTATCAAATTCAACCAAAGTCACATGTTCAACAATACCAGCTAAATCAATCGCAGCTTCAACCCCTGAGTTACCACCACCAATCACTGCAACACGTTTGCCTTTAAACAACGGACCATCACAGTGTGGGCAGTATGCGACACCACGAGTTTTATATTCTTTCTCGCCCGGTACATTCATTTCTCTCCAACGTGCACCTGTGGAAAGAATGATGGTTTTCGATTCAAGTTTAGCGCCATTTTCAAGTTCAACTTCAACCAAGCCACTGGCCGTCTGATCTGCACCGATCACATGTTTAACCCGTTGTAGGTTCATGATGTCGACGCCATATTCGCGAACATGCGCTTCCATGTCTGCACCAAATTTCGGCCCTTGGGTTTTTTGCACTGAAATGAAGTTTTCGATGTCCATGGTGTCCATAACTTGGCCACCGAAACGATCTGCAACAATACCGGTACGAATACCTTTACGTGCGGCATAAACCGCAGAAGCCGCACCTGCTGGGCCACCACCAATGACCAGTACATCAAATGCAGCTTTGGCATTGAGTTTCTCTGCATCTTTTTCCGCAGAATTGGTATCCAGTTGCGCCACAATCTCTTCTAGAGTCATGCGACCTTGGCCAATGTGTTCGCCATTTTGGAACAGCATTGGTACAGCCATGATTTTGCGTTGTTCAACTTCGTCTTGGAAGAACGCACCATCAACCATGGTGGCCGTAGTGCCTGGATTATTAATTGCAATTAAGTTCAGCGCTTGTACCACATCCGGACAGTTATGGCAGCTTAGAGATACGAACACATCAAAATTAGCTGTGAGGTTTAGGCCTTTGATTTGAGCAAGTATTTCATCAGAAACTTTTGGTGCATAACCAGACACTTGCAGTAAAGCCAAAATTAACGAGGTGAACTCATGCCCCATTGGGAGGCCTGCAAAGAATACGCGTGGTTTTTCCCCAGCTTTAGCAACCCCAAAACTTGGACGACGTGCATTGTCACCATCAAAGCGTACCGTGACTTGCTCAGAAAGCTCAGCAATTTCGGTGACCAGTTGTTTGATTTTCTCTGCTTTATCAGATTGATCTAATGCGGCAACCAATTCAATTGGGCTTTCTAAACGCTCTAAATAAGATTTCAGTTGCGCTTTAATGTTTTGGTCTAACATGTTCACAATCTCCATAAGGATTCATTTTTTCACTGCAGCCATCATACGATAAATGCAAATATAGGAGAAACAGTTTGTATTCATCATCACGATCGTATTAATAGATAGTGAATCTTTTAAAGCACTGTTCCGAATTAACGATTAATGCGCTCTTTGTTATCTACTGAGCGAAACTCAACATCATGTAATGTCATTTCGATGCGTAAACGACGTTTTCCCAGTTGTCTCGCCAATAAATAACTGAAAGCAGCCAACAATCCAGCCAATGCCATGCAGACATATAACACCCAAGCAACAATCGTTGAAACACGTTGCGCTTGTTTGGCTTGCTGATCTAGCTTTTGCGTCATTGGCGTTAAACTTTTTCCATACAGTTGCTGTTGCATGCTCCAGAGTTGTTCCGGCTTAAATCCATAACTGGCAAAATTTGCCTGACTGTTTTCAGCCAAAATCAAACCTTGCACATAACTACTTGCTGCCGCCTGATCAACTGGTCGATGTAACAATGCAGCCTGCGCCAATAAATAATCACGCACAGCTGGTGCCAATTTGGCTTGCTCTGCATATTGGGCAAGTTCACTGCTTTGAATATTTTGATCATATTGCAACAACGCTTGATAAGGCTGTTGTACTGCTTCATTTTTCTGATATTGAACAAAAGACAACAGCGACCAAATCATGCCAAACGCAATCAACCATGCAACAAATTTTAATACTACCGATTTAAGCCGATGTTTGAAAAACTCAAACTTGCGCATAAGGCGAATTGAAATAAATGCGCCAAAGAATGCAGCAGCAAGTTTTAATATCAACCAGCCCAACCAAGACAACAGTCGCCCAAAATAATCCGTCACTTGTGCGGAGTCCAATGCATTTAAATCCACACTGGCTGGAATGTGTAACTGTTGCACGGTCTGACTTAGCCCCCAAAACCCATAAATAAATTCAGCTTGGGTAAATACAGCAAACGTCGACAGTGCCAATACGCACAGTGCAGAAAAAGTCAGCCACATCGTCTGCTGTTGGCGTTGCTTCAAGCGAATCAATCGCGATTTAAAATCGGTGATTTGCACTTGGTTTTCATCTACACTCGACAAGTTTTTATCCTCAAATAATTCAAAATGAGTGATCCGTGGGCATGGGTGCTATTTGATGGTTTTAATTTCTGAACTTGATTGCAAAACCAATTGATTTAAATTGTTCTGCAAACTACGCAAGCGGATCGCTGCTTCTTCACGCTTTTGCATACCTTCTTTTTGAATTTGAATCACATCGTTCACAGTACTAATCAACGTATTTTGAACGTGTTCCAAGGTTTCAATATCAATCACAGCACGTTGATTGGCTCGGGCAGTATCTACAGAGTTTTGATGCAATAAGTCTGCATTACGTCGCAGCAACTCATTAGTTGCATCGTCAATGGTATTGGCAAGTTGCACACTATTTTTTTGCTCTTGCAGTGAAATCGCCAAACTAATCTGATTTTTCCAAGCAGGTAAGGTAATGTTTTTAATCGCATAAAACTTGTCAACCAACATCAAGTTATTCGATTGAATAATTCGAATCATCGGCAAGGTTTGCATGGCTGACTGTTGCAATACCTGTAAATCGCTGACCCGCTTTTCTAAATTATTGGCCAAATGATTTAAGTCATACACCTGTTGGGTACGCTGTGGATCGTGATCGACCACTTCACTGCTCAACTGCTGGATCTGTTGCTGCATATCGCTTTGTTTTAAACGACCTGCGGCAATATAAATACCCAGTTGTTTATATTCCTCTTGTACCGCATTAAACATCTGATCCAGTGTATTTACCCGACTTTTCAAACCGGACTGCGAGGTCTCAATTTCTTTGACTAAACGATCAATTTGTTCTTTAGTGCTATCAAAGTTTTGATCAAAACTTTGCTTTGCACCACGAACTTTATTAAACAAACTACCCAAAAAACCAGAACGCTTACTCGGGTTTAAAATACTCGATGTGTTCAGTTGCTGCGCCACTTGCACCACTTCATTCAGTTTCTGCCCAGTCTGATCTAAGTCCTTGTTTTTTACCAACCCCAACAATTCATCCGTATAGGTTGAGGTTTTGGATGCAATATTTTTACCGTATTCAGAAATTGAATTTTGACTTAGATCTGCAAGCTCTTTATGTGCACTCATCACCTCAGTGAAGTCATCTTGTTTTAAACCAATCTCTTGCAAATTCATTTGTTCGAAATCTTGTTTTTTAATCTCATTCGTAACTTCGACCAGTTCACTTGATTGTTGCGTTAAATCATTCATGTGCATACCTTAATTATTTCTCTAAAGTTCGTTTTAAGTTTTGAATCAATTGATCACGACTACGATCAAATTCAGCAAGCGTCGTACTATTTTTCTGAGCACGACTTTGTTGTAAATGGTACTGCCAAGCTGGAATCAACACTTGTTGGGCTTCCTTAAAGCGATCAATCAACCCCATTGCAAGCTGTTGACTTAACTGCATTTGTGTCATGGCTATATCGTGACTGCTTTGTAGCGTCTCCAAGCTTTGAATTTTTTTGGCCAAACGTTCTGGAAAGTTATCAAGTGGATGCTGATTTTTAACAAAATTTGGATAATCTGTTAAAAATTCGCGTGCAGCCACAATATAATGCGCCATTTGTGCTCTTAAACCAACGGCTTGCAATAATCTTGCTTGAGATTTTTGAATTTCAATATGCAAACGTTGACTCAGATGATTGGCTTGATCAATTAAATGGTCTAGATTTTTTAAATATTTTGCCTGTCCAGCATCAAACTCTAAATCGATGCCTAGCCATTTCTGTAATGCATTAAATTTTTTGGTTTTCAATGCTTTTTCCGAAGCCGCTAAATGCTGAATAATTTCTGCGATCACTTGACTCAGTTGTTGATTTAACTGTGGATCTATCGCATCCAGTAGCACCGCCTGTGACTGCACGATATTTTCAGCATATTGGTTGAGACCGATAGGTTGCGCCAGCAATGTCAATAAATCCTGGCGCTGAATCGTGATTAAACGTTGCGGATCCAGTTCAATCTGATCAAGCGGGGTCAAACTGATAAATTGTTGCATAGTGACCTAAATTAAAGAATTTGCGGAAGCATTTTACTTATATGCATGCCAATCTCTAAAATTGCAAATTTTCGCGGCATATAAAATGAAAAAACTACAAAACAACTCAAATAGGCCAAATTAAATTAGCTTTTGTATCAATTGCTTAATCCATAAAAAAAGACCAGCATACCGTTTATGACTGGTCTTTTTTGCGTCCACTTCATCTATATGCAACGCTGACTATTGTTGATATTCATCAATCAATGCATAAATTTGTCTTAAAGTTGCATGTGACAGTTTAACTTTCTCACCCTGTAGTAACTTCTCTAACTGATCAACAGACTGTAATAAGGTACTGGTCTGGTGTGGGCCATGCTGCAGTAAATAATCAATAATTTGCGTATCAAAATGTACGCCTCGTCGCGCCAGTACTGACAATAATACAGCTTGACGATCTGCAAAATCGTTACCATCTGGCACTGCTACACTGACTGCTTGATTCAGCCGTGAACGCAAATCATAGAGTTCTAACTTAAGTTCTTTCGGGGCATAGCGAGAAGAAAACACCAACTGCCCGCCACCATCATTATTATTATTAATTAAATGAAAAACTGCTTTTTGCCAATGTGGCACCCCAATAATCGCTTCAATATCATCCAAGGCAACCAGATCATAGCTTTCTAAAGCAGTAATTGCTTCAATGGGCGCATCAAGTAATTCCAGCAAAGACACTTTAATTGCAGATTTACCCAACTCTAAATAGGAATCACAGATTGCAGTCAACAAATGTGATTTTCCTGTACCCGCACCACCATAGACATAAAATCGATTAAATAGTCCTGCATGAAGCTGCCGAACCGAATCAATTACAGGTTCCCAGCCTGGACCACAAAAATCGCTAATCCGGGCATCAAGTTGAGGTTCAATATTCAACTGTAATTGACGCATTGATGTATCTCATCCTCGAAATTTATTTAGGTTGAACATCTGTCGATGTGTCTGCGTTATCTTGCTGTTTTTTAATCTCAAGATCAAGATTCAAATTAAGGTCATCACTTTCCACAACAATCCTTTCACCACTCCCACTATGTTCAGCACTCACCAGCGCGGTTTGAAAAAAATCACTCCGTACATAGCTTTGCCGAATATGCTTTAATACCACGACAATGACAGCAGCAACGGGTAATGCGATAAGCATACCCAAGAATCCTGCTAACTGTGCGCCTGCCAATACGGCAAAGACCACGGCTACAGGAGATAAACCAATTTTATCACCCAATAAAAATGGCTGTAAAATATAGCCTTCTACAACTTGACCAATTAAAAATACCATACCCACCAAGGCCAAGTGCGTCCAATCTAGGCCGAATTGGAAAAATGTTGCGATAACCGCTGAAATAATACCCACAGCAAAACCCAAATAAGGAATGATACTGGCCAAACCGGCCACCATTCCAATAATCAAGCCAACTTGTATACCAATCAACTGTAGCCCAACAGCATAAATAATGCCGAGCAATACCATCACCAAAAACTGACCTTTTACAAAAGCACGTAACACACTGTGGCATTCGCCAACAATCTGCAGGGTTTTAACTTCAAAGCGTGGTGGAATGAGACGATTCATCTGAAACAGCATGCGATTCCAATCAAGTAAAAAATAGAATGCAATCACTGGCATCAAGATAAATGTACCGCCGACTTGAATAAAGCTGAGACCAGACTGTAAGATCGACAACACCATCGTTTGAATATTATCGATACTGTAATTGGTTTGCACATAGTCCATCACGACTTTAGACATTTGATCACTATCGATTCTCATGTACTGGACATCAAAGGTCTTCGATACCCAAGGTAAGAACGTGTGATTAATCCACTGAATCGCGGTTGGAATACTATCTCGTGCGTAAATTAACTGCTTCCACACCACGGGTACCAAAAACCAAAATGCCAATGTAATCGCCGTTCCAATCCCAATAAAGACATTGCAGATTGCCAACCAACGCGGCATCAGTTTGGCTAGTTTTTCAACCAATGGATTAAACAGATAGGCAATAAAAAAAGCACCAACAAATGGAATCAGAACCGGCTTAAGTAGATAGGCCACCCACAAGAGAAAAGCTGCTGAAATTAAGATTAATAAACGTTTTAATGTCCGATCGTGCATACAATCACGCCTTTTTGGAGATTATTCATTATAGAAAGTGAAATATTTCAATTAAGATAGCATTTTAGCGCAGAATTAACATAAGAGTTTCGTATATTCAGGTATAATCTCCGCGCCAATGCGGAGACATCATTATGAGCAACACAACTTCTAACTCAAGCACCGGTTTAAGCTACAAAGACGCAGGTGTGGACATTGAAGCGGGCGACGCACTAGTCGATCGAATCAAATCAGTCGCTAAACGTACAACTCGACCAGAGGTGATGGGCGGACTCGGTGGCTTTGGTGCCCTGTGTAAAATCCCAAAAGGTTATGAAGAACCTGTACTTGTGTCAGGCACAGATGGTGTTGGTACAAAATTGCGAGTTGCACTCAACCTCAACCGTCATGACACCATCGGTCAAGACTTGGTCGCGATGTGCGTCAATGACCTGTTGGTCTGCGGTGCAGAACCATTATTCTTCCTCGACTACTATGCAACTGGACATTTAAATATTGATGTTGCTGCGGATGTAGTAACAGGTATTGGTAAAGGCTGTGAACTTGCAGGCTGTGCTTTAGTCGGCGGTGAAACTGCTGAAATGCCTGGCATGTACGAAGGTGAAGATTACGACCTTGCTGGTTTCTCAGTCGGTGTTGTTGAACAAAGCAAAATTATCGATGGTACCCAAGTTAAAGCAGGCGACGTTTTAGTCGGTATTGCTTCTTCTGGCGCACATTCGAATGGTTACTCATTACTACGTAAAATTCTCGATGTCAAAAACATTGACTTAAATCAAATCGTTGATGGCCGTCCATTGGCCGATGTCGTTATGGAACCTACCCGAATTTATGTCAAATCTATTTTAGAATTGTGCAAACAAGTTAATGTGCATGCGATGGCACATATTACGGGTGGTGGCCTACCTGGCAACTTACCACGTGTACTTCCAGATGGTGCTCAAGCTGTTGTAAATGAATCGTCTTGGGAATGGCCAGAATTATTCAAACTTCTACAACGCGAAGGCGGTGTTGATCAGTTTGAAATGTACCGCACTTTTAACTGTGGTGTTGGCATGGTGCTTGTTCTTGATCCTGCTGACGTCGATCAAAGTATTGCACTGTTAAATGCACATGGCGAGAAAGCCTGGAAAATTGGTCATATCCAAGAAAATGCAGCATCAGTTGCGGGTGCTGACGAAAAAATTCGCGTGATCTTTGCCTAATGAAGATTGCGGTACTCGTTTCAGGTCAGGGCAGTAATTTACAAGCCCTGATCGATGCCAATTTATCAGGGCAAATTGTTGGTGTCATTTCCAACAAAGCCAATGCTTATGCATTACAACGTGCGCAGACTGCAGGGATTCAAACTGCAGTCATTGAACACAAAGATTATCCCAGTCGTGAAAGTTTCGATGAGGTCATGCATCAACAGTTATTAGACTGGGAAATTGACTTAGTCGTGCTTGCAGGCTTTATGCGTATTCTTAGTTCGAGTTTTGTGCAAAAGTGGCATGGCAAGATGTTGAATATTCACCCCTCCCTGTTGCCTGCATACAAAGGTATGCATACCCATCAACGGGTACTCAACAGCGGTGATGTCTATCATGGTTGCACCGTTCATTATGTAACAGCTGAACTTGATGCTGGTCCAGCATTAGTACAATGCGTGCTTAATGTTCAGGTTCATGATAATACAGATACGCTCGCGCAACGTGTTCATCAACTTGAGCACTTTGCCTACCCTCAAGTGGTAGAGTGGATTTGTACAGGAACAATTCAACATTTAGACAATGGGAGTGTTGTCTATCGTAAACAGCTCCTGCATAAACCAATTCAATTTAGCCAACTGTAATACAGTCGGTTTAAATTATAAAAAAGGCGCCGAATGGCGCCTTTCCTTTAAACATCTTAACGGTTATTTTCGTCGTCTTGACTATCTTCAAATTTGGTTTCGCCTTCGAAGCCACCAGCAGGTTGACCACCAAAGCCACCTTGACCACCAAAGCCACCGCCTTGACCGCCAAACCCGCCTTGACCACCAAAGCCACCGCCTTGACCGCCAAATCCGCCTTGACCACCAAAGCCACCACCTTGACCGCCAAACCCGCCTTGACCACCAAAGCCACCGCCTTGACCGCCAAATCCGCCTTGACCACCAAAGCCACCGCCTTGACCGCCAAAGCCACCAGCAGCCTGAGCGCCGCCAGCAGGTGCACCGACTGGGCGAGGGTTACGTGCAGGAACGACTGTTGAAATCGCGTGCTTGTAAACCATTTGGCTAACTGTATTTTTCAACAACACTACGTATTGATCGAAAGACTCAATGTGTCCTTGAAGTTTAATTCCGTTTACAAGAAATATAGAAACTGGAATGCGTTCTTTACGGAGAGAATTTAAGAACGGATCTTGTAAAGTTTGACCTTTAGACATTATGTACTCCAAAAAAATTTAAATAAATCAGCGCAAAAACTATCTTTATTTTTCAATTAAATTTATAAAAAATTATAAAAAAGATAGTTGGTAAATTTTGCTTTATCCGTATGAGTTTCGCAAGTCTTCTTGAGCCTGCTTTATTGACGAAAAAGTTTTAAATTGGTGAGCTTCTTGCAAAGACCGCAACCAAGTGTATTGACGTTTGGCTAATTGTCGTGTTGCAAACAACGATTTATCCTGCATAATACACTTGTTTTCATGACTTCTATCACTATTTACTAAAAAATCTATGGCCTGCCGATAACCAACTGAGCGTGCTGCTGGCAAACTTTCGTTTAAATCGTATTTTTCAATAAGATTTTCAACCTCATTTAAAAATCCGATTTCCCACATTTTTTTCAACCTAGATTCAATTCTCTGATGCAATTGTACACGGTCAGGCTGTAAAGCATAATTATGAAAAGTGTAACGATAGTTAATGTTTTTTGGCTGACTTGCCTGTAGTTTTGTAATCGCCTCACCAGTAATGCGATAAACCTCCAAGGCTCGTATTATTCTTTGCTTATCTGATACTTTGAACTTTTCCGCAGCAATTGGATCCACTTGTTGCAGTTCTGCATGAACTTGCGCCCAACCATAGTCCTGTGCCTGCTTTTCAATCTCAGCACGAATAACATAATTTGCACTTGGTAAATTGTCAGACAAACCCTCTAATAGCGCTTTGAAATACAGCATCGTGCCTCCCACCAAAATAGGGACTTTTCCACGCTGATGAATCTCATCAATCAAGCGATATGCATCTTGCACAAACTCTGCTGCAGAATAGACCTGAAGTGGTGTAATAATATCAATTAAATGATGAGGATACTCTGCCTGTTCCGCCTGGGTTGGCTTTGCAGTTCCAATATCCATATCTTGATAAACTAAAGCAGAATCAACTGAAATGAGTTCAAAGTTTCCACGCGCATAGAGTTCACATGCCAAAGCGGTTTTACCACTTGCAGTTGGTCCCATTAAATTGATAACGGGCAATTGATTTGACATTGTTCCCTACTCTCCACGTGCAAATAATTTATCTAATTGAGCCAGCGGAAATGCTCGCCAAGTCGGTCGACCATGGTTACATTGACTGGCAAATTCGGTTTGTTCCATCTGGCGTAATAACGCATTCATTTCAGATAAGCTTAGCATTCGATGCGCGCGTACAGCACCATGACATGCCATGCCTGCGAGAATATGATCGCGCTTCTGCTGCAATGCCTGTGCTTCATCATTTGGATCCAAATCACTCAGCAATTCAGAAATAAGCCCATTAAAATCTGCTTTTTGTAAAATGGCAGGCACACCACGGACAATCACCTGCTCATCGCCATACTGATCAATTTCCAGACCGAGACGATGCAACTGCGGTTTAAGTTCTTCAACACGTGTCGCCTGTAAGCGTGTAATTGAAATTACTTTGGGAATCAGTAGTTGCTGTGCCACCCAAAACTCCGTTTTATCCCATGCAGACTTCATTTGTTGTAATAAAATTCGTTCATGTGCCGCATGCATATCAACGATAATCAGGCCTTCCGTATTTTGAGCTAAAATATAAATACCGTGTAATTGCGCAATCGCAATTCCCAACGGATATTCATCAACCCCATTAAAAGCCTTCACCGTGGTTGCTGCTGCACTTGTTTGCCCAAGCGTATCTTCTTCACGTAATGGTGATAGATATTGCTTTAACGCTTGATTGGCTTGTAGCGATGCCGTATAGGCGCGCTGTGGTGCATAATTTGCAGCTTGTGGTTGAGATGTCTGAAAATTACTTAATGGATCACGACTATCTGCTGGTGCTTCGAATGAATACACTTGATTTTGCGCGTTATTATCCTGCCTCATCTGACTTGAAGCTAAATCTTGAGAGTGGTTTTCAGGGTGGCTACGATGCAAAGAAAATTGTTCCTGATAGCGTGGCTGAGCAGCGACTTGCTGTTGCTCAGTCGCATCGGCTTTCATTGCTTGCGCCAACTCTACCGCTGCAGTTTGAAACTGTGACAAGGTGTTTTTAGCAAAATGCCGCACAAACTCATGTACTTCACGTTGATTTAAAAAACGGATTTCATGCTTAGTTGGATGTACATTGACATCAATTTGGTCTGGATCAACTTCTAAAAAGAGTAAGTAACCTGCATATTGATGACCATGCAAAATACCGTCATAAGCCATACGTAATGCATGTGAGATGGTTTTGTCTTTGACAATACGGCCGTTTACATAAACATATTGTAAATCGGCATGTGTACGTGCATCAGAGGGATGCCCAAGCCATCCTGACAAACGCATATTGATACTGTCAGCATCAATCCAGTAAGCATTCTCAGTAAAAGGACGCCCCAGTAATTGCTGTACCCGCTGAAAACGCAATTCACCACTGTCTGCAATCGGTAAATTCAAACGAATATTATCATTATGCTCAAGCACAAAACGCACATCAAAATGTGTCAATGCCATGCGCCGCACAATTTCTTCAATATGCCCAAACTCTGTACCTGGTTTTTTCAGAAATTTTCGACGCGCAGGCACATTAAAGAATAAGTCTTGTACGCGAATATGTGTGCCCTTTTGCATTGCAATAGGCTGAATCTCTTGGTGATCCATCGCAGTCCCATTGACTTCAACCTGATAGCCCACGCCACTGTCATCTTGACTACTACACAACGTTAAGCGAGAAACAGCTGCGATCGACGCCAAAGCCTCACCACGAAAACCGAGGCTCACAATCGCCTGTAAATCTTCAGATGTTTGAATTTTACTGGTGGCGTGCCGAGTCATGGCAAGTGCTAAATCTTCGACATGAATACCACGGCCATTATCAATGATTTCAATTAAAGTACTGCCACCTTGCGCAATACGGATCATCAAAACCGTCGCGCCAGCATCAATCGAGTTTTCCAGCAACTCTTTGACGACCGATGAAGGGCGTTCAATCACCTCACCTGCTGCAATTTGGTTTGCCAAAGCAGGGTCTAAATGACGAATACGTTTTAGACTAACCTCTTGATCTTGCATTCAATTAACCTTAATTCTTTTGACGTTCACACGCTTAAACTCAATACTTTATATCTGTCAGTACACTTATCAGGGCATGAGCTCTTTATTTTAATTGTAAAGCCTGTTTTAACGCTTCTGAATTAAAACCAAGCTGTACTTGTCGCTGCGTTTCATCTTCAGTTTTTACAATTTCAATCACCACATCTGCTGCAGGTATTTCATCACCACCTTTGGAAGGCCATTCAAAAATAAATAAAGCGTTGGGGGTATCTAAATAATCGCGAATTCCCATCAATTCCAGTTCATAGGGATCATTTAAGCGATATAAGTCGAAGTGAAATACGTCTTTTCCATGAATCTGATAAGGCTCAACCAAAGTATAAGTCGGGCTTTTTACAGCCCCCTTATGCCCTAAACTTTGCAACCAATAACGGCTGAGCGTGGTTTTACCCGCCCCTAAATCACCCATTAAGTACACGACACCTTGTTTAATGTGCTGTGCCAAAATTTGTGCAAATTGTTGGGTATCTTGTTCATTACTCAGCATATATTGAAGGGAAAATTGCATATGGCTCACGGCATGACTCAAATCTTGCAATATGATAACATTGCGCAGCTTGAAAACCTACGCCACGCTATTCTCAAGGCTATGAAACTGTTTTTATTTTGGCTTCATCATGCACAATTCTTATTTAATCTTTGAAAATGAACGAAACCTCTAATGTCGCATAGTCACATCATTGAAAAGATCCAACCGCCTATGCGCGATGGTGTCAGTGCCAGTCAAGTTTTTTTACCACGTTTAGAAACTGCTGTTGTCACCATATTTGACTATTTATGTGAACATTTCGCACATATTGCAGCTGATGAATGGCGCAAACGCTTTGAATCGCACTTAATCACTGATCAGTATGGTGTAGCGCTCAATCTAACAACTGAATATCGTGCCGAAAGCCATATTTATTATTATCGCTTTTTAGCGCATGAAGTGCATGTTCCTTTTGAGGAACAGATTTTATTTGAAACGGATGATTTACTGGTCGTCGATAAACCACATTTTTTGACCATGAGCCCAACTGGACAATATGTGCAGGAAACCTTGTTGGTCCGTTTGAAAAAAACAACAAATAATCCATTTTTAACCCCAATTCATCGGCTTGATCGCGAAACGGCCGGGGTGGTGTTAATTTCAAAACGAGTCGAAACACGTGGTTGCTATCAGCAAATGTTTGCGCAAGGGCAAGTGAAAAAGACCTACCATGCCATTACAGCTTATGATCCAGCTTTGCCTGAAAGCTTAAGTTTGGCACTACGAATGGTAAAATCCGAGCCGTTTTATACCATGCAAGTTATTGATGGCACAGCGAATTCCCATACAGAAATTGATCTGCTTGAGCACAATCAGCATTGGGCAAAATACTGTTTAAAGCCACATACCGGTAAACAGCACCAACTTCGTGTACATCTCAATCATTTAAATATTCCAATTCAACACGATCCCTTATATCCTATGCTGCAACACAAAGCTGCGGATGATTTTTCTCGTCCGTTGCAATTACTGGCGCAACAAATTGCTTTTCAAGACCCCCTGACACAGCAGAATATGTGCTTTCAGTCGAATCGACAGCTTTCTTTAGCATTGCAATGTAATGACAAAGATTAGTTTTCTACGAATAGACATTGAAATTACATCGGCTTTGTTTAAAATATGTATTTCAACTTTATGTTGCTTGGTTCTTTTATGAGAAAAACGGAAGTCTATCAAGTTCGACTTGATTCACAAGAAAAAAAACAAGCCTTTGCTGTTTTTAAACAACTCGGGATTACCCCTGCACAAGCCGTTCGCTTGTTTTTTAAGCAGGTCGTACTTACCAAATCCATTCCTTTTGCAATTGAAAATCAAAGCATTAACATGGAACAGTTGTTAAAATTAAAAAAGATTAAAACAGATCAAAACGCATTACTGCATGAAACTCCTGAAATTAACCCACATGAAGATGATGATATTTTTGCTGAACTGAATGCTTTATTGGGTGAAAGCCAACCGAACAATGAGCCTTAACTAAGATTACAGAAAGGCTCAATTTAACTGTGTTTTTTTCGCTATGCTCTTTTTGATGATCACAATAACAACAGCAAAAGGATGAGCGATGATTGTACGGCGCGCAACAATTAATGATCTAGATCGACTTGCAGTTTTATTTGATGAGTACCGTCAGTTTTATGGCGCTTCTTCTGATTTAAATCAATCCTTTAAGTTTTTAAAACAACGCTTTGAAAATAAAGAGAGTGTTATTTTCGTCCATCTTAAAGATGAGGTCTTAACTGGTTTTGTCTTGTTATATTTGGGGTTTTCTTCAATTGCTTGTAGCCGATATTATATTTTAGATGATGTCTATGTGACCCCTGCTTTTAGACGCCAAGGCTCTGCTAAACAACTGATTGATACTGCAATTTTATTTGCACGTAATGAACAGGCACTGCGGATTAGTCTTGAAACCCAAAAAACCAACATTGAATCTCGTCGACTCTATGAAGCTATGGGCTTTATCTTAGACAATCAGTTCACCACCTATCACTGTTTTTTAAAGTAAATCGCTAGCGTGAAAGAGAAAATACTTTTTCACGCTAAAACAATGCACTTAAATCCTTCATTAAATAGTCATGATTCCTTCAGTACTTTGATTTTTAGCTGCAAGTAATTGTTCTGGCGTTAAATACAACCATTCTCCCTGTGCTAAATCCTGCAATCCAAGTTGCCCAATTTCAGCACGATGCAATTGCTCAACTTTATTGCCCACGGCAGCAAGCATACGCTTAACCTGATGATAAACCCCTTGATGTACTGTCATCACCAACTCCTGCGTAGCCAATGCTTGTACATCTGTCGCAGCGAAAATACCTTTTTCATTGCGTAATTCCACCCCAGCCATTAAGTCTGCAATCTGTTGCACTGTTATCGGATCTGCAGTAATAACGCGATAAACCTTAGGCACATGTTTTTTAGGATGGGTCAGTGCCTGTAAAAATTGACCGTCATCAGTAAGCAACAATAGTCCCGTCGTATCTTGATCTAAACGACCCACACACTGTATGCCCCGTTCAATCAGCATTTCATTAAATAAATCAAATACACTCATATGATGGGTCGATTGATGTGAACATTCATAATTGAGTGGTTTATGCAGTGCAATATAAACTTTTTCACGATAAAGATAATCTTGCCCATACACGCTAAAATTTAAATCTTGTAGCTCGAGCCGCTGCTTGGGCTCAGTCACTGGCTGTCCTGCAATACAAACCGCCCCGGTTTTAATCAACTGTTGGCAGTGTTTACGCGAGCCAAAGCCTTGTGATTGCAACATTTTTTCCAACAACATCGGCTTAACTCATCGAAGAATTTGATAGGCCAGTATTCTAGCTGATTTTGAGCGGCAGCGACATGATGTAGGGTTATAAGAAGACTCTGCGTATTTTCGTGATACCTTATGCGCTTAACGATTAAATATTCGTATAATCCACCATTCCTGTGATACACAAATGAATTCTCTATGAGCTTATCCAGTTTAGATTTAAACCTGATCGTACTGATTATTTTATTGGCCTGTGGCATCTTTAGCCACAATAGTGCCGTCACCATCGCAGCTGGTTTATTGATTGTATTTCGGATGACCCCACTCAGTGAGTATTTCCCCTATTTACAAGACTATGGTCTGCATGTCGGGATTATTATTTTAACCATTGGCGTGCTTACCCCAATCGCCAGCGGGAAGATCCCTGGCGATGCAATTTTTAAAGCCTTCCTGAGTTGGAAGTCAGTATTGGCCATTATTATTGGGCTATTGGTCGCATGGTTGGGTGGTCGTGGGGTCAAATTAATGTCAAATCAGCCCGATATTGTGGCTGGCTTATTGATTGGTACTGTGGCAGGTGTTGCTGTATTACGTGGTGTTCCCGTTGGCCCACTGATTGCAGCAGGCCTACTGTCATTATTGGTTGGGATCAAACCGTAAATGAACAACTGAACAGGTCGTCTCAAATAAGCGCACCGCTAAGCCGAATAATAAATATTGCGCTTTTGAGAAAACTTTTCGAGCTGCTTAAGAAAACCCTCAAAATAACTTTTCTCTTTTTCTTCAATACGATAACCAGCATATAAGGTACGGCGTAGCCCCTGATCAGATACACAGCTTAGGCGACGCGAAGTGACCCAGCCTTTTTGTTCATATTCATTCACCACCCAATCTGGGAGTGCTGCAATGCCACGCCCACTGGCCACCAATTGAATTAACATCTGGGTTAAATCGGTGGTACGTATATGTTTGGGTTGAATATTCTCAGGCAGAAATAAATGCGCCATGATATCCAGACGGTGCTTATCGACTGGATAGGTAATTAAGGTTTGCTCAGCCAAATCTTGTACCGAGATATTTTCCTGACGTACTAATGCATGGGTATTCGAGAGCACCAAACGTGATTCGTACTCAAATATTGGAAAGTATTCAATGCCTTTAAGAGTGATTGGATCTGCGGTAATCAAGAGATCAAACTCAGCATTCTGCAACAGTTCATGCGGATTGGCTTCAAATCCTGAAGCAAAATCCAGATCGACATCGGGGTATTGATGGCGATATTGGTTAAGTAATGGCATCAGCCAATCAAAGCAACTGTGACATTCTGAGGAAAAAATAATCCGCCCCGTCTGCCCATGCACAATCCGGGTAATGTCCGAATGGGTGATTTGAATTTGCGGCAGTACATCATCTGCCAGTTTTAACAGACGCTGTCCCACATTGGAAAAAGTCACTGGACGACTACGGCGATTGACGACTTCGACCCCATACCAATGATCTAACTCTTTGAGTTGATGAGAAATTGCGGATGGTGTGAGGCATAAATCGTTGGCTGCGGAAACCAGAGAACCATGCTCACGCAAGGCAGATAGCGTTCTAAGATGACGAAGTTCAAGCATGGGAAGTCACAAAGTTGAATTTGATTCATTGTACAATGAAATTAATTAGTTTGCCTCAACTTGATAAATATTTAATGATTGTCTCAACAGATGAAAATTAACAATTTAAATTAAGGGGACAGTCAATGGCTATTCAAACGCATATTCTCGGTTACCCGCGCATTGGTACAAAACGTGAACTTAAATTTGCAGCAGAACGCTATTGGAAAGGTGAAACAAGTCAAACTGAATTGCTTGCTCAAGCTGAAGCAGTAGAAGCCAGTAACTGGCAAGCGCAAGTCGATGCAGGTTTATCTTTGCTCACCACGGGGGATTTCGTATTGTATGATGCGATCCTGACCCATGCCGTTCGTCTCGGTGTGATTCCAGCGCGTTTTCAAAATGCAGAAAAATTAAACCTAGTTGACCAACAGTTCTATTTGGCCCGGGGGCGTGCACCCAATTGTGATGATGTTGCAGCACTTGAAATGACCAAATGGTTTGATACCAACTACCATTACTTGGTGCCTGAACTTAGCCCGACCCAACAATTTAATCCTAACTTTGATGATTTATTGGCCCAAGTGGATCGCGCCAAAGCCTTGGGGCAACCCTTAAAGGTTGTCGTGCCTGGCCTGCTTAGCTTCTTATATTTATCACGTATTGTAGATACTCAAACCACAGAAACCCAACAGCATGCTTGTGACTGTGCGACTGATCATGCTGATATGGGTGCAGATCAAGCGACTTTAAAATTTGTCGATACCCTCCTGCCAATCTATGCAGCTTTGTTTGACCAACTTAAAGCACGTGGCGTTGAATATGTACAAGTTGATGAGCCCATTTTAGTACTTGATCTTGCACCAGAGTGGCAAGCCGCATTTGAGCGTGTCTACAACTTACTGCAACGCCGTGATGGTTTAAAACTGATTATTGCGACCTATTTTGAAACCCTAGGGAACAACTTAAATTTGGCGGTCAACCTCCCCGTTGCTGGCTTACATATAGATATTACGCGTGAAAAAGTAGGTGAATTTTTCTGGAAAAAAGTCATAGACCAATTGCCCAGCCATAAAATCCTCTCACTCGGTTTAATCAATGGTCGTAGTGTTTGGGCCAGTGATTTAATCGCCCTACATGACATTGTACAAACTGCACAAAAAGCCTTAGGGCAGCGTCTGTGGCTCGCAACGGGTTGTTCATTGTTACATGTACCCGTTGATCTACGTTCAGAACAGGTGCCAGCAGCAATAGAGGGGAAATTGGCCTTTGCCCGACAAAAACTGGATGAGTTGGTTGCGCTGGCGACAGGGAACATCAATGCCAATGAAAAATTAACCAAAGCTGCTCAGAATACTTTTGATTTTGTTGCTCAAGAACGCACTGAAGCCTTTGAAATTCGCTTTAAAGCACAACAACAAACATTGAATTTGCCCTTAATGCCAACCACCACCATTGGCTCCTTTCCACAAACGGCTGAAATACGGGCAGCACGTGCGGCATGGAACAGCGGTCACTTATCAGATGCAGACTATGAAACAGCAATGCAACATGAAATTGCCTATGCCATTGCACAGCAAGAACAATTAGCGCTTGATGTATTGGTACACGGCGAAGCTGAACGCACAGATATGGTTGAATATTTTGCAGGCTTACTGGATGGTTTCTGGCTGTCTAAATTTGGTTGGGTACAAAGCTATGGCAGCCGCTGTGTACGTCCACCGATTATTGTTGGCGATATCAGTCGCCCAAATGCAATGACGGTGAAATGGATTGCCTATGCCAACAGCTTGACCAGCAAAATCGTGAAAGGAATGCTGACTGGCCCAGTGACCATTTTAAATTGGTCATTCCCACCTGCACACCGTAGCCGCCGTGAAGTCTGCTTGCAGTTGGCTGAAGCGATTCGACTAGAAGTCTCTGATTTACAAGATGCTGGGGTTGCAATCATTCAAATTGATGAGGCAGCATTCCGCGAAGGTTTACCTTTACGTCAAGCCGAGCAAGCTGAATATTGGGATTGGGCGGTTAAATCATTTAAACATTGTGCCAGCAGTGCCAATCTGGCAACTCAGATTCATACTCATATGTGTTATTCGGACTTTAAAGATTGTTTACCACAAATCACCGCGATGGATGCAGACGTGATTACCATTGAGACTTCACGTTCAGGTTTACAGTTACTTGAAGTATTCCACGTGCAAGGTTATCCAAATGCAGTTGGTCCTGGTGTTTATGATATTCATAGCCCACGCACCCCCACTGCAGATCACATGCGTATGGTGATTGATGCAGCGCTACAAACCATTCCTGCTGAACGGTTGTGGGTCAATCCCGATTGTGGTTTAAAAACCCGGAACTGGAATGAGACCAAAGCCGCACTGACCGAATTGGTCAAAATGGCGAAGCAAGTTCGTGCTGAATTAAAAAATGCTTAGACCCAAAAAGTTCGAGACAACAATAAGACTTTTAACAATAAAATCATGAATAACGAGAGCTTTAATCAAAAGATAATAAACGAAGCATACGCTAAGCATAAATCAACTTCGTTTTAGTGCACACCGTATTGAACCATCAATGCGGTGTTTTTTTATGGCTCAAATAACCACTTCTTTTAGCGGTCCTTTGCATTGCTGCTTTGATGAGAAAAACCAAATTTTTCAAAAAATAATTAATCCGGTCAAAGATTTAGCTGAAAATAACTCAGCTCAAACTGAAAAACATTCAATACAATCGATGCCGATAGCACTGACATTGATTTGAATAAAACTTAAAATACACTTTTTCCCTATTGAGCTTGCCATGTCTATTGCTACGCGCGCTAAACTACAACTGCCCGAAGGTCATGACAAGCTATTGCTTCATTCTTGTTGTGCGCCCTGTTCAGGCGAGGTAATGGAAGCATTGATTGAGGCGGATATCCCCTACGCGATTTTCTTCTACAACCCCAATATTCACCCTGTCAAAGAATATCTCATCCGCAAAGACGAAAATATTCGCTTTGCCGAAAAACATAATATTCCATTTATAGACTGCGACTATGACACCGACAACTGGTTCGCACGCGCAAAGGGCATGGAAGAAGAACCAGAACGTGGAATTCGTTGCACCATGTGTTTTGATATGCGTTTTGAGCGAACAGCACTGTATGCTGCCGAGCATGGCTACAGTCTGATCAGCAGTTCACTTGGTATTTCGCGTTGGAAAAACATGAAGCAAATCAATGATTGTGGTCAACGTGCAGCAGCGCATTATGCGGGTATTGAGTATTGGGATTATAACTGGCGTAAAAGTGGCGGTGCCAGTCGCATGATTGATATCAGTAAACGTGAAGAATTTTATCAACAAGAATATTGCGGCTGTGTCTATTCACTCCGAGATACCAATCGCTGGCGTATGAGTCAAGGCCGTGATCGAATTCGCTTGGGTGAAAAGTTTTATAGCAATGCCATGGATCAAGATGAAGCCTAGCGCAGCTTTAATAAAATAGCCTGTAAATTTCCAACCCATTTCTAGTACCTGAGTAACTCTGCTAAAAGACCGACTCAGGTTGTTTTCCAGTCAGATTTTTTCTCGTCAGCTTTTTCCTATGTAAATCGTTTTATGAAAAAATCCTTAAAATGGTTTGAATCACCACCGCATTAATAATATCGACAAAAAAAGCACCGCACAGTGGAATAATAAGAAAAGCTTTGTGTGATGTGCCGTAGCGATTGGTGACCGCCTGAATATTGGCGATGGCGGTTGGCGTTGCCCCCATCCCAAAACCACAGTGTCCTGCGGCCAATACTGCGGCATCATAGTCTTTGCCCATCACATTAAAGGTCACAAAAATGGTATATAAAATCAGTACTACAGTTTGGACCAATAAAATAATCAGCAACGCACCTGCCAAATCTGCCAGCAACCACAGTTGTAGCGAAAGCAAGGCCATGGCCAAATAAAGTGACAAGGATGCATTACCAAATACATCAATGGCACGATCAAAGATCTCTTGCTTAAATAGCATTTCAATGACATTTCGAACCATAACACCACTGCCTAAAGCCCAAACAAAGGTTGGCAACTCAAACCATTGCCCAGCACTCCACTGCGCCAAAAAATTGGCAGAGAAAATACAGCCAGCAAATAGCCCCAAGGTCGTAATCGCATCACTTGCAGTAATCAGTCGAGTTTGTTTGGAGTATTCAAATGCAGCCACATCGTGCTGTGGCAAATGGGTATCGTGTTCAGTTTGTATCTCTGCCAATTGATGACGTTTAATCAGAAACTTGGCGACGGGTCCACCGACAATTCCACCAATAATTAAACCAAAGGTGGCACTGGCCATCCCCAACACCACAGCGCCTTGAATCGCATACTCCTGCTCAAGCACTGTTCCCCACGCACCTGCGGTTCCATGCCCACCGGTTAAAGTGATAGAACCAACAATCAATCCAATTAACGGATCTAATCCAAGCAAGGTTGCCAGACTCATCCCAACAAAATTCTGCACTAGAACATAAAGCGCGACACAAATTAGAAAAGTAAACAGTGCCTTACCACCTTTTTTTAATTTACTTAAACTGGCACTCAGCCCAATTGAGGTAAAGAACATCAACATCAATACACTTTGTATTTGTGGATCAAAACTGGCACTCAGCTGAAAATAGTAAAATAAAATGAATGCAACCAGTGCTGCAACCAGCCCACCAGCAACAGGCTCTGGAATATTATAATTTCGTAAAAAGGAAATATGTTGCAGTAAGAATCGCCCAATAAACAGAACAAAAACAGCAATGACAATCGTACCAAAAGCATCAACCTGAAAATTCATTGTTTACTCATTCCTATGTATTAAGTTGCTGGTGTACTAAAAAAAGTAGCGCAAGATTTGTCAACACATAACTGACCACAAAAGCCTAAATACCGAACATAGGATATAAAGCGATTGATTGCGTACAAATTGTAGTAACTACATTTCAGCTTTGCTATTTTCATACCACTAATAGCCACTTTAGTTAAATTGTATTATGTAACCGCAACAGTATCGAAAAAATCACAACTGCCTCAATTCTACCCAGCTGTATTTGCATCAGGTCTGCGCTAAACGCCAAGAATCTTTGCAGTATTGCAATAACATGGCTTTGAATAGACCGCTTAAAGCTGTAAATACTTAGTCAATATGTTTAAATTCAGTTGATTGCTCGATGGACTGCTGCAATTTAACTAAATGATCTGCACCGCTAGGCTATACATCCTCTACATTCATCCAAGTAATGACCTTTATGACGAATACCACAACTGATATACACCAACCCAAACAACGCCATTCTGCCAACGCACCCACACCTGCCTATTCACTGTTTTGGGTTATTTTTGCACTGGCCTTAGGTGGTTTTTGTATTGGTACGACTGAATTTGTCGCCATGGGCCTGATCCAAGAAATCGCCAGTAACTTACAGGTCAGCGTGCCTGAAGCGGGTCATTTTATTAGTGCTTATGCCTTAGGCGTGGTGATTGGTGCACCCGTCATTGCTATTTTTGCAGCCAAAGTTCCCCGTAAAACCATGCTACTGCTACTGATGCTGTTTTATGCGTTGGCCAATTTAGCCACTGCATTGGCCAGTGATGCCAGTGGGGTACTCATTTCTCGTTTTGTCGCAGGCTTACCCCACGGCGCTTATTTTGGGATTGCCGCATTGGTGGCGGCTGAACTTGCAGGACCTCAAAAAAGAGCCACCGCCGTTGCGCGGATTATGCTTGGACTGACGCTTGCAACGGTACTGGGTGTGCCCATGGCGACATGGTTGGGGCAAAGTTTTGGATGGCGCGCTGGTTTTGAATTGTCTGCACTTTTGGCCGTTATTTGCTTGTGCGCTATGGCTGCTTTTGTACCCAAAGTTCCTGTGCATGCAACTGCGAGTATCAAAACCGAATTGGCTGGCCTTAAAAACCTGCACATGTGGATGACCCTATCAATTGGTGCGATTGGTTTTGGTGGCTTATTTTCGGTATATACCTATATTTCACCGATTTTAACCGAATATACCCATGCGGATATCCAAACTGTTCCAGTTGCTTTGGCCATACTGGGGCTCGGTATGGTGATTGGTGGGTTGACTGCAGGTTGGCTTGCCGATAAAAACCTGAATCGCACCATGATTGCGGTGCTGATCAGCTCGGCCTGTAGTTTCGTATTTGCCAGCTTTATGATGGAACAACTTTATAGTGCACTACTTGCATTATTTTTAATTGGCTTAACCATTATTGGTTTAGGTGGTGCCTTACAAATCAAACTCATGGATGTTGCAGGCAATGCACAGACCCTTGCAGCATCGTTAAATCACTCAGCATTTAACTTTGCCAATGCCTTAGGTGCCTTTTTAGGTGGCTGGGTCATCAATCAGCAAATGGGTTGGCTTGCACCGATCTGGGTGGGCTTTGTATTGAGTCTGATCGGTTTAGCGATTTTATTGCTGACTTTGGCCTTAGCCCGCAAAGCCTAGACTTAAACTTAAGCTCAATGTAAAAGCCAGATTTGAATATCTGGCTTTTACACAATACATTTGCTTGCAAGTCGCCCTGAAAAATAGACTCAGTGCTGTAATTTATTGCCACAGTGTGGGCAAAAGCAATGTCCTTCATTGTTGGCTACTTTTTCTGCTGCTCGGTTCGCAGTACGGTCTTGTTCTCGTTGCTCTCGAATTAACTGCAAGATTATATCCTGTGTTTGTTCAGGAGTTAGACCAACTTCCCGACGAATTTCCTCAATCATCTTCTGATCCGTGATTAAATCAATTCCCTTACTTTCTAATAGATCTTGAAACTTTTGCTCCAATTTTTGTTTTCTCAGCTCAAGTTCATTGGCTAAACCTGTCGCCAAAATACCAGCGGGGAGCGCAGCCAAGCCTACCCCAAGAATGGTGATAATCGCACCGAGAAAACGCCCCATTGGGGTAATTGGGGTGACATCGCCATAACCGACCGTGGTTAAGGTTACAACCGCCCACCACATTGACTCTGGAATAGAACTAAACATGTCTGGCTGAGCTTTATTTTCCACCACATAAACCCCAGCGGCAGCCATCACAATCATAATCCCTAAAATAAAGATCACCGCTTGAAAAGAACCTTTCTCACGCGCAATCACCCGCAATAAGATCTGCAAGGAAACAAAATAACGGGTCAATTTCAGCAGACGCAATAGTCTGAGCGTTCGTAAGAAGCGCAAATCAATATGTACGAAGTAATTGATATAGGCTGGTAAAATAGCCAATAAATCAATAATTGCCGCACCACTGGTAACCCACTGCCATCGGGTTTTCCACGCTGGCTGTTGTGGTTTTTCATCGGCAATGCTCCAGAAACGCAGCAAATACTCGGCACTAAAAACAACAATCGAAATATCTTCAAAATATTTAAAAAATACATGGTACCGTGCATAAATTGAATCGACAGATTCCAGTAATACCGCAATGACATTACCAATAATCAAAGCAATTAACAGATAGTTTATACAGCGGCTATAAACGGTTTCGTAGTCGTCATTATGTAAATAGTTATAGACGAGTTTTCTGAATTTATACCATTCATTTTTAATCATGGGCCAATCTTATGCTGAAGTCCTGCTCATGGTAATACGCAAAAGTTATATTTACCAAATTTTATCTCATGCAATATCATCGTTATTCAGGATGAATTTACTGCTAAATACTGAACATTCATAAATAAAGTTTTATTAATTCATAAAAGATTATTATATTGGGACTGTTTTTCTATGCTTTTTTCAGTGGTCAATATTCTGTCGATACCACTGCAGTTGGATTCTTTATGTCATCTCAGCAACACCGTAAGTTAAAAAATGAGTTAAGCAATCGCCATATTCAATTGATTGCCTTGGGGGGCTCAATTGGTACTGGCCTGTTTTTGGGGATTTCTCAAACCATTAAACTGGCAGGTCCTTCCGTAATTTTAGGTTATGCCATTGCTGGACTGATTGCCTTCTTTATGATGCGTCAGTTGGGTGAAATGGTGGTTGAAGAACCCGTCAGTGGTTCATTTAGTTTTTTCGCCTACAAATACTGGAACCCATTTGCAGGGTTTATGTCGGGTTGGAATTACTGGGTGCTCAATGTGTTGGTGTGTATGGCCGAACTGAGTGCCATCGGACTGTATGTACAGTATTGGTGGCCTGAAATCCCCAACTGGGTTTCTGCATTGGGATTTTTTATCTTAATCAATGTGATTAACCTGATGCATGTCAAAGTGTTTGGTGAAGTTGAGTTTTTCTTTTCTATCATCAAAATTTTAGCGATTATTGGCATGATTGGCTTTGGTGCCTATCTATTGGCCAGTGGTCATGCTGGTGAAACCGCTTCTGTATCAAACCTCTGGGCATTGGGTGGCTTCTTTCCCAATGGTTGGGAAGGTCTGGTCATGGCGATGGCGATTATTATGTTTTCCTTTGGCGGGATCGAGTTGGTCGGCATTGCTGCGGCTGAAGCCAAGCACCCAACCCAAACCATTCCCAAAGCGATTAATCAAATTGTTTATCGGATCTTATTGTTCTATGTCGGTACGATTTTTATTTTACTGTCACTCTATCCGTGGAATCAGATTGCAGAAGGCGGCAGCCCCTTTGTCTTGATTTTCGACTCACTGGGCAATGTTGGCGTGGCCACCATTTTGAACTTTATTGTTTTGACTGCGGCAATTTCTGTGTATAACGGCACCAGCTATGCCACCAGTCGCATGCTCTTGGGCTTAGCGCAACAAGGCAATGCACCACGAGTATTGGGCAAAATCAACAGTCGTGGTATTCCCTATGCCGCCATTTTATGTTCCGCTGTGGTGACTGCGATTTGTGTGCTCCTGAACTATTTATTCCCAGATAAAGCCTTTAAATTGTTGATGAGTTTGGTGGTGTCTGCAATTGTGATTAACTGGATGATGTTATCGCTCACCCACATCAAATTTAAGCAGAAAATGCTGCAACTGAAAAAAGTCAGTATTTTCCCAAGCATTGCCTATCCAATCACCAACTATATTTGCGTGATCTTTATGCTGGGTATTTTATTGATTATGTGGAACACCCCAAGTATGCGAATTGCCGTGACGCTTATTCCAGTCTGGTTAATCTGTTTAGCTGCAGCCTATGCACTTAAAGCGAAAAAACCGAATTAAGCCCGAATGCCCCTCGCAGGCCATGACACTTTAGGATTCAGCACAAGTGAAATTGTTGGGTTTAGCTTTAATTTTTTTAAAACGTTACAGCATTTAAAAAGCCAATCAACTGTCTATTGATTGGCTTTGAAAGCGAATGATATTTGGCTTGATGTTGTATTACGGGATATAAGTCATATGGATTTAGTACAGCTTCATCACCCCACTGCCCTGTTTGTCCCAATGTTTAAACAGTTGCTGTGCAAATTTTTCCACATCTTTGGCATTGATCGTCTGCTGCTGGCCTGCCATTGCCGCAAAACGTTGCTGTGCAAACTGTGCCTGTGCAGCTTTGCTTTGCTCGATATTGGCATCATAACGCTGTTTAAATTCAGCAACATATTCTTGTTCAGTCACCTGACGATTGTGATCACTGTCCATTTGATTAAACTGCTTTTCACGCAAAGTTAAGTACTCTGCCAAGCTGACATACTGTTTGCCTTGGCCGTATTCTGCAATAAACTCATTTACAGTCGTCGGCATGGGCATTGAAATCACCAACCGAAATGCTGTACCAGCATGCGCTGTATCAATCTGTGTATTCGCTTCGACATCCTGTTGATCGACATAACCATTGCCATTTTTATCGAAGTTATTAAAGGTCTTAATCCCTGTATCTTGAAATTGCTTTAAGCTTAAAAACGCTGCTTTATTGCTTAAAATTCCAAAACGCACATCGGCTTGTTTCATCGACATTTCACGATGCACGGCAATCTGCTGTTCTAATTTGGCTTGTTCATAGGCGACAAATTGGTTTTGTGTGACATTTTTATGCTGCTTAAACAAATCGGCATATTGCGCGGTAAATTGTGCAATAAAATTTTTCTTGCTGATCTCTTTTGCATCTTTACCCGCAAAGGTCTGTATCCAACGGGTTTTCATCGCGGCTTCAGATTCATTGATACCTGTAGAATAGGCATCGGTTGTCGCATCTGCAAAGCTATAACTCATACCACTCAGCGCAAACATCAGTACCCATATCGATTTTTTCATTTCCGTTCCCTACCCCAATACCAAGTGATTAAAATAATATCTATATAAAGCCATATCTATTTAAAACAATATCTAATCAAAACAATGCCTAATGAAAACAGTGTCTGATAAATACATTTTGATTGATAAGGTACTATCACCTTATGTACCAATAAACCAAGCAGCGACTCAGGCACACTTGGTTTAAGGGCTTTCATTTAGGTTTTAAGCGCGTAATGTCACCGTCAAGTTTGGCTGAATGCTTAACTGTGGGCCCTTAACCTTTAACTATTAGTATTTAAACTCCACACTTGCCACCAAATTACGTCCCGGCAACGTTGCACGATCAATCAGGTTTTCTGAGGTTAAGGTTCCCACTGTTGCATAGTCACGGTATTTTTTATCAAATATATTATTTAAACCCAAATTGAGTTTAGCGTATTTATTTAACTTCCAATAGGCTGATAAATCTGCAATTGCATAACCTGCAACGGGCTGATACTTCTCAGTCGAACTATCAATCGAGGCATCACGTGTTGCTAAACGACGTCCCACAGCGGTCCCAATCACACCGACCCCATAGACATGTTCAGGAGCATCATAAGCAAAGCTCAAGCTGGCCTTTTCAGGCTGAACTGAATTTACTCCACCGCGTAACCCATGATGATCTTTTGAAGTTCCTCTTGCTTTGCCGGCAACCAAGGCCAGACTAAAGCCATCTGCATCGTTAATAAATGCCGCCAGATCTAAATGCGCAGAAAGCTCTCCTCCCCAAATATTGGCTTGTGATAAGTTTTGCAATTGATAGGTCATCATAAAGTCACCATTAACCGGTTTAGACAGTTTTTGATAATCAATAAAGTCGCTATAACGCGTATAGAATCCTAAGAGATCCAAGCGAAGACCAGTAATCGGTGTGGTTTTAAAGCCCAACTCAAAAGCATCACTGCTTTCCTTTTTAAGCTTTGAATTTCCAAGGATAGAATAACCATGGCCACTGTCAAAACTGCCCGCCATTTCACTCGCGCTAGGAATACGTGCACCACGATGGTATTGCACATAACTGAGATAGTCTGGTGAAAGTTGATAAGACACAACCAAACTCGGTGCCAGATAATGATTGGTTGCAGACTGCACCTGTTCACGCTTGGCATTGGAGTTCAAGATTTTATTGGTATTCTTTGGATCAAATTTTTGGTACTCGGCACGCAAACCTGGGCTCACAGTCAAATCACGATCTGCTAGCGTAAAATGTAGGCTGTCTTGTGCATAAAGCGCATATTTTTGGGTATCCGAGGCCACCATTAAATTGGCTTGCTTACTCGTATCGGTATCGGTATTGGTCGAGATCCAAGGGCGGTCATCTTTGGCTTGGCTCATACTCAAACCATATTGAATATCATGTATCCCTTGAACTTTAATTGCATCTGCATTGAGTCCCCAAACTTCATTTTCAAAATCATTTTGGATTTTACGGGGGTAATATAAATAAAATGCATTCAATAAATTTTTATTGGTGGTTTCTTGATAATAAAGCTGCGTTTTCAGTTGATCGAATAATAGGTTTTCAGCATTCAACCGATAATCAAGTGCATAACGGCTGCGCTGTGCTTTTTCATGTTGCATCCCCCCTTTAGGATAGGATTTACCCAAAGTTTCTGCATCGATAAAACTATCGGTATTTCTTTGATAATAATCAAAAGTAAAGCCGAGTTGCTGCTGGGCAGTGATATTCCACAATAGCTTTGAAAGCACCGCATCAGAATGCCAATCAGCTGGATTCACTTTACGGATACTTTCACTTTTCATTTCATGACCATCGCGACGTGCATAGGCCAACAAAGTTTGCAAAGTTTCATTACCGATGGCCGCGGTGACCGAATTTAACCAGGCATCATCGGCAGATGAATAACCTGTTTTATAGGCTGCATAGGCATTTTTATGGTCTTTGAGATACAGCTCAGGTGACTTGGTTTTAAATGAAACTCGCCCACCAATCCCATCTTTAGAAACATCTGTGGTGCCCGAACGAATATCCACTTCTGCGAACATTTCTGGATCGATAAAGTTACGACCAACCCCATAACTATTGGCTTTTATGCTCGAAGGCTGTGGTGCGGCATCTGCGAGATTAATCCCATCCACGTCTAAACCAATTCGGTTGCCATCAACACCACGAATATTATAACCACTGGTTCCGGCACTGTCCCAAGCAGCACCACTGCCACTGCTTGCCTTCGGTGCACTCACCAAGGGTAAATATTTGACAATGCCAGCCATGTCATTGGCACCCATTTGATCCAATTGATTGCGACTTATTGTGGTGAGATTTGAAGCCGTTTTTTGATCTTTATAGGCATAGACCTTAATCACTGGCAATGAAACGATTTCAGCATGCGCTGTGACTTGCTCACTAGCAAAACTTGCGGTACTCAGCATAAGGCTGCTGATGCACAGTGCAAGACGTTGAAGTGGAGATTTTATTTGCTGAGTACTCAGCCAGTGCAAATGCGAGATACAACGGTGTGAAGTCATGGTGACGCTTCCCTGACAAGATAGATGATTGTTATTCATTTTTTTCAAATACTTATACCAATAACGTCGGCAATGACATTGCGCAAAGCCGATAGCAGTAAAAGCAATGATTATAAAATGCAAATGATAATCACTTTCATCTAAATTATCTATACCCCTTGTTTTTATTTGTTTTTTTTATGAACGCGGCCGGTTATTAGGTAAAAAAAATAAACTGATTTTTATAAATTTATTGATTTCGCAGATTCAAATCCCAAGTGCAACACATTTGTAGTTAGTTGAAAAAGTTAGGTGTATTCATAGAATCATTAGACTTTTTCAACTCGTAATTGGAAAGCACACAATGAAGAAATACACCCAACTTTCTCAAGATGAAAGATACGAAATTTATGCTACTTTGAAAAGTAAAAGTTCAATCGCTACCCTTGCTCGGGAATTAGGACGTTCACGATCAACCATCTACCGTGAATTAAAAAGAAATACTGGGCAACGTGGATATAGAGCTCAACAGGCAGCTAAATTTGCAAGTCAAAGACGGTACCGTCCTTCATCATCAATGACAGCATTTGCCTTCGCTTATATTGATTATTTGATTGGTTTGGACTGGTCACCCGAACAAATTTCAGGTGCTTTAACACAACGCGGTTGGCTGGATGTACCTTCACATGAGTGGATTTACCAGTACATTTATCAAGATAAATCAAAAGGCGGTAAACTTCATCTACATTTAAGGCATCAGAAGAAATATCGAAAACGCGGTTACAAAAACACGGATCGTAGGGGTCAAATCATTGATAAAACAAGTATTCACTGCCGACACCAGGTCATTGATCAACGACAACGTTTAGGAGATTTCGAAGGTGACACGGTGATTGGTAAACATCATAAAGGTGCTTTATTGACTCTCGTTGATCGAAAGAGCCTGTATGTACATATTGTTCATTTAGGGCCAACAAGAGCATCCTCTCAAACGATTACTTGTGCATTAGATCGTTTACAAATGAGCCATGCTTATAGTGTGACATTTGATAATGGCAAAGAATTTTCCGAACACAAAAGAATTACTGATGCTGGCATAGAGACGTATTTTGCTGATCCTTACAAGTCTATTCAGCGAGCTAGAAATGAAAATACGAATGGTTTAATCCGTCAATATCTGCCAAAATCATCATCGTTTGATGGCGTGTCAAACGAACAAATAGAGCAGATAGAATTTGCACTCAACCATCGTCCTAGAAAAACACTAGGTTGGTATACACCGAGTGAAGTTATGGCTGGTTTTTATACTGTTGCACTTGCCGCTTGAATCCGCCTTTTATATTTAAAAATTATTTATAAATTACTTATAAATTATTCTCTCGGATTTATTCCGCCTCAAATCGAAGCCATTAAAAAAGGTTGTCCCACTTAAAGTGAAACAACCTTTTGATGTTCTAGTCGACTTAAAGCTGCATGCCCTTCAGTCTCAACTTAATAATATTTTTAAATTACCAGCTGACGTTCACACGACGATTTGGTGATAAGCAATTAATCTGTTGAGTACGTGCAGCTTGTGCATCACAAACCTGATAAGCATCCGTTTTGCCATTGGCATAAACTTCAATACGTTCAGCTGGAATACCTTGTTGAACCAATAAATTGGCTACAGTCGATGCACGTTTAGCTGAAAGTTTTTGGTTATAACCGACATTACCTAAACGATCTGTGAAACCACTAACAACGATCGGACCATTTGAGTTCGATTGCTTAATTTGACCCACAATAATGGCAAGTGATTGCGTACCATTTTTAATGGCAGCAGCATCTGAGCGATCAAAATCAAAAATAATGTCAGCAGAAGGTTGAGCAATAGGCGTTACTTCTGGCATTACTTTTGGTTGCTGTGCAGGAACGGCTTGCGCACGGATCATGAAATCTTCACACGCTTCGCCTTTCCAAGACAAACGCTCAGATAAAGTGTCTTTATCGAAGTCAATACGTAATTGGCAGCGTTTATAGTCTTGGGTATTCGGAATACGAATATCTAAGACATAATTCCATGTTTTAACGAAGAATACACCTTCACTAAAATGGGGATTACCCAAAACATGACGGAATTGATCTTTGGTTAAACCTGTGCTTAAACGTGCTACATCGGCATATTCATAGCGATTAACTTGCTTGCGATAACTTTTATCAATTGCAGGAAATTCAACTTCTGCTGTTGTTGCAGTGATTTCCACTGATTCAGCATAGGTCGCAACTGCAAGCCCTGAAACCACACTAAAACATAATGCTTTTACAATATTGTTCATTGTTTTGTACTCTAAAAAATGGTTGCTGAAGCGAGGAGCCAAACGGCCCCCACTCACACAGATCAATGCTTAGTCAATTACACCACTGATACCAATACGGAAGCTTGGATCACCTTCTGATGCTGCAGCAACACCGCCTGTGATAGACCAGCGACCATTATCAGAAGTTTTACGTAAAGTCACACCGATCGCTTGCTCACCACCGTGGTAAGCCGCACCTGCTGCATAGGTATATTTACCTGCAACGAATGGTGCACTTTCAAGTGCCATTGCCGCTGCAATACCCGCATTGGCTTTTTTCTCTACGTTTTTGATGTGTTGATTGGTGTCTTGGAACACTTGCTCCATACGATCACCTAAGTTATCAATCTTGGTATCAATAGCGCCTAATGCATCACCGACGTTGTTGTGCGAACCACCAGCAACGTTGTAAGTAGGACCTGTCCATTTACCATCTTTAAACTCAGCACCACCACCAAGTGAACTCTTCATATCTTCATATGATTTATTCAACTGTGAACCATTGACTGCGTCTTTCGATCCGCTATTAATGGCACCATCAGCAACATCAGTTACTTTCTTATCGCCAGCATTGATGCCATCTTTATTAATGGTTACATCACCGACTTTAACACTGTCAAAGCTTACATCTGGTTTGGTGTCAACAACAACGCTACCGTCCTTCTCTCCCGGTTTAACAGTGATATTTTTGCCGCCAGTAATATCATCAATCAGACCTTCAGATGGTCCAGGACCAGTAGGGATTTTACCGATTAGATCTTCTAAGTCTTTGCGAACACCGTTCAACTGACCCAGATTCACTGCATGATCAAGGTTTGTACCAGCAGCAACATTAGTGATCTGTGTATTACCGGCATTGATACCACCAAATGAAATACTTGGTCCACCATTCAAGAAGCTTAAGCCATCTTGATTAAAGACCATGTTATTGCCATCTTTACCAGCAATCGTCACGCTATCAAAGTTAACGTCTTTCGCAGTTGCAACAGTATAAATACTTGCGCCATCTTTATCAGTCGTTTCACTAACTTCAATGTTCTCACCAGCTTCTACAACAGTTTTCGCAGCTTTCGCAGCGTTGTTTACTGAAGAAATAGCATCATTGATGTTGTTTTGACCTGTACCACCAATGTTGCCATTGGTAATACTGCCATCAGCATTAATAACCGTATCACCACCAATGATGTTCTTAACACCGTTCATCGCATTGTATAAGTCACCTGCATTCACGCCTTTATAAGCATTGTCTGCATTGGTAAAGTCACCAGCACTTGCAACGTTGTTAAGAGTCGTACCGCCGTTCATTTCGAACTTACCTGACGCATCTTTCGTAGCAGGAGTAGCTGTTGTACCTGCAAAGGTGACGCTGTCTTTGTTGACTAAACCATCTTCGTTTTTGTCGTATTTAACTGCGAAGTTATCAGTTTCAGCAGCAGCATCTTTAACAAGCTTCAATTGCTCTTCAGTTGCTGCACGACCTGCAGTTGCAAAATCAGCTGCTGATAAGTCTTTGTTGATTAGACCAGTGATGGTATTTGTACTTTGGTCAATCTTGATATCACCAACCGTTACTGTGTCAAACTTAACGTCTTTAGCAGTAGCAACGGTATAGGTTGTTTCACCAGTTTCTTCGTTAACAACCGTATCAAGCGCAATGTTATCACCTTGTTTAACAATAACTTTGTTCGCTTTAATTGCATCACTAATATTGTCTTTACCAGTACCACCAATGTTATCATTTGTGATGCTGCCATCAGTATTTACTTTAGTGTCACCACCAATGATGTTCGCAACACTGTTTCCAGCATCTAGAACTGCATTGTTCAAGTCACCTGCGTTAACACCTTTGTAAGCATTGTCAGCGTCTTTATAGTCACCAGCACTTGCAACGTTGTTAAGAGTCGTACCGCCGTTCATTTCGAACTTGCCTGACGCATCTTTCACTGCAGGAATAGCAGTTGTACCAGCAAAGGTGACGCTATCTTTGTTGACTGAACCATCGTCGTTTTTGTCGTATTTAACTGCGAAGTCATCAGTAAGGTCAGCTTTATCTTTGATCGCTTTAATCGCGTCATCGATATTGTCTTTACCTGTGTTACCAACATTTGAAGTGGTGATTGAACCATCTTCATTTACAGTCGTATTACCACCGATGCTGTCTTTGATGCTTGTGCTGATGTCGCTAATCTGACCACCATTTACTGCATCTGTTGAACCTGCACCAATCTTACCAGCTGCAACATTGGTAATTTGATTACCAGCAACATCAACTTTAGTTTTGGTGAACGTTGGACCATTGTTAATGGTTAAACCATCAGTCGTGATCGAAGTATCGCCAACTGTTACTGTGTCAAACTTAACGTCTTTCGCAGTAGCAACGGTATACGTTGTTTCACCAGTTTCTTCGTTAACAACCGTATCAAGCGCAATGTTATCACCTTGTTTAACAATAACTTTGTTCGCTTTAATTGCATCACTAATGTTGTCTTTACCAGTACCACCAATGTTACCATTTGTGATGCTGCCATCAGTATTGACTTTAGTGTCACCACCAATGATGTTCGCAACACTGTTTCCAGCATCTAGAACGGCATTGTTCAAGTCACCTGCGTTAACACCTTTGTAAGCATTGTCAGCGTCTTTATAGTCACCAGCACTTGCAACGTTGTTAAGAGTCGTACCGCCGTTCATTTCGAACTTGCCTGACGCATCTTTCACTGCAGGAATAGCAGTTGTACCAGCAAAGGTGACGCTATCTTTGTTGACTGAACCATCGTCGTTTTTGTCGTATTTAACTGCGAAGTCATCAGTAAGGTCAGCCGCATCTTTAACAAGCTTTAATTGCTCTTCAGTTGCTGCACGTCCTTTGGTCGCAAAATCAGTTGCAGACAAGTCTTTGTTTGTCAGAGATGAAATTGTACCTTTATTACCATCAAGATTAATTGAGTGGTCACCACCAACCAATACCTGACTACCGTTAACTAAAGTTGTTCCAGTAGAATCAGAAACACTCAACTTACCAGCAGCGACTTTAGTTGTATTGCCAGCAAAATCTTCAACTAGATTACCATTGGCAGTAATAACATTCTTATTACCTAACGCATCAGCAACTTTAATGCCTGAACCAATAATTTGAGTTGTATTACCTAGAAGATCCTTAACGTTCACACTATTAAAGTTAACGTCTTTCGCTGTAGCAACGGTATAAGTACTTGCACCAGTGATTGGATCAACATCTTCTTTAACTTTGATGTTTTCGCCTTCAATAACAGTTGTTTTCGCAGCTTTAGCAGCGTTATTTACTGTTGTGATTGCATCATTGATGTTGTCTTTACCAGTATTACCAATGTTGTTGTTGGTGATGCTGCCATCTGGATTAACAGTCGTTGTACCACCAATGATGTTCGCAACACTGTTTCCAGCATCTAGAACTGCATTGTTCAAGTCACCTGCGTTAACACCTTTGCTTGCGTTTGCAACATCTTTATAGTCGCCAGCGCTTGTAACGTTGTTTAGGCTTGTACCACCAGCAGTTGTGATGCGACCATTTTCATCTTTTTCAGCACCAGACGTTGTACCAGCAAAGGTGACGCTGTCTTTGTTAACTGAACCATCTTCGTTTTTGTCGTACTTAACTGCAAAGTCATCAGTAAGGTCTGCTTTATCTTTGATCGATTTAATCGCATCATCGATATTGTCTTTACCTGTATTACCAACGTTTGAAGTAGTGATTGAACCATCTTCATTTACAGTCGTATTACCACCGATGCTTTCTTTGATGCTTGTGCTGATGTCGCTAATCTGACCACCATTTACTGCATCTTTTGAGTCTTTCTCAATTTTACCAGCTGCAACATTGGTAATTTGATTACCAGCAACATCAACTTTAGTTTTGGTGAACGTTGGACCATTGTTAATGGTTAAACCATCAGTCGTGATCGAAGTATCGCCAACTGTTACAGACTCAAGACCAGTTAAGTTTTTGTCCAATGCGATAACGAGGTTACCTTCTTCATCTGCAATCGTTTTGATGTTCGCAGCTGAATATTCAGTATTTTCTTTCTCACCAGCACCTTTAATGCTTACAGTCTGACCTAGGTCACGATGGAATTCACCACTGTTTCCTACAAAGTCTAAACCTTTTGATGTTGTATCAAGCACTGCATTGTTCAAGTCACCTGCGTTAACGCCTTTATAAGCATTGTCAGCATTTTTATAGTCACCAGCACTTGCAACGTTGTTAAGAGTCGTACCGCCGTTCATTTCGAACTTGCCTGACGCATCTTTCGTAGCAGGAGTAGCAGTTGTACCAGCAAAGGTGACGCTGTCTTTGTTTACTGAATCATCTTCGTTTTTGTCGTACTTAACTGCGAAGTCATCAGTAAGGTCTGCTTTATCTTTGATCGATTTAATCGCATCATCGATATTGTCTTTACCTGTATTACCAACGTTTGAAGTAGTGATTGAACCATCTTCATTTACAGTCGTATTACCACCGATGCTTTCTTTGATGCTTGTGCTGATGTCGCTAATCTGACCACCATTTACTGCATCTTTTGAGTCTTTCTCAATTTTACCAGCTGCAACATTGGTAATTTGATTACCAGCAACATCAACTTTAGTTTTGGTGAACGTTGGACCATTGTTAATGGTTAAACCATCAGTCGTGATCGAAGTATCGCCAACTGTTACAGACTCAAGACCAGTTAAGTTTTTGTCCAATGCGATAACGAGGTTACCTTCTTCATCTGCAATCGTTTTGATGTTCGCAGCTGAATATTCAGTATTTTCTTTCTCACCAGCACCTTTAATGCTTACAGTCTGACCTAGGTCACGATGGAATTCACCACTGTTTCCTACAAAGTCTAAACCTTTTGATGTTGTATCAAGCACTGCATTGTTCAAGTCACCTGCGTTAACGCCTTTATAAGCATTGTCAGCATTTTTATAGTCACCAGCACTTGCAACGTTGTTAAGAGTCGTACCGCCGTTCATTTCGAACTTGCCTGACGCATCTTTCGTAGCAGGAGTAGCAGTTGTACCAGCAAAGGTGACGCTGTCTTTGTTTACTGAATCATCTTCGTTTTTGTCGTACTTAACTGCGAAGTCATCAGTAAGGTCTGCTTTATCTTTGATCGATTTAATCGCATCATCGATATTGTCTTTACCTGTATTACCAACGTTTGAAGTAGTGATTGAACCATCTTCATTTACAGTCGTATTACCACCGATGCTTTCTTTGATGCTTGTGCTGATGTCGCTAATCTGACCACCATTTACTGCATCTTTTGAGTCTTTCTCAATTTTACCAGCTGCAACATTGGTAATTTGATTACCAGCAACATCAACTTTAGTTTTGGTGAACGTTGGACCTGAACCGTACCGGGTTTGTCGGAGGGTCAATATTCTGAGAGACTATTCCGATGAAAAAACCAAACTATACCCCCGAAATTAGAGAAAGAGCGGTTCAATTACTAATTGAATCTGAAAAAGATTATCCTTCTACTTGGGCAGCAATCACAGCTATTGCACCTAAGATTGGTTGTACTCCTGAAACATTGCGTGTTTGGTATTTAAAGCATATGGATCAACTAAATCCTGCCAAAGTACAACAGATATCTGACCAAGAAAAAATGAAGCAAATGGAACGTGAAATTAAAGAATTAAAACGTGCCAATGAAATTCTACGTAAAGCAGCCGCTTTTTTCGCCCAGGCGGAGCTCGACCGCCCACACAAATAATGGTGGATTTTATCCATAACAATAAAGATCGATATGGTGTTGAAGCGATTTGTAGAATTTTACCGATTGCAGCTTCGACCTATTATCGGGCTTTAGATCTCGTTGATAACCCAGAACATCGAGCGAAACGTGCTCAGCATGATTTACATCATGCAGAACAAATCAAACGTATTTGGAAAGAAAGTTCAGGTCGATATGGTGTACGTAAAGTCTGGCAAAAATTGAAACGTGAAGGCTATGTTATTGCACGTTGTACAGTTGCTCGATTGATGCAGAAGCTAGATATACAAGGTGTTTGGCGTGGTAAGAACAAACAAACTACCCGCAGCCGAGATGATCAAAAACGAGCAGATGATTTAGTGAAACGGAATTTTAGTGCTGATCGACCTGACCAATTATGGGTCAGTGACTTTACGTATATTCAAACCAATTCTGGCTGGGTCTACACTGCATTTATTATTGATGTGTTCTCGCGAGCAATTGTTGGATGGAAAGTATCTACACGGATGAATACAGATATGGTGCTCGATGCATTGGAGCAAGCATTGCACGATCGAGGCATGCCAAAGAATGTAATTCATCATTCCGATAGAGGTGTTCAATATCTTTCTATTCGCTATACCAATCGTTTAGAAGCAGCAAATTTACGAGCATCAGTCGGTACGACAGGTGATTCATACGATAATGCTTTGGCTGAAACGGTGAATGGCTTATACAAAACAGAGGTGATTGAATATTTAAAAGCAGATTGGCAAGGTTTAGCGGATGTACAACTTGCGACATTAAATTGGGTAGATTGGTTCAACAAAAAGCGTGTACACAGTGCACTGGGTTATGTATCGCCTTTTGAGTTTGAAGCAATGTACTATGATAAGATTAATCCGTTAGGTCAGGTGGCCTAACTTAAATAAAAAAGTCTCCGACAAACCCGGTACGGTTCAACCATTGTTAATGGTTAAACCATCAGTCGTGATCGAAGTATCGCCAACTGTTACAGACTCAAGACCAGTTAAGTTTTTGTCCAATGCGATAACGAGGTTACCTTCTTCATCTGCAATCGTTTTGATATTCGCAGCTGAATATTCAGTATTTTCTTTCTCACCAGCACCTTTAATGCTTACAGTCTGACCTAGGTCACGATGGAATTCACCACTGTTTCCTACAAAGTCTAAACCTTTTGATGTTGTATCAAGCACTGCATTGTTCAAGTCACCTGCGTTAACGCCTTTATAAGCATTGTCAGCATTTTTATAGTCACCAGCACTTGCAACGTTGTTAAGAGTCGTACCGCCGTTCATTTCGAACTTGCCTGACGCATCTTTCGTAGCAGGAGTAGCAGTTGTACTAGCAAAGGTGACGCTGTCTTTGTTTACTGAATCATCTTCGTTTTTGTCGTACTTAACTGCGAAGTCATTTGCAGCTTTTGCAGCATTTTCTACTGATTTTAATTGTGCAACGTTGACTGCATCACTGTCTGTAGTACCAGCCGCGACATTGGTAATTTGACGAGTAATAGTAGAAACATTACCATCAGCATCTGTCTGTGTACCACCAACACTTACAGCAGCATGAGTCGCTGTGGTAGCTAAAATTGCATCACGATCTGACTCAGAGGCTTGAGTAGTTACATACCCTTCCATCCCTTTATCACGATCTGTAACACTATTAGAACCAAGTGCTACGCCGCCTTCTCTATCAGCAACTGCCCCACCACCAAGTGCAGTAGCAAACTTAATTTTAGATTTCGCTTGTTGTCCAATTGCAACACCGCCTTCAGCTTCTACATAAGAATTTGCACCAATGGTTACACCACCATCTGCAGATCCACCAGTTTTCGCTTTTGAACCAATAGCTACTGAACCGTAATCTGCATTTGTACCACTTTGATCAGCAACTGCGCCAAGTCCAATAGCAACGCCATAAGCATAACCAAAAGAGTCTTGACCAATCGCTATACCACCACGATCTTCACCAGAGTTTGAGCGTGCATTTCGACCAATGGAAATACCATCTTGCGTTGCAAGTGCACCAGCACCAAGCGCAATACCACCCGTTAACTGAGGCGATCCAACAGTATCAGAACCAGCTTGTACTTTTGCACCAAGACCAATTGCAATTGCATCATCAATCGTTGAACTGGCTCCAACCCCTAAAGCCATCGAGTTTTTACCCTTGGCTCCGTCATTATTAAAGTTTCCACCTTTATCACCACCGTCGTTCACGCTGAGATAGTGTGTTTCAACTGCAGTTATTGCTGCACCAACATTTTTATAATCTTTCCCACCCACGTTGTATGTTGGAGCTGAAACGCCACCAGTTGTTTCGTTATATACCGAACCACCACCTAAGTTGCTGGCCGTATCTTTACCTTGTTTATCTGTTAATTCTTTTTGCTTTTTCAACTGCGCAACAGTAACACCATCAGTATCTACAGCACCATCAGCTAAATTTTGAAGGCGACGTAATTCACCCTCTTTACCAACAGAGACGACACCCTTTACAGTTGATAATTTTTGGTTGCTTAAGTAGCCATCACCCTTAGCAGCTGTAGCAATCGCATTTAGACCAATCGCAGCACTATTGTCAGTATTAACCTGACTGCCCATGCCTAGTGCAACACCACCAACCACTGTGGATTTAGCACCATCACCAATTACAACCGCATTATCTTTATCTGCAATTGCATTAGTACCAATCGCAACTGACTTCTTACCACTGGCCTTAGAGAATGCACCAATTGATAAAGCATTGTCTTGAGTCGCTTGAGCACCACCACCAAAAGCAATCGAGTCTTTACCTGTTGATTTGGTTTGTCCTTCTGTTTGGTATCCAACACCACCTTGACCCGCAACTTCTTCTGCGCTTTCAATATCAGGAGAACCAATTGCAATCGAACGATAACCCGTTGCCGTTGCAGAGTGACCAATCGCTAAAGTTCCTTTGCCAGTTGCAGCAGCGACATTACCAATCGCTTGCGCAAAATCTGCTGTTGCAGCAGATTGACGTCCAAGCGCCAATGCTGTATTGCCACCAGAAAGAGCACCAACACCAATTGCAACACCCGCAACGTCTTTAGTATGAGCATACGTCCCAATCGCCACTGATAAGCTTTTTTCATTAAGCGCACCAGAACCTACCGCAGTAGATCCCCCTAAAGGAGTTCCATTAACTCGTCCACCTTTATCATAATCAGTGTTATATGGATTTTTTCTGTCCGCTATTTTAGAGTCCTCACCCGCTTTTGCGTTACAGCCAATTGCGACCCCATTTTTATCAGTGGCAGTTGCTGCAGCACTACCACACTCGGCTCCTGAAAGTACTGTCCCTGCAAATGCATTTGCAGAGAAGCTCACCACCCCAACAATCGCAACAATAGAACCAACCGTCTTAGCAGTTGATTTTGACTTTGATTTTGCTAACTCAGAAACAGCAACCCACGCCCCAATTGAAGCATTCCAAATTACTCTATAAATCTTGTTCATAAGACACCCTTTTTTAATTTATTTCCCTTTTTTTATAAAAGAGAAAAGACTTGGGCGCATATTAACGTATAAAATGTGTAAATTGAACATTTATCATATTAAAAATGTACATATTTAACATTTTTAATATTGATTAGACCCTACTTCTCATTATTGTTAAATATAAATATATAGTTTTTATTAATTTTTCTAAAAATTAAACAATATTGGTTTAAAATTAACTCAAATTCGGAATTTTTAGAGAATTTTTTCCATATGAAATTCTTTTTTTAATAAAGATTCGTAAAATTACACGACAAAAAATAGGAAGGCTTCCCTCCAATAATTCAGCCTGTTTGGATGTTCCAAATGCATGATAAATTGTTCGTGATTTCTAGTAACCTGTAAGATTCTTCTAAAAGCAGTATTATTTGTGCTATTTAGCTACATAATCCACTAATGGCTAAATTTCACACTTCATCAATTCTCTTATTTTTATTCTTTTTTATAAGCTTTTTCAGGCTAATTTATAGCAGAGCTGTCTATCTCTTTCAGTTGGATGACACGCATAGAAACTATCTATTTGAATAATTTTGGTTGAATTCTATATTATTGTTATATATTAATTTATGCTTTATTTAGTTTTTCGTCATAACAGAAAATACCAACTCGAAACCGTTGAGTTGCATTTTCTTTTCCAAAATCTTTTTGACTACATTCAATTGCACTTGAGAGTATTTTTTCCGACATTTCTCCCCAAAGCTGCTCGCTTAAAACCTTAAGTTGGTCTATCGATTTTTGACTGAGTGATTCTGCAAAAATTGCCTGTTCTAAAAATGCATCATCTTTATGAATTAAATTATGGACTCCAGCAGATAAATGATCTGCAACATTGGCACTAAATATTTTTTTACTTTGAATCAAATCTGGCCTTGGCTTTAAACAAGTTGATTGCAATACAACATGCTCTTCTTCCTCAACAACCATGCCCAATCGTTTTAACTCTAATAATACCGAGCGCGGATGCTTTTCAGTTGAGATTGTCTTGACCAAAGCCTCAAAACTATCAATCCCTGTGATGGGTAACTGGTGAGAGAGATCACTGCGAATCCATGCACCAATAACCCGTGCAGCAATACTCATGGGTGTGTAAGCTTCTAGATTATTAAGTAAGTAATGACCGTTGTTTTCTTGTCGATACGCGCTGACATCGCGACGATGTAAACCGGATAATAAACTGAGCGATGAATCCGTTTTCTTTTGATCAATATATTCTGATTCTCGAATCGCTTCATTATAAAACAAGGGCTTTAATGCAGTTGAAAATTCAGTGTAACCCACACCAGATTTTACCAACCAACTGGTTAATTCCTGCATAATCCCCATAACTGATTCGAGTGTTGATGTTGCATCATTAGATGGTGATTTAAGTGCCAACTCATTCACCTCCGAATCAAACAACTCAGTTGATGCAAATTTTGCCATGAAAATGTTCCTTAACGACTGAACTAATCTTTTAAATATATTATATTTTTTACCTAGGTAAAGGACCATGACGGGATCAAAATCCACGCTGAGTAAAAATTATTTTTCTTTCCTAGGTTCGCTGTAATATACAGCGAACCTAGGCTGATTACCACCGAATTAAAAGGTCAAGGTCTTTACCCTAATTAGCCAAGGCAATATACACTCAACCAAACGACTTGAGACTTTTTATTCACAATACTTTACTGTTTAAAGTATCCCTTGATTACTATTTAAACACTAAACTTAAATTACAATAAATTTATACAGAAAGTCGCATTTAAAGCGATCACAACTGATTAAATTCAATCTATTTTATAATCAATCAAGAGTAAATATGTAGGCTTACAACGAAGCACGTCAAAAAGCCCACAAAGCCTTAAATCTACCAACTTACGTTAACACGACGATTTGGCGTTAAACATTCAATTAAATGATTACGCGTATCCTGCACTTCGCATACTTGATAAGCCTCTGTTTTTCCATTTGCAAAAACTTGGATGCGTTCCGCTGGAATTCCATATTGAACCAATAAGTTTGCAACGGTACTTGCACGTTTTGCTGATAATTTTTGGTTATATCCGACATTACCCAAGCGATCTGTAAATCCAGCAACAACAACAGGTTTAACTGAATTGGAGCGTCGAATCATTTCCGCAATATCTGCAACTTCATTACGACCATTGAGAATCGCATTGGCATCATGTTGATCAAAAGAAAATAGAACATTGGCATTCAGATTGTTTTGGCCTGCAACAGTCACCTGCTGAATGACTGGCGGTAATTGCTGCACAATCGTTTCGGGACGAATCATAAATTCTTCGCATTCTTCCCCTTTCCAGTTCAAACGCTCGGCCACATATTTTTTATCGAAATCGATACGTAGCTGACAACGTTTATATGCTTGCGTATTGGGCTTACGAATATCTAAAACGTAATTCCATTGTTTAACAAAGAATAGACCTTCACTAAATTGGGGATTGCCCAAAATATGACGAAACTGATCTTTATTTGAACCTATAGCCAAACGTGCAACATCTGCATATTCATAACGCTTAACTTGATTTAGATAGCTGCTATCAACCTCTGGAAAGGTTATCTCATCTGCAGTCTGCACAGTTTGTATTTGAGCATCATTTGCAGCATATGAACCAACAACCGTCATGGCGAATAAGCCAGCGACCAAACTCTTTACAATACTTTTCATGTTTAAATCTCTATCTTTGAGCTTAAAAGGAAGGCTGTAAACCAGCCCTCCCTCACCAGCAATTGATTAGTCAATTACACCACTGATACCGATACGGAAGCTTGGGTCACCTTCTGAAGCTGCTGCAACACCACCAGTCAATGACCAGCGACCATTGTCGGCAGTTTTACGTAAGGTCACACCCACTGCATTTTCACCACCATGGTGAGCTGCAGCCGCTGCATAACTCCATTTACCGGCAACAAATGGCGCTGACTCTAAAGCCATTGCTGCTGCAATACCTGCATTGGCACGCTTCTCAACATTTTTGATGTTCTGGTTGGTTTGTTGGAATACTTGCTCCATACGATCACCTAAGTTATCCACTTTAGTGTCTATAGCGCCCAGTGCATCCCCAACGTTGTCGTATTTACCACCAGCAACGTTATAAGTCGGCCCTGTCCACTTGTTGTTCTCGTATTTCGAACCACCACCCAGAGAGTTTGCGATGTTCTGATTGGTTTCATTGAGCTGAGAACCATTCACTGCATCCTGAGATGCCGCACTCACATCACCATTAGCCACGCCCGTGATTTTTTTATCACCAGCATGAATGCCTTGATCGTCAATCGTAACAGTACCTACATTGACCTTACCGCTGGTCACGCTATCAAAGTTAACGTCTTGCTTGGTTGCAACTTCATAGTTCTTACCACCACCAGGGATATCTGTCACTTTAACAGTAACGTTATCGCCAGCACTTACAGTAGATTTTGCATCTGTTGCTGCCTTGTTGACTGCATCAATTGCATCATGGATGTTGTCTTTTCCAGTATTACCAATATTGTTATTGGTTACACTGCCATCAGGGTTAACAGTTGTGTTTCCACCAACAATACTTGCAAGGTTGTCGCCAGCCTTGTTCACTGCATCATTCACTGCGTTGTTTAGATCTCCAGCATTGACACCATTGCCCGCATTTTTCACATCAGTGTAATCACCAGCACTTGCTACATTGTTCAAGCTGGTTCCACCTTCAGTGCTGATATTGCCATTTGCATCTTTACTTGCAGTAACAGGCTTGCCTTCAAGCGTCACGCTATCTTTATTTACAGAGCCATCAGAATTGCGGTCATACTTAACCATACCATCAACATCTATTGGTGCTGTTGGGTTACCAGCGATCTGATCAATAACTTCCTTCAACTGCTCTTCAGTCGCAGCACGACCTTGTGTTGCAAAATCAGCAGCACTTAAATCACGGTTGCTTAAGCCAATCATGGTGTTGTTATTACCATTGATGTAAACATCGCCGATAGAAACAGTTTGAAGATTAATCAAGTTTCTAGACAACTGAATTTCTAACTTGCCGTCTTTACTCACTGTACGAATGTTATCGCTATTGGCTGCATCTGCTTCATCAGCAGTCAAGCCACCAACAATTTCTAACTCTTGATTCAGTTTCTTCGCAATCGAGTCACCTTGGTTTCCTTTGAATTTGAGACCGTCATTCAATGTCGCAACTTCTTCAGTCGTACCATCTGGTTTCTCATAAACAATACGCGTTGAGGTCGTACCGTCAGCACCATTTAAACCTGGCGCACCGTCTTTACCTGTTAACGAAATACCGTCTTTGCCATCTTTACCATTCAACACCAAGCTGTCAGCTTTCAAGTCTTTGTCGAGTGCAACAATTAAGTTACCATCGGCATCAATCGTAGTTTTGATATTTTCAGCTGAGTATTGATCGTCAGCTTTAACACCAGCACCTTTGATCGTGACTGTCTCACCCAGTTTCTTATCAACTTTTCCAGTATTCGCTGCAAAAGTTAATGGATTGTTTGTAACACCAGTAACCGCACCATCAACATAAGACTTGTTAACAATATGATCACCCGCAGTGATTGGACCATCATAATGTGCACCCGCATTATTCACCGTGAAGTTGTCACCTAATTTGGTTTCATTCAACACTGTTAAATTGTTGGTAGTCACGCTGTTCAAGCCAGTCAAGTCTTTCGACAATTGGATTTCAAGCTCGCCTTTCGCATTTTGTACAGTACGGATGTTTTCAGAACTTGCTGCTTCTGCAGTCAGGTCTGTCATACCGCCAACAACACCCAATTTCTCGTTGAGTTTTTTGTTGATGATTTGGCCATCGTTACCAACAAATTGCAGACCGTCATTTAACGTTGCAACTTCTTCAGTCGTACCATCTGCTTTTTCATAAACAATACGCGTTGAGGTCGTACCGTCAGCACCATTTAAACCTGGCGCACCATCTTTCGCTGTTAACGAAATACCGTCTGTACCATTTAGACCATCCTTACCAGCAAGGGTAATTTCATTGGTTGTCACAGTCTCTGTTTTAAAGTCTTTGTCGAGTGCAACAATTAAGTTGCCGTCGGCATCAATCGTGGTTTTGATATTTTCAGCTGAGTATTGATCGTCAGCTTTAACACCAGCACCTTTGATCGTGACTGTCTCACCCAGTTTCTTATCGACACTGCCCTCATTTGCAGCGAAAGTAAGTGGTTTGTTGCCTAGCTCAGTAACACTGTTATCCACATATTCTTTATTGGTAACATGCGTGCCTTCTGTGATGTCACCATCATAATGCGCACCCGTATTATTCACCGTGAAGTTATCACCCAACTTCGTCTCACCCGTAACAGTCAAGTTAGTGGTATTAACACTATTCAAGCCAGTCAAGTCTTTCGACAATTGGATTTCAAGCTCGCCTTTCGCATTTTGTACAGTACGGATGTTTTCAGAACTTGCTGCTTCTGCAGTCAGGTCTGTCATACCGCCAACAACACCCAATTTCTCGTTGAGTTTTTTGTTGATGATTTGGCCATCGTTACCAATAAATTGCAGACCGTCATTTAACGTTGCAACTTCTTCAGTCGTACCATCTGCTTTTTCATAAACAATACGCGTTGAGGTCGTACCGTCAGCACCATTTAAACCTGGCGCACCATCTTTCGCCGTTAACGAAATACCGTCTGTACCATTTAGACCATCCTTACCAGCAAGGGTAATTTCATTGGTTGTCACAGTCTCTGTTTTAAAGTCTTTGTCGAGTGCAACAATTAAGTTGCCGTCGGCATCAATCGTGGTTTTGATATTTTCAGCTGAGTATTGATCGTCAGCTTTAACACCAGCACCTTTGATCGTGACTGTCTCACCCAGTTTCTTATCAACACTGCCCTCATTTGCAGCGAAAGTAAGTGGTTTGTTGCCTAGCTCAGTAACACTGTTATCCACATATTCTTTATTGGTAACATGCGTGCCTTCTGTGATGTCACCATCATAATGCGCACCCGTATTATTCACCGTGAAGCTGTCACCTAATTTGGTTTCATTCAACACTGTTAAATTGTTGGTGGTCACACTGTTCAAGCTAACATCTTTCGCAGTTTCAACGAGGTAGTTGTCTGAACCATCTGCATTCTCAGACTTGGTAACAACAATGTTGTCGCCTTGAGATACCGTGGTTTTTGACTTCGCTGCTTGATCGCCAATTGCTTCAGCAACCGTGTTGTAGTCATGACCAGACACATTAAATGGACCAGTGACGCTACCGGCATTGTTGGTGACACCGCCACCTAAAATGTTGCTCACTGAATCAGTCGTGCTGTCCAACTGGCTACCATTGATCGCGTCAGTTGAAGTCGAAGAGACAGTACCTGCAGCTAAACCACTGATTTTATTGTTTGAACCATCAACGAGGATATCGCCAACTTGCACTGTATCGAAGCTAACGTCTTTCGCAGTTTCAACGAGGTAGTTGTCTGAACCATCTGCATTTTCAGACTTAGTAACAACAATATTGTCGCCTTGAGATACCGTGGTTTTTGACTTCGCTGCTTGATCGCCAATTGCTTCAGCAACCGTGTTGTAGTCATGACCAGATACATTAAATGGACCAGTGACGCTACCGGCATTGTTGGTGACACCGCCACCTAAAATGTTGCTCACTGAATCAGTCGTGCTGTCCAACTGGCTACCATTGATCGCGTCAGTTGAAGTCGAAGAGACAGTACCTGCAGCTAAACCACTGATTTTATTGCTTGAACCATCAACGAGGATATCGCCAACTTGCACTGTATCGAAGCTAACGTCTTTCGCAGTTTCAACGAGGTAGTTGTCTGAACCATCTGCATTCTCAGACTTAGTAACAACAATGTTGTCGCCTTCAGATACCGTGGTTTTTGACTTCGCTGCTTGATCGCCAATTGCTTCAGCAACCGTGTTGTAGTCATGACCAGATACATTAAATGGACCAGTGACGCTACCGGCATTGTTGGTGACACCGCCACCTAAAATGTTGCTCACTGAATCAGTCGTGCTGTCCAACTGGCTACCATTGATCGCGTCAGTTGAAGTCGAAGAGACAGTACCTGCAGCTAAACCACTGATTTTATTGTTTGAACCATCAACGAGGATATCGCCAACTTGCACTGTATCGAAGCTAACGTCTTTCGCAGTTTCAACGAGGTAGTTGTCTGAACCATCTGCATTTTCAGACTTAGTAACAACAATGTTGTCGCCTTGAGATACCGTGGTTTTTGACTTCGCTGCTTGATCGCCAATTGCTTCAGCAACCGTGTTGTAGTCATGACCAGATACATTAAATGGACCAGTGACGCTACCGGCATTGTTGGTGACACCGCCACCTAAAATGTTGCTCACTGAATCAGTCGTGCTGTCCAACTGGCTACCATTGATCGCGTCAGTTGAAGTCGAAGAGACAGTACCTGCAGCTAAACCACTGATTTTATTGCTTGAACCATCAACGAGGATATCGCCAACTTGCACTGTATCGAAGCTAACGTCTTTCGCAGTTTCAACGAGGTAGTTGTCTGAACCATCTGCATTCTCAGACTTAGTAACAACAATGTTGTCGCCTTCAGATACCGTGGTTTTTGACTTCGCTGCTTGATCGCCAATTGCTTCAGCAACCGTGTTGTAGTCATGACCAGATACATTAAATGGACCAGTGACGCTACCGGCATTGTTGGTGACACCGCCACCTAAAATGTTGCTCACTGAATCAGTCGTGCTGTCCAACTGGCTACCATTGATCGCGTCAGTTGAAGCCGAAGAGACAGTACCTGCAGCTAAACCACTGATTTTATTGCTTGAACCATCAACGAGGATATCGCCAACTTGCACTGTATCGAAGCTAACGTCTTTCGCAGTTTCAACGAGGTAGTTGTCTGAACCATCTGCATTTTCAGACTTAGTAACAACAATGTTGTCGCCTTGAGATACCGTGGTTTTTGACTTCGCTGCTTGATCGCCAATTGCTTCAGCAACCGTGTTGTAGTCATGACCAGATACATTAAATGGACCAGTGACGCTACCGGCATTGTTGGTGACACCGCCACCTAAAATGTTGCTCACTGAATCAGTCGTGCTGTCCAACTGGCTACCATTGATCGCGTCAGTTGAAGCCGAAGAGACAGTACCTGCAGCTAAACCACTGATTTTATTGCTTGAACCATCAACGAGGATATCGCCAACTTGCACTGTATCGAAGCTAACGTCTTTCGCAGTTTCAACGAGGTAGTTGTCTGAACCATCTGCATTTTCAGACTTAGTAACAACAATGTTGTCGCCTTGAGATACCGTGGTTTTTGACTTCGCTGCTTGATCGCCAATTGCTTCAGCAACCGTGTTGTAGTCATGACCAGACACATTAAATGGACCAGTGACGCTACCTGCATTGTTGGTGACACCGCCACCTAAAATGTTGCTCACTGAATCAGTCGTGCTGTCCAACTGACTACCATTGATCGCGTCAGTTGAAGTCGAAGAGACAGTACCTGCAGCTAAACCACTGATTTTATTGCTTGAACCATCAACGAGAATATCGCCAACTTGCACTGTATCGAAGCTAACGTCTTTCGCAGTTTCAACGAGGTAGTTGTCTGAACCATCTGCATTTTCAGACTTAGTAACAACAATGTTGTCGCCTTCAGATACCGTGGTTTTTGACTTCGCTGCTTGATCGCCAATTGCTTCAGCAACCGTGTTGTAGTCATGACCAGATACATTAAATGGACCAGTGACGCTACCTGCATTGTTGGTGACACCGCCACCTAAAATGTTGCTCACTGAATCAGTCGTGCTGTCCAACTGGCTACCATTGATCGCGTCAGTTGAAGTCGAAGAGACAGTACCTGCAGCTAAACCACTGATTTTATTGCTTGAACCATCAACGAGAATATCGCCAACTTGCACTGTATCGAAGCTAACGTCTTTCTTAGTTTGAACCGTGTACTCTTTACCACCAGCTGCATTAACGCCTTCTGTAACGTCAACATTTTCACCTGCAACAACAGTGGCATGTTTACCTGCTTCAGTTAAAGCTTCATTTGCAATATTGGTTACGTCAGTAACGTTTTCATTGGTTGCATGTAGCTGACTACCATTCACTGCATCTTTAGATGTAGCTGAGAGCTCGCCTGCTGCAACATTGGTGACTTTTTTACCACCCGCATTGATGCCTGCTGTTGTAATGCTTGGACCATTATTAATGGTTAAACCATCAGTATTGATCGTTGTATTGCCAGTTTTAACCGAATTAAAATTCACATCATTACTGGTGCCAACCGTTAATTTATTGCCTGTGCGTTGAATGTCAATATTTTGACCATTCAAAAACTCAACTGTGTCACTCGCTTTTACAGCAGATGCCGTATCGTCATTGGCTTGGATTTTCCAAGTTTGGTTTTGTAGGCTCGTGATATTAGTCGTATTGGTTATTGTTCGACCATCTAAATTCGTAATGGCAGCCCCGACATCATTTACAGTTGTACCACCTACATTATATGTTGGCGCAGTAATGCTACCTGTAGTTTTATCAAGTACAGAACCTCCACCTAAAGCTTTAGCCGTACTATCAGCCACTTTATCTGTATATAATTTTACAGTGGTCAATTGCGCAACGTTGACAACATCTGTATCAGCAGTGCCTGCTGCAACACCTGTAATTTGACGAGTTACATTGTTTTTGACATCGCCAACAGAAACGGCAGCACGTGTCGATTTCCAAGTTGAGTCTGTCTTAGTTGAACTCGTCCCAGTAATTGCATCATATCCAGCTACTTTAGCATCAATGACTGAGACTGAACTTGTACCTATTGCTACGCCACCATCAATTGTTGCTTTTGCACCAGTACCAATTGCAGTACCGTTTTTATTCGCTGATGATCCACTACCAATTGCAGTCGCATTATCACCTATCGTTGTTGCACCTTGACCAGGCTTATTCCCCGAACCGATTGCTGTAGAGTTAATACCACCAGCAAGCGTATTAATCCCCAGTGCTACAGCACCTGATTTAGTTGCTTGAGATACAGCACCAATTGCTAAAGCGCCTTCATCCGATGCTACAGCCTTGGTTCCTAAGGCTATAGAAGCGATACCGCTTGCTAAAGACGTTGTACCTATTGCCGTCGAAAATGCACCGCTCGCAACGTTTTGTATTCCTAGTGCAATAGAAGCACCACCACTCGATTGCGTTTCTTTATAATCACTTTCTATTAATGTATCACCTGTTAACGTAGTATATTTTTTACCATCTTGATCAATAACGCGATCGATATCATCTCCTCCAATCGCAATAGATGAATGCCCAGTCGCTCGCGTATTTGCTCCTAAACCAATCGCTTGATCACCTGACGCTTGACTGTCGAAACCAATCGCAATCGCTTGGTTATATTTAGTTAGATCCGAATAGGTATCACCATTAGGTCGAACGGCTTGTGTAGTGGCATCACCACCAATTGCAATAGAATCTCTAGTTGGCGCACATGCCACCCCCCCCCTCACCAATAGCTATACTTCCAAATGCTTTAGTTCCCCATCCAGCACTTGACGTTGTACAATTAAGAGCGGTACTCCCAGTACCTGCTTGATATGCAAACGCATCTGCTGAGAAACTCACTATCCCAATAATTGTAACGATCGAACCAACCGTCTTCGCAGTTGATTTTGATTTACTTTTAGCCAATTCTGAAACCGCCACCCATGCCCCGAGTGATGCATTCCAAATGACTCTATAGACTTTATTCATATCCCACCTTAATTTAATTATTTATTATCGCGCAGCAAAAATGTCGACTACGCCACTTATTATTGTAATAAAAGTTTTTTTTATTCAATTTTTCATCAGCAAAACAATATGATTTAAATCATTAGCTTTAATTTAATATATTATATTATATTTTAAAACACACAGTTTAATATCTATGAAAAATTTAAAATAAAATTCAAGTAAAATTAAAATAAATAATTAATATCAATAACTTATAAAAATAATCATGTTTAAAAACCTCCTTGCTAAATCTCCACGCAAACAGAAACTACCTAAAAAACTTAATTTAAATAATATTCCACTTGAATTATACATATTATTAAAAAATAAAATAAATATAAGAAAAAATTAAGTATTAAAATAAAAAACTCAACATTTAAAACATATTAATATTTAAAACATAGGATGCCTGATAAATAAAAAATATTGTAATATCCATAATATCCAGACTTAGCTTAATCTAAATTCGACATTAAGAAATAATGTACTGAACCTATAAAAAAAAGCACCAGCGAGTATTCAACTCACTGGTGCTTTTAATATTCAGACCCTGTGTTTACAGGGCACTCTCTTAGTTCGGTTTCATTTTATCAAACACCAAATGACCATCTGCACTGCTGACTAAAATAGTATCCCCTGGCAGATATTGCCCTGCTAGAATTTTCTGTGCCAATGGGTTTTCAATCCGCTGCTGTATCGCACGTTTTAACGGACGCGCACCAAAGACCGGATCAAAGCCTGCGTCCACCAATTGATCAAAGGCGTTATCGTCTACATTTAAGTCTAAATCCCGCTCAACCAATCGCGCACGTAAACGATCAAGCTGAATATCTGCAATACCGCGAATCTGTGATTTCTTCAATGAATGGAAGACTACCAACTCATCAATCCGGTTGATAAACTCTGGACGGAAATGCTCACCGACCGCCTCCATCACCACGGTACGCACATCATCCTCGCTGGCGCCCTCACCCAGTTCACGTACATCTTGTGAACCCAAGTTAGATGTCATCACAATTACGGTGTTTTTAAAGTCAATCATGCGCCCTTGCGAGTCGGTCAAACGACCATCATCCAAGACTTGCAGCAAGATATTAAAAACATCTGGATGGGCTTTTTCGACCTCATCAAATAACACCACGCTATATGGCTTACGACGTACCGCTTCGGTCAATATGCCACCTTCTTCATAACCGACATAACCCGGAGGCGCACCCACCAAACGGCTAACAGAGTGTTTTTCCATAAACTCACTCATATCAATCCGAATCATGGCGTCATCATCATCAAATAAGAAGTTTGCCAAAGCTTTGGTCAACTCAGTTTTACCCACACCTGTCGGCCCAAGGAACAAGAACGACCCACTTGGACGATTCGGATCGGACAAGCCCGCACGCGAGCGACGAATCGCATTGGAGACAGCAACCACGGCTTCGTCCTGACCCACCACACGACGATGCAAGAATGCTTCCATTTCGAGTAGCTTTTCACGTTCACCTTGCAGCATTTTCGCGACTGGAATACCTGTCGCAGCACTTACCACTTCAGCAATTTCATTTTCAGTAACTTTGGTTCGAATCAGTTTTGGTGCTTCACCCTCTTCCTCATTGTCTTCAACGAGTTCAGCTTGCGCCAATTGCTTTTGCAACTCTGGAATCACGCCATACTGCAAACGGCTTGCCTCTGCCCAGTCACCATCGCGTTGTGCTTTCTCTAAAGCAATACGTGCCTGATCAAGCGCAACCTGTGCCTTACTGGTGCCTTCAACAATGGTTTTCTCAGCGCGCCAAATTTCTTCGAGGTCATTATATTCAGCTTGAACTTCTTGAATTTGACGCTCTAAATGACTGACTTCTGCCTTACTGACCGAGTCTTCGTCTTTTTTCACCGCTTCGAGCTGCATTTTCAATTGAATTAAACGACGGTCTAAACGATCTAATGGTTCAGGCTTAGAATCGATTTCCATTTTAATGCGTGAGGCTGCTTCATCAATTAAATCGATGGCTTTATCTGGCAACTGACGATCTGTTATATAACGATGCGACATTTTTGCAGCAGCAATAATCGCAGAGTCTAAAATCTGCACGCCATGATGGGTCGCATATTTTTCTTTCAAACCACGTAAAATCGCAATGGTGTCTTCAACACTCGGTTCATCGACCAAGACTTTCTGGAAACGACGCTCTAGCGCTGCATCTTTCTCGATGTACTGACGATACTCATCGAGAGTGGTTGCACCCACACAGCGTAGCTCACCACGCGCCAAAGCAGGTTTAAGCATATTGCCCGCATCCATCGCGCCATCGCCTTTACCCGCACCAACCAAGGTATGCAACTCATCAATGAATAAGATAATTTGACCATCCTGTTTAGCCAAATCAGTCAGCACAGTTTTTAAACGCTCTTCAAACTCACCACGGTATTTTGCTCCCGCCAACAATGAGCCCAAATCAAGCGATAAAACACGTTTTCCTTTGAGACTCTCAGGCACTTCACCATTGACAATACGTTGCGCTAATCCTTCTACAATTGCCGTTTTACCCACACCTGGCTCACCGATGAGGACCGGATTATTTTTAGTTCGACGTGACAACACCTGAATGGTGCGGCGAATTTCTTCATCACGTCCAATGACAGGATCAAGTTTGCCCGCGAGCGCACGCTCAGTCAGGTCAACCGTATATTTATTTAATGAATCACGCTGGTCTTCGTGGTTATTACTGATCACTTTGTCTCCACCTCGAATTTTATCAATGACTTCACGTAAGCGTTCAGGACTTACACCTACTTTTTTTAATAGCTTTTGGGTTGCTCCAGTTTCAGCCAAAGCCAACAACACCCAATCCGTGGTTAAAAACTCATCACCTGCTTTGAGCGCAAAGCTATCCGCTAGATTTAAAGCACGCACCGACTCAGGATTTAAATTGATGTCGCCAGTCGGCTGACTTAAGGTTGCGGCAGATTGCAAGGCTTGCTCAAGTTGTTGCTGTAACTCAGGTAAGTTAGCACCTGCTTGCTGTAGTAAACTCAAGTTTGCAGGTTCTTTCAGTAAAACGGCTAAAATATGGGTTGTTTCAATCGCGGTATGATCTTTGGACATCGCCAAAGACTGCGCATCAGATAAGCTTTGTTGTAAACGATTCGTGAATTTTTCAAAACGCATTCTTATTATTCCTCTCAAGTAAATTTAAGCATTGATCACTAGATGGGATTAGATTATTTTTTTTCAAACTTTTTTGGTTGTTTTTTTACAAAAAATCATTAAATTTCAAAAAACTAAGCCAATAATTAAGAATATAAAACTTGGTTCTCTGTACACGACAAAAATAGATAACTCATTGAAATAATGTCATAATAATTGTTTTCTAACGACGAATACTATGACACATCTCAATGAGTTATATCTTATCTTAAACAAATATCTAAAATGGAACAAGTCACATTTAAAGTGCTTTGCGCTCATCATGCTTGTGATTATTTTAAAGCAAACATGTAATCTTTCTTCTGCATCTAAAGCCTTGCCCATCAAGTGCTTACCACAATCATTTTATCGACGTATGCAGCGCTTCTTTGCAGGTCAGTATTTTGATTATCGTCAAATTTCTCAGTTGATTTTCAATATGTTTTCATTCGACCAAGTGCAACTGACTTTAGATAGAACCAATTGGAAATGGGGAAAACGAAATATTAATATCCTGATGCTCGCAATCGTTTATCGTGGAATAGCGATACCTATCCTTTGGACATTGCTTAATAAACGTGGAAATTCAGATACGAAAGAGCGTATTGCTTTGATTCAACGCTTTATAGCCATTTTTGGTAAAGACCGTATTGTGAATGTGTTCGCAGACAGAGAGTTTATCGGTGAGCAGTGGTTTACATGGTTAATTGAACAAGACATCAACTTCTGCATTCGTGTTAAAAAAACTTCATTGTCACCAATCATTTAGGAAAGAATCATAAAATTAGTGATTTATTTCGCCATCTTAAAGTTGGTCAAATTGAATGTCGTAAACGACGGATTTTGGTTGGTCGGGTGAAACTATATATAAGTGCACTACAGTTAGAAAATGGAGAGCTTTTACTCGTCGTTTCTCCTCAGTTTAATGCCAATGCTATTCAGGATTATGCATTACGCTGGGAAATTGAAACCTTATTCAGTTGTCTCAAAGGACGCGGGTTTAATCTTGAAAATACGCGCTTGACAGACCCTAGACGAGTGAAAAAATTGATTGCGGTGTTAGCTATAAGCTTCTGTTGGTGTTACTTAACGGGTGAATGGCAACATGATCAAAAAAAAGTGATAAAAATAAAGAAGCATGGACGACTCTCAATGAGTTTATTTCGCTATGGTTTAGACTATGTTCAAATGGCGATTCAGCGTTTAATTGGTTTTGGGAAAAAAGAAGAGTTTAAGGAAATTTTGGCAATTTTAAGAAGGCAGAACCCTGATAGGATAAGGGTTCTGTGAAATTTGTCGTGTACAGAGAACTTGGTTATAAGATGGTGATTATGCTGGTTTTTTTCAAGTGAAATTGCACTAAAAATCAGTAAATCATGCTTTAACGCAACTTTGCTTGCTAAAGCTTAGATCTCACACAAGTTGTGCGGTTTATTTTAATGTGCTTGGAAGGGCTTTGCGGAAATACTGAGGTGCAGCGATGCTTACTGCATCTTCTTGCTTGGCATTTCTAATGACGCTTGACTCCATCATTGCGAAATTCTCATATTTGAATTGAATTCGACATGAAAAATCGACGCTGCAATTTTCCATGTCCAGTCTCACTGTTTAGCTATACTTCAGTTTCGATGATTTCGAAGTCATGGGTGATTTCAACACCACCGTCAGCCAACATTTTACTCGCAGAGCAGTATTTTTCAGCAGATAGCTCGACGGCCTTGGCCACTTGTTTTTCTTTGACCTGTTTACCAGTCACAACAAAATGTAAGTGAATTTTGGTAAAAACAGCAGGAATTGTATCGGCACGCTCAGCTTTTAACTCGCAAACTACGCCTGTCACGTCCTGTCTAGATTTCTTCAAAATAGTCACAATATCGAACGAAGCACAACCTCCAAGTCCCATTAATATCAACTCCATGGGACGTGGGCCAAGGTTTTGCCCCCCATAGGCTTCGGCACCATCCATAACCAATCGGTGTCCACTTTGTGATTTTGCCTCAAAAGCAACATTCTCTAACCAATGTACACTTGTTTGCATTGCAACTACCTAAAAAAATCTATAAATTGACGGGGTAGCGATAACACTAGCATAAAATGAGTTGAGAAGGAATTTCATCTCTTTGCTTCTGCTTGACGAGCTCATTTTAGGTCTTTAGATCTATTTATTATCCAATTTGGAATTTATTAGCATGGCTTCTAATTTTTCATATTTAAGTACAGATGCATTGTCGCCAGGACAATTGCCCGAGTCACTTAAAGCGTTATTAAAACGCGCCCATATCAATCGTTTTCCGAAACGAATGACCATCGTTGATGCGGGTAGTGAATCAAAATCACTGTATTTAATTTTAAAAGGTTCAGTTTCAATTATTTTGCGCGAAGATAATGACCGCGAAATTGTTGTAGCATACTTAAATCCTGGTGATTTCTTTGGGGAAATGGGGTTGTTTGAAGCGAATCCTCAGCGTACAGCTGAAGTCCGCACCCGTGACACCTGCGAAATAGCAGAAATCAGTTATGAGAATTTTCATGAGTTAAGTCAGCAATATCCAGACTTAAGTTATGCCGTATTCGCACAACTGGTTCGTCGATTGAAAAATACCACCCGTAAAGTGACTGATTTAGCGTTTATTGATGTATCTGGCCGTATTGCACGCTGCTTGATCGATCTATCTGCGCAACCTGAAGCAATGATTTTACCGAATGGCCGTCAAATTCGTATCACTCGTCAAGAGATTGGTCGTATTGTGGGTTGTTCACGTGAAATGGTTGGTCGAGTCCTCAAAACACTCGAAGAAGAAGGTATGATCGAGACCGAAGGGAAAGCGATTTTAATCTTCGATAGCTCTTTAGAGCAGGCTTCTGTTGAAGCTGAGCAAGTCACTGAAGAGTAAATTTTAGTATTGAAAAATCTAGATGTGCAAATCAACTGATTTGCACAATAAATTTAAATCCAACAAGTAAAACAACAAACCTAAATTACAAATTTATGATTCAACCTGCAAGCTAGGATTACTCAACTCAGTCATTGGCCAACGTGGTGTGGTCGTAACCGATAAACCATCCTGCTCTCCTGCCTTCAAACGTTGATACCCTGCAAAAGCAATCATCGCCCCATTATCAGTACACAAAGCCGGTTCTGCATAATAAACTGCTGCTCGAATTTTACTCAACTCAGCCTGTAAGCGTTCGCGCAGTCTCGAATTGGCACTCACGCCCCCCGCAATCACCAAACTTTTTAAACCCGTCTGTTTTAATGCTTTAACTGATTTCTTCACCAAGGTATCAACCAGTGCTTCCTGAAATGAAGCTGCAATGTCTGCATCTCGGCCTTCAGATTCTGGTTTTTTGAGTTGCACAGAAACCGCAGTTTTCAAACCACTAAACGAAAAATCTAAGCCCTGATGTAACATCGGTCGTGGGAAGGCAAAGGCGGTTGGGTCGCCTTGTTCGGCCAGTTTAGAAATGTTTGGACCGCCTGGATAAGGCAGATGAATCATCTTCGCGACCTTATCAAATGCTTCCCCTGCCGCATCATCAATCGACTCGCCCAGCATTTCATATTGACCAATCCCATAAGCAGCCATTAATTGCGTATGACCACCCGAAACCAACAAAGCCACAAAGGGAAAGCTGGGTGGTGTCTCAGACAACAAAGGTGCCAACATATGACCTTCCATATGATGCACCCCAATTGCAGGTTTATTTAAAGCAAATGCTAGGCTACGACCAAATAAAGCACCAGTCATCAGTGCGCCCATCAAGCCCGGCCCTCGGGTATAAGCGATCGCATCAATGTCAGATTTTTTTAAATTACTTTGTACTAAGAGTTCATTTAATAACGGAATCATCTTACGAACATGATCGCGTGAAGCCAATTCGGGCACTACGCCACCATATTCGGCATGTAGTTTAATTTGACTATAAAGTACCTGTCCTCTTAGCCCAAACTCACTGTCATACAGCGCTAGACCGGTTTCATCACATGAGGTTTCTAAGCCGAGAACAATCATTATTTTGCCTATTTTCCATTCCAAAGTCGTGCGCGCACCATTATAGACTTGTGATATGAGATGTAAATGAGTAAAATGCTGACCTTCACTTGTGATCTACCACAATCCTGTGCTAGATCTTATCCATAAACTATGAGGATTCTTCATGCCACAAGTTAAATTGAAAGAAGGCGAACCAGTAGACGTCGCTATCCGTCGTTTCAAACGTTCATGTGAAAAAGCAGGCGTTTTAGCTGACGTACGTAAACGTGAATTTTACGAAAAACCGACTCAAGAACGTAAACGTAAAAAAGCTGCTGCAGTTAAACGCTACCAAAAGAAATTGGCGCGTGAATCTGTACGTACTACTCGCCTTTACTAATTAATTTGTGACTGACTGTTTGGAATCCACGAAGATGACTTTAAAAAATCAAATTACCGATGCAATGAAAAACGCGATGCGCGCCAAAGAAATGGCCACGTTAACGGTAATTCGTAGTCTTCAAGCAGCCATCAAACAAATCGAAGTCGATGATCGCATCGAGCTTGATGATACTCAAGTTCTTGCGGTCCTTGAAAAGCAAATCAAACAACGTAAAGAGTCTATCAAAGCTTTTGAAGCTGCTGATCGACTAGACTTAGCAAGTAAAGAACAAGCCGAATTTGAGGTTTTATCTCAATTTCTACCAGAAGCTATGACTGAGGAAGCGCTTGATTCACTGATTGAGCAAGTAATTACTGCTCAAGAAGCTACTAGCATGAAAGATATGGGTAAGGTGATGAATTCTCTACGTCCGATCATAGCCGGGCGTGCCGATCCTGCACAAGTATCTGCAAAAATCAAAGCGAAACTCGCTTAACCGCGATTCAATTCAAAAATAAAACTTGTCTGATACTGATACAACGTCTTCTACAGATTGAGTCGATTTGACTAAAGCGCCGTTGTATCGACTATAAGTCAAACTCTGGCTTAGCCTCTGCATAAAATATCTCTGTAGGTGCTGGGATATCTCCCTCAACCACCGTTCCCAAGCGCAAACGTATAATTTGTGGTAAATCAATTCGATATGAATAAATTGGGCTAGCACAGACCCGACAAAATACCCGCGCCTTATTCGGTGTATGAAAATAAGCGCTTAATAAATCTTCACCTTGTATAATTTTAAAAAATTTTTTCTGTATCGGACTATTCCACGCCATAATCCCACCCTGTGCTTGCTGGCAATCACGGCAATAGCATAAAATACTCTGCTCAAGCGCAGCATGATACTCATATTGAATTGCGCCACAAAGACAATGTCCCTTCAGCATATGATCACCCTAGATTTTCATTTGTCTTTCTTCTTGCATAACTTTTAACCGAGCTTCAATTTTGGCAGACATGGCCTGATTATCTTTACTTAAGCGTTTGGCATGTAATAACGATTTAATCGCGCTATCTTCCGCACCAGACCAATATTCCACTTCAGCACGGTTACGCAGCACATTGACTGTCCGCATGGGGTTTTGCGCATCAATATTGGCAGCTTGCTGCATCAGTTGCCAAGCTAGAATATCGCGATCATTTTTACGTAAAAATTGATTGACCAGTTTTTCAGCCTGCTCAGGTTTTTTCTGGCGAATATAGACTTCAGCCAATTTAAAGCTTAAGGCGCGATTTTCAGGCATGATCCGTTGCTTCGGTGCAACACTTTGATAGGCATCTTCAATTTTATTTTGGCCCAAATATAAATCTGTTTGCAACAATACCAGTAACGTATGTTCAGGATTTATTTTTTTGGCGATATCAAGCTGCCGCTGAGCCTGCTCATAATCACCATGTTGCAAATAATAGGTCGCCAGCGCCAGCAAACCAGCATAATTTTTCTGATTAGCCAAAACTTGCAATTGCTGCTCACTACTTTGCTTTGATACGGCTAAGGCATACCACTTGATAATATCGAATTCTTGCTGGCTATTATTATAAGGAACTTTGGGCAATTGATTGGCACGCAAACGTGCTTCGCTCATACGTTCTGAAGTCAATGGATGGGTCAGCCAGAAATCCGGTAAAAAACTCACAAAACTACGTGAGCGGTTCATGGTTTCAAAGAAGTCTGCCATCGCCTGCGGATTATAGTTTGCACCCGACATAAACTGCATACCAATTCGATCCGCTTCACGCTCTTGATTACGGCTATAGTTGAGCTGACGATCCATCATCGCGGCCTGAGTGCCCATCATGACTGCGCCACCCACATCACCATCGCCTTTGGCAGCAACCACCGCACCAACCAAAATACCTGCGAGAGCTAACAAGCCTTGCCCCTTAAAGGCTTCTTGTGAGCGACTATAATGGCGTTGTGACACGTGTGCAATCTCATGCGACATCACCCCAACCACTTCATCCATGTTTTTTGCGGAGGTGATCATGCCAGTATTTAAGGCAAATAATCCACCAGGAACTGCAAATGCATTAATTTGCGGATCATTCACCAAGACCAGCCCGATTGGCCGACCTAATTGTGTTTGGCTCAGTATGTTTGAAAAGATCAGCATAAATTGATCTTCAAGCCACGGGTCAAGTAAAACAGGTAACTGACTATGCACTTGTCTATAAACTTTTTCACCGATCATTTTTTCATTTTGCTGATCGATTAAGCCAACACCGCCCCCAATTTCTGGAACTTCAACCACAGTGGTGTTGTTTGCATAGAAAGCAAAGGTTGAACTACAAAGCGAGCTTAAACTAAGCCCTACACTGAGCAAAACTTTTTTCAAAATAGGTGCTCTAAATTAAATTTTCACTCACTATAACATTGAATTTCGAAGCAATTACAAATGAAATGTTATGTTGTTTTAACCAAAACTTGGATTAACCAACGTCCTGGGTTTGCGCCCATCTAAGCCATCGACTAAGTTTTTATAAGCCAGCTCTGCCATCTTCTTCCGCGTTGCAGCCGTTGCAGAACCGACATGTGGCAAGGTCACCACACGATCCAACTGAAACAACTCAGAGCTTTGCAGCGGCTCTTTTTGATAGACATCTAGCCCTGCTGCAAAAATTTGTTGTGATTTAAGCGCTTCAATCAAAGCATTTTCATCAATCACACTGCCACGTGAAATATTCACCAATACTGCATGTGCTTGCATTTGTGCCAGTTCAGCAGCAGCAATTAAGGCTTGAGAATCCGCATTTAAATCAACAGCAACCACCACAAAGTCTGATTGCTGTAATAACGTATTCAAACTGCAGTACTGCGCATTGAATGCTTCGGCAACTTCAGGTTTTTCCTGACGATTGTGATAGAGGATATTCATATTAAAACCATGGAAACCACGACGTGCAATCGCGGCACCAATGGTACCTAAACCAATGATTCCAAGGGTTTTTCCAAAAACATCAACACCAAATTGCGCTGCGCCTACTGTACGTTGCCACTGTCCTGTTTTGGTCCATTGGTCGAGTCGTGGTACTTGTCGTGCTGCACTCATGAGCAAGGTAAACGCCAAATCTGCAGTGGTTTCAGTTAGTACATAAGGCGTATTGGCCAACCATATTTTCTGTTGATTTAAATAGGCCAAGTCATAGTTGTCATAGCCAACACTCACCGAGGAAATGATTTTTAATTTTTTAGCCGTGGCTAAAGTGCTGGCATTCAATACACGCCCAGCACCAATCATGCCATCTGCATCTTGCACAGCAGCGCTGATCTGCTGATTCACATCGCCTAATTTTGGGTTAATCTGCACCACTTGATATTGCGCCTGTAAACGCGCCAAAATATCGGGATCAATCTGACTAAACACGACAACTTTTTGATTCATACCACTTCCTTGTGCATTGCGTGACTTTGCATAAATTGCCACAAACGTTTTTTCAAAATAGGTTGCTCAATCATCTCTGCTAAGCTGGCCAAACAAATCACTTCACTATTTTCAAGATGCGCTAACCGCCCCAAGCTGATTACTTTTTTATCTTGTGCGAGACCATCAATAAAGCCTTGAATATACAGACTGGCACCACGACCATCCTGAAATTGTGCCAAGGCAAAGGGCCATTTTAATTCAAAATAATCACCCGGTTTCGCCGCTTGGATATTCGACCATAAACGCTGCTGATCAGCATTCATTTCCTGCACATCCAACAACAGTACACAATCTGACAACACGTAGGCCTGTAACTCAAATGCGGCCAATTCCATGGCTGGTTCTTGCGCAATCACAGCACGCGCTGGTGTAACAATCGCGGCTTCTTCAACCACTGTTGCTTTCACACGCTTTTTCGCAATATCGTTAAACTCAGCAACTGGTGCTGCAATCACAGGATTTGCGCTACCTACGGCCTGATCAACTGAATGATTTTGAGGATTTGGCATCGTTTGCTGCATTTCTGCGCCCATGACAGGGGGAACAGCACAATTGGTTTGCGTATCTCGATAAGTAGAATAATCAGCGCGCTGGGTATGACTTCCCTGCCTAGGCACCCATACATCAATGCCCAGTGTTTTAAGAATATTGCGCTGATGCGCGACCACATTAATATTCACTAATTTTAAAACCCTATCCGCTTGGATCATTCAAAAATACAACGTTATGCGCGCTATAAAGATCTGCATTTTATTTTATAGCGTAGCAACACAACAAAAATTCACGAAAGCTAAATGACATGCTTCCCGCTATCTATCCCATACAATCAGAGAATCATCACACTATTTTGCTTTTGAATCTGATCAATAATGGCAGCATGTTCAAAACCCAGCCGCCAGTATAACAGCGCTAGCACATCAAGTTCATCTTGAGTAATAACCCGTTCATTCCACAAACAAATTTCAGCGACACCCAAAATACTCAAACGATCACGCAACAACAATCCGGCCACATCATTTAAGATTTCACCCAAATCAATCGGCTCATCAGAGATTTGCTCGTACAGCTCCAACTCATCGACACTCAGTACCTGTTGTAAAATCTGGTAACGTGTATCCAGTTGATTGGCACTATTAATGTGCTGCACATGTAGCAACGCATCAATTAAACGTACAATCTGCGGTTTGGCATTCTCCATCGATGATGGCGTATGCATTGGCAGTAAATTCAAGATCGACTTGACCCGCTCAAGCAATAAAGCATCAAGTAAACTAATTTCACCATCTTCTTGAATAATCTTGGCCAACTTGGTTAAAAACTGCCGCGAAATCGTTGCAGGCATATCCCCTAAGCAATCACAGGCATCATAGAAAATTTGGATATGCACACGTCCATCCAAATTCAGCAATGAATCTACAATTGCGCGGCTGACTTCGGCATCTGCTGGAATAAACTCGTGATATTGACGAATCATTAAAATTGCCACCATCACTTCACGCGCCCCAGTTGAGGTTTGTAAAGCACGTTGTAGCAACTCAGGACGCTCCATTTGCTGTCTAATTTCACGATTTAGCGGCTTTATCGCATCACTCATTGCAAAACTAATCGGTGATAAACGCAGTAATGGCAAAGGTTGTGGCGACAACCAAGGATTATAAATTTCAGGATTAGAGTCTTCAAAATTACGCATCATGGAAAGCCATGGCTGTGTACGCAGTTTCTTTAAATTTTCTAATTGCAAATCTTGTAATAGGGTTGGATTTAACTCGTAAATACGATCTTCAATACTTGGATGAATATTCAACCAGCTTTGCGGCCCCAATGAGTTAGCAAAACACATATGTGCAATGGCTTCAGAATACTCGCTATGAATTTGTGAACCCGCATGATGCACATAAATTCGAAGTAATGTCTGAATATTCGCGCTGTTACGAATCAAATGCCGGGTTTGCGCATCGTTATAAAATGTACGACCGCCAAGCGTGAGATATTTAATTAAACGACTAATCAAAATCCCCATACTGCCAAACAGCCAAATAACACCACCGACCGCAACAAAAGAAGTTTCAAACTTGCTGCGGGTTCGATCCGAATAAGCACTAAAGCCCTGCTTGGTAAATTTACTGCCCCACTGACTAAATGTGGTCAGTCCACTGTAGAGAATTTTTAGCCGAGTATTGTCTCTTGCTTCACCCGATAATATTTGATGAAACTCATGGCTCAGCAGACCATAGATTTCAAGTTCATCGAGATTTTGCAATGCACCCCAAGTCAAAATAATCACGGTATCGCGCGGATAAAAACCTGCGGTAAGCGCATTGACTCCAACTTCATCGGGTAAAACATAGACCGCAGGAACATCAATGCAAAAAGTTTCAGCCAAGCGCTCAACCAAACGCAATGTAATGCACTCTTCTGGGGTGCTCTCTATAAAGCTTAAACGTCGTGCACTCAGTTGTTTTGCGAGCGAATGCCCACCAGAACGAAATACATAAAACTCATATAACACTGATAGGCCAATGATCGTGACCAAACCCGTAGTGAGGTAGGGACTCAGTCGATGCCAAAAAATCGATTGTGTTGAATCGAAATAATAGACCAACAACCCCAGAATGGTATTTAAAATAAAAATCGTCAAAAGCACTGCGAGCATCGAAATACTCACAGACCATAAAATGTTTTTATTTTTAATTAAATAATGACTTACATCTCTCAATGTAAACTGCCCTCATTACATTGTGCCCTCATCATAAATGAAAAAAGTGGGAAATACCCACTTTTCACACTTTAAAAGCCAAGCTCAATCTGTTTAGCTTTATTTAACTTTCCTTGATGCCAGTCAGGTCAACTGAGGCAGCATCGATATTGACATCGATATAGCCATCTTTTTCCTTTTTCGCACTCTCACTACGGCTATGCTCTAGACGCTCTAAATACGCAGCATCAATATCACCTGTCACATAAATACCATCAAATACAGAGCAATCGAACTCTTGTACAACCGGCACTTTCGAGGTGCGTACTGCATCTTTTAAGTCTTCAATATCTTGGAAAATTAAACGATCAGCTTCAATGATTTCACGGATTTCTTCTACACTACGACCTGAAGCAATCAGTTCTGCTTTGGCCGGCATATCAATACCATAAACGTTTGGATATTTTACCATCGGTGCAGCAGAGGCAAAAAATACATTTTTCGCACCTGAATCACGCGCCATTTGAATAATTTCGTTACAGGTGGTGCCACGCACAATCGAATCATCGACCAACAAGACATTTTTACCTTTAAACTCAAGTTCAACTGGGTTTAATTTTTGACGTACAGATTTTTTACGCTGCTGTTGGCCTGGCATAATAAAGGTTCGTCCGATGTAGCGGTTTTTCATAAACCCTTCACGGAATTTCACCCCAAGAATGTTCGCAAGCTCAAGTGCAGAGGTACGACTGGTATCTGGAATTGGAATCACCACATCAATGTCGTGCTCTTCGCCCCACTCACGTAAAATTTTATACGCAAGCTTCTCACCCATTTTCAAACGTGCCTTATAGACTGAAATACCATCGATGATGGCATCCGGACGCGCAAAATAGACATGCTCAAAAATACATGGACGATAGCGTGAGTCATCGGCACATTGCTGACTAAAGAATTCGCCATCATCATTAATATAAATTGCTTCACCCGGTGCAATATCACGCTCGACTTTAAAGCCCAAAGCAGTAATCGCAACAGATTCAGAAGCAATAATATATTCAGTTTCACCAGCGTCATTCACCCGTGAACCATAAATTAATGGACGAATACCATTGGGATCACGGAAACCAACCAGACCATGGCCTGTAATCATCGCAACCACAGCATAAGCACCTTTACAACGCTCATGTACACGTTTTACCGTGTGGAAGATTTGCTCAGGATCAAGTGCCAAAGTGGCATTTTTCTGCAATTCATGCGCAAACACGTTGAGCAGAACTTCCGAGTCGGAGTCTGTATTCATATGTCTTAAATCTGTTTTGAACAGATCATCATGAATATCTTTGGCATTGGTTAAATTACCGTTGTGCGCCAAGGTAATCCCATAAGGAGAGTTGACATAAAACGGCTGTGCTTCTGCGCTGCTCGATGAGCCCGCAGTTGGATAACGCACATGACCAATACCAAAATGTCCAAGTAACGCACGCATATGACGTGTATGAAAAACATCACGTACCATGCCATTATCTTTTCTCAGAAATAAACGGCCATTATGGCTCGTCACAATCCCAGCTGCGTCCTGTCCACGATGTTGCAACATCGTTAACGCATCAAATAACATTTGGTTTACAGGTGATTTACCTGCTATACCAACGACTCCACACATAGCTACCTCGCAGACAAGCTAGGATTAAGAAAAAGGATTTTGTGTTGTACGCTGAAGCGCGTGTTCATGACTCGCCCCGACCACTTCAGGAGTAACACGATTGGGTTCACTACGACCTTCAGACTTCATTTCTTTTAAAGCCTGATCTGCAGCATTTTTTGACATTTCAGTAACTAAAGGTGCATAAGGGAGCAATGTTTGCACTAACTTGGATTGTCTCCAATACGGAGAGCTTTCAACCCAAGGGCCTAACCCCTGCATGGCAACCAATACAATAAACAAACCTTTTAGACCACCAAAAGCGCCGCCAACCAAGCGGTTCAGGGGGCCTAATTTTAAGCTTTTAAGTACGCTATTGAGCAGCGCACCGACAATCCAGGTCATCACGACAATAAGCAGTACAATGGCCGCAAAAGCAGCAATTTTTTGCACAACAGGATCCTGACTTAAGACCGACATCATTGGTGCTAAAATGTTGGCATACTTTGCGGCCAATATCAGCGCAAAAATCCAGCCAACCAAATTTGCTAAGGCCTTTACAAATCCTTGTCGCAAGCCGTTTAGCCCTCCAATGAGCAAGACAATCAGAATAATGATGTCTAAAGTGTTCATACCACCGTCATTGCTTCGACACAATCTTTAATGAGATCGGGTCCGCTATAAATGAAGCCAGTATATATTTGCACTAAATCTGCACCCGCTTGTTGCTTCGCTACGGCTTGCTCACCCGCCAAAATCCCGCCAACACCAATCAATGCGACTTTTTTATTGAGATATTTAGCAAAAGCACTGAGGCAGGCCGTACTTTTCTCAAATACAGGTGCACCAGACAAACCACCCGCTTCATCTGCATGTGCAAGATTTTCAACGCCATCACGCGATAAAGTGGTATTGGTTACAATGAGGCCATCAATCTTGAATTGCAACAATTGTGAAGCAATAAATTTAATATCAAGTTGAGTTAAATCAGGAGCGACCTTCAGCACCAGCGGTACATAGTGTTGGTGTTGCTCTGCCAATTCGAGTTGACGTTTTTTCAATGTCTCTAATAGTTCAGTTAAGGCGTGCCCACTTTGTAAACTACGTAAGTTTTTGGTGTTTGGTGATGAGATATTAACCGTAACATAAGAAGCATAGTTATACACTTTCTCAAGGCAGATCAAATAGTCGGATGTTGCATCCTCGACTGGCGTATCGGCATTTTTGCCGATATTGATCCCAAGAATTCCTTTGAATTTTGCAGCTTTCACATTTTCGATCAGCTGATCTACACCATCATTATTAAATCCCATACGGTTAATAATGGCCTTGGCTTCTGGCAAACGGAAAATTCGTGGCTTTGGATTACCGGCCTGTGGTCGCGGTGTGATGGTTCCAATTTCAACAAAGCCGAAACCCAAACCTGCAAGTGCATCAATATATGCACCATTTTTATCGAGGCCTGCAGCCAAACCGACTGGATTTGGAAATTCTATTCCCATACAAGTAACGGGTTTCGCCGTTATTTTTTGCTGAGAAATCCCTAATTTATGTGCTTTATTAAGCAGAGATAATGAGACTTCGTGCGCACGCTCTGGTGCCAAAGAAAACAACAAAGGGCGAGCTAGAGAATACAACATATCTATAAAAGTCTATGGCTTTTTAGGTAGGCACATTATAGGCACAGCACCTCAAAAACGCCATGCTTGATCAAGGTTTATTTTAATAAGTTAATAGACTATCGCTGTTAATTTAATCTGAGTCGGGGTTTTTTCCATGTCCAATTGCTCGATACTCACACCCATCTGTGCAATCTGTCCTAAAAAGTTGGCCAATACGGCGTAGTTTTCGTGCTGCACCGAGATCTGCAAATTCTTTTCACCCTGTTGCTGCGTTACAACTGACAGGCTTTGTTGCTGTGCTGCACGCTGGATTTTATCTGCAGTGGTCAGCGCCATATCATCGGCTGGCTTCATCGTCACCACATTACTTTGCATCCATACCACCAAGTCTTTGAGTTGGTTAACTCGCTGATTTTGATATTCGGCAGCTTTATGCATATACCACAGCGAAGCACCGACACTGGCAACGACCACAACGATCGTTGCAACAATCACCATTACCCGCTCACGTAACGAGAGTCGATCTAAATAGGCTTGTACTTGTTCGCTCCACAGCGCTACTTTGTTTTGAAATCCATTGAATATTTTCATTATTGTATTTTCACCATGCCCACAACCACATCACCTTGGGTTTGGATATTCCCCAGTTCCGCTTTAAAACCTTGCTTATTCAACTGTTCCACCAAGCTTTTTAAAGCCTCTGAAGACTTTGCCTGCAAGTCCATATCCAACACGGCACCTTGATAACGAACACGTTGTGCAATAATTTGCTGCTGCATCAAAATAGGTCCAATCCGACTCAGCAGTTGTAAGGCTTGGGTGTTGGCCCCCTTACTTTCACGTAAGCGACTCTCAAAGACATTGGTTAAATTTTGTTCTGTTACTCGTTCATTGGCACCAAACCAAGATTTGTATTGATCAATTGCAATTTGTGCAGTCTGATCTGCATTTTTTTTCAGTTTGACCCAACGCAATAAATCATAGCTAAATTGACTCAGTAATACGCAAACCACCAGCACAGCACATGCTTTCCAATAGTTTGATTCACGCTTACTGGTTTTCTTTTGCTTGGGAAGTACATTAAAGGGATGATTTTTAATGCGCTTCGACTCAACCACCGTCACGTCAAAAGTTTGCCGCTGCTCTGCGGTACTCACAGCACTTAAGCAATTAAATTGACCATCGCTCAAGTCACTGTATAAATAAGTCTTCTCTGCACCCAAAAATGCCAATGCCACAGATAAGTCATCAACGGAGTTACCCGTATATTCCCCGTCACGTAGCAACAAACGTCCATGAAGATTGGCTAACACAATTTGATTGGGTTCAGGCGTCGGTAGCACGAGAAAATCGGGCAGCAAGGCCACAATTTTCACCGGAATCAAGCTCAGCGCATGCTGAATTGTGGTCACACTATGCTGTGCAATCCCCAAAATAGAAACTTGATCGGGTGCCTTAAAGTGGGAATACACCTTCATCAAATCAATCGGCTGAATCACGTATTCTTCTAATAAGTATTTCAACCCATCTGGGCCCAATTGCTTATATTGCGCTTTACTCAATTGTTGCTGCAAAATTTGCACATCACGACTCGGAAAGAACACCACCGCGTCCTCGCCTTTATCGAGTTGAATCGCTTGAATTAATTGCTCAAGCGTTGCTGCAGGCATCCATTTTTCGCCACGTGACCACAACCAAACACCGTTGGCTTCGGGCATCCATAAGTACAACATTGATTATTATCTGCCCCTAGTGCATTTTTCGTTTTATATAGATGGTATAAACGCTTGTTTTTCTGTTGATAAACCTTGTGCAATTACACTTTGCTGGTAAATTCGCGCTTCAGCCAAAGCAAAAGGATGAAAATTCTCGCCAGTCAATTGTTCTGCAATATGCCCCACAACATTCATATGACAGACCACAACAATATGATTAAACGGCAGTTGTGACAACCAATCAATCGCCGATTTTGCGTCATCTTCAGGTTTAATCTTATCGCACATCAACACTGGCACTTTGGCAAAGTGGGCTTCAAGATGCGCCAAAGTCTCTTGCGCACGCAAAAGTGGACTGACCACAAATAAATCAGGACTAACCCCTTGCTTTAAAAATGCGCCATTTAAAAACGCTGCCGTTTGCCCTGCCTGTTGATGACCACGTTCGGTGAGTGGCCTTTTATCATCATTACCATTAATCGCGATAGCTGCTTCGCCATGACGCACTAAAGTGAGTTGCATTTATTTTCCTTTTCCGATTTCAAAGCGATTATAGCGAAGCTTTATTACAATTCTAGCGCTTTTATAAAAATTACTGCACCTCATCTGAGCGCTGCCAGGCCTACAGCGCTCATGGCCTACCACGACCTTAAACTTGATGATGGGGTAAAACAAATTCAACATCGCTACGATGCCCATTTTTCATCAATGCCACCGCGATATTGAGTGGTGGTGCACCTTCAAAGATCACTTCATGCAATGCCTCGGTAATCGGCATATAGACATCCAATTCTTTGGCACGCGCACTGACTTGGACAATGGTATTAATCCCTTCTGCGGTTTGACCCAATTCTTCAGTCGCCTGTTTTAAGCTTTTGCCTGAACCTAGCGCAAAACCCACTTGATAGTTACGGCTCAGTGGACTGTTACAGGTCGCAAACAGATCACCGACCCCAGACAAACCTAAGAACGTTAATGGGTTTGCACCAAGCTTGACCGCAAAGCGGCTCATTTCCGCCAAGGCACGGGTTAAAATCATACTTTTGGTGTTTTCACCAACTTTATAAGCTGCTGCAATCCCCATCGCCACCGCATAGATATTCTTGAGCGCCCCCCCCAATTCAACCCCATGCACATCATCACTGCCAAACACACGGAACAAAGCACTATGTAAGGCTTGCTGCACGGCATAACGCACCAATTCTGAATCGCTAGCAATTACAGTGCCCGCTGGCATACCCGCCATAATTTCTTTGGCTAAGTTCGGCCCAGACAACACCCCGAACGGCACTTCGGGCAATTCTTCGCGAATAATATCACTCATAAAGCTAAAGGTTTTGGCTTCAATGCCTTTGGTCAGCGAAATCACCGCTTGTGCGCTGACAAAGGGTGCAATCTGCTGTAATACTTGACGAAATGAGTGACTTGGAATCGCCACCAAAATAATATCGCGATCACGAACTGCGGTTTCCAAATCAGATTCAGCTTTTAAGCTTTCTTCTAACGGATAATCCGCCAAATAACGTTGGTTACGGTGCAGCGTATTAATTTCGGCAGCTGCGGCTTCATCACGAATCCAAATTTTGGTTTCACAGCCATTTCTTGCCGCGGTATTGGCCATCGCCGTACCAAAGCTACCACCACCCAATACTGTTACTCTAAGTGCTGTTTTCCGATCAATCACCACGGGATCAACTAAATCTTTAAATTTCAATTCTGACATGATGATTTTCCTAGCTTGCGCGTTAATTTCCTAATTTATTTTCTGCTGTATTGCTGATTTAAAAATCGAATCTATTGCGGACTTAAAGATTAAGGCACTTTATATGCTGCTCAATCAATCGAAATAGCGTCAAAACTGCAGTCCTTATTATTTCGGTGCGATCCATTCACTGACAAAACTGTCCAGCTCAGGCAGGCTACGTGCTGGGATGGGCTTCGCTGCAGTGCCCAAATAAATAATCCCTGAAATCAAATCATTCTCTTTGATTCCCAAGGCCTGTTTGAGCAACACCGACTCAACCACAGCGCCAGTCCGCCAAATGCTGGAAAAACCTTGTGCTTGCAAAGACAACAAGAGGTTTTGTACGGCGGCACCGGTACTTAAAATCTGTTCAAATTCTGGAACTTTTGCATGATCTTGGATATGCGTGATGGCCAAGATCAACAATGGTGCGCGTAATGGATGCTGCTTAACACGCTCAACTTGTACCGCATCTATTTCACCCAAGTCTTTGATTGCCTCGGACAATAACTCACCAAAAGCTTGCCGTTGCGCATGGCCAATCACAATAAATTTTGTTGGTTTTAAACGATGATGATCAGGTGCAGTTGCTGCCGCTTGAAAGGCAAGTTCAAGTTGTTCTGAACTTGGTGCTGGCTCGATCAGCAGCCCAATGGATTGACGCTGATGAATATTGTCATGAATAATTTGAAGCTGAGAATCGACCATTGCACACTTTTTCTAAATAGAATACACGGACTAAGCTTAACATAATCTCTCAAAATTACTCTAGCCAGATCATTGCGCAGCAATTAAGGATGTGCTGACACAGGAATACTACTCAAAACCGCTATTTCACGGCGTAATTGATGTAAAATCCTGAACTTATATACATGCTATTTAATTCATTCCTCCCAATTGGAATCTCATATGAACAATATATTATATTCACTTTAACAACAACACTTTTCGCAGCCATCACCTTAGTCGCATGTGCCTCAAATCCAACGCAAAATTTAGCCATTCAAAAAGTTGACAATCAATATGAAGTCACTGGAATGGCAAAAAGCCAACTGCAAGCCAAAAATAACGCCATTGCAGCAGCCAACAACACCTGTGGAAAAAAAGCAGCCCCAATTTTGATTGATGAAAAAACCCAATATACAGGCGTCCTCAATGGCGTGGTCGATGAGAAAACTGGGCAACTGATTACTGCCGCAGCGGGTGTATTGGGCACTGTACTGGGAACCCCAACAAGCTTAGAGAAAGACACTGATTACCAAACCACCTTAACCTTTAGCTGCAAAGCAAATAGCTAAGTTCATCACCCCAATACAAAAGCCCAAGGACCATTCAAAATCCTTGGGCTTTTTTGTTGAGTAAACAACACTCAATAATGTAATGAATCACATGGACTTAGAGCCATTTTGCAAGTTTTTGCTGATCCAATACGTTTAATTCAATTTCAGTCAAAGCTACTTCTGCGGCTTGTACTTCAAACTGCATCAACTCATCGCGACGGAAAGCATGTACGGTATAGCTCTTGGCTTGTTTGGCATAAGCTGCCATCAAAGGTATCGTAGCCTTTAAGCCATCAATCGCCACAATCACATCCAATGCTGAAAGCCCTGCTTGTACAGCACTGCCCTCACGACGCGCTTGTTGAATCAGAAGACCCTCAGGCTTTTCTAACAGCTTTAAGCCAAATGGCAGGTTCTTATTGTCTTTGGGCGTATAGCTCAAACCAAACTCTGGCAGTAACTGTGCCAATGGCAATTCATCAGTATGGTTGATTAAAAAGCCTAAACGATCCGACCAGTCTTGACCTGTTAACTGTTTGCACAGCTCATACATAGTTTGTGTGTTGACCTGAATCCCTTGTTGCGCATTGCGATACAACAAACCCATCAGTGCATCTAAACTGGAACCATGACTACGTAAACCTAAGTCCAAACACAGCGCAACCAATGCACCCTTGTTGTAATAACTGGTACCTGCGTTGTTGGAGTTTTCATCTTGGCGATAAAATTTAATCCACGCATCAAAACTCGATTCCGCCACGCTTTGAATAAAACGCCCCGGATTTTGTAAATAACGGTCGATTTGTGCTTTGAGCAAAGTGACATAAGCACCTTGTGAAATCACACCACTGCGATACAGAATCAGGTCGTCATAATAAGAGGTAATCCCCTCAAATACCCAAAGCAATGAGGTATAACTTTCTTTATGCAAATCATAATTGACGAAATTTTCAGGTCGAATAAATTTGACCAACCATGAATGAAAGTATTCGTGACTACATAGGCCCAAGAAACGCTGATAATCAGCAGAAGGTTCAGCCGGCTCATTCCATTTTGGTAAATCATCGCGTGGAGTAATTAAGCTGGTACTGTTGGGATGTTCAAGTCCACCATAGCTATTCCCCGTTGCCATGGTCATAAAGGTATAGTCTTTAAATGGTGCTGAACCAAACAGTTCAATTTCAGTGCGGCAGATTTTTTCGATATCTTGCTGCATCCGTTCAGCATTCATTGCATGCTGACCTGAAACGACAAACTGATGCGGAATACCCGCCACCTCAAACGCAAACCGACTTTGTACCGCCAATTCAAAAGGACTATCAATCAACTGCATATAATCATTGGCTTTTAAGGTATGACGTCCTTTGACCAAACTTTTTGCAGCAAGCCCGGTTGCCAATTGAAAATGCTGTAGCTCTTCAGGCAAGAATACTTCGAGTTCAACTGCTTTATCATTCTGATTTTCAAGCCCTAAACACACGCAGGCCGGATTGACATAGAGTCGGGTTTGATCAACGTAAGCACCACGAACCGAAAGATCATAGGCATAGACATCGTATTCAACCGTGATCAGTTCGTGATCCGTATTAAATAAGCGCCATTTATTTTTTTCGATTTTCTGAATCTCTAAACGTCGTCCAGCCTCATCATAGGCTTTAACGGCTTCGATGTGCTTCGCAAACTCTCGCACCAAATAACTTCCAGGGATCCAAGTTGGCAACCACAACACTTGAGTTGGGTCAGCCAAAAAACGCAGGGTGACATGGATAAGATGCTGGCGATAATCGTCAAACTCGATCTGATAATGCAACATAATTTATATTCGAAACGCTCTAATGACAGTTGCCATCTAGATTAGCATTTTTTTACAAAGTCAGGCGTTATTCGTCGCAATTGACAGCAGTTCTCACTAGCTAAGCGTTGAAAAAAAGCATAGCATGCCCTTTGTTTTTATATTACGTAATGGCCAAAAGATTGGCTGAGAAAGGATACCCCGTTGAGAATTTTCACTTCTATCTTTGTACTGTACAGCCTGTTATTTTCCACATTCGCGTTTGCAGGTTTATTAAATATCAATCCAAGTACAGTTGAAGCAGAATCTTGGACTATTTTAGACAGCCAATCCGGTCAAACAATTGCTGAACACAATAGCCATGCACAACGCGCCCCTGCCTCACTCACTAAAATGATGGTGGCCTATATCGCCATCAAAGAAATCAACGCAGGTCGGCTCAATAAAAATGAAATTCTGACAGCAACGGCAGTGGTCAACACGGTGCAATCCGATGAATCACAAATGTATTTAAAGCCCGGTGAACAGATTCCGATTGATCAGTTATTGGCTGGTTTAATTGTGATGTCTGCCAACGATGCCGCGGTCAGTTTGGCTGAGCGAATTTCTGGCAGTGTGCCAGCCTTTGTGGCACGTATGAATCAAGAAGCGCAAGCCCTTGGCATGAAAGATACCCACTTCACCAATCCCGCAGGCATTACCATGCCAGACCACCTCTCCTCTGCTGCTGATATGGCGCGCCTTGGACAAGTAGTTGCACTAGAAACCCCAGAATATCTCCATTACTCCAAACAACCGAGTTTTAGCTATGGTCCGCATTTTCACGAAGCGACCAACTTAATTCTAAAGCTCGATCCAAGTGTTGATGGCTTGAAAACAGGATTTACCAAGGCGGCTGGCTATAATCTGGCACTTACTGCACATCGCCCTTCCAATTTAACTGAAAGCCCAGAGCGCCGGATCGTGGTGGTGGTCATGGGAACCAAGTCGGCACATAAACGCGCAGAAGTCGCGCATAAACTGATGAACTTGGCTTATGCCTATACCCGTGATGAGGTTGCACTGCATGGTAAACAATTAATTGCCGAGCTCCCTGTAATTAATGCCACCAGCAAACTGTTTAAAGTTGAAGCACCAACGCCGCAAATCGTAACGACCAGCCTTTATACAGCTCAAAATCCGATTGACCTCAATACCTTTGACCAAACCACACAACGGATCATGCTTCCAGACACCGCAGGTGCACTCAGTCCTGTTCTTCCACTAGAGCAAACTTCAACCAAGCTCAATGTTGAACTGCTACAGCAAAGCCTCACTGCACCCGTTGCAGGTCTGATGCATTTAGCCAAAGTAAATGTTTATCAAAACAATGAGTTCCTACAAAGCTTCGATATTTCAAATAGTGTGCATATTGAGCAAGCGACCTGGTATCAACGCTTTTGGATGTGGCTGCAAAATATTTTCCCATTTTTAGCTTAAACAGATCGTTCTTTTTTTTATAAGCAATATCAATAACTAACAATAACAAAGTGTGATGATGTGACCAATAGCATCATCACACGCTTTATGATTAAACCGATTATTTTAAGAAAAATGCACAATAGCTGTTGAATAACATTGATTTTATAAATACCGCCCCAATCAATCAAAAAAATGGCATAAAGCTGTGAAAGTGCATTTTTTTAGTAATTTTAGTCTACAAAAATCGCTTTTCACTTTATGATATAGCCCTTAAAACATTGAATGGATCAATACAATGACTGATGCAACTGCAATTGCAAATGATCACGTGGTTTCTTTCCACTACACACTAACAAATGCTGAAGGTGAAACCCTTGACCAATCTCAAGGTGAACCACTTGCTTACTTGCATGGCGCAGGAAATATTATCCCAGGTTTAGAAAAAGCTTTAGAAGGCAAAAACCTAGGCGATAAATTTACTGTAAACGTTTCAGCTGCTGATGGTTATGGCGAATACAACCCTGATTTAGTTCAGGAAGTACCTGCTCAAATGTTCCAAGGCGTTGACAACATCGAAGCTGGCATGCAGTTCCAAGCACAAACTGATGATGGCGTACAAATCGTAACCGTTAAAGCAATCGAAGGTGAAAACATCATCGTTGATGCTAACTTCCCACTTGCTGGTCAAGACCTGACTTTTGAAGTTGAAATCGTTGAAATTCGCGATGCTTCTGCTGAAGAACTTGAGCACGGTCATGTACACGGTGCTGGTGGTCATCACCACTAAGATACCTCGTATCTTGGTCGTTTAGAGCTGAATCTGTCGAGCTTTAAGCTTCAATACAGACTTCAGTCTTTAAACAACGAAAATAGGCCCGATCCATTTGGATTTGGGTCTATTTTTTTGCTTTGTGAATATTAAATATAATCAAAGCATTGCTTAATCTTCGCGTTCAAATACAATAATGATTCTTATTTACTTTATTGATGTTTTTTCATTGGGGACTTTTATGAAAAAAATGCTTTTACTTGGTGCTTTACTCAGTTCAACGACTTTCGCACATGAACCTTATGTAGCCCCATTGGCCTATGTCACTGAAAACTCACAGACACCTGTACTTTCAGGCTATGCTGAAAATGCCCTCAGCAGCGAATACGCACTGAAAGACATCGTATTTACCGTGATGAGTCCGAGTCAAAAAAGCAGCAGCATTAGCCCAGAATCTAATTTAAAATCGACCACTGTTTTTGATTTGGCACTGCCTGAAGATGGGACTTATCAAATTTCTGCAACCGTTGGCTATCCATTAAAATACGCACAGCACGACAAGCAATGGAAACCGGTCTACGATGCCACCGCTGAAAAAGCAGGTCCTTTAGCCGACCGTGATTACTTGATTCCAAGTGATTTTAAAAAGATGAAAGTTGAAAATGTTGTCCGTGAATGGAGCATTGAAAGCTATGTATCTAAAAATAAAACGTCTGCCATTACACAAAAAATTGCAGCACCGTTGAGCATCAGCTTCTCAGCTCACCCAAATGAAATCAAAGCTGCCACTGCAACCAACATTTTGGTGATGAAAGATCAAAAAGTCTTGAAAAATGCAGAAGTGAATATTCTTGCGCAAGGTGCTACTGAAGATCAAGCAACGCAATTTGTGACCAATGCTGAAGGAATTGCTGAAGTCCAGTTCCCAACCGCAGGTCAATACTTGGTTGAAGTCACTGAAACCCATGATTTTAAAAAGAAACCTGTGAATCAGTACTACACCATTGTTTCACTAAATGTAAATCCTTAAAACATGCCCTTGTCCCCTCACGCTACATAGGTATCTACACATCTTTTGATATGCTGTTTACGATCCAAAGAAATCCCTCCCGACCTCCCTTTGCTAAAGGGAGGGGCGTTGTGTAGCCTATACTAGGCTTTGAATTCCCAAAAAAGTCCCCCTCTTTGGAAAAGATGAGCCATATATGGCGTAAGAGGGGAGATTGGGGATTTCTGAAATACAATGAAATTTGTATTCAGTCCTAAATTCAAAATCTAAACAGGACTTAAATACCGTGTATTAAGCTCAAATAGATTACATATTTCGACTAAATACATTTCTTAAATATTTGTGTAGATCCCTATGCCTCACGCTGAGGGGTCACTCGAACAAGAAGGAGTAAGCCATTAATATTTATAATTTATCTACAAAGACTTAAGCTTAAATTTTGTTTGGCCTGTAATTCATATTTTTCTTGGAAATATGCAGTTTGATAAAGTGGTTGCATTGCGTAAAAATAACGTAGAACAGCTGCCCTTTTCTCTTTATAAACAATTGCTTCAACCCAATGATATTCCTGTTGAATCTGAGTCTCATATTCAGCGAAACGCGATGGCGAACTAGCCAAAATCGCCAAATCAATATCCAATAAAAAATTCAGATCCGTATCCGTACTCGGTTGATGCTGCTGCGTCGCTTCGATCCAAGCGGCAATTTTTTCAAGCACTGCCACGGGTACAAAGTCATGGCAACACTGCTGCATAAAAACAGCACTTTGGGCTTCGTTGTCTGAGGCTTTAGGGTCATAGACCACATCATGGAACCAAATGGCGAGTTCCACTGCAAACGGGTCACTTAATTGGGCTTTGACTTGATGAAAAAGGTCTAAGCATTCAACAATATGCTGTACCGTATGATAATGACGCTGTGGCTCTAAATATGCTTGTGCTAACTGAGTGTAGCACTGCTGTGCGCGCTGTGAATCGAGTTGATACCGCTGTTGAAACTGCGCCCAATGCTGCTTAAATTGTTGAATATATTGCGACATTGGGCGAACTCCAAACTAGGCGATTCATCGTGAACTAAATAATGGCTTAAAACGTTGATTTTAAACGCGGTTAAGCTTGCTCATCACGCTTAAATACCAGTTCAGTTGTAGATGAGTTTTCGCTATCAAAATAATAACCATCAGTATTAAAGGCTTTTAAATCATCTGCCTGTTCAATTTTATGTTCAATCATATAGCGCGCCATCAAACCGCGGGCTTTTTTAGCGTAAAAACTAATGATTTTATATTTGCCATTTTTCTGATCCAAGAAGACCGGCTTGATAATATCGGCCTGAACCTGCTTTTCTTGCACCGATTTATAATACTCATCCGAAGCCAGATTCAATAATATTTTAGAACCGGCTTGCTCAAGGTCTTGGTTAATCAGTTGAGTAATCCGAGTACCCCAAAATTCATAGAGGTTATGACCACGACTATTTTTGAGCTTGGTACCCATTTCCAAGCGATACGGCATCATCAAATCTAAAGGGCGCAATAAACCATAAAGCCCAGATAGCATACGTAAGTGCTGTTGTGCAAAGTGAATATCTGGGTCGGATAAATGATAAGCATCTAAACCAGTATAAACATCACCCTTGAATGCAAAGATGGCTTGGCGTGCATTGGAGAAATCAAATTCGCTTTGCCAATCGTTAAAACGCCCGACATTTAACTGTGCAATTTTTTCACTGACCTGCATCAAACTGGCAATTTCAGAAGCAGATAATACTTTTGCGACTTCAATCAGTTGCTGTGACTGGTCAAGCAGTCTGGCTTGGGTATATTGATCGGTTGGCAGTGCAGTTTGGTAATCCAAAGTTTTTGCAGGAGAGATTAAAGCAAGCATCACTATTCTTTTTCAAAATTCATTGCAAACTACTATAGCAGCAGCACTATTTGAATACCAATTCATGATTTTGATGCTGTTAATCGTTAGAATAGCGCTTTACATCAATTTCAACGAGTAACGGTATGACAGACACCATTTTTCTAGAAAGCCCTGTTGGCAAAATGGAAATTTATGTCGACTACCCTCTGGGTGAATACACAGGTTTTGCCTTGGTTTGTCATCCGCACCCACTGGTCGGTGGCACACCACAACATAAAGTGCCCACCCTACTTGCGCAACTCTTGCTTGAACAAGGCTGTATCGTCTATCGACCGAATTTCCGTGGCGTTGGTCAAACGGCTGGTGTACATGATGATGGCTTTGGTGAAACAGAAGATATGCTCAATCTGATTGAGCAACTCCAGCAACGCCATAGAGGCTTGCCATTTTATGCCGCAGGTTTTAGCTTTGGTGCGCATGTCCTAGCAAATTGCCAAGCACGACTCAGCGCGGAACATAAACCCAGACAAATGATTTTATGTGGCCTTCCCACTGCCGATGTTGCTGGCTTAAGATGTTATGACACTCCAGCGATTCAAGCTGATTTATTACTGATTCATGGCGAACTTGATGACGTGACCTTACTGTCTGATCTGATGCTTTGGGCACGCCCACAACGCCATTTGATTACCGTGCTTCCGGGTGCCAATCATTATTTTACCGGCTACCTTAATCAACTGCGTTTGGCTATTTCTCGGTTTTTAGTGGTGCGTACTGCCAAGTTATAGCTAAACTGAGGTGATTAATTTAAAATCCACCTCAATCCTTAGCTCTTATAAATCAGGCCTGTGCTTCAGCCTGCGCAAAAATAAAATTAAATACAATATAAGCCGCTAACTTGGCGGTTTTATTGTCGATATCGTATGTTGGATTGCATTCGGCCAAATCGAGCAGACGGATTTTGCCACTACGTTGTAAATGCTGAAAAATCGCCTCAAAGGTGGTTAGATCAACCCCTTTCACGGCGGGTGCGCTTACCCCAGGTGCCAATGCAGAAGTGAATACATCTAAGTCAATGGTGACATAGAGATCGTCTATTTTTGCCATAAATTGGTCAATACGATCCAGCACGGCAGGCAGGTTGGCCATAGTGACTTCATGGTCATACAGATAATCACAGGCTAAGGCATCGGCAGTATCAAATAGCACTTTGGTATTCGAGTGTTTCCCTACCCCAAGACACATATAATTAAATGTTTTGCCGTGCTGCTGCATTACCTCTGCCGCTTGTAGAAACGGGGTGCCTGAACTTGGACGCGGTGCTTGGCGCAAATCAAAATGCGCATCAAAGTTGATAATGCCCAAGCGACGTTCTGGGTGCTGCGCATGCAAATATTTGAATAAGCCACTAAAACTGGCAAAGCCAACTTCATGCCCACCACCAAGCACAATTGGCATCATCTTTCTTTGCAGACTCAGATCAATCATCTCTGCCAATTCAAATTGCGCTTGCTCCAGTTGATCATCAATACAAATTACATTGCCCAGATCGATCATTTCAACCGGTTGATGTACGGGTAAATTTGCCAATTGTGCCCGAATTGCATCAGGCCCTGCGGCCGCACCAATACGACCCAAATTACGTTTTACCCCGGCATCCGAGCAAAAGCCCATCAGTGCATACGTCGCTTGGCGTGATTGATTGATTATATTGTGAATGCGTAGGTGCGCCTCACCTTCACCATCGTTACGGCCTTGCCATTGAAAAGCTTGATTGGGCATAAAGATTATCCTATGAGATGTGATGCCAGCACGACAGTATTGCGTCACAACACGGTCATAGCAGATCAGCTTTTAAATTAAAATGTCAGTTCTTGTGCATGGTGAATGACGCGTTTATTTAAATCACCGCCTAGCCAATACATAATTTCAGCAGGATGTTCAATATCCCATGCCACGAAATCAGCGACTTTACCCACAGCCAAACTACCATGGCTGTCTGCAAGCCCCAAGGCCTGTGCTGCATGTAGGGTCGCGCCTGCCAAAGCCTGTTCTGGGGTTAAGCCAAAAAGCGTACAGCCCATATTCAGCATTAATCGCAGTGATAGCACTGGCGATGTCCCTGGATTTAAATCGGTTGATAATGCAATGGGTACACCATGTTTAAGCAAGCTTTGAATCGGAGGATATTGGGTTTCTTTTAACATAAAGAAAGCACCCGGCAATATCACCGCAACAGTATTTGAAGCCGCCATCGCCAACACATCATCCTCGCTCATAAACTCTAAATGATCGGCAGATAAGGCATGATAATGTGCTGCTAAACTTGACCCGCCCAGTGCAGACAATTGTTCTGCATGCAGTTTAATCGGTAGGCCTAAGCGTTTCGCGGTTTGAAAAACACGCTCAACCTGTGCTGGACTAAATGCAAGATATTCGCAGAATGCATCAACAGCATCGATTAGCTGTTCGGCATGCAAGCTCGGCAACATGATGTCGCAGACATGATCGATGTATTCATCTGCGCGATCTTGATATTCAGGGGGTAAAGCGTGAGCTGCCAAACACGTGCTTTTTACGGTAAGCGGAAGTTGCGCTGCAATTTCACGAATCACCCTTAACATTTTACGTTCATTGGCTAAATCAAGGCCATAACCCGATTTAATCTCAATACAGGTCACGCCTTCACGGCGTAGATGTTCAATTCGCTTGAGTGCCAATGCCAAAAGCTCAGCTTCGCTTGCTGCACGAGTAGCTTTAACAGTACTGACAATACCCCCGCCCTGCGCTGCAATTTCTGCATAGCTGACACCATTTAAGCGCTGTTCAAACTCGCGGCTGCGATTCCCCCCAAAAACACTATGGGTATGACAGTCGATTAGGCCAGGTGTTACCCAAGCCCCCTGCAAATCAATAGATTCGATGCTGCTGTCCACAGCACATTCTGCTTCAGGCCCAATCCACTCAATTAAATGAGCATTGCTTATGATGGCGCCATTTTCAATTATCGAATATTGGCCATTTTGCATGGTCGCGATATGGCAATTGTACCAACGCTTTTTCATTCGCATCTCCTTGTACTGCCTTATGCATACAACATACGGCCGCTTAAAACAGGTATAAATGATAAAAATTAAGCTCCGCACTGGGAGCTTAATTGGTTTTAAAGCTTAGCTTTTGACTTCTACGTTATCTGCGACATCAAGCTTGACTGAGGCTTTTACTGATGCAGGAACTTCTACATTTTCACTCGATTGATCGTCATCAGCATCGTTTTGCTGCTTCGGCTCAACCCAAATCTTATAAGCAATAGTCAATATGACTAGCCATACAATGCCGACATAAATCGCAGGACGTGATGCTGGGAAGTACGCCATCATCGCCAAAATGAATACCATAAAGGCAATTGTAATTGCGGGTGCATACGGCCAACCAATAATTGGAAAACCCAGTTCTTTTACTTCTTGCGGAGACATCTGACGACGCATTGCCACCTGCGCAAGTAAGATCATTAACCAGACCCAAACTGTCGCAAAAGTTGCAATCGATGCAATGATCAGGAATACATCTTTAGGAATCAAATAATTCAACAGTACACCAACCATCAATACTGCAACCATCATGACCACAGTCATCCACGGCACACCATTTCTGGTCAACTTTTGGAACACTTTCGGTGCCTGACCACGGGTCGACATCCCAAATAACATCCGTCCTGCACCGAATACATCACTGTTAATCGCAGATACCGCAGCGGTAATCACCACAATGTTCAAAATATTGGCAGCTGATGAAATACCTAGATTTTCAAAAATCTGTACAAATGGACTGCCTTGGGTACCAATTTGGTTCCATGGGAAAATCGACATTAAGACAAAGATGGTTAACACATAAAATAATAAGATACGTACCGGTACTGCATTAATCGCTTTAGGAATTGATTTTTTCGGCTCTGCAGATTCACCTGCAGTGATCCCAATAATTTCAATACCACCAAAAGCAAACACCACAACGGTTAATGATGCAATCAAGCCACCAATCCCATTTGGCATAAAGCCGCCATGTTCCCAAAGGTTGGCAATACCTGGAACAAAGTCCTGATGTCCACCATTAAAACCATAGAACATTAAACCAAAGCCACCCACAATCATCGCGACAATAGCTGTCACTTTAATAATCGATAACCAAAATTCGAGTTCGCCAAAGACCTTAACGTGAATCAAGTTAATCGCGCCTAAGAACATGATTAATGACATGATCCAAATCCAGCGTGGCACATCCGGATACCATAGCCCCATGTACAAACCAAATGCAGTCACATCAGCAAGTGCCACAATGATCATTTCAAACACATAAGTCCAGCCGGTGGTAAACCCCGCCAGAGGGCCAATATACTGTGATGCGTAATGGCTGAAAGACCCAGAAACTGGGTTACGAACAGCCATCTCCCCCAAAGCTCGCATCACAATATAAATCGCGATACCGGCAAAAAGATAAGCCAGTATGACTGAAGGTCCAGCAAGTTGTATGGCTGCAGCAGATCCATAGAACAATCCTGTTCCAATCGCTGAGCCTAATGCTAAGAACCGTATATGACGGGTATTTAACCCGCGCGATAATGTGGAGTTTTCTGACATTATAATTCTCCATTCCCTGAAGTTATTTAATAAGGCGGCCATTCTACGTGGCCGCTAACATCTCAGTGACGTTTAGTTGGATTTTGCGCTAGGCAATATATCTGCAAGCACGAGTTCACTCAAGCAACGACTGTTCAATAAATTACTGGCCTGTTCAATATCCGGTGCAAAGAAACGGTCTTCACTATAGTAAGGCACTTGATCACGAAGGATTTTTCGTGCCTGCTCCAGTTTCGGTGAGCTTTTTAAGCCTTCACGGAAATCTAAGCCCTGACATGCACCAAGCCATTCAACAGCAAGCACACCACGAACATTGTCTGCCATTGGCCACAAACGTTTGCCCGCATTCGGAGCCATAGACACATGGTCTTCTTGGTTGGCAGATGTCGGTAGACTGTCAACACTGTGTGGATGCGCCAAAGCTTTATTGTCACTCGCCAATGCAGCTGCAGTCACTTGTGCAATCATAAAGCCAGAGTTCACCCCACCATTGGCAACCAAGAAGGGTGGCAATTGTGACATGTGACGGTCCATCATCATTGAAATACGACGTTCCGAAAGTGATCCAATTTCCGCAATCGCCAAGGCCAGATTATCCGCTGCCATCGCCACAGGCTCAGCATGGAAGTTACCGCCTGAAATCACATCACCTTCCGCAGCAAAAACCAATGGATTATCAGAAACGGCATTTGATTCAATTTCGAGGACTTCAGCAGCTTGACGAATTTGGGTCAAACACGCACCCATCACTTGCGGTTGGCAACGCAATGAGTACGGGTCTTGCACTTTGCTACAGTCTTGATGTGAGTCAGCAACTTCACTGTGCTCAGTCAACAAATCACGGTAAATTGCAGCACTGTCAATTTGACCTTTTTGACCACGGACTGCATGTACACGAGCATCAAATGGTGCACGTGAACCCAACATCGCTTCAACACTTAAACTGCCGCAAACACTGGCTGCAGCAAATAAGTCTTCGGCTTCAAACAAACCACGTAATGCATAAGCAGTTGAAACTTGAGTACCATTTAACAGTGCTAAGCCTTCTTTTGCAGCCAATGAAATTGGTTCTAAGCCTGCAATTTTTAACGCTTCAACAGCGGGTAACCATTTGCCGTTATGACGCGCTTGGCTTTCGCCCAATAATATAAGCGACATGTGTGCCAACGGTGCTAAGTCACCTGATGCGCCCACTGAGCCTTTTAATGGAATATGTGGATAAACTTCTGCGTTTATAAGCGCGATTAACGCTTCGATGACTTTGACACGGATACCAGAGAAGCCACGTGCCAAACTGTTGACTTTAAGCAACATAATCAGACGAACCATGGCATCATCCAAAGGCTCACCCACGCCCGCAGCATGTGATAAAACCAATGAACGTTGTAGTTGTTCTAAATCTTCTGCTGCAATTTTGGTTGAAGCCAACAAACCAAAACCGGTATTAATACCATAAGCGGTACGACCTTCAGCCACGATACTATTGACACAGTTCACACTGGCTTCAATGGCTGGAATCGCTTGCGGATCAAGCTGAATTTGAATGGGATTAAAATACGCTTGACGTAACTCTGCCAAACTTAACTGTCCTGGTTTTAATATTTTTTGCATCATGTCATCCTAAACTACAAATCTTTGTTGTACTTCAATGCCTTAAAAGCGATTGAATCAGGTCGAATAAGCCACCTGCGAGATCTTAAAACGATCCATTTACGCAGATGACTCATTTTCAAACGTCACCAGAACAGCGCTTAGCCTGTAATCATTGGTAAATGAAGACCTTGCTCTTTGGCACATTCAATTGCGATGTCATAGCCCGCATCAGCATGGCGCATCACGCCCGTTGCTGGGTCATTGGTTAAAACTCGTGCAATACGTGCGGCGGCCTCATCGGTACCATCACATACGATCACCACACCAGAATGTTGAGAGAAGCCCATTCCTACACCACCGCCGTGATGGAGCGACACCCAAGTTGCCCCACCTGCTGTATTGAGCAAGGCATTCAATAATGGCCAATCCGATACCGCATCTGAGCCATCTTGCATCGCTTCAGTTTCACGGTTTGGACTAGACACAGAACCTGAGTCTAAATGGTCGCGACCAATCACGATTGGTGCAGATAACTCACCGCTGCGAACCATTTCATTAAACGCCAAACCGAGTTTAGCGCGTAGACCTAAGCCCACCCAACAGATACGTGCAGGTAAACCTTGGAAGCTAATACGCTCACGCGCCATATCTAACCAATGATGTAAGTGTTCATCATCTGGAATCAGCTCTTTAACTTTTGCATCTGTTTTATAAATATCTTCTGGATCGCCAGACAAGGCCACCCAACGGAATGGACCAATCCCACGACAGAACAATGGACGAATATATGCTGGTACAAATCCTGGGAAATCAAAGGCATTTTCCACGCCTTCTTCTTGTGCCATTTGACGGATGTTATTACCGTAGTCAAATGTTGCAATTCCTTGTGCTTGGAAATCGAGCATGGCTTGTACATGTTGCGCCATCGACTGTTTTGCAGCTTTGGTCACGACTTGTGGTTCAGTTTTCGCACGGTCTTTATATTCTTCCCAAGTCCAACCAATTGGCAAATAACCATTGAGTGGATCATGCGCACTGGTTTGATCCGTCACCATATCTGGACGAACACCACGGCGTACCAATTCTGGTAAAATTTCCGCTGCGTTGCCATGCAGTGCAATCGAAATCGCTTTGCCTTCTGCTGTATATTTTGCAATACGCGCTAAAGCATCATCTAAATCTGCCGCTTGCTCATCGACATAACGGGTACGTAGGCGGAAATCGATACTGGCTTGTTGGCATTCAATGTTGAGTGAACATGCGCCAGCTAAAGTTGCAGCCAATGGTTGCGCGCCGCCCATACCACCTAAACCTGCGGTTAAGACCCAACGACCGGTCAAGTCACCGTTAAAGTGCTGACGGCCTGCTTCAACAAAAGTTTCATACGTGCCTTGTACAATGCCTTGGCTACCAATGTAAATCCAAGAACCTGCTGTCATTTGGCCATACATCGCCAAATCTTTAGCATCAAGTTCATTAAAATGTTCCCAATTTGCCCAATGTGGCACTAAATTTGAGTTTGCAATTAACACACGTGGCGCATTCGAATGCGTTTTAAAAACACCCACTGGCTTACCTGATTGAACCAATAAGGTTTCGTCATCTTCAAGCGTTGTTAGCGTTTCAACAATTTTGTCATAACATTCCCAATTTCGTGCAGCACGACCAATACCACCATAAACCACAAGCTCTTTTGGATTTTCAGCAACGTCAGGATCCAAGTTGTTCATCAGCATACGTAAAGGCGCTTCAGTCAACCAACTTTTTGCAGTGAGTTTATTGCCACGAGGTGCTCTGATTTCAACGTCTCTAAATTTTGTAATTTGTGCGGTCACTGTAGAACTCCTTGTGCTACATAAAATTTGATCAAGTCTTTTTTACAAGCTTCGTTTAAAGATGTATTAACTTGTATATACAGGTAAACACTAACAGAGATTTTGTAACTTGAAAAGAACTCTTGATGAATTTTTTTTATTTTTAAAATAAGTTTTTGATTTTTAAAATATTAAAAATACACTTGCATACAAAAGCATATGCAAAAAAACATAGGTTTCATGGAAAAAATAAGCCATCTGATCAAAATATGCTGTTTTCTATCAAGTAATACGCAAATATTTTATCGTCATTATTGTTTAATACCTGACAAAACAATCGTTTTTAAATGTTTGAATAGCATTAAAATTAAGCAAATGTAATTTAAGCGCTGTCACATGAATGACATCTCAGGCAGTGAAAATAGGCTAGTTTATTAGGGACCTAGTCAAAATCATGAAAATAAAAAGTTATCGCATGGGAAGCATTGCTTTAGCACTCAGTTGTATGATCGGGCTAACCGCCTGCAATGATTCAAATGATCAAAATGTTGTTTCTCCTCCAACCGATTCACGAGATCAACGTTTTTTAACTGCCAAAGTAAATGATGTCATTCAAGTCAATATTGAAGACTTAAAACCTACGCAAGGGGCAATTGGCTATGATCAAATTTATTATAAACTCGGTCGTTGGCAGGGGGATGTCAACCGCCCAACATGGCAAGCTAGCCCTGAAAATCAATTGGTCTATCTCAACAAAACCATTGGTAAAAAATTTAGTGATTATTGCGAAGCAATTGGCGCAAAAAGCCGTGACGATTTCAAGACAATTGAAGCCTTGCAAAAAGCCAATCTAAAACAACTCGATAGCTTCGGTTGTACAGAACAACCTGGGACTGAAGTTGCCGACTTAAAAACAGTGGTGGTGGGCTATGACGGCCGACTCTATCTGACCGATGGACATCACACCATGTCGCAACTACAAGAACTCCCTGATGGTGGTACAAAGCTCAAAGTTTGGGTAAAAGTTGTTGCCAATGAAAGTAACCTCAAAACAGCAGATGAGTTTTGGGCGAAAATGCAGCATACAGGGCGTACTTGGTTAAGAAATGGCAAAAATGAAAGCATTACCTATCAACAATTGCCAAAGAACTTAGGTTTATTATCCACGTCGAATCCAAATGGCATGCAAAACAATCCATACCGTTCACTGGTCTATTTCACCCGTGATATCGGCTATGAAAAAGTCGCTAATGCAACTGATTTTACTGAGTTCTTGTGGGAAGATTGGTTCCAGAAACAAAGCACACAAGGTCTAGTTCAACCCTTGAGCTTTTATCACTTGGATGCAAAAGCCTATGGTGCGGCAGATGTACTGGCAAGCAGTGCCATCAAATCAGATCTCACGGTTTCTGGCAGTGCAACTGGATATCAAGCCGCTGTTGCCAACTATTCGATTTTAATGGGATCTACCCAGCCAACGGATTTAATTTATAAAGATCTCACTGCTGCAGATCTTGGTGCACTGCGCCTAGAAAAGAATGCAGCCAAAGGTTCGGTTACCGCAAACGCGATTAGTAACCTTGATGAGTTAAACCGTGATGAAATCAAAAAAGATAAGTCCCCGAGAACAGGTGGTAGTGTCTGGTACGCTGTAAATTATAATCAATGTGGTAAACCACAAACAGGCACTTGTTGGGGTTGGTAGTTCTAGTAAGGCTTTAACACTTTAAAAAAGGAACCGGCTTAGGTTCCTTTTTTAATTATAGATATTCATGTCTAAACACTCACATACTTACGGCATGCTTCCTCTACTATTTACTCTCCCGCAGGTTGTTGTAAATATTTTGGGACCACATATTTTGGCCATTAAATTTTAATATATGACTCAGCTTTTTGGGCTTAGTTGCAACATTGACACAATCACCTTGATCGAGTGCAGATATTTCCTAAGCCACTATAATATTGACTTTTAGGTCTACCATGCCATGCGGCTGCGTTAGAAAAACCATGAAGGATCTTTATAACAACTAATCCGTTATTCTGTTTTTTGATCTGCTGTCAGTAAATAGATCGCATAATCCTACATCATCTAATTCGCGTCATAAGCTTTTATAATGCGTTGATAGATTATTACCACCCAATCGACTTGATTCAGTAAAACCAGACAACCCGCAATGAGATCTCTGATCTAAATTCAACTAAGCCTGCTGTAGCAACGAACCTATAAATGCCGGCTCCTCGCAGCTATTGGCGTATGCATAATGGATATTGGCAAAGAAGCATACGTTACAGAAAAGCTTTACCCCTAATCGCATACGCGGCCCTCATTATCAGTTTCAATCCGTGATATTCCCCAATCAATCACGTTATTGTGCATTTTAAAATGAAAATTTAAGCTCGGCGATTAAGGAATAAATTTACCTTCCAGATGATAGCGACTTCCCGGATAGGTCAAACGTGCACTGGAAATTAAGTTTTTATCTGACCAAGTCCGACGTCGAATCAGCAAGCACGGTTCGGTTTTACTCATTTTCAACCATTTGGCTTCTTGCACTGTGGCCAACACGGCTTCAACGATATGCTCCCCCTCACTAATAGGGGCATGCGCCATTAAATAGGCATGTGGGGTGATTGAGAGAAAGTCTTGTTGTAAATATGCTGGAATTAAAGCTGCATTCACCAAGCGGTCTTCGAGTTGTACTGGGATATTATTTTCATAATGCACAATAATCGAATGAAATAAGTCCGTCCCTTCACGACACCCCATTACCAAACTTTGTGCTGCATCTGCCTGAATTTGCTCTAACTTCAGCACTTCTGCGCGATGCAGATGATGCCGCGCCATAATCTCATCGGCAATATTACTAATCTGAAATAAAGCGGTATGTCCTTGACCTTCAGCCACAAAAGAACCCACCCCCTGTATACGCACCAACAAACCTTCTTGAGTGAGCTCTCTTAATGCACGGTTAATCGTCATCCGACTACAACCCAATTGTTTTACAAATTCACTTTCGGAAGGAATTTTCTCATTGACCTTCCAGCTTCCCTCATAAATTTTTGTTTGAATAATTTTTTTAATACGTTGATAAATCGGCAATGGTTCATCTTGATCCATCGAAAAGTCAAAATTTTCAGGGTTCAGTTTAATCGACATAATTATATTCTATAGAGAGCGAGTAGCGTGTTCAGAGGATTTCAGCTTGTATAGACAAGAGTATACATAGTTTTAACCGATAACTTTTCAATTGTATATAAAAAATCAAATAGAAGCTTAGACTACCTAGTAAAAGTCTCATGATGGATTAAGCCTTTGTGGTGCTTTTCAAGCAATGCCCAATCTATGTGATATATACAACAAAAAATAAAGCGTACTGCTCATTAAGCATAAAGTACATACAGAATTGTCGGTTCAGTCATCTATTCAGTAATAGCTGACGCAATTAAACCAGCAAAAGCACTTGAAAACTTTTGAACATATTATATGTTGTTGTATTAATTCCTTAAAACTTGAACTATGCAAAACAAATTTAGCCTCCTGCTTGGCCTTGCCTTATTTTCAAGTTCCGTTTTAGCTGAGCCAAAACCAACATTTACCCAAGCCTTCCAACAACTCGAAAAAGAATTCGACCATGCATCCAGTGCAAGTAATCAATCTAAATACCAACTTCGGCTTAAGCAAAACCCAAGCCAAGCAGAAAAATTAGATTCCCTAAAACTCAAATGTGAATTAATCAAAATAAAGTTTAAATCTTTAGATTTAATCGATAAAAATTTTGAAGATTTTAAAATCCAAATCAATGAGCCATCTCTCAGCCGCGACAAACTAGACGTGAAATACACGCGCACCCAAAACGAATTGGATCAGCTCAATCAAGATTTAAAAGAAACCACATTTAAATGTGCCTTGTAGTCACAACCTTAGCCAACTTAAATCTTTGTTATACTCAGCCCAGTTAAAAATTTAAATGTGTAGATCAAGCGCTAAGCAGAATCTTTTGTTCATTTATAGCGTTAAACCAATGCAGCCGACCCAGCGAGCACCTGAAGGATCACCAACATGTCATATAAAATCCATGTCATTGATGTCAAAAATGCCCTGAAAAATTATATCTGGTTAATTGAACATACCAGCAGCGCACAAGTGGTCGCAATTGATCCAACTGAAGCAGATCTTGTAAAGCAATACTGTGAGCAACAGCAACTCACACTCAGTCAAATTTGGCTCACGCACTGGCACAAAGATCATATTGGTGGAGTACCGGATTTAATTGCCAATACTCAAATCCCTGTTTATGGGCCACGTGAAGAACTCAGTAAAATTCCGTTTATTCGTCATCCCTTACAACATGATGATCATTTTGAGTTCCAAGGGCTTAATGTAGAGATTATCGCAGTGCCTGGGCACACCTTAGGTCATATTGTTTATTATATTGACCATCTAGACAGTGTATTTTGTGGCGACACCTTATTTGCTATGGGCTGTGGCCGTATTTTTGAGGGTACACCTGAGCAAATGTACCATTCCCTCAACCGACTGGCCGCACTTCCACCGCAAACGCTAGTCTATTGCACCCACGAATACACGTTGGCCAATGCTCAGTTTGCAATTGAAATAGAACCAAATAATCTTGCGTTACAACACCGCCTTCAAGAAACCCAAGCGCAACGGCAACGTGGTGAAATTACCCTACCCAGCCGCATTGAACTCGAACTAGCCACCAACCCATTTCTTAGAACTGAAAATGTTGAAGAATTTGCTCGTATTCGTCAACTCAAGGATCAGTACTAAGCATCAAAATAAAATGCCTAAGTTGGGTTTAATATATAAACCTCAGCTTAGGCATTTTTTATAACAACAATACAAGTTCTTACCTAAAGCACCAATAAACGTGACTTAAGTCCATATTTTTTTATTTATCTTAAATTTCTATAAAATAGAAGTAATACAAAATATTTCATCAAATTTAAATATACGTCATGGCCTTTCTTGCTTGAGTCGCGCTTTAGCCCATTCCAAAGAAAATCACAACATATTGTTTTTTATATTAATTTTAAAAATAAAATACATAAATTCCCATTTTAATCGACAACAATCCCGTATTTTATCGTCACTAAAATGCACGACTCTCCCTTGTCAAACAATATAAATTAAAATAATTGCGCACTTAGCCCTTTAAAAACTCAGGCTTAATCCCTATTATTTTTATTAGGTAAACGAATGGAGAACGAATCGTGAAAAAGGTCGTCAAAGCAAAAAATTTAATTGCATTTAGAATTTGGTTAGAAAAATTGGGTTATTCAGTAAGAACCCTTACTGATAATCGTGGTTTCACATTTAGCTTTAAAAAAGAATATGGTTTGGTCACCTGCGATCTTGCTGGAAACTCTTTGGCACTCCAGTTAGGTGAAGAGTTTGAGGATCACCTGAAGGCCTAAGTACCTTTTAATGACTCAGCGACTTTGTACGCAACCCCTGTATAACAATATTGTTTTAACACTTTAAGCGCGTCTTAGTTTAATTTCTTTCACGATGATGTCTTACCCTAAGCACCAACATGATGTTGGTGCTTATTTTTTTTGGGCTTTATAAATTTTAAGCAAAAAAAAAGACAAGATAGAATCTTGTCTTTTTTAGAATATGGTGGGGGCGAAGAGACTCGAACTCTTACACCTTGCGGCGCTGGAACCTAAATCCAGTGCGTCTACCAATTTCGCCACGCCCCCAGATAAAAGACCCACGATGGGGTCTCTTAAGAATTTGGCAGAGGATCAAGGACTCGAACCTTGACGAACGGTTTTGGAGACCGTCATGCTACCATTACACCAATCCTCTATAAGTAACTCATCAAGCTTTAATGCCACTTCATGTTTTACTTGGTGGGGGCGAAGAGACTCGAACTCTTACACCTTGCGGCGCTGGAACCTAAATCCAGTGCGTCTACCAATTCCGCCACGCCCCCCGATGGCTGTGTATATTATAGAGATCAGTACTACCTGACAAGTCCTTTTTATGAAAAATCAATTTGTTTGCTTAAATAAAAAACAAAAAGCCATATAACGCTGTTTATCTACACAATACGACTTAATCCTTGTTTTATTTCATGAATATTGGCATATCGATTTGCTTTATTTTTACACAACATTCGTTTTAATACCGCCATCAATGGCTGAAACTGCGGTGATAATTCAATTTGAAAGTGCTGACAATGCCATTTTGCCCAATCTAAATAGGTTTTATGTTGTATCCGTCGTTGCGTTAGCCATTCGTACCAAATAATACCTAAAGCATAAATATCTGATTGTTGCGATTTTGCCTCGCCATGAAACAGCTCGGGTGCCATATAGCGCGGTGTTGCGGCATGTGACAACGGTTTTGCCAAATCAATGCGGGTTGCTTGCTCAAAGTCGATTAAATAACATTGCCCTGCTTGCGTTCGAAAATGTTCAGGCTTTAAGTCACCATGCAAATACCCCACATGATGCAAATGCGCCAGCACTTGGCTGCTCTGAATCAAATGGTGTAGGATTTTCGAATGCTGCCGTGCAAGTAACTGCTGCTCACCAACATCACTAAAATGGGAGGATGCTAATGCAAGTAGCGTTGCATTATTAAAATGCGCTGACGCTTCGCCAAGCAACAAAGCTTGTGGCACAAAACCATCAGGAAAATCTAATGTTTGGGATGCCTCTAACACCCTAAAAGGCAGGGTGATCTCAAGCCCATATTCAGCTTCTAAACGATTTAAATCTGCATAGCACTGTAATTCATGCATAAAGCTGCGTTCATAGGCGCTGTTCACCCCCTGCTGCTGTAACTTGAGCCAATGACACGGTATTGACTGCGATGCTGCCTCTGGATCGATAAGATAGAGATAACGGCCAAGCTGTTGACTCTGTATCGGGTTAACAGCTGTCCCAGTCTGATAAAGCTGTTTAAGATTCAACATAATCTTGGCATGGTTGTGCCTGTGCTTGATTAAATCGAAGTACCTCTAAGCAATGCTCAATGGTTTTACCAATACGTGCATGACTTTCAATCGAAGATATTTTTGGCCAAGTCGCGCGTTCGCCTTCACGCTGCAACAGATTAAATAGAAATGGCCGTGGATTCTGCAACATGTACATATAATGCGTGAGATTATACTGCCCTACGATATTTACGTCGCCGTAGTAACGCTGATCAATTACCCCATAACCATGATCGAGCAAACGTCGCACCGAAGGCACCCGCCCCATACGACCACGGGTGAAATCCATGACCCCCATCGCCAAAATCTTCCCCTGCCTACGCAAGATACGTTGCGGCCAACTCAATACATCCTGACGGTAACGCTCTTCATCGGTTTGCATAAACGGCACAATATGCGGATTCACTTGACTTGCAATGGTGTAGTTCAAGTTATACAGGCGCGACATGCGCTCTTGTGGGAAGTCACTGCGTACACTGCCATCGACCCAACGTGTATTCGCCAAATAAGGTGTATGTACGCCATCATAGCGTTTACTGACCAAGCGCACTGGTGGAAAAAGAATAGGAACCGCACAGGAAGCCAGGACTGCGCTCCACACCAGTAGGTCTGGTGAGGTGTAGCGATTCATAATTCGTGCGTCTTCCTGAGAGACATCGAATGGCGCAACTGTCACGTTAATATCTAAACCCGACTGATGATAGGCTTCCTGAAAAGTGACATCACCGAGGTTTTCTACTAAGAATTTTTTAAGATAGCGTACATCTGCAAAACCACCATTGCCACTGAGTAACTCTTTGACTCCACGGAAATGAAAGGCTTCGCTATAAAAATGTTCACCCTTTAAGATATTTGGAATCTCTTCAGGTTTAGACACGCCCAGCATGGCGGTCATAATTGCACCAGCACTGGAGCCAGACAGCACCTTAGGCATTAAATCCTGCTCAAGCAGTGCTTTACACACCCCACTGTGGAATAAACCAAGGGTTGCACCACCAGAAAACATTAAAGCTGGTTGTCCATAGGCTTTTTGGCAGTTCTCAAAAAAATCGTGCTTTTCTTGAAACGTTAGACTGGCACAATTTTCAGAAGCCACATAAGCCAGAGACTCACTGACCTCTTCAATATAATCTTCAATAATTTTTTTAGTACCCACATACGTCGAACCAAACAGCATCGGGTGACCAATATTGGCCACGTCATAGCTTAAGCCTTCACTTAAAATATGAATAAGATCCGCAGTGCGATGCTGACCGCGATAACGTCTAAGCAGATTTAAGCGATGCGAAATAATCTCTGCATCAAAATAGGGTGAACTATTGTCGAATTTCCATTCTTGTGCACCGCTCTCTTCATCGAGCTTTAACGCAATAGACTTCCATTCTTCATAGCTTTCTGATTGATTTAATTGTCTTTTTAACTTTTTGATACGATATGCTTGATGCGGATTCAGGTCACCACTGAACTCTAAAATCATATGTGCCTCTTCATCGAATTAACTGGATCGCTTTAGCGCTCTACTTATCTGATGAAATCATATAAGGATAAATGCTTAGCTAAAAGCTTTATTTTTTAAAACCCCGAATAAGCCTTCAAAATACAGATTAAAAAAATACACTGCTTCATTTTTCACCCCATTGGGATTATGCTTAAATGCTGTATTTTTACACTTAAAACATTATGGCTACTCTTGATTTACCTGAACACTTAATCAATAAGCTTGCGGTGGTATTGGATCAGTTGCAACAAATACTGCCAGCACCAAAGCAAGACCCTGACTTTTCTGCACCAGCCTTTCGCTGGCATGATCAGCAGCTTAAACCTATTTTCAATCCTAAAGTTGTGTTGCAAGCAGATCTTAAGGGAATTGAACGACAAATGAAGATTATTCTGCAAAACACAGAACAGTTTTTACACGGCTTTCCCGCCAATGATATTTTACTGACAGGCTCAAGAGGCACAGGTAAATCTTCGATCGTACGCTCTTTGCTCACCACTTATCAGGCGCAAGGGCTTCGATTAATTGAAATCGAGCGCGATGACTTATCTGACTTGGCACTGATTCAAGAGACCATCAAAAATCGACCTGAAAAATTTATTGTCTATTGTGATGATCTTGCTTTTAATGCCGAAGATGAAAACTATCGTAGCTTAAAAAGTGTCTTAGATGGCTCATTACAATCAGGTACCAGTAATTTCATTATTTATGCCACCAGTAACCGTCGTCATCTATTGCCTGAATTTATGCACGAAAACACCCCAGCCACCAAAGTGGATGTGCCTCAGTACAAAGAACTACATCCACAAGAAGCCATCGAAGAAAAAATCTCACTTTCAGATCGTTTTGGTTTGTGGCTGTCGTTTTACCCAATGGATCAGCAACTTTATCTTGAAATTGTTGAGCATTATTTGGCGAAAGAAAATATTGCTTTTGATGAGTTCACCCGTGCCGAAAGCCTCCGTTGGAGCCAAGCGCGTGGACAACGTTCCGGTCGCTCAGCGTATCAGTTCTCTAAGCACTGGGTCGGTTCACAGCAACTCAAAGCCTTACGATAAGCGCGCATCTAGGCAACGGCTTCAAAATAAAAAACCCCAATACATAAATATTGGGGTTTAAGCACAATATACTCAATATTGTGAATCGAAACTCATCTCGCAGTGTCGATTATTTTCTGGCTTGTTTATACACCGCTTCAGCTGCAGCTAAGTTTTTACGCATATCATCAATACGTTTGGTATTGGATGGATGCGTTGACAAGAATGAACCTTGTGAGCCACTGAGTTTATTCATTTTTTCCCAAAGACTAATCGCAGCTTTCGGATCATAACCCGCACGTGCCATCAACATTAAACCACCTTGGTCAGCGCGGCTTTCGAGACTACGCGAATAAGGTAGACCTACACCCACCTGACTACCAAAATCGACAGCAGCAGAACCCACCTCGCCTAAGCTTGCACCAGCATACTGTTTACCAATACCAACCGCCATATTGGTCAACACGTCTGCACCAATTTTATTTTTAGAATGTTCTTCTAAAGCATGCACCATTTCGTGGCCCATGATCGCTGCAATTTCCGCATCTGTTAAGTTCAATTTAGTCACAATACCGGTATAGAACACCACTTTACCACCTGGTGCAACATAGGCATTAACCGTGTCAGATTTGAGCACAGCCAACTTCCAATCAAACTTTTGACCCGTTTTATTCTCTAAATCAGCATAAGGTGCCATACGGACAAAAACTGCATTAATGCGCTTATAAACATTCGAGCTTGTATCGAGGGTTTTATTGCTACGCGCTTCATCTACAGTTTTATTAAAACCTTGAGTGGCATTGATATTCAAGCTTTGTGAATCTGCCCCTGCCATATCAGCAATGGTCGTACAGCCCGACAATGTCACGATTGCTGCTGTAGACACAGCCAACAAGATTTTGTTTTTCATCTCTAAACTCCAATTTTTGAGCACTGATTTTTACAAAGATTATAACTAACGTGTGACACAGTAGATAGTTCAACCACGCGAATAGCGGTCAAATAACGTTGAGATCACATCAACTTAGCTCAAAAACTTTTAACAACCAGTAAATAAGACAGCATACATTTAGGATCAAATAAAATCGACTAAGTAATACAATTCGATCTTCAACCCAAAGGCTTTGCCGTTTGATTAGCAAAAATACATTTTGAATAAAAATAATAGGCACCAAAATACAAGCAATCAGTACCGTTAAACTAATAAACAAATTCAACAACTGTACCGGGTCGTTCACCTGAGATGCGCTGATCCACATTGCAATCGTTGGTGCACCACCGAGTGCAAAAATAAATGAAAATAAAATTGTTTTTGAAATGTTCGGGAGGAGTTTCATGCAGGCATCACTTTCATTTAATCTTTAATGTAATCTTGGTTTTTTAGATGGTTTTATCTTATTTAAACAGCCTACTTTAGTCGCGTGAGCAGTAAGTCATCCCCTGATTTACCGAGTGTCTAGCACATTAAAGCAAAGCCCCGAATTGATCGAGGCTTGTTTGCATATTAACGAAACTGCTTATGCATCAAATGGATGACGTAATACCATTGTTTCAGCACGGTCTGGGCCGGTTGAAATAATATCAATCGGGCATTCAACCAATTGCTCAATACGTTTTACATAAGCCAACGCATTTGCAGGAAGTTGATCCACTTGGGTTAAACCCACTGTTGATTCAGACCAACCTGGCATGGTTTCGTAGATCGGTTTAAGCGTATCAAATGCCAATGCATCTGAAGAACCGATGCAACCACAATCTGCTGCTTCATAACCCACACAGATTTTTACTTCTTCTAAGCCATCAAGAACATCAAGCTTGGTTAAGCAAATACCTGAAAGTGAATTCACATCAACCGAGCGACGTAGAATCTCAGCATCAAACCAACCACAACGACGTTGACGACCAGTCGATGCGCCAAATTCGTTACCGATTGTGCCCAGGTGCTTACCAATCGCATCACCGGTGTCATTGGCAGCATCATAAACCAACTCCGTCGGGAATGGTCCTGCGCCAACACGGGTGGTGTAGGCTTTGGTAATACCCAATACATAATCTAAATGTAATGGACCAAGACCAGAACCTGAGCTTACGCCACCAGCGGTGGTATTTGATGAAGTCACATATGGATAAGTACCATGATCGACGTCAAGTAAAGAACCTTGTGCGCCTTCGAACATTAAGTTCTGACCATTTTTACGGTAGTTATGCAGTTCAGCAATCACATCGACCACCAATGGTTGAATCACTTCACGCCATTGATCACACAATGCTAAGACATCTTCAAGTTGAACAGCTTCAACGCCATAGAACTGGGTCAATTGGAAATTGTGGTATTCCAACAATTCAACCAAAAGATTTTTAAGATGATCGCCACCACGAACTAAATCTGCAACGCGAACCGCACGGCGTGCCACTTTATCTTCGTAAGCTGGTCCGATACCACGACCTGTTGTACCAATTTTTGCATTGCCACGTTTTTTCTCACGTGCTTGATCCAAGGCAATATGATTCGGCAGAATCAGTGGGCAGTTTGGCGAAATGCGTAGACGTTCTTTTACTGGAACGCCCTCTTTCTCAAGAATCGCCATTTCTTCAATTAATGCAGCGGGTGAAAGTACCACACCATTACCAATCATGCACATCACGTTTTCACGTAAAATACCCGATGGAATCAAATGTAATACGGTTTTTTTACCACTCACCACGAGCGTATGGCCGGCATTGTGTCCGCCTTGATAGCGAATTACTGCAGCCGCTTGATCTGTGAGCAGGTCGACGATTTTACCTTTACCTTCGTCGCCCCATTGGGTACCAAGTACCACAACATTCTTGCCCATAATAGCCTCATTGCATCATGCTGTTAAAATTGAATAGATATATCCAGGTATTGCACCCGATTCATTGCTTAAATCGCTGTAACGACCCAATGCCCATTTGACTGCTGCAACTGATGGGTTGCATTTGGCACAGAATCGAGATCATCTTGATCTAAAAGCTGTACAACGTTCGAACCTTCGGCACGAAGCGTCGCAATTTTTTCCTGTAAGTCGCGTTGCAAACCTTTAGGCGCAACCACAACTGAAATTTCTTCAAAACATCCTGCACTGAGTGCATATAAATCACAGCTAAAACCTGTGGCTGGGCGCGCACGACCAAAATGCTTACCAATACCGTCATAGCGACCACCTTGAGCCAAGGCTGCTGCACGATTTGGCGCATATACCGCATAGGTTAAGCCAGTATGATAATGATAAGAACGTAATTCCACCACATCAATACCAATCTGCACATCTGGCCAGCGTTGCTGAATTGCTGAACGCGTTTCAGTCAAGGCCTCAAACACCTCATGAAAAGCTGGATTGTTTTGAATCTCTTCACTTAAATGCGTTTGTAATGCTTTTAAGTCACTGGCATAACGGCCAAGCACATAAAAGTCTGCACCAAAATGTAATTCACGAGTAAATTCAGCTAACTCTGGTAAAGCCTTACGTTGATATAAGTCAGAGAGTTGTTGCTCTGTGGCTTTATCCAATGCTGCAAGTTTGACCATACTGCGGAATAAACCCACATGACCTAAGTCCAAATGGATCCCATCAGCCAAACCTGCTTGTTCAAGCAAGCCCAACATCAGATCGACCATTTCTACATCAGCATCGATACTGTTTGAACCAAACAGTTCTGCCCCAAGTTGTAGGGGCGCTCGCGTGGTATTAAACCCTTGTGGTTTCGTGTGTAAGACCGAACCGGCGTAACAATAACGCGCAACACCCGCAATCGGGTGAACGTGGGCATCAATTCGCGCCACTTGCGGTGTCATGTCCGCACGTACTCCAAGTAACCGGCCACTCAGCTGATCAATCACTTTAAAAGTGACCAAATCTAGATCTTGATTCGATTCAGATAATGAAGAGAGTGATTCGATATATTCAATAAATGGAGTATAGACCAGCTGATAACCTCGATGAGCGAGGAAATCTAATGCCTTGCGACGCAAAGTTTCAATCACTTGCGCCTGTTCGGGTAATACATCAGCTACACCATCAGGTAATAACCATGTCTCTGAAATGGGCATGTTGTAAACCTAAATTATTGCTAAAGCGGTTGTTATCCGCATAAAAAAATCGGGAACACACCCGATTTCGAATAGTTTAACACGATAGTTTCAGCCATGCACCTGAGATTTTAGCTAAATACTTCGAATATTCGTGCTAAAAGCGGCATTATGACTGTCGCTTCCAAAATACTTATATTCAATCCATCCTCACTGATAGGGTTAAATCGATAATTTAATCTTTCTCGGCCTCACTTACCTAGATTTAATAAAATGAGCGTTATTAATGCTGGGATCGCTTGAATATAAATAATCTTTTTATTTGCCGTCACACCGCCATAAATTCCAGCAATCAGCACACAACCTAAAAAGAAATTGGCCAAGGCGACATGAGGTTCTGCCAACAAGGACAAAAATAGCCCAGCCGCAAGAAAGCCGTTGTATAAGCCCATGTTTTTTTTGCGAGAACTTTGGTCTGCTCGGCCTGCTCCGCATTATTTCCAAATGCACGGATTAAGCCTGTGCTGATGCCTGAGTAGACAAAAATAGATCACAAATCAATTCCAACTGCCCAACCAACATGTGAATCCCCGAATGAATTTCGGTGTATTTTTCTGCAAGCGTCAATAATGCGGTTTTTTCTTTGGTTGCAATACACTCTGCGACTAAACCAGCACGTTGCAATACCACTTCATCAATTGGTAATTCGCTCGTCGAGTCAATCCCAATCGCACTGGCATTAATAATCACATCCATGGCTTCATTTTCTGCTAAACCTAAACGTAGTTTGGCTTTAGGGAAATGTGCATAGAGCTGTTCAATTAATGATTTTGCCTTATTGGGATTGCGGTTATACAAGATCAATTCAGCACAACCACGGCTGAGTAAAGCAAAGGCAACTGAAGCTGCTGCACCGCCTGCCCCAATCAATACAAACTTTTTTTGTCGTACTTGATGCCCTTGCTGTTCAAGCCCACGCACGAAGCCAGCACCATCATAATTCCACCCTGCCAATTTCCCTTCCACACAGCGGGTAATCACATTAACCACTTGAATAGACTCAGCATCGGGAGCAACTTCATCTAAATGTTGCAACACTTGAGTTTTATGTGGCGCAGTCACAATCGCACCAATAAAATTTTGCATGGAACGTAGCGCCTGCAAAGTATCTGCCAAACCCGCAGCAGACACATGCCATGGAATAATTAAATACTCCCCCAATTTACTTTGTTCGGCTAACATTTTATTTAAACGTGTTGGTATTTGAGCTGTTGTTATAGAGTCGCCAATAAGCGCAATAATTTTTGTTGCCCCATCTACTTGGTATAAACGCATGAATCTCTCAATCTTATTGTTTAACAATTGAATGCGGGGCATTCTACGTGAAAATGCAATAAAGTTTCTTCTAACTTATGTTTAATTTTATTTTCCAGACTTTGGTCTAAACACAATTTAACCTAAAACCACCGTATTGCGATGCAGACTCAATCTGCCCATTGAATCTGCTGCATTTCGAGCGGTTAAATACGCTATATTATTTTCAGCCCAATACCCCTGACAAGAACGACAATAAAGCATAATAAATACAGAAGCTTGAAATTAAGCTCACCCAGATCGGAATTTTTTGTTTGAGCATAGCAATCACCAACAGCACAAATACAACATCCGTCCATTGTAAAATATACTGTTGAGTCATTTGCACCACCAAACACAGCAACAACCCGACAACAGCAGCATTAATGCCTGCAACCGCTTGATATATTCTCGGCTGATGCATCAGATATGACCAATAAGGTAATGCCCCAAACACCAACAAAAACGAAGGAATAAAAATCAGCACTGTGCCAATCAGCGCATTGAACAACACTGAATCGGTTAGCGGCAAAAGCGCCCCCAGATAGCTTGCAAAACTAAACAGTGGCCCCGGCATTAACTGAGCAAATGCGTAGCCCAAATCAAACTTTTCCCCCGATACCAAACCGGTTACGACAAAATCTTGATGCAAAAGTGGCAGAATAATATGCCCGCCACCAAATACAGCAGAAGCCGAATAATAAAAACCTTGGATACTTTCTAGCAGAATATTGGAATGCCCTTCTTTCAAAATGGGCAAAATAAAAAAGGGCAGGAAAAATAAGATCAGCCAAATATAGGCATAACTACGTTGCTTCGTTCCAAGCGCTGTGGCAGCAGCCTTGTGCTTGACGCTTTTCTTTTCAGCAGGTGTTGTTTGAGAATCTACGCCAACTTGAACGGTTGCATTGGGTTTAACGTATTTTGAACATAACACCCCAACCAGTGCAGCAACCGCAATCAATAGTATTTGATTCATTGGTAGCTGCACAAAATACACAAATCCAGCCGCACAGAGCATTAAAAAGTATTGCCATAACTGCTGGCAAAAACTGCGTAGCATTTGCCAAAAAGCCCAAAGTACAACGGCCAAAACAATCAATTGAATCACATGAAAAAACTGCTGTGATAACACATCAGATAAACGAGACCCAATCACTGCGACCAATGTCATAAGTAACGCGGAAGGCAAAGTAAAACCGAGCCATGCCACCACTGCACCCCAATGCCCCCGCAAGGAATAACCAATTGCAATCCCAACTTGACTACTGCTCGGCCCCGGTAAAATCTGTGCCAACGCAAGCAATTGTGCGTAGTTATTTTCACTCAACCATTGCAGTTGCTTTACAAAGACTTGATGAAAAAAAACCAGATGTGCTGCAGGACCACCAAAGGCAATACAACCTAATTTCAAAAAGGTGAAAAAGATTTGACGATATGAAAGTGCAACCTGAAGATGAGCCATAGCAAATCAGCTTATGCCAAATAAAATTGAAAGTGCTTTATTCTAAAAGATAAATATAACAAACATTTGAAATTAAGTGTCTCGCATATAAATTATTCTAATTCGGCTTAACGATTTTAATTTGATTCTGTAGATGCGTTTAGAGAGGTCGGTGAATATCCTGTCTTTATTTCCACGATCACAATTTCATTCATGACCTCAAGGAAAGTGAGTTAGTCACCGATGTGCTGATGCTGTTAAAAGACCAAGTAACGGATGTTTAGTCCTGAATATGGCATGTTTAATTAACACAGCTAAGCTTGAGTGCTTAAGCCTAGCTGTCCAAGCCTAAGCACTTGACCTTAAGTACCTTACCTCAATGTTGTGTGCTTAAGCTCTCACACAAATCGAGCAAGCGATTGGCATACCCCCACTCATTATCATACCAAGCAAAAACTTTGGCTTGGTGCCCAACATGCATGGTCTGGGTCAAATCGACAATCAATGAATACGGTGAATGATTAAAGTCACTCGACACCAACGGTTCATCGGTCACTTGCATGATTTTGGCATAATTCTGTTCAGCTGCCTGCACCAACACCTGATTGATTTTCTCAACAGAAATAGGATGTTGTGCCACAAAACTTAGGTCAATAGCAGCCACATTAATGGTCGGCACCCGAATCGAATAGCCATCGATGCGATCTGCCATTTTAGGCAGTACTTGCTTGAGCGCAGCTAAAGCCGAAGATGTGGTTGGAATAATATTTTGTCCCGAAGCCCGCGCGCGTCTTAAATCTCGATGCGCTTGATCCAATACGGTTTGATCCGCTGTTACTGCATGAATTTCGGTCATTAATGCGCTTTCAATCCCAAAAGCATCATCAATAATTTTCACCAATGGCACCAAAGCCTGCGTGGTACAAGACACACTCGAAATGACGCGATCACTGGCTTTAAGTTCATGGTGATTGACACCATAGACAATCGCAGCATCGACACTGTCAAATGGTGCTGCCCCAATGATGACACGCTCAGCACCCGCCTCAAGGTGCTGTGTTGCTGCAGCACGTGAACGGAAAAAGCCTGTACATTCAAGCACTACATCAATATTAAGCTTTGCCCAAGGCAATTGACTGGGTTGTTCCTGACAGAGCACTTGTACACGTGCCTGCATATGGCCATAGGAAATCTGTAAATAATCAGCACCCTGCTCGTGTTCTACTGCCACTTTCCCAGCAAAACGACCATGGGTTGAGTCGTATTTAAATAAATGCACCAGCGTTTCAACATCTGCAATATCATTAATGGCAACGATCTCAAAATGAAAATCTTGCGGATTTTCAAACCAAGCCCTTAAAACATTTCGTCCTATTCTACCAAATCCATTAATTGCCACACGTTGCATCAGTTTTCCTTTGCATTAAAACTCGTTATTTAACGGCATCTATGTTATCGGATTTTTAGCCTTTAGATAGCCTTAGTTTTAAATTAAACCCAAGATGAAGAAGATTTATTTTAATTTTAGTTGCTGCTTGAGCACGATCGATTGCCGTTTAAATCTGCAAGTTGATTATTTTTGCTTTTATCATTTTTTATAATGCGAGACTTTCGACGAATACTGCCATTTCAAAACCCTAAAACCACCTTTATATTTAACAATTTAAAAACAATAAGTTGTTTATAAAATATCTATTTAACTCTCAAATCGCCTGTGTTGGCAGTCATTACAGCAGATTTCATGTTATATAGTAATACAGCTTCAGTTTATTACGGTTTTCAAGGCACCTCCCCCCCCAATGAAAATGGAGAAGAATCATTCACTGATTTGAAAGCAACAATTCTACTGAATTGTCAGTTATTCCCTTAAAATCATTGGTTGGACAGGCTTTTTCCGTTATAATTTGGCGTTTTTTAATTTATAAGCCGCGCATCGCGTTTGACTTTAGGCAGCACGCCCAAGCAAATACGGTGTATTTAGCCAAATCCAATAAAAGAGGGAGTGACTTGATCGTGAGTACTCGTTTAATGACATCTGCTGAAATCCGTGAAGCGTTTTTACGCTACTTTGAAACGCAAGGACATACGCGCGTCGCCTCGAGTTCATTAGTTCCAGCCAACGACCCGACTCTGCTCTTCACCAATGCCGGTATGAATCAGTTTAAAGACTGCTTCTTAGGCCTTGAAAAACGTAACTATGTACGTGCGACTTCTTCACAAAAATGTGTCCGTGCTGGCGGTAAACACAATGACTTAGATAACGTCGGTTATACCGCGCGTCATCATACTTTCTTTGAAATGTTGGGCAACTTCTCTTTTGGCGACTATTTCAAACAAGATGCAATCAAATTTGCTTGGGAATTTCTAACCGCATCAGAATGGTTAGGCCTTCCTAAAGATCGACTTTATGTCACAGTTTATGAAACTGATGATGAAGCTTTTGATATCTGGAATAAAGTGATTGGCTTAGCGGCAGACCGTATTATCCGTATTGGTGACAATAAAGGTGAAAAATACGCGTCTGATAATTTCTGGACCATGGGTGATACTGGGCCTTGTGGGCCGTGTTCAGAAATCTTCTTTGATCATGGCGATCATATCTGGGGTGGATTACCAGGTAGCCCTGAAGAAGATGGCGACCGTTTTATCGAAATCTGGAATAACGTTTTCATGCAGTTCAATCGTACTGCTGATGGCGTCTTGCACCCACTTCCTGCACCTTCTGTCGATACAGGCATGGGCTTGGAACGTATTTCTGCTGTTTTACAACATGTGCATTCCAACTACGAAATCGACTTATTCCAAGATCTATTAAAAGCTGCAGCTGAAATTGTTGGTCTAGACACCACCCAACAACAAGCAGAAGCAAGCGCCAATGGCAGCGCTATAGATTATCCTGCGTCGCTTAAAGTGGTTGCAGATCATGCACGTTCATGCTGCTTCCTCATTGCTGATGGTGTCAATCCATCCAATGAAGGCCGTGGTTATGTCTTGCGTCGTATTATTCGTCGTGCAGTTCGTCATGGCAATAAAATGGGCGCAACAGGCACCTTCTTCTACAAAATGTTGCAACCCTTAATTGAAACAATGGGTCAGGCCTACCCGGAACTTGCTCAAGAACGCAGCCGTGTCGAAGCACTCTTAATTCGCGAAGAAGAGTTATTTGCCAAGACTTTAGAACAAGGTCTTAAATTACTTGAAGTTGAATTAAGTGACCTAAAAGGCAAGGTTATTCCTGGTGAAACCGTATTTAAACTGTATGACACCTATGGATTCCCAGCCGATTTAACAGCCGATATTGCCCGTGAGCGCGAGTTAGAAATTGACCAAGCTGGTTTTGAAAAAGAAATGGCAGCACAACGTCAACGTGCACGTGATGCTGGCAAATTCTCAATCGACTATAACAGTGTGGTGAAGGTTGACACTGAAACCCAATTCGATGGCTACGATGCAACCCAAGGTCAAGGCCAGATTATTGCGATCTATAAAGATGGTGCTCAAGTTGATCATGTCGATGAAGGTGATGAAGCCTTAATCGTCCTCAATCAGACCCCTTTCTATGCTGAAAGTGGTGGTCAAATTGGTGACACCGGTATTTTCAAAAACGAGACAGGTATTTTTGAAGTTCAAGACACCAAAAAATCTGGTGGGGCCTTTGTTCATCAAGGGATTGTAACCATGGGTCGCCTATCAACCACACAAGCGGTTGAAGCGACTGTACGTGCGGATATCCGTGAAGCAACTGCGCGCAATCACTCTGCAACACATTTACTACATGCAGTATTGCGCCAAGTATTGGGTGGTCATGTACAACAAAAAGGTTCTTTGGTTGCCAGTGATATTTTGCGTTTTGACTTTGCCAATGATCAACCTGTGAGTTTTGCACAATTACAAGAAATTGAGCGTTTGGTCAATCTTGAAGTGATTGCCAACACTGCAGTCAATACCGAAGTTTTGGACATTGAAGCGGCAAAAGGCAAAGGCGCCATGATGTTATTCGGCGAAAAATATGGCGATGAAGTTCGTGTACTTTCTATGGGTTCTCTGCAGGAAGAGCAACAGTTCTCTGTCGAACTTTGCGGTGGTATTCACGTCAAACGCACAGGCGACATCGGCCTATTCAAAATCACCTCTGAAGCAGGTGTCGCTGCGGGTATTCGCCGTATTGAAGCGGTTACAGGTCACAAAGCACTTGAAACTGTACAGAAAGCAGATGCGGATATCCAACAGATCAACCAATTGCTTAAAGCACAAAAAGATCAAACCGTAGAACGCGTTCAAGCCAATGCAGAGCAGGCAACTGCCCTGCAAAAGCAAATCGAACAGCTCAACCAAAAGTTGGCAAACTTCCAAGCAGCTGAACTTTTAAGCCAAGTTCAAACGATTGCAGGTCGCTCTACGCTGATCACAACTGTAAAAGAGACAGATGCAAAAGCACTCCGTCATTTACACGATGGCGTCAAGTCTAAATTAGACAATGCCATTATTGTGCTTGCAGGAATCGATGGTGACAAAGTAAGTTTAATTGCTTCAGTTGCAAAAGACTTTACTGCAAACATAAAAGCAGGTGACATTATCAAACATCTTGCGACCGAACTTGGTGGTAAAGGTGGCGGTAAACCAGACTTGGCGCAAGGTGGCGCACCACTAAACGACACGTTTGAACCTGTAATGGCCAATCTTAGCACTTGGCTTGAACAACCCTAATCTACCCTTTTGTGTAACTGATCTTGAACTGAACTTAGGTAAGATTACAGCTTCAAGATCATGGCTTATATGGAAAAACTATGGCTTTAATCGTTCAAAAATATGGCGGTACCTCTATGGGGACTCCCGAGCGCATTCTTAATGTTGCTCGTCGTGTCAAGCGCTGGCATGACAATGGTCACCAAGTCGTGGTCGTTGTTTCAGCAATGAGCGGGGAAACCAACCGCTTATTGGCGCTTGCCAAGGCCATTACTGAAACCCCTGACCCGCGTGAACTTGACCAAATGGTTTCTACCGGTGAACAGGTGACGATTTCCATGTTGGCAATGGCACTGAATTCCATAGGTGTACAAGCCAAATCTCTCACTGGTCGTCAAGTCAGTATTAAAACGGACAATGCCTTTAATAAAGCACGCATTGAATCTATCGACACCGAATATATGACCAGTAATTTAGATGCAGGTCGTGTGCTGGTGGTTGCTGGTTTCCAAGGCGTTGACAACGAAGGTAATACCACCACTCTCGGTCGTGGCGGTTCAGATACGACAGGTGTGGCACTTGCCGCTGCGTTAAAAGCAGATGAATGCCAAATCTATACGGATGTTGATGGTGTATATACCACCGATCCACGTGTCGCGCCAAAAGCCAAAAAAATTGATCGTATTTCTTTCGAAGAAATGCTTGAGATGGCCTCCCTCGGTTCGAAGATTTTGCAAATCCGTTCAGTTGAATTTGCAGGAAAATACCAAGTACCTTTGCGCGTACTTTCTAGTTTTGACAATGAAGATGATGGCATTTTTGACGAAGCGTTCAAAAAAAATGTCGGTACCCTCATCACCACTGAAACGGAAAACAATATGGAAAACCCAATTATTTCTGGTATCGCGTTTAATCGTGACGAAGCAAAATTAACCATATTAGGTGTACCTGATGAACCAGGTATTGCAGCCAAAATTTTATCGCCGATTGGTGCTGCCAATATTGAAGTCGATATGATTATTCAAAATGTTGAAGAAGATGGTACGACCGACTTCACATTTACTGTAAATCGTGGTGACTTGGCTAAAGCCAAAAAAATTCTTGAAGAAACAGCAAAAGCCATTGGTGCGCGTGAAGTTGCAACCCGTAACGATATTGTGAAAGTTTCAATTGTTGGTGTTGGCATGCGTTCACATGCTGGTGTTGCAAGTAAAATGTTTATTGCCCTTGCAGAACAAAGCATTAACATGCTGATGATCTCCACTTCTGAGATTAAAATCTCCGTTATTATCGAAGAAAACTATCTAGAACTGGCTGTTCGAGCATTGCATACAGCCTTTGGTTTGGATCGTGAACATGGTGAGTCTGGTGCGAGCGCTTAATTTTTAAGCATACGTGCCAGTTTTATCATGTTATACCCCAATAATAAGTCGAGCCACCATAGTTTTTTCCATGGTGGCTCTGATATATTAGGCTCTGTTATTTTGAAAATTTCAACAGAGCTATTGATTTTGCATAATTCATCACAATAATCTGTTAAAATTTTCTTCGATACCGAGGTTGTTTTTTTAATTTCAAAAACTATCGCAGGTTTAGCGCTTAGGCAAGGAGATAAACATGCTGATTCTGACCCGTCGTGTCGGAGAAACATTAATGATTGGGGATCAAGTCAGTGTTACTGTGCTTGGTGTTAAGGGTAACCAAGTGCGCATTGGTGTAAATGCTCCGAAAGAAGTATCTGTACACCGTGAGGAAATCTATCAACGAATTCAACACGAACGCGCAATGCATGAGCACTTGCAGCATCTTGACCAAGATTATCAACCCTCCTTTGAAGATGATAATTTTTCTCAGAATAACTTCAATCGCTAGATTAGATGTTCTCCACAATTAAAGCGGCTTACCAAGCCGCTTTAAATTTTTTACCATTTATTAAAAAATCTTAAATTACATATCCCCTAAATCAACGCCTAAGCTCGCCTGTACCAAGGCTTTTCTCACGGGCGCATAACTGCGACGATGCTGTGCAATTACGCCGTATGCCTCAATGGCAGCAAAATGTGCTTTGGTTGGATAGCCCTTATGCTTTGCAAAACCATATTGTGGAAATTCGAGATCTAATGCCTTCATGTCTCGATCACGGGTTACTTTGGCCAAAATACTTGCCGCACTAATTTCGGCATGTGTGGCATCACCACCAACAATGGCTTCGCAAGCAATGCTGATCCCCTTAGGAATTTGATTACCATCGACCAGTACTTTATGCGGTGTAATCTGTAAACCTTCTACTGCACGACGCATTGCAAGAAAGGTGGCTTGTAGAATATTAAGCTCATCAATTTCAGTATGTGACGCTTCTGCAACGCACCATGCCAAAGCTTTTTCTTGAATCTCAATAAAAAGCTTTTCACGTTTCTTTTCCGTTAATTTCTTTGAGTCATTCAGGCCTTCAATCGGACGAAGCGGATCCAAGATCACCGCGGCTGCAACGACTGATCCCACCAATGGCCCGCGACCTGCCTCATCGACACCCGCAATATATATTTGATTCATCAAGTTTATTTCTCACAGATCTAATATCAACGTCATTTGGCGCAGATTTTAACATGATCATCATGCTGCACCGGTTACGACAAAGCTAGCCGATTGTTTTTTAAGCCGAAGTTACCCCTCACCGTTGCGATATTAATACAAGGCGTTGTGTTTTTAAATATTGAGTCAATTGCATCATCTCGTTAATATCGCACAATCCAAAATTAATGAGGCTTCTATGTCAAAGCAAGCGCAATACTATACAAGAACAGCGCAATGGCTACATTGGGCGATGGCGGCAATCTTTATTACGGCATGGCTCATTGGTTTTTATAGTGGTAACTTTCTAAGCTATGCCGTCGATGGTGATTTTAAAGGCAATGTAATCACGTTGCATAAAAATATTGCGACCGTCATTATCTTTTTAGTGGTGATCCGTATTTTTTGGCGCTACACCCATCCAACACCACAACTACCAGACAGCATGTCTGCCCCAATGAAAAAAATGGCGCATTACGGCCATTTAGCACTTTATTTCATTTTACTTGCTTTGCCGATTACTGGCTGTCTATTTAGCTGGAGTGCTGGTCACCCTGCACCTGTCCTGTATTTATTTGAAATTCCACGTCTAGTTCAAGATAATCCGCAATTACTTGCTATTGTGAAGCCACTGCATATTTATATCTCTTGGTTCGCGGCATTGCTGATTGTCGGACACCTGCTCGCCGCTTTAAAACATCACTTTATCGACAAAGATTTTGTTTTAAAAAGTATGTTGAAACAGCCGAAATAAGCTTAAGTATGCGCTGACTAAACTTAACGTTGAGACATCGCAGCCACAAGCCAGAGATTACAAACGAAATAATGCAATAAAAAATGGGGATGCCAAAACATCCCCATTTTTATTCATTCATTTACTGAAGGGTTAAACAGAATTTATTTAAATTGACTCAATTTCAGCAATCCACTTTTGTTTATCGGCTGTTGAAATAAATGATGCATTAAATGAATTGATTGCCAATTGTTTTAACGCGGTATCAGTTAAATCCAAGGCCTCAGTGATCGCAATAAAGTTATCATTCATATAGCCACCAAAATAGGCAGGATCATCTGAGTTTACTGTGACACATAGGCCCTGTTGTAACAGACGCTGAATATTATGCTGTTGCATCTGATCAACCACACACAGCTTTAAATTACTCAACGGGCAGACCGTCAGCGGCATTTGTTCTGCCTTTAGGCGTTGTAATAGTGCTGGGTCTTCTTCTGAACGGACACCATGATCAATACGATTAACTTTAAGTAAATCTAAGGCTTGCCACACATAATCTGCTGGCCCTTCTTCACCGGCATGTGCCACCAACAAAAAGCCCGCTTCAGCTGCTTTCGCAAAAACCCGTTCAAATTTCTCAGGTGGATGCCCAAGTTCACTTGAATCTAAACCGATGGCAATAATCTGATCTTTATAAGGAAGGGCTTGCGCCAAAGTATCGAATGCCGCCGCTTCACTTAAATGCCGCAGGAAGCACATAATCAGATGAGAACTGATATTTAACTGCTGTTTTGCATCATCACATGCACGTGTTAATCCATTGATGACCGTTTCAAAGGCCACGCCACGGTCGGTATGGGTTTGTGGATCAAAAAACATCTCGGTATGCACCACTCGATCAAGCGCACATTTTTCAAAATACGCCCACGCCAAATCATAAAAATCCTGTTCATGAATCAGGACTTGCGCTCCAGCATAGTAGATGTCAAGAAAGGATTGTAAATTATGAAAGTTATAAGCCTGCTTAACTTCGTCAATGCTTTTGTAGGGAATCTCAATTTGATTACGTTGTGCAATCGCAAACATCAATTCAGGTTCAAAAGTCCCTTCAATATGGACGTGTAATTCTGCTTTTGGTAAAGCACGGATCAGCTCAAGTTGTTGCATATCATTCCACAAATTTATTTTTAAATGAAAGAGAAAGTCCAAGCATACAGCAGCATACTTGGACTTTAAATGATGAGATCTCAGCTTAAACTTTAAACGCTAAAGCCTAGATACTAATTTTGAATTTCGGTTTAGCCACCAAAATACATAAATTTAATGACCCAAAGCACTGCAATAATCCAGACCATATAAGGCACTGTTTTTGCCTTGCCAGTACACAGTTTAATGACAGCATAGCTGATAAAGCCCATGGCAATACCATCTGCAATCGAATAAGAAAATGGCATAAATACAATGGTTAAAAATGCAGGAACCGCTTCAGTGATATCTTCCCAATCAATATTGGTAATCCCCTGAACCATCAGCACCCCAATAAACAGTAAGGCAGGTGCGGTTGCAAAGCTTGGGACAGATTGCGCGAGTGGAGCCAAGAACAAACACAAAAGAAACAGGACACCCACCACAACTGCGGTTAAACCTGTACGTCCACCTGCGGCAACACCTGCCGAAGATTCAATATAGGGCGTCGTTGAAGATGTGCCTAATGCCGCTCCAGCTACAATTGCGGTTGAATCGGCAAATAAGGCCTTTTTCAAGCGCGGTAATTTACCATCTTTTAATAATCCCGCACGATGTGAAACACCCACCAAAGTACCGGTTGAATCGAATAAATCAACCAAGAAAAATACGAAGATGACACCGATCATGCTGTAGGTAAATAAGCCTGCGAAATCCATCTGCATAAAGGTTGGTGCAAGCGAAGGTACATCACCGACCACGCCTTTAAATTCACTTAAACCCGTCAACGTCGCAATGATGGTAATGGCCAAGATGCTAATAATAATCGCACCTTTGATCTTAAAATGATGCATGATCACGATCATGAAAAAGCCAAGCAAGACCAAAAGCACACTCGGTTGAGTAATGTCACCCAAGCCCACAATGGTTGCTTCTTTATAAACCACGATGCCGGATTTCTGTAACCCAACCAAGGCTAAAAACAACCCGATCCCGCCACCAATCGCAAACTTAAGTGACATTGGGATGGCATTGACGATCGCTTCACGAATTTTAAACAAGCTGATTGAAATAAAAATCAAACCAGAGACAAAAACTGCAGCCAAAGCAACTTGCCAGTTTACCCCCATGCCCAAGCAGACACTGAACGTAAAATACGCATTAAGCCCCATACCTGGCGCCAAAGCGATTGGATAGTTGGCGATTAAACCCATGACAAAACAGCCGATAGCAGCAGCTAAACAGGTCGCCACAAATACCGCACCAAAATCCATTCCCGTCAATGAAAGAATATCTGGATTCACAATGATGATGTAACACATCGTCAAAAAGGTGGTAAAACCTGCGAGGACTTCCGTTTTAAAGTCGGTACGGTTCTCACTAAGTTTAAATAAGCGTTCTAGCAAATTCGCGGATGAATTTGGGTTTGCCATTGAGGAGCCCCTGTGAAAGTTGAGCTAGGAAAATTAAATTTGGCCTTGCTAAAAAGAAAGAATAGCCGATCGGTGCTGTTGTGAATTTTTACAGCTGCGGGCGATCTGATTTATTCTTTAAAGTGAAACCCTGTTCAAACCAAAAAAGCTGCTTTTGAGCAGCTTTTACATACATATATGTTCTAAGCAAATCGATTAAAGTAAAAGGTTGCTTTGAGTGTGGCGGATTATATCATAGCCTTACACAAAAACGCTGATCTTGAACATCAGCGATATATTGACCGTTCACAACGACTTCCGAGGAACTTATAGATGAACAGCGCCAGAGTACTTGGCCTTAATGTCCCTCAAGCGCATTGAGTGCTCAGTCTGAGTAGCCCAACACTTCCGTTTGTTCGGATTCAGCACGTTTAATGACTTTTCGCAGTGGTAAGCACACCTGTTTTGACTGAGCCAACGCCTGTTCAACTTTGCGAATGGTTCGATTGGCATTACTTTCTGCCAAGTTATATTCATCTGCCAGTTGCAACTGGGTACTTTCATGGATCAAGTATTTCAAGGTGAGTAGTAATTGGTTTTCAATACTCAAAGTATGTGGGCGTCCTGACTTTTTCTTCTGTTGTTCAAATTGAATTAACACTTCAACCATCGCAATAAAAGCGGCCTTAGAAACGCCAACCAATTGTTCAAATGCTTCATCTGAGAAGCTGACTAAATTTTCATATTTCATAATACTTACTTTTTTACTAACATCAGTTTCAATCTATAAATATTGATTCATGCTCAAAACAGTCACCACATGGATCGAATACGCATCTGCGGATCATTCGATGTGAGTCTTCTCCCCGATGCAGATGGCTACTGATCGAGGTCTTGCACATTTGAAATGGACAAAGTATGGATAGGTGTGAAAAATTCAACAAAGAAGAGTGATAACGACTGGCTTAAAGCATGAATGTTTGATAATAATCACAATTATACAATAAACCATTGTTTATAAAACAATAAGAAATGGAAATGGTCGTATTTTCAAAGGATATGAGATTTTTATGATGGAAGGCAAAATAATAGGATTAAGGCTTAAAACATAGTTTCTAAATCGCTATTTTCTTAAAAAATAATACATTAAACCCATATATTATATAGATTTATCTTTAATTATAAAATATTGAATTACTTGTAAAAATAACTGCGGGTAGCCTTAATGATTTTGATACAGTACAACTTTATACCGTGTATTTAATTGTATTTAATACCCTATATGCACTAAAAATAAGCTTTTATATTGAACGCGCACAACCGAGATTCGTTCAAAAAGCAATCACATACAATGGCTTTTCAGGATACTGACCTCTATACCCTGAAACGTCTTGGGCCATTAAAGCCGTTGTGTAATGTATATTAATTGGTTTTATTTGGTAATTTTCTCTGATCAATGGCAACTTTAGCCGTATGTTTATTGAAGCAGTAAACTGCTGCACATGCGTCCTGCTAGAACTTGCAGTCACGCCTAAGCACACCACTCAAAAGACAAAGGCCAATATTATGAAAAATATAGGATTATACACTGCTATCGTATCCGTATTTATCACAAATCTGGCATTTGCTGCGACTTCATCCGCAGCATCGCCAGCCCAGAAACTTAAAGATGTTGCTCCCTATCCGGCCGTTAACAAGGACAGCAATCGCCACGTCATCTGGCTAAAAAATCAACCCGATGAGTCACAATACAAAGTTGAAATCGTGGCGACAAAATCTGGTTTAAAAGATTGTAATAATGTTTCATACAACGCCAGCTTTAATGAAAAAGTCTTAGAAGGCTGGGGTTATGATTATTACACTGTTGAGAGTCTTCAAGGGCCGATCAGCACCCAAATGGCCTGTAGCAATACAAAAAAGGTGAAAGCAAATTTACCCGTTCATTTAGGTGATAAAAGTTTATTGCGCTATAACAGTAAGCTTCCCTTAGTGATTTATGCACCGAAAGATGTCGATGTAAGTTATCGTATTTGGCAAGCACCGAAAACCACGCAGAAAGCCACCATCGTGAATAACTAAATTTCATCGTAGCAATATGTTTAAACTCTAAATATCAATAATTAAGGCCATATATCAGCTATGGCCTTAATTTAGATGCACCATACATCTCTTACATCATATCGGTTAAATCAGTATGCTCACTGGCTTAAATCATCTCTTAACCACGGTGTTCGCGTCAGCCCCACCAAGCTGCCTTCTGGACTCTGTAAACGCGTTACCGTCTGCCCCCAAGGTTCGATACGGTTATTCACCAAAAGCGTATAGCCTTGTGCTGCGAGCTGCTTAGATGCAGTGCTAATATCAACCACTTCAAACTCCACCCAGCTTTGTGGCACAACCAAATCACTCGGCCAAATTGGTGAGCCAAAACAAGATTGTGCAGCTTGATCTAAGGGCCACAGCGCAAAATGCTTTACCCCTGCTAAGTCGCCATTTTCAGTTGACCTATAACGTTCATTGTCTGGCATCGGTTTTAAAGGTAACTCTAAAGCATCAATATAAAAGGCTTTACTGTCTGCATCGGACTGGGTAATTGGACCAAATCCTGCAACAAACATGATTTCGATCTGCTTTAATTCATTCATCGCCGTGCACCTCTGCTGTTCATGGCAAATACATTACGGGGTTGCTGCAATCTGTTTATATCGAGCTATTTCTATTCATGTCTTCAGTCTAAAGTATGACAATATGATGGATATCAAGACTTAATCATCACCAAGACTTTCTAAAAAATTGATGGTGGGCACAAAAAATAAAGTCCCCGTTGTAGCTGTACTAAAGTCCAGCAAACGGTCTAGATTTCCGTCTGCATCGCCTTGAAACATATGCGCTAGCATTTGGCGGGTCACACTAAACTTGCGCGCATAGCCAATAAAAAAAGTGCCATATTCATTTTTAGATGGATTGGAAAATGGCATATTTGCACGCATAATTTTAAGTTCATTGCCCAATTCATCATAGGCTTTGCTGACATTGTTATGCGCAGTATTGGGTTTTTCATCATCCCCCAACTCAACATCATTAAACTTTTTGCGTCCAATCACGCGCTCTTGTTCTTCAACCGTTAATGCCCGCCACTTCGACATATCATGGCTGTATTTTTGAATAAAGGCATAACTGCCCCCTTTAAATACAGGATCTTCATTGCCAACCAATGCATATTCAGCAGCAATTTCTGCTTCAGGGTTTTCAGTTCCATCAACAAAACCAATAATTGCACGTCCATCAAAGTATCTAAAACCATGCACTTCATCAATGGGATAAGTGACTTGCTGCAATTGCTCTTGAATAATACTCGCCAACTCATAGCACAGTGCCTGACGGTCTGCACGGATATGAAAGAACAAATCACCTGGTGTCGAAACAGCCGTATATTTCGGTCCTTGAATCGCCTCAAACGGGATTAATTCCTTGGGTTTGGCTTGATTGGGAAACAATACATCCCATGCATTGGCACTAAAACCTAAAGTTGCATTGAAGCCTAACGCAGGGTAGCGATTTGCCAAGCTGCGCGTTAAGGCAGAAAAACCAGCTGCAAAATCAAGAATGGTATCGACCGCAATATCGTCTTGCTGCATGCCCAATACAATAAACAGCGCATTCTCGCCTGGACGACTCATCACAGGTTGTATTCTCTCTGGAATCATTAAAGCAGCCTTTGCTCTTGTTATTGAATTTCAATAAACTAGCACAGAAATAAGCGACGAATAAATAAAGATATCAATAAACTGAAATTACAGTCTAATCAACGATCCAACCTTCATTTTTAACTTTAAGGCGATTAGACCTTGCAGCGCTTGCATCAAACTTTCAATCAAAAATCAAAAATCAAAAATCAAAAAAGCCCATAAGTCATCGAAATGCTTATGGGCTTTTAAGCGACTGGACTCAATTATTTAAATCACCAAGCCCATTCAAGCAACTTAGGCCACGGCGGCAAGCAACTGTGTTAAATGCTGCTCAAGTTTAGGATTATGGCTTTGCCATTGCGGTTGCTTGTCTTTATCAATAATCAGCGCCCGCACCCCTTCAATCAGATCACCAAGCTCAAACCAAACATCTTGTAATTCACGTTCAAGTTGTAAGGTTTGATCCTGTGATAAATTTCGCCCCACCTGCTGCAACTTCAAGCTGGTCTGCATCGCGACCAAAGAACGTTGTTGTAAAATAGCTAATATTTTAGCAGCCCATGCTTGATCATCAGGATTGGTTTCTTGAGCCAGACTCTGTTCAATTTCACTGAGCTGTTGATGGCTAAAATGCTTTTTAATACACGCTGCTCGGCTTTGAATCTCGCTGGCTGCTGGTGCAACGCTAAACTGAGCGATGAGTTGCTCAATGCTCAGTTTCGTTGGATTTGCTAATGCCAATAGGTCTGTTTTCAGTGCAGGTAAACGCTCACTTGCCACATGCACATCAATAAACTTCAAGTAAAATGCATCAGCACTGCTGATCTGTTCACTGCTAAGTGCCATATACACACCAATCTCATCTCGCTGTGAGAGAAAATGAGTTGCACCAACATCTGGGAAATAGCCTATCGCAGTTTCTGGCATCGCAAAACGTGATTTTTCACTGCTGACTCTGATGTGACATGCTTGCGATAAGCCCATACCACCACCCAAAACATAGCCATCTAAAAGTACGACTACCGTTTTTGGATATTTTCTGATGCTGGTCAGCATTTGATACTCGGCAGTAAAATAATCCCGATAATCAATATCGCCACTTTGATAGCTGTCGTATAAATACCGAATATCACCGCCAGCACAGAACGCTTTCGGACTATTTGAATCGATCAGCACGGCCTGAATACTCGGATTGTCACGCCATATTTCGAGTTGTTGAATGATGCCTTGAATCATGGGTAAAGATAATGCATTTAAACTACTCGCACGGTCTAAACCGATTCGACCAAAATGGCCTTGAGTCTGAATTTCTAAATTGTTTTCATGGCTCATGAGCTATCCCTTAAAACTGAATTATTGGGTAAATTTTGCTGGACGCTTTTCAATAAAGGCTTGCATGCCTTCTTTTTGGTCTTGACCTGCAAATACTGCATGGAAAATACGACGTTCGAAACGTAGACCTTCCGCCAGACTACCTTCAAAAGCGCGATTAATCGACTCTTTAATCATCATCACTGCAGTCAGTGATTTTTCAGCAATTTTTTCAGCCGCTTGCATGGTCTGTTCAAGTAATTCTTCTTTGCTAAACACCTGTGCCACCAAACCACTTTGCTCTGCTTCAACCGCACCCATTTGACGTGCTGTTAGGCACATTTCCATGGCTTTGGCTTTGCCTACTGCAAGTGTCAATCGTTGCGTACCCCCAATGCCCGGTAAAACCCCAAGCGTCACTTCTGGCAACGCAAATTTGGCATTGTCCGCGCAATAGATAAAGTCACACATCAGTGCCAATTCACAACCACCGCCCAAGGCATAACCACTTACCGCAGCAATAAGCGGTTTACGGCGTTGACCAATACGATCCGCCAGACTAAAGAAATCATCTAAATAAATATTGGGAAAACGAAGATCAACCATTTCCTTAATGTCTGCACCCGCAGCAAAGGCTTTTTCTGATCCTGCAATCACAATACAGCCAATATTTGCATCTTGTTCTAGCTGATCGAGTGCCAAATTAACTTCGCGAATCAATTCACTATTCAGTGCATTCAATGCTTTGGGACGATTTAAAGTAATCAATCCAACCCCATTACGCTGTTCTAATAAAATACTGTTCCACTGCATGAGAAATTCCTTGTTAAACCCTGTTTATTAAATAATTTAAAGTCAACGTCATCTTTAGAAATATGGGTTGTTGCGTGTGCGAGATGGTTTGGGGAGAGTCGCTTGGTCGCTCCCTTTCCCCTTATCCAACTTGCGAAATATATTCCTCACCCCAAAGGGAGAAGGTATCTACACATCTTTTGATATGCTATTTACGATCCAAAGCAATCCATCCTTACGCAGCATACTACTTAGCTTTTTCGAGACAATCCCTCCCAACCTTAATGCTAGTCAGTTAAGGGCTTTTGTGGTTTAAAAGCACCCTCTTCCCAGCCTTCTCCCAAAGGGAGAAGGGGCTTTCAGACACAATTGATCAATCAAAAATAGCTGTATTTGTCTTAACTGACTGGCATTACTCCCAACCTCCCTTTTTCTAAGGAAGGAGCGTTGTGTAGCCTATACTTGGCTTTGAATTCCCCAAAAAGTCCCCCTCTTTGGAAAAGAGGGGTTAGGGGAGATTGGGGATTTCTGAAATTCAATTAAATTTGCACTCAGCCCTAAAATTCTGAATCTAAACTGGACTTATAGACTGCGTGCAATCACCAAACGTTGAATATCACTGGTGCCTTCATAGATTTGACAAACACGGGCATCACGACAGATCCGCTCAATCGGAAAATCTTTTAAATAACCATAGCCACCAAAAACCTGTAAAGCATTCGAACAAACACGTTCCGCCATTTCCGAAGCAAACAATTTGGCCATTGATGCTTCTGTGAGGCATGATTGACCTGCTTCTTTTAAACGTGCCGCGTAATGTACCAACTGACGTGCAGCTTCAACTTCAGTTGCCATACTGGCCAAACGGAAAGAAATTGCTTGATGCTCAAAAATTGGTTTGCCAAAGGTCACACGCTCATGGGCATAACGCGTGGCTTCTTCAAGCGCTGCACGTGCAAGGCCAACCGATTGCGCTGCAATCCCGATCCGTCCCCCTTCTAAATTGGACAAGGCAATTTTTAAACCTTCGCCTTCCTGACCCAGTCTTAAACTTTCATGAATACGCACATCGGTTAAGGCAATTTGGCAGGTATCTGAAGCATGTAGACCGAGCTTTTCTTCGACACGAATCACTTCATATCCTGGTGTGTCACGTGGCACTAAAAATGCGCTAATGCCTTTTTTACCCGCACTCGGATCGGTGACAGCAAACACAATGATCACCCCAGCATTATGCCCAGAGGTAATAAATTGCTTGGCGCCATTAATTACATATTCTTCACCATCTTTGACTGCGCGGGTTTTAATCGCCACAGCATCTGAACCCGTATGTGGCTCAGTCAATGCAAAAGCACCGATCATTTCGCCACGTGCTAATGGCATTAAAAAACGTTGTTTTTGTGCTTCCGTGCCATATTTCAAAATTGGCACACAACCGACTGAGTTATGTACACTCATAATGGCTGAGGTTGCACCATCTGCAGCAGCCACTTCTTCAAGTGCCAATACATAGGCCAAATTACCAGTATCTGAACCACCCCATTGTTCAGGCACCAACATGCCCATAAAGCCCAGCTCACCCATTTGTTTTAAAGCGCTTGCAGGAAACTGACCCTGTTTATCCCATTCACTGGCAAAGGGCTTGATTTGCTCTTCTGCAAAACTTTTGGCCATGTCACCAATTAAGATTTGTTCTTCCGTAAATAGCATCGTGTCGTTCCTTAAATTTTAAAGCTGAGAAAGCAATCCCTCCCTTGCCAAGCAACGCTGCTCCCCTTGTTCAAAGAGAGGAGCAGTACTGCAGCGCAAGGATGGATTTTTTCGATTCATAATCCATGTCAAAAATGCGACTTAAGCGATGCTGGTTGCCACTTTCTGTTTTTCAATTTCTTGATTACGTAATAAAAAGCGTTGGATTTTGCCACTTGGGGTTTTTGGAAGTTCAGTCATAAACTCGACCAAGCGTGGGTAAGCATGTGCAGAAAGGCGTTTTTTCACAAACTGGCCCAACTCTTCTGCAAGCTTCGGTGTCGCTTGAACACCTTCTGTCAAAATCACAAAGGCTTTAACGATCTCTGTACGCTCAGGATCTGGAACACCGACCACAGCTGCTTCCACCACGGCTTCATGCTCCAGCAAAGCACTTTCCACATCAAATGGTCCAATCCGATAACCCGACGTCGTAATAACATCATCATTACGTCCAACAAAGCTCATACTGCCATCAGCATGCATCTCAGCAGTATCACCCGTGAGATAATACTGACCCAAGAACGGAGACTTACGGCTTTCTTCATAGCCACCAAACCACATCATTGGCGATTGGCTGATATCGACGGCCAATATGCCTGGGACGTCAGGGGCCAATTCCTCACCCTGTTCATTCACGGTCACAATGCGATAACCTGGACTTGGAAAACCTGCAGCACCCGGATGGACATCGTGTGCAAGTGCGTGGTGATTACATACCACCATTCCCACTTCGGTTTGACCATAATGGTCATAAATCGGTGCATTGAGGACTTGTTTAAACCAACGGATCACTTCTGGATTTAATGGCTCTCCTGCACTACTGACACGACGGAATTGACCGCGCAATTTCGCCATTTCTTCTTGATCCGCAGCCATCATCATGCGATAGGCTGTGGGTGCACCAGTCAAATTGGTAATACCGTACTCTTGAACAATGCGAGATAAACTTTCAATACTGAAGCCACCTTCATAGAACAAAGTCGCGTGACCCAACAATAATGGCCCGGTAATCCCATAGTACAAACCATAGGCCCAACCTGGATCTGCAATATTCCAGAATGAATCCTGCTCCGTTAGCCCTACGGCATCTTGGGTATAACGACCAAAGGCAATCAGTGCTTTTAATGGCACTTTTAACGGTTTAGCCGGCCCAGTGGTGCCCGAAGTGAACATCAACAAGAATGGATCTTCAATACTCAGCAGCTCTACCGCACAATCGGCAGACTGACGCTCAATTTCGCCCCAGAAACTGAAATCACCCGCGGGTAAATCAGCATCGTCTTTGCCTGCAACAGTCATAATGCTTGGGCAGTCAGCAACCTCATTTAATTTAGAACGATTGCCTAGATCGGTGACGACTAACTTGCTTTGCGCCATATTGAGACGATGTTCAATCGCTTTCGGGCCGAACGCAGTAAATAATGGCTGATAAACAGCGCCAATGCGCCAAGCCCCTAAAATGGTCATGATCAACTCAGGTGTCCGTGGCAATAGACCTGAAACCCGATCGCCTTTACCTACACCTTGAGATTTTAAGAAATTCGCAAATTGACTGGCACCTTTTTGGAGTTCACTAAAGGTGTATTGTTCTTTGCGGCCATCCTTGCCTTGCCAATAGAGGGCAACTTTATCTGCATCTGACTGCGCATGGCGGTCACAACACTCATAACAGGCATTTAAAGCATCAATAGAGCCTGAAAGTAAATCTTTTGCAGCCATTTCTAAATTAAATGCACGTGCTGCTTCTTGATAGTTCAACATATTTCTAACCTCAGTCTAGACTTTTTGTTGTTCATGACGAGTTAGGGTCTATTGGCAATCCATGCCAGGCATCATCCCACCCTTTGATCAATTGCTTAATTAATAACTGACTTAAGCAACAATCTAGGTATCCTTGAGATGATGTGTGAACAGACCCAAGCTTTAGCAAAACCTTGCTAATATCCTATTTCGATCACACTTTATTATCATTACAATAGATCGTGTTAATAACTCAGTAATTGCACGATCCATCGCACCAATAATATTACTTAATAATCAATGCAGTAATTATACTTTAGCCGGTAAATATTGTTGAATAATACTGGAGAAATCCAAACCTGCATTGCCTTGCATACAACGTTGCTGATAAAGCTGTTGCACAAAACCACCGAGTAAAATCGGTTGCTGTGCCTGCTCAGCCGCTTCAACGGCAAGACCTAAATCTTTAAGCATCAATTGCGTGGCAAAACCATCTTGATAACCACGTGCCGCAGGTGCATTGGCATTAATACCCGGCCACGGATTGCAAACATCGGAACTCCAGCAACGACCGCTTGAACTGTTAATCACGCCAGCCAACGCTTCTGGATCAATCCCAAGCTTGGCACCCAGTGCCATCCCTTCGGCTACGGCAACCATTGAAATACCAAGAATTAAGTTATTACAGATTTTGGCAATCTGTCCTGTGCCAACATCACCGCAATGCACAATATTTTTGCCCATAAGGCTTAAATAGGGCTGGATCGCTTGAAAGATCGGTTCATCTGCACCCACCATAAAGGTTAAGGTGCCCGCTTGTGCGCCAATAGTGCCACCTGAAACCGGGGCATCGCAGACATTGATATGTTTGGCTTTTGCCGCAGCAGCAACGTCTTTAATGCTTTGCGGATCAATGGTACTGCTGTCGATACACAAGGCACCAGCTTTGAGCACCGCCAAGATGCCATTTTCACCCAGATAGACTTCACGTACATGTTTGGCCGCAGGCAACATGGTAATCACCACGTCCGCCTGTTTGGCAGCGGCTTGTGGGCTGTCGCAGACCACACCGCCACTTGCTGCAAACTGTTCCAGCGCTTTCGGACTTAAGTCAAAACCAAAAACCTTTTGGTCTGCCTTGAGCAGGTTTTGCGCCATGGCACCGCCCATATTTCCTAAACCAATAAAAGCAATATTCATGATGTTGCTCCTTAGCCTAGGTTAATCGTGGTGTTGACTTTACCGCTGTCTTGGCTGTCTTCAAACCAACGACTGGTAATGGTTTTGGTTTGAGTATAGAACTGTACCGCTTGTTTGCCATAGGGACCCAAATCACCCAATTTCGAACCACGTGAACCAGTAAAGCTAAAGAATGGCACTGGCACTGGAATTGGAATATTAATCCCAACTTGACCAATATTAATTTGATGTTGGAAAGTTCGTGCGGTCGCACCACTTTGGGTAAATAAGCCCACACCATTACCAAATGGGTTGGCATTCACCAATGCAATCGCTTCTTCTAGCGTATCGACACAAATCACTGCCAAGACCGGACCAAACACTTCTTCTTTATAAATGCGCATGTCTGTGCTGACTTGACTGAAAATGGTTGGGCCAACAAAGTTACCTTGCTCATAGCCTTTAACCTGTACATCACGACCATCAAGCAACAGCTGTGCACCTTGCTCAACCCCACTGTTGATCAAATCAATCACACGCGCTTTGGCACGTGGCGAAATCACCGGGCCAACATCGGTATTTGGTTCATGTCCTGCATTTACACTTAAGGTTTTGGCTTTTTCAACAAACTCAGCCAACCAGTTTTTAGTTTCACCGACCATCACTGCAACTGAAAGTGCCATACAACGCTGACCCGCAGCACCAAATGCAGCACCAACCAAGGCATTTAAAGTCTGTTGTTTATTGGCATCTGGCATAATTACCGCATGGTTTTTCGCACCCATCATGGACTGTACGCGTTTGCCATGTTGCCCAGCAAGGTTATACACATGCGTACCAACTGCGGTTGAACCAACAAATGAAATCGCTTTGATGTCGTTATGGGTACAGAGTAAATCGACCACTTCTTTACCGCCATGCACCACGTTCAGTACACCAGCAGGCACACCCGCTTGAAGCGCCAACTCCACCAACATCATGGTAGACAATGGATCTTGCTCAGACGGTTTTAAGACAAAGGTATTACCGCAAACGATTGCCATTGGGAACATCCACAATGGAATCATGGCTGGGAAGTTAAATGGGGTAATCCCTGCGCAAACACCTAACGGTTGTTGCAACGTATAGCTATCGACACCACGCGCCACGCCTTCAACGTACTCGCCCATTTGCAAAGTACCAATTGAACAGGCATGTTCAACGACTTCTAGGCCACGCTGAATATCCCCTTCTGCATCGGCCAAGGTTTTACCTTGTTCAGCCGTCAGGACTTTGGCGATTTCTTTGGCGTGAATACGGATTAATTCTTGCAATTTAAGCATGATGCGCATACGCGCTTGAATTGGCGTCTGGCTCCAACTGGCAAAAGCATTTTGTGCAGATGCAATGGCTGCGTTAATTTCTTCAGTGGTGGCAAATGGGACTTTGCCTAACACTTCCTGTGTCGCTGGATTGACAATGTCTTGCCATTCAGTGGTCTTTGAGTCAACAAATTCCCCATTGATCAGCAATTTAACACTGGTTAATTGGTTTGCGAGCATCGGGTTATGAATTGCGTTCATGGTCTCTCCGTAGGGACGAATTATTGTTGTCGATCCATTTGCTTGATCAGTTAAACGGCCTGTTTACTGTCTGCTGTACTATCTGCTGTACTGTCACTGCTTTTTTGAAAATACGGACTTAAGCGTATGATCATCCTTTAAAAACGTATTTTCCGTTACGTCATGAAAACAGCCTAGCAAAGAAAACTTTGACCACCAACGCAAAATGTTGCACGATGGTTGTGCAAAAAAGCACAGGACGTAAAAACAATGAGTGTGGATTGGAACCACTTACGCTTTTTCTTGGTTTTGGCACGGGCTAAAACCCTGACCAATGCCGCCCGGCTGATTGGAGTTGAACACAGCACCGTAGCGCGGCGGATTCAGGCGCTCGAACAAGAACTCGGTACCCAACTGTTTAAACGAGAGGCCAGTGGCTATGAACTGACCCTTGAGGGTGCAGCATTAGTGCCACGGGTTGAGCTGATGGAACAAGCCTTTTTACAGATTGAAAAAACCAGTCCAGTACAAGGTCATGTGCGAATTGGCACCCCTGAAGGTTTTGGAACTGCATTTTTAGCGCGGCTATTGGCAGTGTTTTTACAGCAATATCCCCTGTTGTCTGTCGATTTAATTCCAGTTCCGAAAATGCTTAAGCTCTCACATCGTGAAGCAGACATTGTGATTTCGATTGATCGACCCAAATCAGGGCCATATATCATCACCCGACTAACCGACTACTGCCTCAAAATTTATGGCAGCACAAGCTATTTGGCTGCAAACCCAGCGATTCACAGTTTGGATGACTTACCACAGCACCGTTTTGTTAATTATATTGATGACTTGATTTATAGCCCGCAACTGTACTGTCTGGAACGCCTGCCCCTACAACTGACTGCCAATTTTCGTAGCAGTAGTATTTTGGCACAGCAAATAGCGGTGAGTGCGGGCGCAGGCCTCGCGATTTTGCCGAAGTTTTTGGCCGATGATAAACCTGAACTTGAAGAGGTTTTGAGTAATCAGGTCAGTTTCACCCACACCTTTTGGATGCTGACCTTTGTCGACTTGCATCATGAACCCCGGATTAAACTGGTCTGGGATTTTTTAAGGCAACAAGCAGAGGCGTATCAGGGTTTGTTAATGGATTAGGCTAATTTAATTTTAAAAGCATTCTGAATAGACGGTTCCATTCTGATGTGATGGAACTCAATAATAAAAATATGATTAATACCATTTTCAATATCGACTTTAACTATTATATTTTCCTTAAAATAAACAACTCAACTTAATAATAATATAGGTTTTAAATTAATATCTTTCAAAATATTTCAATATGACTTACACCGCAAATTATCAAACTCAATTTACACCCTATACTCACAAAGCCCTAAACCCCAACTCGACCAACATAATCAAACATTCAAATGTATAAGCAATAAAGTTGTTTTAATTCAAAAAAACATTGTAAATGAAATGTTTTTTGATTGTTTCAGATTGTAGATTTATAGTTTGTTTTGCAACGAAAACCAAGATTATCCAGTTTTATTTTGAAGATTATTAATCTATAGAGAAAATAACATGAAAAAATTAATTTTAGCTGCCTCAACAATAATTATCGGGCTATCAAATGCTTATGCTGTAGATGGTAAAGTCACGATCAATGGCAAAGTCACAGATCAAACCTGTACAGTCGATACGAACTCTAAAAATATTATTGTAACTTTGCCGACTGTATCTAAAAGTACATTATTTGCTGCTGGTGAAACAGCAGGTCGTACTCCCTTTGCCATAAAACTAACCAACTGCTCGATTGGTCAAGTCACCAGTTATTTTGAACCAGGTACAACAGTTGATCTCAGTACAGGTCGATTAAACAATCAAGCTTCTGGAACTCCTGCAACAAAAGTCCAAGTTCAACTCTTAACGGATAATGGCACTATCTTGCCTATTCTTGGTGTCCCACCAACAGACCCCGCACAATGGAAAGTGATTAGCGTTGCAGGAAGTGCTGTAACACTAAATTACTTTGCCGAGTATGTTGCAACCGGTGCTGCAACAGCAGGTGATGTCACAACCAGTGTGCAATACACGATGATTTATCAATAATTTTGCTGTTTTAAAGGTGAAGTCAGCTTGCTTGCTTCACCAACCGTTTTTTGAGAAATGACTTTGAGAAATAACAATGATTATAAATAGTACTTTTTCGACCTGCATGCTGAGTTTTTTACTCCTCTGTAGCGACTTAAATGCGGAGGTTATTCTGCATGGTACACGTGTAATTTATCCTGCAGAAGCCCGTGAAGTCACCTTACAACTGAGTAATATCGGTGAAGTACCCTCATTGGTTCAGGCTTGGATTGATGATGGTGATCCGAAAAGTACACCTGATCAATCTACAGCACCGTTTATGATTTCTCCCCCCATTAGTCGTGTGAATGCAAAGAAAGGACAAGCGCTGCGGATTACTGCACTGCCGAATGCAGCATCATTAAGTAAAACGCAAGAAACGTTATTCTGGCTAAATGTCTTAGACATTCCACCGAAACCTGAAAGTAATGCAGTGAATGTAGATGCGCCAGATAATTATTTACAACTGGCAATACGTTCGCGAATTAAATTGTTTTATCGGCCAAAAGGTTTAGAACAAGCTGCATTAGCACCAGAAAAAATACAATGGGTCCGTGATGGATCTCAGTTAAAAATTCAAAATCCCACTGCATTTTATATAACCCTAACCTCCATCCAGCAAGAACAGTCCGGCAAAACCCTTAATCTAATTTCTGATGGATTAATGCTCAAACCACATACTGAAGAAATACTAAACTTACAGCATCTAGAAAATAGAAAAATGATATTTACCACCATAAACGATTATGGCGGTCATTCAGAGTATGAGTTAAAACTTAAATCAGTTATTTAATAATGATATGAATAAAAACACCTATTTATAATAGGCGGGTTGTCTTATGTCTAAAATTGCATCAAAAAAATATAAACGGTCAAGAAAAATAATATGCTATCTGTATAGTTATGGCACCATTATACTTTGTACTCCCATGATCGTGAGTGCATTAGAGACAACACCACCAAAACAAGAACAATATGCAAACTTTGATTCCACCTTTCTAAAAGGTGATGCAAATAAAATCGATATGGCTCGTTTTAAATATGATAATTCAATCTTGCCTGGTGAATATAATGTTGATATTTACATAAATGATAATTGGATCGGAAAACGCCGACTCCTTTTCACGGCACCGCATCCAAATGAAAATGCTTCAACCTGTTTCAGCTCGAATGATTTAATTAAATACGGGGTAAAAGCCAATCTTTTACAAGCCAAAGTAGCAGACTCAAGCAATACACAATGCCTCAAAATCGAGCATTGGATTGATGACGCATTCTATCGCTTTGATAGCGCCAATTTACGTATCGATCTTTCTATTCCACAAGCTGCCATGCAAAAAAATGCCCAAGGTTATGTTGATCCAAGTCTCTGGGATCGTGGCATTAATGCAGGGTTTATCAGCTATAACACCAATGTTTATAAAAGCTTTAGTGACTTTTCTAATCATCAGGATCAAATACATGCCTTTGCTTCCATTACCGCTGGCGCCAATCTTGGCGGTTGGCAATTCCGTCATCAAGGCCAATGGCGCTGGTCAGAAAGTATTACAGATGCGCAGTCCCGTTCTCAATACGATGCCGTCAGTAGCTATGTACAACGTGCCTTTCCCCAATACCGCAGTCAACTCACGCTAGGTGATTACTTTAGCAGTGGCAATATTTTCGATTCCTTCGGTTATCGCGGGGCTGAACTCCGAAGTGATGATTCGATGTTGCCCAATAGTCAATTGGGCTATGCCCCTAGAATACGTGGTACTGCAAAAACCAATGCCAAAGTCGAAGTGCATCAACAGGGTCAGTTAATTTATCAAACCACTGTTGCAGCAGGAAATTTTGAGATTAATGATCTCTACCCCACCGGTTATGGCGGTAACTTAGAGGTTTCTGTGATTGAGAGCAATGGTGAAATTCAACGCTTTACTACCCCTTATGCATCGGTTGTGCAAATGCTGCGACCAGGTTTAAACCGGTACTCTGTCACAATCGGGGAGTTTAGAGATCGCTATTTAGAGATTAAACCTTGGGTTGCTCAAGTGACCTATCAGCGTGGTTTAAATAACTATCTTACCGCATATGGCGGTATACAGGCCGCTGAATATTATCAAGCGCTGGCGATTGGAACTGCATTTTCAACCCCCATTGGTGCCATTTCATTGGATATGACCCACTCAGCCGCAGATTTTACCCGCACACGTGAGTATGGACAAAGTTATCGTATGAGTTATAGCAAATTTATTAGTCCAACGCTCACCAATTTCACTTTGGCAGCCTATCGTTATTCCACTGAAAACTTTTATCAATTGCAAGACGCGCTCGCCATTCGCGACTTAGAAAATCACGGCCTGAGCACAGGTCATATTGGCAAACAGAAAAGTCAGTTTCAGCTCACGCTCAATCAGGGCTTACCTGAAAAATGGGGAAATTTTTATATCACAGGATCTTGGATCGATTATTGGAATCGTGCAGAAAGCTCAACAAACTATAGTCTCGGTTATAACAACCGCTACCGCAGTTTAAGTTATGGCCTCTCCGCCAATAGGCGCTTGATTGAGAACAAAACAACCGAAATACTTCAAGATGACACACAATATATGCTCAGTCTTTCATTTCCTCTCGATTTTAAAAAACACAGCATTAACGTCAATAGTAGTGTTACCGAAAACAATATAAACATTGGTCTAAATGCTCACTTAGGTGAACGCTTTAACTATGCCGCGTCAATATCGGAGAGCTATGGGGAACGGCCAAGCTTCAACGTGAACAGCCAGTATCGAAACAATATCACAAACTTAACCGCTGCCTTTAGTCATACACAGCACTATCAGCAAGCGATGCTTGGCGCACAAGGGACGGTGGTGGCACATGCTGGTGGATTGTTATTTGGTCCAGATCAAGGTCAAACCATGGTCGTCGTTTATGCACCAGAGGCCAATGGGGCTGCTGTCAGCAATACCACAGGCTTGAGGGTGAATAAATCAGGTTATGCCGTCATTCCCTATGTCACACCATATCGTTTAAACGACATCAGCCTTGATCCACAAAACATGTCAATCGATGTTGAGTTATCTGAGACCAGTCAAAAAGTCGCGCCCTATGCAGGTGCGATTGTTCAAGTCAGTTTTGTCACCAAACAAGGCAAGGCACTCTATATCCGCGCATTAACAACAGCCGGTAAAAATCTCCCATTTACTGCCAATGTCTATGATACGGCAGGCGAAAATGTCGGCATCGTGGCACAAGGTAGCCTGATCTATTTAAGGACACAACAGATCAAAGGACAGCTTCAAGTGAAATGGGGTGAAGCCGCCGATGAACAATGTTGGATTCATTACGACTTAAGTGCGCAGACACAAGACAAAACCAAACATATGCTGATGACTAATGAGGTATGCCAATGAAAATCACAAATTTAATACTCGTCTTGGGGCTGTGCAGTGTTGGTTCTTTTTCAAAAGCAAATGCAGCCTGTTCACCCCAATATCCAGCAAGCTTTACCACAATCAATGTCGTCTTTAATGTTGGTACAGTTGTTGTTCGTCCAACGGATCCTGTCGGTAAGATATTAAATGGCAATGGCAATGGGATCGCTCAATTTCCTTATTCTACCTCTCCCATCCAAACTAATTTGAATTGTACATACAGCACTTATACCTTCGAAGGTAAGATTATTCCTGGGTTTGGGGCAAACAGTCCGGGCAATAACATCTATCCCACCAACATCGCGGGCATAGGCATCAGAATTCGTACGGAGTCACCTGGATTTGCATATACCTACCCCTATAGCTTTTCACAGACCACCTCTGGTACTTTCTCCCTTGCCCCTGGCCCGCTTGTGGTTGAAATTATTAAAATGGAAAATATAACAGGTTCAGGACCATTACAGGCAGCGACTTACTCTAGCTTTGGTATTGCAAATGCCCCAATTTGGTTAACTGGAACCGTTAATCCCAATTCAATTATTATTAATACCACCACCTGTGAGTTTAGCAGCGACAAAGATGCTGTTATCTCATTAGCAACAGTACAAAAATCTGGATTTAGCGGTGTCGGTTCAACCCAAGGTGAAAAAGCATTTATGCTCAATCTCAAATGCAATGCAGGGGCACCTTCAGCCAGCACAACCATTATTAATAATATCGGATTAACCTTTAACTACACCAACATTCCAACAAATATGGGAGTAATGAGTAATCAAGTTCCTGTACTGACCCAAGCCAAAGGTGTGGGGGTTCAACTGGTCTCAAATTATAATAATACTGAAACGATTATCAAAACTGGCGATCGCTTAGCCTTAGGTAATTTTCGTGCAAATGATAGTACGCTTGATTTTAATATCCCAATGAAGGCACGTTATTATCAGTATGACCCTACGATTACCACCGGTGATGTGAAGGCATTAGCCACCATCAATATTACCTATAATTAAAGATCTGCTTTGGTACTGAGGCAAGTTAAAACAGCTTTTAATGCTCAGGCTTAAAACCATCTCTTTAAATCAAACGAACTCGCCTAGATAAACCTTCTAGGCTAAGCTTTTTCGACTAAGCGCATTACACCGCTGACAATCATATCAATGGCAATGGTGCCAATTAATAATGCAGACAATCGCCCAACAATATCGAAATAACGATCAATATACTTGGCATGCTTTGATTTCAAATGATCATGTGAGAGTTTCATTGCGATTAAAACACTACAGCTTAAAAATAGGGTTAATGCAATCACCAGTGCGGCTTCAAATAAAGTCATACTCATTCCTGTAACCACCGCAGCACTGATTGTTCCAGGTCCTATCATAAATGGCATGGCCACAGTACCCGCCAAATGTTCAGGGGCACCACGCATTACCCCAATCGTATCGGCACCTTGAAACACATAGCGATAACCAATCACTAAAAAGATTAAACCGCCAAAGATTTGGAAGGATTCAAAACGCACATTCAGGTATTGACTAAAAATTGCCTCGCCACCCCATGCAAATAAAATAAATACGGTATAAGCAATACCTGCCCCTTGTATTAACCCTTTATTAAAAACCTTGGTTTCGCTATGCCGTATTAATCCAATCATATAAATACTCATAAGGAATGGATTTAATAAGGCAAAGAACAAAGCAAATGCATGCGTGTACGTTGAAAACATCTTTATTCCCTTAAGTGAATAACTGCCTAAAAACGATAAATAAAGGTGAAATTTAAAAGTTTCTTCCACTTGGCATCATCGCCTGAGGCAAGTGCATTTCCAGAACCACCAACAAAGGGATCACTTTTACTCATGACATATTCGCTATACACCGAGATGTCCTTATAATCAAAAAGTACGCCTACAATATTTCGGATTGAATCATTGAAACCTTTTTGTTTTTTTTCAAAACCACTAAAAACCACATAGGGACTGACATTCAGCCCATCTCTTACATTTTTAAAACTGTAGCTTGTATCGACTGAATAAAAGTGACCTTTGTTGGCAATGTCATATTCAGTTTCAAAAGAGCCAAGTGTTGAGCTATAGGGGTTTAAAGGGTCCTGATTATTGATGGCCAAGGAGCCCCCCGTTAATGTCATTGCAAAGTTTTTATAATGCACCTGATTAAATAAAGCCCACGCTTTCCGTGAACCATTCTGGGCGTTTCTATTATTTTCAATGTCTGAATACCAATAACTTCCACCGACTGAAACCTTCAAATCAGGGTTTTTCAAAAAAGTGAGCTCTTGCTTAACCCGGGCCATCCACATATTTTTTTCATTGAGATCTGTTTTCGCTGGATCTGCGGAATGGACTAAATTTGCGGTATAACGTGCAGCATCTCGACTATTTCCAACATAATTGCCACCATCGGTCGCAAAATATGCCAAATCCACTTTGGTTTTAGAAGGCAATTCAACGTGATAATTCACACCCAAATTATGCGCGTCCTGTAAGCCCATCGTGTTATTGATACCGGCATAAAAACTACTGTCCCAAAAAGTCCCTGGACCAAAAGGAATCGGTTGTAAACCCAATGTCACATGATCGGTTGAGTTAAGTTTATAACCAACATAACCGTCCACCAAGGTTGAAAAATCACATAGAGTATCGTATTGATAACAACGGTATTCGGCCTTTCCAAACCAGTCTTGCGATTGATAGTCTAATTTAACAATTGCAGTATCAAATTTAATTTTTTGATCAGAGACAGGCACGCCATAATCTTTGTCTTGATAGTTGGCACGTAACGTTGCTGAAAGCGTTAAAGCGCCCAACTCACTCTCAGGATCACCGATACTCAACCCTGCATATGCTGGACTGATCATTGCCCCAACCCAAAACCCCATGCTGAGTTTTAAATAACCTTTATTCATCTACATTTCCTTGTATGTTTGTATTTGCAACGAATATGAAACGTATTCCTATTTTCATATTTTAAAAAAATGCATTGCTGCTTTAACGCGGGAGAAGCAGCAATGCAATACAGCTTTAATCTGATCCTGTCCTTTTAGCAGAGCCTAGGTGAGGCCATGCAAGGCTTTCCAATTTCCAGGATGTACCACATAGCCAAATAAGGCATGCCCAGCATAAGTTAATGCCGTACCTTCAGGAATCCACAACATTTGCCCTGGTCGAACTTCATGTTTTTGACCATTGGCTGTCAATTCAAAACAGCCTTCAATCACAAAAATCACTTCGTCATAAAGTACGGTCCATTCCACCTCAGCCCCTTCCCAACGTGCGAATCCAATTCCCATGTTGGGAGAGACTTCGGGGCTTAAAGCCCGTGCCACATAGGCCATACCGGGTGTTTCACCGCGGATATTAAAGCTGAGATCTTGATGATCAATTCGTATTACTTCACGCATGTTTGCCTCCAAATTCCTTTTACAATTCACTTCTGCTTTGCCATTTCGCTAAACCAATCCGAAATTTCACCCCTAGACCTAAAAAAGGTTCAGGTGGATTGAGGCTTGGCATACCTGTTACATATTGAATATCTTGTAAAGCCTGTGAATCCGCTTGTATCGCTAAATCAGCAAGTAAACCTCCAGAAACCGTTCCCCAAGCGGCACCCACACCATTGTCACAAGCGCTGGCATATACGCCATTTTCTAACTGGCCAAAGAAATTGGTAAAATTACGCGATATCGCATAGACCCCACCCCATGTATGGGTAAGTGGAATATCGGCAAAATCGGGATAGCGAGCACGCAATGCTTTATAATGCTCGCCCTGCACCCACTGCCGCGTCTGATCATTCACACTGGCCGCATATTTCGGTACATGCTTATAGGTATTCCGAATTAAAATTCTACGATCAGCCGTCATACGTAAAGTCGTGCCAGCATGATCTGCAGGAGTAAGCCCCCAATTTAACTCACCCTGATAACGCTCAAGTTCTGCATCACTGAGTGGGCGTGTCCAGCTGGCAAATGTCATGACTGGCAAAAGTCTATTTTTTAAATAGCCAAATTCTCGGGTGAAAATGCTGGTTGCCAATAAAACCTTTGGTGTTTTAAGCGTGCCATCATCTGCATGCAACAGCCATTTCTGCCCCTGTTGCTGTATTTTTCGAATCGGTGTCTGCTCAAAAACGTCAACATTTTCAGGTAGATTATTTCCTAGACCTCTGACCAAGGCTGCAGGTTGCATCAAATAAGTACCTGGGGTAAAAATAGCGCGGCTGTAGTAATTGGTCCCCAACACTTTTGCCAGTTCAGTTTGTTCAACCACACGAAAGGGTTCACCAAGATCTTTCATTAATGCTTCAAAATGATCTAAATGTGCTTGTCCACGCGCACCAACTGCACCCTGATATTTACCCACCGCAGACCACTGGCAATCTATTTGGTAATCGTCAACCAACTGCTGTAATTGCGAAATGGCCGATCGATTCAGACTCAATAATTTCTGCTTATGCGCAGGATCTGGATGTTCCAGCGCAAATTTATGCGGCAAATCAATTACAAATCCTGAATTACGTCCAGAAGCACCTTCCGCAATGCGCTGTGCATCTACCAATACAATGCGTGCATTCGGTTGACGTTCAGCCAATCGCCTTGCCGCTGCCAAGCCAGCAAAGCCAGCACCAATGACGACAAAATCGGCATTTTGTTCACCACTCATTTTTTTGCTTGGCGCTGCTGTGGTCAATACGTCATACCAACCACAGCTTCGATCATCATTTGGTAAAGCAATCATGTTTTGCTCCTCAAGCAGCTGTCATGTTGTGATTCAGTTTGTCCAACCATGCATTGCGCTGACTTTGTAATTCTGCCCCCAACAACACAAAACCTTGTAATCGACCTTGCTCATCTAAAAAGGCAGCCGTATGTTCAGCCCCATGCTGCTCAATCACCCAGCTGCCCTGACCACTTGCTGGCAAAACAGATAAGGGCATAATCGGTGTTTTGACCACAACGGGTGTTGCACTTAACTGCGCTGCCGTCGCTCTTCCCAACAAGGTTTGAACCAACGCAGGGATGGCTTGATTAATCGGATTGATATAAGGCGCCCACTGCCCATTTACTTCGGCACAATCCCCCAAAGCAAAAATTGCGGGGTCGCTCGTCCGATGTTCAAGATTGGTCTGAATACCGCGCCCAATGGCCAAACCTGCATTTTTTGCGAGTTGTGTGTTGGCACTGAGCCCCACCGCACTGAGTACTAAGTCAGTGCGCAGTTGCTGTCCATCCGCCAATTGCAATAGAAACTGTTCATGCTCAACCTGCATACTGCTTAGGCTATTCTCTAATTTCCATTCAATCTCCAACTGACTGAGTGCCTGTTGCAATGCATTGCCGATTGGCTCTGGGAGTAGTCGTTGCATTGGCCATTGCCCCAGCCCAATAATGCAAACCTGAATACCTTGTGTGGCCAAATCATTGGCAAACTCACAGGCAATTAAGCCATCACCTAAAATCGTGACATGCTTTTTATCCTGTAATTGACTGCGAAAATGTCGATAGTCCGCAAGATCATTCACTCTTAGAATCGATTCAGCCGCACCTTGTACTGGAATCACTATCGGAGTCCCACCAACAGCCAAAACCAGTCGTGCATAAGGATATTCCCCAATACTGGTGATTAACTTTTTGTTGTCCCGATCGATTTTCTCAACCTGCGTATGTGCATAAACCCGTATATTGAGACGCTGCTCCCAACTAAGCGCTGATTCTCGCAATAAACTCTGTCCATCTTTACCCAAAGCCAAAGCATTCGATAAAGCTGGTTTACTATAGAGTCCACCATCATCTGCAGTAAAAACTGTAATCGCTAAATCTGGTGCTTGGGCACGTAAGGCCAAGACCAACTGATAAGCCGCATGCCCTGATCCGACAATCACCACCGGTTCTTCAACAGCTAAAGTTGCAACTTCCGCTTGTACTGCCTGCACTGCTTGTACTGGGGAATTAGCGCTTTCATTGCTGATTTCAATCATTTCAAAATCTGCTTTGCTCACCAGACAATCTGGGCAGAGCCAATCTTCGGGAATATCTTCCCACTTGGTCCCTGCGGCTATGCCATCTGCGGGCCAGCCTTTTGCTTCGTCATAAATCCAGCCACATATGAGGCATAACCATTTTTTCATCTGCTGTTATTCCTTTATCTCAGGAGATCTAAGCGGTGCTTAAGCGAATGCCAATGTTGCGGGTTTGGACGTAGCTATAAATCGCTTCCTGACCTTTTTCTCGACCAAAACCAGACAAGCCAACACCACCAAATGGTGTTTCAATACCACCTGCAAACCATTCATTAATGAAGACCTGACCACCTCGAAGTTGGTTCGCCACATTTAAAGTTTGACTGAGACCTTCACCAAACACGCCAGCGACGAGGCCAAAGTCAGTGCCATTTGCAATACGGATTGCTTCGGCTTCTTCCTCAAAAGGCATAATGACCAACACTGGACCAAAAACTTCTTCATTGGCGATCTGCATTTCTGGCGTGGCTTCTATCACAGTTGGCAAGACAAAATAACCTGGCCCATCGACCGCGATGCCACCACATAACACTTGCGCACCTTCGGCTCGTGCTTGTTCAATCATTGCCAAAATACGTTGCTGCTGTTGCTGTGAAATCACGGGGGTAATCTCTGGATTGTGCTCACCGGGGCCGGGACACAGACTTTGTGCAAGCGCAACGACTGCTTGTTTGACTTGGTCATAACGGCTCTGTTGAATAATGAGCCGTGACATCGCAGAACAGACCTGACCTGCATTAAAGAAAATTCCGACTTTTACGCTAGCGATCAATTGATCTAAATTGACATCAGCAAAAGCAATTGCAGCAGACTTTCCACCCAATTCCATCACCGATGGGGTGGCACGTTCAGCAGCATCTTTTAAAATGCTTTGCCCAGTTTGAACCGACCCAGTAAATACAATCTGATTGCAAAACTGATGTTGCACCAAATGACGACCAACATCTGAACCCTTACCGCAGAGTAGATTGATTGCACCCTTTGGAAATCCTGCTGTTTCAATCGCTTTCACTAATATGGTCATGGCCAATGGCGAGAGCTCTGGCGACTTTATAACCACTGCATTCCCTGCTGCCAAAGCCGGTGCTAAAGAGCGTGCACAAATCGAGACTGGAAAATTCCATGGCACAATTTGAACAGATACTCCCATCGGGACATATTGCGTAAAATCAATATAGTCCTTGCCCAGAGGCACCGAAATCCCCTCTATTTTGTCTGCTAAACCGGCATAATATTCAAAGTAACGCGCTGCCTCATTAAACTCATCGTAGGCATCATTTAAACTTTTCCCATTCTCACGACAGGCAACCAACGCACCTGCATCGGCAACTGCACGAATTGCTTCAGCCGCCTTGAGCAGCCAAGTGGTGCGCTGCGCTGGTCGAACATCGCTTAATGCACCACTCTCGACGCAGCGTCGAGCAGCAGCCATCGCCAAATCTGCATCTGAAATATCTGCTTGCGCAATACTGGCATAGACTTGACCCGTCGCAGGATTGTTCACCAGCAGTTGACCTGCAGCATCTTTCCATTGACCATCAATATAATTAAGGTAGTGCTGCATCTTAGGCCTCCAACGCAATTTTGGTCTGTGTTGCTAACCATTTTTGGAAAAAGTGGGTGGGTAAATCCATCTCTGGTGAGAACACACCACCGCCAAAACCTGGTGAATGGCGGCCTTTTTGCATCCCCTCTACCGCATTAATATCTTCTAAAAAGACCACTTTCCACGAGGCTAAGGTTGCAGCACGACATTCAGCATAAATATCTTGCGTTGATTCATCACCTACGAAATATAAGCGTAGTTTTTCAATGGTTTTCTCTGCATTAATCGGATCAATCATCATGGCAAAAACATGATCCGCTTGAATACCTAACAACACATTCGGGAACAGTGCCACATACTCTGCATGGCGTAGTTTATCTGTGGGCCAACTTGGGAATTTTGGCAGATGAGTACCTGCGGTATCTGATAAGTTATATTTGTAGCTGCCTTGCCCAGCAAAGCGATCATCAAATAAAATATTGTAATGATCTTCTAATTTCGAATAGGTATTCAGTGCGGGGTGAACCCAAGGTAAATGATAGGCTTCACAGTAGTTTTCAACTGTTAGCTTCCAATTGGTTGCGACTTCAATTTCCAGTTGTCCACCCATATTGACACGGCGTATTTGTGCCAAACCATCCTCGCCCCAAAAACCATTCCAGCGTTCGACTAAGGGTGCAATATGTGCTTCAAAAGCAACGGCATCTCCAGAAATATTGACAAAAACCATGTCCATCCAAATGGCTGAGCGCAAGGCTTTTAACCCATGCTTTTCACACTTAAAACGCTCATCTTTGTGCTGTCCAATCCCACCCACATGCGGTGTTCCTTTCAACTGGCCATTGAGATCATAACTCCATGAGTGATACGGACAACGAATCACCCCTTCGATCACGCCCTCTTGATCGACCAAACGCATTCCTCGGTGACTACAGACATTGTGAAACACCTGCACCAGACCTTCGCGGTTACGCATCATCAAAAGTGGCAAGCCCATAAATTCAACAGGTTTAACCGATCCATTTTGAGCAAGATCTGAAGCAAAACCAACACAGACCCAGGTTTTACTCATGATTTGATCACGCTCAAAATTAAAGTAATCCTGATTGGTATACGCCACATTAGGCATCCCATTGGCGAGATGGATTGGATTTAATACATTTTCGGCTTGCTGTACGCTAATAAGTTTTTGGCTGACATTACTCATGCTGATCTCCATATATTTAACCAGTGAAGTGCTTCCTGCGCTCGCTTCACTCTTTAGCACGCTGTGCTGCTTTAAGGAGATTGTGGTAAACATCATCGCGACAAACAAACGACTTTTTAGCTAGGTGTTAATGAGTTTTCATCATGCATCGCCTTTCTATCTATGCCTTTGAAAAACTTGCATTGAGCAGCCAAAACATGATCTATGATTAAAACTCACCCATGAGTGAGAATAAATCAGTTGAGTGCATTCCCCACATCTCACTACTCTTTTAGCAATCGCAAGAACGGTTAACAGGTAGTTAACTGCTGCAACGCATCCAAGGAGGAGTTATGCGTGCTACATCTGGGGTCTTTAAAGGGCTCAATCCGACAGTGACAGTCATTTCTAAAATATTAGTCTTTGCTTTTGTCATTTTCTGCGCCCTTCAAGCGGAGCGTGCAGGACAAACATTTGAAATGATTTCAAGTGTTCTATTACTAAATTTGAAGTGGTTCTATATTGGTCTAATGACCTTTGTCGTGGGCTTTTTATTGTATTTAATGGTCAGTCGTTTTGGCCATATTCGGCTTGGGCGAGATGATGAAAAACCTGAATTTAGCTTTATTGCTTGGATCTCCATGCTGTTCTCTGGGGGTATGGGAATTGGTTTAGTCTTTTGGTCTGCTGCCGAGCCAATGTGGCACTATGCCAATAACCCTTTCACCCCTGATTTCAGTGATGAATCAGCCAGTATGGCCATGCAACTAACCTTTTTTCACTGGGGTTTACATCCATGGGCAATCTTTTGTGTAACTGCCTTGGCACTGGCTTATTTTTCTTATCGTAAAGGCTTACCTTTTAGCCTGCGCTCGATTCTTTATCCTATTATTGGCGATCGTATTTATGGTCCGATTGGACACACTATTGATATTTTAACCATTGCAATCACAGCCTTTGGTATCGCCCAGTCGTTGGGGATGGGGGTCATCCAAATTAATTCGGGGTTAAATCAAGTTTTTGGTATTAGCAACAGTTTAGGCGTGCAATTTTTAATGATTGGCATCCTCTGCAGTATTGCGACAGTATCAGTGGTATTTGGTATTAATCGCGGTATGCAACGCTTATCACAACTGAATATGTTGTTGTCTTTGCTACTCATCATCATTTTGCTTGCCATCGGCCCCACCCGCTATATCTTACATACTTTGCTCGAAACCACAGGGAATTACACCCAAAACATTGTTGGCATGAGTCTCTGGAGTGATGCACAAAAAGATTCTGGCTGGCAAAATTGGTGGACCGCATATTATTGGCCATGGTGGATGACCTGGGCACCCTTTGTCGGCATGTTTGTGGCAAGAATCTCACGGGGGCGTACCATCAGAGAACTCATTTCCGGGGTACTTCTGGTGCCAACCTTTATCACAGCAATCTGGATGTCTGTGATTGGTGGTTCTGCACTCAAAGTTGAGCAAGATGCCAGACACCATTATGAACAACAACGTGCCGCGCTAATCGAAGCTGGACAACCTGCCCCTGAAGCTTTTGCTGGCGGGCCAATTGTGACAGCCACCAAAGCAGACAATACCCGTGCCTTATTTACCATGTTTGACAATATTGACCGTGGTATTATCGGGCAAGCTTTAAGTGTTATTGCTTGTATTCTCTTAGCCACTTATTTCATTACCTCTGCTGACTGCGGCACCCACGTACTCTGTTTTCTTGATGCGGAGGGCTCCACCGAAACACCGATAAAAATCAGAATTGTCTGGGGCGTATTGATTGCTATTATTGGTGCAGGCTTACTCTATGCAGGGGGACTCAAAGCGATGCAGACAGCGTCAATTATTGCAGGCTTCCCCATCTCGATCTTCCTTGCCATCATGAGTGTGACTTTGTTTAAGAGTTTACGCAGAGAACCTCAAGCTTGGGCCATGATGCCGCAACATGTACTTCCAGATTATTTAGATACAACAGATAACAGCCACAAAGACAAGGCGTCCAAAGATCAATCCAATTAATCTCAAAACTTAACCGCATAAAAAAAACAGGGATTTTAAAATCCCTGTTTTTTATGCTCAACCCTATTTACAGATTAAACTTCACTTAATCCCTTCTGCCCGACCTGCCCTGGTAACTGTTCCAACAACCAATGCCGAAACTGTTTTACGCTAGATGGAATCACACCACGATCACATGGCTCCAACATACAAAAATTAGCTTTGGTTCGTAAAACGGTATCCACAGGACGAACCAATTGACCACTTTTTAAATACTCATCGACCAACGATCCCCAAGCCAATGCAACCCCCTGACCATTGGCAGCAGCTTGTAATAGCAATGGATAATTATTGATATTGACGCGATTCTTTGGCGTCAATATTGGATAATTCACTGATTTAATCCATTCCGCCCAAGTCATCCAATCTCTTTGAGATTCGTCCAAATACAGCAACGTCTTCCCAAAAATATTTTCCAATGTCATCTCCCCTTTAAATTGTTCAAGATAACCAGGACTACAGACAGGAAAAACTTCTTCTGGGAATAAAGTGGTTGTATGCATATTTTCAGGTTTAACCCGGCAATAAAACAAGGCCAGATCGCAGTCCATTCGGTGTAAATCAGCAATATTATCTGTCGTCAATATCCGCAAATCTATACCTTCAAGCTGTTCAAAAGATGCAACTTTAGGGAGTAACCACAAAGCAGCCATCGCATTGGTGGTGGCTACAGTCACCTGATTTTCACCTTGCCATTTTTTTATCTCAGCCGTGGCCTGAGCAACTTCAAGCAATGAACTATAAATGGTCTGATAATATTGCAATCCCGTTGCCGACAAACAGATATTACGATTGGCCCGAACAAACAACTCTTTTCCTAGGTATTCCTCTAGCTGTCTGATTTGGCGACTAATCGCTCCTTGTGTCACATTTAATTCATTGGCGGCTAAGGTAAAACTGAGGTGGCGTGCTGCTGCCTCAAACACAATAAGACTATTCATTGGTGGTAGGGGTTTTATCTTCATGGACACTCCTGATTTGTCCTGATTCCCCACATGATTGATTTAATCTAAAGACCCTCCAAGGCTCCATGCCGATTATGGGGAGTCAATCATGTAAGAAAAGATTAAGGTAATGCTAGGTTGATTTGAATCAATTATTCATCCATCCCGGTTGAATATGAGCGTGTTTAAACCAAAACCTTCTTACATTGTGGAAATTCTCATACCGATACATCCTGCATACGTGATGAATCCACATAAAGTCTCATAAACAGTTCTGAATAAAAAGTGAGAAAAACTATTTACTGCATGAGTTTTTATCATGCGTGTTTTAAAATGATTGTTCAATTCTTCTTTATAATAAAAAAGGCTAAAATTTCAACATTTAGCCTTTTCATCTTGTCTGAGCAATCGCATAACGATTTTGCTCGATGATCACAAAATTCTAGCCCTGCTCTTGTCTTCGCACAGCGTATCTGGTCTTAAGCCGAAAACTGTGTAATTTCAGACAAAGCGGCATTCACTAAGAATATTCTAGAACGAATTTCGGTTACCCCAGCTGCGGTTAAACGTGCAGCATGCATGTCTAAATAAGCTTGTGCATGTGCTTCCGTATCAAATAAATAAACGCCACCCGCCTGCTGTTCAGTTTGATTTTCTGTCCAAATTTTCCAAATTAGACCAGGTTCTTGCGTAATTGAATTGGCCAAGCCCTGCATGCTTTCGGTCATCGCATCCCCCCAAGGGCCTGAAAATGAAAAATCAACTTGTAATAGATAAGACACGCTTGTTCACCTGATGTATAAAATGTTCAATCTGATTCTAATACATTTTAGTACCACGCTGCATATTCGTCCTTTATACAGCGAAAGCTACTTTTAACGAAATTACAGGCAATAAAAAAGACCTATTAGTTTTTAATATTAACTAATAAGTCTTTGTTTATTCTACCAATATTTTGGTAGGCATGACCAGATTCGAACTGGTGACCTCTACGATGTCAACGTAGCGCTCTAACCAACTGAGCTACACGCCTAAGTGGGATGCATAATAGTAATTATTGTTGAGGTTGACAAGCTTTTTTAGTGGAATTTAATTTGGATGAACGTTCTTTGTGCGAATTTCACTTAAATCAAGCTTTGATCGCTACTTTTCACTAAAAACAAGAAGTTTTGATCACCAATAGCTTTCAGGCGCAACTCAACGAAGCTTTCATTGAATGCAATCAACAAATAAATGATGAAAATAGTGGTGATTTAGATAATCGACCATGCACCAAATCATCTGCACAATTCAATCTATACACGAAAACAAAAAAGCCAATCAGCACGACACTGATTGGCTTTCTCTTCAATACAACTTAGGGCTTAAGCGATTAACGACGTGGCAATGGAATGTACTGTGATTCATTGCTTAGCACTTTACGCTCCCCCACTTTTACATTTAATAAAATTGGTTGATTACCGCGAACAACTTCAATTTGAATTTCGGTATTGGGTGCCTGTAAAGCCACATAATTAATTAGATGTGAAGCAGATGTAATGTCTTCATCATTCACTTTGACAATTTTATCACCTAATTTTAATCCGGCTAAAGCGGCTGGACCATTTTTAAGCACATCTGCGACGATTACCCCAGCAGGTTTTGCAGAAAGCACATCATCTTGTTTTGGCGCAACCAAACTGATGCCTAACCAACCGCGAATAACGCGACCATCTTTTAAGATCGAGTTCAGTACCTGTTGGCAGACTTTGGCTGGAATTGAGAAACCAATACCAAGTGATCCACCCGATTGCGAGAAAATAGCGGTGTTCACCCCAATCAGATTACCGGCAACATCAATCAGCGCCCCACCTGAGTTACCAGGATTAATCGCCGCATCGGTTTGAATAAAGTCTTCATAGGTATTAATGCCAAGGTCAGAGCGCCCTGTCGCTGAAATAATCCCTTGAGTAACAGTTTGTCCAACACCAAATGGATTACCAATCGCAAGTACCACATCACCAACTTCATTGCCACTGAGTTTAAATGGCAATACGGGTAAATTATCAAGATTAATTTTGATAACAGCCAAATCTGTGTCTGGGTCTGTTCCAACAACTGTCGCTTCTGCACGGCGACCGTCTTGCAGACTCACAACAATTTGTTCAGCCTGCGCAATAACATGATTATTCGTTAAAATATAACCATCTGGACGTACAATAACCCCAGAACCTAGGCTATTTTCATTGGGGCTTTGAGTGCGGCCTTGTTGTTGATCACCAAAAAATTCTCTAAATGCCGGATCATTAAATAATGGATTGGTTTGTTTAACTTTCTGTGTGGTAAAAATATTAACCACGGCAGGCGCTGCGACTTTAACTGCTGCACTAAAGGAAACCACACCACCAGCACGTGATGTATTTAGCAACGGCTCGACCTTCTCCGCAGGCATTTTCACACCATCTGAGGCAATTGGGGGCTTCGGTTGTTGATACTTTTGCCAACCAATAAAACTGATAATGACGACAACGAGTAAGACCCAAGGTAACCAAGAAAAGGAGCGGCGCACTATTACTTCCTCTAAGAATTATTTAATTAGTTGATGGCAAAGAATTTTATACATTGTAATCAAAATAAATGAAGATACAAAGAAACCGAATAGAGATTTGTTCAGCTTTAGTTACAAATTAAATTATACTCTCAAGATTATAATTTATTTTTTAGAAAAACGATGGCATTACTTAGCGATATCCTCTTATGGTGCAATGAAAGCTTAAAGAGCAATGAATTTAAGGACTATGCACCTAATGGCTTACAGATTGAAGGAGAATCTGAGGTCAAACGTATACTTTGTGCTGTGACCGCTTCTCAAGATGCAATTGAAGCCGCGATCGCCTACCAAGCCGACATGCTTCTGGTACATCATGGTTACTTTTGGAAAGGTGAAGCCTACCCGATCACAGGCATGCGTGGTAAGCGTATCAAGGCCTTGATCCAAAACAATATCTCCTTGGTTGCCTATCACTTGCCCTTGGATTCCCATCCAACGCTTGGCAATAATGCAGCGATCGCTGATCTTTTAGAACTGGATTCAATTCAGGCTTTAGATCCAAGTGAAAGGCATCCGATTGGGAATATCGGCTATTTAAAATCAGCGATGTCTCCGACTGACTTTAAAGCGATGCTAAGCAATCGCTTAGGCTTTGAGTCGATTCACTTACCTGCTGACAAAGCACAAATTCAAAAAGTGGGCTTCTGTACCGGTGGTGCGCAAGACTATATAAGCAAAGCAGCAGAACAAAATTGTGATGCCTATATTTCGGGTGAAGTCAGTGAAAGAACCTTCTATGAAGCCAAAGAGTTAGGTGTGCATTATTATGCTTGTGGTCATCACGCGACTGAACGTTATGGCGTACAACGTTTAGCACAAGCCATTACTGAACAATTTAGCGATATCGAATACAGTTACTTTGAATTGAATAATCCGATTTAGTTGAGCTTTATTTTCAATCTGCTTTATGACCGCAAAGCAAGGCTTTATTCTGTATAGTTATTTAAAGACTGCACTATTGGTAGCAAAATCAACTACAATAGGCCCACTTAATTGTATAACCCAGCAAATGCAAGGAATAGGAACATGACGACTATTACGTTACCTGCGCTCCCGTATGGCTACGATGATTTAGCGCCACACATCAGCAAAGAAACTTTAGAATACCATCATGATAAACACCACAATACTTATGTGGTGAATCTAAACAACTTGATCAAGGGTACTGAGCTTGAAGGTAAAACTTTAGAAGAAATCATTAAAGCTGTTGCTGGTGATGCTTCTAAAGCAGGTATCTTTAACAACGCTGCTCAAGTTTGGAATCACACGTTCTATTGGAACAGCATGAAGCAAAATGGTGGTGGCAAACCAACTGGCGCGCTTGCTGCTAAAATTGACGAAGATTTCGGTAGTTACGAAAAATTTGCTGAAGAATTTGCTGCTGCTGCAACCACTCAATTCGGTTCAGGTTGGGCTTGGTTAGTGGCTGATAAAGTCAATGGTAAATTATCAGTAACCAAAACTGCAAATGCAGATACGCCACTTGCACACAACCAAGTTGCAGTATTGACCATTGACGTTTGGGAACATGCGTATTATATCGATTTCCGCAACATGCGTCCTAAGTACATCACGACTTTCCTTGAAAGCTTAGCGAACTGGGATTACGCAAATGCGAAATATGCCGGTTTAGAAGCTGGTGTAGAAAAATAATTTTTCTAACACGCTTAAAAAATCACCCTTCGGGGTGATTTTTTTGATTTATTACAGCGAAATGAATACTAATAAAGCAAACGAACCGCTTCAATCGTAAATAGTATTGACGACTTCGAGTTTCATCCTTAGAATGCGCATCAGATTCTCCAATAGCTCAGTCGGTAGAGCGACGGACTGTTAATCCGCAGGTCCCTGGTTCGAGCCCAGGTTGGAGAGCCATCGATCTTCCATAGCTCAGTCGGTAGAGCGACGGACTGTTAATCCGCAGGTCCCTGGTTCGAACCCAGGTGGAAGAGCCAAGATTCAAAAAGCCCATAACATTGTTATGGGCTTTTTCTTTGCCCAGATTATAAATATAAAATACTTCTGATAAGCGCCTACTCCCCTATTGTAATTACAAAACCTTCCCTCAAAATATCAGCATGATGGCGATAAAAAAGACAATCAAATCAACATTAAAGCTTTTTTATCTAAAGCGGCTTGACCAAATGCACTGAGATGCATAGAATCCGTTTCAGATTCTCCAATAGCTCAGTCGGTAGAGCGACGGACTGTTAATCCGCAGGTCCCTGGTTCGAGCCCAGGTTGGAGAGCCAAGATTCAAAAAACCCACAACATTGTTGTGGGTTTTTTATTGACTAAAATTGGGTTGATAAATAAGTTTACTCAGCGCTTGAGCTTGGCATCGCAGTTGAAGCTTCTACAACAGCTTGATCTTGTTTTACTTTAACCAATGCTTGTTGTTGACGAATTAACTCATCCATTTCACGCTTATTTTCTAAGTCCGATTTCTCAAGCAGTGAACGAATCCCCAGCATCGCAAGTAAAAAGACCACCACGGCCAATATACACAGCAGTATTTTAAAATTGATATTTCTTGCTTGCGACATCTTTACTCTCTTAAAAAATACAATGACTTAAAATTGGCATCACTATAGCAAAATCAAAAATAAATACAAAACCTCAATCTTTAGATCGGCTCGACCTCTTCATCTGTTCGCTAAAATCAAAGCGCAAAAAAGGAGCCGTAGCTCCTTTGGGTTTCACAACCAGACCCGCTTATTGTGCAGGCATATGTTGTTGAATGAAGGCAACCACTTCTTGACGTCTGATTTTAATTGCTGCGGTATGTGATGCGCCCACAACATAATCTACTCTGATGTCTGGAGAACCTAAACGTCTTAACTCAGCAACCACGTTTTGTGTCATGGATGCAGGTACATTGGTATCGGCGGTGCCCTGAATAATATATACCGGTTTATCAATACGTTTGGTTCCTGGCTGACTATCAACAAGGAACTTTTCAACCGATTTATCATTTTTAAAACTCGCTTCATCTAAGCCTGGATAATCCATCACACTTGTGCCTGGATATTTCTGCATATAATCAATAATGTCGACCTTAAAGTTCTGGATCAGACTCTGGCTCGGATCGGCATCATTTAAGCACATGCCATTTTCACCGGTGCTGCCCTCTCCTAGTGCAGCCAAGCCTTTGGCACGTAGTTGGAATAAATCACGATATTCAAAACTTGGTTCGTAAGCCTTAATACCGATTCCTGTGAGTGCAGCATATGACAATAAGGTCGCATAGGAGGTCACAGAGTTACGATCTTGCAAAGGTTGCTGAGCTTGATTTTCGAGCACTTCAATTTTTCTTAATTCAGTCGGTGCAACTTCTAAAATAATTTCACCCAAACTCGAAGCTGGTGCGCCTGCCACGGCACCCTTATAAGTCGGATCGGTATTGGCATATTCGGCTGTCCCAAGCGAGGCCTGACCACCTTGAGACTGTCCGGCAGACATCCATGCGCCATTCAGATCTTTACCATACTTGGCTTTATATGCAGTAACTGCTGCAAGCGCTGATTCGGCTTCACTTTGTAGATTTAAATAGGGATGAATACCACGTGTCCCAAGTCCCTCATAGTCTGGTGCAATAATAATATAGCCCGCAGCCAACAGGTCTTGCGCCAACTCAGCAAAGTTTTCACCAATTAATGTATTACTTGGCGCACAACTATCTCCCACACCAACCGTCCCATGTTCCCAAACCACAACACGCCAACCGTCCTTTGGTTTTGCTGTCTTAGGATAAAAAACCAATGCAGTTGCATCAGCCATTTTCCCTTGTACGTTTTTCATGGTGTAAGTCATAACTTTAATGGAAGCCGCATTGGCTAAACTGTCCTTCACATAAGGCGTTTCTTTTATATAGTTATTGAGTCCTTGTGGTTTCTGATAATCATCATTGTCGTTACAGGCAGTTAGAAGTAATGCTCCACTGCAGCATAGCGCTAGCATGGTTTTTTTTAGTAGATGACCCATCTTAACTCCCTATCTTAAATTACACATTCTTGTGCTGAGAGTGAGTAATTAAACACAAATTTAATGCATTGAACAGATATTTAAGTTTAGTTTATCTAAATAAATGTAAGTATAATCAATAAAAACCTATAAATAGCAGTGGTCAGCACAATTAAAATATGGCGACTTTCAATAAAATCTTCTCAAAAGACAATTACTAAGATCTTATCTAGCCCATCACGCATTTGGGTTGAATTGAATAAGCAATCAAAAAAATGTGGTGTCTATCTGGCATTTTGATGGGGCTAGATTTTGTTCGCTTTAAATGAGCTCTATGATCTAATGTCTCCTTTGATGTCTAAGTAAATCGCTGTTGTCTCATGTTAAACCTAAAAATAAAAGGAGCCGAAGCTCCTCCTACTTTGTCTCGTACACTGTCTATTACACTACTTCTTGCTTGCTCTCTATCTCATTCTCTTATGACGCAGGCATGGTCTTTTTCACAAATTCCATCAACGTATCATTGGCCTTATCAATAGCTGTGGCATGCGTTGCATCTTGCTGTTCTGAATAAGTAACTATAGAACCCAATCTTTCTAGCTTTTCTTTTAAAGCAATCGTTTCTAATGGATCTACACTTGAATCGGCTAAACCCTGAATAATTAATGTCGGTGTATTGAGTTTTTTGGTTCCAAGTAGATTGTCCTGAATATACTTAACAATCATAGGATGGGTCGCAAAATTAGGAATAATACCTGGATAGTCAGGAATGAATGCCAATGGGTTCTTCTCAGTAAACTGCTTTATTTCAGTCATAAATAAGCTTCGCATATCAGCTAAACAACGCCCATTATCGCCAACCGGCCCACCCTCTGCTGCTTCTGCAATTGTGGCTGAACTTCCAATAAATAATTCTTGGTAATTAAAGCTTGGATTACTTGCCTTGATCCCTACCACAAAATAAGAGGCATACGTTAAGAGATCACTATAACCTGTAAGGACTCTATCTTTATACTCTGGGATTGTTTTCCCAATTTCCAATCTGGCAGGTCCTCTAGCTGTTATGAGTTCCACAATATTAGAAACAGGTGCACTAGCAATAGTACCTTTGTAGGTCGTATCGTTATTGGAGTATTCTGCCGTTCCTAAGGCACCATGCCCGCCTTGAGACTGCCCAACAGCCATCCAAGATCCTTGATAGGTTTTACCATATTGTTTTTTAATGGCATTTACTGCATAAATTGCCGATTTAGCTGCACTGCCTAAATTCATATAAGGATGATGCACCCCAGGTGTACCTACGCCCTCATAATCAGGCGCGACAATGACATAACCGGCTTTAAGTAAGCTGGTTGCAAGTATCTTGAAACTTGCATTGATCTTATTCGCACTCGGTGCACAACGATCACCTAGACCAACCGTACCATGTTCCCAAACCACAATACGCCAACCATCTTTCGGTTGCGGTGTTTTAGGAATCATCACCATTGCTGTTGCTTTGGCTGTTTTACCCAATACAGTCGGCATGTTGTAACTCATTACATTAATCGATGCAGCATCCTCTAATAACGTATCCGCACTATAAGCAACTTCACCTAAGTATTCTGCAGATGTTTTATTTGCAGCATTTTTATTGGTGATTACGATTAGGGCATTCGGAGGTGTATTGGGTGCTTTGTCACCAGCCTTAGGCGCTTCTCCTGTTTTTTTGTCATTCGCTTTAAGCGCATCTGGTGCTTTGCCGTCGGCTTTAGGTACGTCTGCTGCTTTGCCATCTTCTGCCTTCTCTTTTTCTGGTGCTTTCTCTGGTTCTGGTGTTTTCTCTGGTTCTGGTTCTTTCTCTGGTGCTTTTAGTTTCGTTTCAACTGCTTTTACAGGCTCGGTTTTTTTGGGTTGCGGCGTTGGAGGGTCATCCTTCTTATCTTTACAGGCACTTAACAGCAGCATACTGCTGCAGCAAACAGCCAATACTGGCACTTTGAAAGTGTTAATCATTTTTCATATCCTTTGATTTAGATGAGTATTATTAAGTACTACTTTTTCACATCTACGCTTTCCTTACAGGTCTTTCGATTTTCATTATTCACTTTTTATTTATTTCATTGAGATTTTATAATGTGTACGCCTACGACTTTTAATTGATCAAACTTCGTACAAAATCATTATATAAATATGTTTTACTTAGTCAAAGAAATTAATATTGATTTTATAATTATTTATTTTTATTTTATTTAACTTACTGCTTAACAATAATATATTCTAAAAATAAATATAAAAATAATTTATTATATTTATTTATAAAACCCAACAACCATATATTCTTTAAATAAAATTTCAAACAAAGTATCTACCTGTATTTATTTTAAATAAACACTCCATTTAACCACGCAGAATTTTATAAAATAGCGATAATATCTAAGCTTCAATCTTATATTTAAAACCAGACCAAAGCTTATATCAAAAGCAATATTAAAATCACACTTTTGATTGGCATTACCAAGTCAACCCATCAATTGACTCAGCAACACAACCACTTAAATTAAAGCATGCCCTCTTTCAATGACGAGGCTGGCATATATTGTTGTACAAACTTTAGCAACTCATCATTTTTTTGCACAATTGCCTGACTATGCGATGCGCCCTCCACAGGCACAAAGTGAAGCGCTGTCCCAAGTTCAATCAGATGATCCTTTAAACCAACGGTGATTACATATGGAATGGCTTCATCTGCCGTTCCTTGAATAATCATCAATGGACTTTTTATTTTCTTGGTCCCTGGTTGATTATCCAACAGGAATTTTTTCACACTCGGGTTTTGATTAAAATCTTTATTGAGTGCCGGATAATCTAAAACTGTTTTCCCCTTATTTCTTGCTAGAAAGTCTTTAATATCAGCACTGAATCGACTATAAAGCGGGGCTAAACATTCACCTTGCTCACCTGTAGAACCTTCTGCATAAGCCGCAATCTCGCCAGAGCGTGGTTCAAATACTTGTTTATAGTTGAACTGTGGTTCATAAGCTTTAATTCCAACGGTGGCATAGGCAGCAAAGGTCAGCAACCCTGCATAGCCTTCAATCGCAACCTCCTGTTTTCCTGCAGCAACCAACTGCTCCAATACCATCGGTGCACCGAGCGCAATAATATCGAGACTCGATGCTGGTGCTGCTGCGACAGTACCTTTGTAATTTCGATCATCATTGGCATACTCAGCAATTCCTAAAGCGGCATGCCCACCTTGCGACTGCCCAACAGACATCCAAGCGCCATTCATTTGATTTTGATACAGTTGTTTGATCGCTATCATTGCATAACTTGCAGATCGTGATGCACTGCCTAAATTTAAATAAGGATGAATACCAGACGTGCCTAGGCCTTCAAAATCTGGTGCGACAATCACATAACCCGCTTTGAGTAAACCTGCAGCCGTTGTTTTAAAGTTTACATCCAAGGCATTATTACTTGGCGCACAACGATCACCAATGCCAACAGTACCATGCCCCCAAACCACAACGCGCCAACCATCTTTCGGCTGCGGTGTTTGTGGAAACATTAACATTGCTGTGGCTTTTGCTGTTTTACCCTGAACGTTGGGCATGTTATAAGTCATCACTTGTATTGACTTAGCTTCTGGCAAATTATCTAAACTGTATTTGCGTTCAGAGACCTGCATGGTTGTTTGCTTGTTCGCCTTCGGTCGAGGTTTTCGACGATCTTTATTGTCATCCTGACATGCACTGAGTAATATTGCAGCGCTACAACAAATCGCTATTAATTTTAGTTTTAACATGATCTTCATCCTTGGATTCATTGTTATTTAAATATATGTTCTCATCTCGATAAAGGATAATAGAACATAAAAAAAACCACCTGAATAGGTGGTCTCTTTAAAATAAAAATAGTGTTTATAATAGAGAAATAAATATTCCTGCAAAGATCATCAAACCAATCCAACGATTATGGCGAAAGGCCCAAAAACACTGTTGCGGATCACGATTATGGGTTTTTATCCATTGATAAATAAAATCAAGCATTGCAACAACCAAACCAATAATTGCATAAGGAAATAATAAACCTTCTTGGTATAAAGCTGCACCGATTAAGATTAAACTGCTGGCTTGTAACAGTGAAATTATCGCAATATCATATTGACCAAATAGTATAGCCGTAGATTTAACCCCAATTTTTAAATCATATTCTCGGTCAGTAATCGCATATTGGGTATCATATGCGACTGTCCATGCAAGGTTTCCAAAATATAATAACCAGCAAGTTAAATTGGGCTCTGCGCCTACAGCTGCATAGGCCATTGGAATAGGCCAAGAAAATGCAGCACCTAAAAAGACTTGAGGCAGCTGGGTATAGCGCTTCATAAATGGATAAATGAAGGCCAAAAATAAAGCCCCAAAGGACCAGTAAAATGTTTCAATTGGCAGAAATAATAATAGCGTAGCGCTTGCTGCAACCAAAACTAAAAATACGGCTACAGCCTCTTTACCACTTATTACCCCTGTGGCCAATGGGCGATCTTTGGTTCTTTCTACATGCGCATCCACTTTACGATCCGCAAAGTCGTTTATTGCACATCCCGCAGCACGCATAAAAATTACGCCCAAAGTCATTAGAAATAAAATTTTTAAATCAGGAATACCTTTCGCAGCCACCCATAAGGCCCACATGGTTGGCCAAAATACCAACTCAGTACCAATCGGCTTATCAAAACGACAGAGATAATAATAAGCAGCCAAACGTTGCCGCCAATGTATTGTATGTTGAGTGACCATGATTATCCTTGGGGATCTGCAGCTTGATTGACCTGTGCGGCAAGAAATTGCTCAAATGCAGGTAAAAAAGTTTCTTGAACAATGAATTTACAACCGTGCCAAGTATAACAACTTTGCCGGGTCCAACCGTCCTCTAAATACAAGACACGTCGTTGACATTTCGGCTGATGACGATCGAATAAATAGCGGCCAATTGGTTGAGTACCAATATATTTAAACAAGCGCGCTTTGGCATGCAGACTTAAAATTGGAAAAATACTTTTTGCTTTGACCCAAGGCTGTGTTTCACAACCATAGAGCAAACTTTCACGCACCCATGAGGTGTGATGAAATGGCATTTTCATCCATTGACTGTCTTTAAAATTCATTTTTTTAAAATATTGCTGAGTGGGCTGCACTCGAAAGGTGCCCCCTGCTAAATCTGTAAGCTGCTGCGTTAAAGAACCTGAGGCATATAACCACCTTTTTAATTCCGGATTTAAACCCTTGTTAAACAATGGTTGAGCATGCATATTCAACTTCTCTCGCGCTTTTTAAGCAGTATAACTGATATCAGCATCATTTTTAATATTTGATTAATCATGTAATTAACTGATCATATTATCCGCTAGAATTTTCAAAATTCGATTTTTGATGAGATCAAGAATATCCAACAGTCCATACGATAATCTAAAAAACCGGACTTCTATCTCCCCCGAACACAAGCGATCGCATTTGATCATCTTCAAGAAATTTATCGGTTATTCAGGTTGATTGACTTGAACTTCTAATAAAGTACTCCATAATCATAGTGATCAATTGATTCATAAATATTTTTTGTCGCTGTCATTTTTTGAACATCAAGATTAGACATGCTTTGTATGTCGAGTATTTCGACATGGCAGCTGCGAATTTGATTTATAACCTCGATGCGAAATAGTCTACAATTATTGATAGATTCATTTTTCCGATTCTAACAATGCAAAAATACTGTTTCCTCAATAAAGAAAAATCACCTATTCTAGTTTCATATTAGATACAAACCTCACTCTTGGAGATATTGATGAGCTTAATTAACACCGAAGTTAAACCATTTAACACTCAGGCTTACCACAATGGCCAATTCGTTGAAGTGACTGAAGCTGCACTTAAAGGCAAATGGTCTGTATTCTTTTTCTATCCAGCAGACTTCACTTTTGTTTGCCCAACAGAACTAGGTGACCTTGCTGACAACTATGCTGAATTCCAAAAAATTGGCGTTGAAATCTATTCAGTTTCTACTGATACACATTTCACGCATAAAGCTTGGCACGATTCTTCAGACGAAATCAAAAAAATTCAATACCCAATGCTTGGCGATGCAACTTGGACTTTGTCTAGAAACTTCGAAGTATTAATCGAAGCTGCTGGTCTTGCTGACCGTGGTACTTTCGTAATCGATCCAGAAGGCAAAATCCAAATCGTTGAAATCAACGCTGGTGGTGTAGGCCGTGATGCAACTGAATTACTTCGCAAAGTAAAAGCTGCTCAATACGTTCACGCTCACCCAGGTGAAGTTTGCCCAGCAAAATGGAAAGAAGGCGAAGCAACACTTGCACCTTCAATCGACCTCGTTGGTAAAATCTAATCTACTTTAATCTTTTGATTTAAAGTTGATAAAGCAAAAAACCACGTCCATGTGACGTGGTTTTTTGTGGCTATCATTTACTCATTGTATCGTTGCTTAAAAGCAATGTAGTTCGTTGGCTTAGGACTTTGGAGAAATCAAAAACAGTCCTGCGCCTAATGACAAGGTCATGCTCATAAAGCGTTCATCATTTTTAACAGCTTCAATAAAACTTTTGACTTCAGCTGCATGTGAAATCACATTATCGACAATCAATACACTGCCCTGCTTGATAAACATCTGCTGTAAATACGGCCAATAATCTAAGTAAGCATCACGTTCAGCATCAAGTAATATGAAATCATACTGCTGATCATGCTGTTCAACTAAAAAGTTTTTAGCATCCCCGACCCAAAAATCAATCACATGATCGAGTTTTAATTCCGTCGCATAATTTTGCGCTTTTGCTGTACGAGCAGGATCAATTTCAAGTGTTGTCAACTTGCCACCCGTTACCTGGATGGCATCTGCCATCCATAAGGTCGAGTAACCTGTCGAAGTTCCTATTTCTAATATTTTTTTAGATTGTTGAATTCGAATCAACATCGCAAGGTATTGTGCGGAATCAGGTTCAATATTTCGATATCGTTTGATCCGATCGCTTTGTACTGCATCGTGTTGCATAAAACTACGGTACAGTTGATTGATTCGATCGGTAAAAGCTGTACTTAAACTCATAATGCTTTTTTCCCCTGAGGTTTATCTCAGTATTCAATCTTTACATGACTTTAGGTCAAAGCGATGACATTTGACTGAATCTTATGTGAGATCTTGTTCTAACTTAAAACGTGGCACTTGGCTGCCATCCTCTTGTTGTACATTTTCAATAAACATCGCCAAAGGTCGAATCCAGATAGAGTAGTCATCATATAAACATTGATAAACCACATGTTCTTCTCTGTTTTCACTGTGTTTGGCAACATGAAGCACTTGATATAACTTTCCTTTATAGTGCCGATATATGCCTCTGTTAATTTGCATTCTTATTCACTCATCTCATCCTATATTGCCAGTATTGTAATCAGAATGCTGTACTGAACCACAGCGGCATTGATTCTAAAAACCGATCACAATGATAAATACAAACTGTTTTACCTATATATGCGTTTATCGTATGATGGCTGCAATCCAATAATTTAAATCTTCTGGAAGTAAAAATCATGTTAGATCAAAATATTAAAGCGCAACTGAAATCTTATTTAGAGCGTTTAGAAAGCCCAATTGAATTGGTTGCCGCATTAGATCAATCTGATAAAGCAGAAAAAATCAAACAACTGGTCACCGAAATTGCTGAGCTTTCTGAGCAAGTCACGGTACGCTTTGATGGTGACAATGCACGTCGTCCAAGTTTTGGGGTTGCTAAAGCAGGGGAAAAACCACGCGTATTCTTTGCAGGCCTCCCAATGGGGCATGAGTTCACCTCGTTAATTTTGGCTTTACTGCAAGTGTCTGGTTATGCACCAAAAGTTTCTGATGAAATACTTGCTCAAATCAAAGGCCTAAACTTAACCGCAGATTTTGATGTGTTCGTATCTCTAAGCTGCCATAACTGTCCGGATGTGGTGCAAGCGCTGAACTTAATTGCAATTAATAATCCAGGCACTACGGCCACCATGATTGATGGTGCGTTCTTCCAAGACGAAGTTGAACAACGCAAAATCATGGCAGTACCAATGCTGTTCCAAAATGGTGAACACATTGGCCAAGGTCGCATGACTCTAGAAGAGATTGTGGCGCAACTGGATACCAATTCTGCGGAAAAAGATGCAGAGAAACTCAATGCCAAAGCTGCATTTGATGTACTGGTCATTGGTGGTGGCCCAGCAGGTGCAGCTTCTGCGGTTTATGCCGCACGTAAAGGTATTCGTACCGGTATTGTTGCAGATCGTTTTGGTGGCCAAGTTATGGACACCATGGACATCGAAAACTTCATTTCAGTGCAAAAAACCCAAGGGCCGAAATTTGGCGCAGACATGGAAGCGCATGTTCGCGAATATGGCGTCGACATCATGAACCTACAACGGGTTAAACATGTGATCGGTGCAGATCAGACGGCCAGTGGCTTGGTTGAAGTTGAACTTGAAAATGGCGCTAAACTTGAATCGAAAACCATCATTCTTTCCACAGGTGCACGTTGGAGAGAAATGAATGTACCGGGCGAGAAAGAATATAAAACTCGTGGTGTCGCATACTGCCCACACTGTGATGGTCCGTTGTTTAAAGGCAAACGTGTTGCAGTGATTGGTGGTGGTAACTCAGGGGTTGAAGCTGCGATTGATTTAGCTGGTATTGTTGAACATGTGACTTTGGTTGAATTTGATACTAAATTACGTGCAGACCAAGTGCTACAAGACAAACTACATAGCTTGCCAAATACTACAGTGATCATGAATGCCTTATCGACTGAAGTGATTGGTGATGGCGCACAAGTGACGGCGTTGAAATATAAAGATCGTGCGACTGAGCAAGAACATACGGTTGAACTCGCAGGGATCTTTGTGCAAATTGGTTTATTGCCCAATACGGATTTCTTAAAAGAGACCGCAGTTGAGCTTTCAAATCGTGGTGAGATTGTGGTGAATGATCGCAACGAAACCAATGTCAAAGGTGTATTTGCTGCGGGTGACTGTACCACTGTGCCGTATAAGCAAATTATTATTGCCGCAGGTGAAGGTGCAAAAGCATCACTATCTGCCTTTGATTATATTATTCGTTCAGGGTCTTAAAAACCTCTCCCTTGCCCTCTCTCGTTGAAGAGGGTATCACACTAATCTCCTCTCCTTTTAGGAGAGGCTGGGAGAGGTTACATTTCTAACCATTGCTAATTTAAATATTTTTCCACCAACAATGTCCAACAATGCGCACCCAACACAATATTCTGATCATTAAAATCATAATGTGCATTGTGGATCGAGCAACCATAAGGCTCACCTTCTCCATTTCCTAGAAAAAAGTAACAGCCCGGCCGTTGCGCCAACATCCATGCAAAATCTTCAGAAGCCATCATGGTTGTGGTTTGTGGCACCACGTTAATCCCCGAATCTTCATCCGCCAATGCCTGTTCGAGCAACAAGGTTTCAGCACTACTGTTGATTACCGGAGGCACCAAATAGTCAAATACCAATGAAATATGCACATTGAAGGACAGTTCAATCCCTCTCACGATTTGAACCATGCGGTGATTAATTTTATTAAGTACCGCTTGGGTATCAGTACGAATACTGAGTTGTAGCTCAACTTCATTGGGAATCACGTTATAGGTTGCCCCAGCGTGAATCGAACCAATACTGATCACTGCATATTCCTGTACATTCAAATTACGAGACTTAATACTTTGAATCGCATTAATAAAAGCAGACAACGCCTGAATTGGGTCGTGGGTATGTTCAGGCATTGCACCATGCCCACCTTTACCAATAATTTTACACAGCACCCGTTGTGACGATGCCATGACGGTTCCTGCCTGTACAATTGCAGTCCCGACAGGAATCCCCGGTAAGTTATGTAAAGCATAAATCGCATCACATGGAAATTGCTCAAATAATCCTGCTTCTAACATGGCTTTAGCCCCTGTCAGGTTTTCTTCTGCGGGTTGGAAAATTAAATTGAGCGTGCCATTAAAATCACAATGTTGCGCAATTTGTTTTGCTGCAGCCAATAAAATTGTGGTGTGCCCATCATGACCACAAGCATGCATGCGTCCTGCAATTTTACTGGCATGTGCAAAGTTGTTTTGTTCATGAATCGGTAAGGCATCCATATCCGCACGTATGCCCAATGATTTTGTTCCTGTCCCTCGACGTAAAACAGCAACCAGTCCATGCCCGCCAATATGACGATGGACTTTATAGCCATAAGCACTTAAATGATCTGCAACCAATTGTGATGTCTGAACAGTATCCCCTTCTATTTCAGGATGTTGATGGAGGTGGTGGCGAATAGCAATAAATGAATCGAGTCGTAGCGTGTCCATGAGTGTGCTCGCTTGCAATACAGAATAATGTCTAAAAACCTAAAATTGAGAATAATTGCCCAAAAACAATAAAACTGGACTAAGCCTCTGCCTTAAACTGAGGGGCTGATTTGTTTTAAATTACTTTTTTTACGCCAAAGCCGTGGTGATGTTTCCCTCATGTTGAGCACAGCAAAAATACCAACAATTACACCAAACATGAGGTAATAGCCCGGTGCAGCCAAATCCATTGCGCTACTTAACCAAGTCACAATAAAGGGCGCGAATCCGCCAAATAACATTACGGCCATGTTGTAAGCAATGGACATCGACGTGGTTCGACCCAAAATATTAAACTGCTCAGAAATTGCTGCAGGTGATGGACCAAACATGATGGCAATTCCCACACAGAGTACAAATTGCATAAATAACAATCGTGTTAAGGACGGTGCTGCAATCACAAAGTGATATAGCGGCAATGCGGTCAGTAGCAGAATGAGTAGGCCTGTCATCAATACAGGCTTACGCCCAAAATGGTCTGATAGCATGCCCGATACAGGAATGATGAACATCATGATCATGACGGCCAAAGCCTGTATAAACAAGGCACTGCCCATATCCAAACCCAGTTTGGTGTGGACATAGGTTGGGGTATTCACCAACACCACATAAACCGAAGCGGTGGCACTAACGGTCAAGCCCATACTTAAGATAATTTCGCGAATTGACTGTTTTACAGTCTGTTTAATCTGCGCATGACTATCAGTGACCTCAGCTTTACTTTGCAGATAACTTTCATTTTCATCTAAACGACTACGAATCCATAACCCCACAGGGCAAATTAATAACCCAAGAATAAAGGGAATGCGCCACCCCCAACTGTTTAAGGTTTCGGGTGACATAAAATGATTCACTGCAGCAGCAACGGATGAACCCAATAAAATCGCAAAACACTGGCCAAAAAACTGCCAAGAACCATATAAACCTTTTTTATCGTCTGGGGCGGCCTCAATCACAAAGGCAGTCGAACTGGCATATTCTCCGCCCGTGGCAAACCCTTGTAATAGTCTTGAAATTACAATTAATATAGGTGCGGCAATACCAATACTAGCGGCTGTTGGCGCAAAGGCAATCATGCTCACCGCCAAGGTCATAATGCCGATAATCAGTAATAGTGCAGATTTACGCCCATGTTTATCGGCATAGTAACCAATCAAGATCCCTCCCACTGGCCGCATCAAAAAACCAACGCCAAATGTGCCTAAGGCCAATAATAATGAGGTTAATTCATTCTTCTCTGGAAAGAATAATTTTGCGATAGTTGTTGCCAGAAAACCGTAAATCAAAAAATCGTACCACTCTAAGGTGTTTCCAATAACGGCTGAAACCACCTTATTCCTGACATTTTGTTCCATAATATTTATCCTTATTTTTATAATATTGCTTTTATTTTTGACAGCCTGCTGTGACGCAATTCGTACCATAATGACTTTTAATATTTCGGCCACAACAAGCCGTTTTATCTTAAAACTTATTATTAAGTTTGAATACACAGTACGCCTTTTTATTTTAATTAATATTAGAAAGTGCGAATGATTTAACGTAATTCACCTGAGCACAGCAATCGCTCAGATGAATGCTAAAAATAAGCAATTCAAAGATAAAATTATTATTTAATAAAAAACTATAATCACCATAAAACAACAGCTTATATAAATCAACTCAGTAATTAAACCCACAACCTGTATATAAATAGATGCGTTTACAATTCAGAATAAATCCCATTACATCATTAAAAATGATTTCCATCATCATTAAGTCAGGTTTAATAAAAATATAATGTAAAACCACACAAATAAATTTGAAATTGAGTTGTTAATCAAGTTAAAGTCAGCACATTCTTTTTATGCAACTGAATAATTTATGTCTTATTCACATCATGACGAAAAACATTTGATTCAACGTGCTGGTTGGTTACGCGCAGCCGTATTAGGTGCCAATGATGGCATTATTTCCGTCACCAGTTTGGTGATGGGAATGGCAGCCAGTGGTGCATCAGGTCAAACCTTATTTATTACTTGTGTGGCTGGGCTCATTTCTGGTGCAACCTCGATGGCGGCTGGGGAATATATTTCGGTTAAATCGCAGTCAGATATTGAAGAAGCAGATTTAAAAATTGAAGCGCGAGAATTGGAAAAAAATCCGCATCTCGAATTAAAAGAACTCACCCACATTTACACCTTGCGTGGTCTCACGCCCGAACTTGCTCATGAAGTTGCAGTCCAACTCACCGCTAAGGATGCCCTAGAAGCTCATGCTCGTGATGAAATTGGGATCAATGAAATGACCGCAGCAAGACCGATTCAAGCTGCTGGCTCTTCTGCTGCCTCCTTTACCGTGGGTGCTGTGCTGCCAATGTTGGCGATTGTAATTAGCCCTGAAGCCTATATCTCTACGGTGGTTATGGTGGTTGGCGTCCTTTCTTTGGCTATTTTAGGGGCTGTTTCTAGTTACTATGCCGGCACGTCAATGCTTAAAGGCAGCTTACGGGTTTGTATTTGGGGCATTATTGCAATGGCATTCTCAAGTTGGATCGGTTCTCTGTTCCAAGTCGGTCATATTGTTTAGCAACAAATTTAATCATCATCAACGAAATAAATTATGAATATAATTTGCCTCATAGCCAGTACATCAGCTACCTTGAAGCTCAATGAGTACTGGCGTTGATGATGATGACTTTATTAGAAAAATTAAATATTAAACACCCAATTCTACTGGCACCTATGGCTGGTGTGTCTACGCCAACCTTGGCTGCTGAAGTATCCAATCAAGGTGCTTTGGGTTCACTTGGTTTAGGTGCAAATACCGCAGCAGCAGCACGTGAACAGATTATTCAAACCCATCAACTGACCGATGCTGCTTTTCAGGTCAACTTCTTCTGTCATGAAAGCGTGCCAGCCGATGCCCAAGCAGATCAAATATGGATCGAAGCATTACGCCCTGAATTTGAAAAGTTTGCTGCCACACCACCGAGCCAACTCAACTGTATTTATCCAAGTTTTTTAGACAATAATGATTATTTAGAAGTCGTGTTAGAAACTCGACCCAAAGCGGTCAGTTTTCATTTTGGTATTCCGCACCCCGAGCAGATTCAAGCCCTAAAAGCGGCGGGCATTATGACCATGGTCAGCGCCACAAATCTTCCAGAAGCCATTCGTATTGAGCAAGCTGGCATCGATGTGATCATTGCGCAAGGAATTGAAGCCGGTGGGCATCGAGGAATTTTCAATCCAACCTTTGACAGCGCCATGCCAACTGCGGACTTGCTACAACTGATTTTGCAACATTGTCAGCTTCCAGTGGTTGCTGCTGGTGGCATTATGAATGGGCAACAAGCACAGCATCTGCTGAACTTAGGCGCTGCTGCTGTACAAATGGGTACCGCTTTTGTGCAATGTAAAAGTTCGAGTGCCAATGCAGCCTATCGCCAAGCCCTGTTCCAACAACCGCTCACCCAAATTACCGCCAGTATTTCAGGACGGCCTGCACGTGGTCTAATGCAACATTGGCAACTTGCAATTGACACCCCAGATCGTGCACCCGTTGCAGCCTACCCTTATGCCTATGATCTCGCGAAACAACTTAATGCAATTGCCAGTCAACACGGCGATGTGAGTTATGGTGCATTTTGGGCGGGCAGTAATGTGGCACAAATACGCGACATGAATGCAGCGGATTTGATCAATCAATTGGTCTTAGAAATCAATCAGTCTTAAGATCCTCTTCTGAATTATTCTGATCCTCTCCTAACCTCTCCTTGAAAAGGAGAGGAACTGTCTCTCGCTCCACTGCTTTGCGGTGGGACTAGAAAATATATTTCTAAGTAATGCGCTGTAGAACTGATGAGCACTTAGAAAAGTGTTCTCTGCTAACCTCTCCGATACTCTCCTTGAAAATAAGAAGAACTTGAGGTGCTTTTTGTCATTTGCGTAGAAAAATAAAGAAGTTAAAACAATGATAAAAGAGGTCGAGTATTCAAGATAAATCTCAGTGCATCTGTTCACGTAGCATATACACCATATCTAGTTCGGGGCAGTCATAGCCCATTGCGGTGATGGCTGCGCTAACTTGTCCACGATGATGAGTACCATGATTAAAGACGTGTATTAGGGTTGCAGCATAAGGCAAACTTAAATGCTGACCTGCCGTGGTGGTATAACTTAAGCAGCCTGCTAAAGTCGTTGCATCCAATTGCTCAATAAAATCTACCCAATTATTAGATTTTTCCCGAAGTGCCTGTAACAATACAGTGGGGTCTGTTTCGACAATCTGATTTAAAGCCAGTGCTGGTGACACGCCCTCAGCAAAGCGCGGATACCAAATATAATGCTCGCCCAACAGCAGATGATTTAAGGTGCCAAAAATACTGTTAAAAAACAATCCGCAATCTTGCTGTAAAGCCTTGACTGGCATGCTTTCTAATTGTTGTACCAGTTTGTCTGTCGCCCAAATATTATAATTGGCCATGAGGCGTAAGTGGTCTTTAGACATGACATTTCTGCTTAAATTTAAATCCGAGCATGCAGCATAACATGCTGTTTATTTTCCATTACGCTTGGAGCGATTTTACAACGCAAAATCAAAGAGAACCCAATGCAGTTGATACCCTTGCAGTATTTGATCTCAATATTGGTGTTTGCGGTGGTGATACCGTTCCAAGGCTTTCAATTTGAAATGAGTTTTGATTTCTGGGCACCCACTCTATGGTTTGCTCTAGTCATTTCAGTTATTGCACAATTACCAAATCTATGACGATCTATGATGTTCTATGACGATGCTGACATGATCCGATTGGGGCGATACGGTGCTAAAGCCGTTTGTAGATTGCCAGATAAAATTTCCTGACCCGCCAACTGACACAATAACGGTGCGAGCGTTACAGCCGCATGACTATTGAGTACATATACCCCTTGCAGATTCGGTACAGCCCCAACCAAAGGCAAAGTATCGGTTGGCATGGGTCGATAGCCCACACTGACTTGGTCTAAACGCAAACCATGCGAGGCTTTTAAATTGTTTTGGATGCTCAGTAAGGCCTGTTGTGCAATCAGTTCTGGATGGTTTTGAGCCTGTGCATCAATATAATCTTCAGCCGCCAACACTTGCCCAACCGCACACACTCGTAGCTCCATTTCAGGGGTAGAGACAATTCGGTTTAATAATGCTGTGCGGTGTTGATAAGACATTTTCATTAAAATAGAAGGAGATGCGGTTAAAGCCAAATCTATCTTGCAATCATGCAATAACGCATGATTTCCCACACCACCTGCCAGTACCACCTGATCTGCAAAATAATTGCCATGTGTGGTACTCACACCCACCACCTGATTTTGATGATGAATTAAACTGGTCACACGCTGATGCGCAGCATAGTTCACACCGGCTTCAATCGCCTCTTGTAAGAGCGACTGGATCACATGATCCAGTGGCACAGCACCATCATCCAGGGCATAGGCTGCCAAATCGGGAAAATGTTTGAGGTTTGGTTCAAGTTGTGCAATCTGTAATCCAGTACAAGCCTGCACATGAAAACCATAGTCTTGCTGTTGCTGAATAAAGGCAGCAGTTTGCTCAGGAGTTTGTTGCCAACTGAGCGCACCCGACCACTGAATATTTAAACGACCTGCGGTGTCTTGATCTAATTGTCGCCACGACTGACCCGCTTGCGCACGAAAGCGCATATAGTCAGGTGTAGATGAAAATGCCGTATTAATCCAAGCAAACGAATGCTGGCTTGCCCCACTGCCTGCATCTGCTTGATCAAGCAAGGTAATTTTCAAGTTGGACTGGCGAGCTAACCTCCATGCCAAGGTTACGCCTAAAATACCTGCCCCAACAATTACAACCGATTGTGTCATTTTTTCACCACGACTAAGTATTATTGCTTATCGACGCCCCGTCAGCACAACTTATCTATGGCTCATCATGAGACGTACACGTTATATTTTAAACGCAATTACAGCGCCCCTGATCTAAGCTTTAGATCCACTTTTATGATGCAGTGCGACTGGCTTGTTTACGCATTTTGGCAATTTTCTTCATTGCCATTTCACGTTTTAGTGGCGACAGATAATCGGTAAAAATGCGGCCATGTAAGTGATCAATTTCATGCTGCATCGCAATTGCCAAGAAATCTTCACGTTCAGTAAAAAACTCGTTGCCGTCACGATCGAGCGCACGCACCTTAATTCGTTGAAACCGCTTCACTTCAACGTAAATACCAGGCACAGAAAGACAGCCTTCATTTGACATGACTTCACCTTCAGAGGCTATAATCTCAGGGTTAATCATCACCAACGGTTCATTGCGTTGCTCTGATAAATCAATCACCAGTACCGCATCAGCATGACCAATCTGTGGTGCTGCCAGCCCAATGCCATCTTCGGTGGCATAGAGCGTATCCAACATATCGTCGATTAAGTTTTGCACCGTGCTGACATCTTCTACCTTTTGATATTTAACACGTAATTTTGCATTAGGAATTTCAATAATGTCGCGGACAGCCAAAACAATACTCCAATTGGATCTAGGGGGATTAAAAAGAATTTGAAGAATAACGCAAATATAGTTTAACTGTTAGTAAAAATATACCGACTTAGCCCACGAATAAAGCATTGTAAATCCATGCAGCAATATCTAAGCCCACTGCAAAACATAGATGGGCAATTAGACTATTTTTAATGGCTTGTCGCGGTGCAGGCGTTTTCGCTGCAAAAAAGCCAAAACCAAAGGCAGGCTGCATCATTAAAAATGGAAAAGCCAAGCTGAGCAATCCTGTTAACAATGCCGGCCAAAACGTGATTTCAGCGAGCCAATTCGGAATGCTCAATAACAATAAATACGCCCAAAGTATGCCAGTCACATAATGCAACAGCCAACCAACAGCCATTTCTCCACGGCGTGCAGGTGCTTGCATGATATTGCGATGCTTAAATTGACAGTCTTTCCAACCCAGTGCCCAGCGCCCGACCCATGCATAATTTAAAGACTTCACGGCAAAATACTTGCCACGTACACCGCCCAATACATCCATAACCAGCGTGGCGATTACGCCTACAACAACTGCTTGTATTAATACCATCTACTTGTCTCATGACCCGATTCAAATTAGACTTTACGACTTAAAGCTAACTTGAAGTCAAGCATGTCTCATACAGAAATTGATATTGGTGCATTGGCACAGCGTAGCCAGCTATCGACAGCAACCTTGCGTTATTATGAGGAAAAAGGACTGATTCATTCGATAGGACGCAAAGGATTAAGACGCCAATATGCGTTGAAAACGCTCGATCAATTAAGATTGATTCAAATGGCACAGCAGTCCTCACTAACACTCGAAGATATTAAAAATATCTTTTTTCAGCAGCAGAATATTCAAATCGACAGCGCTTTACTTGATGATAAAATCGAGAGCATCGAACAGCGTATTGCACAAATGCAAACTACCCTACTTATCTTAAAACACATTGCAACATGTCTCTATCCGCAGCATCTCGACTGTCCTGAATTTCAGAAAATCATGGCTGGATAAGCCGCTTTAATTCCTGACTGCGCCCAATTCAATCTGAATCATCACTTCGGTTTGGTATTTAAAATCTTCGGCATTTCCACAAAATAGCTTTAACTGATACATACCCTCTAAACCACACACAAAGGCCATTAATCGCCATGCCACCTCAGTCACTTGATGATTGGACTTTAACTTAAATTCTTGTGCCTCAATCCCGACATCAATCACCGTCACCACTAAGTCATGCCATTGCTGCATATTGATTTTATAAGCTTGTTTTAATTCGATATCTTGCTGCATCAACACTTCAGCTTCATTCCATAAACTCAAATAAGCTTGGGTCTGTTGGATGTCTTCGGCACCCAATTCCAGCATCAATCGGGAGAAATGATCCTGAGTCTTGATATGGGATTCGATCTCGGTCAATTGCTGCATTAAATCTAAAAAGACAGCAGCTCTTAAATGTGAGATCGACTGAAAATGATGATGCACTTGACCCGTCGATACTGCTGCAGCTTGTGCCACTCGCCGTGCCGTCAGTGCTGATAAGCCCTCTGCCAAGGCCAATTGCATTGCTGCACGTAAAATCAAATCACGTCGTTGATCACGTTGTAAATAGCGCATGCCCTGCCCCCCAAACCGAATTTATGCCGCATTGTAGTCCATATTGGACATTCGTCCAAATTAGTTTAAACTGCACAACTTGAACAAACGTCCAACTTTTAAATAAGGTATCTCATGTCTCGTCAGTGGATGATCTTGCTGATCATCATTTTGGTCTATTTACCGGTATCTATTGATGCGACGGTTTTGCATGTGGCCATTCCCTCATTAAATTCAGCGCTCGAACTCAGCAATAACCAACTGCTGTGGATTATTGATATTTATTCCTTGGTGATGGCGGGTCTAATGCTCCCGATGGGTGCCTTGGGTGATCGGATTGGCTTTAAACGACTGATGTTTATTGGGGCTGCCATTTTCGCAGTCGCCTCATTATGTGCCGCATTTTCCAACAGCGCTGAGATGCTGATTGCCTCACGTGCCTTATTGGCCTTAGGCGCTGCGATGCTGATTCCAGCCACTTTATCGGGTTTACGGCATACCTTTTTAGATGAAAAGCAACGTAACTTCGCCCTTGGTATTTGGGGTACGGTAGGCGGTGGCGGTGCGGCCATCGGCCCGTTGGTCGGTGGCTTTATCTTGGAGCATTTCGATTGGGGCATGGTGTTTCTGATTAATGTGCCCATTATCATCGTCGCGCTGATTTTGATTGCCATTTATGTGCCGAAACAAACCACGCAAAAAAATCAAACTTTAAATTTGCTACAAGCATTGACCCTTGTGACTGCAATTCTGTTGATTATCTATGCGCTCAAACAGGCAATGTATGATTTCAATCTGCTCAATATTGGTATTTTTGTGGCGGGTGCTATTTTATTGGCTGGCTTTATCCGACATCAAATCTCTGCCCCACAAGCCATGATTGATTTCCGCTTATTCCAAAAACCAGTGATCTCCATCAGTATTATTATGGCAATGGTGGCCATGATTGCTTTGGTCGGTTTTGAGCTGCTGCTGGCGCAGGAATTACAGTTTATTTATGGCTATAGTCCGCTACAAGCAGGACTGTTTATTTTACCTTTTATCATCGCGATTAGTTTGGGTGGACCACTGGCCAGTTATCTGGTCAATCAATTTGGTTTACGCAACGTTTCAACCATCGCCCTCTTACTTAGTGCAGTGAGTTTTTGGGGTATGGCACAACTCAATTTCCATAACGATCAATATCAAGCGTGGGCATGGATGATCTTACTGGGGATTAACGTGGAAATTGCATTAATGTCATCAACTGCTGCGATTATGTCTGCTGTACCACCTGAAAAAGCCACCGCAGCAGGTGCCATTGAAGGTATGGCCTATGAATTAGGTGCAGGTTTAGGCATAACATTTTTTGGTTTAATGTTGTCTTTTTTCTATATGCAGCAAATGCGTTACCCTGCCGATTTCAGTCAAAGCCAAATACAGAGCTTAGGCTATTCAATTGGAGAAACCTTACAAGCGGTTGAACATTTAAATCCAAGTACTGCTGCAGAAGTCACGCAGTATGCAGCAACAGCCTTTAGCTCATCGCACAGTATGGTGCTGTGGATGGCAGGCGGATTATTTTTTATCTTGGCGATTTTGATTTGGCGACGTATGCCAGTAAAAAGTGCTGTCGCCGCGGATGCTGCATAAACAGGCCGTTGGCATAAAAACTTAGCGCAACCACAGTGTAGATTTAATGCCCTGTGGCATTTGAAAATAAGTTAATCACCAGCACACCACAGATAATCAAGGCAATGCCAAGGATGGCAGGCCAATCTAGTGTTTGGCGGAATACAAAAAAACCAATCAATGCGGTGAGGACAATGCCCACCCCAGCCCAAATCGCATAGGCAATGCCAAGCGGAATTACTTTGATCACTTGTGACAATAGATAAAAGGCGATGGAGAATAAAGTAATCACCACAATTGAAGGTACGAACTTGGTAAACCCTTCAGATTTAACCAAAAAAGTAGATCCCATCACTTCACTGATGATGGCCAGTGCCAATAATCCATAAGCGGTCATTAATGGACTCATTTGCTTTGATGCTCAAGGCTGAAATTATCGCGCAAATGGTAGCCGCTCTTGGCATCGATCACAATACAAGTTAAATCTAATTTCAAGTCTAAACATCGTTTCACAAACGCAACAATGGATTGCAAACGTGGACTTTTTAACATGCTTTTAACACACTAAAATAGCGTCATCAAACAAAATAAGAGAAAAAATATGAACGCAGTATTACATCGGCAAGAAAATCGTGGTCACGTCAATATCGGTTGGTTGGACAGCAAACATAGCTTTTCCTTTGGCAGTTGGTATGACCCGAACTATATGGGTGTCAGCGCATTAAGAGTGATTAATGATGACAATATTGCAGCACATCGTGGTTTTGGTACCCATCCACATGAGAACATGGAAATTTTAACCTGTGTCTTGTCTGGAACCATTTCGCACCAAGACAGTATGGGCAATAAAGGTGATATTCGCGCAGGTGAATGGCAGTTGATGAGTGCTGGAACAGGTGTGCAGCATAGTGAAATGAATCAAGGTGATGAAGCGGTACATTTACTGCAAATCTGGATTCATCCTGATGTTCAGAATGCAGCGCCAAGTTATCAGCAAATTCAGTGTGATCCGAAACAAGCGCCGAACCAATGGCATTTGATTGCGGGCCCAAATGACAATGCAGCCATGCATATCCGCCAACAAGCGGAAGTGAAAGCCGCTTATTTGTTGCAAGATCAAAAACTTGACGTTACAGCAACCCAGCAGTTGAACTATGTGCATCTGATCAGTGGTCAAGTACAAATTGGAACGCAAGTGGTCAATGCCGGTGATGCTTTGATTTTTGCAGAGGTATCTGAGATTCAGGCATTGCAAGACAGTCAAATGATTTGGTTTGATTTACCGGTAAAAATTGAGAAATAACAAACATATCCTGTTTGAAAATCGATGATAAAAAGCGCCCATTGGCGATAAAGCAATGGGCGCTTTTTTGTGTACGATTCGGACAGCTTAGCTGATGTATTGAGATCTTTAGCGGCGAATAATCATATTGGTGGCAGTGGCATGTGCATATAACTTGCCTGCTTCATCACGAATATAAGCTTCAGAAATCACGAGATTGCGCCCAACATTGATCACTTTGGCTTCGGCAAACAGGGTGGTATTAAATGGAATCGGACGACACATTTTGATATTTAAATCAGTGGTGCCATAACCTTCTCCAGCGGCTAAAACAGTATGCGTGGCGCAACCTGTGACTGAATCTAAAACGGTTGCAGCAAAACCACCATGCACTCCACCCAAAGGATTTGTGTGTCGTTCATCGGCAATGGCAGTAAATACAATTCGCCCATGTTCAACTTCGACGGGTTGCATTGGCATGGTCTTGGCAATGCCCGGTGCTGGCACTAAGCCTTTGACAAAGGCCTGCATCACTTCTAAACCTGTCATTTCAAGTGGATTCATGTCTTGGATCTCCGAATAAAACCTTGATAAAAAATTTGCTCAGCATGGATTGATGCAGTTTTCTTTTCTTGCCACCATAAGTTCCAAAAAGGAACTAATGAAATCTAACATAGCCATGCTATAATTCGCTGTCAATCGTTATTGGTGATATGCACGGCTTTTTTCCAAGAGCAACAGCGATATTTAATTAAAAATCAAACATGAGGTGCATAATGAAATGGCATGAACTCGGTGAAATGCAGTGTCCAGTTGCACGAAGTTTAGCTATTTTAGGTGATCGTTGGACCTTACTGATTATTCGAAATGCCTTTATGCGTACCCGCCGTTTTGATGATTTCCAAAAACAACTTGGCATCACTCGGCACTTGCTGACTGAACGATTAAATCGCTTGGTCGAGCATCAAATTTTTGAAAAAGTTTTATATCAACAAAGCCCGAAACGCTATGAATATAAACTCACCCAATGTGGCCTTGATTTATATCCTGTTATTTTGGCTCTGACCGCTTGGGGCAATCGTTGGCTGAATGAGAACAACCAATTTCCTGTCTTAAATTATATACATAACGATTGCCAACATCAGACCGAAGCACAGATGACTTGCCTACATTGTCATGCACCACTGACAGCTAAAAATACCCAAGCCATCAGCATTTTAAAATAACCACTAAAAAAGCCTTATAAAAATACGTCAGCAAATAAACACTAATACATTGTTTTATAATAATAAATATATTGTTGTTGTCACAAGAAACCGATTTAAAAAACTTAAATTTAATTCAGATCAATACCAATATAACTGGCCATTCTGAAATCATTAATCAAATATTAAAAGACTTTAATTTTGATACAAAAATTACCATTCCTTATTATAGTGCTGCACCTGATATTGTGAGTAAGACTGATTATGGCGTCATTATTCCAAGCTCGATTGCAAAGCGTTATAATTTTTATAGCCAGTTTAAAATAATAGAAATTAAAAATGAGTATAACTCGATTGATGTCAGTGTTTTCTACCATAAACTTTTCAGGCATGATTCATCTATTCACTGGATGAAAAATATTTTATTAGATAATTTTTCTAAAATTTAAGATCTCCTACAGCGATTACTTGGTTATATTTTTCTAGACACTTTATGTGCATAATGCACGTATAAATCAATAACTTGAAATCGTGGTTTAGATTTCTATTTCACTTTATATTTTTTAGTTCATCTAAAAAATACCTAGATTTGGGGATAGCATTAGGCGCCATTTCAAGGCAAATTGATCTAATAATTAATTGTGAGGTTTTGCATGTTACATCACGAACTTAGCTTACCAGTTCCTGTTCTTGTCGTTGAAGATGAGCCTTTAATGCAGAACAGATTAAAAGAAATTCTAGAAACAATTGGCTATCAAGCAGAAAATATTTTATTTGCTCAAGATATAAAACAAGCCAAAGAATTATTAAACCAACATTCCGCTTCTTTTGCCTTGGTTGATTTGGGGCTGCCTGATGGCAACGGCAATGAGTTTATTCAACACTTAAAAGAATATGATGACTCTATTGCGATTTTAGTAATTTCTGCTTGGAGCACTGAGGATGCTATTTTTGCCGCACTCAAATCAGGTGCAACTGGCTACGTACTTAAAGAGCGTGATGATCTCGAAGTAATGATGTCGATTCGCAGCGTACTCAGAGGTGGCGCACCGATTGATCCTTTTATTGCGCAAAAAATTTTAAAACATCTTGATTTAGAAGAAAAAAAGACTGGTCAACCAGCAACTAATGATAGTATCAATAAAATATTAACCCCCCGTGAACATGAGATTTTAGTACTCGTGTCTACAGGGTTAAGCAATAAAGAAATAGCAGATCAAACACTTTTATCTCGCTATACCGTCGAATCACATATTAAACATATTTATCGGAAGCTTTCGGTATGTACACGAACCAAAGCAGTAGATACAGCACGCTCACTCGGCTTACTCGATTAGGTGGTTTCGCTTTATGTCTATTCAGTTTGTTCTTTGCTAAAGCCTATGCCTTACCAAACGATTTTGTACAGCTAGACAATCAAGCCTGTGATATTCAGCTAAAATCAATTCAAGCTCTCTGTACACGACAAAAATAGATAACTCATTGAAATAATGTCATAATAATTGTTTTCTAACGACGAATACTATGACACATCTCAATGAGTTATATCTTATCTTAAACAAATATCTAAAATGGAACAAGTCACATTTAAAGTGCTTTGCGCTCATCATGCTTGTGATTATTTTAAAGCAAACATGTAATCTTTCTTCTGCATCTAAAGCCTTGCCCATCAAGTGCTTACCACAATCATTTTATCGACGTATGCAGCGCTTCTTTGCAGGTCAGTATTTTGATTATCGTCAAATTTCTCAGTTGATTTTCAATATGTTTTCATTCGACCAAGTGCAACTGACTTTAGATAGAACCAATTGGAAATGGGGAAAACGAAATATTAATATCCTGATGCTCGCAATCGTTTATCGTGGAATAGCGATACCTATCCTTTGGACATTGCTTAATAAACGTGGAAATTCAGATACGAAAGAGCGTATTGCTTTGATTCAACGCTTTATAGCCATTTTTGGTAAAGACCGTATTGTGAATGTGTTCGCAGACAGAGAGTTTATCGGTGAGCAGTGGTTTACATGGTTAATTGAACAAGACATCAACTTCTGCATTCGTGTTAAAAAAACTTCATTGTCACCAATCATTTAGGAAAGAATCATAAAATTAGTGATTTATTTCGCCATCTTAAAGTTGGTCAAATTGAATGTCGTAAACGACGGATTTTGGTTGGTCGGGTGAAACTATATATAAGTGCACTACAGTTAGAAAATGGAGAGCTTTTACTCGTCGTTTCTCCTCAGTTTAATGCCAATGCTATTCAGGATTATGCATTACGCTGGGAAATTGAAACCTTATTCAGTTGTCTCAAAGGACGCGGGTTTAATCTTGAAAATACGCGCTTGACAGACCCTAGACGAGTGAAAAAATTGATTGCGGTGTTAGCTATAAGCTTCTGTTGGTGTTACTTAACGGGTGAATGGCAACATGATCAAAAAAAAGTGATAAAAATAAAGAAGCATGGACGACTCTCAATGAGTTTATTTCGCTATGGTTTAGACTATGTTCAAATGGCGATTCAGCGTTTAATTGGTTTTGGGAAAAAAGAAGAGTTTAAGGAAATTTTGGCAATTTTAAGAAGGCAGAACCCTGATAGGATAAGGGTTCTGTGAAATTTGTCGTGTACAGAGATTCAAGCTACAAAAGATCAATCCCAATTAAAAAAACAAAATTGGGTTGATGTTCAACTGCCCGATTTTTGGGAAAGTCGTTGGAAAGGCTACTCTGGTACTGTTTTATATCGTATTCAATGGACCCAATACTGCCAGCAACATGATTCGCTTGCACTCAGTATTAATAGTATCAATATGGCGGGGCAAGTCTATTTAAATGGGCAATTGATTTGGAAAGACCAGGCATTGGTTGAACCACTCAGTCGCAGTTGGAATATTCCACGCTATTGGATTCTCCCTTCTGCGAATTTTAATCAAGGTGAAAATACCTTATTGGTGAAAGTGGTTGGCGTGGCCACCCAAAGCCCTGGACTGGGCGTTATTCATCTCGGCTCACCTCACTTAATAGTACAAGCACATAATAAATATATCTTCCAACAACGAGCCATTCATTTCATTAATTTAGTGATGACTTTGATGCTGGGTATATTTGGTTTTTTAATTTGGTTATTGCGTCGCCAAGACAGCACTTTTGGCTGGTTTGCATTGGCTAGCATAATTTGGGCAATCTTTATTTGCGGTACTCTAGTCACAGAGACTCCCTTCTTTGCAGATTCGATCCAATATGCCAAATTTAATATGTGGCTACTGCTCGCTTATACACTCTGTTTTTCAATATTCACTTGGCGATTTGCTGCAAAAAGATATAAAAAAACTGAATATGCACTATGGGCCATCAACCTATTTATGATACCGGCCTTAATCTTTTCTCCCCTAGAAAAGTTACAACTGCTTCTGTTCATTGTTTTTTTAATAGCAATGGGTGTGTTTGTACTAAATTGCATTTATTATCAATGGATTGCATTTAAAAGTAAGCAAACTGATGTTCGTATACTGGCACTCACCATGCTCGGCTATATTGTGATCATTTGCCACGATATTTATAAAATCATCACCAGAGACACCAGCGGGTTTATGGGAACGCCTTTAGGTGGCGTACTGATGACTTTGGCACTTTCGCTGATTTTAGGTTGGCGTATTGCACAAAACATTACCAAGATTGAAACCTTCAATGAACAGCTCGAAATAAAAATTGATCAAGTTAAGTCTGAATTAGAATGTTCACTTGATAATAAACATCAGCTTGAAATTGAAAATATGCGTCTACAAGAACGATTGAATCTCGCGCATGATCTACATGATGGTCTAGGTGGTTCATTGGTTCGTTCAATGGCCTTGGTCGATCGAGCAGATAACTTTGACAAACAACGCTTTATGTCAATTTTAAAATTACTACGCAATGATTTACGTCAAATTATCGATTCAGGCTCAAGTATCGGTGCTAAAGTCCCAGAAACACCGATTATTTGGGGTGCACCTTTACGTCATCGTTATATTCAATTGTTTGAAGAAATGGAAATTGAATCTACTTGGCAATTCCCTGCGCATTGGCAATCGAAACCAACAGCACTCGAATGCCTAACCTTAGCCCGGGTAACCGAGGAAGCACTGACCAATATCGTTAAACATAGCCATGCCACAGTGGTCGAGGTTTCACTTTGCAACATAGATAACATGCTGATTTTAAAAATTAAGGACAATGGCGTTGGTTTTGATCCAAGTACAGTGCAAGCAGGTCTGCATGTCGGTTTACACAGTATGCAAATTCGGGTAAATCGCATTGGTGGATCGATTCGCATTGTTTCTCGCCCTGGCGATACCCAGATTAAAGTCATCATTTCGCAATCAGCTTAAATTAGTGTTTGCGATGCGGCAAATAGTTCCAAGACTTTGAGAAAGGTATTCCAATAAAAAACCCCGTAAGTTGTGTCCAACTTATGGGGTTCAGTTCAATACTTAATATTATGGGGTTTTTTATTGGAATAAGCATTCAGTAAAAGGTTTGAAATATCATCTTAAACGAGTGCTTTTATACGACGCTCAATGGCTAGAGCTATTGATACTCAATATTAAATGTCGTGGTGGCAAACACTTTACCAGGCAGCAAGGTCGTATTGGTTTTATAATAACGCGCTTTTAGTTTTAACTCAGGATAAGTCTCCTGATGCAATGTTGTCGTGCCCATATCTACACTTCGTCCATTGGTAACGGATGTTTTATCATCTGCTTTGGATAACTGAATGCCTATTCCTTGTGCGTATTCAACCCCCTTTTTATTGGCAATAACACCATAATTGCCCGCTTGAGCATCGGGTAAATAACTAAAACCAAGTTTCACTTTTTGTACTTGTACATTACCGCCATTACAGATTAATTTTATTTTAAAGTCCTTTTCATTTAAGGTATCGCCAACATTTTTCAGTTGACTCGCACGGATCCCACCCATTTCAATATTCTGATATCTACTCTGCTCATCAATAGAACAAGTCGGATTGATGAGTACAATGCCTTCAGCATTTAAAGTCGATGTCAGTACAGGCTTACTCTGGCTATTGCCATCATAATAATACGAAGAATATAACCCAGAAGTTAAAGCCCCCGTCCCTGTCACATTCTCTGTTTTGATGATATCGACCTTAAAATTGCCCCCCGCTAACCTGCCATAACTCCCGGCACTGAGCGGTATTCTATGTGGATAATAGGTCTGGATTGGACCTGAATCACGATACAGTCTTATACCTATTCCCCTTACATTAGTGGAGTAAGTATTTTCCATATTCGCAACTTTTGTACCAGGGATAACAACCCCAATGGCTGCACCTCCACGCTTATCACATGAAAAGACATTTTTTCTTTCATTAATCTTAAAACTACCTGTTTTATAAATCTCACCAACTTTCTTTTTAGGATCTAAAGTAATTTTACCAATATCCATAATGACATTTTGCGCAATAAAGTTTTTATCTTCTAAAGTACATACCGCAAAACTCGATTGGCTCCAAAGTGAAAGTAGACTGACACTTCCTGCGATGAGTAACATTTTATTTTTCATTGACATTGTCCCTCTACAACGCGATATCCCACTTTGCTTTGATTGGTATTTGCTAAGGTATAGCTCACTTGGCATTGTTGCTGTGCAGAATCACCCCATTTCACCAAGAGCGAATCACTTAAGGCTTCTGTACGAATTAAAATTTGACTGCCTTGCGTCACGGCACCGACCAACTCACCATGTGAGTTGAACACTGTGGCACCAAATGGAAGACGCTCACCTAGCTTGGTTTTACTTTTAATGAGTAATGGAAAACCAGATTTGGTTTTAAATTCAACTCGACTAATTGAACCTGCATAAGGTGCAAGATCTTGGCTGGTAGAGCTTAATTCAACGTTGTCCAATACCGCTCTAGGATCAATCGAAATTTCATTCATGCGATAAGGCGTAACAAAAGGAATTACCGCATAGCCCCATGGGTCGATTTTCAAACCGACAGTATTATTAATTTTGGCACCTTTGGCATTTTCAGCACGAACCAAGACCATAGTATCGACCATCTCGGGACTAAAACTAATCCCATTCTCATGCCCAACCAATGCTCCGGTTAAATTTACACCCCATTGCTGATAATCACGACCACTACTCGCATAGAGCGCAGCAGTCGTATATGGACTGCGATATTGCAAGCTTGCATTACCCGAAGTATTGTTATATCCGACATCACTCACTGAGGCATTATAGGTCAGTGCACGATCTTCGGTTAGCGCACCAAAGACACTGGTGTTATTGCCATAATCCGATACTGTATGACTAATCGAGGTTGCATGTCGTTTAAACTGTAATGGCATTGATAACGTCAAAAAGTAATGATCGTCTTTTTTGCCATTCATATCGGTTAGTTTTTGCATCGAAAGACTATAATTCAACAACTTATAAACATTGTTATAACCAATTTGATAGTCTGTACTTGCCCGTACATCATCCCAATATTGGCTTCGTGTTCCAGTCACATAGAGACTACCCCAACCTGCTTTTAGGTTTTGGTTAAGTGCCAATTGAAATTGACTTTTTTGACGACCGATATAGCTTGTTGATAAACCACGACGCATATAATCTTGCGTGGTATTGGCATCTTGAAAACCATAAAAGCCTGAGGTTGAATAACGATAAGCTGCCAAGGTTAAATTGGTATTGGTCGGCTGCCAGAACTTACTGTAACTGAGTTTATAACTTTGTCCTTGGCTACTACTTTTGGGACCAGTCGGTAAATCGGTATCCGAATGCGTGACGTCAAGTGCAACTGCACCTATTGGCGTCGCGATAGCACTACCCAGCTGATAAGCTTGATAATGTTCACTTAAAATCGAACCTGCATAACCCGTCAAATAATTATTCAGACCACGTTGATATGTAACTTCTAAAAAATTATCTTTATCGCTTAAATTTTTATTACGCACTTGCCCTAAAGTCACAGCATAGCGATGGTGTCCAGGTCGAATCATTTGATTCACAGAAGCATAAGGCACATTGAAACGCTGAATTTTCCCATTGGCCTCACGGATTGTGACCTGCATTTCACCGCCATAGCCTGTTGGATACAAGTCATTAATTACAAACTCACCCGGTGCGACAGACATTTGATAAATCATTTGATTGTTTTGACGAACTTCAACAATCGCATTGCTTTGTGCAACACCTCGAATAATCGGCGCATAACCTGTCTGTGTTTCAGGCAGCATTCGATCATCACTGCGTAGTTGCACCCCAGTAAAACCAAAGGAATCAAATAACTCGCCTGAAGTGTAACTTTCCCCGACCGTTAATACGGAATGGATCGATGGAAAAGCACGTTGTAAGTACGTATTGAGACTTTCATATTCCGTTTTTTCACCATCAAGATCAGTCGCAATAGCATTATGACGAAGCTGCCATCCTGCAAAGTTAATCCCAGCATTTAGAGACAAATAACTATTGGTTTTAGTCTGATGGTTCTCTCTATTTTGCTGGGTATTCAGGTTGTAGCTTAAAAAACCTGCATTAATTCCCCGATCCCAAACTTCTGGTGGTACATAGCCACGTGCATTCTGCTTGAGAAAAGCCTGTGGGATTGAAAGTTCGTAACGTAACTCACTGCCGTTCATGCGACTACTCGCACTTGGAATCCACTCAGCCAACTGCAAACATTGTTGCTGATCTTTCACTTGAATTTTAGAAATATCCACGCCAAGTGAAAGTAATTGTTTTAAATTAAAACAATGCTCTATTATTTTATCTGGACCAAATGGCTTAAAATCATATTCTCTTTCTCCTTGCCACTCACCATTCACATAAACACTGACGGTATAGTTTCCAGCAAGTACGGGATTACCTTGAGTAAAAGCTGTTAAGTCGATTTCTTTAACACCACCCACCAAAGCTACCTTTTCAAACTCTGCATAAACTGGAGTAGTAGAGGTAGTTTCTTCTGCATAAACCATAACTAAACTAGAACTGGTATAAATTGCTCCAGAAAGTAAGCAACAGTGTGTTAGCAGCTTTAATTTAAAACTGTTCTTTGGGATATTCATGATCAGTCGTCCTTGATTACTGCTTCAACTCAACATCAAAACTATTTATGCCACCATAATCATTAATACTAAGAAGATTAATTTTTTGAATTTCTAAGTTTTTAAGTTCAATATTTTGATTGGCAAAAGGTGAAAGCATGAGACCATCAGGTGCTAATTCATATTGCTTGCCCGCATTCGAAACTGCGATCAGATTAGAAATATTGACATAATATGGCGTAGGGTTATTTACAGTTAAATAATCTGAAGATAGTCCCCATTGCAATTTTTTAGGCGCATCAATTGCTTTGCCTTGTAATTGTTTAGGACGGTAGAATATTTTAATTCTGTTTCTAATTGCGATCTGTAAAAGATTATCAGATTCTGCATCAGCTGTTTGTGGCTTTGCTGGAATATCTAAAACATTAAGCCAATAAACAGATTCGCGATCTTGCGGTAAATCAGCATTTATATTTGAGATGTGAATCGTCTGTCCAGACATTGGATCTACCCGACTCACTGGAGGCATTACCACAAACGGTACATCACTTTCATCCGGTATGACGTCTGCATCACCATTATCAATCCATGTCTGCATTAATGCTGGCGCCGATCCTTCATTCTTGACTTGAACAGTGATATTTTTTTGATCACTCGGAAAAATAACACGCGTACCATTGATGATAATCGCAGCATTTACACTTATGGATGCACCGAGCATTAGACCGAGTGCTGTAGTATAACTAAATGATTTTACAAACATATCACACCTTCAGAATTTTAAAATGACAACGAATTACTTGTAATCAACTTTAAATGTAGCGTATGAAGTTACTGATCCAGCAGTTGCCTTTCCAGTTGAGAAGTAACGTGCGATATAGCCATATTTTTGATCTACATCATCCTTAACGACTTCACGGTAATGATCTTTAGTTTGTTCATTCAATTTAATCGCCGTACCATCCGCCAATTCAATTTGAATGTTGACATTTTTAGCAGCACTAGCACCTGTTGACGTATTGATTAAGGTGCCTGAATTTGCAGAATCCACGTTAGTTTGGTCAAACAATACACCCGCTGTCATGCCCGCTGTACAGCCTGAAAGTACCAAATCAAACTTCTCATTTTCTTTTGAAGCGATACCAGCTGTCATTAATGCTGAAGCACGTACTGGTGGTAATATCACTTTTTTGTCTTTACTAGTTGTTGCAATAGTACAAGTTTGTGAATAAACGCTACCAGAAAAATCAACTTGACCAGTTGTTTCTGCAGCATGAGCTGCACCAGTGCAAAGGATTGCAGCAATTAGAGATAATGATGTTTTTAAAGTATTCATGTTAAAGCTCACTAGTATGAAAAATTTAAATCGATTAATTAAAAAGTAACTCAGCTATTTAAAAATAAATATATAAGCGACTCCCCCAAATAGAACTAGAGATTAGTCCTAATCGACCTAGTGATCATTTAATGGTTTTTTATGTTTTATTCATATCACTAGAATTGGGTATATCATTTTTTTAGTTGCCTAAAGGTTAGAAAAAACCACATATAACCATAATCAGGGATTGACTTAAATTAAAAAATTAAATTAAAAATAAAAATAACTTTAATAAAAATTAAATTAACAGACTCATTAAAACAATTTAATAAATATTTTCATTATAAAAATTATCTTATTTCAGTATATTTCAATTGTAATCAATTAGTAATAATATGATTATTAAAAGTAACCAAAGCCATGCATTAAAATGCATTCAGCGTTTTTTCATTCTATTTTTTCTACCCAAAATAAGATTATTCCAAGCGCTATCATCTCGTGTTATGACAAGAAATTTCATACAGAAAATCTCTATTTTTAACACGCAAAAGTTTCAACTGTTGTTTTTATAAAGTGCGCTAAACGATAGTATTCGCATTTCACCCTGCCACTATTTGATCAAAAAACAACCTATAAAATTCACAGTTAATATCACTATTAATGCAAGTAATGTGACTTAACCTGCAAAATTGCAAAATAACTTAATTTGATCGAGGTAATAGAAATAGGCAAAATAAAATTATATTTTGTTACATATATTTTGATTTATTTTTTAAATTGGGTAAATTTTATAACTTTTTTTTAGAAAATATTGTGTTGCTTCTCTTTTGCCACAAAATTCGCGTAGCAAAAGAGACATTTTAAAGCCACATCTCTCGAATTAAACCAGTCTATTGCCAGTTTTTTAACTTTGAGGTCTGTCCAATCCCCACATTAAACTGATTACTTGGGTCGAGCAGCTGATAATGTTTTTGCAGCGCAGGCTTGGCAATATATAAATGTCCAACATTGTGTTCAGCCGGATATTCCGCCCCACGATCATCCAGTAAATGCCACATTTGATGTTCCATCGCGATTGGATCCACGCCTTTTCTGACAATATAATCCTGATGGAACACATGGCAGAGAAAATGCCCATAATAGAGTTTATGCAGTATTTTTTGATCCATCTCAGTCGGTAATGTTTCCACCCACTGACGGTCATTACGCCGTAGCGCAATATCGAGTGCCACAATATCTTCGACTTCGCTGCGATGGGTATCGCGATAACGAATCGCAGCACCTGCCACGGCAAAGCGATGTAAAAAGGCCTTACGCCCTTCATCGGCATCACATAAGAAATAATCACCCATTGCTGTCTGGCTATCGGCTACTGCAGATGCAGTCTGACTAAAATAGCCTTTTAAGAAAGCTTCAACTTGTGCAACGTCTTGGTTTTCAATACGTAAGACCAAATGATGTTCATAGCGATCACGAAAGGCATTCATACGCTTGGGCAAATGCGAAGGCAGCAGTCCAGTGACCAATTGCAAGCACTTGTCTGATAGACCTTTCATACCCCACTTTTCTAAATAACCATCGACTTTATCTTTCATGGCAAAAGCTGCTGGCACCTTGGCGGTACCAAACTTTTCAATAAACATGAAGGTGTCTTTGCCGTATTTGGCACCAATGTCATAGGCGACACGATGAATATATTCACCCGCGATTGGCAGGCGCGGTAATTCGGTCAATAAAAAGCGACGAATTTCCGTTAAATCTTCTTGCGAATTGGTGCCGACATAAAACACCTGACTCGGAATTTTAACAAAGGTATCTAGACGCACCGCAAATACACAAACTTTTCCAGCTGAACCCGAAGCTTCAAATAAACGGGTTGGATCTGCATTAAAACGTGCTGGGGTATCTGCATCAACTTGGGTTACATCATGGGCATAACGCTGATCTGAGGCACAGCATTGATCATCACTGTGAATATCGCTGGGTTGATAATGCTGCTGTTCAAGGTTTTTTAGAATTTCTTCTGGGCTATTGCCCAAGTCGATGCCCAAATGGTTGACCAACTGCAACTCACCCGCCGCATTGACCTGCGCATAGAGTGCTAACTCGGTATAAGCCGGACCACGACGTACCAAAGCCCCACCCGAGTTGTTACAGACTCCCCCCAACACCGAAGCACCAATACAAGATGAACCAATCACTGAATGCGGTTCGCGGTCAAAACCTGCCAATTCTCGTTCGAGTTTATCCAGGGTTGCACCTGGTAAACAAATCACTTGCTTGCCCGATTGAATGACCTGTATACCCACCAAACGACGAGTACTTAACAGCACCACGGGACGATCATAATCCCCAAAAGGCGTAGATCCCCCAGTGAGGCCCGTATTGGCGGCCTGCATAATCACAATACAATCTGCATTTACAGCCGCTTGTAACACTTGCCATTGCTCAAGCAAACTCCCTGGACTCACCACAGCCAACACTTTGCCTTCACCAAAACGACGACCTTGACGATATAAACGCGTGTCTTTGTCTTGGGTTAACAAATGTTGCGCCCCCACTATTTTGGCCAACTGCGCCAAAACATTTTTTTCTATACTGCGCTGCGCATCAGATTTTGCTTGAGCTTGCATGCTTATTTACTCCTAAGGACTTTACTGCTAACCGCGTAGTTCGTGATCAAGTTTGACCAAACAGTCTGAAGTAATCTCTTGAATGCTTTTCGCCCCTGTTAAAGTCATGGCAACCCGCATTTCTTTTTCAAATAAATCTAATAAATTACTCACCCCTGCACCACCGGCTGCGCCAAGTGCATAAATAAAAGCACGACCGAGCATACACAGATCAGCGCCCATCGCCAGCATACGCACCACATCGAGGCCATTGCGAATACCCGAATCGACCAAGATTTTAATGTCACCTTTGACTGCATCAGCAATCGGTGGCAAAGCACGTGCGGTTGATAGCACGCCATCTAACTGACGACCACCATGATTGGACACCACGATGCCATCTGCACCAAAACGTACTGCATCTTTGGCATCTTCAGGATCTAAAATCCCTTTAATGATCATTGGGCCATCCCAAAAATCACGAATCCACTCAAGGTCTTTCCATGAAATCGATGGATCAAAGTTATTGCCTAACCAGCCAATATAATCTTCAAGACCAGTGGGTTTGCCTAAATATTTTGAAATGTTGCCCAGATCATGCGGACGACCCATTAAGCCCACATCCCAAGCCCATTGTGGATGCATGCACGATTGTAAATAACGGCGCATGGCTGCGTTTGGCCCACTCATCCCCGAATGTGCATCACGATAACGTGCGCCTGGCACTGGCATATCGACCGTGAAGACCAAGGTTGAACAACCCGCGGCTTTGGCACGTTCCAGTGCATTCAACATAAAACCGCGATCGCGCAGCACATAGAGTTGAAACCACATTGGCCGTTGAATCGCGGGAGTCACTTCTTCAATCGGACACACTGAAACAGTCGACAAAGTAAATGGAATACCCTTTTTGTCTGCAGCAACAGCAGCTTGTACTTCACCACGACGGGCATACATGCCCGTTAAGCCCACTGGTGATAGCGCCAATGGCATCGACAGTTTTTCATTAAAAATTTCAGTTTCTAAACTGAGTTCAGACATGTCATTTAACACACGTTGCCGTAGTGCAATTTTAGATAAATCTTCAACATTATGTTTTAGCGTATGTTCTGCATAAGCCCCACCATCAATATAATGAAATAAGAATGGCGGTAAACGGCGTCTAGCAGCTTCACGGTAATCTTGCGCTGAGGAAATAATCATGGCGTTATCCTTTTTAATCGACTCGCACGCTGATGACGCGCTTCTTCTTCATCAATGGAGCGTACTTGTTGAACGACAAATTCAATATGTCCACAGACCGCACTGCGCGCAGCATCTGGATCTTGACGTTCGATGGCATCCATTACTTTAAAATGTTGATCATGTAACTGATCAAAACGATGGGTTTCGGAATAGACTTTGCGTCGTCCCAACACCACGTTGTATTGCAATAAATCAAATAAACCGCGCATCACCTGAATCAACACCAGATTATGCGAAGCTTCAGCAATGGCTAAATGAAAATGCGCATCGGCCAATGAAGCCTGATCCGCATCTCCAAGCGCTTGAAAATGGGAGACTTGATCATAATAGTGGCGAATCTTAATCCGATCTTCTGGTGTAGAGCGCTGCGCAGCATACCAAGCTGTGCCGCCCTCTAAGATCATGCGTGCCTCTTGTACATCAAAGCGATAGGTTGGATCTTCATCAATCAAATCACTTAGCGGCTGTACAATTTTCAATTGTGACCAATTGCTTGGAAGTTGCTGTAAATAGGTACCTGCCCCAACTTTACTGACCAACATGCCCAAGCTAATCAATTGTTGTAATGCTTCACGTAAAGACGAACGCGAGACGCCGAGTTGTTCACACAACTTACGTTCTGCTGGCAAACGATCACCAACTTGCATGTTGTTTTGTTCAATCAACAAACGTAAGTGTTGAACCACTTTATCGGAGACTTTCATTGGGCTTTCCTTGAGCTTTACTTGGTTTTTTGTGCTATGGAATCATCCATGGGAACACATAGGCTTGTAAGGTGATCATGATACCAATCATCACTGTAAAGGTAATACTATGTTTCACCGTAAACCTAAATAAATCAGATTCTTTACCAACCAAACCTACGGCAGCACAGGCAATCGCAATCGACTGTGGCGAGATCATTTTACCAGTCACGCCCCCACTGGTATTGGCTGCAACCAGCAGCACTTCTGGTACGCCAATTTGCTGTGCCGTGGTGGCTTGTAAAGCTGAAAATAAGGCATTTGCTGAGGTATCAGAACCTGTAAGAAACACCCCCAACCATCCCAAGAACGGTGAGAAGAAAGTAAAGGCTTTACCGGTATGCGCCAATGCCAATGCCAAAGTTGCAGACAAGCCTGAATAGTTGGCAATAAAAGCAAATGACAACACCATCCCAATTGAATAGATCGGGGTTTTTAACTCTTTCACGGTTTCAAAGAACGTCGAAACAGCTTCGCGTGGTTTCATTTTCAAATAAATGATGCTGATAATCGCTGCGATAAAAATCGCTGTGCCTGTGGCCGAGAACCAATCAAATTTAAAAACGGCATCGTAGTCTTTCATTTCAGCGACGACGGGCGGCATTTTCTGTACCAATTGATGCAAAAATGGCACTTTGATTGAGATCACTAAATCTTCTAAAGCACCACCTTTGGCAAATAATGCTTTAAACGGCTGCACGCTCCAAATCGTCACCATCGCTGTTAAAATTGCAAATGGCGACCACGCTTTGGCAATTTGCCAGATCGTATACTGTTGTTTTTGGCTGTTTAATACTTCAGCTGCTGCTGCATCATTTTCAGCCGTTTTTTCCAGCTCAAAGCGGAAAATATGCTTTGGTTTCCAAAATTTAAGTAACAGTGTCAAACTCACCAAAGAGGCAATTGCTGCTGTAATATCGGGTAATTCAGGACCGACAAAGTTCGAGGTTAAGTACTGCGCCAAGGAAAATGAAAGACTGGCAACAATCACAGCAGGCCAAGTTTCTTTCACCCCACGCCAGCCATCCATGATTGCCATAATCCAAAACAGCACGATCGGTACCATAAACGGTAATTGACGACCGACCATCTGGCTGATTTCCATCGTGTCTACGCCAGACACCTGACCCGCCACAATAATTGGAATGCCCATTGCACCAAAAGCCACCGGTGCTGTGTTTACAATTAAGCAAAGGCCCGCAGCATACAATGGTTTAAAGCCCAGACCGACCAATAACGCAGCCGTGATGGCAACCGGTGCACCGAAACCTGCCGCACCTTCCAAAAAGGTACCAAAGGAGAAGCCCACCAACAACATTTGCAAACGTTGATCTTCCGTCACCGATAAAATCGAAGAACGGATAATATTAAATTGACCAGTTTTTACCGAGACTTTGTATAAAAACACTGCCCCAATAATAATCCACGAAATCGGCCAGAGACCATAAAAGAAACCGTAAACCACCGATGCAAAAGCCATGGTTGCTGGCATGTCGTAGGCAAACAGTGCGACCAGCACTGCAAGTACCACGGTAATGGTGCCTGCCACACTGCCCTTCATACGGAAAATGGCCAATGCAAAAAAGAAAAATATAATTGGAATAAGTGCAACAATACTGGATAACCAAATATTGCCCATCGGATCGTAAACCTGCTGCCAATGTTGAAGCATTGTCATCTCCTTGAAATGCCTGTGAGAACACGATATTGGTCTGATTGATTTTCAATATACTCAATATTGGTCATACCAATATAAGTATAATTTAGAAAAAAACCAGATATTTAGCAGCTAATACTAAATTCTGATGAATTAAAGATCAATACCAACAGACCGCCAACCTAAATTGGTCATACCATTTAAGGCTCATTTTCAAACCAGCCTGCGGTTTTTTAATACAGGCCTTTGCGGTTTTATTCTGCTAAAAAGATTCATTCGCAATACTCTTGCGGGAAAAGTAATGAGAAATGTCTATTTACTATCCGACAACCTATACTTTAGTCTATGCGGTCTTGTTTGTTTAAAAAACAACCGCTTATTTTCTTTATATCTTACTCACATCAAGCCACAAGATTTTTGTGCGAATGGTGCCCGCCATAAACTGATCTAATTTATTCTCTTTCGTTATTTTTCGAGCTGAATGGCGCACCAATAGTAATGATTATCATTTAAGTGTATTATGGTCATACAATTTTAATGCTTTCTCCTGTCATAAGGCCCCACCATGCTGTTGTCATCTACGCCATCACCGAATGAAAACCATCTGCGTTTCAATCAATTTTATGTAGAAAACTATCAATGGCTTTATACGTTTATCTGCAAAACCGTCAGTTCTAGAAACAACATTGAAGACATTCTTCAGGACACTTTTTTAAAAATTTTTGTGACGCCCAATCTTTTAGATCAAATCAAACAACCCCGCCCTTATTTAGCGACCACCGCTCGGCATATTATGATCAATCAGGCCAAGCGTAAAAAAATTGAGGAAAGCTATTTAAAAAATTTAGCCGAGCAGCCGGAGCATTTACAGCACTCCCCTGAGCAACTGTTTATTATTTTGGAAACCCTGACCCTCGTGGTGAATGCGCTTGAGGGTTTAGCAGAACGGCAACGCTTGGTGCTGATCATGCATTATATTGAAGGCATTTCCCAAGTAGATCTCGCTGAGCATTTTAATGTCTCTCGAAAAACCATACAAAATGAATTAATCAAAGCGATTGTTTCTTGCCATCGCAGCATTCAAAAGCAGTCTTAATGTTATGAACAATGCAAATCAATCAGACCCGCTTGCTCAAAGCACCGTAACAGAAGATCAATTACTGGAACAGGTGGCGTACTGGTTGGTCAAAATGAATAGCGATGACTGTACCGATGCAGATCGAAGTGCCTTTGCAGCGTGGCAACAACAAGCCCCCAAGCGCGTTGCACAGATTGCAGCGTTGCAACAAACCTTAGGCTATTTTCAACAACTACAACACAGCCCATCCGCACGCTCTAGTGCTGAAACCCTGAAACAAATCACCAGTCAGACGCCTAACAACACCAACTCTAGCAACAACGCCAGCAACAATAACGCTTGGCAGTCCTATGCGCTGGCGCTATTGCTGAGCTTGAGCATACTGCTTGCGTTGACCTACTCAGGAAATATACCGCTCAATCAATGGACCGCTGATCATAAAAACAATTATCAAGCGTGGTCTAGCAACACCTTAAGCGATCTGAGTGAAATTCAAATGAGTGGCAAAACGGCTTATGATCTTGATTTTGACTCGAAGCAACGGTTGATCAAACTGTATCGGGGCAATATTTTGGTAGAAGTCGCCAAAGATGCGCAGCGGCCATTTGTAATTCAAACCCAATACGCCCAGATTACCGCCTTGGGCACACGCTTTATGGTGCAAGAATCGGAACATGCCACAGTGCTGATCATGTTGGAATCTAAGACAAAAATAACAACGGACAAAATGGGAACAGCGGCGATAGTCCATGCTGGTCAACAAGTACTGATCAATCAACAGGGTATTATCAGCACCACCACAGTTTCTCCCGATCTGCTCGAAGCGGCTTGGCAAAAACATAAGTTGGTGATTCAAAATATGCCACTCGATCAGGTGCTGGGCCTATTACAAAACTATCAGTCAGAAACGCTGGTCTATGATGCTGCACAACTCAGTAAAATAAGCGTCAATGCGACCTTAACACTTGATGAACACGCCCTAGATCTACTTGAAAAAAGCCTACCGATCAAAGTTGAACGTGCTCTATTTAATCGGGTGAAGGTATTGCCAATGCAAGCGGTACTTTAATTTTATCCTCCCTGAGCTCTCTCAGCCTTGTATCTCCTTTTTAAGCAAAGGTACTTTAGGCGCTCATCCTCATAAATCGCGATACCCTCGCCCTTTAAAGCTGCTTTTTAAAAAATAATTTAAAAAAATAAATAATAATGCTTCCCATTTCCCTTTCTCGATTGTCTTAATAAGTGAAACAACAAAATTTTTATATTTTTGAGTAATCACATTATATGTGGGGATATATTCATGCGGAACCGTGACAGATCGACCAGTTTTGTACTCAAGCCAATGGTGCTCGCGATTCAAATTGCTTGCACAGCTGCCGTCCTGATCAGCAGTACGACTGCAATTGCCAACCAAAGCCAAAGTTTGCGTTATCACATTGCAGCGGGCGACTTAGCACAAGCACTCAATCAATTTGCAATACAGGCGGATGTCGCGATTTCGAGTCATGCACAAAGTCTTAATGATTTGAGAACGCAAGGCTTAAATGGTCACTACACTGTCGAACAAGCCCTCGCAGCACTCTTGCAAGGCACAGCATTTCAAGCCCAGAAAACTGCAAATGGCTATGTGGTGGTTGCCAAAACCAATCCTGTTTCGACTGAAGCGCTGTCAACGATTGCTTCTTCCGAAACCATTGCCCAAGGCTTCGTTGCTGATCAAGAGGTTGTGCAACTCCCGACGATCAATATCACAGCAGAAAATGGGCCCAGAGCTTTACCCCAAGCTTATGCAGGAGGTCAAGTAGCACGAGGAGCACGGGTTGGGGTTTTGGGTGAAAAAGACTTTATGGAAACCCCATTTAGTATTGTTGGTTATACCAGTGAATATGTTCAAGATAGCCAAGCCAAAGATATTACGGGGATTATCACCAAAACAGATCCTGCGGTGTATAGCTCAGGTGCTGCCGGTGGCATTAATGAAAGCTATAGTATTCGTGGCTTTAACGTATCAGCAAATGATATCGGCCTCAACGGCTTGTACGGGCTTGCACCGTATTATCGTCTGACTCCCGAATTTGCTGAACGTGTTGAAGTGCTCAAAGGTCCTTCGGCCATGCTCAATGGCATGCCACCCGGCGGTTCTGTTGGCGGTACCATTAACGTGGTCACCAAACGTGCGCAAGATACGCCAAGCAAACGCTTAACCACGACCTATGATTCAGATGCAAAATTTGGCGTACATGCAGACTTAGCGACACGCTTTGGTGATGAACAACAATTTGGTCTGCGTTTTAATGGGGTCTATCGTGATGGTGATACCGCAGTCAAAAATCAATCTGCAACCAGTAAATTTGCTTCGCTCGGATTTGATTGGCGCTTTGAACGTGGATCACTTGCAGCAGACCTCTACCATTCCGAAGATCATGTTGAGGGATTAAATCGCGGTGTTGGTTTAGCAACGGGCCTCGCCATTCCCAAAGCCCCGAAAGCGACCACAGTATTCGCCCCACCCAGCACCTTTACCACCACCCAAGATGATGCCATTATTTTACGTGGGGATTTAGAGATCAGTGATCAAATCAGTACCTATGCCAGCTATGGTCACAGTAAAACTGATTTTAATTCTTTAGCAGGTTCTAATAGTAAAATTATTAATGCGCAAGGTGATTTTGAAAACAATTTTTCCTATCAACGTTTTCAACTTGATAAAGACTCTGCTGATGTTGGTGTGAAATTTAGCTTTAATACGCTCGGTATTCAGCATGATCTCATTGCCAATAGCACTTGGTATGAGCACGAACAAAAATTGGGCTTTAACCGTAATGTACTTAAAACGCCTTTTATTACCAATATTTACGCACCGAATTGGGATGGTTTAATTCTCGATAAAGCCGCGACAAAACCCGATATTATTAAAAGTTCAGCAGTTAAAAATGTTAGCTATGGTCTGACGGACAGCATGAGCATGCTCGATGATCGCTTAAATATTATTGTTGGGGTACGTCAGCAAGAGGTGACCCAATACAGTTTTGATGCAAAAACAGCTGCTCGAAAAACCAGTTATCGCCAAGATGCCACCACCCCGGCTTTTGCCATTCTGTATAAAACTTCAGATCATGTCTCGGTTTATGCCAACTATATTGAAGGCTTAAGTGCTGGATCAACTGCGCCCGCAGATGCTGCCAACGCAGGTGCAGTTTTTGCCCCCTATCAAACCAAGCAATATGAAATGGGGGCCAAACTCGAATGGGCTGATTTCGCCAATACCTTCAGCATCTTCCAAATTGAAAAACCAAGTGCCCTGACCGATCCAGCAACCAATATTTATTCTGCGGATGGCGAACAACGCAACCGTGGGGTGGAATGGGGCTTTTTTGGCAAGCTGTTACCTGAGTTAAAACTCATGGGCGGTATCTCTTATACCCAAGCCAAACTCACCAAAACGGCAGGGGGCAAAAACCAAGGCAACTTCGCCACCAGTGTCCCGAAGTCACAAGCCAAACTCGCGGCTGAATATGACCTCCCGATGCTCGAAGGATTGAGCATCAATGCCAATATCAGCGCCATGTCTAAACAATATGCCAATGCAGAAAATAGCCTTTCCGTTGCAGGTCGCACACTTTATGGCATCGGTGGACGTTATAACACCCAAATCGGTCAAGTGCCGACCATCATTCGTGCCGACATTTTCAACCTGAGCAACAAAGCCTATTGGGCCAGTTCAACCAGTTCAGGCCTTGGCGCACCGCGTACGCTAATGCTCTCTGCCAGTTTTGATTTTTAAATTTAACCCTCAACACCACGAATAACGCTGTAAAGCGCATTCATTTTTTAATCCCCATCCACAAGGACGCAAGCATGCAACGTATTAGTACCCTTATCTTGGCTTTATCGGCTGCCATGACCATACAGACAACACAAGCCCACATGTTTTGGCTGGAAAAAACCTCAGACCAACAAACCCGTGCTTATTTTGGTGAATACAGCGAGAACTTGACCGAAACCCAAGCAGGCCCATTAAAAGCCTTTGCCAGCGCCAAAGTGGTTCAAAATGGGAAAGAGCTGCAAGCGACTGCGCAGCCCAATTACTTTGCTTACAGCACTTCCGCTACGGGGGATGTTCGTGCAGATAACAACTTGGTGCATGGCGATCTGCTGGCTCAGTTCCGCGCCAAAGCTGGTCGTAGCAGCACTGCGCATGTTTCAGAACTAGAAATTGTGCCCGTGGCTGCCAATTCAAATCAATTCGTATTGATCTTTCAAGACCAGCCTTTAGCCAAACAAGAAGTTGAAGTGATCGCAGGCAATCGTTGGAGTAAAAAATATGAGACCGATGAGCAAGGTCGTTTTCATATCGAAACGCCGTGGAAAGGACGCTATGTCATCGAAGTCAGCAAAAATATTGATGAGCCAGGTGAATATAAGCAACAGCAATATCAAAAGCGCGTGATGGTGGCAACCATGAGTTTTGATGTGAAATGAAGATTTGATGTGAAATAAAGTTTTAAGCGCCCCCTCTCCTGATCTGTGGAATAGAAGTCTTATATTCACATGCCTTGGAGAGGGATTTTATTTTTGGTTTTATGCTTAGGCGAGAATTAGAATAAACTTTTATGCACCACTTTCTCTAAAATAATTTTCGAATTAATATTCATAATGCCTTTTATTTTATTCAGCTTATTTACCACAAATTGGGAAAACGAATTTAAGTCTTTGGTCGCGATATGCAATACATAATTCGAGTCCCCCGTAATAATATAAGCATTAATCACCTCTTCAAAATCACGAATTTGACTCACAAATGCTTTGTGATCCGTTTCGGTCAGCTGCGCCAATTTAATTTCAATCATCACTTCAACTTTGATGCCTAGTTTTTCATAGTTTATTTTTGCTTGATAGCCTTCAATAATCCCCATGCTTTCTAAAATTTTGACACGGCGGTGGCAGGCTGATGCTGAAAGATTCACCTCATCGGCCAATTCTTGGTTACTTAAACGCGCATTTTTCTGAAGTAGTTTTAATATTTTATGATCAATATTGTCCATATTCATGCTTAGAATCTCCTATCAATAATAACGCCATAATTAGAATTATATTCATATTTAAGCGTTTTTAGCTATAAATTATCGAATAAAATCACAAAATTGCTGTGTTAAAATTAACCTATACACAAGGTAGTAAAGGTAGAAACAACAGATGATTACATATGATCAATGCCTCGCTTGGGACAGTGAAGACCCATTAAAAAACTTTAAAGACGATTTTGCTTTACCAGAAGATGTAATCTATCTTGATGGCAATTCTTTGGGCGCTCGCCCACGTAAATCTTTGGCATTAGCACAAGAAGTCATTACCCAGCAATGGGGCGAAGATTTGATTAATAGTTGGAATAAAGCCGATTGGTGGGGTTTACCAACACGCTTAGGCGATAAAGTTGCACCATTAATTGGTGCCAATGCTGGCGAAACCATTATCTCGGATTCAACCTCTTTAAACTTATTTAAAGTACTTTCTGCGGCAGTCAGTATTCAGGCTGAAACATACCCTGAACGTAAAATCATCGTGGCAGAGAAAGATGTATTCCCAACCGACATTTATATGATCGAAGGTTTTATTCATCTTATTAACCAAGGTTATCAACTGGTTTTAATCGAAAATTTGGATGATTTAACCGAGACGTTAGCCTCGCAACAAGTTGCAGCTGTGGTGTTATCTCATGTCAATTATCGTACAGGTTATCTCTATGATATGGCTGCACTGAATGCGCACGTTCATGCACATCAAGCATTATTGATTTGGGATTTATGCCATTCAGTCGGTGCCGTTTCGATTGAATTAAATAAAACCAACAGTGATTTTGCCATTGGCTGTACGTATAAATACTTAAATGGTGGACCTGGTTCTCCCGCATTATTATGGGTCAACCCAAAACTTCAAAATAAAGTCGGACAGCCACTTTCAGGCTGGTGGGGACATAATAAGCCGTTCAACATGGCTGATCATTATGAACCTGCACAAGGCATTCGCCGCTTTTTATGTGGGACTCAACCGATTCTGTCGATGAGTTTAATTGAATGTGGTTTAGATATTTTTCTCAATACCGACATGCAAACAGTTCGTGATAAATCTCTAAAACTGACTGATTTATTTATGGCCTTGGTTGAACAAGAATGTGCCGGGTTTGGTTTTGAATTAATCACGCCAGCATCACATCAATACCGCGGTAGTCATGTCAGCTTTAAGCATCCAAATGGCTATCAAATTATTCAAGCACTGATCGCTCGCGGCATTATTGGTGATTATCGCGAACCAGAGGTTTTAAGATTCGGAGTCACGCCTTTATATTTAAGCCATGCTGATATTTGGAAGGCAGTTCAAGCATTAAAACAAGTCATGCACTTAGGTGAATGGAAACAAGAAAAATATCAAGTGCGAGCGCAAGTGACTTAACCATAAGTCATTGCAAAAAAGCTTATGCCTAGGAGGGTGTATGAGTAATTTTGATGAAATCCAAACCCGTGAAGCGGGTTTGCATAAAAAATTAACCGCCAAGCAAATAGGAATGATTGCAATTGGTGGTGCCATTGGTACTGGTTTATTTATGGGCAGCAAATTTGCAATTAGTTTTGCTGGCCCAGCAGTTATTGTGAGTTATGCCATTGGCGGTTTAATTGCATTTGCATTAATGGCATGTTTAGCAGAAATGACCGTTCAACATCCAACTTCGGGGTCTTTCGGTGCCTATGCCGAATATTATGTACACCCCTTGGTTGGCTTTCTTATTCGATATAGTTATTGGGCCTGTATTGTCTTGGCCGTGGGCACAGAAATCACGGCTGTCGCAGACTATATGCGGTTTTGGTACCCCAATGTCGATGCTTGGGTTTGGATCGCATTTTTCTCAGCCGTATTACTGGCCGTGAATGCATATAGCGTAAAAGCATTTGGTTTTATTGAATATTGGTTTTCAACCATTAAAGTATTCGCGATTATCGTTTTTATTCTGCTGGCGATTGGCATCCTGACTCAAAATTTTGGTTCAGGTTCAGACAGTCACCTTACTGAAAACTTGGTGGGACATGGTGGTTTTGCACCGAATGGTTTTTCAGGGATTTGGATTGGCGTGATTATTTCGATATTCAGCTATCTGAGTATTGAGATGATTGCCGTGGCTGCTGGTGAAGCCAAAGATCCAGAAAAGGCGGTGAAATTTGCCTTTAAAAGTACCGCGGTCAGATTAATATTATTTTATTTACTGTCGCTAACCTTAATCGTATTAATCGTGCCTTGGACCGTATTAATCGAAAAAGATGCAACCAGTCCATTTGTTATGGTGATGCAATACGTGGGCATTCCCTATGCGGACAGTATTTTAAACTTCATCGTAATTGTTGCGGCTTTATCTGCAATGAACAGTATGTTGTATATCTCAACACGTATGCTGTTTAGTTTATCGCGTGCCGGTGATGCACCTAAATTGTTCGGTAAAATTGGGAAAAATGGAGTACCCACCAATGCACTTATTCTCTCTGCAATGGGTATTGGGGTAGCGAGTGTGGTTTACAGTATCGATCCAGCAACGGCATTCCCTGTCATGATTGCCTTGTCGATGTTTGGTGCATTATTTACTTGGGGCGGTATCTTTTTTACACACATGTTCTTTAGAGCCAATATGGCAAAAAATAACATTGGTCTGAAATATAAAATCCCAGGCAGTAAGCTAATTTCATTATTTGGTCTGATCTCGATATTAAGCATTATGATCACGACTTGGTTTACCAATGAATTTAAATCCACCCTTCAATTTGGTATCCCATTTATTATTTTTCTGATCATTTTTTACTTTATGAATCGCTCTATCAGAAAAAAATCACAAGGCTAAACAGAAGACTTCTTTCATCTGCCCTTTTAATCTTGCCTTTGATGAGAAATTAAAATGGTTCGAAACAATGATGAAAGCAGTCTATAGCAAGGCATTTTTAATCATTAAATTTGCACTCGCCTGATTGTTAAAATATTTGAAAAGTGAGTATCACAATGCAAACTTATGACAACGCGACAACTGTAACCAATGAAAATGAAATTCTAATCAATTTCAAAAAGCGAAGCTTAGCTTGTTATAAAAATCATCTTTGCATTCGTGATATTCAATATGCAGCACATAAACGTTCAAGCCTTGATTTATTTAGACTCGATCAAGCCAAAACAACAGTAATTTTTATTCATGGCGGTTATTGGCAGTGGTGTAATAAATCAGATTTTGCATTTATTGCCCCGCAGCTTTTAAATAAAAACTGCCAATGTGTATTACTAGAATACGATCTGGCACCCAGCAGTTGTATGCAGGAGATCGTGACTCAGATCCGTCAAGCGTTTGACTTTATGCTGGAACAACCTTGGATTAGCGATGAGGTGATTGTGATTGGGCATTCAGCGGGTGCGCATCTGGGGGCATTAATGCAAGATCACCCTCTGGTTTCCAAAACCATTTTACTGAGCGGTATTTACGACTTAGCCCCTATTTCAGCAACACCGTTAAATGAGGCTTTAAAGTTATCGGAGCAAGAAATTCAGCATTATAGTCCGATCACACGCAATCAGATTTTTAATAAGTCTTGTGAAATTTACTGCGGCGATCAAGAGTTGGCTGCACTGAAATGGCAAAGTGAACATTATTATCAGCAGCGCTTGAAAAATGGTGAGCAACATACCCAGCATATGCTGATCAAAGACAGCAATCATTATAATATTTTAGATCACTATCTTGATCAGCATTTTCAGGCTGAATAATTAAAGTGGGTTTGAATCAAACTCGCTTTAATCGACATTTAAATAAAGACTTTCTTTAATTTCTTCCATCACCACATAACTATGTGATGAAGCCGAAGCCGGTAGCTTTTTCAGCAAATCCCCCAATAAACGTCGATAAGCCCCCATTTCTTTTAAGCGGGCTTTGACCAAATAATCAAACTCGCCAGAGATCAAATGACATTCTAACACCTCTGGAATTTCGGCTAATTTTTTAGCAACCTCATCAAACACATCTCCAGATTTTGCTGACAGTTTAATTTCCAGAAAAACCAGTAAATTACGATCAACCAGCGCTGGATTTAAATGCGCATGATAGCCCATGATAATCCCTTCACGTTCCAGTCGTTTAACTCGCTCAGAACAAGGCGTGGTCGACAAATTTACGCGGGTCGCCAGCTCACTCATGGCGATCCGTCCCTCTCGCTGCAAGATATCCAAAATCAATGCATCGATCCGATCTAACTTACGCATCACTCTTTTCCTCTAATTTTGAATTTCTCGTGAAAAAAACGATGAAACACCTAGATTTTAGCCCATTAAACAGTGAAATCAACTATAGCTTTGCAAATATACTAGCGAAATCAACTAGAGCTACGCTTTTAATAATTTAAAGGAATAAATATGCATGTTATCGTTTTAGGCAGCGGTGTAATTGGTGTTGCAAGTGCTTATTACCTTGCCAAACAAGGTGCAAATGTGACGGTGATTGATCGTCAACCTGCCCCTGCTGAAGAAACCAGTTTTGGTAATGCTGGCCAAATTTCTCCTGGGTACTCAACCCCTTGGGCAGCACCGGGCATTCCGTTTAAAGCGGTAAAATGGATGTTCCAACATCATGCTCCCTTAGCCATTAACTTAGATGGTAGCTTGTGGCAATTGCAGTGGATGGCACAGATGCTTAAAAACTGTAATCCACAACATTATGCAGTCAATAAAGAACGAATGACCCGTGTCGCTGAATACAGCCGTGACTGTTTACGTGACTTACGTGCTGCGACAGGTATTCAATATGAACACCGCGCCAAAGGCACCCTACAGTTATTCCGCAGCGATGCACAACTCGAAGCCGTACAACGTGATATCGAAGTACTGAAAGAATGTGGTGTTGACCATGAACTGCTTGGAAAAGCAGATTTGGCCAAAGTAGAACCTGCTCTGGCCCGTGCCCAAGACAAATTGGTCGGTGGCCTACACCTTCCAAATGATGAGACTGGCGACTGTTATTTATTTACCAATGCATTGGCCAAGCTGGCCAAAGACATGGGTGTAAAATTTCTATTTAATCAAAATGTTGAAAATCTCGTGGTTGAAGGCGATGAGATTAAAGGCGTGATCGTTGATGGTCAAACATTAACTGCCGATCGTTATGTCTTGGCATTTGGTAGTTATTCACGTGATTTCTTAAAACCACTGGCACTGGATCTTCCAGTTTACCCAGTCAAAGGCTATTCACTCACCATTCCAATTGTTGATGCTGATTTAGCACCGCAATCAACCGTGTTAGATGAAACCTATAAAATTGCGATTACCCGTTTTGACAATCGTATTCGTGTCGGTGGAATGGCAGAGTTAAGTGGTTTTAATCTCGGCCTCAAACAAACTCGTCGCGATACCTTGGAAATGGTAACTCAAGACCTGTTCCCAGGTGGCGATTTAGCACAAGCAACATTCTGGACGGGTTTACGACCAATGACCCCAGACAGCACCCCGATTATTGGGGGAACGCGTTATAAAAATCTATTTTTAAATACTGGACACGGGACTTTGGGCTGGACCATGGCATGTGGTTCAGGCAAACTGATTAGTGACTTGGTGTTAAAGCAAGATCCTGAAATTAGTACAGAAGGCTTATCAATTCAGCGTTATTCCCACGTTGCTTAATTGACGATCGAACATTTGTAACGCGAAAAGGATTTTAATCAATGCCACGTCCCATTCAAGCGATTATTCATCATGATGCGCTGCGACATAATTTGGCTGTGGTCAGAAAGATTGTACCAGACAGCCAAGTTTTTGCAGTGGTCAAAGCCAATGCCTATGGTCATGGTATCGAACGGGTTTTTCCTGCACTGAACTGCTCCGACGGCTTTGCTTTATTGGATCTCGATGAAGCCAAACGTCTGCGTGCCTTGGGTTGGCAAGGCCCGATTATTTTATTAGAAGGGATTTTCTCAGCACAAGATCTCTTTGATTGTGCGAACGACAAGCTCAGTTTTAGCATTCATAGTGCAGCGCAAATTCAGTGGTTGCAGCAACATCCCAACCCTGCGCAGTTTGATGTTTTCCTAAAAATGAATACCGGTATGAATCGTCTCGGCTTTAAACCCGAACAATATCGTGCCGCTTGGCAACAACTCAACGACTGTGCCGCAGTCAAATCGATTACCCATATGATGCATTTTTCCGATGCCGACAGTGATCGTTTTGGAAAAAATGGCATTGATGAGCAACTTGAACTGTTTAATCGCAGCATTGAAGATTTACCGGGCAAACGTACTTTAAGTAATAGTGCTGCCATCTTAAGGCATGCTCAGCAAGTCGATTCAGATCATGTGCGTGCTGGGATTTTACTTTATGGCAGTTCTCCCGATTATCCAACGCATAGTATTGTCGATTGGGACTTACAGCCAAGCATGAGTTTGCGCAGTGAAATCATTGCCATCCAAGATTTAACCGCAGATGAAACCATTGGTTATGGTTCACTGTTCCGTGCTGAAAAAAACATGCGAATTGGTATCGTCGCCTGTGGTTATGCCGATGGTTATCAACGAATTACCGCAACAGGCACCCCAGTTTTGGTCAATGGGACACCAACCCAGACCCTTGGCCGAGTCAGTATGGACATGCTGGCAGTCGATTTAACTCATATTACAAATGCTGATATTGGCAGTGAAGTGGTGTTGTGGGGTAAATCAAGTTGTCAGCAAGTTTTAGCCATTGATGACGTCGCAGCTGGTTCAGGTACTGTCGGTTATGAACTCATGTGCGGCATTACCAATCGAGTTAATTTTAAAATAGAAACTTAAGGAGCTTTAAAATGAGTCATGCAGATATCAAAAAACTAAACCGTAACGACGTGATGAGCGGTGTTACCATTTTTAATCAAGTGGTGTATTTATCAGGTCAAGTACCAACAGATACTGATTTGGGTATTGAAGGTCAAACCGCTGAAGTACTCGCAAAAATTGATCAGTTATTGGCATTGGCGAATACTGATAAATCAAGAATGCTATCCGCGCAGCTCTATGTTAAAAACTTAGATGATTTTAATACTGTCAATGCGATTTGGATTGATTGGGTAAAAGGCGTTGAAGCACCATCACGCGCAACTATTCAAGCTGATTTGGTTAACCCAAAATGGTTAATTGAAATTGCAGTAACTGCAGCACAAAACGTTTAAACCAAAGCCTACTGTTAATAAATCAAAACCCAATCTTTGATAAAAGGTTGGGTTTTTTAATATGGGGTGGCTTGGTTTTAATCAACACACTGATAAAGCTGAGTAGCTATTTCAGCACTGTTTTCTATTAGTTAAACCCGCATTTCATTACGACGAATCGAATAAAACCCCACCAATCCCAATACAGGCCCAATCAGTAAAATCCAAGCAGCATCTAGCCCAATAAAATCAAATGCATAACTGGTCAGGGTGATCGAAACAATGGTGATGGCAAAGCCAATCGCATTTTGAATCGCCAAGGCTGCACCAAGTTTTTCCGGTGGACATGCCTGCGCCGAAAGCGCGGAAAACTGTGGAGAATCGGCGATGACAGCTATTGCCCACACCAATAAAATAATCAGCAATCCCCACGCGGGTAAAAACCGCCAACCGACCACAAAAGCCAAACAACTCAGTCCCGAAATCCACAAGGCACCAAGCGCAGCTTGCGCACTACCCCGCTGTTTGGCAACATAGCCGCCCAATAGACAGCCGATTGCACCAGCTGCAATGACCGCAAAGCTGAGTAATGCGACGTTAGGTATGCCTAATTTTTCAGGAATACCTGAGTGTTGAATAAATAACGGCAGCATCGCCCAAAAAGCATATAACTCCCACATGTGCCCGAAGTAACCCACTGCAGCTGCTCGAAATTTTGCGATTTTAAAAACCTGAAAGGCACCTGATTTTGTCAAAACTGCTTGCTGAGCTCTTAGGCTTTGAGCTTGCGGTTTTGCGGTATGAGAATGCTTGGCATCGCCTAACCTATAGATCAATCCGGCCGCAATCAGTGCCAGTACAGACGAGCAACTCATCACCGCTTGCCAAGCCAAAGCAGTAAATAAGCCATTTAAAGCAAAAGGTAATGCAGTGCCTAGCGTCAACATTGCCACCAGTCGAGCCAGTGCCTGCCCCGCTTGATCAGGCGCCCACTGAATCACCAGTTTCATGCCAATCGGATAAATTCCAGCAAGACTCATCCCGACAAAAAAGCGGTAGAGCATGGCTTCAGACAATCCCGTTGCCAACCATGCAAAACAAAAATTAAAAACTGCCCCCAAAATAGCAGCACAGACAAAAATCGAACTGGCCTTAAAACGATCGGCAAGCCCAGTGGCGGCAATTAAAAAAGTGCCTAAAATAAATCCTGCTTGTACCGCATTGGTCAGCCAACCAATATCTGCTGCTGTAATGCCCCATTCACGAATTAAATCCAGAGCCGCACTATTGGCACTAAACCACAATGAGGTTCCAAACAATTGGGCAAATGCCACGATAGCAATCGCATAGCGCGCAAATACCCGATTATTGGGCATATTCAATTGAGTGGTTTTTGGCTGCATCCATTGCGTCCCTTTTCATTTTTATATACACGGCGCTTGGCCGCTGAAAAAACCTGATACGGTCTTATTCCGCGCAGTTATTAATGATTAATATACTCAATGCATTTATAACATGTCATTTGACTGGGATATCGTAGACCTTCATCTATATAAACAAGCACTTATTTGCAGCACAATTTGCCATATCTTGCGTCATAGCAGAAACAAATGATGCCTCCCTTATTTAAAATAAAGCCAGACGGTAGTCATCACGGTCTGGCTGTTTGCTTAAAAGTTTATATCAAGTGCCAACTTTGCAGTACGTGGTGCGCCTAGGAATAAATAATCATCTCCAATAAAACCACCTGCATCACGCCAGTACTTTTTATTAAATACATTATCTAGATTAAAACGCACGGTGGTTGCATAACGATTTAAATCGAAACGATAGGCCGCGCCTAAATCAACCACGCTATAACCCGCAACTTTGGCTGTGCCTTCTTTATTGGCAAATTTGCTACTGCTATAACGCAGCCCCCCCAAAACACTTAAGCCCTCAATGGCTGCAATATCATACGCGGCATAACTGCTAAAACGCAGTTTGGGTACATTTTGCAGTTGATGGCCTTGATAATCTGGATTGCTAATATCAATTAATTTGGCATAGGTATAGGCCATGCTTGAACTGATTTTTAAGGCCTCGTTAATACGTCCACTGACCCCAAGTTCTAAGCCATAATTATGCTGTTGCCCTTGGTCCATAAAAATCTGTTCACCCGCTGCATTCGGCTCAATACTCTGATTGTCTTTTTTAATATCAAATAATGCAGCAGTGAATAAATAATCATTGATCTGCTGTTTAATCCCGATTTCATATTGACGCGAATTAATCGGTGCTAAGGTTTCACCAAAATTTTCCGCATACCACGGCGCAGTTCCACCATCGGTAAGGCCTTTACTATACGAGGCATACAAATTGGTATTTTCCCACGGTGTAAACATCAGCGCCAATTGCGGTAAGAATTTATCTAAATCAGTCTTACGGCTTTGCACACCAGCTGCGCTATAGGCTTTTTCATTTAAATCGACCCATTTCCCCCCGACAATGCTTGACCACTGCGAATTCCATGCAATCTGATCCAGTACCGTGAGCGCTGTTTGTGAACTACGAAGTGATTGATATTTATCACCTGTAATTTCCGTGGTTAATTCCAAGCCATCAATATAATGCACCTCGTCATTATAAATATTACCTGTCCCAATCAATTGATTCACACCGGGATATTGACTGTGCTTTTTCTGTGTCTGTGTCAATTCCAAATACAGCTCATGTTTGAAAGGACCGGTATTAAAAGCACCATTGAGCGTGGCTTTATATTGGTTGGTTTGAAAGGTATCGTCTGGATTACGCCAATTATAAATGTCGTAATTGCCATTTTTATCAAAACCACTGCCCGTGCCCGTAAAATCACAAATATCACTAAAACAGCCATAAGCAAAAGAGGAGAAATCATCAATCACCACTTTACTGTGTGCCGCACTTAAACGCCCGCTCCAACGGTTATTAAACTGATATTGATATTGCAAGCTGCTGTTTAAGCTTTTATTGGTCACCGGTTTTGCATCTGATTGATAACCCAATAAACGGTCCCACTTGACACCAGTCGGCACGTTGCCATCAAGGAGTTCATAACCGGGTACAGAGCGTTGCTGCTGTCTTTGTGATTCAATATCAAACTCAAGTTTTGATTTGTCATCAATTTTCCAATCCAATGCCAAGGCACCGAATTGACGTTCGCCATTGCTGTGTTCGACATAAGGACGGGTATTTTGATTGGCTAAATTGATCCGATACCCAAACTGTTGTTGCTGCCCCCAAAATCCCCCCACATCTACCGCCACCAGATTATCGCCGTACTCATCCACGGCCATACTCAAATTTCGTACTTGCTCTGGGCGTTTGGTCACATAGTTAATCACACCACCTGCAGTCGACATGCCACTTTGCATTGCAGATATGCCTTTTAAAATCTCAACCTGCTGTTTATTTTCCAAAGCCACATTTTGCTCACCACGGATCAACATTGAATTGATCAGATAACTGGATGCCTGATCCAGCACAAAACCACGGGTCACAATATTTGGATAAAAGCCAAGTGGTGCATAATTGTCGCCCACTGCAGCGTCATTTTTTACAATATCGGAGAGTACACGCGCTTGCTGATCGGCGATTAAATCTGCGCCAATCACACTGACTGATGCTGGCACCTTGGCAATTTCTGGATTGGCATAACCTGAAATATTGACCGTCTTCTCGCCATAATTATCCGCATACTTGCTCGCTTCGACCACAATCGTTTGCAGTTGCTGAACTTGCGTCGTCTCGGCCTGTAACTGACTTGAATACAGTAGAACTGAACTAGAGGAAAGCGAGATAAAGCACTGCAAAGCTTGGTTTAATCTGTTTTTTTTCATCGGGCGATTGGACATGATAGACGACCTAGGCAAAGAGCAAAAAGCGGATATAAGCAGACAAAGAAAATGTGAGGACTTTCGCTGCGCAGCTATAGTGCCGACAATTGATCTCGATGAAAAGTACTTCTTCAAATCATTTTTATCTTAATCGACACCGGCCTTGGCTGAGTGAGTCCGCATTCAAGCTGAATCTTAAATGGCAAAGGTTGGTTTTAGATTTGTTTTCTGCTTGGATACCCCAGATTGACCATTACACTTGCCTATCGCTGAGCAGTAAAATATTTATGACCTGCATAATTAGATTACATATTGCGTGATTTGTTAAAATAAGTATGATGATATTGGCTGTAAAAACAAATACCTCGCACTGATTTAAACCACGCAAAAATCTCATAAAAGGCGGAGCTGCCTTTTATTCAAGGACAAAGAGAACAGGTATGTTTCTTATTTTTCAAATTTTATCCCCGATTTTTTTAACCATTTTCCTCGGCTATTTCGTGGTTGCACGTAATATTCTCAGTAAGGATCAAATTAAAGTACTGGGTTTATTTGTCATTCGGCTGGCTGTTCCCTGCTTATTGGTCGTGAGTATTTCTGCGCAAAACTTGGCAAGCCTTTGGCAACCGCAATATTTATTGAGCTATGGACTGGTTTCCTTGCTGATCTTTGCCTTGATTTTATTACTCTATTTTAAAGTATTTCAAACCCCTTTAAGCCAAGCCAGCGTTTTTGCACTGGGTGCTTCGATGTCCAATACCGGCTTTATGGGCGGTGCGATTCTACATTCAGTGCTGGGTGCCAATGCTGCGATTTATTTTGCCATTACCTTTTTACTTGAAAACTTTATTGTGTTTCTGCCCTTTCTCATCTGTCTGGAAATCGGTCAACAGCAACAAGCCAACTTTAAAACGATTTTATTGCAAACCTTAAAAAATATTATGCGCAATCCGATTATTCTCGCCTTAATTTTAGGCGTGAGCATGAGCGCATTGCAGCTACAATTTCCGAAGTTTATCTTTGATGTGCTCATGCCAATTGGAAAAATCGCAGCGCCCTTGGGATTATTTGTGGTGGGTGGCAGCCTCTACGGGATTAAAAAAATTAATAATATTTCTCGTGATGCCAGCATTATCATTTCGACCAAGTTGGTCGCGATGCCACTTCTGGTTTATTTGGTGTTCCTATGCCTGCCCAATACCACGCCCGAGATGATTTTTGCAGGTGTACTGTTGGCCAGCATGTCGATGGCAACACTTTTTGGGGTTTTTGCTCAAGGGGTAGGTATGGGTGAACGCAGTTCTACGATTTTGCTCATCACCACCATTGGTACAATACTCAGCACCAGCACTGTGATTATGTTGCTGCATCCGATGTAAATGCATGAACATCCTAAGCATATAGACATTTCAGCGCGAAGCAGTAGAACCTGAGATGCGTTAAAAAAAGTAATGGTCTAAACCCAAAAAGCAGCTCTCAATGGAGACCTGCTTTTTGCTTGATGCTGCGTGTAGTGCGATGGATCAGGGCGATGAATCAAAGCTTCTGATTTATATGCTCCATCTTGCTCGTTTTACAACTTCAGCTGCAATTTACCCTTGCCTCTAGAACAACAGGTCATAATTGAGGACATGCTTTCTCGTTCAGACTTGGTCAATACTTTATCTCTGTGATCAATTTCACCACATGAGGTACCGACCTGACAGCTACCACATAAGCCTTCACCGCAGTCATGGCTGACATCAAAACCTTTTTCTAACAGACAGTCGAGTAAGGTCTGATCGGCTGCTACTGTAAAGCTCAATCCACTATCGACTAGTTCCACTTCAAAGGCTTGATCATCCGGGCGAATCATACTGTTGCTGCCTGAACCAAAATGCTCCATGGTGATTTCTAAATGTGGGAACACTTCAGCATATTCTGCCAAACTATCCAACAGCGCTTCTGAACCACAAGCACAAACCTGTGTCTCTGCTGCCTGTTGCGATAACAATTGTTTTAAATCAACTTTTTTGCCTTCAGTTGAAATAAACAATTCGGCAGCATCACCATGCGCCAATACTTCATCGAGCAATGCCATCTGTTCGCGGTGACGTGCCATATAAATCAGACGATAGCTTTTGCCTTGTGCCCGTAGACGATTGGCCATGGTCAAGATTGGCGTAATACCAATGCCGCCAGCGATCAATAAATGTGTTGGTGCTTTAAGATTAAGTTTAAAAAAGTTTTTCGGCCCTTTGATTTGAATCACATCATTGGCTTTTAAATCACGATGAATCCATGCCGATCCACCACGGCCTTGTGGCTCATGTTTAATCGCCAAAGTATAAAAATCATCTTGCTCAGTACCACACAATGAATATTTACGACTCATACCATTGGCCAAGACTAATTCAATATGTGCACCGGGGCTCCATTTAGGTAATTGCTCCCCATCCAATCCAGCCAGCTCAAGCCGCAATACGTCTTCTGCTTCCAGTTGAATTTTTTGCACCGTCACAGTACGGGTCATGGCTTTGGTATCGGGAGCGCCAATTGGAAAAGTCACAATACGCTGATCTTTAGGTTCAGGCTGAATCGGCCATTCCACCCAAAGTGCTTCTGGACCATGAAAAGAGGTATTCGGAAGATAACTAAAATCTTGCTCAGATAACCTTAGATCGGGAATACGGCGTGCCAATTCCTCAATGAATACACAGATTTCCATGCGGCCAATATTTTTACCCATACACTGATGTGCGCCATAACCAAAGGTCAGATGCTCAATGGCATTGTCACGGTAAATATCCAGTGTATCGGCATTTTCAAAATGGTCTTCATCGTGGTTAGCAGAAGCCATCACCACAAATAATTTATCGCCTTTTTTAAACTGAGTGCCATTCACCACCACATCTTCAGTGGCTTGACGACGCCAAGACACAATTGAACCCGAATGGCGTAAACACTCCTCCACTGCACCGGGAATCAATTTAGGATTGTCACAGATTTTTTTCCAAATCGAACGATCAGCAAGTAATAACTTCAAGGCATTGACTGAAGCCAACGCAGTGGTTTCATGCGCAGCCACCATGATTGCCATCAACATGGAGTGTAAATAGTTGTCAGTCACCACGTCTGGCATGAGGCGATTTTTTGCAATCATGTCATACATCCAGCCTTCACCTTCTGGATTGGTTTTCATTCTTTCTAGCACTTGCCCAGAATATTGCCAAAACTGTCCAACGCCTTCAGCAACAACCCGTTGTTCCTCTAAAGTTGGTTTACCCCAAGTATTAACCGTATGTGCCACAGCAAACTTGCGTAGCTCTTGCATATCCTCTTCAGGAATGCCCAAGAAATGCAGTGCAACCGTAAGCGGCACTTCCCAAAGCATTTCTTGAACTAAATCAGCTTGGCCTTTATGAATAAAGCCATCAACTTTCTCTTTGACTAAGTCTTTTACAAAGCTTTGATGTACTTCTAAATTTTGTGGGGTGAACGCATCCATCAAAACACGGCGGCGTTCCATATGTACTGGTTCAACTTCATTGACCAAGGTACGGTTCATACCGTATTGGTATTTTTCAAGAATCTTGATCGATTCAGGACAAGATGGAGTCAGTTTTTCCAAAGCATTATAAGCAGAAAAAACAATCGGATCTCTGAACACGGCTTTAACATCTTCGTAGCGCGTTACAATCCAATGCCCCATCGCTTCTGAATAGAAAATCGGTAGTTGCTCTCTAAATTCTTTTAAAGCTTCAGCAGGATCAGTTTGATAGGCAGCACCAAACATATCAAAATTTTCGCCTTTTTCCTTAAGCTGCGCATGAAATGGGCATTGTCCCGCTGGCGTTACTGGTGTATTCATTACTGAACCGTCCTTGTTCTATTATCGAACACTATGTTCTAATATAGTAATCATCATAAATAACCCACTCTTCTTTTGTCAAATAAATAAACTATGATTTTGCAAATACTTTTAATTGAAGAATCGGTAAACTCTGCCATGACCAATGCAGTTGGTGAATGTCGGAATAGGGAAAAACTGTGGAAACATTACAAACATTAGAGCGCGGCATGCATGCCTTAGAATTGATTGCAAAAAAACATGGCCAAATCAATGTGGCACAACTTGCCGAACAGCTTGGAATTAATCGCACCATTGCCTACCGGATTACCCGCACGCTAAGCCATTTGGGCTATATCAAAAGCAATGAACAGCAGCACCTCGAACTGAGTAGTAAAGTAATCGATCTATATCAGTGCTTTGAAAGAACGATTCCGGCATCGGCACAACAGGTCTTAAATGAACTCTCGATGCAGACCCAAGCCAGTGCTTGCTTGGTGATTGCAGAAGGCAGCGATTGTGTGGTGATTAAAACGGCTTCGGCTGGAGCGACCTATTTAAAGATTAATTATGAACTGGGTTCACGACATGCACTTGGTCTTGCAGCCAGTGGCATCGCACTCGCATCGACGTTTCCAAGTCAGGAACAAGACAGTGCCGCAGTACACACGGCAAGACAACTCGGCTATGCCTATTCAGAAGGTGCATTACAAGCGGGGGTGGTTGGTTTATTCGTTCCGATTACCCATCGTCACATGGCGATTGGCATAACCAATATTGGCGATATCGACAAAGATAAGGTACTACACGCAGTACTGGATGCAGCACGTACATTAAGTTAATCCAGATTTTGCTCGCGAATAGAAAAAAAGCCGCTATGACTGAGTCTTAGCGGCTTGTTGTGTTGTAAAACAGGATTTATTAAGCCTGCATATGACCCGTTTCTTCAAAGTTAGCATGCCAAGACAATGCTTCATTTAACAAATGCGGGGTATGTCCACCTTTGGCACAGGCTCTTTCGAAATAATCACGTAACAATGGTTGATAAGATGGATGCGCACAATGCTCAATAATTTGTAATGCACGTTCTCTTGGTGCCAAGCCACGTAAGTCCGCAACCCCTTGTTCTGTTACCAAGATGTCGATGTCGTGTTCATTGTGATCAACATGGCTGACCATAGGGACTACAGAAGAAATCGCGCCATCTTTGGCAATCGATTTGGTCACAAAAACAGCCAAATGTGCATGACGTGCGTAGTCTCCCGAACCACCAATCCCATTCATCATCTTACTGCCGGTGACATGGGTTGAATTCACGTTACCGTAAATATCAAACTCAATCGCAGTATTAATCGCAATAATACCTAAACGACGAATAAGCTCAGGGTTATTGGAAATCTCTTGGGGGCGTAACACCACTTTATCTTTATAAAGCTCAAAATTATTCATCACGCGTTCAGCGCTGGTATCAAGCGTCATCGAACTACCTGAAGCAAAGATCATTTTGCCAGAGTCGATTAACTGGAAGGTACAGTCTTGTAAAACTTCAGAATACATCTCTAAATTTTTAAAGCTTGAATGTTCAAAGCCCGCAAAAACCGCATTGGCAATTGAGCCAACGCCAGACTGTAATGGGCCGAGGTTTTCAGGTAAACGCCCAACTGCGACTTCATTTTCAAAGAACTTAATTAAGTTTTTCGCAATCGCCAGCGTTTCCTCATCTGGGTCTGCCATTGACGCTGCACGATCAGGAATGTCATTAAAAACAATTGCAGTAATTTTCTCAGGATTGACCACAATACCGTGCGTTCCAATCCGATCATCCACATGAATCAATGGGACTGGCTCACGATTTGGTCGTGCTTTGGGTACGTAAATATCGTGCGCACCTTCAAAGGAAGGGTGAATACTTTGGTCGATTTCAACAATAATTTGATCTGCCATTTCTGCAAAAGCAGCAGAATTCCCCACCGAACCCGTTGGGATGATGTGCCCATCTTCTGTAATCGCGGTCGCAGCAATAATCGCGATACTCGGTTGCGCGATCGTATGGTGGCGCATTTGTTCTGCGGTTTCTGACAAATGTTGATCGGTAAACATCACATCGCCAGCATTAATCGCCTTACGTAATGTCGCATCTGATTGATAAGGTAAGCGACGTGCAATGACGTTGGCTTCACATAATTTTTTATCAATCCCATTGCCTAAGCTAGCACCGGTCGCAAAGGTAATTTGCAGTGGATGGGTCTTGGCATGTTCAGCCAATGCCAAAGGAACGGTTTTCGCTTCACCACCGCCACCAAAGCCACTCATACCGACAACCATGCCGTCTTTTATTAATTTAACAGCCTCTGCTGCAGGCATAATTTTGTCATGTAAGGCGCTGCGTCGAATACGCGTTAAATCATTATTCATCTTAAAATTCTCAAATATTTTTAAAAACCATTAAACAATATGGTTAAACAACAGTGCCAAAATGGTGAATACCCTGCATGTGATTGCAGGGTGTTGTTTAAAGCATTCCATTGTTAGGCATGTTTCCTTCATGCCTAAACATAGTCCTTCTAGAGAGAGGAGCATAAATCCCTCCCTTGCGTAGCAGTGCTACTCACCTTTGAAAAAGGGAGGAGTCTTATGTCACATCACACTGGAGTCCCCCTCTTTGGAAAAGAGGGGGTTCGGGGGAGATTTCTCTTAAACAAAAATGAGTCATCTATACTGCAAGACTGAGATTTCTTACGATTGAGCCGTAAAATACGCATCAGACAATTGCATCATCAAATCAGATCCAGCTTTGATTTGTTGCACATGCATCGCCAATTTAGGTAAGACTTTCGCCACAAAGAACTCAGCCAAGACCAATTTGTTTTGATAGAAGTCTTCGGTTTTTTCACTTGCAGCTTGACTCATACGTGCAAACATATAAGCAAAGCTGAGTAAGCCCACTGCTTGTAAGTAGTCAACTGCCACACCATTAGCAAAATCTGGCTTACTTTGTGCTTGTTCTAAAATAAACTGCGTAATTTGCTCAACCTCATCACAAGCCTGCAAAGTTGCAGCTTTGATAATCAAGCTGTCATTTAATGCTTGTGTGAATTGACGGATTTCAGCCACATAACTCAAAATCATAGCGCCATTGTTTTTAATGACTTTACGACCAATTAAATCCTGTGCTTGAACACCGTTGGTACCCTCATAGATTTGTGCAATACGTAAGTCACGTACACATTGTTCCATGCCCCACTCACGAATATAACCGTGACCACCAAAACACATTTGCGCATCAAGTACCGCATTAAATGCAGTATCGGTGAGGAAGGCTTTGGCGACTGGGGTCAGTAATGCCACACGATCATCGGCTTGCTGTACCACAGCAGGGTCTACAGAGAATTTAGTAATATCAAGTTGCTGCGCCACATACACTGCAAAAGCACGTGATGCTTCATTGTTCGCACGGCCGTTTAGTAACATACGACGCACATCACCATGAACTAAAATGCTGTCTGCTGCTTTACTTGGATTTTTTGCACCGGTTGCACTGCGACCTTGTAAACGATCTGTCGCATATTGTGCTGCATTTTGATAGGCGAACTCAGATGCGCCAATCCCTTGAATACCCATCGATAAACGTTCGTAGTTCATCATTACAAACATCGCTGCAAGTCCGCGGTTTTCTTCACCCACCAAGAAACCTTTGGCTGCATCAAAGTTCATGACACAAGTTGCTGAACCTTTAATGCCCATCTTATGTTCAATTGAACCGGCTGCAACGTGATTACGCTCGCCAACAGAACCATCGGCATTCACTAAGAATTTCGGTACGATAAACAAAGAAATACCACGTGAACCTGCAGGTGCATTCGGGGTTTTCGCGAGAACTAAATGGATGATGTTTTCAGCAAGATCATGCTCACCACCGGTGATAAAGATTTTGGTACCACTAATGTTGTACGAACCATCAGCATTAGGTTCTGCTTTACTATGAATCAGACCTAAATCTGTACCTGCATGTGGCTCAGTCAAGCACATGGTGCCTGCCCATTCACCAGAATAAATCTTCGGCAAATAAGTTTGTTTTTGTTGTTCAGATGCGCAGTTGCTTAATGCCATTCCTGCACCAACAGACAGCAATGGATACAACATAAAGGATGGGTTTGTCGCAAAAATCATTTCATCAGTTAGTACGGTCAGCATTTTCGGCATGTTTTGACCGCCCCACGCTTCATCAGCGCCTAAACCGATCCAACCACCTTGACCATATTGTTCAAAGGCTTGTTTAAAACCTTGTGGCGTTGTCACTTGACCATTGTCAAAATGTGCGCCTTCTTCATCACCGCTACGATTTAAATCCAAGATGACATTTTTTGAAAACTTGGCCATTTCTTCTAAAATAGCATTGGCGGTTGCCATGTCTACATGTTCAAGTTTCTGATTACTTTGCCAGAACTCATCCGCTTTAAACACGTCATTTAAAATAAATTCCATGTCTTTTAATGGTGCATTATAGATCGGCATATTTGTATCCTCGAGTGTATCCATGACAAATCATTTATCTGCCATTTTCAAAAAGAATGTCATTAGAAATATGATTTTTTTGCCAATCAAATAACAAGATTAATCAGCAATAAATATCAATACTGGGTGAATATAAAAGTGCTTAAAATGAGAACCCAATCGTTTAAACACCAGTATTTGATGCCGATGACAATAAACAATTCCATTCGATTTTAAAATCAAATTACGCATTATTGACCTCTCTGGTTCACTCTTGTTGACATTAATATACAGTTGTGATTTTTAAAGAATAATGCATTGAATTGTTTGCTTGTTTTTTAGGCAATAACACGACTTTAGTTCCATAACATTTAATGCAAGAATCCTTTAATATGGTAAAGTGCTTTGATTCTATGGCTTTAGGTAAATAAGATGCTGTCTGTACGCCAACAAAATTTTATTTTACGTAAAGAAAAAATCTTAGAGATGGCTGAACGGCTATTGCTTGAAAATAACCAAGACATCACGCTTGGTGAATTGGCACATGAGCTCGATATTGCTAAAGGCACGATTTACAAACATTTTAAAAGTAAAAATCAGCTGTATTTAGAACTCATTATTTTAAATGAAAAGCGCTTACTCGATATTTCGATTAAATATAAAAATAATATTAAGACCTATGTCGCACAATATATGCTGTACAACATGCTTAATTCTAATCGCACCATATTATTACATGTGATTGAAGAACGCCTGACCAACAATGAACGCACTTTAAAATCGCTATTCGAAGAACTTTATACCGTACGTGAAGCACGGATTATAGAAATAAAAGACAGCACAGATGAATATCTAAAATCAGTTAACAGTAAAATGTCGATTCGTGATTATTTATCCTATGTCTGGACCGTCACGCATGGCGCATCTTTATTATTAAATTCAACCTATTATCAAAAGTCGATTGGCTCACGTGAACGACTGGTGAAACTTTATATTGCGCAAGCCCTGATGACACCAGACAATCTTTCTGAATCAGACTTAGGTCGTTAAATAATTCTGCATAAAATGGCCATACCTCCGACACTCAAACAAAGCTTTGCGTGTCGGATTGGAAAGGTGTTTTTTAACGATTAAACTCATATCACATCAGTTTTCTATTACATCGCGCGCGTCGCCTATGCCTAAATACTCATTTGCACAACCCCTGTAATACAATTCTTGAGTGCAAGTTGCTGCCTCTTCTTTAAGCTCCTATTTTAAAAAAAGCATAAAAAGCAACACAACGATAATGCCGAGGGATAAATACATTAGCTTTTTATACGCTTCAGTTTTATTGCTTAATTCCACTTGAACCCGATCAAAGTTACTTTGCAGTTGTCTTTGCACCGTTTCATTCGGTTGACGTTCGAGATCAACTTCAAGTCGTGTAATCTTTTTTGAGCCTTCAGCGACCCTATGCTTTAAATGGGCGATGTGCTTATTTGCCTCTTCAAACGCCTTATTTATTTCAGTGTAATAAACTAAAATATCCCGTAGATGCACACCCGCTTCTGTTGGGCTTACGCCAGAGTAATCCGCTAAATAATCAATAATAGAGAGATCTGTATTATGACCTAAGCCAACAATTCTATAGCCATTTAGCGCATTAAATGCTTCAACAATACGCGGATTATCAAATATTTCAAAAACGGAGGGATCTCCTCCTCCACGGATGAGCACGATGACATCAAAATTCTTAGCCTTATTTAATACTTCAGTCAAATTATTAAGATTAGATAAACTGACCGGTAATTCGGTAAACTCCAAACGACTTTGATCAGTAAGCTGTTGATAGAAATCATTATTAACCTTTACTGCACTGGCTGATGAGTAAATCAATGCAATCGAAATTTTTGCCGAGTATGGAAATAAATTTTTCTTTGGTTTATATTTTTTAAAGCTGCTTGAAAGGTCAGTCACACTTTGGAAAGTTTCAATTTCTGCTGGCGCTTCATGCTGGTGAATTGTATATGCGACAAATCTTTTATTACATTGATTATTATAAAAGTTGAATTTTGGATAGCCAAATAATTCCACATATTGTCCTGATGAATATTTTTCTAAAAGCGTTTTTGAGATTTCGACTTCAATTTTTCCAGTGTCATCTTCTAGGACGAGATCATAAACCTTTGCATACCTTGAGCGCTCAAGCGTTTTCTCTAGCTTAACAAGATATCCCTTAATAATCAGTCCATTCTCTTTCTGGATTAGATGCGCATCTATAAAACTTTTAAGTCTTGAATCTAGCATTTCATTCAGCTCATTCAACTTAATGCTAGGGAAAGGCGTTAAAATTTGAGAAACATTTGTCATATTAATAAACTAGTAATTGATTTTTATCAATATTCTACTAAAATTTTCAATCTACCTCGATAGCATAAAGCAACTGTTTATCCTTTGCGTTAATCTTCAGTCTTTTCCTTAGCAGCCTTCTTCCAAAATGTCTCTATGCGCAGCGCAGCACAGCTCTTTCCAGCTTTTTCTTCTTAGACGGAATCTACAGCCCAAAACCACGGCGCTTCTTTATCGAGATATGTTATTTCAGAATCATTTATTTTATGATATAAAACATATAGATACTTTATACAAAAACAACAACACTAAATCTATCGACACAGCCAAAGCATTTCAGATCATCGATCAAGGAACCATTATGAGTGATTTACAACGCATTACCTGTATTGCAGATATGCGTGAAGTTTATTATCGCAAAGTACCCAAAATGTTTGTGGATTATTGTGATTCAGGTGCATGGACTGAACAAACTTGGCATCAAAACAGCGAAGATTTTAAGCAATATAAGTTTCGACAAAAAGTCTTGGTCAATATGGATAACCGTTCTTTGGCAACAGAGATGATCGGTCAACCAGTGCATATGCCCGTTGCCTTAGCACCGACGGGTCTGATTGGAATGCAACATGCAGATGGTGAAATTCTCGCTGCCAAGGCCGCAGAAAAATTTGGTATTCCTTATATTATGTCGACCATGAGCATTTGCTCAATTGAAGATGTCGCAGCGGCAACCACGCAACCATTTTGGTTTCAGCTTTATATGATGCGTGATCGTGTGTTTATGCAACGACTGATCGAACGTGCCAAAAAAGCCAAATGTAGTGCCTTAGTTTTGACCGCTGATTTACAAATTATGGGGCAACGCCATAAAGACATTAAAAATGGTTTATCTGCTCCCCCGCGCCTTACCATTCGTAATATTTTAAATATGGGCACCAAACCGCAGTGGTGCCTTGGCATGTTAGGCACAAAACGTCGTAGCTTTGGCAATATCGTGGGGCATGTTGATGGCATTTCAAATACCAGCTCGCTCTCCTCATGGACCACCGAACAATTTGATTTGCAACTAAGTTGGGATGATGTGGCTTGGGTGAAACAGCAATGGGGTGGCAAGCTCATCATTAAAGGCATTATGGAAGTGGATGATGCCCGCCTCGCTGTTCAGGCTGGTGCCGATGCGATTGTGGTTTCCAATCATGGTGGTCGTCAATTAGATAGTGCCCCCTCCACCATTTCCGTACTTGAAGAAATCGTCTTGGCGGTGGGTGAACAAACCGAAGTGTATATCGACGGTGGTATTCGCAGCGGGCAAGATGTGCTTAAAGCCATGGCTTTAGGTGCAAAAGGTTGTCTCATTGGTCGTGCTTTTATTTATGGTCTAGGTGCTTATGGTGAAGCAGGTGTGCATCGCGTGCTTGAGATTCTCTACAAAGAGCTTGATTTGAGTATGGCCTTTTGTGGAAAAACCAAGATTCAACACGTCGATAAACGTATTTTAAGATAATGCATAAGATCAGATTCTCAGCTATTAAATCGCCTATACTCTTGGTGATCCTCAATATTTAGAGAAGAAGCGCATGCCTTGGAAAAAACTCAGTGACTTCCCTGAACAAAAAGTCATTGGTGTTTATGCAATCGAGTTTTGGGCAATCCGTGATGGGAAGGTTTGGCATCAGGGACGTAAACTACGTGCTGCCGATGCAGCAAGCTTTGAAATTTATCTGGATGAACATTTAGAGAATAGTCTTTTTATCGCCCGTGATGCTTCGAGTATTTATCATGCTTGGACACGCATGAGCGAAATTGACCGCAATAGCTTTGCTAGACGAGATCAATATTGGGTTGATCAACATCAAGTATATCTTGAACATGAGACCTCACTCAAAGCCGTTCAAAATGCTGATCCTCAAAGCTTCCGTGATCTTGGTCATGGTTATGCCGCAGATCAAAATGCGGCATGGTATTGGGGGCGGCTTATGAAAACTTGCACGCATAGCCAACGGCTCGAAGTGTTCACAGACAATACGCTGTATGCCAGTGATGAAGAACAGATTTATTGTGATGGAAAAGCTTTGCAACGCGTCACTGCTCACTCATGGCGAATGCTAAGCGCTCACTTCTCAACGGATGATGTGCATATTTATTATTTGGAGCGCAAACTCCCGCGGGTCGATATTGCATCTTGGACGCATCTCGATGGCCCATGGTCAAAAGACAAGCAGCATGTATTTTATATGAATAAAATTCAAAAAGAATATTCAGCGATCACCTTTGATCTAGCTGCACTTCAACAAATCCAGCAGCCCTAATCACACTCAAAAAAAAAAGCAATTGAGCAGATACTCAATTGCTTTTTAGACTGTACTTGATTTAATTGATCACGGTTTTTTCAGCGGTGGCTTGCTGTGCATCCAATAACTTCGAGCGTTGTTTTGTACCTTCTACGGATACGCTGAGGCGTACCAAGAAAATCGCAACTGCTGCAATAATCCCAGGAATGGCAATCGCCATAAAATTCATTTGATGTGGTAACTCAAACGTTAATAAAGCACCCGTCAACACTGGACCGACAATTGCACCAATACGCCCAATCCCCGAAGCCCATCCCATGCCGGTTGAACGAACTGCAGCTGGATAAAATTGTGCAACAAAGGTATACAGTAGAATTTGTGATCCAATGGTTGCTGCACCTGCCACGGCGATTAAGGTATATAGCACAGCCTGCGGGCTATTAAAACCCAGTAAAATTAACGCCAGTGCACCGACTGCAAACATAATACTCAGTACAGGTTTTAAGTGAAAGCGATCTGCCAATACCCCCCCACCAATTGCCCCCACCATTCCACCAATGTTCAATGCAAACAAGAACATCATACTAGCACCAAGTGAGTAACCTGCCTGTATCATTAACTTCGGCAACCAACTACCCAAGGCATAAACCATCAACAGGCACATAAAGAAAGCGAGCCAAAACATTAATGTACTAAATGTGCGCCCCTGTTGGAATAAGGCACGTAATGGCGCTTCATCGCCTGCAGTCGCTTCATTTAAAACAAATCTTGTGTCTAGGCTAATTTGCTGTTCGGGCGCAATTTTTTGTACAATTTCACGGACTTTTTCAGTTTCCCCCTTCTGGGTAAGAAACATCAGTGATTCGGGTAAATATTTCCAAATTAAAGGCAGTGCCAGCAATGGAAAACCTGCGATATAGAACATGATTTTCCAACCATAATCTGCAACCAACCAGGCCCCCAACAGTGCTGATGTCATCCCACCAATGGCATAACCACTAAACATCAATGCAACCAAAGTACTGCGTATTTTTTTAGGCGCATATTCGGTCATCAGTGCAACCACATTTGGCATGACCCCACCAATACCCAAACCAGCCAAAAAGCGTAAAACACCAAATTCTGTTGGCGAACTGGAAAATGCCCCCAATACGGTAAAACCACTAAAAATAGCCACACAAATCATAATGGTTTTTTTTCGGCCAAGTTTATCTGAGAGTGTTCCAAAACACATTGCACCAAACATCATCCCAAATAACGCAGTACTGGCGAGTAAACCTGCTTGTACTGCCGTTAAGCCCCATTCCTGCATGAGCAATGGTAAAGCGACACCATAAATTACTAAATCGTAGCCGTCAAAAACAATAATAAGTAAACACCAAATCAATACCCCCCAATGGAATGGAGTGAATTTAGCCTTATCTACGACTGTATTTATATTTAATTTGTTACTATCCACGATAAGCCTCCTGCTTGTGAATTAGTCCATAAACTATGGCAGACAATGCGGGATTCTCTTGCTAATGTCCAAAACTGATTCAATCTATTGTTATACCGTTTCGGTTGTTTTTATTTTTCAGGTGCTAAAGATTCAACTCAAGTTTAAATCGGCTTGAATCACACTATTTTCAATCGCATGGCCTTAAGTATTCTTTTTAAATATTCAATATAAACCACTAAAATCAAAAGACTATAAAGTCTAAATATCTTTATTAATCGATTCAATTTAAATCCATCTTTTGTATTTTGACAAAAGAAATATCAATCAGCTCAGCCAGTACTGAGCGGCTATCACCAAGCGTACCAAGCTAAAATCGAAGAAAAGTTAAGCAATACATACCTTCTAGGCATGCTTAAAAGGCTGTCTAAGCAGCCCTTTCCAAAAAATAGTTGATTTTAAATACTGAAATCTGGCCTCAATCAAAACCGAATAATAATCCACATTCGATCAGATGCTATCCGTGATCCATGTCGAATTTAGCGCAAATGACAGTGTGCATTTTCATTGCTAGACAAATCGTTGCAATGATTACCACAAGCTATGTTGCTGCTGCAATCGGTTCTGGCTTCTTTAAAATAAAATGTGCGATTAAGCCAATACAAATTCCCCAAAACACCGAACTCAACCCTAGAAAATGCATCCCTGAAGCAGTCACTAAAAAGGTAATCAAGGCGGCATCACGCTGCGATTCGTTGTACATTGCCATAGAGATATTACTGCCTATTGCACCAAGCAATGCTAAGCCAGCAAGCGCTGCAACCAATTCTTTGGGAAGTAAACTAAACATCATCACAATACTGCCCGCAAATAGACCACCGAGAATATAAAAAATCCCATTGGCAATTCCTGCAATATAGCGTTTTTCTCTGAGTTCATGTGCATCTTTGCCCATGCATAAAGCTGCTGTAATCGAAGCCAATACAATGGTAATGCCTCCCACACAAGCAACAACAAGTGAAACAATACTGGTTACACCAATAATCGGCTTGGCTGGCACGTCATAACCACTCACTTTCATCATTGCCATACCGGGTAAGAACTGCCCCGACAAACTCACGAGGGTAAGTGGTAATGCCAAATTTAAAACCGCATTCCATGTCCAGACTGGGCGAATAAACTGTGGGATTGCCAAGCTAAAGTTCATTTCAACTGGATTCATTTTGCCCATAATCAGGCTCAGTACAATGCCGGAAATGAGCACCCAAACCATGGTATAGCGCGGACTAAAGCGCTTTGCTAACAGGAACACGATCAACATGCCAAAGACAATCATTGGCATAGTGTCACTGGCAACAAATAACGCAATACCGAATTGAAATAGAATCCCAGCCATCATCCCAGCAGCAATCGCTTGCGGAATCAGTTTCAACAGTTTGTCAAAATAGCCCGTAATACCAATCACAAAAATTACCACCGCGGAGGTGATATAGGCTGCAACCGCTTCATTTAATGAGATATCTGGAAATAATGTCACCAGTAGTGCTGTTCCTGGTGCAGACCATGCTGTGACAACTGGCACTTTAAACTTGATTGACAGATAAATCCCGGCAACAGCAGCACCAATCGAGATCCCCCAAATCCATGAAATCATCATGGCAGGTGAAACCTGTGCTTGCTGGGCAGCTTGAAAGAAGATGACTAAAGGTCCGGAATAAGAGATTAAAACAGCTAGAAATCCAGCCACAGTAGCCGAAATTGACCAGTCATGTTTTAGGGTTTGAACCAGATTTGCCATTGTGCGAGTGCCTCCTTGCTTGCAATTCAATGTTCCTTTTGACTTGGAAAAAATCAGATTTAGCCCTGATCTCCTCCACCAACAGGCACAACCGTCCCTGTAATATAAGAAGAGTCATCAGAAGCAAGGAATAAAATCGCATTCACTTGTTCTTGAATACTGCCATAACGCCCTAAAAAGCTGCGATCAAGCGTTTGATCAACCACTTGTTGCATCCATTGTTTTTCATTTTCAGATAGTTGCTCAGCATTACGTGGTACTTTGCGCGGTGGTGCTTCGGTGCCACCTGTAGCAATCGCATTCACACGAATACCATCTTTGGCATGCTCAAAGGCAAGTGATGCCGTCAGGCTATTGACCCCACCTTTAGAAGCAGAATATGGCACCCTATTAATCCCACGTGTCGCAATGGATGACACATTCACAATCGTACCTTTTTGATTTTTAATCATTTCTGGCAATACCGCACGACAGCACCACAACGTTGGAAACAATGAACGATTGACTTCTTTGATAATCTCTTGTTCAGAGAATTGCTCAAAAGGTTTCATCCAAATCGCCCCACCGACATTATTGATCAGCACATCAATACGACCATAGTGTTCGATTGCTTTGGCAACAACTGCTTCTGCACCCGCAAAGGTTTCTAAATTTGCACTGATGGTGATTGCATCATTACCGGCTGCGATGATTTCGGCTAAGACCTCTTCTACATACGGTGAAAGATCAGCCATCACCACTTGTGCACCTTCCGCTGCAATTTGTAGTGCTACCCCTCGGCCAATACCTTGAGCAGCACCAGTGACAATCACCACTTTGTTGGTGAATCTTTTATTGATCATTATTCATTCCCTTAAATTTAATGATTAATTCGCAGAGAATTTTTCAAATAAGAAGTTACTTGGCTGCACCCCTTCTTTGTCTAACCAGCCACGAACGGCTTCAACCATCGGTACAGGCCCACACAGATAAACATCGACATCACCGCCATTTAACCAATCATTTTCAATATGACCAGTCACATAACCTTTACGTGTATGTGTCGATTCTGGGTGTGCCACCACAGTCCGATATTCAAACCACGGTAATTTTACTTGTAATGCATCGAGTTGTTCCAATCTCACCAAATCAAAATCGTTGGTTACACCAAAGACTAAGCGAATTGGATATGCAGATCCTTTTTCTTCAAGCACTTTTAACATCGACATGAATGGTGCAATCCCAGTTCCACCGGCCAGCATTAATACGGGACGCTGCACATCACGCAAATAAAAACTGCCATAGGGACCGCTAAATGACATTTTTTGGCCCAACTGAAAATCAGTGCTTAAAAATGCACTCATCTTGCCATTCGGTACATTCCGTACCACAAAACTGGTTAGACGCTCGCCAGGCTTCGAACTAAATGAATATGAACGGGTTTCTGTGGTATTCGGTAGCGTTACATTAACATACTGTCCCGCAAGGAAATGAATATCCGGCTGATCTTCATCTAATTGAATATCAAAGCAAATACTTGATTCAGAGAGGTGTTCAACTGCGGATAAGCTGCCTTGAAATGTATGAATTTCAGTTTTACACAGTGCCGATGAGGCTTGAATTTGAAAAACCGCATCGGAACTTGGGCGACATTGGCATGCCAAAATATAGCCTTGAGCAGCTTCTTCAGGAGTTAAAGCATCTTCGATATAGGTTTCTTCAGGCATATCAAAAGAACCTGAAGCACAAAATGCACGACAAGTTCCACATGCACCATCACGACAATCCAGTGGGATATTAATTTTTTGGCGATAGGCTGCATCAGATAAAGTTTCACCTTGAGCGACAGCAATAAAACGAGTAACGCCATCTTCAAATTGAAGTGCAATGTTGTGGCTTGACATGGCTGAGAATCCTATAAAAATCTTTAAAACGTATCCTTTTCAGCCAATTTATATTTGGCTGAAAATTCGGATGGGTTGCTTGGATAAATGATTAAAGGTGGTAAATATCAATCACTTGATTGATATAGTCATTTTTTAACACCACATATTTGCTTAAGATCTGCGGCTTTTCACCTGAGAAATCAATTTCATAACGCGACATGCCAAAATAGCTATAGCTGGTTTTATAGCGGAAACTGAGGGTATGCCAATTAAAACGCACCACCACTTTGTCGCCATCACGCGAGATCATTTCAACATTACTAATATTATGGCTGGTACGCGTGTCTGGCATGGTGGCCGAAGAACGTTCGGTTTTAATCCGGAACACCCGGTCTTCAAGACCTTGGCGATCGGGATAATAAATCAGCGAGATTTCAGCCTGTGGATCTTCCGTTAAACGATCATCATCATCCCAAGCAGGCATCCAGAAAGATGCCGTCGCTGCATAACATGCCAACCATTCATCCCATTTTTCATCATCTAAACAACGAGCTTCACGATATAAAAATTGGCTAATATTTTCTAAAGTGACTTTTTCTAAATTTACAATCGTATTCACACTGCCTCTCCCGCTGCTGCTGCATTTAACTCAGCGCACTCAGCCAATTGTTTTTCCTTTTGAATCGCTGTTTTCATCATGTCGAGCCAATATTGATGCTGTGCAACATATAAGCCTTCATCTTCCGTTTTAATTCCTGAGAGTTTAGGAATTAAGCCAATTTCATCAGCTGCAGCATCAGGACCTTGAACCCAATGTTTTGCACCACGACTCATGTCATTCCATTCCAGTTCAATTCCGGCATAACCCGCTTGGCATGAGCGGAATTCTTCCAGATCGTCTGGCGTTGCCATGCCAGACGCATTAAAGAAATCTTCATATTGGCGAATACGGCGGGCACGTGATTCGGCTGACTCACCAATCGGTGCGATACAGTAAATCGTCACTTCGGTTTTATTAACCGAAATTGGACGCAGCACACGAATTTGTGAACCGAATTGGTCCATTAAATAAACGTTTGGATAGAGGCACAGATTACGTGAACGTTCGATCATCCACTTTGACATTGGAGCACCAAATTTCTCAGTAAACTCGTCTGCTTTGACAAAGTTTGGACGATCTTCAGGATTGGCCCATTGCGTCCACAGCAGCATATGACCATGTTCAAAGCCATATGAACCACCGCCTTGTTTGCCCCATGCCCCTGCACTCATGGCACGAACATTATCATTTTCTTGCTGTTTTTCTTTGCGATGTTGCGTGGTCGCTGCATAGTTCCAATGCACGGCAGAAACGTGATAACCATCTGCGCCATTTTCCGCAGTTAACTTCCAATTCCCATCATAGGTATAGGTTGAAGAACCACGTAAAACTTCCAAGCCTTGTTCAGATTGATCCACAATCATGTCGATAATTTTGGTGGTCTCACCTAAAAACTCAGGTAAAGACGGCACATCTGGATTTAAGCTACCAAAGAGAAAACCTTTGTAGTTTTCAAAACGTGCTACTTTTTTAAGATCATGTGAACCATCTTGGTTAAAACAGTCTGAATAGCCTGCATCGGATGGGTCTTTGACTTTAAGTAACTTGCCCGAATTGTTGAATGTCCAACCATGGAATGGGCAGGTATAAGTGGCTTTATTGCCTTTTTTATGACGGCAAAGTTGCGCACCCCGATGTGAACATGCATTAATCATGGCATTAAGTTCACCATTGCGGTTACGCGCAATAATAATCGGTTGGCGGCCAATCTGTGTGGTGTAAAAATCGTTATTGTTCGGAATCTGACTTTCGTGCGCTAAATAAACCCAGTTGCCTTCAAAAATGTATTTCATTTCCAAATCAAATAAAGTCTGGTCAGTAAATACTGAACGATGTAGCTTAAATTCACCCGACTCAAAATCATCTACAAGTAATTCATCAATACGATCAAGATGGCTAGTATTCATCACAGGAATGCGTGGCATTTCCATTCTCCGGCTTTCTAAATTTAAGGAAGTTCCCAGAAATATCCAAAGTAGCGATATTTAGGTTACATGAGGTTTTGAGCAAGTGCTTAAGCGGTAAAGTTCTAAACCAGCAAGGGCTGTCGTTTTAATTTGTTTGAAAAAACAGTACGTCAAGGCCGAGGAAATCAAGGCTGAGGAAATCGTCGCTGCAGCCCGTGATTTCTATGTCCCCGTACAACCTATTCGAAATTTTAGTTAATGTATGCTGATGCATATATTGCATAACTCGACTCCTTGAGTATGTATTGCATTGCTTGGTGCAAGTTTTCATGGCGATGCGCTTGAAAACAATGAAACTAGAACCCGAAGTTCACAGCTTAATCTTGCTTTTCATATCGGGCTTGATATACCTTATCGGAATAGATATTGACTGTCTAAGATCAAATTAACATTTTAGTATATGGAAAAGGTATAGAGTGTATGGATATGAGACGCCTCCGCTACTACGTTGCAGTCGCAGAAGAAAAGAGCTTTACCAAAGCTGCTGAAAAATTATTTATTGCGCAACCACCATTGAGTCGTCAAATCCAAAACTTAGAAACGGATCTTGGGGTACTGTTATTTGAACG